>NZ_JAXCLA010000010.1:0-324394 GCF_034043675.1 Roseateles agri | reverse complement strand
CAACGCCCTTTGGGCGGCGGCCCTGGCGGCGTCCCAGGCGGCGGCCCAGGCGGCGGCCCAGGCGGCGGCCCTGGCGGCGTCCCAGGCGGCGTCCCAGGCGGCGGCCCTGGCGGCGTCCCAGGCGGCGGCCCTGGCGGCGTCCCTGGCGGCGTCCCAGGCGGCGGCCCTGGCGGCGTCCCAGGCGGCGGCCCAGGCGGCGGCCCTGGCGGCGGCCCTGGCGGCGGCCGCACAACGCGCAGCGTTGTCGAGTGCAGACCTCGCAAGGTCAAGACCTTGCTGGTCTGTGATCGGGGCCATCGCACGCAGGGCCACTGCGTGCTCGGCGAGGTCGGGCGAGAGCTCCAGCCACTGTGGCAGGTGGACGCGGATTGCCCAGTCCAGTGCCATCCAACTGCGCTTCAGGCTCAGCGCCTCGCCGCGATTCGTGCCGGGCAGCAGCGGGATGTACTGCTTGAGCTGGGCGCGCTCTTCGTTGGACCGCATGCCGTCGTTCCAGCTACGGCCGAACTGCGCCAGGACGGGATCAACGCATGCGGGGTGGTCGCTGAAGGGCTCGCCCGCGAAGAGGCTGACCACCTCCAGCAGGCAATGCCCCTGGGACGCGTCGATGTGTTCGCCGCTGTCGAGGCTCAGCTCGGCGAGTTGTTCGGCGGTGAGTGTGGGCTTGATCGGTTCAGTCGTCATGATGGCTTGGTGGTGGTTAGTCGTCCTCGCGCTCGCCGGCGGCGAGGCGCTTGTGATCGAACTGGGGCGGGTGGTGAAGGCGCGTCGTCAGGGCCGGCGCCGGCGGCGGAGAGGGGGCTGCGGGCGGCAAGGGCTGACCCCGTTCGAGGGCCAGCGCGCGGCCGCGCAGCGAGGCGTAGATCGCGTAGTGGCGGCGCAGCTCGGCCAGCGGTGGCCAGTCGGGGCGGCGCGAGTCTGCGTACAGCTGCTCGATGGCATCTGCGGACACGTCGGCGTGAGCGGTCGTGGTGGCCATGGCTGCACCTCCGGTCAGGCGAGGGCTGGATCGGTCAGGTGCTGGGCGTCGGGCCCGCAGCCGCCGCCCCAGGCGCGGACGATCGCCACGGGCTGCGATGCGCCGCGGTCGAGCAGCTCGGGGTGGCGGCAGTAGCGCTCAATGCCGTGGTCGGCACCGTGCGTGCAGCGATAGCAGGCGCGGAAGGCCTGCGGCAGCTCCGCGTGCTGCAGCCAGGCCAGCGGTGCGCGCATAGCGCGTGGCGCCGCGTCGAGCATGTTGAGCTGGGCGGCGTTCATGCCCGCAGCTCCAGCTTTGCCAGCGCGTAGAGACGCTCGTTCAGCTTCGTGGTGACCTTGGCGAGCTGCTGCTTCTCGTCGTGCATGCGGCCGCGCAGGACGGGCGAGCTGCTGAAGTGCTGCTGATGAACGGCGGCTGCGGCCTGGTCGAGCGCGATGCCGTGCCGCAGCTCGCGGTGGCGCTCGGAGAGCCGCAGGATCTCCAGCTCCAGCCACGCGCGGCGCAGGTGGAAGCAGATGGCGGAGATCGCGCTCATGCTGCGGCCGGCACGAAGTACTGGCGGCCGCGGCCGAAGAGCTGGATCGGCTTGCCGCCGAGGCTCTGGTCGCCGCAGAGCCGGACGAACCTCCGCTGTGCAAACCAGCTGACGGCGCGGTGCTGATCGGTCGCCGCCTGTCCGGTGCTGAACTGGCTGACGTCGATCTTCACGAACAGCGATCGGCCGTGCTTCAGCGTGAGCATGTCGGTCGTGCTGTACATGTGGCTGCGCTCGATTTCGCGGAAGCCCAGCTCCAGGAGCGCCTGGTGCAGCGCGTCGTCATTGCGCTGGCCCATAGCGGTCTGAACCCGGATGGTCTTGCCGTCGTCGTACGTGGTGATGTGGCGCTGATTGAGCTTGATGCCCTTGGCTGCCAGCGGTGCGATGAACGCGTCGAGCTGGGTGAGCTTCGTGCCGAGCTTGCGGATCTCGGCGAGTCGCGAGCGGTGCTCGTGGTCGGCGCGGGCGACCGCGAGTTCAGCGAGGGTGCGCGGCTCGCGGCCGGCGAACTTCAGGTGGCTCTGCCAGTCTTCGACCAAGCGGCCGGCGCCTGGCTGGATCGGGGTCTGAGTTGCAGCGTGCATGGTCGCCTCCGTTTGGTGAAGGCGATTATCGGCAAACCGATTTTTGTGTCAATCGGTTTGCCGATATTTATGCGGGAATCACCGAACCTCTGCGCCTGATGCCCTTCCTAGAATTCGGAAAAAGGGAGGTGACATGCGCGCGTTTGGCTATCTGTTCTTCACGCTGGGTCTGTTGGGGATCCTGGCGTCATGCACGCTTGGAGTGGTGATGGGCCAAGCCGGTACGTGGGGATTCGGTGCAGTCGTCATCGGTCTGCTCATGATCATTGCAGGCCGCAAACCTCCACACGACCCCGAGGCACCCACGGCGAAGACGCATGTGCGCTGTCCCGATTGTCGAGAACTGGTTCGGATGGACGCGTCACGTTGCAAGCATTGCCAGGTTGCGCTAGTTCCAGTCGAACCGACGCAAGCCAAATGGTCAATCTTCGACAACCTTCCCTTGCTCGCGCTGGTCAGCCTCGTGTTGATGATCGTGCTGGAATGGTTGCGCAGCCGAATCTGAGGTGGCGAGGGTCGAAAGAGGTCGAATCGCACGACTCAACGCTCGTGATGCGGTCGATGGTCAGATTACCGTCAGGCAAGGGCTAGCGTCGCTTAGGGAACGAATAAATTCGAGCGGGGGCGACTATCGCTGGGCAGACTTTGCTGAGGGTCCGCGACTCATCATCTGCAGCAGCAGGTCGACGTACATAGCGGAGCCGCCCTCAAGAGCGAATCCATTGAGAAGAGCGCCGACTGGTGCCCGTCGTTCAGGCGCTAGGCTGGCAAGCATTTGCCCCAATCTAATCAGCGTGGCCGCGTCGGTGGACTGCTGAGCCGCGATGTGAGTGACGGGGGCTGGCGGGAGCGCGTAGCGGATCATTTCGCCCTCTCCGCTGGATAACCAAGTCGCGTCAACCTTGCATGCAGCGGCGAGCTGCGTTGTGTACGCGGACCCATGGCCGTCGCTCTCCAGCTCGGACAGCGTGCCTTGACCAATGCCGACGGCTGCAGCCAGAGTCTTTTGAGTCATCTTCGCGTGAGCGCGCGCGGCCTTTAGCCGCTTTCCGAATTCGGTCGCCATATCGGCAGGCTACGGCATTCCGATATTGGAAATCCGATTGACCGAAAATCGGTATGCCGATATTCTGCCGACCCTATGGACTATCAACAGCTCGTCGCGGAGTTGACGACGGTGGGCATGACGCAGGCGCAGATCGCGCGGGCGTGCGCCTGCGGGCAGAGCACTATCAGCGACATTCGAAAGGGCAAGACACCGGATCCTCGGGCGAGCACAGCGCTTGCGCTGATAAAGCTGGCTCGCAGGAATGGGGTTCGGGTCGCGATTGACGATCTGGTCGATGTGCATGCCGGAGAGTCTCCAGGCTCGTCACTGTCAGGGCAAAGCACCGACGCCGCCCCCGTGCTTAGGGAGGTGAGCCATGGCGCGTAGCGCAGCTCAAGTCAACGTTGCCCTGCTGAAGGCACTCGGCGTCGAAGACCTCACGAACGTGTTCGGCGCGACGTTGCGGATGGAGCCGCTCGCCTATCCAGTGCTCACGGTCGAACGCCGAATCCTGGATGGGGGCGATGTTGTGGTGCGCCTGGAGCGTCTGCGCCTCGGGGTCATCGATGACGATTCCCAGCGGCCCGCGCCGGAGTCGGCGCATGGATAAGACGCGGGCATTGCAGCGCGCCGTGCGGCGCTACCCGCTGGGCACGAAGGCACTTGCCGCGGCGCTCGACATGAAGGCGCCGACGCTGAACCACAAGGCCAGTCCCACGTACTTGACGCAGTGGTTCAGCCCCGAGGAGGCCATCGAGCTGCAGCTGGTCACCGGCGACCACGGCGGCCTGCAGGTCGAGGCTGCTGCGCTGGGCTACACGCTGCAGCGGCGCCGAGGCGCAGCCAAGGTCAGCGCCTCGCCGGCCAGTGCGCTGAGCACTGCCGTCGGCGAGTTCGGTGGCCTGCTGACCTGCGTGACGAAGGCGCTGGAAGACGACGACATCAACGGTCGCGAGATGGCTGAGGTCGACAGCGAGATCGCCGATCTCCAGGAGGCTCTGCAGGTGCTGCGCGAGCGCATCGCAGAGCGGCACGAAGGCGGCAAGCCGGCGCACCTGCGCAAGGTGGCTCGCCCCAAAGTGGCGAGGGTCAAGTGATGACTCTCGCCACGAATCAAGAGTAGCTGTCCCCGGGTTGGCGCCGCGGGTCGGCGTCAGCCCCATTCTTAGATCAAGTATTCATAGGGGTTGGGTATGAAGGTGATGCTGCAGGCGGCGCTGCCGCGCATTGAGGTGCAGCCGTGAGGCCCGTCGGCGAGATCCGCCAGGCGCTCACGCGGAAGATGCGCGAGCTGGGCAAACCGGTGACGGCGCGCGTGCTGGCCGCGCTGGCCTGCGTGGGCTTCGAGGCCACGCGGCGCACGCTGGGCAACCTGATCCGCGACGGCCTGGTGCGCAAGAGCCCGAAGTCCGCACGCGTGCCGGGCGTGAAGCGGCCGGTGCCGCTCTACGAGCTGCGGATGCCGGAGCAGCTGCCGCTGTTCGCCGAGGCGCTGGCATGAGCGGCGCCTATCTTGGACCCGAGCGTGCGCCGCTCGGGGGCCGTGACACGACGGAACGGCTTGGCGTCGACGACATGGCGACGCTCTGCGAGGAGCAGTCGCGCGAAGCGGCGCTGCGGGAGCAGCAGCTGCGGGCGGAACGAACGCCGCGCAGCCGGCCCGGTGTCTGCACGAACTGTGGCGAGGCGTGCATGCCGCACGTCGTGTACTGCGATGCGGACTGCCGCGCCGATCACCAGAGCCGCGAAAACGCGGCGCGCCGACAGGGGCTTCGCTGATGCCGTCACGCGAGCAGCAGCTGCGCGATCGCGCGCGCCTTGTCCAGAGCCTGGCGCGCATGCCGCAGGCGATGCGGGACCGGCAGCAGTGGCTGCTGTGGCGCTTGATCCCGAAGCCGAAGGGCAAGCCGGCGAAGGTGCCGTTCTACATGTCGGGCGAGCCCCGCGGCTGGCCGAACGGGAAGCCCGCGGACGGCAAGCCCACCGAGACGCAGCCGCAGGTAGAGCAGGGCGACGAGCTGGACCGGGCGGCCCTGGTGACGTTCGGCGAGGTGATGGAGGCCATCGAGCGGAACCTCTACTGGGCCGGCATCGGCTTCGCGTTCCTGCCAGGTGACGGCCTGGTCGGCGTGGACATCGACGGCGCGATCGATGCGGAGAGCGGCGAGGTCAGCGAGATCTGCGCGAAGGTGCTGGCGATGTGCCCGGGCTACGCGGAGCGCAGCGTCTCCGGCACCGGCGTGCACATCATCATGGCCGGCGAGCTGGAGAGCTTCAAGTCCGACGCGATCGGCCTGGAGGTGTACTGCAGCCGGCAGTTCTTCACGTGCACGGGCCAGCATTGGGGCGACTCGGCCGATGAGCCGGTCGCCATCGACGTCGAGGCGATGGCGACGATGCGCACCTGGTGCGAGGAGGCGAACGAGCGCAGCCGCGACGAGAAGCGGGCGTTGCGCGAGGCCGAGCAACTGCGCCAGGCGGCGGCCGACGGGCAGCCGGTGAAGCCGAAGGCCAGCCCGAAGCCTCGGGCGCGGGCGGTGCAGACGGGCGACGCCGGCGACGACTTCAGGCGAATCAACGATGAGGCGCTGACCTGCCTCGATCGCTGGGTGCCCGTCGTCTTCCCGGGCATCAAGCCATGGCGCGATGGCTACCGGATCACCTCGAAAGAGCTGGGCCGCGACCTGCAGGAAGACCTGCAGCTGCTGCCGGCCGGCATCATGGACTTCGGCGAGGAGACCGGGAAGTCGCCCGTAGACGTGGTGATGGAGCGGCGTGGCCTGTCTGCACACGAGGCGCTGCTGTGGCTGGCGTCGTGCATTGGCCAGCCGATCGAGGAGAAGCGCAGACGCAGCGATGCGCCCGCTCCGGCTCGCCGGCCCGAGCCGCCCGACGAAGGCGAGCCTGCGGCTGGACCGGCGCCGCGAGGTAGATCCCCTCTCCCCCCTGCAGGCGCGGCCACCGCGCCTGCGGACACGGGAGGGCAGGAGGACGAAGAAGAAGACGATCCAGCGCCCGCCAGGGGAAAGGGGAGCGCGAAGGCGCGGCCGAAGAAGCTGCCGCCGCACCTGCTTGAGAACCTGAAGGTGCTGCGCGAGCGGTTCGCCTACCAGTACGGCTCGGAGATGGCCTGGGACCTGGAGCGGCGCGAGGCGATCAAGATCGCGCACCTGCGCTACACCTTCGGCAAGGACGCGGTGAACGTGTGGATGGCGTCGCCGGACCGGCGTGTGATCTACCTGGAAGACATCGTCTTTGAGCCCGGGCAGGAGCTGCCGGAGGATCAGCTGAACCTCTTCGCCGGCCTGCCGGTGGAGCCGGTCGAGGGCGACTGCGCGGTGATGGTCGAGCTGCTGACGCACCTGTGCAGCACGAGCCGGGCGCGGGCGACGGGCAGCGTGCCCGAGCTGGGCGTCGAGGAGATCGTCGATTGGGTGCTGAGCTGGTGCGCGCTGCCGCTGCAGCGCATCGGCTCGAAGATGGACACCGCGCTGGTGTTCCATGGCCCGCAGGGCACGGGCAAGAACCTGTTCTTCGACGTGCTGCGCGACCTGTACGGCGCCTACGGCGTGATGGTCGGCCAGACCGAACTGGAGGACAAGTACAACACCTGGCTGTCGCGGCGGATGCTGATCGTCGGCGACGAGGTGGTGAGCCGGCAGGAGATGTACCACGTCAAGAACCGCTTGAAGTGGATCATCACGCAGGAGACCAAGATCCCGATCCGGGCCATGCATATGGACACGCGCTGGGAGAGCAACCACGCGAACCTGGTGTTCCTGTCGAACGAGAGCCAGCCGCTGGCCCTGGAACAGGGTGATCGGCGATTCCTGGTGATCTACACGCCAACGGCCGAGGACGGCGATCTGTATGCACGCGTCCGCGCGTTCCTGAAGGATGGCGGCGCGGCGAAGTTCCTGCACTTCCTGATGCATTACCCGCTCGACGGCTTCAGCCGGCACACGAAGCCGCCGCTGACCGAGGCGAAGGCCTCGCTGATCGAGCGGGGCCTGAAGCCCGGCGAGCGGTTCATGCACGAGTGGATCGCCGGCTACCTGGATCTGCCCATGGGCGTGTGCAGCGTCGAGCAGCTGTACCGCGGCTTCCGCCGCTGGGCCGACTCGACGGGCGAGCGCTTCTGGCCGAAGCAGGCCGAGTTCACGCTGGATGCCGAGCGCTTCGTCGGCGAGCGCATCGAGCGCGACGACGATGGCCGGCGGCTTGACCCGCTGCTGTCGAAGAAGGTGGTCCAGATACCGAACGAGGGCGGCGGCCGCACGTGCGCCCGCATCTGGATTCCGCGAGGGTGCGAGAACCGCGAGCCCGACCTGGTGACGGGACGGATGGTGACCGAGGGCGCGTGGGCTGCGAGCTGCATCGACGCCTTCGAGCAGCGCCTTCGTCGGTTCATGCACCGCGGGCGGTTCGCCGATGGTGCGCCGGAGCCTCCCGATGGGAACTAGCTGTTGCTCGTGTTCCTCACGCCGTTTCGTCGCAAAGGCGCGCCGTTACGCGTGTTGCGCCGTTTCGCGGCCTTCCCCCGTGCGCACGCATGCGTGCCGGCTCGATCGACCGATGGCCTCTTGCTCTTCGTTTTCTCACATGCGAGGCAGGCCCCTCGAAACAGCGCAACACGCGTAACGGCGCGCCTTTGCGGCGCAACACCTCACGTAACTCACGCAACACCTTCACCTTCAAAAGGAAAGAGATGGGGAAAGATGAAAGGATTGAGCGGCTGCTGATCGAATGGGCGCAGTGGCTGCAGGTCGGTGACGGATCAGGGTTCAGCACCATGAGCGTGCTGCACCCCGACTGGAGCCCGCCAAGCCCGGGCCTGACGCCCACGATGAAGACCGGGGTGCACAGCTCGGCCAGGCGCACGCATCGCGCCGTGTCTGCACTGAGCGTGCGCATGGGGAACACGCTGGTCGTGCACTACTGCCTGCGCCTGTCTCTTGCCGACCAGGCCGAGCGTCTGCAGTGCTCGGCGAGCACCGTCACCCAGCGCGTCGCGCGGGCACACCTGCTGCTGCGGCCTGCCTTGCTGACCCACGGTGACGGCACCAGCGCTCGCCCGCAAAAAGGAGTTTGACGCGTTATTGTTTGGTGCTACATTTCAGGCAAATTCGGCGCTCTGTCACTCAGCGCCACATCGAACGCCCGGCCATCGCGCTGGGCGTTCGCGCTTCTGCGCTCCCTTCCATGCCATCCACCTCGCCTCGGCCTTGCACCGTCTGCAAGGCCCTCGTCTCTGACGGGTCGAGCCGCTGCATGGATCACAAGGTGAAGCCGGGCAGCTTCGCCGACAGCCGCCGTGGCTCACGGCATGAGCGAGGCTACGGCACTGCCTGGGACAAGCTGCGCCGTCAGATCCTGCGCCGCGATGCCGGCCTGTGCCAGCCCTGCCTGCGCAACGGTGTCACCACGCCCAGCTGCCGCACCGTCGACCACGTGCTCGCGAAGGCCGCTGGCGGGACCGATGAGCCGTCGAACCTGCAGACCATCTGCACCGACTGCCACGCCTCGAAGACGGCCGCTGAGGCCGTCCAGGCGCGCGCTGGCGGCCTTCCCGTGGCCCCGGCGCCCGAGGCCCAGACCCCCGGGGGGGCTCGAAAGTCTGGGGCGTCGAGTCTCCGGACCGATCGTCTAGTCGAATTTTCGCGTGCGGGATATCAGGGAGGGGGGGTACCCCCTGCCGGCACGAAGGGCGGTTGCTGATGGGGCGCAAAGCGCTCCCCGCCAACGTGCACCTGCTGCGGGGCAACCCCAGCAAGCTGTCCGCTGCGGACCTTACCGATGGCCTACAGCCCGAGGTCGAGATTCCCGGCTGCCCGAAGCACCTGCTGCCCGAGGCTCGCAAGGAATGGCGGCGCATCGCGCCCGAGTTGGAGCGCTACGGACTCATCTCGAAGCTGGATCGGTCAGCGCTTGCGCTGTACTGCCAGGCCTGGGCGCGCCTAGTGTGGTCCGAAGAGCAGCTCGCGCGCGCCATGGGCATTGCCGAGACTCGGCGGGCCGAGGCCGAAGCCCGAGGGGAGGAGTGGAAGGGCGGCGACGGCATGACGATCCCGACGCCCGGCGGGCACATGACGTACTCGCCGCACTGGGTGATCGCGAACAAGGCCGCCCAGCAGGTGCAGACCTTCCTCGCCGAGTTCGGTCTGAGCCCCGCCACGCGCGGCAAGGTGTCGACCAGCGCCGTGCGGCAGCGCGAGCTGTTCACCGAGGGTGAGCCCGAGGGTGATGCCCGCGCCGGCTATGGGGGCCTCTGAGCGATGAAGGACTTCGTCGCCCTCGCGAACCAGTACGCCGCCGACGTCGTCGCTGGCAAGATCCCGGCGTGCCGCTACACGGTGCTCGCTTGCCAGCGTCAAATCAACGACCTCGGCCGTCAGCTGCTGGATCCGTCGTTCCCCTACGTGTTCAATCCGGAGCTGACTGACTCGAAGGGCAAGACGTACTTTCCCGCCGTGCGCATCTGCGTGTTCGCCGAGCTGCAGCCGCACATCAAGGGCGACTGGGCGGCGCAGGGGATGCGCATCCGCCTGGAGGGCTGGCAGTGCTTCTTCCTCACCACGCTGTTCGGCTGGGTGCACCGGGAGACTGGCAAGCGCCGCTTCCGCAGTGCCGACCTGGTCGTGCCGCGGAAGAACGCGAAGAGCACCATCGCCGCGGTGATCGGCCTCTATATGCTGGCCGTGGACGGCGAGCACGGCGCCGAGGTGTACAGCGGCGCCACCTCGCGCGACCAGGCGCAGGAAGTGTTCCGTCCCGCGCGCCTGATGGCCAGCGGCAATGCCGGTGCCGAGTTCCGCGCCCGCTTCGGCGTCGCCGTCAACGCGTCGAACATCAGCGTTCTGACGACGAACAGCAAGTTCGAGCCGATCATCGGCAAGCCCGGCGACGGTGCGTCGCCCAGCTGCGCGATCGTGGACGAATACCACGAGCACAACACCGCCGAGCTGTACGACACGATGAAGACGGGCATGGGCGCACGCTCCCAGCCGCTGCTGCTGATGATCACCACGGCCGGTCCGAACGTGGGCGGGCCATGCTACGTGCACCAGGTCAGCCTGCAGCGCATCCTCGAAGGCGTCATCATCGACGAGCGCCGCTTCGGCGTCATCTACGGTATCGACCCGGAAGACGACTGGACGGACCTGCGTTCGCTGATCAAGGCGAACCCGAACTACGGCATCAGCGTCGATGCGGACTTCCTGAAGGCCCAGCTGCAGGACGCGCTGAACGATCCGCGCAAGCAGTCGGTCTTCAAGACCAAGCACCTGAACATCTGGGTGAACGCCGCCAGCCCCTGGCTCAACCTGCAGAACTTCCAGCGCTGCGGGGACGCCTCGCTGTCGATCGAGCAGTTCCTGAATGACCCAGCCTGGATGGGGCTCGACCTGGCCAGCAAGATCGACATCGCCAGCAAGGCCCTCATCTTCAAGCGCGAGATCGACGGCGAGATGCACTACTACCTGTTCACGCGGAACTACCTGCCGGCTGCTGCCGTCGAGAAGCCGGAGAACGAGCACTACCGAGGCTGGGCCGAGACCGGGCACCTGGTGAAGACGCCGGGAAACATGATCGACCTCAACCAGATCAAGGAAGACGCGATGGAGGATGCCGAGCGCATCCTTGTCGCCGAGATCGCCATGGACCCCTGGGGCTCGCGCGAGATCGCGCCGGCGCTGCAGGCCGACGGCTTCACCGTCGTTGATCTGCCGATGAACGTGCGCAACCTCAGCGAGCCGATGAAGCTGATCCAGGCGCTGGTTGACTCCGGGCGCTTTCACCACGACGACAACCCGGCCACCGTCTGGATGTTCAGCAACGTCGAGGTCTTCCCGGATCGCAACGAGAACATCTTCCCGCGCAAGTCCAGCGCCGAGAAGAAGATCGACGCGGCCGTGGCCACCATCATCGCCGTCGCCCGGGCGATGGCTGGCGTCGTGGCCGAGACCAAGAGCTTCTGGGAGACCGCCGAATGAAGCGCATCGCGCAAGCCCTGGCCCCGCATGTCGTCGACGTGCTCATGCTCGCCGGCGCCGGCCTCGTCTCCTACGGCGCCTGGCTGATCTACGCGCCCGCCGGCTACATCAGCTGCGGCGTGCTGCTGCTGGCGGGCGGCGTGCTCGCTGCGCGGAGGGATGCCTGATGGGCTTCATCGTCGGCGCGCTGTTCCCGCGCAAGGCCGCCGATGACGGCTCGCTGAAGCTATTCCGGGAGATCTTCGGTGGCCGGCTCAGCAAGGCCGGCGAGGCTGTGACGTGGAAATCCGCGCTGCGCTGCGCCACAGCATTGGCTTGCGCGCGCGTGATCGCCCACGGCCTGGCGCAGGTCCCGCTCAAGCTCTTCGAGGAGCGGGCAGACGGCAGCAAGCACCCGGCGCGCGAGCATGCGCTGTATCGCGTCCTGTATCGCAAGCCCAATCCCTGGCAGACCTCGTTCGAGTTCCGGGAGACCATCGGGCTGCACTTGGCGCTGGCCGGCCGTGCCTACTGCTTCAAGACGATCGTCAGCGGCGTCATCCGCGAGCTGATCCCGCTCGAGCCCGGCAGCGTGACGACACGCCTCGCGCCCGATGGCATCGACGTGATCTACACCGTCGTCGGGCACGATGGCAAGACGCGCGAATTCAGTTCGGGCCTGATCTGGCACATCAAGGGCGCCAGCTGGAACGGCTGGGAGGCCCTCGATCCGCTCGACCTGGCGCGTGAGTCCATTGGCCTGTCGATTGCAACCGAGGCGTCTCACGCAGGCCTGCATAGGAATGGCGTCCGCCCGACCGGCGTGTATTCGGTCGAAGGCACGCTGAACCCGCAGCAGTACAAGGACCTGCGCCAGTTCCTGGCCGAGAACTACGCTGGCGAGAAGAACGGCGGCTTGCCGATGATCGTGGATCGCGCAGCCAAGTGGCTGTCCACCGCGATGACGGGAGTGGATGCCCAGCACCTGGAGACGCGCCGCTATCAGGTCGAGGAAGTCTGCCGGAGCATGGGCGTGATGCCGCTCATGGTCTATTCGGGCGACAAGACTCAGGCCTTTGCCAGCGTCGAGGCGCTTTTCCAGGCGCACGTGACATTCACGATGGCGGCCTGGTGGGAACGCCTGGAGCAGAGCATCGACTGCAACGTGCTGACCGAGAAGGATGCGGAGCAGGGCATCTATGCCAAGTTCATCGGCAGCGGCCTGCTGCGCGGCTCCACGAAGGATCGCGGCGACTACTTCTCGAAGGCCCTCGGCGCCGGCGGATCGCCGGCCTGGATGACCCAGGACGAAGTCCGGGGCCTCGAAGAACTCAACCCCATGGGTGGCGACGCCGCCAAGCTGCCTGTGGCCAGCAATCTCCCCAAGCCTCCGGCGCCGGGGCCGAACCCCGATCCCAACGACGACCCTGCAGGAGCCTCCGCATGATCATCAATCCGCAGTGCACACGTCTGCACAAGCTTCCCGAGCGCAAGAGCGCTGCGGCGGTGGACCGTATCGAGTGCGGTCTGATCGAACTGAAGTTCGCCGGCACCGACGCGAACGAGATGCTCTTCGAGGGCTACGGTGCCGTGTTCGGCAACGTCGACAGCCAGGGCGACGTCATCGCCAAGGGCGCCTTCAAGAATGCCATCCGCGAGGCCAAGGCCTCCGGTCAGTGGCCGGCCATGCTGCAGCAGCACGGCGGCTGGCAGATGTCTGCAGACGACATGATGCCCATCGGCGTGTGGACGGACATGAGCGAAGACGACACCGGTCTGCTGCTCAAGGGCAAGCTCGCCCCCACCGTCCGTGGCATCGAGATGTACACGCTGATGAAGATGCAGCCGCGGCCTGCCATCAACGGCCTGAGCATCGGCTACGTGCCGGTGAAATGGCAGATGCAGACGAAACCCGACCAGCCGCGGCGCACCCTGCAGGAGGTGAAGCTGATCGAGATTTCGCCGGTCACCTTCCCGTCGAATCCCAAGGCGCGCATCCAGGCCGCCAAGCACGTTTCCGGAATTCGGCTCGCTGAACAGGCCTTGCGTGACGCAGGGTTCAGCAGCCGCGAAGCCAAGGCCATCGTGTCCAAAGGCTTCAACTCGCAACCGCGCCAGCGTGACGCTGGTGGACTGGGCGAAATCGCCGCCGCACTGCGGCAGAACCTCGCTGACCTCGCCTGAGGCGACGAGCAATCCACCCATCATCGGAGCATTCACATCATGAAGCGAACCCTGTCCCTCGCCGCCTTTGCGGTGATCTGCGCGCTGGCCGCCGTGTCGGCCCACGCAATGCCTGACCCCACCCCGTACATGACGGCCGCGTTCCATGCCCTGACCCAGGACCCGACCGGCCTGATCCTGGCCGCCGGCATGCCTACCGTGCTGCGCAAGCAGAAGCTGAGCCAAGCCCTCGGCAAGATCGAGCGCAAGGACAGCAGCGGTGGCGGCGATGACGACGACGCGGCGCCGGCCATCATCGAGATCAAGAAGCTGATCGAAGACCAGGGCAAGGCCTGGAAGGCGTTCAAGGAAACGAACGACGCCATCGTGAAGGCCAAGGCCGACGGCAAGGCGGTCAGCGATCTCGAAGCCAAGATGGCCAAGCTGACCGAGGACCTCGACAAGATGGCCGAGGTGAAGAAGCAGTTCGACGACCTGATGCTGAAGCTGGCTCGCCCCGGCGGCATGGGCGGTGACGGCAAGGCGCAGGAGGCGCTGGAGGCCGAGTGCAAGACCTGGAACGCCATGCTCCGCGCCGACTTCCAGTCCAAGGGCAAGCCCATTCCCGGCGAGGTCTCGATCGAGCAGTACACGCAGTACAAGGGTGCCTTCTTCGAACTGATCCGCCATGGCGATATCGAGCGCCTGACGCCCGACCAGCGCAAGGCCATGTCCGCCGGCTCCGATCCGGACGGCGGCTACCTGATGCCGGCGCCGACCGTCGGCCGCATGGTCAAGAAGATCTACGAACTGTCGATCATGCGGCAGATCGCGACGGTGGTCCCGCTGAGCGGCGACTCGCTGGAAGGCATCATCGACAACGGCGAGACCGATGCCGGCTGGGTGTCCGAGATGGGCTCGCGCAACGACACGAACACGCCCCAAGTCGGCAAGTACAAGATCGAGGCGGGCGAGATGTACGCGCAGCCCAAGGTCACTCAAAAGCTGATCGACGACGCCGCGACCGACATCGAGGCGTGGCTGGCGGACAAGACGGCGAACAAGTTCGCTCGCGTCGAAGGGCAGGCCTTCTGGACGGGCGACGGCATCGAGAAGCCGCGCGGCCTGGCGACCTACCCGACCGCGGCCACGGGTGACGATACCCGCGCCTGGGGCACCTTCGAGCACATCAAGACCGGCGCCGACGGCGACTTCGGCGCCGGCAAGTTCGATCCGATCCAGGACATCCAGGGCGCGCTGAAAGACGCCTACCTGCAGAACGCCCGCTGGGTGATGCGCCGCGAGGTCCGCACCAAGGCCCGCAAGCTGAAGGAATCGTCGACCGACCGTTACCTGTGGGAGCCGTCCCTGCAGATCGGCCAGCCCGAGCGTCTGAACGGCTACCCCGTCGCGGTCGACCAGTTCATGCCCGCCCTGGCCGCCGGCTCGCTGTCGCTGGCCTTCGGCGACTTCGCCGAGGCCTACACCATCGTCGACCGCATGGGTGTGCGCACGCTGCGCGACCCGTTCACCGCCAAGCCCTACGTGCGCTTCTATTCGACGAAGCGCACCGGCGGTGGCGCGGTGAACTATGAGGCGGTCAAGTTCCTCAAGTTCATGGCCTGAGCCTCCGGGCTCACTTAGCGACGGCCGGCACAACAGCCGGCCGTCGCGCTTCCAACACCTGAAAGGACACCGTCATGAAAGATCTGATGAACCGGATCCACCCGCTCAAGGTGATCACGCCCGTCGTTGTGACCGACAACACTGCCCAGGTCGGCACCATCATCGACCGCCAGGGCTACTCGTCGCTGACCTACCTCATCGTCACCGGCACGCTGGCCGACGCCGATGCGACTTTCACCGTGCTGCTGGAAGAGGGCGACCAGGCCAACCTCTCCGACGCGGCGCCGGTCGACGACGCCTTCCTTCTCGGCACCGAGGCGCTGGCCAGCTTCAACTTCGCCGACGACGCCGAGACCCGCAAGCTCGGTTACGTCGGCGGCAAGCGCTACACGCGGCTGACCATCACGCCCTCCGGCAACACCGGCAACGCGCCGATCGCGGCCATCGCGGTGCTCGGAAGCGCGGCGCTCGTGCCCACCCCGAACCCGCCGGTCTGACGGGAAATCGAAGAAGAGCAGGGCGCCGGGTGACCGGCGCCCTTTGTCTTGGCCAGCCTACCAGCGAGTCCAGCATGAAAGTCCAGATTCTCCGTAAGCCCGATTTCGGGGCCGCCGATCTTCCGGTCGGTACCGTCATCGACCTGCCGCCTCTCATGGCCAAAGATCTTGTCGGGACGGGGGAAGCAGTTGAGGCGCCGCGTTCCACCGCGACGAAGGCGCTGCTGGTGGGCGACCCATCCATGGTGTCAGGGGCTGGGAAAGGACTGCGCACGGTCATCCTCGGCGACAGCCTGGCCGGGTTCAACAACCTGAGCGTGAACATCAGCTCGATCGTCCTCGCCGATGGGGTCCTCACCGTCACCACGGCGACCGTGCACAACATGCGGGACGGTCAGACGTGCAACATCAGCGGGACGAGCAACAACTCGTTCCACGGGCGCCTGCTGCCAATCACGTACGTGAGCGCCGTGGTCTTCACCTGCCCGGCACCGCCTGGGGCGGCAGGCACGGCAACCGGTGGCGTGGTGCTCTGCCAGAACGTGCTCAATGGTGTGGGTACCTGGGTCCAGACGAATGCGCGTCTGGGTGCATCCATGCGGTTCGTCGCCAACCTCGGCGTCGGCGGCCAGCGCACCGATGAAATCCTCGCACGCGTCAATGAGGCTTGGGCGCTCAACCCCGACATCCTCTGGTTCATCGGCGGTACCAACGACAACATTCAAGATCGTGCCTATCTGGCAACGGTGGCTGACATCGAGTCGGTCGTGAAGCAGGCCACCGATCGCGGTGTCATGGTCGTCATCCAGACGCTGCCGCCGTTTGCGAGCGGCGGCCCGTACTACACGGCTGCGCGAAATGCCAACCTGCTGAACATCAACTCGTTCATCCGACGGCTGGCCACGCGATATCGCAATGTCTACGTCCTCGACGCTTACGCTGCACTGATCCAGCCGGCCGATGTCAACGGCTATGGTGCCTCGGCTTACTACCAGACAGCGCCGGCCGACTCGGTGCATTGGAACGCGCGCGGCGCGTCGCGCATCGGCAAGAAGGGGGCGGCGTTGCTCGGGTCGGTCATTCCTATGATCGACAACCACGTCACCAGCGCGACGGACAACTACGGCGCCAACTCTGGCAATCGCGATCTCTTCGACTACGCGCCGTGGACGAACTCCGGCTCCACGCCAACGGCGCCTGCGACAGGAACACTACCTACCGGCTGGGCTATGGACGCGCCGACGGGCACCTGGACTGTCCCGCCCGCGGTGTCGTGCGTGGCACGCTCCGATGGACTCGGCTACGACATCGTCGTCACCGGCACGCCAGGGGGAGCAGGGTGTGCCTTCACCATCCGCACAAGCGCAGCCTCGCAGAACGCGCGCCTGCCGCTCTTCGTGGGCAAGAAGTATCGATGGCTGGCGGAGGTGACGGCGGTCAATGCCCTGTCCTCTGGCATCCGTCAACTTTCCGCGCTCGCCAATATGGCCGTAGGCAGCGCATCAGGGACCATCGCGTCGGCTTTCTCGCCGCCCAATCAGCTCGGGTCGCTCGCCTACGACACGGACGAGTCTGTGACCCTGATGCTTCCAACGCCCGAGTTTGTGATCCCCACCGGCGCGGTGGCGAACAGCGGCTTCGGGGTGACGTGCGTGATGGACGCACTGTCAGCCACGGCGGTCACCGTCAAGGTCGGCAGCGTGCGCACGCAGCCGATGGATGACCAGTAATTCCATCCCCTGCCGGTAGCCATGGTGAAACGTTGTGATCGAGACAAGTCGTTCGAGGACAACCTCGCAGAGTCCTACGCGTGCTTCAAGGTACTCATACCTGTAGCGCTGATAGGCGTTGCAGTGCTCACGGCGCTGGCCTTGTGGCGAACCTGGCACTAACGCGCCGTCCTCAATTTCCAACCTGCCGGTACACACCGAAGCCATCACCATGCTCACCACCATTCGGCTCGAAGGCGTCGAACCCGTCTCCCTCGACGAAGCCAAGGCCGCCGCGCGTGTCGACGGCAACGACCTGGACGGGTTCATCCAGGGCGCGATCGGCACCGCCCGGGAGTGTGCCGAGCACATCACCGGCCGCACCTATCGCCAGCAGGTTCAGCGGCAGAGCTTCGCCGACTGGCCGGCCAGCACAGAGGTTCTCCGCGTTTTCGGTGCCACCGCCGTCAGCGTTCAGTACTGGGATGGCACGCAGTTCGTGCAGCTCGATGATGCGGACGTCGCCTTCTTCGAGGCCGGCATCGGCGGCGCCGGAACCAGCATCGCGCCCGCGCTGGGCTCCAGCTGGCCCGCACTCGGCTCTGTTGCCGGTGGCCCTCGCGTTCGCGTCGACGTCACCAGCGGCCCGACCGGTGATGAAGACGCCATTCGCGTGCCTGAGTCCGTGAAAACGTACATCAAGGCTCAGGTCGCCGCCTGGCTGAAGAATCCCGAGGCCATCGCCGGCGGCACGCTGGTCGAGAACCCGCTCCTCGCCACGCTGCTCGATCGCGAGTGCCTCTGGGTGTAATCGATGGCCACGCGCATCTACTCCGCTGGGCAACTGAACCAGCGTGTGCAGTTCCAGGTCCGCGCTGAAGGCGCGAACGAACTCGATGAACCCACTGGCGGCTGGATCAACGACGGCGATCCCGTCTGGGCCAGCATGCAGCCGCTTCGCGGCAGCGAGCGCCTGCAGGCCGCCGCGATCCAGCAGACCATGGACACCGTGATCGCCGTCCGCTACAGCAGTGCGCGCCCGGCAGAGGCCATCATCGCCCGCGGTCTGCGCCTCATCTGGCTGCGGCCTGGCACCCCGTTCGATATCGGATCGGCCATCGCCGTCGACGGCGGTCTGGACTGGATCGAGATCCTTGCTACCTCGGGCATGCGCGATGGCCGGTGACATCGAGGTCCGCATCAGCGGTCTGGACGAACTGAAGGCACAGCTCCGCGCGCTGCCCGACAAGCTGCGCCGCCAGGCCTTGCGTAACGCGCTCGCGGCCGGTGGCCGCCTGGTGCGGGATGCCATCAAGGCCCGCGCGCCCGTGCTGCGCAGCCCGCACCGCTACCGCAAGGCTGGCACGCTGCGCGATGCGATCCGCGTCCGCACAAGCAAGCAGGCTCGCCAGGCCGGCGACGTTGGTGTGTTCGTCAACGTCAAGCCGCTCAAGGGCCGCGCGATCGCCAAGTTCAAGCAGGCCAGCGGCCTCACCGGCGCGCAGAACCCGGACGATCCGTACTACTGGCAGTGGCAGGAGTTTGGCCGCAAGGGCAGGGCAGCCAGTGGCGCCCCGCCGAAGCGCCGCGGTCTGGTCGGCGGCGTGCTCCGCACGCTTCGCGGCCGCCGCGCGCAGCGGGCCGTGAGCCCCTTGCCGGCCCTCGGCTTCCTGAGGGCCGGAGCCCAGATGCTAGGCGACGCGCTGCGCAAGATCGAGCAAGTGCTCGGCCCGCAAGTGCAACGAATCCTTGATCGCCAGGCGGAGGAATGAGTCGATGAGCAGCTATGAAACTGTCAAAGACGCGCTGAAGGCCGATGCCGGTCTGGTTGCGCTCGTGAGCGACGGCATCTATGCGGACTTCGCTCCGCCCGGTGCGGCGTTGCCCTACGTGGTCTATGCGCGCACCGACCTCGACATCGAGCGGGGCCTCGACAACTCGATCCAGCTCCGCATGGATACCTTCCACGTGCTCAGTTGGGGTGCGACGCGTGTGCAGGCCGTCAACGTCGCTGAACAGGCGCTCGGCGCGCTGGACGCGGCCGGCCTCGCGCCGGAGAAAGGCGAGCCCGACGACGTCGACCCGTCCAACTTCGATCGCGTCGTCGCCTGGCGTGTGCTCGTCACCTACTGATCCTGCCCACCGCTTCCATCACGGCCCGCCTTGCGCGGGCTTTCTTTTGTCTCACTGAAAGGACTGAATCATGGGAACTCCCATCGTCGGCCGCAATGTCAAGGTCGAGGTCAGCAAGACCGAAGGCGCTGCCAAGACCATCGCCGAAGTGACGAACGCGAAGCCGGCGGTCGCCAGTTGCGTCGGCCACGGCCTAGCCGCCAAGAGCTGCGGCTACTTCCGCAACGTCGTCGGCATGGTGAAGCTGGAGGGTCAGGCCGTGCGCATCGCGTCGGTCACCACGGACAGCTTCACGATCGAGGGGCTGGACACGACCACGTGGGGTGATTTCACGGCCGGTGAGTTCGTGCCCATCACCGCCTGGTCGACGCTGGCCGAGGCCACCAGCTACCAGATCCCGGACGGCACCGCCGACCAGCTCGACACCACGACGCTGCTCGACGACGACAAGCAGACGAAGAACGGCCAGGCGAACGCCCGCACCGTCACCTACGCCGTGATTGCCCAGCAGACCAACAGCGAAGCCGGCGACATCGTCGAAGCTGCCGCCGCGAACCAGGCCTACCTGGTGCAGCGCATCACCTTCAATGAGACCGGCGCCACGCGCATCTTCCGCGGCCAGCCCAGCGAGCCCGGTGAAAACGTCGCCAAGAGCGCAGTGGGCACCGGCAGCATCACCAGCAACGTCAAGGGCCGCATCCTGAAGGGGGCGCCCTGATGAAGCCGGACGTCCTGATCAAGCAGCTGCAGGCGCAGCGCGAGACCTGGTGCGAGCTGGAGCCGGCCGAAGGCGGCCGGCCGGCGCTGCGCGTGCTCATCCGCCGGCCTTCGGAAACCGAGCTGCCGAAGCTCTATGGCGGCGTGTCCATCGCGGCGGTGCAGGCCTGCGTCGTCGGCTGGGAAGGGATGAGCACCGAGCGCCTGCTCGGTGCCGCGGTCGGCTCGGCGGACGCGCTTGCCTTCGACGCGGCGCTCTGGGCTGAGATCGCCAGCGACCGGGCCGCCTGGTCGGAGGCATGTGCCGCTCACCTGGTCGGCCAGATCACCGCGCATCTGGATGCGAAGGCAAAGCTGCAGGGAAATTCAAAGCCCTCCTCGACGCAGGCGCAGGCGTAGAGATCGAGGGCGAAGCCCCACCCATCGCGTCCACCGACGAGAACATCGCCATCAAGGTCTGGAACATGCTCGCGACCGACTACGGATCGATCGACTGGAGCGGCTTGCCGCTCGCCGTCGCGATCTATGGCGTCGTGGACATCGAGGGCCTGGTGATGCGTCTGCAGCTGATCAAGTCCCACAAGCCCCCGGAGGCCTGACATGCCATTGGCAGTACTGTCCATCGACATCGAAGCCCGGCTCGCCAAGCTGCAGCAGGACCTCGACCAGGCCGGCCGCCTGGCGGAGAAGAATGCTCAGCAGATCCGGGCGAGCTATACGCGCGTGGCGAGCGTCGTGGCCGGCCTTGGCGGAATGATCGCCGGTGCATTCGCCGGCTTCAGCATCGTTGAGTTCGTCAAGCACAACGCCGAGGCGATCGACGCCTTGAACGACGTGAAGGACGCGACTGGCTCCAGCATCGAGAACATCAGCGCTCTGGAACAGGTTGCCCTGAAGACGGGTGGCAGCCTGGAGGATGTGTCGACAACCCTGATCAAGTTCAACAAGGTCTTGAGCGAGGGGAATGCGAACGGGCCGATGACCCAGACGCTCAAGAGCATCGGTCTGAACGCCGAAGACCTGAAGCGACTAGACCCGGCAGAGGCTGTCCGCCAGGTTGCCATTGCGCTGAGCCGATATGCTGATGACGGCAACAAGGCGCGCCTGATCCAGGAATTGTTCGGCAAGAGCACCAAGGAAGTCGCGCACTTCCTGCACGACCTCGCCGAGGCGGGCGAGCTGAACTCCAAAATCACGACCGAGCAGGCTGATCAGGCGGAGAAGTTCAACAAGCAGCTGTTCGAGCTCAAGACGAACTCGGAGAACTCCGCTCGGGCTATCACATCGAGTCTGATCCCGGCCCTGAACTCCCTCTTCGACGGGTACAAGAAGGGCGGCGCCAAGGGTGCTGTCAATGCCTTCGGCGCGCTGTTCGGTCTCGATGACGCCTACTACGAGATTCGCAACAACATCAAGCCGCTGCAAGCGGCCCTGGAATCGGCGCAGAAGGACTATGCGACCTTCACTGAAGCCATCGCCAAGGATCCGTACAACAGGGCCTATCAGCAGCGCCTGCAGGAGTCGGCGGCCGGCATCGAGGAGTACACCCAGAAACTGGAAGTCGCCCGTGCGAAGTTCCTGAAGCTCACGGACGGGTCTGCCGGGGCGGGCCGTGGATCGATCAACCCGGACAACGTCGAAATGCGGCCCTCGGCGCCTGATGTTCCGGCGAAGCCGGACGCCGCTGCGCTGCAGGAGCAGAAGCGCTATGAGGATCTGAACAAGAAGATCCGCGAGCGGCTTGATCTTGCCAAGCAGGAGCTTTCTACCGGCGAGAAAGTGACCGAGGCGGACAAGCTCCGCATCGACGTCGAATCGGAGCTGGCCAGCGTCAAGCTGAGCGATGCGCACAAGGCAGCGATCAGGGACATCCTGGCACGCACCGTCGCCACGGTGAAGCTCACCGAGCGGCAGCGCGAGGCCATCAAGATGACGACGGAGGAGTCTCGGGCGGTCGCCAACTACTCCCAGTCGCTCGACGATCAGAACCGCGCCCTGCGCGAGCAGCTCGAAGAGATCGGGCTGACGGCGCTGAAGCTCGAAGAGCTGCGCATCACCCGCCTGCAGGACACCCTGGCGAGGAAGCAGGAGCAAGCGGCCACGCTGGAGCAGATGGGCGCCGACGGCGATCTGCTCACGCAGATGCAGATGAACATCGACGCGCTGAAGGAACAGATCCGCTTACGCAAAGAGGTGAGCACCAAGACCAATGCGCCGATCTACGATCCCTATGCCGGTGCGTCGAAGGCGCTGGATGACTACCTGGAGAAGTCAGGCCGTGCCGGCGAAGCCGCGGGCCAGGCCATCACCAGCACGCTGTCTTCGATCGAGGATGGATTGACGGGCGTCTTGATGGGCACGAAGGGCTCGGCACACCAGTTCGTGGAGAACATCCGGGCCGAGCTGCTGCGCCTGGTGGTCGTCAAGCCCTTCATCGATTCACTGGCGGCCTCGATCCGGGGCCTGTTCGGTGGCGGCGATGCAGCCCAAGGAAAGAACGTCGTCGGCCTGTTCGCAAGCTTGTTCGGCGCAACCAACAGTTCCGGCGCGACTGCCTCGGACCTCTTCTCCTCGTTCAGCAGTGCGAATCCGTACTGGGCGAAGGGTGGTGCCTTCGGCGCGGATGGCGTCATCGCCAAGTTCGCCAAGGGCGACATCTTCAACCGTCCAACGGCCTTCGCCTACGGCGCCGGCAACCTCGGCATCATGGGTGAGGCGGGGCCCGAGGCGGTCATGCCGCTGAAGCGCGGCCCTGACGGTCGGCTCGGCGTCAGCGCCGGGCAGGCGGGCGGCAAGATCAACATCATCAACCAGACCACGGGTCGCATCGACAACGTGCGCGAGGTCCAGATGTCGCCGACCGAGCGGGCGCTGATCCTGGAAGAAGCGACTGACCGGGCGAAGGCCAGCTTCACTGCGGATCTCTACGATCCGAACAGCGCGGCCTCCCGGGCGATGAAGAAGAACTTCAAGTCGGAACGGAACCGCTGATGACCACGCCTTCGATGCCCAGGGGCATGCGTCCCCTGGTGGCCGGCTATGGGTTCGGCGCGCCCGGCGGTGCCATGGCCACGCAGGTGGCCGGCGGCTCCTCCCGCTACGGGCTTGAGTTCGATCGCGGCACGCAGCGCCTGACCGTGACGCTGCTGCTGGATCGCGTGCAGTTTTCGGTCTGGACGGCCTTTCACCTGCAGGTGATCAAGAAGGGCACGATCTCGTTCCTGATGCCGCTGGACACGGGCTTCGGCGACGCGCTGCACTTGGTCAACATCGTGCCAGAGACCTACAGCGTCACGCGCGTGGACGCGCTGACGGCCAGCGTCGCCTTCTCCGTCGAGACCGAGAGTCAGGCCTACCTGCTGGACGAAGACGAAGCGCAGAGCCTGGTCGACATGTACGAGATCTACACCAGCGACCTGCAGCCGATGTTCCGCCGGCTCGCCATCTTCGCCAACAGCGACACAAACGTCCTGGACTTCTGATGAGCCTGGATCTCGAAACGCGCCTGCGTAAGTTCTACGCCAGCGCACCGCAGCGCATCCACGAGGTGCCGACGCTGGAGATCTCGCACTCTCAGATGAGCAAGACCTACTACCTCTGGCGCGAGACGCGGCCGGCCACGGCCTGGACCGAGACCGGCCTGCTGATCACGCTGCAGCCGGCGAACTTCGAGGTGAAACTGGCCGGGCAGGGTGGCAACCTCGATCAGCAGTTCACGATCAACCTCGACCTGACCGACGTGCAGGACGAGTTCCGCGAGCAACTGGACCGGATCGACCTGGACAGCGAGGAGCGCGTTCGATCGGTCTTCCGCGTTTACCTGAGCGATGACCTGACCGCCCCACAGGCCGCGCAGAGGCTCCAGCTCGAAAGCGTGAACTACCAGATCGGCTCTGCCACCTTCTCCGCGGCCTCGCCACGCCTGAACCTCACCCGCACCGGCGAGCTGTACACGCCGCGCGACATCCCCATGCTCCGGGGCTTCCTCTGATGGACATCAACGCCTACCTGCCGCGCCAGTATGGCACTCCGCCATGCTGGGATCTCGTCACAGACGTCTGGAAAGCCGAGCGCGGCCTCGGCGTCACCAGGTACAAGACGGTCAACGCCAAAATCCGCAGCATCGCCGCCGCTTTCCGTCTGGCCCTGCACAAAGGTCCGGAAGGCCTTACGCCGATCGCGGAGCCGCAGGATCTGTGCATCGTTCTGCTGGGCAAGAGCGAGCAGGTTGGTCTGCATCACTGCGGCATCTATTGGCAAGGCAGCGTGCTGCACGCGCTGACCGAAGGCAACCTGTATCAGGACATGGCGTCGATCCGTGACGCCTACGCCCTGATCGAGTTCTGGGACCAGGTCGACGCATGACAACCATCCGCCTCTACGCGCACCCGATCGCCGGCGCCGAGCAGGTCTTCGAAGCGCCCAGCATCGGCGAGTGGCTGCTGAGTCATTACGGCGATGCGCCACAGGTTGGTGTGCAGGTCTTCGAGGGCGAGCCGTCGGCAGACACCGAGATCACCGGCGACGTCGCCGCGTTGCTGGCCAATGCCGCGCCCGAGTATGTGGTGCTGCAGAGCCCGGGCGGCCCGTACCTGCCGGCCATCCAGATCATCCTGACGGTGATCAGCGTGGCGACGGCGCTGATGGCCCAGCCATCGGCCATGCCTCCGAACGTCAATCGGACCCAGCAGAGTCCCAACAACGCGCTGGGAGTCCGCGAGAACCAGCAACGCGTTGGACAGCGCAAGGAAGACATCTACGGCACCGTCTTGTCGATCCCGTCCATGATGATGCCGACGTACAACAAGTACATCCAGAACCGGAAGTACGAGTACGGCTACTACTGCGTGAGCCGCGGCTACTGTGAACTCAGCCAGGTGCAGGACGGTCAGTCGCTGATCAAAGCGATCAGCAATGCCAGCGCCGCTGTGTACTGGCCCTTCACCAGCCCGAACAGCGGCGACGCGCCGCACCTGCAGATCGGCCCGGCCATCATCGACAAGGTGCTGACGGTGGCGCGCTCCAACGAGGTGGACGGCCTGATCCTCAAGCCACTGAACCAACTGCAACTCGCGCGCGGCGAGACCTACACCTTCACGCCCGATCCGGGCGGCGACGTCATCACGCAGCAGACGAAGAAGCCGAACATCAATGCCATCGTCGACCCGGGCGACGAGATCATCATCACGATGGCTGATGTCCCGGTCATCTCGACCGCCATCGTGCAGGCCTTCGGCGGCAAGTTCAATGCGACCGGTGTCGGTGGTGAAGGTTGGGAGGATCCGTTCGCCGATTTGCGCGTCGGTGACTCGATCGCCGTGGCGTCGACCGATGACCCGACGAACGACGGCACGTACACCGTCGCGGCCATCGACAACTTGGGTCACCTGACCACGACGCCCGCTCCGGTGGATCGCGGCAGCCCTGCAGAGACCACGTTCACGGTGACCCGGAACTACTCCGGCTCACGGACCGTGATCGGCGTGGCCGACGGATTCATGATCTTGAGCGGCGCGGTCTTCCTGTCCGAGATCGTTGCGGCGGCCACCATCGACGACTTGGCCGACGCGCCGGCGCCGGGCCAGCCGGTGACCGAATACACCGACTGGGTGACGTTGCGCGCAGCCAACCGCACCGAGGTCTGGGTCAACATCGTCGCTCAGAGCGGCCTGTACAAGGATGACGGCGGCCTGTCGGCCGAGACGGTGGACTTCGAGATCTCGATCGAGCGGCTGGATCTGGGCACCTTCGCTCCCACCGGCACCGTCGAGATCATCACCGCCAACCTCAGCGGGTCGGTCTCGGAAGAGCGGGCAGACACGATCGAGCACGCCACGGCATGGACCGGCCCGGCTCGCGTGCGGATGCGCCGCACCAGTCAGCACGACTATGACTTCCAGGGCCGCGTGCAGGATGAGATCGCCTGGGCAGACCTCTACAGCATCACGCCCGAGTCCAAGCCGCACTTCGGCAACCTGACGACGATCCACACGATCACCGAGGCCAACAGCCGCAGCACCGCTGTGAAGACGCGGCAGCTCAACGCGCTGGCCTCGCGCCTGCTGCCCACCTTCAACGGCACCGACTTCAGCGGCGCATTCGACGCGACCGGCCGCTTGGTCAGTGGCACCATCAGCGCTACGTCTCGTCTGGTCGACATCATCGCCGCTGTCGCGCTGGACCCGAAGATCGGCGCCCGTGACCTGGACACCGATCTGGACATGGCGCAGATCTATTCCGTGCAGCAACAACTCGACGCCTGGCACCCGGAAGTCGGCCAGTTCAACTACACCTTCGACAGCGACAACATTGCCTTCGAAGAGACCGTTGAGACGATCGCCAATGCTGGCTTCTGCACCGGTTACCGCCAGAACGGAAGGATTCGCCTCGCGCTGGATCGTCAGCAGAGCGCGAGCACGGCGCTGTTCACGCACCGGAACAAGCAGCCAAACTCCGAGACCATGACGCGCAAGTTCGTGGCCGATGGCGACTATGACGGCATAGAGTTCCAGTACTCCGACCCCGACACGCAACAGACCGAGACCATCAAGCTGCCGCTGGATGGCAGCGCCCGCTCGCCGAAGAAGTTCGAGATCGCCGGCATCCGAAGCTTTGCCCAGGCCTGGTTCCGCGCGAACCGCGAGTTCTTCAAGCTCAAGGGCCAGCGCCTGAGCATCGAGACCAAGACCACGCTGGATGCCCGCGCGCTGCTGCCGAACGCCCGCATCGACATCGTCGACAACACCCGCTTCAAGGCCTATGACGGCGAGGTGATCTCTCAGCAAGGCCTGACCCTGACGCTGAGCCAGCGCGTCGCCTTCGAGGACGGCGAGCCGCACAGCATCGTGTTGATGAAGCGTGATGGCACCCTGGACAGCATCTCGGTGCGCGCCGGCGCCAAGGCGAATCAGGTCATCCTCGCGCGCCCGCCCGCCGAGGCCATCGTGACCGTCCCCGGCCCGGATGGCATCCGCACCATCTTCTCCTTCGCCAGCGATTCCAGACGTCTGGCCATGGCCTGGCTCGTGTCCGAGATCGACCTCGCGGACAACCAGTACCCGACCGTGCGCGCCGTGAACTACAGCGACACCTACTACCAGATGGATCGCCAGCCCGTGCCTGAGTCGGCTGGCGTCATCAACAGCTAGCACCTCCCCACCGAACGTTCCACATCCCTTGCGGGAGGCCTGCGCCTGCCCAGAAAGATCAACATGCCCGCCATCACCATTCAAGACCTGGAAAACGCCAAGTTGGACACCGACCTCATCGCCGAGGTCGCGACGTCATCTCAAATGACCGTCGTTGATCGGCTCGGGCAGACGAAGCAAACGATGGCAGGCGCTGTCGCATCGCTAGCCGCATACACATCACGCGGTGACTGGGTGACCGGTCAGACCTATGCCCTGAAGGACCTCTCCAAGCAGAGCGGTACTTGGTACATGTGCTTGGTTGGACATGTCGCAGGCACTTTCGCGACCGACCTTGCGAACGGCAAGTGGCAGATCTATCAGGGCTTGACAGCTGGCGATATGACGGCGGGGACGCTCAGTCCCTCCGTTGCAACCCAGACGTCTGGAGGCGGAGGTGGCAAGGCCTACTCGCTGATGAGCTACCTGTCCAACAAGCTGATCCAGGTGCATGCCTGGTATGCCTTCTTGGCGAACGACATCATCGAGTACTCGGGTGGGGCGCCGATCTACGGCCATGCCAGCTTCAACGACAACGTCACGATTCAGGGCGCGGTCGACTCCGACCATCACATCAGCTTCCAGAGCCGACCGCATTACAGCGCGACGGCGACGCTCAACGAACTGAATGGTTTCGACAGCCTCATCGAGTCGACGGCCGGAACGATCACAAGTGCTGCCGGCGTGAAGGTCGGCAATCCGTTGGGCACGGGCACGATCACTTCGATGTATGGCGTGCGTGTGGGGTACCTGACGCGAGGCGCGCAGGACAACTACGGTGTCTACGTCGCTGGTGCCGCATCTGGGTCCGGCAAGAACTACGCTTTCTACTCGGCTGGCGAGGGGGTCAGCTCGCACTTTGGTGGCGGCATCGTCCTGGGGTTCGGCACGACGGGGTATGCCACGCTGCGCTATGACCCGGACCTCGGTCACGTCTTGATGTACGCACCGCCCGGTAAGGAGACCAAGTTCTCGGGCGATGCCGGTCACTACAAGATCAGGCTTGGGCCGCCCGACTCCGACGATACCGACGCGACGATCGAGAACGCCTCCGACGGCTTTTTCAAACTAACGCCGCGACCGACCTACGCGATCAAGGCGATGGCCGGAGATTTCCATGTTGCCGAGGCTGGGAAGGGCTTGGTGTTGACCAATGCAAGCGGAACCGTCACACGACGGGTTCGGTTGAACGATGCCGGAACGGCACTGGTCATCGAGCCCCTGTGATCGGCCGGCTCTGCCTCAATAGACCCACTGCCTGTGCTCATTCCCCGCCGGCGGGCCTTTCCTTGGAGCTTCGATGCCTGAACCAATTTCCTCCGGTGCGATGACGATCGTCGCCGGATCTGTCGCCCTGCCGGCGTTGACCGCGTTCGGCGTCCCGCTGGGCCTGCGAGCCGACGTGCTCACGGCGGGCTTCGCCGGCGCGCTCGTGGCGATCGCGCTGCTCAACGCGGTCCCGGCCTCCGGCGACACTTGGCAAGCGATGGTCTGGACGGCCGGCCGCCGAATGATGGTCGCCTGCGCGGGCAGTCTCACCGCTGGATACCTTGCGCCGCTGGTCCTGCTGATTGCGACCTTGCCGGACTCGGTGCTACTGGGCTGCGCGTTCATCACCGGCGGGGGCGCGCAGCAGTTTCTGCGCGGCTTCATCAGGCGGTTCGCGCCAGGGGCGGAGGTGGCTTCGTGATCGCCGCGTCGCTGCTCTACACGCTGGGCGGCCTGGTCGTGCTGGCCGAGGCCCTCAACAAGCTGGAACGGGTCAACCCGCTGGCCACCAGCATGGCGCCGCGCGAGCGCTGCACCGAGACCCTCAAGGCCCTTGCATGGGTGCTGCTGGGCCTTGGCGCCGCCGGCGCCGTTTTCACGCCGCTGCTGGGCCTGGAGCCCCCGACCTGGCAGGACGTCTTCATCGTGGTCGGCTTCGCCGTCCTCATCGTCCGTACCCGCGTCAAGGAGGGCTGACATGCTCATTGTTCAAACACTCATCGCGGCCGGCCTCGGCCCGACCCTGGCCCGCGACTTCGCCGAGCCGCTGCACGTGGCCTGCGATCGCTTCCAGATCTCGACGCCGATCCGCCAGGCGGCCTTCGTCAGCCAGGCCATGCACGAGTCCGCCCGCTTCACGCGACTCGAAGAAGACCTGTTCTACACGACGCCCGAGCGCATCCGCCAGATCTGGCCGACGCGCGTCAGCACGATGGCCGACGCGGCCACCTTGATCCGCAACCCGCAGGGCCTGGCGAACCGGGTCTATGCCAACCGCAATGGCAATGCCGACGAAGGCAGCGGCGACGGCTGGACGTACCGCGGCCGCGGCATCTTCCAGCTCACCGGCCGCGCGAACTATCTGGCCGCCGGCGACGCGCTCGGCGCGCCGCTCAAAGAGCAGCCCGACCTGGTGGCCAGGCCCGTCTATGCCACGCTGACGGCGGCCTGGTACTGGGCCTCCCTGGGCTGCAATGCCGCGGCCGACGCCGGCGACGTGGAGGCCATCACCCGCAAGATCAACGGCCCGGCGATGGTCGGCCTGGCCGAGCGTCGCCAGTTGTTCGAGCAGGCGCGGAAGGCCTTCGCATGAACCCCTACGCGCTCCTCGCCGCCGGCGGCGTCTGGATCGGCTCGATCGCGGCCGCCGGCTGGTGGGCCTACGGCGCCGGGCGTGACGCCGAGCTGGCCACCCAAGCCCGCGAAGACCGCGCCGCCGTGGTCGCCACCGATGCGGCCGCCAGCGCCGCCGCCAATGCCATCAGCCACATCGAGGTCAAGAATGTCCAGATTCGCCAGCCGCTCGAAACCATCGTTCGCACCGAGACCGTCTTTCGTGACTGCCGCTCTGGTCCTGACGCTCTGCGGTTGCTCAACAGCACCCCCGGCATCGCCGCCGCGGCCTCAGCCGCTGACGACGGCCAGCTGCCCGCCTCTGGCCCCGCTCACTGACGACAGCTTCGGCGCCTGGGTCCTGTGGGCCCAGTACGCCGCTGGCCAGTACGGCAAGTGCCGCGCGGCCGCGCTCGCACAGTAGCAGTTTCGGGCCGGCAACGGCGGTCGCTGGCCGGGCGGTGATCAGCGTAAGCCGTCACGCCAGCGTTTCCCGTGCGCGCTAACGCACGCCGGCCCACCCCCGCATGGCGACCTGGCGCTTCTTCCAGGACAACCCAAACCAAGGAGTTCACCATGAGCTATTCATTCGAAGTTCGCGCCGCGAACAAGGCACTCGCAAAGCTGGGCGTGTCTGCCGAGCTGGACAAGGTTGCTGCCGGCCAGCCGAGCCATGCCCGCGATCGCGTGCAGGCCCAGGCGGCCGCCGACACCTTCATCGAACTGCTCGACGAAGACGAGGGCCGCGACGTGAAAGTCGTGATGAGCGGCTCGCTGTCGGGCAACTGGGAGGGCAACAACATCACCAGCTGCAGCGGCGCCAATGTGTCGGTGACGGTCAACCTGGCTCAGCGGCAATAACGCGCAAAGCAGCCTGCAGCTCCGCAGGCTCCCCGATCGGGAGATCGGTAGGCCCAGGGTGGCCACGCGCGCGATGCGCGCCCCCTGGGTCGATTTGCTGCGTCGGGACGACGCAGACCGGCTGGGCCACCAAGAATCGACACCACCAAGCCTGATCCAGTAACCGGCCGTTGATGCGCTGGTCGCCGAAGAGCACCAGGTTCCGGTGGTCGAGGTGGGCGATCTTGACCTTCTGCAGGTCTTCCACCAGGCCGAAGGGCCGCAGAAAGGCTCCCGCCGGCGCGCGGTCGAAGCTATGCCAGGCGAAGTACCTGGACACGGTCAGCTCGCCATGGAAGCGCGGCTGTAGCCGCCAGGCCTCCCGCGGCAGCTTCTTGCCGTCGACGTAGAGTTCGATCAGATCCACCAACATACTGTTTGTTTATACAGCATCAGGCGAGAAAATAGACGACAAGACCAGGCGTAGCTTTTGGCGTCACTTTTCGCGAAAGTGCCGGTTCTCTCATAGTGGGACGTCGGTCTACCATTGAACTACACCCGCGATGCGGCGGATTCTAGCCTTGGCTACAGTGCGGGGATGAGCACCTCACCCTCGCGCCCACCCTCCGTCCTCCACATGGCCTGGCGCCAGCTCCTGCGGGACTGGAGGGCGGGTGAGTTGCGATTGCTGATGCTGGCGGTCAGCCTGGCCGTCGCGGCGTTGTGTGCGGTGAGCTTCCTGTCGGACCGGATGGACCAGGGGCTGCGACGCGATGCCGCGGCGCTGCTGGGCGGCGATGCGCTGGTGGCCAGCGACCAGCCGACGCCGCAGGCGATCGCGGAGCTGGCCACGCGGCTGGGGCTCACGCAGATGCGCAGTGTCACCTTCCCGAGCATGGCGCGGGCGCCCGAGGCGCAGGGCGGGGCGAGCCGGCTGGTGATGCTGAAGGCGGTGGACGCGGCCTATCCGCTGCGCGGAAAGATGCTGCTGGCCGATGGCCGCACGGTCGGCGCGCCCAAGCCCGGTGAGATATGGGTCGACGCGGCCGTGCTCGATGGCCTGGGCCTGAAAGCTGGCGATCCGCTGCTGCTGGGCGACGCCACGCTGCGCGTCGGCGGCGTGATCGCCACCGAGCCCGATCGCGGTGCCGGCTTCGCCAGCTTCGCGCCGCGCGTGATGCTCAACAACGCCGACCTGGCCGCCACCGCGTTGGTCCAGCCGGCCAGCCGCGTGACCTACCGGCTGGCCGTGGCCGCCGCGCCGGGCCGGGCCGCGCAGGCGAGCCAGTTCGTCACCGAGGCCAAGGCGCTGATGGATGCCGAACACGTGCGTGGCGTGCGGCTCGAATCGCTGGAGACCGGCCGGCCTGAAATGCGCCAGACGCTGGACCGCGCGACCAAGTTCCTGCGCCTGGTGGCCATGCTGTCGGCGCTGCTGGCGGCGGTGGCGGTGGCGCTGTCGGCGCGTGACTTCGCCGCGCGCCATCTCGATGCCTGCGCGATGCTGCGCGTGCTCGGCCAGCCGCAGCGGCGCATCGCCTGGGCCTACAGCCTGGAGTTCGGCACCGCCGGCATCACGGCCAGCCTGATCGGCGTGCTGCTGGGCCTGGCGCTGCACCTCGTCTTCCTGCAATTGCTGGCGGGCCTGGTCACGGTCGACCTGCCGGCGCCGAGCCTCTGGCCGGCGCTGCTGGGACTGGCGCTGGGCCTGAGCCTGCTGCTGGGCTTCGGCCTGCCGCCGGTGCTGCAGCTGGCCGCCGTGCCGCCGCTGCGGGTGATCCGGCGCGACATCGGTGGGCTGAAGGCCGGCTCGCTGCTGGTGCTGGGCCTGGGCGTGATCGGCTTCGCGCTGATCCTGCTGGCGCTGGCCGGTGACGTGGCGCTGGGCCTGATCGCCTCGGCCGGCTTCGCCGCGGCGCTGGCCGTGTTCGCGCTGCTGGCCTGGCTGGCCGTGCTGGTGCTGCGCCGGCTGGTGCCGCAGGCCGGCGCCCCGCGCTGGCTGCTGCTGGCGACGCGGCAACTGGCCTCGCGGCCGATCTTCGCCGTCGTGCAGGTCGCCTCGCTGGCCGTGGGTCTGCTGGCGCTGGCGCTGCTGGTGCTGCTGCGCACCGACCTGATCGACAGCTGGCGCAATGCCACGCCGGCCAACGCGCCGAACCGCTTCGTCATCAACATCCAGCCGGACCAGGGCGAGGCCTTCCGTGCGAAGCTCGATGCCGCCGGCGTGAAGGGCTACGACTGGTACCCGATGATCCGCGGCCGGCTGGTGGCGATCAACGGTGCGGAGGTGAAGCCCTCGCAGTACGAGGACCGCGCCCGCCAGCTGATCGACCGTGAGTTCAACCTGAGCCACAGCCGCACGATGCCCGAGCACAACCTGCTCGCCGGCGGCAAATGGACCGAGGAAGACCCGAACGGCATCAGCGTGGAGGAGGGCCTCGCGAACACGCTGAAGCTCAAGCTCGGCGACAGCCTGCGCTTCGACGTCGGCGGCACCACGATCGAGACCAAGATCACCAGCCTGCGCAAGGTCGACTGGGCCTCGATGCGGGTGAACTTCTATGCGCTGTTCCCGCGCGCCGAGATGCCGGAGCTGCCCAGCACCTTCATCACCGCGTTCAAGGCGCCGGTGACTCCCAATTCACTGGATCGTGACTTGAGCCGCGATTTCCCGAACCTGACCGTCGTCGACGTGTCCGCGCAGCTGAATCAGATCCAGGTGGTGGTGGACCAGGTGATTCAGGCGGTGCAGTTCCTGTTCGCCTTCACCTTGGCGACGGGGCTCGTCGTGCTGCTGGCCTCGGTCAGCAGCACGCGCGAGGCGCGCATGCGCGAGTTCGGGCTGATGCGCGCCCTGGGTGCTGGCTCGAAGCTGCTGGCCCAGGTGCAGCGAGCCGAGCTGCTGGGCGTCGGCGCGCTGGCCGGCTTCCTGGCCGGCGCGGTGGCCCTGGCGCTGGGCGGGCTGCTGACGCACTTCGTGTTCGAGTTCAGCTGGCAGCCCAAACCCTGGGTGCCGCTGATGAGCGCCGCGGCCGGCGCGGTGCTGGCGCAGGCGGCCGGCTGGTGGAGCCTGCGCGGCGTGCTGCGCCGGCCGGTGGTGCAGACGCTGCGCGAGGCGAACGTCGAGTGAAAGCGCTCAGGCGCTGACGAAGGGGCGGGTCCGCGCCCACTTCGTTGCCACCCACTTTTCGCCGGCCGTCACCAGCAGGCTGTGGTGCACCGAGACCGGGTACAGCTCGCCCGCCGGATCGCAGGATTCGAAGTAGACCGCGCTGCCCCGCTGCGGCGTGACGTTCCAGCCGAGTTCGGGGAAGGCGGTCTCGCCGCCGGCGGGCACGTCGTTGAGGTAGCTCACCAGGGTGCTGATGCGCTGGCCGCTGCGGGCGATCGAGGCGCGGTTGGCCTCGTTGGACGGCTGAATCCAGTCGTAGTGCGGCGCGCTGCCGGCACCCTCGGGATAGTGCAGGATCTGCAGGCCCTCGCCGTGCTCCACCGGCAGGTGGGTCAGCTCGGCCAGGCGGCGGTCGATGCGGGCGACCAGTTCGTTCTCGCCGGGGCGAAAGAACATGCCCTGGCTCTGGCGCTCGCTGCTGACGAGATCGCGGCCGGTCTTGGGGTCCACCAGCGTCGACGGTCGCAGCCGCGGCCGCGCCATCTCGATCAGCGCCGCGCACTCGTCGGCGCTCAGCACTTCGTTCAGCACGGCCAGCATCGAGATCACACCGGGCAGGTGCAGCCGCGCGGCCACGCGCACCTGGCGGTCGCTCGTAGTGATCGCGGGGCCTTCGCGCAGCAGCGAGACGATGCTCATTTCGCCTCCAGCGTCGTGTCGGCCACCCAGGCCTCGCCGTCAAGGTGGAAGCCCTGCTGCATCTCCATCTTGCCCTGGCCCTGCAGCAGCGTGTCCAGCATCGGGAACACGCGGCGCACATCGTCCGGCGTCACCCAGGGCTCGGCCTTGAAGCGGTACTGGTAGGCGACACTCACATGCGTCGGTGCCTCGGGCGCATTGACGCGCACGATGCGCTCCAGCTCCAGCTGGCCCGCGCACAGGTCGCGGTGGTGGGTGGCGCCGTCGCCGCCGCCGGGTGCGTGCAGGGTCACGTCATGCGCCTTGTAGAAGCGCTCGCCGGCCTCGGTCAGCACGTAGCGCTTGGTCGGCACGCTTTCCTCGCCCTTGTCGTCGCGGTAGACGACGTAGCCGTCGCGCGAGCTCACCAGGCCCTGGCGTTCGAGCACCGGCATCTGGATCGAATCGCGCGTGCGGGACGCGATGTCGCGCGCGCTGACGTCGATCGGCCAGTCGTACTTGGCCACGCAGATCTCGCCGTGCGCGGCGAGGTAGCGGCCCAGTGCCGGGGCGAGTGCTTCGGCGGAGGGGGGCGCCGGCTTCGGCGGCTCGGGCGGCACGTAGCTGTCGGTCAGCGTGTTGAGGAAGGCGAGCAGGTCCTGGATGTCCTGCTCGTTCATCGGCGGCGTGCTGCCGGGCGCGCGGCCGTCCAGCGGCATCTGCGTGTCGATGTTGCCGTGGTACTTCCTGGGCAGGTCGTTGAACTTCTGCACCTTGCCGTTGACGGTGGGGTACCAGCGCTCGGGGTTGCTGTCGCGCGTGGCGTAGAAGCGCACGGCCTCTTCCAGCGAGCGGATCTGGCCGTTGTGGAAGAAGGACTTGCGCGTGGCGACGTTGCGCAGCGTCGGCGTCTTGAACATGCCACAGAACTCGGCGCTGTCCGGGCGCGGATGGTCGGCGCGGCTGCAGATGCCCATGTCGAAGTGCTTGGCATCCTTGTTCGCCGTGATCGCCTTGGTGTTGCGCGGCACGCCGATGGCGGAGAACGAGTAGTCGGTGAACTGCGCGACGCTGCCGCCGACGCCCGCGCCACTGAAGTGGCAGGCGGCGCAGTTGCCGCGGTTCGGGTCCTGGAACACGGCGAAGCCGCGCACTTCGGCCGGCGTCAGATCGCCGCCGACCTTGTTGCTCGAATAGAGGTCGTACTTGCTGCTGTAGGGGTGGAAGCTCGGGTCTTCGAGCTGGTAGGCCTGCAGCGCGTCCATCGCGCGGGCAAAAGCCAGGGCCGGCTTGTCGAAGGCGTGCGGGCCGAAGGCCTGGACGAACAGCGCGGCGTAGCTGGACTTTTTCAGCTTGGCGACGACGTCGGCCACGCTGTGGTTGGCCATCTCCACCGGCGAGAGCAGCGGGATCTTGGCCTGCTCGGCCAGCGTGCCGGCACCGCCGTCCCAGGTGAAGCCGCCGCCGGGGCCGGGGGCGCTCACGCCGTCGGGGTTGTCGGCCAGGTCGGTGTAGGCGGTGGTGTAGTCCTTGTAGGTCAGCGTCGGCACGGCGCGCACGCCTGGCTTGTTCAGCTTCGGGCCGCCGAGCTGCACGGAGAGATCGTTGGCCGGCGCGTAGTGATTGGCCGGATCGTGGCAGGAGGCGCAGGACATGCGGCCCGAGCCGGAGAGGGTCTTGTCGACGAACATCTGCTTGCCCACCTGGGCGGGCAGGCTCAGCGCGGTCTGGGCGCTCTGGGCGCTTTGGGCTTGGGCGGACACCACGAACAGCAGCGTTGCGGCGGAAACGAGGAGGGCGCGGATCATCTTCTTTCCTGAAACGGCAAGGCCGGCCCACGAGGGGCCGGCCGGTCAGTTCAAATAACTAACTATTTACTTCAGCGACCAGAGGTTGATCTGGTTCGCGTCAGGACCGGTCTGCGCCGGCGTGTTGACGTCGTTGGACTGCTTCTGCGTGTAGTTCGACGGGAACACATAGCTGTGGTTCATCGGACGGACCGAGTCGAAGTGACCGTCGGCGCTGCCGGCGTATTCCGGCAGCAGCGTCAGGTTCGAGGCGATGAAGGCCTGCGTGTACTTCGAACGGTTCATGTACGAGAACGGATTCGCCGGATCGGCCAGGCCGAACATGTCCTGCAGCGTGCGCACGAACGAGAAGTGGCTGTAATAGTCGCTGTCGACCAGGCCCTTCGGTGCGGTGACCTGGTTCGTCAGCAGGCCGAAGATCGACTCGCCGTGACCCTTGTTGCCCGAACCGTAGCCGGCCACCGTGCTGTCGCGCGATGCGGCGCCGTTGCTGGAAACCAGCGGGGCGTCGACGTTCGTGCTGACCGGGTTCCAGCCGCAGCAGGAGTTGAAGCCCGAGGTCGCGTTGCCTTCGTCGAACATGATGACGATGGCGGCGCGCTTGTTCGGGTTGCGCCACAGCGGCGAAGCCTCGATCTTCTCGACCAGGTAGCGCACGTAGTTGTCGCCGCGCGTGATGATCGGCGAAACGGCCGTGGCCGACACATTGTTCGAGACGCTGGAGCAGTCGCTGGCCGTGCCGGCCTTCTTCGTCGACAGGTCCGTGCCGCTGACGCTGATGCCGTGCATGTCGTCGCACTGGTCGGGCACGACGAAGTTCAGCTGGCCGACGTCACCGCTTTCCAGGTCGCTGCCGAACTGGTCGGCGTTGAAGCCTGCGGGGATCGCGTAGGCCTTGCTGGCCAGCATCGCGCCATCCCACTGGCCGCCGCCCAGGGTGCGGTTGTTGCCGACGAAGCCGGGTTCGCTGCGCACGTTCTGGTAGGCCATGCCCGGGTGGTGCTTGGTCTTGTACAGGCCGGCGGGCATCGGCAGCTGCAGGTTGGCATTGCCGATCGGCGCGGTGTTCGGGCCGGCGGTGCCGGGCGCGTAGACGTGGTCCATCGCGGTGACGGCGGCGTCGGTGACCGAGTCCGTGCGGAAGTCCTGGCCCGGGTTCATCGACTCGCTGTACGTGCGCCACTTCAGGCCGGCGCTCGTGAGCGCGTTGAAGATGTTCGCGCGGCCGGTGATGTTGTGGTTGGTCGCTTGCGCGCAGGTGGCGGTGAACGGCGAGCTGCCCAGGCCCGGCTGGGTCTTGTCCGGCGTCGGCAGGTCCTGGACCGCGTTGGCGCCGGTGGCACCGCAGTTCCACTGGTTGTCGTCGGTGATGCCCCAGTCGTCAGCGCCGCCCAGTGCCGTGTAGTTCGGCTCGCTCGGGTTGCCGGTGGCGAAGTAGCTGGTGAACTGGTTGCCCTGGTTCAGGTAGCGGTTGATGTTGGGCGCGTAGGCGGAGCCCTTGATCGACAGCGTGGCCTTGTTCTCCAGCATGATCACGAAGACGTGGTCGTAGCGCGGGATGCCTTCGACGTTCATCGCGGTCTGCTCGGCGGCAACGACGCCCGCCACATCGCCACGGTCGGCGATCTTGGAGGCATAGGCCCAGCGGTTCGTCAGCGCGACCGATTCGGTCATCACTGCCGTCTTGGCGTTGCCCGACAGCGTGTTCGGGTCGGCCAGCGTCTCGCTGACGGTCAGGCCCAGGCGGCCTGCCAGCGCGGCGCTTTCGGTCGCGTAGTTCGTGCCGTTCGCTTCGATCATGCGGACGACTTCGGTGGAGACCGGCGTCACGGCGACGCTCACGGGCAGTGCCGGGCTCTTGATGGCGGACGTGATCTGTTCCTGGGCGACGCGCAGCACCAGATGCTGGACGACCGGCTTGCCGCCGTTCGTGGCCTTGGTCGAGATGTCGGCGATCAGCGGCGCGGGAGCGCGGCCGGTGATCAGGAAGCTGCCGTCGGCCTTGCTGACGGTGCTGACTTCACCGGCGTCGCAGACACCGTTGTTGTTGGCGTCGAAGCAGACGGTGGCGCCGGCGTAGACCGAGGCGGCGGTCTGCGCGGCCTTGGCCAGGCTCGGCGTGTCGGAGATCACCGGGGCGGTGAACAGCGTGCCGGCGACGACACCCTTGACGGTGACGGGCGTGGCGATCGTTACGGCCTGGGCGGGCGCGTAGGCGGCGAACAGGGCGGTGCCGATGGCGGCCGACAGAACGCCCAGGGTGGCGGGCTTGCGAAGAGTCTTGTTCATGGCTGGGTCCTGTGGGTTGGGTCAGGCCTGGCGGCGACGGCGCGAGACGAAACCGATGGCGGCGAGACCGCCGGCCATCAGCAGGTAGGTGGCGGGTTCGGGAACGGCGGCGGCGCTCAGGGTCCAGTGCGCGTTCGTGGCGTCTTCGAAGCCGATCGTGCCGTTGTTGTTGGCGTCGAGCAGGTCGTACTTCACGGCGAAGGCCGAGCCGTCGGCAACCCAGAACAGGTTGTTCGGCGAGCTGGTGCTGTCGGTGAAGATGAAGTTCGACTTGCCCAGGTCGGCGGAGATCACCGCGTTGCTGGAGACTTCGCCGGTCGACGAGTTGAATCCGCCGATCGTCAGCGGGCCGCTGAAGGCCGTGCCGTTCACGAACAGGCTGGCGTTCGTGATGCTGGAGATCACGTCGCCGACTTCGACGCCGTCGAAGGAACCGGTGATCGTGACGGCTTCGCCGTTGCCGGTGTTGGCCGGGTCGAAGCTGTAGCTGAAGTTGAAGGTGGTGGCGTGGGCGCTGCCGACGAGAACGGCGAAGGTGCTGCCCAACAGCGCGGCTTTGAGGAAATACATGGAACGACCTTTCTGGGTGTTCGAATCAAGGTTTTTGTGGGGGCCGGATGCCTTGGCACCCGACCGGACCGGAGGCTAGGTTTGGCCCATGTCAACGCCGTGACCGTGAGATACATCACGAATCAAGTGGGCGTCGAGCGAACGCTTGATCATTCAGAAACAAACAGACACGTAGTTGGTCTGGTTCCAGTCAGGAAGTAACTCGACTGATATTTGTCGATTGGGCGCATGGAGCCCAATAGCCCCCGGCGATGGAAGGCCGTTCGAAGGCCCGTCCTCCGTACCCGCGCACGCGCGGGCAAGATGGCGGCCTTTTGTTCCCGCTCATGCGACACGACGACACGCAGCAACGGCAGGCCGAGCGCCACCTGCCGTCCGCGCCCGGCCTCAATCCCCGCGAGCGCAGTGCGCTGATTGCCGTGCTGATGGGCGTGGTGCTGGCCACGCTGGACACGGCGATCGCCAACACCGCGCTGCCGACGATCGCGGCGGACCTGCAATCCCCGGCGGCCGCCGCCATCTGGATCATCAACGCCTACCAGCTGGCGGTCGTGGCGACGATGCTGCCCTTCGCGGCGCTGGGCGACGTGGTCGGCCCGCGGCGCGTCTTCCTCGGCGGCATCGCGCTGTTCACCGTGGCCTCGCTGGTCTGCACGCTGGCCGGCAACGTGCCGCTGCTGGCGGCGGCGCGTGCGCTGCAGGGCATCGGCGCGGGGGCGATGATGAGCGTCAACATCGCGCTGATCCGGCTGATCTATCCGGCCGAGCGGCTGGGGCGTGGCGTGGGCATGAACGCGCTGGTCGTCGGCGTCGCGTTCGCGGTCGGGCCGACGGTGGCCTCGCTGCTGCTGGCCGTGGCCGACTGGCCCTGGCTGTTCGGCATCAACGTGCCGCTGGGCCTGCTGGCGATCGTGTTCGCCTGGCCGGCGATCCCGCGCAGCGTGCCGCGCCCGCATCGTTTCGATCTGGTGACGGCGGGACTCACCGCGGTCAGCTTCGCGGCGCTGATCTTCGCGCTGGGCTCGGTTGCGCAGCTGGCCGGCTGGGGCCAGGTCTTGCCTGCGGCCGTGCTGGCGCTGGTGGCCGGCGCGGCGCTGCTGTGGCGCCAGCGCGGGCATCCGGCGCCGATGCTGCCGGTGGACCTGCTGCGCCGGCCGATGTTCGCGCTGTCCGCCGTGACGGCGGTGACGGCTTTTGCGACCCAAGGCCTGGCCTTCGTCTCGCTGCCTTTCTACTTCGAGCAGGTGCTGCACCGCGATGCCGTGCACACCGGCTTCCTGATGACGGCCTGGCCGGTCGTCGTGGCCATTGCGGCGCCGGTGGCCGGGCGCCTGTCCGACCGCCATCCGCCCGGCCTGCTCGGCGGCCTGGGCCTGGCGCTGCTGAGCGCAGGCATGGTCGCGCTGGCGCTGCTGCCGGCCCAGCCGTCGGTCGTCGACATCGTGTGGCGGATGGCGCTGTGCGGCGCCGGCTTCGGCTTCTTTCAGGCGCCGAACCTGAAGGCGCTGATGTCCAGCGCGCCGCCCGAGCGCAGCGGCGGTGCCAGCGGCGTCGTCGGCGTCGCGCGCCTGCTCGGCCAGACCAGCGGCGCCGCGCTGGTGGCGCTGTGCTTCCACCTGGCCGGCATCGCGGGATCGACCGCGGCGCTGTGGCTCGGCGCGATTTCCGCCGGGCTGGCGGCGGTGGCGAGCTTTGCGCGGCTCTGGGTCTGAGGCCTAGAAGGTCTCCCAGTCGCCTTCAGCCGCCGCGGGCTGGGTGGGGGCCGGCGGCGCCGAGCGGACGGCAGGGGCGGGCCGGCTGGGCGCCTTCGTCGGCGGAGGCGGAGCCGCGGGGCGCTTGACGGCCGGCGCGGCGGTCTTCGGCTTCGGTGACGGCGCTGCGGCGGCCGGTGCCTTCGGCGCCGCGGCGGTGTGTGGGATGGGCAGGACGGGCGCCGCCGCTGCGGCACCGGCTTGCGCCTGCACCCGGAACACGGCCACGGCCTGCACCAGCCGGTGCGCCTGGTCCTTCAGGCTCTCGGCCGCGGCGGCGGACTCTTCGACCAGTGCCGCGTTCTGCTGCGTCATCTGGTCCAGCTTGCCGACCGACTGGTTGACCTGCCCGATGCCATCGCTCTGCTCGCTGGCGGCGCTGCTGATCTCGCCAATGATGTCCTGCACGCGCTGCACGCTGGTGACGATGTCGCTCATCGAGCTGCCGGCCTCCTGCACCAGGCGCGAGCCGGCTTCCACGCGCTCCACGCTGGCGCCGATCAGCGACTTGATCTCGCGCGCCGCCTCGGCCGAGCGGCCGGCGAGGCTGCGCACCTCACCCGCGACGACGGCGAAGCCGCGGCCCTGCTCGCCGGCTCGCGCGGCCTCCACCGCCGCGTTCAGCGCCAGGATGTTGGTCTGGAAGGCGATGCCGTCGATGGTGCCGATGATGTCGTTGATGCGGCGCGAGCTGGCGTTGATCTCGTCCATCGTGCTGACGACCTGGCCCACCACCTCGCCGCCGCGCGCGGCGGCGCTGGACGCGGTGCTGACCAGCTGGTTCGCCGTGTGTGCCGAGTCGGCCGTCTGGCGCACCGTGCCGGTGAGCTGCGTCATCGCCGAGGCGGTGCGCTGCAGGTTCTGCGCGGTCTGTTCGGTGCGCTGGCTGAGGTCCTGGTTGCCGGTGGCGATCTCGCTGCTGGCGGTGCCGATCGAGTCGACCGAGTGCCGCACGGTGCCGATGGTGTCGGCCAGGCGCCGGCGCATCGCCTCGGTCTGGTTGATCAAGGTGCCGATCTCGTCGCGGCGCGGGCTTTCCACCGCGCGGGTCAGGTCGCCATCGGAGATCGAGCCGATCGCCCGGGTCAGCTCGCCCAGCGGCGCGGCGACCCAGCGCCGCATCATCCAGCCGAGGCCCAGGCCCAGGCCTACCGTCGTCAGCGCCAGCATGCCCCAGAAGGGCAGCATCGTCGCCCAGTGCGAGGCCATCGCCTCGCCCTTGGAGACCTGCGCGACGACCCAGTAGCCGGTCTCGTCGTTCTTGCGCACGATCGCGAAATCGTCATTCCTGCCGCCGCCCAGCACGTCGGGCACAGCGGCCACATAACCCCGATCATCAGCGGCAGCCAGCGCCTTCAGCAGGTCTGGCGCGGCCTCCTTCAACAGCTTGCCCTTGAGCGTCGGGTGGGCCGAGAAGAAGGCCTTCTCCGGGTCCTTGGCGGCGCCGATGACGTAGGTGCCGCCGGTTTCGAAGAACTTCGCGTCGGCGGCCATCTTGTCCATCGCCTTGTCGAAGGCGTCGAGGTCGAAGCCGACGAACAGCAGGCCGATCTGCTTGCCGGCGTCGTTCTTGATCGGCTCGTAGTAGGTCATGTAGGGCCGGCCGAACAGCACGGCGCGCCCGGCGTAGGGCTTGCCGGCGGAGACGGTGGCGAAGGCCGGGTGGCTGGTGCCCAGCTTGGTTCCGAGCACCCGCTCGCCCTTGGCGTTCTTCAGCGAGGTGGTGATGCGCTCGAAGTCGCCGTCCTTGGCGGCGAACACCGTGGCGACGCCGCCGGTCACGGCGGCGAACTTGTCAACCTGCGTGAAGTTGCCGTTGAGCTTGGGGCCCCAGTCGCGCAGGTCGCCGGTGGCTTCATCGAGCGTGAAGACCGGGCCGAACTCCTGGCGGAAGGAGCCGAAATTGCGTTCGACGAGCACCCGCGAGGTGTCGTCCATCGCATGCATGGCGTCGACCATGGACTGCGACTTGTCTTCCACCCAGGTGCGCACGCGCTGGTCGGCGCTGCGGGTCAGCATCAGGCTGACGATGCCGGTGACGACGAAGAGCACGAGTGCCAGGGCGATGACGCCGGTCAGCGAGACGCGGCGGGCGATCGATTCGGTGCGCATGGCGTGACCCTTCAAAAGTGAAAAGAGCTCACCGGAGCGTATTGCGCCGGTGAGCTCTTGTGATGAGTGTGTGGCGTCTTTTTGTCGCTCAAGCTGCGATGGTGTCCATCAAGCCCATGTCGGCGCTGCTCATCAGCCCCTCGATGTCCATCAGGATCAGCATCCGGTCGCTGACGGCGCCGATGCCGGTGATGAAGCTGGTGTCTACCGTGGCCGAGCTGAGCTCGGGGGCAGGGCGGATGGAGTCGCGGTTCAGTTCCAGCACGTCGGAGACCGAATCGACCACCGCGCCGACGACGCGGTTGCGCACATTCAACACGATGACGACGGTGAAGCTGTTGTACTCGATCGTCGGGCAGCCGAGCTTCACGCGCAGGTCGACGATGGGCACGATCACGCCGCGCAGGTTGACCACGCCCTTGATGAACTCGGGCGCATTGGCGATGCGCGTGGGCGGTTCGTAGGAGCGGATCTCCTGGACCTTCAGGATGTCGATGCCGTATTCCTCGGCACCGAGGCGGAAGGTCAGGTACTCGCCGCCGGCCGGGCCGGTGGCCGCGACGGCATTGCCCTGGCCCTGGACCTGCAACTGACCCGCGGGACGGACGGCTGGCACTTGGGTGGATTCCATGGTGGATGTTTTCCTTGGGTTAGCGGGACAGGGAAAAGTGAGTTCAGTGGCGCGAGCGGCGCACCAGGCTGCCGACGTCCAGGATCAGTGCCACGCGGCCATCGCCCATGATGGTGGCGCCGGACACGTCGTTGACCTTGCGGTAATTGGCTTCCAGGTTCTTGACGACGACCTGCTGCTGGCCGAGCAGTTCGTCCACCAGCAGCGCCACGCGGCCGCCCTCGGCCTCGATGACGACCATGATGTTGCTGCTCTTCTCGAAATCGAAGCGCGGCACGTGGAAGATGTCCTCCAGCGAGATCACCGGCATGTACTCGTCGCGCACCTCGACGACGCGGCCCGAGCCGGCGACCGTCTTGACCGTGTCCTTCTGCACCTGGAACGATTCCACGACCGAGGACAGCGGGAGGATGTAGCACTCCTCGCCGACGCCCACGCTCATGCCGTCCATGATGGCCAGGGTCAGCGGCAGGCGTACCGAGACCTTCATGCCGTAGCCTTCGGCCGAGTCGATCTCGACGGTGCCGCCCAGCGAGGTGATGTTCTTCTTGACCACGTCCATGCCCACGCCGCGGCCGGACACGTCCGTGACCTGGTCGGCGGTGGAGAAGCCGGGCGCGAAGATCAGGTTCCAGGCCTCGACGTCGGTCATCGAGTCGGGCGCGTCGATGCCTTTCTCGCGGGCCTTCTTGATCAGCTTGTCGCGGTTCAGGCCGCGGCCGTCGTCGCGCACCTCGATGACGATGGAGCCGCCCTGGTGGGAGGCGACCAGCGTGATCGTGCCGTGCTCGGGCTTGCCCTTGGCGACGCGCTCGGCGCCGGTCTCGATGCCGTGGTCGCAGCTGTTGCGCACCAGGTGGGTCAGCGGGTCGGTGATCTTCTCGACCAGGCTCTTGTCCAGCTCGGTCGCCTCGCCCTGCGTCACCAGCTCCACCTTCTTGCCCAGCTTGGCGGCGAGGTCGCGCAGCATGCGCGGGAAGCGGTTGAAGACGATCGACATCGGAATCATCCGGATCGACATCACCGATTCCTGCAGGTCGCGCGTGTTGCGCTCCAGGTCGGCCAGGCCCGAACTGAGCTGCTGGTAGATGGCGGGGTCGAGGTCGCGGCTGTTCTGCGCCAGCATCGCCTGCGTGATGACGAGCTCGCCGACCAGGTTGATCAGCTGGTCGACCTTCTCGATGGAGACGCGCAGCGTGGACTGGTCCATCGCTGCGGCGGGCTTGGAGGCGGCATCGGTGCGGGCGACCGGCTTGGCGCTGGTCGTGGCGACCGGCGTGGCCGTGGCCTCGGCCGGGGCGGCAATGACGTTGCTGCCGGCGGTGTTCTCCGGCACGCCGGGGGCGTTGTCGAAGAAGCCGTAGCCCGGGTCGTCGGACACGGGTTCGGGCTCCGGCGCACCGGGCGCGCCCTCGTGGAAGCCGAAGCCGGGTCCGTAGGGCAGCAGCTTGACCTGTTCGCGAGCGACGTGGAAGGTGAACAGGTCCAGCAGGTCGTTGTCGGTGCTGCTGGTCAGCACCTTGAAGCGGCGGAAGCCGTCGGCGGCCGAGCCGGCGTCCAGCGGTTCGATCGTGCCGAGATCGGTGATCTCCTTGAACAGCTCGACCAGGTTGTCCGCCAGGCTCAGGTCCGCCAGCGGGCCGACCTGCAGCTCCAGCAGGCGGGCGGCCGGATTGCTCGACTTGGGCGCGGCGGCCGCAGGGGCGGGCGGCGGCGGGGCGGCGACGGCCACCTTGGGCGCGGGCTTGGGGGCTTCCTGGCCGTTGACGAAGGCGCCGATTGTGGCGATCAGGTCGGTGGCGTCGACCACCTCGCCGGACGAGCCCTGGTGGCGCGCCAGCAGCGAGCGCAGCGCATCGCCCGACTGCAGGAGCACGTCCACCATCGCGGAGGTGGGCTGCAGCTCGTGGCGGCGCAGCTTGTCCAGCAGCGTCTCCATGATGTGGGTCAGCTCGGCCACGTCGCCGAAGCCGAACGTCGCCGCGCCGCCCTTGATCGAGTGCGCGCAGCGGAAGATGGCGTTCAGCTCCTCGTCGTCCGCCGTCTCGACGTTCAGGTTCAGCAGCAGCTGCTCCATGCTGTCCAGGTTCTCACCGGCTTCCTCGAAGAAGACCTGGTAGAACTGGCTCAGATCGATGCCCGCGCTCAGGCTCGCGCCTTCGGAGGTCATTTCACCCATGCTTTCAATCTCCCGCCTTGCGGCGCAACGTCACGTTCAAACAACTGGCCAGCTCAGCGGATTACTTTTCCGATCACTTCGATCAGCTTGGCCGGGTCGAAGGGCTTGACCAGCCAGCCGGTGGCGCCGGCGGCGCGGCCGGCCTGCTTCATCTGGTCGCTGGACTCGGTGGTCAGGATCAGGATCGGCGTGGTCTTGAATTTCGGGTTGTCGCGCAGTTTCTTGGTTAGGCTGATGCCGTCCATGCGCGGCATGTTCTGGTCCGTCAGCACCAGGTCGAAATCCCGGCTCGACGATTTTTCCCAGGCGTCCTGCCCATCCACCGCTTCCACGACGTTGAATCCTGCGTTCTTCAGGGTGAAGGAGACCATCTGGCGCATCGAGGCCGAATCGTCCACGGCAAGAATTGAGTGCATTTGTCTTTTCTCCGGGTATCAGGGGTATTCGGTGGATTGGAACTTTTCTTGATGGGACTTCGATCAGAACAACTCGACGGAACCAGCGTCCATTTCGTCCTGCGTGACCGGGTTGGGGCGCATCGGCGCGATTTCCACGACCGCTTCGCCGTCCTCGTCATCGCCGAAGGCGTCCCGCGCGAGCTGGTCCTGGCAGTTGCGCAGGCGCTGGCTCGTGTGGGCGATCAGCTGCGTGGCCATGTCCTGGAACTGCAGCGCGGTGACGGCGCCGGCGATGTCCTCATTGACCTGGCGCAGCGCGTCGCTGCAGCCCTCGGGCAACTGGCCCGTCTGCTGCAACAGGCCGCTGACCAGGCCGGCGGCGCTGTAGAAATGCATGGACAGCGCCTCGCCGGCGTCGTCCAGCAGGCGCTGCAGGCGCTCCAGATCGTTGGAGACCGTCATCAAATGGTCTTGCAGCTCTGCCGCCGCCAGCAGCGGCGACATTCCCGTTTCCTCATCAGGGGCTGGCGTGATTTCGTCTTCTGTTTGCATGTCCGCTCACCCTCATCCAGGCGTCCTGCGCGCATTGTGGGCGCAATGCCCACGGCTATGGTCTTGACAAAAGGCCAGTTGCACGATGGGGCCTAATTCCGGTTGGCATCTTCGGTAATTCTTGCTTCGCTGTCGACAACACATTTCACAGAGTGCGGGCGTATTTCTCCTAATTTCTGTCCTCGGCGCATACTCTGTGGCGGAAATCAGTCCGTCCGCCCGATGACGGCATACTGCGCCCCCATGTCGATCTCCTCCGCCGATCGCCCGCTGCGCATCCTTCATGTCGAAGATTCCGAACCGGATCACGAATTGATCCTGGCCGAATTGCGGCGCGCCCACATCATTCCCGATGTGTTGCGTGTCGACACCCTGCCTGGCGTCGAGCAGGCGCTGCGGCAGGACTGGGACGCGGTGATTTCCGATTTCAACCTGCCCGGTTTCTCGGGCCTGGTCGTGCTGGACATGGTCAAGGCCCTGGCGCAGCCAATCCCTTTCATCCTGGTTTCCGGCCAGATCGGCGAGGACACGGCGGTGGCCGCGATGCGTACCGGCGCCTCCGACTACCTGCTGAAGAACAACCTCGCGCGGCTGGCGCCGGCGCTGGTGCATGCGATCGAGGCCCACCAGTCCGAGCGCGCCCGGCAGGACGCCAACCGCGCGCTGCTCAAATCCAAACAGCAACTGCACGAACTGGCCGGCCACCTGCAGACCAGCATCGAGATGGAACGCGCCGCGATCGCGCGCGAGATCCATGACGACGTCGGCGGCTCGCTGACGGCGCTGAAGTTCGACCTGGCCTGGATCGCCCGCCACGCGCAGGACGAGGACGTGCGCCAGCGCACGCAGTCGGCGCTGGAGACGGTCAGCTCCGCGATCGAGGCCAGCCAGCGGATCATGCACAACCTGCGGCCCGCCATCCTGGAGCAGGGCCTGGTGGCGGCGCTGCAGTGGATGGCCGCCCGCTTCGAGCGCCGCACCGGCATCGCCACGACCGTGCGCACCAGCCACGAGCAGATGCAACTGCCCGCCGGCGTGCCACTGGTGGCCTACCGCACCGCGCAGGAGGCGCTGACCAATGTCTCCAAGCACGCCCACGCAACGCGGGTGGAGATCGAGCTTTCGATCGACTCGGGCGTCCTGACCCTGGAGCTCAGTGACAATGGGCAGGGTATTCCTCCGGGTGCGCTCGCCAAGGCGCGCAGCTTCGGCATCCGCGGCCTGCACGAACGGGCCGCCACGGTGGGAGGATGGGTGGACTTGAGCAGCAGCAACAAGGGCGTGAGCTTGATACTTTCGGTGCCCCTGGAGGCGAATACGGACGATGGACTGGGCCTGGAGGGCCTGTTCACGGCCATGCATGACCCCTCGATCTGGAGCGGCGAATCGTGATCAGAGTGATCCTCTGCGACGACCACGCATTGATCCGCCGCGGCATCCGCGACACGCTGTCCGACGCGTCCGACATCGAGGTGGTGGGCGAGGCTGGCGACTACGGCGAGCTGCGCGAACTGCTGCGCCGCCTGGGCGCCGACCCCTGCGACGTGCTGGTGCTGGACATCAGCATGCCCGGCCGCAGCGGCCTGGATGTGTTGCACGTCCTGAAGGACGAGGCCGCCCCGATCCGCACCTTGATCGTCTCGATGTACCCCGAGGACCAGTACGCGATCCGCGCGCTGCGCGCGGGCGCCTTCGGCTACGTCAACAAGGGCGGCGACCCGGCGGTGCTGGTGCAGGCCGTGCGCACGGTGGCCCAGGGCCGCAAGTACGTGACGCCCGAGATCGCGCAGATGCTGGTCGAGAGCCTGACCGCGCCGGTCACCGAACAGGCGCACCAGAAGCTCTCGGACCGGGAACTGCAGACCCTGGTGATGATCGCCAGCGGCAAGCGCCTGTCCGACATCGCCGAGGAGCTGATGCTGAGCCCCAAGACCGTCAGCGTCTACCGAGCCCGCGTGCTGGAGAAGCTGGGCCTGGCGAACAACTCCGAACTCACCGTCTACGCGATCCGTAATGGGCTTGTCGCGAGCTGATGGCATAACGCATTACCTGTACTCACCCCTTCCATGAGCGATCAACACACGACCCCCATCAAGCTGGGCCCGCTGCCGGCCTTGATCTTTGCCAGCCGCTGGCTGCAGCTGCCGCTGTACCTGGGCCTGATCCTGGCGCAGTGCGTGTACGTCTATCACTTCGGCGTGGAGCTGTTTCACCTGATCGAGGCGGCGATGGGCAGCGAGCACGCGCTGGAGCTGCTCACCCAGGGCATGGGCTACAAGTTCGACCCCGGCACCGAGCCCAAGCTGACCGAAGCCATCATCATGCTGGCGGTGCTGTCGCTGATCGACGTGGTGATGATCTCCAACCTGCTGATCATGGTGATCGTGGGTGGCTACGAGACCTTCGTCAGCCGCATGCACCTGCGCGGCCACCCGGACGAGCCGGAATGGCTGGGCCACGTGAACGCTTCGGTGCTGAAGGTCAAGCTCGGCACGGCGATCATCGGCATCAGCTCGATCCATTTGCTGCGCAGCTTCATCAACGCGCCCAATCTCCAAGATCGGGTGCTGATCGCCCAGACGGTGATCCACGTCGCTTTCCTGCTGTCTGCCATCGCCATCGCCTACTGCGACAAGCTGATCAACAGCACCTATCCCTCCGAAGGACATTAAGAACATGCAATACCGCGAATTCGGCCGCACCGGCTGGCAGGTCTCCAGCGTCAGCTTCGGCGCCTGGGCCATCGGCGGCACCTGGGGCACGGTCAACGACGATGATTCGATGGCCGCGCTGCACAAGGCGCTCGACATGGGCGTGAACTTCATCGACACGGCCGACGTCTACGGCGATGGCCGTAGCGAGCGCCTGATCGCCCGCCTGCGCAAGGAGCGCCCGTCGGACAAGTTCTACGTCGCCACCAAGCTCGGCCGCCGCGTGGACCCGCACGTGGCCGAAGGCTTCACCCGCGAGACCCTGACCGGCTTCGTCGAGCGCAGCCTGAAGAACCTGGACACCGACACGCTGGACCTGATCCAGCTGCACTGCCCGCCAGCGCAGGTCTACTACATGCCCGAGGTGTTCGGCATCATGGACGACCTGGTCAAGGCCGGCAAGCTGCGCCACTACGGCGTCAGCGTGGAGAAGGTCGAAGAGGCGATCAAGGCGATCGAGTACCCGAACGTGCAGTCGGTGCAGATCATCTACAACATCTTCCGCCAGCGCCCGGCGGACCTGCTATTCCGCGAGACCCTGGCCCGCAAGGTCGCGATCCTCGCGCGGCTACCGCTGTCCTCGGGCCTGCTGTCGGGCAAGCTCACCGCGCAGAGCAGCTTCGAGCCGGACGACCACCGCGCCGGCAACCGCGACGGCCAGTGGTTCGACAAGGGCGAGACCTTCTCGGGCCTGAACTACGACACCGGCCTCGCCGCCGTCGAGCAGCTGAAGCCGCTGGTGCCGGCCGGCCAGACGCTGGCCCAGTTCGCGCTGCGCTGGATCCTCTCGAACCCCGCCGTCACCTGCGCGATCCCCGGCGGCAAGCGCCCCTCGCAGATCGAGGAGAACATGGTGGCGGGCGACCTGCCGGCCCTGTCGTCCGACGAGCTGGCGAAGGTGAGGGCGGTCTACGAGAAGTTCGCCTACGACCAGGTCCACCACCGCTGGTGATCAGGCATCGGGCGTGTCGGGCGTATTGGGTGTCAGGCGGCACTGCGCCTGCAACTGCTCGATGAATTCCCGCTGCGGTTGGGTCGGCAGCCAGTCGGCCCGCGTGGTGTAGCCCACCGTGCGTCCGCCCTGCGGTGAGGGCACGTCGAGCGCGACGACCTCGTTACGGTAGTTGCCGTAGAGGATGTGCGAGCGCGACAGCAGCGAGATGCAGTCGTTCTCGTCCAGCATGGCGATCATCATCGCCAGCGAGCTGGTTTCCACCAGCACCTGGGGCGGCTGCGGCAGGGTGGCCAGCATCATGTCCACCACCGCGCGCCGCGGCATGTCCTGCTGCGGCACGACCCAGCCGTGGGCGGCCAGTTCCTTCAGGCTCACGCGCCGGCGCTCCGCCAGCGGATGGCCGCGCCGCACGACGACCACGTAGGGGTCGGTGAACAGCTCTCGCTCGATGACGTTGCCCTCCAGCCGCGGCTCGCGCAGCGCGCCGACGATGACGTCCAGCCGGCCGAAGCGCAGGTCTTCCAGCAGGCGGGCGTGAGTGCTCTCGCGGATCGTCACCGCCACGTTCGGATAGCGCTCGCGCAGGCGCCCGATCGTGCGCGCCAGCAGGCGCTGCGGCATCAGCGGCAGCATGCCCACGGCGATGCGGCCCGCCGCCAAGCCCCGGGCCGAGACCAGGTCCACCCGCGCCTGCTCGATCTCGCCCAGGGCCACGACCAGCCGCCGTGCCAGCTCCTGCCCCGCCGCATTGGCCGACACGCTGTGCACGCGCCGCCGGTAGAGCGGGTGGCCGATCGTGTCTTCCAGGTCACGGGCGGCGCGGTGCACCGCCGGCTGCGAGATGCCCAGCCGGCGCGCGGCCTCGGCGGCCGAGCCCGCATCGGCGATCGCCACGTGGCAGCGGATCTGCGAATCGGTCAGGCGGCGGCACACGCCGCCTGCGTTCGATTGGCGGGCACGCGCGCCGGCCGGCATGGCCGCGACGGCCGACTCGATCTGCTCCAGCATGCGCACGACGCGCCGCTGCAGCAGCGCGCCCTCGCGGGTCAGCTCGCTGCCGCCGTAGCCCCGCTCGAACAGCACGGCACCCACCGTCTCCTCCAGCTTCTTGATCGCCAGGCTCACCGCCGGCTGGCTCAGGCCCACGGCCTCGGCCGCCTGGCTGATGCCGCATTCACGGCAGACCGCGTCGAACAGCACGAGGCGGCGCAGGTTGATGCTGTCGTCGATCATCGGGTTTGAAATTCAGCTTCACCAGAATTTATGGATCGGGTGGCAGTTTAAATTAGCAATTGACGAGGTGCTTCCCTAAAGTCTGGATCATGTTCTCGCCCCGGATCGAATCCAGCTTAACCATGTACGTCGATACCCACACGCATGCCATCTCGTCCGACCATGAGCGCTATCCGCTCGCGCCGGTGGGCGGCAAGCAATCGGACTGGTCGGCGCACCGGCCGGCGGACTTCGAGAGCCTGCTGGCCTCGCTGGATGAGGCGGGCATCCGTCACGCGATGGTGGTGCAGGCCTCGACCGCCTACGGCAACGACAACCGCTACGTGCTCGACGCCGTGAAGGCTTACCCTGACCGCTTCTGCGGCGTGTTCTCGATCGACGTGCTGGCGCCCGATGCGGTCGAGCGTTTCAAGTACTGGCTGGGCGAGGGCCTGAGCGGCCTGCGCCTCTTCCTCACCGGCACGACGATGCCCGGCCAGGCCCAGTGGCTGGACGACGAACGCTCCTACCCGGTGTGGGAGTACGCGCAGTCCAACAACATCTCCATCTGCCTGCAGATGACCGCCGCCGGCATCCCGGCGCTGCGCCGCATGCTGGGCCTGTTCCCGCGCAGCCGCGTGCTGCTGGACCACCTGGCCCGCCCGGACCTTGCCGACGGCCCACCCTACGCATCGGCCAAGACGCTGTTCGACCTGGCCGACCATCCGGGCGTCTACCTGAAGCTGACGAACCGCACGATCGCCGAGGCCTCGCGCGGCGCGTCCACGCCGCAGGCCTTCATGCCCGCCGTGCTTGCCGCCTTCGGCGCCAGGCGCATTGCCTGGGGCTCCAACTACCCGTCGGCCGAGGGCTCGCTGAAATCGCTGCTGGCCGAGGCGCAGGCGGGCCTGGCGATGCTGTCCGACGAAGACCGCGCCTGGATCTTCGGCGACACCGCACGTTCCATCTATCCAGAGCTGAACCGCATGGGAGCGCCGGCATGAGCACGCCGCTCAATGCGGTGGTGAAGCGCTACGCGCACACCGAGAAGCTGATCAGCGGCGAGCTGAGCGAGCCGGGCCTGCAGCTGAACTGGCTGGACGTCGAGCCGATCTACCGCGCCTTCGCCCCGATGGCGCGCCAGCAGGTCTACGACGTCAGCGAGCTGGCCATTGCCACCCTGCTGCAGGCCAAGGCCTACGACAAGCCGCTCTTGATGCTGCCCGTCGTGCTGGCGGCGCGGCTGCAGCAGGGCTGCCTGATCTACAACCGCCGCCATCGTCCGGGCCTGAGCGTGAAGGACCTGGTCGGCGCCCGCGTCGGCGTGCGTGCCTACACGCAGACCACCGGCATGTGGCTGCGCGGCATCCTCGACGAGACCTACGGCATCGCGCCGGAGCAGATCCGCTGGACCACCTTCGAGGGCGGCCACCTGGAGGAGTACCAGGATCCCGCCTTCGTCGAGCACGCGCCGGCCGGCAAGGGCATGCTGCAGATGCTGATGGACGGCGAGCTGGACGCGGCCATCTTCGGCAACGACCTGCCCAAGCACGAGGACATCCTGCCGGTCATCGCCGACCACGCCGAGGCCGACCGTCGCTGGCAGGCCGAGCATGGCTTCGTGCCGATCAACCATGTGCTCACGATGCCGCTGGCGGTGGCCCGCGCCCAGCCCGACAGCGTGCGCGCGATCTACCGCCTGTTCAAGCAGGGCAAGGCCGCGGTGGCCGATCCGGCGGCGGTGCACAAGCGCCTGCCCGACGGCATCGACGCGCTGCGCGGGCCGCTGGCCAAGACGCTGGCCTTCTGCGAGCGACAGGGCCTGATGCCCCGCGCGCTGAGCGTCGACGAACTGCTGGCGGACAGCATCGAATTCCTCGGCGACGAGGCGAGGTGAACGTCGCCGCGAGAGCGATGAAACCGGACGAGCCCGAGAGGGCTAGCGCAGGGAATCCCGAAGGAGACAATCACGTGAACATGAAAGACCTGCCTGTCCCCCGACAGCCAGCCAGGAAGAAGCCCTTCTACCGGGACATCTCGTTCCAGGTGTTCGTGGGCATCGTGCTCGGCGTGGCCGTGGGCCACTGGTGGCCCGATGCCGGCAAGGCCTCGCAGCCGCTGGGCGATGCCTTCATCCGGCTGATCCAGATGGTGGTTGGGCCGATCATCTTCTGCTCGGTCGTCAGCGGCATCGCGAACGCCGGCGACATGAAGAAGGTCGGCCGCGTGGCGATCAAGGCGCTGATCTACTTCGAGGTGATCACCTCGTTCGCGCTGCTGATCGGCCTGGTCACGATCAACCTGCTGCAGCCCGGCGCGGGCATGAACATCGACGTCAGTTCGCTCGATGCCGGCGCGGCCGACAGCTACATCAGCCAGGCCAAGCACTTCGAGTCCACCAGCATCTTCCTGCTGAACCTGATCCCGAAGACCATGGTCTCCGGCTTCGCCAGCGGCGACATCCTGCAGATCCTGTTCGTCTCGGTGCTGTTCGGCTTCGGCCTGGCTGCGGCCGGCCCGCGGGCCAAGCCGATGCTCACTGTGCTGGAGAGCTTCTCGCAGGGCGTGTACTGGATCATCGGCCTGGCGATGAAGGTCTCGCCGATCGCCGCCTACGGCGCCATCGCCTTCACCGTCAGCAAGTTCGGCGTGGGCTCGCTGGTGGCCCTGGGCAAGCTGGTTGGCGAGTTTTACCTGACCTGCCTGCTGTTCTTCGTGCTGGTGCTCTGGCCGGTGGCGCGCATGGCCGGTTTCAGCCTGCTCAAGCTGATGCGCTACATCCGCTCCGAGCTGCTGCTGGTGATCGGCACCAGTTCGTCGGAGAGCGTGTTCCCGCAGCTGCTGACGAAGCTGGAGCAGCTCGGCTGCCAGCGCTCGGTCGTGGGCCTGGTGCTGCCCGGCGGCTACGCCTTCAACCATGACGGCACCTGCCTGTACTTCGCCGCGGTCTCGGTTTTCCTGGCGCAGGCCACCAACACGGCGCTGGGTTGGGAACACCAGTTGGCCCTGCTGCTGGTGCTGCTGATCACGTCCAAGGGCGGTGCGGGCGTGGCAGGTTCGGCGATCGCCGTGCTGGCAGCCACCTTGGGTGCCACGAACACGATCCCGGTGTCCTCGATCGCGCTGGTCCTCGGCGTGCATCGGCTGCTGTCCTCCGCCTTCGTGTTCGTCAACATCACCGGCAATGCCGTCGCCACCGTCGTCGTGGCCCGCTGGGAAAAGGCGCTGGACACGAACCGCCTGCGGATGGAGCTGGACACCGGCTACATCGAGCCCGAGACGGCGCTCGCCACGCACTGACACCCGCACACACCTGTTTGCCTGCGGTCCATGCGGCACCGCTGGCCTTGCTCGCCCTTTTTTTGCAACCATGCCGGCAAAGACCGGCGCACGGAGACATCGATGAATCACCAATCTGCCCGATCCCTTGCGGTACTGGCCCTGATCGCATCCGCCACCGCGGCCCAGGCCCAGACCGAAGTCAAGATCTTCGGCACCGCGGACGGCGGCGTGCGCCACCTGACGCACGTCAACCCTGCCGGCGACAGCAAGACCTTCATGGGCTCGAACGGCTGGAACAGCTCCAACAAGCTCGACATTGGGGGCGCTGAGCAGCTCGGCGGCGGCCTGGATGCGCACTTCCTGCTGGAGCACGGCTTCAACCTGGCCACCGGCGCGCTGGACAACACCACCAACACGTTCTGGCAGCGCCAGGCCTTCGTCGGCCTGAAGGGCTCCTGGGGCTCGATCGACGCGGGCCGGCAGTACACGATCTCGCACGACTTCATCCTCGACTACGACCCCTTCCACTTCAACTACACGCCGTTGATCCCGCTGACCCAGGCCTCCAGCGGCACGCGCTTCAGCAACGACCTCAAGTACGTGGGCGAGTTCGGCGGCTTCAAGCTCGAGCTGGAGAATGCCTTCGGCGAGGTTGCCGGCAGCAACAGCAATGGCTCGGCCCACGGCGTCGGTCTGCAGTACTACGGCGAGGGCTTCACCACCGGCGCCTCCTACAACCGCCGCAGCGTGCTGGTGGGCAGCGTCTACCGCGACGAGGACTACTACCTCGTCGGCGCCGCCTTCAAGTACGGCGACTGGGCCGTATCCGGCGGATACATGCTCGACACGATCGACCTCGAAGGCACGGCCCCCAACACCGCGACGCGCAATACCTTCGGCGGCGGCGGCTACTCATTCACCCAGAACCTGAAGCTGACGGCCGGCTTCTACCGCACCACCTCCACCACCGACAAGGCGCGCGGCAAGGACATGACCATCGCCGGCCTCGACTACCTGCTGTCCAAGCGCACCAAGCTCTACGTCGAGCTCGACCGCACCAAGTACAAGACCGCCGTGGTGACGGCGCTCAACACCGCCGGCGCGTCCAACCAGATGGGCTGCACGGTGGGCATCAACCACCGCTTCTGATTCGTTCCCGGAGAGTTCCCGATGATCATCGACGTCCACGGCCACTACACGACGGCACCGGCAGCGCTGGGCGCCTGGCGCGACAAGCAGATCGCCGCCTTGCCCGGCCGCGGCCCCTCGGCCTCCGAGCTGCGGATCAGCGACGACGAACTGTGCGAGTCCATCGAGCTGAACCAGCTGGCCAAGATGCGCGAGCGCGGCAGCGACCTCACCATCTTCAGCCCCCGCGCCAGCTTCATGGCCCATCACATCGGCGACTTCGAGACCTCCGCCACCTGGGCCGCCATCTGCAACGAGCTGTGCTTCCGCGTCAGCCAGCTCTTCCCGGACCACTTCGTGCCCGCCGCCATGCTCCCCCAGAGCCCCGGCGTCGACCCGGCCACGTGCATCCCCGAACTGCTGCGCTGCGTCGAACAGTACGGCAACGTCGGCCTCAACCTGAACCCCGACCCTTCCGGCGGCCACTGGACCAGCCCGCCGCTGACCGACCGCCACTGGTACCCGATCTACGAAAAGATGGTCGAACTGGACATCCCCGCGATGATCCACGTGAGCACCAGCTGCAACGCCTGCTTCCACACCACCGGCGCCCACTACCTGAACGCCGACACCACCGCCTTCATGCAGTGCCTGCAGGGCGATCTCTTCAAGGACTTCCCCACGCTGAAGTTCCTGATCCCCCACGGCGGCGGCGCCGTGCCCTACCACTGGGGCCGCTTCAGGGGCCTCGCGCAAGAGATGAAGAAGCCCCTGCTCAGCGAACACCTGCTGAACAACCTCTTCTTCGATACCTGCGTCTACCACCAGCCCGGCATCGACCTGCTCACCCAGGTCATCCCGGTGAAGAACGTGCTCTTCGCCTCCGAGATGATCGGCGCCGTGCGCGGCATCGACCCCGAGACCGGCCACGCCTACGACGACACCCGGCGCTACATCCAGGCCGCCGCCATCAGCGCAGAAGACCGCCATGCGATCTTCGAAGGCAATGCCCGCCGCGTCTTCAGCCGCCTGGACGCACAACTGAAAGCCAAAGGACTCTGAGATGTACGAACTCGGCGTTGTCTACCGCCACATCCAACGCGCTGATGCTACGGCCACCGAACAGCTCGCCGCCCTCGGCACCGCGACCGTGCACGAAGCCATGGGCCGCGTCGGTCTGCTCCAACCCTATATGCGACCGATCTACGCCGGCGCCCAGATCTCCGGCACCGCCGTGACCGTGCTGCTGCAACCCGGCGACAACTGGATGCTGCACGTCGCCGCCGAGCAGATCCGGCCCGGCGACATCGTCGTCGCCGCCGTCACCGCCGAATGCACCGACGGCTACTTCGGCGACCTGCTGGCCACCAGCTTCCAGGCAAGAGGAGCGAAGGCGCTGATCATCGACGCCGGCGTGCGCGACGTGAAGACGCTCACCGAGATGGGCTTCCCGGTGTGGAGCAAGGCCATCAGCGCCAAGGGCACGGTCAAGGCCACGCTCGGCTCGGTCAACGTGCCCATCGTCTGCGCCGGCATGCTGGTGACGCCCGGCGACGCGGTTGTGGCGGACGACGACGGCATCGTCTGCGTGCCGGCTGCGCGGGTCGCCGAAGTGGCCGTGGCCGCAGCGAAGCGCGAAGCCTTCGAGGGCGAGAAGCGCGCGAAGCTGGCCTCGGGGGTGCTGGGCCTGGACATGTATGCGATGCGCGAGCCGCTGGCGAAAGCTGGGCTCCGTTATGTCGACTGACATTCGCTGCTCAATAGTCGGGCGATCTGCGCACGACGCTGCGTTGCAGCCACGCCCGAATTGACCCCAGGTGCCCGCAGGAATGCTGCTATGCAGCAAAATTGAGGGATGGACCCCATCATCAGCAAGCCCCTGGCGCCGGCTTTGGCGAGCGCCGCCGCTCCGATCAGCCAGTCTTTCGCGCGTCGCCGGGCGCAGCAGCGCGAGCTGTTCTGGCCGGCGGTGCTGGCGCTGGGCGTCGGTGGCTTCGCGATTGGTACCGGTGAGTTCGTCATCATGGGCCTGCTGCCCGAGGTGGCGCGCGACCTGGGTGTTTCCATCCCCGAGGCGGGCCATGTGATCAGCGCCTATGCGCTGGGCGTCGTCGTCGGTGCGCCGGTGCTGGCGGTGGCGACGGCCAACTGGTCGCGCCGCACCTTGCTGATCGCGCTGATGGCGCTGTTCGCGCTGGGCAATGTGGCCAGCGCGATGGCGCCGGGCTACCTCTCACTGAATCTGCTGCGCCTGCTGACCGGCCTGCCGCACGGCACGTACTTCGGCGTCAGCGCGCTGGTGGCTGCGGCCCTGGCGCCGCCCGACCGGCGCGCGAGCGCGGTGGGCCTGGTGATGCTGGGGCTGACCACCGCCACCCTGGTGGGTGTGCCGCTGGCCGCCTGGCTGGGGCAGCACTGGGGCTGGCGTTCGGCCTTCCTCCTCGTCGGCGCGATCGCAATGCTGGCCGCTGTGCTGGTGTACCGCTGGGTGCCCGACCTGAAGGCGGCGCCGGGCGCGAGCCCCTGGCGGGAGCTGGGCGCGCTGGCCAAGGCCCAGGTCTGGCTGACCTTGGGCATCGGCGCGATCGGCTTTGGCGGCATGTTCGCCGTGTTCAGCTACGTGAAGCCGATCCTCACTGAAGTGGCGGGCCTGTCGGTGGGCGCCGTGCCGCTGGTGCTGGCGCTGTTCGGCGTCGGCATGGTGGCGGGCAACCTGGTCGGCTCACGGCTAGCCGACAAGGCGCTGATGAAGACGATCGGCGGCGTGCTGGCCTGGAGCGCGCTGGTGCTCGGCTCGCTGGTGTTCACCGCCCAGCACCCGGCCACGGCGGCGCTGTCGGTCTTCCTGCTGGGCACGGTCGTCGCGGTGGGCCCGGCGCTGCAGATCCGGCTGATGGACGTGGCCGGCGACGCGCAGACGCTCGCCGCCGCGCTGAACCATTCGGCCTTCAACATCGCCAACGCGCTGGGCGCCTGGCTCGGCGGCGCGACGATCGCGGCCGGCCTGGGCTGGACCTCGACCGGCTGGGTCGGCGCGCTGCTGTCGCTGGCTGGCATGGGCGTGTTCGCCGCCTCGCTGTGGCACGCAAGAGTGCACGGCGAGTCGATCGAACACAAGCACTGAGCTGAGCTGATCAGGCCCGGCGCGGATACAGCGGATAGGCCGGGTCGGTGTAGCCCGGCGTGGACGGGTGCCCCGGCGGCACCAGCGAGTCGACCAGGGTCTCGTCGTCCTCGGTGATCTTCAGGTCCAGCGCACCCAGGTAGTCCTGCCACTGCGCCAGCGTGCGCGGGCCGGCGATCACGCTGCTGATGGCTTGGTGCGCCAGTACCCAGGCGGTGGCGAAATGGGCCAGCGAGATGTCCTTGCCCTCGCAGTGGCCCTTCAAGGTTTGCGCGATCTGCAGCGATTCCTCGCGGAACTCGGTTTCCAGGATGCGCTTGTCGCCGCGGCCGGCGCGCGTGTCGGCCGCCGGCGGCTGGCCGGGTGCGTACTTGCCGGTCAGCACGCCGCGGGCGATCGGGCTGTAGGGCACGACGCCGATGCCGTGGTGCTGGCAGGCCGGCAGGATCTCGACCTCGGGCATGCGGTTCAGCAGGTTGTAGTAGGGCTGGCAGACGACTGGGCCGGGCATGTTGAGCTGCCGCGCCAGGTGGACGGCCTCGGCGATGCGCCAGCCGCGGAAGTTCGAGAGGCCCCAGTAGCGGATCTTGCCGGCCTGCAGCAGGTGCTGGATCGCGCGCAGCGGCTCCTCCAGGTCCATGCCGGTGAAATCGCGGTGCAGGTAGTAGATGTCGATGTGCTCGGCCTGCAGGCGCCGCAGGCTGGCCTCGCATTCGCGGATCACCCAGGCGCGCGAATACTGCGATTCGTTCGGCCGCTCGCTCATCTTGTTGCCGAGCTTGGTGGCGAGCACCCAGTCGTGGCGGCGCGGCTTGATCAGCTCCCCGACCATGATCTCGGACTGGCCGGTCGTGTAGACGTCGGCGGTGTCGATGAAGTTCACGCCGTGGTCTTGCGCGTGTTCGACGATGCGGCGCGCCTCGGCGATGTCGGTCGGGCCGGCGAACATCATCGTGCCCAGGCACAGGGTGGAGACTCTCAGCGGGCTCTTGCCCAGGTTGCGGTATTGCATGGCGGTCGTGCTCCTAGCTTGCTGGCGAAGGAGCCTAGCAGCGACCGACTAAGCACATGCGAAGTTCTTCGTTCACGGTGCGAACTGCGCTTTCTAGAGTGCGTCCATCGCATCCCGGAAGAACGAAGAACAACCATGAGCATCCTGCTGATCGCTGCCAGCCCGAGCGCCCGTTCGCGCTCCGGCGCCTTGCTCGCCGCCGCCAGCGAGCGCCTGCAGCACCTGGGCCTGACCTCGCAGACCTTGCGCCTGCGCGAGCTGCCGCCTGCGGCGCTGCTGCATGCCGATTTCGAGCATGGCGGCATCCAGCAGGCCGTGCAGACCGTGGCCCAGGCGCAGGTCATCGTGCTGGCCACGCCGATCTACAAGGCGGCCTACAGCGGCCTGCTGAAGGTCTTCCTCGACCTGCTGCCGCAGGACGGCCTGAAGGGCAAGACCATCTGGCCGCTGGCCACCGGCGGCAGCCTGGCCCACCTGCTGGCGCTGGACTACGCGCTGCAGCCGGTGCTGTCCTCGCTGGGCGCGCGCTCGCCGCTGGACCCGGTCTTCGCGACCGACGCGCAACTGCCACGCGCCGATGACGGCAGCTACCAGGTCGGCGACGAGATCGCGCGGCGGCTGTCCGTCGGCGCCGCCGCCGTCTTCGAACGTCTGCCGCGCACCGAACCCGCGCTTGCCCAGTGACCCCGGAGCCCCATTCGATGCTGAACCGCCGCCACACCCTCTCGCTGATCCTCACCGCCGCGCTGGCGAGCACCGGCGCCCAGGCGCAGGGCAACCCGTCCGAACTGCGCATCGGCTTTCAGAAGTACGGCACGCTGACCTTGCTGAAGGCCAAGGGCGACCTGGAGAAGCGCCTCGCCCCCTTGGGCATCAGCGTGCGATGGATCGAGTTCCCGGCCGGTCCGCAACTGCTGGAAGGGCTCAACGTCGGCTCGGTCGACTTCGGCACCGTCGGCGAAGCGCCGCCGATCTTCGCGCAGGCCGCCGGTGCGGACCTGGTCTACGTCGCCAACCAGCCGCCCGCACCGAGCTCGGAGGCCATCGTCGTGCCCAAGGACTCGGTGCTGAAGAGCGTGGCCGAGCTGAAGGGCAAGCGCATCGCGCTGAATAAGGGCTCCAACGTCCACTACCTGCTCGTCAAACTGCTGGAAAAGCACGGCGTGAAGTACAGCGACGTGCAGACCGTCTACCTGGCACCGGCCGATGCGCGCGCCGCCTTCGAGCGGGGCGCGGTGGACGCCTGGGTGATCTGGGATCCGTTCCTGGCGGCAGCCGAGCGGCAACTGAACGCCCGCGTGCTGGCCGATGGCCGCGGCGTGGTCGCCAACACGCAGTTCTACCTGGCCGCCCGCGGCTACGCGGAGAAGAACCCGCAGACCATCCAGGCCATCGTCGATGAACTCGCCAAGCTCGATCGCTGGGCCCAGGGCAACGACAAGGCCGTGGCCGCCGTGCTGGCGCCGCAGATCGGGCTCGACCCGTCCACCACCGAGCTGGCCGCCGGCCGCTTCGCCTACGGCATCCAGCCGATCACCACGGGCGTTGCCGCCGAGCAGCAGAAGATCGCCGATGCCTTCTACGAGCTGAAGCTGATCCCCAAGCCCATCCGCATCGTCGACGCGCTGCCGACCTCGCTCAAGACTGCACAGAAATGAAGATCTTCTGGTTCATCCCCACCCACGGCGATTCGCGCTACTTGGGTACCTCGCACGGCGCCCGCGTGGCCGACGTCAACTACTACCGGCAGGTGGCGATCGCTGCCGATTCTCTCGGCTACGAGGGCGTGCTGCTGCCCACCGGCCGCAGTTGCGAGGACAGCTGGATCGTCGCCGCCAGCCTGATCGAGGCGACGCGGCGGTTGAAGTTCCTGGTCGCGCTGCGGCCGGGCCTCGTGCAGCCGGTGCAGTCCGCCCGCATGGCGGCCACGCTGGATCGCCTCTCGGGCGGCCGGCTGCTGGTCAACCTCGTCACCGGCGGCGATCCGGAGGAACTGGCCGGCGACGGGCTGTTCCTCTCGCACGCCGAGCGCTACGAGCTGTCGCGCGAGTTCCTGCAGATCTGGCGCGAGGTGCTGGCCGCCAGCCATGAGGGCGAGGCGGTGGACTTCGACGGCGAGCAACTGCGCGTGAAGGGCGGCAAGCTGCTGTACCCGCCGATCGCCAAGCCCTATCCGCCGGTCTTCTTCGGCGGATCGTCCGAAGAGGCGCACGACCTGGCCGCCGAGCAGGTGGACACCTACCTGACCTGGGGCGAGCCGCCGGCCGCCGTCGCCGCCAAGCTGGCCGACGTGGGCGCCCGCGCGGCTGCCAAGGGCAGGGCGCTCAGCTACGGCATCCGCCTGCACGTGATCGTGCGCGAGACCGAGGACGAGGCCTGGGCCGCCGCGGCCAAGCTGGTGAGCCATCTCGACGAGAGCGTGATCGCCACCGCGCAGGCCAAGTTCTCGCAGATGGACTCGGTCGGCCAGCGCCGCATGGCCGAGCTGAACAAGGGCAAGCTGAACAAGGCCAATGTGCGCGAGGGCCTGGAGATTGCGCCGAACCTGTGGGCCGGCGTGGGCCTGGTGCGCGGCGGTGCCGGCACAGCCCTGGTCGGCAACCCGCAGCAGGTGGCCGATCGCATCAAGGAATACGCGGCGCTGGGCCTGGACAACTTCGTGCTCTCGGGCTACCCGCACCTGGAGGAGGCCTACCGCTTCGCCGAGCTGGTGTTCCCGCTGCTGCCGCTGCAGTTGCAGGAGAAGCTGCAGTCGCCCAAGCTCACCGGCCCGTTCGGCGAGATCGTCGCCAACCACCACGTGCCCGGCAAGCTGGCCGCGGCGAGCTGAGCACGGCGATGAAGCTCGAAAGACTGGTTCCCTGGCTGCTGCCCATCGCGACGATCGTGCTGTGGCAGGCCGCCGCGCAGCTCGGCTGGCTTTCCACCCGCGTGTTGCCGGCGCCCTGGGCCGTGCTGCAGGCGGCGGTCTCGCTGGCCGAATCGGGCGAGTTGTGGCGGCATCTGTGGGTCAGCACCGTGCGGGCGTCCACGGGCTTCGCGATCGGTGCAGGCCTGGGCTTGGCGCTGGGCTTGCTGACCGGCTCGTTGCGCTGGGCCGAGACGGCGCTGGACACCTCGCTGCAGATGCTGCGCAACATCCCGCCGCTGGCGCTGATCCCGCTAGTGATCCTGTGGTTCGGCATCGACGAGACGGCCAAGCTCTTCCTGGTGGCGCTGGGCGTGTTCTTCCCGGTCTACCTGAACACCTTCCACGGCATCCGCAACGTGGACCGCGACCTGATCGAGATGGCGCGTTCCTACGGCCTCTCGGGCTGGAAGCTCTACGCCCAGGTGATCCTGCCGGGCGCCACGGCCTCCATCCTCGTCGGGCTGCGCTTCTCGTTGGGCCTGATGTGGGTGCTGCTGATCGTGGCCGAGACGATCTCGGCGCAGTCCGGCATCGGCTACATGACGATGAACGCCCGCGAGTTCCTGCAGACGGACGTGGTGCTCGTCGGCATCCTCGTCTACGCACTGCTGGGCAAGGCCGCCGACGTGCTGGCGCGCGCTCTCGAGCGTTCCTGGCTTCGCTGGCACCCGGGGTATCAGACATGAAGCCCCTCGTCCAACGAGTACGTTGGCCGGTCCCCCGAGGGGACGGCGGCACTCGCGGCATCGAGCCGCGAGCATGCCGCCAGACGGGCCGGCTTGGGAGCGGCCCGGCGCTCGGCCCGGAATACCGAGCAGCCTGTTCATCGGGACATCCTGGAAAACCGACATGACTGTCTTCACCGAAATCGACCTGCTCGGCGCAGCCGCCCGCGCCCCCAACGCCACCGAGCGCTCGCCGCTGACCCCGGCGCGTGGCGGCGTGCCGCTGAAGCTGCGCGGGCTCGCCAAGTCCTTCGGCGAGCGGCAGGTGCTGCAGGGGCTGGATCTGGACGTGCGGCCCGGCGAATTCCTCGCGGTGATCGGCCGCAGCGGCTGCGGCAAGAGCACGCTGCTGCGCCTGCTGGCGGGGCTGGATGAGCCCAGCGCCGGCACGCTGGACGGCGCCGCCCGTGCGCACACCCGCTTCATGTTCCAGGACGCGCGGCTGCTGCCCTGGGCCCGCGTGCTCGACAACGTGGCGCTCGGGCTCGTGGGCGACGACGCGCGCGAGCGCGCTCGCCAGGCGCTCGCCCAGGTGGGCCTGGCCGAGCGTGCGGACGACTGGCCGGCGCGCCTTTCCGGCGGGCAGCGTCAGCGCGTGGCACTGGCCCGGGCGCTGGTCCACTCGCCGCGCCTGCTGCTGCTGGACGAGCCGCTCGGCGCGCTGGACGCGCTGACCCGCATCGAGATGCAGCGGCTGATCGAACGCCTGTGGTTACGGCATGGTTTCACCGCCGTGCTGGTGACGCACGAGGTGGGCGAGGCGCTGACGCTGGCGGACCGCGTCTTGCTGGTGGAGGAGGGCCGCATCGCGCTGGACGAGGCGGTGGACCTGCCGCGGCCGCGCCGGCGCGATGCCGCTTTCGGCGCGCTGGAGCAGCGCCTGCTGGACCGCGTGCTGGGCGACGCGCTGTAACCCGACCGTAGCGAATTACCCTCGCTGCCCGCGGGCGCGAGGTCGATTTGCGCCGACACTTGCGGGTGGCATCACCGACCCACCCGCAGGACCATGACAGCCTTCGACCCGACCGAACATTCGCACCGCCGCCGCAACCCGCTCAGCGGCCAATGGGTGCTGGTCTCCCCGCACCGAGCCAAGCGCCCCTGGCAAGGCCAGCAGGACAAGCCCGAGACCGGCGAGAACCCGCGCTACGACCCCACCTGCTATCTCTGCGCCGGCAACAAGCGCGTCACCGGCGAGCAGAACCCGGCCTACACCGGCACCTTCGTCTTCACCAACGACTTCGCCGCGCTCCAGCAGGACGCACCGGCCGCGCCGCCGGCCGCCGACCCGCTCTTCACCACGGTGGATGCACGCGGCACCAGCCGCGTCATCTGCTTCTCGCCTGACCACGGCAGGACCTTGCCCGAACTCGCGCCGGCGCAGATCGTCGGCGTGATCGACACCTGGTGCGAGCAGACCGCCGACTTGGCCCAGCGCTACCCCTGGGTGCAGGTGTTCGAGAACAAGGGCACGATGATGGGCTGCTCCAACCCGCACCCGCACGGCCAGGTCTGGGCCACCAGCTATGTGCCCAACGAGCCCGCCGCCGAAGACGTGCAGCAGCGCGCCTACTTCGCGGAGCACGGCCGCCCGCTGCTGATGGACATCGTGGAGCGCGAGCTGGCGGCGCAGGAGCGCATCGTCGTGCAGACCGAGCACTGGCTCGCCGTCGTGCCTTTCTGGGCGACGTGGCCCTTCGAGACCCTGCTGCTGCCGCGCTTCCCGGTCTCGCGCCTGCCCGAGCTGAACGCCGAACAGCGCGCCGATTTGGCCCTCGCGCTTAAGCGATTAACCTCGCGCTACGACAACCTCTTCAAGTGCTCGTTCCCGTATTCGATGGGCTGGCACGGCGCGCCGTTCGATGGCTCGGAAACCACGCCGTGGCAGCTCCATGCTCACTTCTATCCGCCGCTGCTGCGCTCGGCCTCGGTGCGCAAGTTCATGGTCGGCTTCGAGATGCTGGCCGAGGCCCAGCGAGACCTGACCCCCGAGCAGGCGGCCGCGCAGCTGCGCGCCGTCAGCGATGTGCACTACCGTGAAGAACAAGCATCCGCATGAATAACTCGTTAGCTGAGCGCGCTTCCGCCGCGTTCCAGACCGCCTTCGGCGCCGCGCCGGCCACCTTCGTCCAGGCCCCCGGCCGGGTCAACCTGATCGGCGAGCACACCGACTACAACGACGGTTTCGTGCTGCCCTGCGCGATCGACTACGGCACCGTGATCGCCGGCAGCCGTCGCGACGACCTGACCGTGCGCGTCTGCGCCGCCGACTACAGCAACGCCGTGGACGAGTTCAGGCTCGATCAGCCGATCGTCCCGCGCGACGATGCACTGTGGGCCAACTACGTGCGCGGCGTCGTCAAGATGCTGCTGCAGCGCGGCTACCCGCTGCGCGGCGTGGAGCTGGCCGTGGCCGGCAATGTGCCGCAGGGTGCGGGCCTGTCCTCGTCGGCCTCGCTGGAGGTCTGCGTCTCGCAGGCCTTCAAGACCTTGGCAGGCCTGACCGACGAAGCGCTGAGCCCCAACGAGATGGCGCTGCTGAGCCAGGAGGCCGAGAACAAGTTCGTCGGCTGCAACTGCGGCATCATGGACCAGCTCATCTCCGCGCGCGGCCAGGACGGGCACTCGCTGCTGATCGACTGCCGCAGCCTCGACGCGAAGCCGGTGCCGATGCCCTCGCAGCTCGACGTGATGATCATCAACTCCAACGTCAAGCGCGGCCTGGTCGAGAGCGAATACAACACGCGCCGCCAGCAGTGCGAGGCCGCGGCCGCGCACTACGGCGTCAAGGCGCTACGCGACCTGAACGAAGCGGCGCTGCTGGCCGGCCGGGCCGGGCTCGATGAAGTCACCTTCCGCCGCGCCCGCCATGTCGTCACCGAGAACCAGCGCACCTTGGACGCCGCCGCCGCGCTGGCCGCGAACGACGTGTCGATGCTGGCGCGGCTGATGGCCGAGTCACACGCCTCGATGCGCGACGACTTCGAGATCACGGTTCCGCCGATCGACCGGCTGGTCGAGATCGTCAAGGCCGTCATCGGCGAGAGCGGCGGCGCGCGCATGACCGGCGGCGGCTTCGGCGGCTGCGTCGTCGCGCTGCTGCCGCGCGAGCAGGTCGAGGCCGCGCGCGCCGCCATCGCCGCTCAGTACCGCGCGCCGAATGGCGAGCCGGCCACCGTCTACGTCTGCCACGCGAGCGTTGGCGCCTCCGAACTCAAAAAAGCATGAGCACGATCGATCCGACCTTCACGCCCTACGTCGCCGCCGAGAGCCGCTACGACGGCACGATGCCCTACCGCCGCAGCGGCCGCAGCGGCCTGCAACTGCCCGCCGTCTCGCTGGGCCTGTGGCACAACTTCGGCTTCGTCGACCGCTTCGACACGGCCGAGCAACTGGTGCGCCACGCCTTCGACCGCGGCATCACCCACTTCGACCTCGCCAACAACTACGGCCCGCCACCCGGCTCGGCCGAGACGGTGTTCGGCCGCATCCTGCAGCGCGGCCTGGCGGCCTACCGCGACGAGATCATCGTCTCCACAAAGGCCGGCTACGTGATGGGCCCCGGCCCCTACGGCGACGGCGGCTCGCGCAAGTACCTGGTCTCGAGCCTGGACCAGAGCCTCAAGCGCATGGGCCTGGACTACGTGGACATCTTCTATCACCACCGGCCCGACCCGAACACGCCGCTGGAGGAGACGATGGCCGCGCTGGACTACACGGTGCGCAGCGGCCGCGCGCTGTACGTCGGCGTGTCCAACTATCCGGCGCCGCTGCTGCGCGAAGCCACGGCCATCCTGCGTCGCCTGGGCACGCCCTGCGTGATCCACCAGCCGCGCTACAACATGTTCGACCGCAAGATCGAGCCCGAGCTGCTGCCGGCGCTGGCGGACGAAGGCGTCGGCTGCATCGCCTTCTCGCCGCTGGCCCAGGGCATGCTCACCGACAAGTATCTGTCTGGTGACATCCCGGCCGATTCGCGCGCCGCACGCGGGCACTTCCTGAAGGCCGGCGATGTGACGGCGGAGAAGCTCGCCGTCATCCGCAAGCTCGACGCCATCGCCCGCGAGCGCGGCCAGAAGCTGGCGCAGATGGCGCTGAGCTGGGTGCTGCGCCATCCGGGCATGACTTCGGTGCTGATAGGCGCCAGCCGCGTCGGACAGATCGAGGACGCCGTCGGCGCGCTGGCGAAGCTGGATTTCTCCGCGGAGCAGCTCTGGGCCATCGAATCGGCGCTGGCGGCGTGAAATAGGGCCGGAAATAGGCCCATTGCCACTGTCGGAACAGGCTTCCCATTTGCCCCGAGAGGTCGGAACATCCGACCTTGACGCCGTCAGAGCGTCTTTCTTCAGGGAGAAGAGAAGCCATGAAAGAAGACGACACCGCCACCGCCTTTGCGGCCGAGCCCAGCCCGCTGAAGTCATGGACGCCGCCGGAACTGCTCATCCAGTGCCTGCGGCGCATTCGCCAGCACCTCGGCATGGAACTCGCGTTCATCGCCGAGTTCACCGAGGGCCGCCGCGTATTCCGCTACGTCGACTCCGGCGCCAGCGACTTGAAGATCCTCGCCGGCGATTCCGACCCGCTGGAAGAGAGCTACTGCGCCCGCGTGGCAGACGGCCGCCTGCCGGAGCTGATGCACAACGCCTGCCTCAACGCCGAGGCCCTGACCCTGCCGGCCACGCTCGCGCTACCGGTAGGCGCCCACCTCAGCGTGCCGATCCGGCTGGCCGACGGCCGCGTCTTCGGCACCCTGTGCTGCTTCAGCCGGCGCCCGGACGAGTCGCTGCAGGATCACGACGTGGCCACGATGCGCGTGCTGGCGGACGTGATGGCAGACTACTTCGAGCACGAACTGGCCATCCGGCAAACCGACACTTAGGCAAATGCCTGGGCGATGTGAACCGATAGCCAGATGACCAACGCGCCGCCCGTGGCAATGACTGCCACGTAGGCCAGGCCGGCAGCGAGGACCAGGGCTGCGAAGGTGCCGATCAGGCGGATGGCAGGTCGGGTGGCGGGTGGAAGTCCGAACATGGCGGTGACAGCGCTGAATTTCAGTGCTGCATGGATACCACCTGATCGCGCCGCCGCCGGCTCGGTCCGGCGCCTGAAGTAGGGATGGACTTCGCCCTCTGCGACTGACCCTCAGGCCGTCTCGACCCGATCCCGCCCCTGCGCCTTGGCGCGGTACAGCGCCTGGTCGGCGCGGCCCAGCAGGTGGTCGGCCGTATCGCCCGGCTGCCAGACGGCCACGCCCAGGCTGGCGGTCTGTGCGGGCATGCCCTCCTGCGCGGCCAGCGCGACCTGCTGGTGCAGGCGCTCGGCCATCGTCCTGGCGCCGGTGGCGTCGGTGGCGGGGAGCAGCACGCAGAACTCCTCGCCGCCGTAGCGGAAGCCCAGGTCCTGCGCCCGCAGGCCGCGGCGCAGGCGCTGCGCGAAGGCGGCGAGCGAGGCATCGCCCGCGCGGTGGCCGAAGCGGTCGTTGATCGACTTGAAGTGGTCCACGTCGACCATCACCACCGAGAAAGGCTGGCCGCTGCGTGCGCCCTGGGCCAGTGCGGCGTCCAGCGAACTGTCCAGCGCACGGCGGTTCGCCAGGCCGGTCAGGCCGTCCGTCATCGCCTGCTGCATCACCTCGGCCTCCGCGCGCATCTTGCACATCTGCATGAAGCCCATGTTCGTGATGACGATGTAGAGGAAGCCGAACACGTAGATCGGCTGCTGCCAGGTCAGCGGCATGTTCAGGTAGTCGGCATCGCCGTGCGCCAGGGCCAGCACCAGCGCGCGCGCCGGCAGCACAATGCCCATAAGCAGGAAGGTGGCCGCGACGACGCGCTGCAGGCGCGCCGTGCCGATCCGCGGTGCGCGCCAGAGGGCCAGGCCGTTCAGCAGTTCCATGCTGGCGTAGGCAAAGCCGTTGAAGATCGTCGCGCCCACGTACTTGTCGCCCGCCGCCGCGCCCACGGCTGTGACGACGGCGACCATCGCCGCCAGCCGCGGCACGCTGTAGGGCCGGCCGAGGAACTGCCGGATCGCCACGAAGAACAGCGCCACGCTGAGCGCGCCCAGCAGGTTGCCGAGCAGGGCGCTCATCAGCACCGGCAGCCGGCCCGCGCCGGCCAGCAGCAGGTAGGCGATGCCCTGGCTGGTGACTCCCAGCATCCAGGTGCGCAGGCCGTTGTGCCGGTCGGCATCGCTGCGCGCGATCCACAGCATGGCGGCGGTGGCGACCAGCAGGCAGGTCTGGGCGATGAGAAGGGTACGTAGATCCATGGAGGGGCAGACTGTACGTTGCCGCGGCCGACCACTCTCAGCGCAGGTCGTCGCGCAGCTCCCGCACGCCGCGGCCGAGCCGCTTGCGCAGCAGCGTGCGCAGTGTGGCGCCGTCGGCGTAGCCGACCTCGGCGGCGACGGCTTCGACGTCGCGCCGGCCGCCCTGCAGCAGGGCGCGCGCCCGTTCGACGCGCAGGTCCTGGAAGTAAGCCAGTGGTGACTTGCCCAGCACCGCCTCGCAGCGCCGTTGCAAGGTGCGCGGGCTGGTGGCCAGCGCGTCGGCCACGGCCTGCAGCGAGAAGCCCGCGCTGAGGTGCTCGCGCGACCAGCGCTCGAACTTCTCGACCAGCGGGTCCGCCTGGGCCAGGTGGTTCGGGATGATGTACGCGGCCTGCGACGAACGCAGGTCTGCCAGCAGGTAGCGCGAGACCAGCGCGGCCAGCTCCGGGCTCGACTGCCGGATCAACCACAGCGCGAGATCGAGGTGCCCCATCGCGGCCCCAGCGGTGATGCCGATGGCCGAGGGCACCAGCATCCGCGACTCGTCCAGGCGGACACCTGGATAGCGCTGGCGGAACAGCGGCGAGAGCGACCAGGTCGTCGTCGCCTCCTGCCCGTCGAGCAGCCCGGTCTCGGCCACGACGAAGGTGCCGATGCAGGCCGCCGCGATCTTCACGCCTTCGTCGTGCCAGGCCGCCAGCTGCGCGATGCCGTCCTTCACGTCGGCGCGGTCCAGTGCAGGGATCAGCGTCTGGGCCACGGTGGCGCCCAGTGCGGGGACGATCACCCAATCCGGCTTCAGCTTCGGCGTGATCGGTTGCACGGGAATCGACATGCCCTGGGCGCTGCGCACGCGCCGGCGCACGCCGACGAGGGAGACCTCGAAACGCGATCGCTCGCCCTTCAGCGTGGCCGCGAGGTTGTTGGCCGTGCGCAGTGGATCTAGCGTGACGGAGAGGCCTGTGTCGAACAGACCGTCGAAGGCGAGTACGGCAATGCGCATGGCGTGAATGATGCTAAAGATGTCGTTTGCGACGATACCAAAGGCGACGTCCGATCCCTAGAGTTCGATCTCGTTGTGCATCCATCGCAACGCTTCACTGATCGAACGACAAGGAGTCCCTATGAAAGTTCTCGCCATCGGCAACATCGTCAAGCCCATCACCGACGAACAGCGCGCGCAGGTCATGCCGCAAGAGGTGCCCGCCACGCTGAAGCTCTATCTCGATGCCCGGATCGAACAGTTCTGGTTCCGCACCGACAAGCCCGGCGTCGTCTTCCTGATGAACGTCGATTCGATCGAGCAGGCGAAGGCCTCGGTCGAGGCCCTGCCGCTGACGGCCGGCGGCTTCATTCAGTACGAGCTGATGCCGCTGGGCCCGCTGGCGCCGCTGGGCATGCTTCTGCAGGCCCGGTGAGCCCAGGATGCCGTTTCCCTACATCACGGCGCTGACGACCGCCCTCGTCCTGCTGCTGCAGATCGTGCTCGCATTCGCCGTCAGCGGCGGCCGCGGCAAGCTCGGCACCTGGATCGGCGACGGCGGGCATGCCAGCCTGCAGCGTGCCACCCGCCGCCACGCCAACCTGGCGGAAAACGCCGGCCTCTTCATGGTGGGCTTCGCGCTGCTGGAGCTGTCGCGCTTCAGCCCGCGATTGCTGGTCGTGCTGTGCGCTGCCTTCGTCGTCGCGCGGCTGCTCCATGCAGCAGGGCTGTCGCGCGAGAACACCGGCAATCTGCTGCGCATCGCAGGCGGCGTCGGCACTTACCTGATCGGCTTCGTGCTGGCTGGTGCGCTGGGGTGGGCGGCGATCGCCGCAGGCGCCTAGGCGCAGGGGCGGGTGGACGTCAGCGATCATCCGCCTCGGCAATGCCCCACCACCCGATCAGCAAGGTCAGGGCGGCCATCGCTCCCGTCAGCGCGAGGGTGCCCGCCGAATGCCACTGCTCAAGGTTCAAGGCCGGCCACCGCAGCAGGCTTGCGAAGCAACCGGCGGCGCCCGCGAGCAGGCCGATCAAGATCGGTTGAACCTTGCGGCGCCTGCGCGGGATGCGCTGCATGACGCGGGCGCTGAATCCCTCATCTGGGACCGGGCCGTCGAACTGCTCACGCAGCAGCGCTTCGAGGGGATCGTCGGGAACTTCTTGCGTCATGTCTGCTCCTCGGTGCCAGCTTCATTCCAGGCCGCGAGCCAGGCCCGCAACTTCGCCTTGCCCCGCAGGGCATGGGTCTTGACCGTGCCCAGCGGCATCGCCAGCACGTAGGCGGCCTCATCGTGGCTGAGGCCCAACTGGACGCAGTGCAGCAGCACGGCCTGCTCCGCGTCCGATAGCTTGCGCATCGCGCGCTCGACATCCAGCCGCAGGTCGACATGCTGAGGCGGTGCGGGCAGGCGTTCCAGGTCCTGCTCCATCGGCTCGCAGGGCAGGGCCGGCGATCTGCGGACCGTGTCGATGAAGCAGGTGTAGGCGATGCGGTAGAGCCAGGTGGAGAAGCGCGCGTCGCCACGGAACTGGTCGAGCTTGCGCCAGGCTGTCAGGAAGGTCTCCTGCGCCAGGTCATCGGCAAGCGCGTCATTGCCTTGCAGGAGCCGCCGCAGCTGTGCGCGCACCATGCCCTGGTGCCGGCGCAGTAGCTGTTCGAAGGCGCCCCGATCGCCGTCCGCGACGGCGCGTGCGACGAGTGTCCGGTCAAGGCGCGCTTCGGCCGCGCTGTCAGTCACGTGCGCGCTCGCGCTGGTTCAGCCACCAGCTGGCCAGGTATCCCAGGCCTGTGAACAGAGGCAGCAGGCCGATGCCCCACAGCGAGCCGACACCCTGGCCGTCGTTGAGCCGGATCGGCAGCGCCAGCAGCATGGCCATCAGGCCCAGCGCGCCACCGATCAGCACGAGCGCGCGGCGTCGCTCGTAGTGCTCGCCGGGCGATTCCGTGACCAGTTGCACCGGCAGCTCGACGCCTTTGTCGGCGAGCTGCGTCAGCAACTGGTAGCGCGCCCGGGCGCGCCGCAGGCGGTACTGCATGACGATCAGCACGATGAGCACCGGCGCCATCATCACGACGAGGGGGATGAAGAACAGTTCTGGCGTCATTTCGTCCTCGCGGCTTCGGGTTCGTTGGCTGGGGGCATGGAGGCGGCCAGCAGGTCGGCGATGTGTTCCGCCAGCATCAGCGCCGCCCGCGAATCGCCTTCATTGCTGGTCACGGCGACGGCGGTCTTGGCCTCCCAGACGATCGCGAGATCCGCGCTCATGCCGGGCGCGCCGCCGGCATGGCCGCGGATGTGCTGGCCATGCGAAGTCCGGTCGCCGAATCCCGCCGCATAGCCGCCGGGGCCGGCGGGCACTTCGTCGTCGAACATCCTGGCCAGCGTCTGCGCGTTGACCAGCTTGCCGGCCTGCAAGGCGGCGGCGAAGCGCAGCAGGTCGGCATTGGTGGAGAAGCCGCCGCCGGCGGGGCTGCCCTTGAAGGGCAGGGTCATCCAGTTGGCTTTCCAGTCAGAGGCAAAAGGCCCTTCCCGGAAGTAGCCGACGGCCAGCTTCGGCGTCACGTCTTCCAGGCTGTCGAAGCCGCTCGAATCCATGCCCGGCGGGGCGAACACGTGCCGCTGGATGTAGTCGAAATAGCCCTCGCCGGAGACCTTCTCGACGATGCGCCCGAGGACGACATAGCCGGCATTGCTGTAGCTCCAGCCCGCTCCCGGCTCGCCGGTCCTGGGCTGCCGGGCGATCAGCTCGATGTAGTCCGCCGGGTCGACGAAGCGCTCGCGATGCGCGAAGAACTCGGCGACGAAGAAATCGCCCAGGCCCGCGGTGTGGTGAAGCAACTGCCAGACGGTCATCTTCGCGGCCGCGGCGCGGTCGGGGTACTCGGGCAGCAGGTCGGCGACGGTGGCATCCCACTTCAGCTTGCCGGCCTCCACGAGCTGGGCGATGGCCACCGCGGTGAACATCTTGTTCATCGATCCGATGCGGAACTTGGTCTGGTGATCGTTTGCCGTGCCCTGGTTGCGATCGGCCAGCCCGCGACAGGCGTCGTAAACCGTCTTGCTGGCGTCCGAAACGCTCACGCAGCCGGAGAAGTCGCTGCGTTGCACCAGCTGCTGCAGGACGGGCTCGATGACCTGGGGCAAGTCCTTCAGGGAGGCGATGGTCTTGGGCCAGTCGGCATACAGCGCGGGGTCTTCCAGCCCCACCAGGTCGGCGCTCTTGAGCTTGCCGGGTTGGGCATCGTCCGGGGTGAGGACCAGCATCGCCTGTTGGCCGGTGCGGTGTCCTTTCACTCTGAGGAACACGAGGCCGGGTTGCCGCTCGTCCGCTCGCGTATTGACGACGTCCAGACCGCCGCTGTCGCGCGCCGTCGATACCAGGCTCCGGATGAAATCCGCCTGGTCGGCGTCGTCGAAGGCGGTCGAGAGGATCGACGGTGCCCAGCGGCGGATCTGATCGGCCGTGTCGGCATTGATGTGCTGGACGATGGCGGTGCCGAGCTTGCCGGCTGGCGTGGTCATCGCTTCGTCGGCGGCTACCGCTGCGAACGAAGACAGCGCGAGAAGCGAGGCGAGGCCGTATCGGCTGAGGATCGGCGGGAGTCTGCGGGTCATCGGGTGGGCTCCTGGAAGGCATGGGCTGAGCGCTCATGTCCTTGCTTAGACGTGCCAGCCCACGCCAATGGATTCAGCGGCTGCAGAAAATCGTAGGGCCTGTTCACACTACGGCAAGGGGTCGCGAAGGCCCGCCAAAGGGCGCCAATCTAGGCGCAGCGCGCCGCCCGCACTCGCGTGCGGGTCGCGTGCGGGCAAGGGCGGCAACGACGAGTGGCGCCCTTTGGCGGGCCTTCCCGAAGGGTTGTGGCCATAAAGGCCGCATTCAGCGTTGCAAATCCTCGCCGGGCGCGAGCCCGGCTTGCGGTTTGCGCCTTGTCTGCGGCCTTTCTGGTCACAACGCGACCCCTTGCCGTAGTGTGAACAGGCCCTAGACCAGCCCTTTCAAGCGCAGCATGCCGAAGGCTGCGACCGTCGTGACGTCGACGATCTGGCCCTCGACGATCATCCGCTGCACCTCGGCGATGTCGAAGGCTCGTGCGATCAGGCCTTGCTCCTCGGCGTCCAGGTCCGTCTCGCCCTGCGTGAGATCGCTCGCCAGGAAGAGGTTGAAGGCCTGGGTCGAGTAGCCGTAAGCCTGGAACAGCCGCGCGACGTGGATCATCGTGCTGGCGGCCAGGCCGGTCTCTTCCTGCAGCTCGGCGCGGGCCAGCACCAGCGGGTCGACGTCGGGCTTGTCCTCCCACGAGCCCTGCGGCAGTTCCCAGAAGCGCCGGCCGACCGGGTAGCGGTACTGCTCGACGAGCCAGATCTTGCCGCCGTGCATGGCGGCGATGCAGGCGAAGTCCGCCTTCTCGACCACGCCGTAGATGCCGGGCTGGCCGTCGGGGCGGACGATGCTGTCCTCGCGCACGCTCATCCAGCGGTTGCGGTAGACGAGCTTGCTGGCGGTCGTGCGGATCTCGGGCGGGGTGGTGTTGTCGTCTGACATGGGGCGGCGCGCTCTCGGGGGAACAAACGCCGGTTTTAACTCACTCCGCGCGGAACAGACCCGGATCCAGCCCATTGCGCTGCAACAGCCGGTAGAACTCCGTGCGGTTGCGCTCGGCCAGGCGCGCGGCGTCGGCCACGTTGCCGTCGGTCAGCTTCAGCAGGCTCACGAGATAGTCGCGCTCGAAGCGCAGGCGGGCCTGGGCGTAGCTGAGCACCTCCATGCTGGGCACGCGCAGCGCGCGCTGCACCAGCGAGAGCGGCACCAGCGGCGAGGTCGAGAGCGCGCAGGCCTGTTCGACCACGTTGTGAAGCTGCCGTACGTTGCCGGGCCAGGCGGCCGTGCCCAGCGCCTTCAGTGCATCGGGCGCGAAGCCGTTGACCCGCTTGCCGTACTTCAGCGCCAGCCGGGCGAGGAAGTGCTGGGCCAGCAGCGGGATGTCCTCGCGCCGCTCGGCCAGCCGCGGCAGATGCAGGCTGACGACGTTGAGGCGGTAGTAGAGGTCTTCGCGGAATTGGCCCTCGGCCATGGCCGCGTCCAGGTCGCGATGGGTGGCGGAGAGGATGCGCACGTCCACCGGCACGGCGGCAGTAGCGCCCACCGGCCGCACCTGACCCTCCTGCAGCACGCGCAGCAGCTTGACCTGCAGTGGCAGCGGCATGTCGCCGATTTCGTCGAGCATCAGGGTGCCGCCGTGGGCGGCCTGGAACAGGCCCTGGTGGTTGCCCAAAGCACCGGTGAAGGCGCCCTTGACATGGCCGAACAGCTCCGACTCCAGCAGCGCCTCCGGAATGGCGCCGCAGTTCACCGCCACGAAGGGCTTGCGGGCCCGGGGGCTGGCCGCATGGATGGCCCGGGCCAGCACCTCCTTGCCGGTGCCGCTCTCGCCGTGGATCAGCACGCTGGCCTGGGTGGCGGCCACCAGCTTGGCCTCGGCCAGCATCTCGGCCATCACGCTGGAGCGGCTGACGAGCTGCTGCCGCCAGGCCTCGTCGTGGTCCGCCGCCTCGGCGCCCTGCGGCGCGGCCAGCGCGAGCGCCTGGGCGATCGTGTCGAGCAGCGCACGGCCGTCGAAGGGCTTGGTCAGGTAGGTGTAGACGCCGCGCGCCGTGGCGGCCACCGCGTCGGGGATGGTGCCGTGCGCGGTCAGCAGGATCACCGGCAGGGCCGGATGACGCTCGCGCACGATGTCGAACAGGGCCAGGCCGTCCATGCCCGGCAGGCGCACGTCGCTGAGCAACAGGGCGGGGCGGTGGATGGCCAGTTCCGTCAGCGCGGCCTCGGCGCTGGAGACGGCCGTGACCTCGTAGCCGGCGGCATCCAGCCGCATCGACAGCAGCTTCAGCAGATCGGCGTCGTCGTCGACGATCAGCAGGCCGGGACCGCGCCGTGCGGTGCTGCTGCTCATCGCCGCTCCCCTTGCGGATTGCGCGGCGCGCCGAGGCTGCGTTCGATGGCCTTGAGCGCTTCGAGCTTCTCGTTCGCCGCATCGAGCCGGCGCTGCAGGTCGCGCAGCTGCTGGCCCTGGCGCTCCGCCTGATCGTCGAGCCGGCGCTGCTCGGCGAGCGAATCGGCCAGCAGGCGGGCCAGTGGCTTCCACGCGGCGGCCTCGGGTGTCGGGTCGCGCAGCACCTGGTCGAGCAGGGCTTGCGCGCGCACCAGCTCGCCGGTGGCATGGCTGGTCATCAGGGCCAGCGCGAGCCGCGTGGCCGCACCGGGAGTGGACTCGTCGCGCGGGCGCAGCTCGGCTGCCAGCTCGGCGGGAGGCAGGGCGCGCAGACGGGCGTGATAGGCCAGCAGCTCGCGCGCGGCGGCGTCGGCCGGCAGCACCTCGGGCGTGGGCTGGGGCACGGGAACCTCGACGCGCACCTCGCGCACGATGGTCTTCTCCGGCATCGCGCAGCCGCCCACGAGCAGGGCCGGCAGAAGAGCCAGGGCTGCGATCAGGCCGCGATGGCGGTGGGGGCGGGGGTGTCGGCGCATGGCAGGCTGATCCGGAAATGGGCGCCGCTTTCGCTCGGCAGCAGTTCGACCTGCCCGCCGTGCGCGGCGATGTACTCCTTCACGATGGACAGGCCGATGCCCGTGCCGCGCAGCCCGTCCTGGGGCTGGCGTTCACCGCGGTAGAAGGGTTCGAAGACGTGACCGCGGTCGGCCGGCGCGATGCCCGGGCCGTCGTCCTGCAGGTCGATGCACAGCTGCCGGCGCTGGCGCGAGAGCGCGAAGCGGATACGACCGTGCACGGGGGCGAAGCGTATCGCATTGGAAAGCAGGTTCCCCAGCGCCACGCCCAGCCGCGCCGGATCGACCTCCGCCTCCAGCGGCCCGCCGTCCACGCTCACCGCCAGCTCGCGGCCCTGCCACTGCAGGCGCTGGCCATCGATCACGGCGGCGATCAGCGCGCCCAGCTCGGTGGGCTGGCGCTCCAGGTGGCCGGCGGCGAAGGCCGCGGCATTGAAGCCCAGCAGGTCCTCGATCTGGCGCTGCAGCAGGGCGGTGTTGTCGCGCAGGATGCGCGCCACCTCGCGCTGCTTGGCATTGAGCGTGCCGGCCACCTCGTCCTCCAGCAGCGCCACGCCTTCGCGCAGCGCCGCCAGCGGCGTCTTCAGCTCGTGCGACACATGGCGCAGGAAGCGCGCCTTGTCGGCATCCAGCTCGGCCAGGCGCAGGCGCAGCCAGTCCAGGCGCCGGCCCAGCGCCTGCAGGTCGGCCGGGCCGCGCACGTCGATCGGGGCGGCAAGCTGGTTCTGGCCCAGGCCCACGATGGCCTGCTCCAGCCGGCGCAGCGGCCGCGTGAGCCACAGGCCGATGGCCAACGTGATCGCCGCCGCCAGGCCCAGCGCGCCCAGCACCTGCTTGCCCACCTGCACGCGGGCCGCTTCGAGCTGGCCCTGCAAGGTGCCGTTGCTGGCCTGCACCTGGCGGCGCACGCCGTCCGCCAGGCTGGCCGACAGCGTGGACAGCTCGCTGAAGTGCGCGGCCAGCACCTGCTCGCGCCGGTGCCGCGTGCTGCCCTTGGCGGGTTCATCGAGCAGGCGGCGGATGTCGTCCAGCCGTGCCTGCCAGGACTGCAGCTGCTGCGCATCGACCTCGTGGCCGCGCAGCAGCTCCAGCAGGCGCTCGCACTCGTCGGCATCGGCCTCGAAGCGCTGGCGCAGGCTGCGGTCTTCCAGCACCAGGTACTGGCGCGCCGCTCGCTCCAGGCCCACGCTGCGCTCGCCGAGCTGGCGCACGGCGGCGCTCATGCGCGTGGATTCGAGCACCGTCTCGCGGCCGTGGTCGGCCAGGCGCTCCAAAGTCAAAAGGCCGCCGATCGAAGCGGCGGCCAGCAGACCTGCCACCGACACGAAGCCGAACAGCAGGATCTGGCGGAAGGAAATGCGGGGGAAACGGATCATCGGGCGGCGCGCCCCGGGCGGCGCCGCCGCAGTTTAGGTGCGCGCGATGCGCCGATCAGCCCGCCTTCAATTCGTTACGGATTTCCTTGATGCCGCCGACGGTGGCGACCGTCTTCAGCACCGGCTCGATGGCCGCGGCGGGCACGGTGCCGGCCACGGTCACGACGCCGTCCTTGACGCCCACTTCCACCGGCAGGGCGGCCAGATCCGGCGAGGCCTTCAGCGCGGCCTTGGCCTTGTCGGCGATGGCGGCATCGCTCTGCGCGGGCTGCTGTGCCTGGGCCGCCGGCTGCGCGGCCTGCTCGGCGGTGACGTCCGCAGCGTGAGCGGCGAAGGCGAAGCTCGAGACCAGGGTGGCGGCGAAGAGGCGGGCGATCGTGCTGTTTTGCATGGGGTTCTCCAAATCAGGATGAAAAAGGTTTCCAACGAATTTGAGATGCCGGATGGCACCGCACCCTCTTCATTGCAACGCCCGTGCCAGTTGAAAAACTCCTTTGGTATGAAGCACTTGCGTGCGTCTTGGGCGGTCGAGCCGGTCATCGGCGCCGATCGAGCGCCGAATGTGTCGCCGCTCGGCGACAGCTCTTGGCACTGCCGAGCTAAACCGTTGATGCGCCGCGTGTTTTTCTGTCGCCGGATGACGACGGCCCCGTAGGTTGGAGTGAGCACAGCGAACTCCAACAATGCGCCCGACCACCGGGCTTTAGAGGATCGGTTTTCAATGGCGCGTTGCGCCGTCCGCGGCCCATACAACACCACTACCTCATCGGCTCCGCGAGGGCCTCGGGCTGCGGGCGGAGGCGTCCACTCCATGTCCCCCGCCCGCTGCGCGGGCTCCTCCTTTACTTCCGTGGCCGCCCCCACCCACAGCCCGAGGCAAACGACCAATGGTGTTCCTCGGCGAAGCGGGGTGGCGGGGTGCCCCAAAGCGCAGGTAAAGGAGGAGCCCGCGAAGCGGGCGGGGGACACGGAGCTTTGGGGCACGCCGTCGCCCTGCGTTCGTAGCGTCAGCCGAACTGCCTACACGGATCGAAGACGTTTCGCTTCAGACGGCGTTGTCGCTGGGCTTCGCACGTTTGAAGAGGACGGTACCGATCTTGACGCGCTTGCCCGGCGGCAGGGTCTTGATCACCCTGGAACTGCCGTCGGCTCTGCGCTCGACCAGCAGGCCCCTGCTTGTCTTCACCATCACGCCGCCGGTAGCCGCAAGTGCCTGCCTGTAGGCTTCACGGCCCGACCTGGCGGCAAGTTCGGGAATGCACCGCTCGGCGGCGCGCATGGCGGCTTCGGAAAGTTGGCGGCGTGTCATGGTGATGCGAGGGACAGTCGCGTCAATCTACCAGCCATCGTTCCGATGGCTCACGCCGCTTTCAGCCGAGCCCGTCGCCTCGTCATCGCCAGCAGCGCATACGCCCCTGCAGCGACACCGATCGCATCGATCGCCGCCACCGGCGTCAATGCCCAACCCCAGCGCGGGGCCAGCGCGGCCCAGGCGCTGCCCAGGGCCCACGCTGCGAGCGCCTCGGGCCGCCAAGCCGTGGTGCTGCGGTCCGGTCCGGCCAGCGCGACGTGGACCAGGTAGATGCCGCCGATCGGTGGGATCGTGATGCTGAGCCACAGCAGGTAGGGCAGCAGCAGTTCGCTGATGCCGCCGAGGCCCGCCGCGGTGCCGATCGCGCCGGCGGCCAGCGCCAGGCGCCAGCTGCGCGTGCGGGGAGCGAGGGTCTGGCCGATCAGGGTGGCGGAGTACAGGTTGAAGGTGTTGGTGGACCAGGCGGTCAGCACGACGGTGAGCATCGCCGGCAGGCCGAGGCCCAGCGTGAGCATGATCTTGATCATGTCCTTCTCGCCGCTGGCGAGGCTGGGCAGGCCCGCGAGGATCAGCACCAGCGGGAAGCCCAGGCCGTATGCGAGCCCCGCGCCGAGCGCCGCGCGGCGGGGCGAGAGGGCGAAGCGGCAGACGTCCGGCGACAGCACCGCGCCGACGATCAGCCCGCCGACGACCATCGACACGCCGGTGCCCAGCGGTGCCGCCACAGCGGGGACATAACGCCACATCGCAGCGATGTCGCCACCGCTCAATGCAGCGGCGCAGGTCCAGGCCAGCAGCGCGATCTTCAGCGGCGTGGTCAGGGTGGACAGCCAGTTCAGTGCGCGGGAGCCCACCATCGCCGTACCGGTGGTGAGCACGCAGCCGGCCAGCGAGAGCAGCCACAGCGGTTGCGCGGCAAGACCTGGCCCCATCGAGGCCAGCGCATGGCCCAGCATCGTCGCCATCACGCCATACCAGCCCAGCACGCTGATGCCCAGCACGCCGTTGGCGATCTTTGCGCCCTGCAGGCCGAAGGCCTCGCCGATCAGCTCGTAGGTGGTGCAGCGGCGCTGCGCACCGGCGGCGCCGGTCAGCGCGGCCAGCAGGCCCAGCAGCCCGCCGCCGGCCAGGCAGACGAAGAGCGCCGGCCCGGCGCCGAAGGCATGGCCGATCTCCGCGCCCATCACGAAGGCGGGTAGGGCGATCATCGCGGCCAGCAGGATCAGGATGATCCGCCAGGCGCCGACCGGTTTCTGTTGATGAGCGGTGTCGGTGGGCATGACCACTCAGCTCCGGTCCATCGCGAGCTGCTCGACGGCGCGGTAGTCCACGTCGTAGCCGAAGGCTCGCGGGCCCACCAGCGCGATGGCCGCCGGCGAGCGCCACTCGGGCACGCTGGGCAGGCCCAGCACCGCCACTCTCAGGCCGTAGCGCACCTGTTCGGCGGTGATCGGCTCGCCGGTTTCCATGTCCACGGTGCAGATCAGGTCCGGCGTGCTGGCCAGCACGCGATCGCCGGTGCGCGCCATCAGGAACTCGTTCTGGTACAGCAGCGTGGCGGTCTGGCCGGCGTGTTCGTCCAGGCCCGCGATGGTGGCCTCGCCCTTGCTCCAGCGGCCGTCGATCTTGCGCTGCAGGTCGGTCACCTTGCCCTTGAACAGGCAGTGCCCGCCGGTCACGCGCACCAGCGCGGCGACCGGGTCCAGGTGCCGCGCACGCGCCTCGAACAGCGCCTTGCCGGCCCGCTGCGTCATCGAGATCGAACCCTGCACCAGGCTCTTCTTCGCCTGCGCCACCGTCATCGAATACAGCGCCGAGTAGCAGGAGCCGCCCATGTCCATCGTGATCGAGCGGACATAACGCTCCAGGTGAGCGTTGTCTATCGTGTCCATCAGCAGCCGATTGCCCTTCTCGTCGGCCAGCGCCAGCGGCACCGGCACGATGCCCTGTAGCGTGCACAAGGTCATCTCCAGATTCGGGAAGGCGCGGCCCATCGTGTCGGCATCCACCAGCGGCAGGCCCAGCTCGGTCGCCACGCTGAACGGGATCACCGAGTTCAGCCCGCCCACCTCGGCGGAGAACAGCGCCGTGGCCCGGCGGCCGAGCTTGGCTTCCAGCTCACGCAGCGCGGCGATCAGCGGTGCCGTCTCGGCCAGGCGCTCCAGCATCACGGCGGGCGCGCCGATCATCGCCACCGAGATGATCAGGTCGTCGTCGTTCAGCTCGTCCAGCGTGATCAGCTTCGTCGGCCCGTGCTCGCGGATCGAGCGCTGCGCCAGCAGCTTGCCGATGTGCGGATCGCCGCCGCCGCCGGTGCCGTACAGCGCCGCGCCGATCGCGATCGCGTCCAGGTCCTTCACGTCGATCATCGTGATGCTCATGCCTTCGATTCCTTCTTCTCGTTCAGGTCACCCACCACGCGTACGCGCAGCCGCGTGGCGTTGCCGCCGATATAGGCCAGCGCCACGTCCTCGATGTCGATGACGGCCAGCGTCTCTGGATCAGCACCGGCGTCCACGGCCTTCTGCTCGGCGGCGGCCCGCACCTGGGCGATGGCCTCGTCGCGCGGGATGTCGTCCAGGCGCACGACGCGGTCCACCTCGCCGCTGACCTGGGCCATCGCCGCGCCCACCGCGTTGGCGCAGCCGAAGTGCGGCGGGATCGTCAGCGGCTGGCCCTTCAGCTCGTCGCGCAGCAGGATGGAACCGCCGCCCACGACGATCACCGGCAGCGGCTCGGCCGAGGTGCGCATCCGCTCCACCGCGTTGAACACCATCTGCTGGAGCCGCTCGTAGCCGGCCTTGACGCCCTCGGCGGGCAGGTGAGCCACCTTCGATGCGTCGCCGAGCTTCGCCACGCCGGCCGCCACCGCGATGTCGGTGGCCGTCATCGTCTTGCCGCCGAACACCAGCGCCTCGGTGTGGATCGCGTAGCCCACGCTCTGCGGGCCCAGCGCCGCGTAGTCGGTCGCCACGCGCGAGCCGCCGCCCAGGCCCATGCTGTAGACGTCGGGCATGCGGAAGTTCGTCCGTACGCCGCCCACTTCCACCGCCACGCCGGCCTGGCGCGGGAAGCCGGCCTGCAGCACACCGACGTCGGAGGTGGTGCCGCCGATGTCGACGACGATCGCGTCCTTCAGCCCCGAGAGGAAGGCCGCGCCGCGCATCGAGTTGGTCGGGCCCGAGGCCACGGTCAGGATCGGGAAGCGCGCCGCGTGCTCGGCGGACATCAGCGTGCCGTCGTTCTGCGTCAGGTAGAAGGGCGCGGTGATGCCGCTCTCGGCCAGCGCGTTGCGGAAGGCCGCGATCACCTCCAGGCCCAGCGGGCCCAGGCAGGCGTTCAGGATCGCCGCGTTCTCCCGCTCCAGCAGGCCCAGCCGGCCGATCTGCGACGACAGCGTGATCCGCGCATCGGGGATCGCCTCGCGCACCAGCGCGGCGGCCTCCCGCTCCTGCTCGTCGTTGAGGATCGAGAAGGCGCAGGAGATGGCGATGTCCTTGAGCCCGGCCTCGGCGAACTCGCGGGCGTGGCGGCGGATCTCGTCGGCATCCGGCGTGCCGAGCAGCTTGCCGTCGTATTCGTAGCCGCCCTGGGCCAGGCGAGCATGCAGCTTGACGGCGGCGATCATGTCGTCCGGCCAGTCGCAGCCCGGCGGCAGGCCGCGCGTGGCGGGCAGCCCCAGGCGGATGATGCCCACCGGGCTCAGCTTGCGGCGCTCCACGATGGCATTGGTGAACTGCGTCGTGCCGATCATCACCGCGCCGATCTCGGCCTTGTCCACACGGGCGCCGGCGATCACCTCGCGCAGCGCCGTGACGACGCCGCCCATCACGTCCGCCGTGGTGGCGGTCTTCAATCCATGCAGGACCTCGCGGCCTCGCATCACGACGGCGTCGGTGTTGGTGCCGCCGACGTCAATGCCCACTCGAATCATTGCTGCTGCTCCCTCTGTATTCACTCTCTTCACTCGAACCGCCACTTCGCCTCGATGCCGTACGTCCGCGGCGCGGCGAGCGAGCCGATGTCGTAGGGCAGCCCGCCGTACTTGCCGGCGTTGTAGTCCGCGTGGTAGCGCTTGTTCCCCAGGTTCTTGCCCACCAGCGAGACGCTCCATTTGTCCTTCGCGCCGTGCAGGCCCATCCGCAGGCCCCACAGGTCCAGCGCGGGCGAGACGTTGACGTTGTCCGGGTGCCAGTACTTCTTGTCGCGGTGCTCGTAGTCCAGGCGGATCGAGCCCTCAATGCCGGCCGCCACCGATTGCGAGTACTGCACGCCGAGGTTGACCTTGAAGGGCACCGTCTTCGGCGTGTGGTTGCCCACGGCACCGGGCTCGGCCGTGTCCTTCTTGATCGTGCTGTCGGTGATGCCCAGGCCGCCGTCGAACTCCAGGCCCTTCATCGGCAGGAAGCGGAAGTCCAGGTCCAGGCCCTTCAGGTCCACCTTGTCGATGTTGGAGATCACCTGCGCGCCCTGCGACACGTCCACGTAGAAGAACTGGAAGTTCTTCGAGCGCGAGGCGAACACGGCGGCGTTCAGCTGCAGCCGGTTGTCCAGCAGCATGGTCTTCATGCCCAGCTCGGCATTGGTCAGCGTCTCGGGCTTGAAGTCGGCCTGGCCCGGCGCATTGAAGCCGCCGGAGCGGAAGCCGGTGCTCACGGTGCCGTACACCAGCTCGTCGCTGTTCAGCTTGTGCGTCAGCGTCACCTTGGGCTGCCACTTGCTGTAGCTGGCTTCGCGGCTGCCGCCGTTGATCAGGTCGTCCTGGTGGCGCTCGTCGCGGTCGTAGCGCAGCGCGGTGGAGAGGGTCAGGTCTTTCCTGAAGTCGTAGTCGAGCTGGCCGAACACGGCCGAGGCCTTGTTGTGGTTGCTCTCCTTGTTGTCGATGATGACCTTGCTCATGTCGTCGTACTGCGCGAGCGAGTTGTCGGTGTCGACGAAGGCGCGGGTTTCCAGGTCACGCTTGGTGTCCAGGTAGTAGACGCCAGCGATCCAGCGCAGCGGCTGGCTGGCCTTGGAGGTCAGGCGCAGCTCCTGGCTCGCCATGCGCACGTTCAGGTCCTGGCCCTGGCCGGCCTGGAAGCCCAGGCCCAGGAAGCCGCCGGGCAGGGCGCTCGGGTTGCTGAAGTCCAGGTCGCCGCGGTAGCTCTCCTTGAGCTTTGTGTAGCCGGTGATCGCGGTCAGCGTGCCGAAGGCGAAATCCGCCTCCACCTTGGCGCTGAAGTCGTTCGTCGTGCCGGTGGTCTTGCCGAACAGGTTCTCGGCCGGGTTGACGATGTCGGCCGGCTTGCCGCTGGCGACGACGCTGTCCCAGGTGGCGCCGGCCTTGTAGTCGACCGTGCTAGCGCGCAGGTCGATCTGCACGTCGCTGCTGGGGCGCAGCAGCAGCTTGGCGCGCAGCGAGTTGTCGTGGTCGACACCGTCGATCTTGCGGTTCAGGTAGGTGTTGTCGATCAGGCCGTCGCTCTGCAGCGTCTGGCCGACGATGCGGAACAGCGCCACGTCCTCCTTCAGCGCGCCGCTGACGCCGGCCGACAGCTCGCGCTTGCCGCCGTTGCCCAGCTCCATGCCGACGAAGCCCTGCAGGTCATTGCTGGGCGGCTTGGTCTCGATGTTGATCGCGCCGCCGATGGCGTTGCGGCCGTACAGCGCACCCTGCGGGCCCTTCAGCACCTCGATCCGTTCGATGTCGAACAGGTTCATCTTGAGCTGCTTCTGGTTGTTCTGCGGCACGCCGTCGATGACCACGGCCACCGGCGAGTCGGCGTTGTTGATCTGCGTCACGCCGCGCAACACGACGAAGGAATTGCCGTAGGTGAAGCTGTTGTCGAAGGACATGTTCGGCGTCAGGTTCACGAAGTCCTGCGTGCTCGTGATGCCCATCGCGTCGATCTGCTTGGCGGAGAAGGCCTTCACGGCCACCGGCACGTCCTGCAGCAGCTCGACGCGGCGCTGCGAGGTGACGACGACGGTCTCCAGCTTGGTGCCCGAGGCGTCGTCGGCCGGGGCGGTGGCTTGCACGGCGGCCGGCTGCTCTTGGGCCAGGGCCAAGGCCGGCACCGCGGCCAGCAGTGCCAGGGCCAGCGGGCGGAGACGAGGTGCTGCGTAGGAAGACGGCATTGCGAAGGCTCCGGTGCGGGTTGCGTTTGGGTTGCCTTGCAGTCTGGATTCACGACCCGTTCGCGACAACGGAGGCGGCGGGGGATGCGGCCGGAAAAGTCGGGTGATGGGGCAAACCCGCTCCCGGGAAACTGGGCGTTAGGTCGTGGGGCGCCATGCACAATGACCCGCCATGACAGCCCCCGCCGCGTCGTCCAGCCTGCGTTTTGCGCCCATCGTCGACGTGGACGAGGCGCTCTGGCGCCAGCGGGTGATGGACCAGCTGCTGGCCACACCGCCGGCCTCCGCGCGGCTCACCCTGCTGAGCGCGCCGGCCGGCTTCGGCAAGACCACGGTGCTGGCCCAACTGGCCGCCCAGGCCCGCGCCGGCGGCGAGCAGGTGGCCTGGCTGAACTGCGACGAGCGCGACAAGGAGCCGGCCATGTTCGCCGACAACCTGGCCGCGGCGCTGGCCCGCTGCGAGCTGGGGCCGCAGGGCGCGGCGGGGCAGGCGGTGCTGGTCGAGCGGCTGGCCGCGCTGGCGGCGCCGCTGCTGGTGTGCATCGACGATTTCGAGCGCGCCTCCGGGCCCGAGGTGGACGGCATCGTCGAGCAGCTCGCCCGCGTGGCGCCCGCATCCCTGCGCATCGTGCTGGCCAGCCGCGAGATGCCGCATCACCACCTCACCCGGCTGCAGCTCGCCGGCAAGCTGCGGCTGGTGGATGCCGAGCTGCTGCGCTTCAACCGCGAGGAGGCGATGAGCCTGCTGGCCGGCGCGCTGAGCGAGCAGGCTGCCGCTCAAATGACGGCTTATGCCGACGGATGGCCCTTCGCGCTGCAGCTCGCGCGGCTGCGCGCCGACGGCGCCCCGGTGCCGGCCCCGACCCTGGGCCGCGAGGCCATCAAGATCCCGCGCCGCCAGATCTTCGACTACCTCGCCAACGAGGTGCTCGCCACCTTGCCGGCGCCGCTGCTGGAGTTCCTCGGCGAAGTCTCGGTGCTGGAGCGGGTGGACGTGGCCGCGGCCAATGCGCTGCGCCAGCGCGAGGACAGCCTGGCGCTGATCCGCCAGCTCGCGCGCATCCGGCCGGTGGTGGTCGTGGACGAGCAGAACTGGTCGGCCCGCCTGCACCCGCTGCTGCGCGACTACCTGACCGATGCGCTGGAGCTGAGCGCGCCCGGCCAGGCCGCGGCCCTGCACCTGCGCGCCGCTCGCCACCTGGCCGCCCGCGGCGAGCTGCACGAGGCTGTGGCCCACGCGGTGGCCGGCGGCCGGCTCGACCTGGGCGCCGACCTGATCGAAGAGGCCGGCGCCTTCCGCCTCGTCGCCACCGAAGGTGCGGTGCGCCTGCGCCTGATGCTGGAGCAATTGCCCGACGCGGTGATCCGCCGCCGCCCGCGGCTGCGCCTGATCCAGATGATGCAGCTCGCGCTGGAGGGCGGCACGGCGGGCCTGCTGCCCGAGTTCGAGCGGCTGGAGCAGCAGATCCGCGAGGCCGACACCGGCCCCGAGGACCCGGCTCGCTTCGACCTGGAGATCGTCCGCTGCACGATGCAGATCCACGCGTCCGCACAGAGCCTGCGCTTCTCGCCGTGGTCGGTGCTGGACCAGGGCGTGGGCCTGGCGCGCGCACACAGCGCCGACGACGAACGCCTGCTCGCCTGCACGGTGCCGATCGAGATCTACTTCCTGCACCGCTACGGCCCGATCGACCGCTGCGAGCGCCGCGTGCGCGAGATGGAAGCCATCTTCGCCCACGGCGCCTACGGCGGTAACAGCCCCTGGATCTCGCTGTATCACGCGCGCACGGCGCTGGCGCAGGGCGAGCTGGCCAAGGCCGACCGGCACATCCGCCTCTCGCTGCAGCAGGACGCCAACTTCCTCAACTTCCGCCAGGGCTCGCTGAACCAGCTCGTGCTGGTGCTGCTGGGCCACGTGGCCTACCTGCGCGGCGAACTGACGGCCGCACGCGAGCACTTCAGCACCGTGCCGGCTTCGCCGATCCGGCTGCTGGAGGTGCTGCAGGGCAGCCAGGTGGAAGCCGCGCTGTGCGAGTTCGCGCTGGGCCATGCGGAGCGCGCGATGGCCCAGCTCCAGGAAGCGCGGCAGCTCGCCTTCGAGGAAAACCTGCCGCCGCTGGAAGCGCTCGCCGGCGCCGCGCAGGTGGAACTGCTGGGCCGGCTGGGCGACTTGGCCGGCATGCAGGCGATGGCCGAGCGCATCAAGCTCGATGTGCCGTGGCAACTGGCCCGCGAGCCCTTCGCGCTGCCCTGGGTGCTGGTCGAAGGCATCGCGCGGGCGACCTTCGGGCTGCTGATGGCGCGCAGCGAGGCGGCGCAGGCGGCCGATGTCGCGCGCTCGCTGCAGGCCCTGGCGCAGGGCAGCGGTCACCGCATCTCGGAGCTTGTCGCCGCCCTGATGCTGGCGCGCGCCGCGCAGGACGAGGCCGCGCTGGCGCAGGCCCTGACTATCGGCGAGCAGGCCGGCGTCGTGCAGGTGTTCATCGACTTCGGCGCCGAGCTGATGGCGCAGTTGCGCGGCTGGCTGCAGCAGCAGCCGCAGGGCGACTTGACCGCTTCGTCATCACAGGCCCGCTGGGCGATGCGCCTGCTGCAGACCTGGGAAGAGCGCTTCCGCCAGCGCGCGCAAGGCGCTGTGGCCAGCGTGCTCACGCCGCGCGAGGTCGACGTGCTATGCGAACTCGCCAAGGATCACGCCACCAAGCAGATCGCCAAGAACCTCCTACTGTCGCCGGAGACCGTCAAGCACCACCTGAAGGCGATCTTCGCGAAGCTGGATGTGAAGAGCCGCGAGGAGGCGATTCTGGAGGCGAGGCGGAGGGCGTTGATGCCGTGAGGGGCGGGCTGGGAGACCGGTTCAGGCTGAAAGCCGACTTGCGTTGGGCGATGAATTTTGGCTGTTTGAAGAGGCGCCGGGCGTTTCCTTTCGTCGGTATGCGTCGAGGAAACATCTGCCCTGGCTATCGCGTTCGCTGGACAAGAAGGCCCCGTGCGGGCAAGCGCGCTCACCATGCGATCGTTTACCGCGCAGTTCCCATCACTTGTCGCAGTGGGTGTAACTGTGAAGCAGCGACCTCCATGTGCTCTCCGCATCAAAGCCGGGCACCAGCGCGTTGTCCATTGGATTGGCCGCAGTGAGGGCTTTCAAACCGTGCAGCACAAGGTAGCGTGGCGAGTAGGTGGGCGGCCCGATTCGTCCCAGGATCACGCAGATGGCCTGAGTGGTCTCAGGCTTATCCAATCGTCCCTGAACCTCACCGACGAAGAACTCGCGCTGCTGCGGCGTGAAGCGCGAGCTGGTGTTGATGATCAAGACCTGAGGCCCGGCACGCACGCTTGGGTCATCGACGCGCTGCGCGTCATATCGCGAGTAGGCGCCGGCGACGACAAACATCTGCACTGCGTCGTCAGCACGACGTTCGTCTAGGCACTTCAGGAAGCCTGTGTGCAGATCGGGCGGCGTGAGCGATGAGTCGATCTGATCGCCGCGCAAGCATGGCAAGTCTCGTGTAGGCGCCAAGCTTCCCGGCAACTTGATACGGGTGACCGTACCGTCCTGCTGCGAAAGCAGCGGCGCACTTTTAGCCGCCCCGGCAAGGACGGCAGCCGCGCGCGTGTATGCATCTTGGCCAGAGGCGACTCGTGCCCGACGTTCCGCCTCAAGCCGGTCTTGAATCTCCCTGCGCTTGGCAGTGAAAGTGCTTTCGTCTGCGGTGACAAGCAGGAAGGGCGCTCGGACGGAAATGGGCTCCGCCTGAACATCACCGGTACAAGCTATCGGCATCAACACTCCGGAGGCGCCTGCATCGCGGGAGGAAGACAGCACTCTTTGCCCGCGTATGGCGACCGCGATGACCTGGCGGAACCAAAAATCAATACCCGGCGGGCAGACCGAGGGCAAGATAGCCTGGAGTTCTTCGGAGGTCGGCACGCGCCAGCCTCCTTGCTGCGCCGCCGCGTAACTTTGCGCTTCGACCAAGGTCATGAGCGAGGCCTCGCCCGTGCACTTCACATTGCCGTACTCGAGCCTCTGGCCAACCAAGCAGCGAGTCCAAACCAGCTTGGACTTACCGTCCCGCGCCATGTCGCCGGCGCCCTGAATATGGGAATTGCTGAACACCCATTCCGAGAATGGCGTGCTGGGTGGTTGCACGGCGCGCAAATTCCCCAAGTCCGTCCGCGACGAAGTTGGAGCAGGCACGGCGCTCGACGGGGAAGTCTGCGCTGTGCTGGGTGCGGCAATCGCTAACGCCAGGACGAGGACCACGGCAAGCGACGACAGAGAATGCATAAGGCGGTCCGGGTTGCGCGTGCGGGCTGATTCATCTCGCCGTCTGGCGCGGAATTTCAGAGGCGTCAGAGTATCGGACATGGCGCCGGGAGTTTGCGCTTGCAGCGATTTGCAGAGTCTGCTTACGCTGGGCAGAAGCCATGCGGCCGTGGCCGGTTCGTGTTTGTGTGCATCAATCAGTCGCCCCGGATATCGGATGCTTCTGGGCGTTCGTTGTGTATTGGAACTTCCGACGACCGTCCCCGGTAGCTTTCAGGAAGACCTCAGCGGACGAAAAAAGCCGGCTCAGGTGAGCCGGCTTTCGCAACACGCTGCTGACCGCTCAGTAGCGGCCGCCGCCGAAGCCGCCCGTGCCGTAGCCGACGTCCGGGCGATTGCTTGCGCGGTAGCCCGTGGCGCTATACGCGCCAGGCGCGGCGCGGTCCTCGCGGGGCCGTGCCAGGCTCACGACGATGCTGCGGCCATCGACGGACATGCCGTGCAATGCCGTGATCGCCGCCTGGGCGAACTCGGCCGTTGCCATCTCCACAAAGCCGAAGCCCTTCGATTGGCCGGTCTCGCGGTCCATCATGACCTTGGCCGAGGTCACGCCGCCGAACTCGGCGAAGTTGCTCTTGAGGCTGGCATCGGTAACGGAATAGGGCAGGTTGCCCACGTAGATCTTGGTGCTCATGGATGAGTCTTTCAGTGATTCAGAGCGCATCGTCGCGATGCGTGCGTGCGAACCGGGGTCCGCCGAGGATCGGAAATCTGGACGGGGTCTGCTGCGAGCAGATCGTCAGCACGAAGGGGGATTCGGCATGGAGGTCTGCAGCCAGCCCTGGGTGACGGCAAACAGTCGGGCGGCATCGCGCGATGCAAACGTCGTGTCGAACCTGAACACGCGGCAGTAGCTGCCTTCTCCCTGGGAGCGCCGGACTGCAAACGAGGCGCGGAAACGGCCGCAGTCGGTCGGGTGTGTCGCGGGCGAAACGACGTATCGGCCCATGGGAATGGAGGTGTTTGAAATCGTGATCAATCAAGATCGCAGGCGGGGATCACGCCTGCATGAGCATGGTGACTCGGTTGGCTGCAGCTCAGCAGGCCAAAAGGGCGACGGGCGTCGCGAAGGTCGGACAGCGCTGGCGGGTTTGCCGCGATGGGAAACCGCTGGCTGTCGCGAAACGTGGGTTGGATTATATGCTTTTTGTAATTTTGAACGAATTTATTATTATTTTTAGTTTTAATTCCGCAAAAATTGCTTGGCAACCGGATGGACAGCCGAGGCAAGCACCGGTCCTCGATGCCTGCACCGCCGCGCTGATCAGCTCGGTCTCTCTGATCGGTGTCCCGGAGCGGCAAGCACTTCGGCGTGGTATCGACTTCGGCGCCGAGCTGATGGCGCAGCTGGGTTGCCGGCTTCAGCAGCAGGCCGATCCGTCGACTTCGCCACAGGTCCGCTGGGCGATGCGCCTACTGCAGGCCTGAGAGGAGTACTTCCGCGAGCGCCCGCAGGGCGCGCCGCAGCCTGCGTGCTCACGCCGCGCGAGGCCGACGTGCTGAGTGAACTCGCCGAGGATCACGCCACCAAGCAGATCGCGAAAAACCTTCTGCTGTCACCGGAGACCGTCAAACACCACCTGAAGGCGATCTTCGCGCAGCTGGATGTGAAGAGCCGGAGGAAGCGATTCAGGAGGCGAGGCGAAGGGCGTTGATGCCGCTACGAGGGCACTCAACATGGCGACAAACACCGCACACGAGCCATTCTTTGCACCGTTCTTCAAGGTGCTGGCCGCCGCAGCCGCGACACAGGAGGACGAGCTTCAGTCAGCACTCGTGAGATTCTTGGGCAGCCCCGCGGTCAACGAGCGTACAGACGACGACAAGACACTGGCACTCGCCGTACAAGTGGCGTAGTCGAGGATGGCCAAGACCCTCGTTACCTCGAAGGGCGCGGCACTTCAGCTTGCGCGAGAGTTGGGTAAGGGCGGAGAAGGCTCCGTGTATGAAGTTATCGGTTTGTCAGACCAAGTCGCCAAGCTCTACCACAAGCCTCCCGACGCAAAGAAGCAGTCCAAGTTGACCTTCATGGCCGCAACGGCAGATGCGCAGTTGGTCAGTTACGCGGCTTGGCCGCAGGAGACGCTGCACGCGAGCAAAGGCGGCCCCGTTGTCGGATTTTTGATGCCTAAGGTGGTGGGTCGCGAACCTATCCACATGGTCTACAGTCCCGCGCACCGTAGACAGGAGCGGCCGAAGGCCGCATGGGACTACCTGCTGTTTGTGGCAAGGAACACGGCCTCCGCGTTCGAGACTGTCCATGACCATGGCCATGTGCTCGGTGACGTCAATCAGGGCAACGTCATGGTGGGTGGCGACAGCAAGGTCATCCTGATTGACTGCGACTCGTGCCAGGTGGATGCCCGAGGGACTTTGCACCTTTGCGAGGTGGGCGTGTCGCACTACACGCCGCCAGAGTTGCAAGGCCTGTCTTCATTTGACGGTGTTGTCCGCAAGGCTAACCACGACAATTTCGGATTGGCATTGCTGATCTTCCACCTGCTCTTCGGCGGCCGGCATCCGTACTCAGGGGTTCCATTGCGTAACGGCGTCGGGGATGCACTGGAAGCCGACATCAAGGCATTCCGCTATGCATACGCGCGCGATGCGAAGCAACGTGGCTTCTCGCCTCCGCCTCGTTCAATTCCCTTGGATATCGTGCCGGACGCTGTGCAAAGCATGTTCCATGCGGCGTTCACAGAGGTTGGCTCTCAGGGCGGCCGCCCAACCGCCAAGCAATGGGTGTCCGCTTTGGACGGCGTTCGTGCCAACCTGAAGAGGTGCGGCACGAGCGGTGCGATGCACGTGTATCCGAAGCACCTGCTTTCATGCCCCTGGTGCGCTCTAGAAAGACAGGGGGTCGTGTACTTCCTCGATCTGGGGGCCACTTACACACCAACCTCGACCGGTTTCATCCTTGCCAAGGCCTGGGCACTGATCGAGGCAGTGCCGCCGCCGCCGGTGGCAAGCATTCCGAGTGTTGGTCACTTGTCGATCAAACCCAACCCGTTGCCAGTCGATGTTCCAGGCAAGAGTACGGTCACGGCCTATCGCGTCTTGGCCGTTGGTCTCGCCGTCTTCGTCGCGGTCATCGCGCCGAAGCTGTGGTTTTGGTGTTTGGCGGCCGGCTTTGTCGGATGGAACATGTTGAGTTCGATTGGCTCCGGACCTAGAAGCAACGAGTGGCGCAGGCGCAAGGATGCCAAGGCGGCGGCTCAACAAGAGTACGACCGTCTCGTCAAGCAACTCCAGGAGGACACTGGTCCTCAGGGATTCAGTTTGCGTCGACAGGAACTCATAAGAGCACGGGATGAGTATCAAGGCCTGCCTCAACGAGAAAAGCAGGAGCTAGACAAGCTTCATGCGACAGCAGAAGAGAGACAGAAGCAGAAGTTTCTTGACGGCATCTTCATCGACAGCGCGGACATCACGGGTGTGGGCCCTGCGCGAAAGGCCGCGCTGCGTTCGTTCGGAATAGAGACTGCTGCAGACGTTGATTGGGCGCGTATCCGGCAAGTGCGTGGCTTTGGCGAGAGTCTCACTAGAGCGGTCGTCGACTGGCGCGCCAGCTGTGAACGCCGCTTCCGCTTCAATCCTAGTGCTGGTGTCGCTCCCGCTGACATCGCGGCGATTAAATCGAGGCTCGGTGCGCGACGGGTAGCCCTTGAAGCAGTCCTTGGCTCGGGTGCCGCTGATCTCCAACGGTTCCGTCAAACCGCCGAGTCCCGAGCGGCTGCGCTACAGCCCGCGCTTCAACAGGCCGTACAGGCGCTGGCTCAAGCCACCGCTGACCTCGCTGCGATGTAGTCCACTGAGCGAGCCCATGGCAAAGACTCTTCGAAGCCAGAACAAGTGCAACGATTGCCGGTACACGTGGTATCCGCGCGGCAAGAATTTGTCTCGGGTGTGTCCAAGCTGCGGTAGCGAGAACGTTGCCATCGTCGTGAACTGGACGCCCATCATCACAGCTGCGGCGATAGTGCTGTACCTCGTGTTCGGAAACAAGGGGAGCAATGCTCCGGCAACAGATGGTCAGCCGGCGGCGCCCATTGAAGTTTCAGCACCTACGGCAAGCAAACCTCAGGACGGCATAGCTCCTGAACCGCTTCCTGCGCCGGTTAAGCAGCGCACTGAAAAGAAGGACGAGGGGATCGAGCTTTCGGCGCCGGCCAGCTCGACTGAGCAGGACGCCATACCCGCTTGGGTCGTCGAGCCTGCCCGAGCACCGAGCACGCCTATCGAGCCTGCGGCCGCCGCGTCCCAGCCCGCGGCGAAGGCGGGCGAATTCGAACGTGTCTATTCAGATGAGGAAATCGCAGCGCTCGAGGACCAGAAGCAGTACCACGGTAGCGATCCCATTGTCCGATCGCGACTTGGACTTCCGTCGCGGGAAACGCACAAGTTGGCTCGGTGAACGAGCTGTCGTGTCAGTGACTGGTAGCCACAGGCTAGTGCAACCGCCTCAGCCCTCAATCCCCAGCGCCGCCGCACCCACCAACTCCACCCCACTCACCGCCGTCCCCGGATGCGTCGCCACCCCGAACCGCGGATGAATCCGCAGGCTCACATCCCCGAACCCGAACTCCTCCAGCAGCACCAGCTTCAGCCGCTCGTGGATCGCTTCCGTGTGCGAGGCGACGTCGCCGTCGAGGTAGACGCCGAAGCGGTCGGCGATCTGCACGACCAGGTCGGTGGAGCGGACCCGGCTGCGCACGCGGGCGCCCAGGGCGGCCAGCAGTTCGCTGCGCGCCACGCCACCGGCGGTCAGCGCCTCGGCGGCCAGCAGCATCACGGCGGGGCGTTTGCCGGCGCTGTGGCAGCTGATGATGCGGCGGTGGATGTGGACGCCGAAGGCCTCGATGCTCTGCAACTGGAGCACGGGCTGGAACTGCTGTCGTGACCGGGGAGTCTTCGAGAGGTCGGTGCGGATCCGGGTCTCGACGGGCTGATCGTCCAGGCGCTGGTTAAGATACATATCGGATGTGTTGCGGATGCTCGTTATGTGTCCAGGTGAGGACATCTGCGGTGCCGCTGCCCTTGACGGGCCTCCCTGTTCAACGGGTCAGCGCCGATGTCCTCATCTGATAGAACGGACTGCGCGAGCGGATCCCGACATCGACAAAAAATAAATCGTTCGTTGGGACCTCCTTCTTGATCAACACCGTTCCTCAGCCCCCGCCCCAGCCTCAGGAAGAGCCCGATCCACGGGCTTTCTCTTCTTCATCGGAGGTCACCTTGTTGCTGCGCGCCGCCCATGGCGGCGACCGGCAGGCGGCCGACCAGGTGATGAGCCTGCTGTATGCGGACCTGCGGCGCATCTCGCGCGCGCGCCTGTCCCGCTCCGGCGAGCTGAGCCTGAACCCCACGGACCTGGTGCACGAGTCCTGGCTGCGGCTGGTTGACGGCCAGGGGCAGGCCCAGGGTCAGGACTTTCCGGATCGCAAGCACTTCCTGGCCTATGCCGCGCGCGTGATGCGCTCGGTGGTGGTGGACCATGTGCGCGCCCGCCAGGCGGACCGGCGGGGCGGGCACCTGCAGTTCGTCACCTTGAACACGGTCGTGGCCGATCTCGCGCCGCAGCAGGACGACGAGATCCTTCGGGTGCACGAGGCGCTGCAGGCGCTGGCGGTCCACGACGAGCGGCTGGCCCAGGTGGTGGAGATGCGCTACTTCGGCGGGCTCACCGAGGCGGAAATCGCGCAGGCGCTCGACATCACCGAGCGCACGGTGCAGCGCGACTGGAGCAAGGCCCGAATCTTTCTTTCGATGGCGATGAAATGAACCGTTATGTGACGCAATCGCGCTGGCCGGTGTTGAGCCCGTATCTGGACGAACTGCTCGATCTGCCGCCACAGGACCGCGCGGCACGGCTGGCGCAATTGCGCGAGGAAGACGCGGCGCTGGCCGATGACCTGGCCGAGCTGCTGGCGCGCCAGGGCGAGCTGGAGGCCGCGGAGTTCCTGGACCGGCCGGCGCTGATGGGCTCGCAGCTCGAAGCCGGCCAGGTGATGGGCGCCTACACGTTGGTGCGCGAGCTGGGCCAGGGCGGCATGGGCACGGTGTGGCTGGCGCGGCGCACCGACGGGCGCTTCGACGGCGAAGTCGCCATCAAGTTCCTGACCACGAGCCTCATCGGCATGCGCGAGGGCGAGCCCGCGCAGGGCCGCTTCGCGCGGGAAGGGCAGATCCTCGCCCGCCTGGCCCATCCGCACATCGCGCGCATGCTTGATGCGGGCGTGGCGGGTGTGGCGGCCGGCTCGCAGCCCTACCTGGTGCTGGAGTACGTGGACGGCACGCCGATCACCGAGTACTGCAATGCCAAGGGCCTGGATGCGCGCCAGCGCGTCACGCTGTTCCTCGATGTGCTGGCGGCCGTGGCGCATGCGCATGTGCGGCTGATCCTGCACCGCGACCTGAAGCCCAGCAACATCCTCGTCACCGATGCCGGCGAGGTGAAGCTGCTGGACTTCGGCATCGCCAAGCTGCTGGACGACGCCACCGGCAGCGGCGAGGCCACCGAGCTGACCCGCCAGGCGGGCCATGCGTACACGCTCAACTACGCCGCGCCGGAGCAGGTGCAGCGCCAGGAAGTCACCACGGCCACCGACGTCTACGCGCTGGGCGTGCTGCTCTACCTGCTGCTGGGCGGCAAGCATCCGACCGATGTGGACACGCAGACGCACGTCGACCGGCTGCGCGCCATCGTCGAGCAGGAGCCACGCCGGCTGTCGGACGTCGTCCCGGCGCTGCGCGGCGATCTGGACACGATCCTGGCCAAGGCGCTGAAGAAGTCACCCGCGGAGCGCTATGCCAACGCCGAGCAACTGGCCGACGACCTGCGCCGCTGGCTGGCCTTCGAGCCCATCAGCGCGCGACGCGACAGCGCGCTCTATGTGTTGAGCCGCTTCGCGCGGCGGCACCGGCTGGCGGTGGGCATCGGCGGCCTGGGGCTGGTGACCCTGATCGCGCTGACGGGCCTCTCGGTGGCCGAGGCCGTGCGCGCCGATCGGGCCGAGCAGCAGGCGCTGGCCCGGCGGCAGCAGGCCGATGACCTGCTGAGCTACATGCTGGGCGACTTCGCCGACAAGCTGCGCCCGGTGGGCCGGCTGGAATTGCTGGACAGCGTGGGCAGCAAGGCGCTGGACTACTTGGCCCGCTACGACGGTGACGGCGAGGGCTCGAAGGACGTGGGCGCCCGCCTGCAGCGCGCGAAGGCCTTAACCGTGATCGGGGAGGTGCGGGTTTCCAAGCGCGAGCTGGATGCTGCTGTCGCGCCGCTGCAGGCCGCGCTGAAGATCCTGGCCGCCGACCCGACCGGCGACAACAAGCAGGTCGCCGCCTGGCGCAAGGCCCAGGGCGCCGCCGAGTTCTGGCTGGGCCACGTGGCCTACACGCAGCGCCGTTTCAGCGCCGCCCGCGAATCGATGGCGGCCTATCTGCAGCGCTGCGAGCAGTGGCTGGCCAGCGCACCCGATGACGCAGAGGCGCTGGCCGAACTCTCCTACGCCAACAACAGCCTGGGCTCGGCCCTGCTGGGCACGGGCGAACTGGCCGAGGCCGAGAAGCGCTTCCGCGTGTCGATGGATCTCAAGCAGCGCGCGCTGCAGGGCCAGGCGGGCGACAACACGCTGCGCGCCGAACTCGCCGACACCATGAGCTGGCTCGGTACGGTGCAGGCGCAGCGCGGCCAGTACGCGCAGGTTCGCGATGTGCTCGGGGAAGCCCGTACGCTGATCGAGCAGGTGCGCGCCGACGCGCCGAAGGACGCGCTGTGGGAGAGCCGCGAGGCGCTGGTCCATTTGTACCTGGGCGATGCGCTGCGCCATCTGGGTGAGCGCGACGCGGCCCAGGCCGAGCTGCGCCGCGCGGCCGAGCTCGCGCACGACCTGCTGCTGCACGACCCCGGCAACTCGCAGTGGAACAGCTCGCTGATGGCCACGGAGATCACCCAGGCCGAGCTGAACCCGCCGCCGATGCCGCGCCTGCAGGAGCTGCTCGCCCGCGTGGATGCGCTGGACGCCGCGGAGCAGGCGAAGAACCCCAGCGCCGCCTTGCGCCGCTTGCCCTATCGCAGCCGGCTGCTGCAGTTGATGCTGCCGCACATGAGCCCGGCCGAGTCGCTGGCCGCCCTGCAGCCTCTGCAGCAGCGGCTGGCTGATGCACTGGCCAAGCGCAGTGAAGACCTGGCCCTGCGCACGGCACTGGCCCGCACCGAGCTAAGTACCGCGCAAGCGTTGAAAGATACCGGCAAAGCCGCAGAAGCTCTTGCGCAGTGCCGCACGGTGAACCATATGCTTGAGCAAATGCCGCAGCTGCTGCACGTCCATGCAGAAGTCACGCAGGCCTGGGAGGAAGCGCAGCGCTGTATGAAATCCATATGAGCCTGCGCGCGCACTGATTGACGCGCTTCCGGTTGCGGCACACAAAAATGATCCACAACGAGGAAGAGGGCCGTCAACCATGACCGACAACACGTACTACGTCCGAGCCAAGATCGATGAGCTGGGCGTCTTCGCCAGCTGCGAGTACTTCAGCGACTACGCCGCCACGGAGCGGGTCACCCCGCCGCTGTGGGTACCCGCGGATGCCGGCTTCTGCTTCATCTCCCAGGCCGATGGTTCCGACCTCGCGCTGATGGGCACGGTGTTCAAGACGCTGGGCCAGGGACCGTCGCTGAACATCAGCAACTACTGCCCCGCGAGCGACGACGGCACGGTCGCGATCAGCATGCCGACCACGTCCACCGTGACCAAGGGCGCGGTGCTGCTGTTCGCCGACCCCAAGACGGTGACGATGCTGTACCCCAGCCAGGATCCGCAGATCACCAACACGCCGCCCTGAACGGCGTCGAGGGCACTACCTCAACGCGAGGCCAGCAGCGCACCGTCGGCCACCGGCCAGGCGCGCTGCAATGCGGCGCGTTCGGCGGTGGCATCGTGCCCCTGCGCCTGCAGCGCTTTCACGAGCCCCTGCAGCGCCCAGCCGCTGTTCGGATGCCGGGCCAGATCGGCGCGGTAGCTCTGCTCCGCGGCTGCATAGGCCTTGGCCCGCAGTTGCATGTCGCCCAGCGCCACGCGCGCGCCGGCGGCCAGCATCGGCGGTTCCATCTTGTCGTCGGCATCGGCGATGGCCGTGGCGGCCTCGGCCTGCAGCGACAGGGCCTCGTCGAAGCGGCCCGCGGCTAGCGCGAGTTCGGCGCGCAGCCGCAGCGCGCTGCCCTGCGCGATGCTGCGGGCGATCTTGTCCATCGATTCTTTGCCGGCATGGGCTTTCAGCAAGGCCGCGCTCGCCGGCTCCAGCCGCGCCAGCGCTTCGGCCGCGGCGGCCGCCTGCCCCTTGCGGGCCAGCGCCGTGCCGCGGGCCATCTCGCCCAGTACCGTGGCGACGCCGCGCTTGCCGGTCGGCATGGGCTCGTCCAGCACCGCGTCCCAGCGCTCCAGGCGCATCAGCGTCAGGATGGGCCGGCTGCGCACGTACTCGCCGTACTCGTTGTCGTAGCCGGCTTGGCGGGCGGCTTCCCGCGCCGTCTGCAGCGACAGATCGCCGCGGCCCTCCATCAGCGCGGCGTACCACTGGAAGGCACCGTCATGGCTGCGCCAGTCCTTGCTGATGTCGAAGCCCTGCTGCTTCAGCTCCGCGAACATCACCTCGTCGGCCGCGATGGCGGCCTGGTTCACCTGCGTGGCGTCGGCATAACGGCCGATCTGAGCGTAGGTATGCGAGGGCATGTGCAGCAGGTGCGGTGACTTCGGCGCCAGCGCGCCGAGCCGGTCGGCGGCGGCCTCGGCGCGGGCGGCGACCTGCACGTTGTCCACCGCGTGGATCATGTAGTGGTTGAGCCCGACGTGGTCGGGGTGGCGGGCCAGCCCGGCCTCCAGGCGGGCGGCGAGATCGGCGACGCGCGCGGTCGACTTGCCGGGCGCGGCATCCCACCATTCGTCCTCAGTCATCGCGATCAGCTCCGCCTCGGCGTAGAAGCTCAGCAGGTCGGGGTCGTCGGGATGGTGGTCGAGCAGGCCGCGCAGCCGCTCGGCATAGGCCATGTCCAGCGGATCGGCCGGCTTGCCCGAGCCCGGCGTGCCGCAGCGCGGCGCCTGCTTCACGGCGATGTCGCGCGCAGCGCTGCCCGTGGCATAGCGCAGGCGCATCGCCTCGATCAGCTCGCGCTCGCGCGCCGGCAGCGCCTGGCCGTGGGCCTGCGCGTAGTCGGCATAGCGCCGCGCTTCGGCAAGATCCCCACGCTCGCTGGCGTTGATGTTGGGGCCCAGTTGCCAGGCCACACCCCAGGCACACATCGCGCAGTCGGGATCCTGCGCCAACGCCGCCTTGAAGCTGCGCACGGCCTCCACCTCATTGAAGGCATAGGCCTGCTCCATGCCCTGGGCGAACCAGGCGCGGGCCGGCGCGGAAGGGCTGGCGATGGTCAACGTCGCCGTGCCGAAGCCATCGAGCCGCGGCGCGCGGGCGCTGCGGTCAGGCTCCATCGGCGCTACGCCGCAGGCGACGAGCAACGCGGCGATGAGGGTGGCCTGTGTGCCTTGCCGGATCGCCGCTCTGTTCATGCTTGCCCCTTCTAGGTAAATGCCGCCAGCAGTCGTTCGAGCGCCACCTGGAACGGCGTCTGCATCAGCGGCAGCGTCGCCACCATGCCGATCAGCCCGATGCTGACGGTGAGCGGGAAGCCCACCGAGAACACGCCGATCTGCGGCGCCACGCGCGAGATCACGCCCAGCACGATGTTGACGAACATCAGCATCGTGATCAAGGGCAGGGCGATCCACAGGCCGATGCTGAAGATCTCCGCACCCCAACGCTGCGGCTGCGCGACGCGCAGGAAGGCGAAGGGCTCGTCGCCCACCGGGAAGGCCTGGAAGCTCTGCACCAGCGCGTTGATCAGCAGCAGGTGACCGTTGATCGCGATGAACAGGAAGGCCACCATCGAGCCGAAGAACTGCGCGCTGGCCGTGCCCTGGCTGCCCGTCTGCGGATCGAAGAAACCGGCGAAATTCAGGCCCATCTGCAGGCCGATCAGCTCACCCGCGAATTCCAGCGAGGCGAACACCACGCGCACCGCGAAGCCCATCGCCAGGCCGATCAGCATCTGCTGCGCCAGCAGCAGGGTCAGCATCGGCAACGAATCGAGCGGCACCACCGGCATGCTCGGCAGCGAAGGCTGCGCGCAGACCGAGATGAACACCGCCAGCCCGATCCGCACCCGCAGCGGCACGGCGCGCTGGCTGAACGTGGGCATGCCCGCGAACAGCGACAGCGTGCGCAGGAACGGCCACAGCACTGGCGTCAGCCAGGCGAGCAGTTGGGTTTCGGTGACGGAGAACAAGGAACTGCCGGCCGCCGGCTCAGCCCACCGCCTGCGGAATCGCCATCAAGGTCCGCTGGATGTACTCCACCAGCGTGGTGATCATCCACGGCCCGGCGATGGCCAGCACCGCGATGGCGGCGAGGACCTTGGGCACGAAGCTGAGCGTCGATTCGTTGATCTGCGTGGCGGCCTGGAACACGCTGACCAGCACGCCGACGGCGAGCACGGCCAGCAGCACGGGCGCGGCCACCATCATCAGCACGTAGAGGCCTTGCTGGCCGAGGGTGAATACTTGTTGGGGATCCATGGCTTACCTCAAGTGGCGAACGAGGCGGCGAGCGAGCCGAGCAGCAGGTTCCAGCCATCGGCCAGCACGAACAGCATCAGCTTGAAGGGCAGGGCCACCAGCACCGGCGACAGCATCATCATCCCCAGACTCATCAGCACCGAGCTGACGATCATGTCGATGACGAGGAAGGGAATGAAGATCAGGAAGGCGATCTGGAAGGCGCTCTTCAGCTCGCTGGTGACGAAAGCCGGCACGAGCACCTTGAAGGGCACGTCTTCGGGCTTCACCGAGGCGTCGAGCTTGGCCAGACGCGTGAAGAGGGCAAGGTCGCTCTGGCGGGTCTGCTTGAGCATGAAGCCGCGCATCGGCGGCTCGGCGCGCTGCAGGGCCACCTCGAAGCCGATCGTGCCGGCGCTGTAGGGTGCCCACGCGTCGGTGTAGACCTTGTCCAAGGTCGGGCTCATCACGAAGAAGGTGAGGAACAGCGACAGGCCGACGATCACCTGGTTCGGCGGCGCGGCCTGCGTGCCCAGTGCCTGGCGCATCAGCGACAGCACGATCACGATGCGCGTGAAGCCGGTCATCATCAGCAGCACCGCGGGCAGGAAGCCCAGGGCGGTGAAGAACAGCAGCGTCTGGATCGGCACCGAGTAGCTGCTGCCGCCGGCGCCCTGGCCAACGAGCAGGGGCAGCGTGGCGGGCGGCGGGCTCTGCTGCGCCCAGGCCAGCGCCGGCAGCAGGGCGAGGGCCAGCAGCGTGCTCAGTCGGGATGCGAAGTTATGGCGCACGCTGGTCGCCCCGCTGTTCACCCTTCAGCTTGCTGGCCAGCAGTTGCGCGAACGAGGCCTGCTGCGCGGCGCCGGGCGTCTCGGCCTGCGGCGGCATCACGTGCAGGGTGTGGATCTGCTGGCCGGTGATGCCCAGCACCAGCCATTGGCGCGCTTCGCCCTGGCCCACCTCGACGATCTGCAGGCGCTGGCTCGGCGAGATCGGCAGCGTGGACACCACGCGCATCATCCCGCCTGCGCCCGCGCCACCCATCGGCGTGCGCTTGAGCAGCCACAGCGCCAGCGGGATCAGGCACAGGATGGCCAGGAACCAGAGGAAGGGGAGCAGGGAATTGGTCATCGCGGCATTGTCTGCCAGGAAACCGCGGGGTCAGGCCTTGCTCAACCGGCGCATGCGTTCCGAAGGGGTCACGATGTCGGTCAGCCGGATGCCGAACTTGTCGTTGACGACGACGACCTCGCCCTGGGCGATCAGGTAGCCGTTGACCAGCACGTCCATCGGTTCGCCGGCCAGCGCGTCCAGCTCGACGACCGAGCCTTGCGCGAGCTGCAGGATGTTCTTGATCGGGATGCGCGTGCGGCCCAGTTCAACGGTCAGCTGGACGGGGATGTCCAGGATCATGTTGATGTCGCCGCTGGGCATGTTGCCCGGCGTCGGCGAGAAGTTCGTGAACGCGGCGGGCGCCACCTGGTCGGCCGCGGGGCGCACCTCTTCGGCGACTTCCTGCGTGGCGGGCGGAGCGGCTTCGGCGAGTGCGGCAGCCCATTCGGCCGCCATCGCGTCCTGTTCTTCTTGGCTCGGTGAATCAGGTGGCATCTCGGGCTCCCAGCCAGCCGGAGTCCGGGCTGGTCAGCATCTTGTCGATCTTGATCGAATACTTGTTGTTGGACGTGCCGTAGTGGCAGTCGTAGATGGGCACGCCGTCGATCTTGGCCTTGATCAGCGGCTCCAGGTCCAGCTCGATGAAGTCACCCGGCTTGAAGGCCAGCAACTGCTCGACGGTGGCCGGTGCATGGCCCAGCTCTGCCACCAGCTCCACCTCGGCGGCCTGGATCTGGTGCTTCAGCAGGTTGACCCAGCGACGGTCGGGCTCGGCGGAGTCGCCCTGCGTGGTGCTGTAGAGCACGTCGCGGATGGGCTCCAGCGTGGAGTAGGGAATGCAGAAGTAGACGGTGCCACTGGTCTCGCCGATCTCCAGGGTGAACGAGGTCGAGACGACGATCTCGCTGGGCGTGGCGATGTTGGCGAACTGCGGCTGCATCTCCGAGCGCTGGTAGTCCAGCTCCAGCGGGTAGATGCCGGTCCAGGCCTTCTTGTATTCGGCGGTGATGACCTCCACCAGGCGCAGGATCACGCGCTGCTCGGTGGCGGAGAAGTCGCGGCCTTCGATGCGCGCGTGGAACTTGCCGATGCCGCCAAACAGCGAGTCGATGACGGCGAACACCAGGGTCGGGTCGCAGACGATCAGGCCCGAGCCGCGCAGCGGCTTGACCGAGACGATGTTGAAGTTCGTCGGCACGACGATCTCGCGCAGGAAGGCCGAGTACTTCTGCACCTTGATGCCGCCGATCGCGACCTCGGGGCTCTTGCGGATGAAGTTGAACAGCCCGACGCGGATGTTCCGCGCGAAGCGCTCGTTGATGATCTCCATCGTGGGCATGCGCCCACGGACGATCCGCTCCTGGCTGGCGAGGTTGTAGTCGCGTATGCCGCCGACCTGCTCCTCTTCCGCCTCGAGCTTCTGGCTTTCGCCGGTGATGCCTTGCAGCAGCGCATCGACTTCGTCTTGCGAGAGGATCTGCTGATTCATAGTGGGCCTGCTGGAGACGGCGTTACTGCACGATGAACTGCGAGAAGAGCACTTGGGTCACGGGGCTCTCGACGTTGCGGCGCTTTTTCTTTTTCTTCTTCTTCGGCGGCGCGTCGCCGGTGGCGGGCTGGGCGTCGTCGTCATCGTCGTCGTCCAGCTCGATGCCCATCGGCCGCACGGACTCGCGCATGATCTCGCGGGCCAGTTTTTCCTTGCCTTCCACCGTCAGCAACTCGGTCGAGGACTTGTGGGAGAGCACCATCAGCACATTGCTGCGGATCGCCGGCAGGTACTTCTTGATTTCCTCGGCGACCTTTTCGTCGTCCACCTGCAGCGTGACGCCGACCTGGGCGAAGCGGTCCACTTCCTTGTCCGTCAGGTTGACGGTGAACGGGTCCAGCGGCACGAAGACGGGCGGCTTGCCGCTTTCCTTCTTGGCATGGACGGCCGGCGCGGGCGCGGCATCGGCGTCATCGCCGTCCTCGGCGCTGGCCTTCTTCTTCATCAGCAGCAGGGCCGCACCGCCGGCCAGCACCAGCACCAGCACGGCGGCCAGGATGATGATCAGCTTTTTGTTACCGCCCGCCTTGGGGGCGGGGGCGCCAGCGGCGGCTGTGGCCATGAAGACTTCTCCTCGTCGAATCGGTTCGTCGGCACGCCGGCAGGCATGGCGACGCTAACGGCGATTATTGACGGACTGCTGCGCGGCCATGCGTTAAAAAGCCCTGGAGGGGTCGCGCTTATCTTTCGCGAAGTAAAGCTAGGCGTACAAATCCACAACGCCGCGCACCGGACCGCCGCGAACGCCGCCCGCGCGGCTGATCGTCGACTGCACATCATCGGCGCCGGTCACGCGCTGAATCCTGCCGGTGCCGCCAGCGGAGGAGGCCGCGCCGTCGCGTGCCTGCTGCTGGAACGAACCGTTGCCGCTGCCGCCGCTGCCGCCACTGGCGGCCTGGAACACGCCGCCACCGCTGAGCGTGAGGCCGGTGTCGCGCAGGGCCGCGGCGAGGTCGGGCAGGCTGCGTTCGAGCACGGCGCGGGTTTCGGCCTGCTCGGCATGGAAGGACACCTGGGCCTGCTGGCCGTCGACGGTGATCCGCACCTGCACCGGGCCCATGTCGGCCGGATTCAGGTGCAGCTGCGCCTGCTGCACGCCCTGAGAGGCGAGCACGCTCAGCCGCGCCGACATCTCGGATGCGAAGCCGGGGTCCTGCAGCGGCTGCGACAGCACCAGCGAGCTCGGCGTGGACGCCGCGGGTGCGGCGGCGGCACCGGCCGCGGAATTCGTTGCGGCGGAAGGAAGGCCGGCCAGCGCAGCCAGCTGGGCCGATGCGCCGTGATCGACTGCGCCCGGGGCGATGCCCGCCACCGGCGAACCCGCGGCGGCCTGCTTGCCGGCGGCGCCGAGCATGCTGGCGAAGCTGGTCTGCGTCGCCGTGGTACCGGTTTGCTGTGTGCTTGCCTGCTGGCTGGCGTCGGCGGCGGCGTCCGCACCGGCGGCCTGACGGGACTGGGTGGCATCGCCGGCGCGGCCGCTCTGCTTGCCGGTGGCGGTACCACCGTCGGCCTCCGCCTGCAGCGCGGCGGCGGCCTTGTCGTTCAGCTGCGTGGCAGCCAGCACGGCGGCCGGGTCGAGCGTGGCGGTGGCGCCGGTATCGCCCGTGGTGCTGCGCGTTTCGGGGGCGGCGCAGTCTTCTTGCGTTGCGTCGGCCGGTGCGGACGAGTCGTCGTCGCCCGTTTTCTTGCCGCCCTTGCCCGATGCAAGCTTGGTGCTGAGCGCATCGGTGGCCGGTGCCGGCGCGCTCGTGGGCTGCGGCTTGGCGGTGGTGGCCTGCGTGTTGTTCGCATCGGCCTGCTGTGCCGTCTCGTTCGCAGCATCGGCGGCGGCGTCGTCGGTCGCGGCGGTGTCCGTCTTGGCCGGCGGATTCTTGACCGGCGTCGTCGTGGTGGTGCTCTGCTTGCGGGACATGCTCAGCCGCGCTTCCTCGCGCTGCATGTCGCTGGGGCCGTCCTTCGGCTGCTCGACCTGAACGATCGCCTTCGGCGGCGACGGCGGGGCGATCGGCTCGGAGCTGATCGACAGCTGCGCCGCGTGGCTGCGCAGCATGCGCTGGAAGTCCTGGTTGGCGCTATCGGCGCTGTTGTTGCCCGCGGCGGCGAGCAGGGCGGCAGCGCTGGTGCCGGTGGTGTTGTTCGAGGAGGCGATGCTGGTCATGTCTTTGTTCCTGCGCGGGGTCGGGCTCTCAGGCCTGCAGTCGGCTCAAGGGGTTGAAGCCGCCGTTGCCGCCCAGGGCGGTGCGGGCGGCCTGTTCGTCGCTCTGCTTCTGCTCCTGGCGGAGTGCGGCGCGGCCCATCTCGGCGCGGCGGCGTTCGATCAGCTTGCCGATGGCGGCGACGCGCATCTCCCTCTCGGCCAGCAGCGCGCGGGCGCGCTCGACGCGCACGTCGGCGTGCTGGGTGACGGCGACCTGGCTGTCGATCGCCTGGTCAAGCTTGCCGCCGAAGTTCTGGTAGCAGCTGACGATGTCCATCGTGCCCTGGCGGGAGAACTGCTGCGTCCAGCGCTGCTGGTATTCGCTGCGGTAGCTGCTCAGCTGTTCGGCCTGCTCGCGGGCCTGGGCGGCGCGCAGCAGCATGTCCTTCCAGGCCTTCAGCGCCTCGTCGCGCTCGGCTTCGGCGCGCTCCAGCAGGATGCCGAGGGTCTGGAGACTGGTCGAATCACTGGTGCTGCTCATCGCTTGTTCTTCCTAACCTAAGCTCAGGCCTGGATCACCGCCTGCAACTGCTTCACGCCCTCCGCCAAGGGCGACGGGCTGTGCATGCCCTGCTGCAGCAGGTGGATCATGTCCGGGTGAAGCCGCACGGCCAGGTCCAGTTCCTGATCGTGGCCAGGGCTGTAGGCACCCAGCTGAATCAGGTCGCGGGCCTTGTTGTATTTGGCCAGCAACTGCCTGAACCGACGCGCCGAATCGACCTGGTTTTGCGGTACTACATTCGTCATCACCCGCGAGATCGATCGCTCGATGTCGATGGCAGGATAGTGCCCCGCCTCGGCCAATTCGCGCGACAGGGTGATATGGCCGTCCAATATTCCACGCGCGGCGTCGGCAATCGGGTCCTGCTGGTCGTCGCCCTCGCTGAGCACCGTGTAGAAGGCCGTGATCGAGCCCTCGCCCGGCAGGCCGTTGCCGCTGCGCTCCACCAGCTGCGGCAGCTTGGCGAAGCAGCTTGGCGGATAGCCTTTGGTGGCCGGCGGTTCGCCGATGGCCAGGGCGATCTCGCGCTGCGCCATCGCGTAGCGGGTCAGCGAATCCATCAGCAGCAGCACGTGCCGGCCCTGGTCGCGGAAGAACTCGGCGATCGCCGTGGCGTAGTGGGCGCCCTGCATGCGCAGCAGCGGCGGGGCATCGGCCGGCGCGGCGACGACGACGGAGCGGGCCAGGCCGTCGTCGCCCAGGATGTCCTCGATGAATTCCTTCACTTCACGGCCACGCTCGCCGATCAGGCCGACGACGATTACGTCCGCCTGCGTGTAGCGCGCCATCATGCCCAGCAGCACCGACTTGCCGACGCCGGTGCCGGCGAACAGGCCCAGGCGCTGGCCGCGGCCGACGGTGAGCATCGTGTTGATCGCCCGCACGCCGGTGTCCAGCGGCGTGCGCACCGGGTCGCGGTCCATCGCGTTGATCGGCCGGCGCACCATCGGCTCGCTGTGCACGTCTTCCAGCGGGCCGCGGCGGTCCAGCGCGTGGCCGTGGGAATCGACGACGCGGCCCAGCAGCCCGTTGCCCATCGGCAGGTGCAGACCGCGGTCTTCGGTGCGCCGCCAGGGGTGGGCCGGCTGGCCGAGCTTGGGCGAGAGCAGCGGCAGGGCACGCGGCACCACCCGCGCGCCGCTGGACAGGCCCTGGACCTCGTCCGTGGGCATCAGGTAGGCGCGGTCGCCGGAGAAGCCGACGACCTCGGCCGTTACCGGCCGCAGGCCACGGCGCGGATTGGCGCCGGAGGAGGGCATGTGGATCTCGCAGACCGAGCCCATCGGCACCTTGACGCCGGTGGCTTCCAGCACCAGGCCGGCCACGCGCACCAGCTTGCCCTGCGATTCGATCGGCACGGTGTTGCCGGCGAACGACTGCAGGTCGTTCAGGTACTGCTGCCAGCGATCGGTGCGGGCGCTCACGGTGCGGGTTCCTCGTCGCCGTGGCCGCCGCGGCGGTCTTCCCACAGCGAGGCCTGGCCCATCGCGGCCGCGGCCTGCTGCCAGCGCGCGGCGAGGCTCGCGTCGACGCTGCCGATGTCGGATTCGACCTGGCAGCCGCCGCGCGGGATGTCGGGGTCGGGGATCACCTGGGCCTCGCGGGCCTGCATCTCCTCGCCGGCGCCTTCGAGCACCAGCGGGTAGTCGGCCGGGTTGACGCGCACGCGCACGTGGCGGGCCGAGAGCTGCAGCGCCTCGACCGCGTCATGCGCGACCTTGGCAATGTGCTCGGGCCGCTGCGTGATCTCGCTGCGCACGACCTGGCGCGCCAGCTCGACGGCGATGCGCGCAAGCGCCACGGACATCTCGTTTTCCAGCGCGCGGAACTCGGCGTCGAAGCTCTTCACCAGCGCGCCGACCTGCGAGGTCATCTGCTGCGCGAAGCTCTGCTTGAACGAATCCAGCGCCGACATGCCGTCGCGGTACCCATCTTGGTAGCCGGTCTGCCGGGCCTGGTGGATCAGCTGCACCGGATCCGGCGCGGGCGGGGCCGGGGGCTCGGCCGGCGGCGGAGGGGGCGGGGGCGGCGGCATCGGCGCGCTGATCGGCGGCCGGGCGATGTTGGGGTTGGCGAAGGAATCCGGCGTCCAGGCCGAGAAGCCGCTCAGCTCTTCGCCCGGGATGAAGCGGGCATAGCTGCTGCGGCGGTCGCCCTCGCGGCGATCCGGCGGCGGGACCTGGCGCGGTGGGGGTTTTGGTGTCGCCACGGGCTGACTCTGGATCTGTACTGCTGAAGCTTGAGCTTAGACGAATTGATCGTCGCCGCCACCGGCCAGCACGATCTGCCCTTCGTCCACCAGGCGGCGGACGATCTTGAGCATTTCCTTCTGCTCGCTTTCGACCTCCGACAGCCGTACCGGGCCGCGCGATTCCAGGTCTTCGCGCAGCGTCTCGGCCGCGCGGCTGGACATGTTGCGGAAGATCTTCTCGCGCAGCTCGGTGCTGGCACCCTTCAGCGCGACGATCAGCGACTCGGACTGCACTTCCTTCAGCATGGCCTGGATGCCGCGATCGTCGATCTTGTCCAGATCGTCGAAGGTGAACATGTTGTCCATGATCTTCTGGGCCAGGTCGGCGTCGGCCTCGCGGATGTAGTCCAGCACCGATGCCTCGATGCTGGAGCCCAGCATGTTGATGATCTCGGCCGCCGTCTTCACGCCGCCCAGGTTCTGCTTCTTCATGCGCTCGCCGCCGGCCAGCACCTGGCTCATCACCTCGTTGAGGTCCTTCAGCGCCATCGGCTGGATGCCGTCCAAGGTGGCGATGCGCACCAGCACCTCGTTGCGCTGGCGCTCGGTGAACGAGCGCAGCACCGAACTGGTCTGGTCGTAGTCCAGGTGCGACAGGATGGCCGCGATGATCTGCGGGTGCTCGTTGCGCAGCAGCTCGGCCACCGAGCCGGCGTCCATCCACTTGAGGCTCTCGATCGAGGAGACGTCGCTGTCGTGCAGGATCCGGTCCAGCAGCAGGTTGGCCTTCTCGTCGCCCAGCGCCTTGCGCAGCACGTTGCGCACGTATTCGTCGGTGTCGGGCACGAGGTTGCTCTGCAGCGCGGCGATCTTGTCGAAGCGCTCCAGCACCTGCTCAACCCGCTCGCGCGGGATCACCTTCAGCTTGGCGATCGTCTCGCCGAGCTTCTGCACTTCCTTGGGCTCCAGGTGCTTGAAGACCTCGGAGGCTTCCTCCTCACCCAGAGACATCAGCAGGATCGCTGCGTCCTCAACGCCATCGTCATCCATCTCGCGGCCTCCGTCAGACTTCGCCCAGCATCCAGTTCCGCATGATGTTGGCCACAGCCACCGGGTTGGTGCGGGCCATCAGGCGGGCGCGCTCGAGCGCCTGGGTGGCATTCTCGCTCGGTCCTTCGAGCATGGGCAGGCCATGGAGGCCACCGCTGCTGCCGATGCTGCCGTTCGCACCACCGGCACCGCCCGCGCCACCGGGCAGTTCGTTCGGGTCGTCGACGATGGCGTCGAGCTCCTGGGCAGCGTCGGCCGCTTCCGGCGGCGGCGGGTTCAGGCTGCGCATGGCCGGGCGCACCATGCCGAACACGGCGATCAGCGCGACGATGACCAGGGCCGCCGGCACCGCCGAGGCGCGGATCAGGTCCAGCAACCAGGGCTGCTTCCACAGCGGTGCTTCGGTGTTGTCGACCTTCTCGGCCACGAAGGGCGCGCTGATGATCTTCAGCGAGTCGCCGCGGTCGGCGTTGAAGCCCATCGTCTCCTTGACCAGCGAGGTCAGCTTGTCGATCTCTTCCTGCGACAGCGGTTCGCTGGCGACCTTGCTGGTCTTCGGGTCCGTCACCTGCTTCTGGTTGATGACGACGGCCGCGTTCAGCCGGCGCACGCTGCCGGTGGCGTTGCGCGTGACGCGCACGGTCTTGTCGAGCTCGTAGTTCGTCGTCGCTTCCTTGCGCGAGCTGTTCTGCCCGCCGCTGGCACCGGCGGTCTGCAGCGGCGCGGAGGCGCCGTTCACCGGCGCGGTGGCCGGCACCGGGGGCTGGTTCGTCGCCGCGCCGGGCACGCCGGTGGGCACCTGCGGCGTGGCATTGGTCGATTCGTGTGTCTGCTGGCTGCGCACGGCCGGGTTGTTGCCCTGGCCCTGGTTCGGCTTGTATTCCTCGGCGGTGGACTCGACCTGATTGAAGTCGACGTCGGCTGTCACCGTGGCGCGCAGGTTGTCGCGGCCGACCACCGGGTCCAGCAGGTCGTAGATACGCTTGTTGATGTTGTCCTCGATCTGGCGCTTGTAGAGCAGCTGCTGGGTGTCGAGGCCGTTGTTGTTGGCGTCCGGGTTGTTGGACAGCAGTGCGCCGGTCTGGTCGAGCACGCTGACCGCCTTCGGGTTCAGCTCGGGCACGCTGGAGGACACCAGGTGCACGATGCCGGCTACCTGGTCGCGGTCCAGCACATGGCCGGGGCGCAAGGTCAGCATCACCGAGGCGCTGGGCTTCTGCTGCTCGCGGAAGAAGCCGTTCTGCTGCGGCAGCGCGAGGTGGACGCGGGCGTCGGCCACGTCGGCCAGCGCGGTGATCGTGCGGGTCAGCTCGCCTTCGAGGCCGCGCTGGAAGTTCAGCCGCTCGTTGAATTGGGTCTGGCCGATCGAGGATTTGTCCATCAGCTCGAAGCCGACCGTGCCGCCCTTGGGCAGGCCGCTGGCGGCCAGCTTCATGCGCAGGTCATAGACCTGCGACGCGGGCACCATGATGCTGCCGCCCGGCTCGTTGCGGTAGGGCACGTTCATCTGCTGCAACTGCGCGATGACGGCGCCGCCGTCCTTGTCCGACAGGCCGGTGAACAGCGGCCGGAAATCGCCCTGGCTGGACCACAGTGTGATGGCCAGCACGGCCGCGGCCAGCACCGCCAGGCCCGCGCCCATCATCAGCTTGGAGCGCATGGGCATCTGGACCAGGCGCTCCCGGTAGGTCAGCGGCGCGACGGCAGCGGCAGGCGCCGTGGCGGGTGCGGCGACCGGCATGCCGGCGGCGGTGGGGCTGAGAGCTGTGTCCATGGTGTCGGAATTATTTCGGAAACACCCCTCAAGAAAGCTGGAAACAAGCCGACCAAGCGAGCGCAGTTCCAGCCTTAGCGCCGGCAGGCCTCACCTATGCTTCGTCCCATCATGGACATGAAGCTGATGCCTTTCGATTTCACCCAGGCCGCCGCCCGCGCCGGCCTGAACGTGAACGGCCAGCCGCTCGCCAAGCCCCAGGCGACCGGCGGCGCCAGCTTCGGCGATGCGATGGCGAGTGCCATGAAGGGTGTCAGCGCCACCATGAACGAGGCCACCGAGATGGCCCGCCAGGTTCAGCTGGACAACCCGAACGTCGGTCTCGAGGACACGATGGTGGCGATGCAGAAAGCCCAGATCGGCTTCCAGGCCACGCTGCAGGTGCGCAATCGCCTAGTCTCGGCTTACTCCGAGATCATGAACATGCAAGTCTGAGGGCCTGCCTCGCTACTAGCAAGGCTTGCTGCCTGGAGAATCTGGTCCGCACACCGCGGCCCGCCCCGCCAGGCTCATCTGCACGCGCAAGTTTTCGCCATGCCGGTTCTTGAACGATGCGCCGCCGGCGCGGGCGACCTGCGCAAGCTTGGCGGCGATCTCCACATCCAACGCCTCGGTCATGCTGACGTCGGGGAAGGCGCTGTTGTCGTTGCGGCCGATGGTGCAGGCTGACGCGTTGGCGCTGCAGTCGCAGGGCAGGCCGTAGCTGAGGCCCCAGCACCACTTGGCGCCGGCCGGGCGGAAGCTGATGAAGATGGGCTGGCTGGATGTGGCGCTCAGCTCGCGCGCGTTGCGCATGTCCTGCGCCAGCGCATCGCCGGCCTGGCGCAGCTCCTGGCGTTGCTGGTAGTTGCTGTAGCTGGGGATCGCCACGGCGATGATGATGGCTGTCACCGCGAGCACGAACGCGGCCTCCAACAGCGTGAAACCCCGCGCTGGCAGTCGCGGCGCGGTGCGGTGTTCCGGGCCGAGCGCCGGGCCGCTCCCAAGCCGGCCCGTGTGGCGATGTGCTTGGGGCTCGATGCCCCAAGCATCGCCGTCCCCTCGGGGGACCGGCCAGCGTACCCGCTGGACGAGGGGCTCCATGTCAGGACTTACGAAGCAGTCGGTTCATCCGCTGCGTCTGGTCGATGAAGAGCTGCACCTGGCGCTGTGCGTCGGGTGACAAACGGGCCCAGGCGAAGCCGAGCTTGAGGCCGGCGGGCATCGCCGCCCCGGCGGACGGCTTCTCGTCGCCGGCGGCGCCGCTGACGTGTTGCAGCTGCAGCAGCGCGCGGAAGTGGTTCTCGCGGTCCAGCTCGACGTGGGCTTCCAGCTCGGTGCCCAGTTCCGGAACCACTCCACCGTCACCCGCAGCCAGCAGCAGCGCGATGCCACCGACGCTGAGGTCGACGATGCGCAGGCGCTGCTCGGCACCTTGCGGGTCGGCGTCCAGCCGCAGGCGGGCCTGCGGCGTGCGCGAACTGGGTTTCACCCGGAAGGACTGACGGCGCTGGAAGCGGTGCAGCATCAGCGGCAGCGGTGCGCGCAGCACGGCGCCGCGCGGGCCATTGACGAGCACCGGGCCTTCAAGCTCGAAGGCCACTCGGATCTGATCGAGGTAACAGGTGGCGGCGATCTCGTCGGAGGCCAGCAGGGGCTGGAGTTCCGGGTCGTGTGCCATCACGTCGACGCCGAGAACGCCCAGGTCAGGGTCGAACAGGCACATGCGGCCGTTCAGCGTGGCGCCTGCAGGGCTGGTCAACGTGATGCGGATCTGCTGCTCCAGCATCTGGCGCAGCAGGGACGAGATTTCAGCGGGTGCCTGAACCCGGTATTCGCCCGGCGCCGGCTCGATGCCGGTCTGCTCGGGCAGCTGTGGCGACTCTCTGGAAACGGTGCTCATGACGCAAGTGTCATTCACCCGGCGGCATAACGCCACCCATGAGCGGAGGGGTCGGGGAGGGTGTGTGGGGACGCGGCGACGGGCTCAGTGGACCGTCTTGCGCTGCTTGCCGGTCAGCACCGTGTCGAGGTCTTCCAGCCAGGGCTCGGCGAGGTGGCGGATCTCGGCGTCGTTGATCAGGATGCGCTGCATGATGCGCGACTTCAGCTTGGCCTCGTCCGGGGCGAGCTGGTCTTGCGCGGCGGCGTTCTTGAGCTGCGAGATCAGCAGCACGCAGGCGCCTTCGAGCTTGACCACCTCGTCCCAGTTGCCCGAGCGGGCCGCGGACAGCATGTCGGCGCTGGCCTGCTCGATCGCCTCGTAGTAGCTGAGCAGGTGGACCGTGTCGTGGTCATCGCCGGTGAGGGTTGCGGCGGCTTCGGTGGCGGGCCAGTCTTTCATCGCTCTCATTCCTTGCTTCGTTGTCGTGCCGGCAGTTCAGGCGGCGTGCGGTTGGTCGACGGCCGGGCCGATCTTGTTCCAGGCCTCCCGCACCGGGGCCATCAAGCTCTGGCACTCCTCGATGGCCTTCTCGTCGCTGCGGGCGTTCGCCTGGGTCAGGCGGATGCTGACGTAGGCGTACAGGGCATCCAGGTCGTTGGCCAGCGTGCCGGCCTCCATGTTCAACGCCGACTTCAGGCCTTCGTCGACGATGCGCACAGCGCGGCACAGCGCGCGATTCTTCAGTGCCACATCCTTGTTGCGGATGGCGGCCAGCGCCTGGTTCATGGCTTCGAACAGGCCGTCGAACAGCAGCTGAACCAGGCGGTGCGGCGAAGCGCCGCTGACGTCGGTCTCCAGACCTACCCTGCTGTACATCGTGGCGCGCTGGGCGCGCGAAGCGAAGGGTGATGCCATGTTGCCGTACATGTGATGTCGTCGCTTTCGAAAACTGTCTGTCTTGCAGATGTTTTCGGCCCGGTGTCACCGAACTTGAGTTGTCCGGAAACGCATAACTTCACAATTGTGCGCGTGAGCGACGCCAAAACAAAACGACGGCGGCCTCGCAAAGAGGCCGCCGTCGTTTTGCGAGGAGCGAGGAGTGTGGCGACGCCCGGCTTATTTGCTGGTGGTGCCGTTCAGCATCGCCATCTGCTGGCTGACGTAAGTGGACAGGCTGTTCAGGCTGGCCATCTGCGTGTCCAGCGCCGAGTACTGCGCCTGCAGGCGTGCTTGCACCTGATCGATGTGAGCCTGCAGCGCATCGGCCGACTTGCCGTTGGCGTCCACGCGTGCCTGCAGGCCGGCCGTGCGGGTGGCGATCGTGCCGTCCACACCCAGCGCCTGCGTCGTGAAGGTGACGAACTGCTGCGCGAAGCCGCTGTTGGCGGCATTGGTCTTGTCCAGGCCCATCAGCATCGACTTCAGGCTCTCCGGGTCGGCGAGCGCGCCGCTGAGCTTGGTGTCGTCCACCTGCAGCGAACCGTCGGCCTGCGGATCCAGGCCGATGTCGGCCAGCCGGGTCATCGCGCCGCCCAGCGTGCTGGTGCCGCTGATCAGGTTGCGCAGGCTGTAGGTCAGGCCCACGGCGGTCGAGTCGCCCTGCAAGGTGCCGGCAGTCTTGGTGTCGGCGTCGTACTTGGTGTCGTCGCGCAGCAGTGAGTTCAGCGCGTTGTAGGCCGTGACGAAGTTGGTGATCGCCGTCTTGGTGCTGGTGGAATCCTGCGTCACGCTCAGCGTCGTGCCGCCGGCCGTGGTGGGCTTGAGCAGCGTGATGCTGAGACCGTCGATCGCCTGGGTCAGCGTGTTGGTGTCGGAGTTGATCGTCAGGCCGTTGAGCGTGGCGATCGCGTTGCCGGCCGATTGCGTCAAGGTGGCGCCGGAAGTCCCGCTGGTCGGATCGTAGGCGAGGGCGGACAGGCCGCTGGCGTCGCTGTTGTTACCGTCCGCATCGGAGGCGGTGATGCGGAAACCGTTGGTCTCGCCGGTGGCGGAGGAGCGCATCACCAGGCGCGAACCCGTGCTGTCGGTGACGACCGAGGCGACGACGCCGGCACCGGAACTGTTGATCTGATCACGGATCGAACTCAACGTGGCACCGGCCGCGACGTTGATCGTCACCGGCGACGCGTCGGTCTTGCTGGTGAAGCTGCTCTTGTCGGTGCTCCAGGTGCCGAGCTCGATCGTCAGGCTGCCGGAGCCGAGCGCAGCGGTGCTGCTGGCCTGTACGGGGCTGGCGACCGATTGCGCGGTGGCCAGTTGTGTGACCTGGACATTGATATTGCCCGCCGGCGCGCCGTTACCTGCGACGACACTGACGCTGCTGGGATCGCTGGAACTTGCCGTTGTGGCGCCCCAGGTGCTCGGGTTCGTCAGCTTGCGGGCGGCGTCCTGGACTGCCGAAAGCGCGCTCTGGATCTGGCCGTACGCCGAGATTTGCGTCTTCAGTCCGGTCGTGAGCGTATTGAGCTGCGTGAGCGGGACCTGCTCGTTGGCCACGAGCTTGTCGACCAGCGATTGGGTGTCAAGGCCGTTGGTGCCGACGCCCAGGGAGGTGATGGTGGCCATGATGGAGGCTCCGGTAATGCTGCGCCAGAGGCGGCAAGCCCGCCCCATCTTCAGTATCGGCCGCCTTCCGCTGAACTTGAGAGCGAATTGAGCGAAAGATCAGCCGCCGCGCAGCAGTGTCAAAACCTGTTGGGGCAATTGGTTGGCCTGGGCAACCATCGCCGTGCCGGCCTGCTGCAGGATCTGCGAGCGGCTCATGGCGGCGGTTTCGGCCGCGAAGTCGGCGTCCATGATCCGGCTCTTGGCAGAACTCTGGTTTTCCACCGAGATCTGCAGGTTCGCAATCACGGCGTCGAAGCGGTTCTGCGCAGCGCCCAGGGTGGCGCGCTGGGAAGAGACATCATTGATGGCCGCGTCGATTGCATCGATTGTGGCAGCGATCGTTGTCGGGTCGGCGGTGTTGTCGATCACCTGGCGGTTTGCGCCGGTGTTGTCGGTGCCGGCAACGGCAGTCAGGATCGGATCCTGCGTCAGATCGGTCGTGACCACGTCGATCGAGTCATTGGTCGTCGTGTTCGCACCCACCTGGAAGGTCTGAGTGCCGGCGTCCGCGCCAAGGATGGACTTGCCGTTGAAGGTGGTCCCGCCCAGCACGCGCTGGATTTCTTGCGCCAACTGGCCGAATTCGGCGTCCAGCGAGTCGCGGTCGGCGCTGGTGTTGGTGGCATTGCGGGCCTGCACCGCCAGTTCCCGCATGCGCTGCAGGTTGTCGGTGACGGTGGCGAGCGCGCCTTCCGCCGTTTGCGACAGCGAGATGCCGTCGTTGGCGTTGCGCTGGGCGACGTTCATGCCGCGAACCTGGGAGTCCATCCGTGTCGCGATGGCCAGACCGGCTGCGTCGTCCTTGGCGGAGTTCACGCGCAGACCCGAAGACAGTCGCTGCATCGACGTTGACAGCGCAAGCTGCGACTTGTTCAGGTTGCGTTGCGCATTCAGCGACGCGATATTGGTATTGATGGTCTGGGGCATTTCAGCACTCCTGGAAATTCCGGTTTCGAGCCTGAACGGATACCAGCCCGATGACCAGATTCTGCGGACGCAGAAGAATTCCAAAAGGCCGATTAACGGCCGAAACGCCCTCCAAACCAAAGCGCTGCGCCCCGGGTTCGACCCGAGGAGCAGCGCTTTCTTACGACTGATTTGTTACGGGAGTAGGGTGGGGATCAGCCGCCACGCAGCAGCGTCAGCACCTGCTGCGGCATCGAGTTGGCCTGCGCGATCATCGCGGTGCCGGCCTGCTGCAGGATCTGCGAGCGGCTCAGGTTGGCGGTCTCGGTCGCGAAGTCCGCGTCCATGATCCGGCTCTTGGCGGCGCTCTGGTTCTCCACCGAGATCTGCAGGTTGGCGATCACGGAGTCGAAGCGGTTCTGGGCCGCACCCATGATGGCGCGCTGCGTGCTGACGGTGTTGATGGCGACGTCGATGGCGTCGATCACCGTGGCGATCGTCGTTGTGTCGGCGGTGTTGTCGATCACGGCTCGATTGGCGCCGGTGTTGTCGATGCCGGCCACAGCGGTGATCGTGCCGTCCTGTGTCATGTCCGTCGTCACGATGTCGATCGTGTCGTTGGTCGTTGTGTTGGCGCCGATCTGGAAGGTCTGCGTGCCCGCGTCGGTCGTGCCCAGGATGGCTTTGCCGTTGAACGTGGTGCCGCCCAGCACGCGCTGGATTTCCTGGGCCAGTTGGCCGAACTCGGCATCCAGCGAATCGCGGTCGGCGCTGGTGTTGGTGGCGTTGCGGGCCTGCACGGCGAGTTCACGCATCCGCTGCAGTGCGTCGCCGACCTTGGACATCGCGCCTTCGGCCGTCTGCGCCAGAGAGATGCCGTCGTTGGCATTGCGCTGGGCCACCGTCATGCCGCGCACCTGGGAGTCCATGCGGGTGGCGATCGACAGGCCAGCGGCATCATCCTTCGCCGAATTCACCCGCAGCCCGGACGACAGGCGCTGCATCGAGGTCTGCAGCGAGTTCTGTGTCATGGACGTGTTGCGCTGGGCGTTCAGCGACATCAGATTGGTGTTGATGATTTGCGGCACGGTCAGTCCTTTCGGGTCGAGGGGGCGGCACTTTTTGCTGCCCGATGAGACCGTTATCGGAGACACCTCCGCAGGACTTGAAGCTTTTCTTTCAAGAAATGTTGCCACCCTCCGCTTTCGCGGGGGTGGTGTCTTCACTTGTCGTGACTGTCGATGCTGGGTTACGGCGCCTGGGCCGTCAGTGGAGCCGCCGTTGCGGCGGCCCCGCCGGAGTCATCGAAGAAGCGTCAGCACTTGCTGCGGCAACTGGTTGGCCTGGGCGATCATCGCCGTGCCGGCCTGCTGCAGGATCTGCGCGCGGCTCAGGTTGGCGGTTTCCGCAGCGAAGTCCGCATCGGTGATCCGGCTCTTGGCAGCCGACTGGTTCTCGACCGAGATGTTCAGGTTCGCCACCACCGAGTCGAAGCGGTTCTGGGCCGCACCCATCGTGCCGCGTTGCGTGTTGATCGTGTTGATCGCGGTATCGATGTTGTCGATCACCGTGCCGATCTGGGCGAAGGTCTGCGTACCGTCGATCGTCGCGCGGCCTGTACCGGTGTTGTCCGTACCGGCCACGGCGGTGATATCGCCGTCCTGCGTCAGGTCGGTCGTCGCGATGTCGATGCTGTCGTTCGACGTGGTGTTGGCGCCGACCTGGAAGGTCTGAGTGCCCGCATCGGAGCCGATGATCGCCTCACCATTGAAGGTCGTGCCGCCCAGCACACGCTGGATTTCCTGGGCCAGTTGGCCGAATTCGTTGTCCAGCGAGCCCTTGTCGGCGCTGGTGTTGGTGGCGTTGCGGGCCTGCACCGCCAGTTCACGCATGCGCTGCAGCGAGTCGCTGACCTTGGACAGGGCGCCGTCGGCGGTCTGGGCCAGCGAGATGCCGTCGTTGGAGTTGCGGATCGCCACGGTCATGCCGCGCACCTGGGCGTCCATGCGGGTGGAGATCGACAGGCCGGCGGCGTCGTCGGCTGCGGTGTTGACGCGCAGGCCGGAAGACAAGCGCTGGATCGACTTGGCCAGCGACGCTTGCGACATCGAGGTGTTGGTCTGTGCGTTCAGCGACAGCAGGTTGGTGTTGATGATCGAGGCCATGTTGCCCTTCCTTTCAGCTCTAAAAAAGTACCGGCGGTAGCGCCGACGACGTTGACTCGGGTGCCGGGTGCTGCACCCGTGCTGGACGTCCGACGCTAGTCAACCGTTTCAAGGCCTTCTAACCGGACCACGTGACTGGAAATTCGGTCGCGTTGTTTTGGGTATCGGACGCGCTCAGCAGGAACTTGAGGTTTTTTGTCAAGACTCTCGATCGTTTGATAAGAGCCTGCCAACTTTGTCACTTCCGCCGATCAAATCCGGGCTTGAGGACGCTATCGGCTGGAATGGGTGCCGGCTTGAGGTCGAGATGCAGGGGCAAGGGCGTGCTTTTCTCTCGAATGGCTTGTGACACGGAGTCCTAAAGTTTGCGGCGCTGTGGCCGATATGCGCCCGCGCTGACCAGGAGAAGCACCATGCCGACGTCGCAACCGTTCAATTCATCCTTCACCTCGGGTCGCCGCGCGAGCAGCGGCGACAAGTCCTCCCCAGCGCGGCCGCCCGTGGCTTCGCTGGAGCCGACGGACGCCGAATTGCTGCTGCATCGCGCCCGCAATGCCGCCTACGCTGAAGCCGCCGGCGGTCGCCTGGGCCGCGGCCTGGCGTTGCTGCAGGACGCACTGGACCAAGAGCCGATGAGCCACGATCTGCTGGCCGATATGGCGACGCTGCTGCTGGCCGCCGGCCAGTACGACCGCGCCATCGGCTACGCGCAGCGCGCCCTGCAACTGATCTCCCACCACGGCCCGAGCCTGTACACGCTGGGCTTCGCCCTGTCGGCCCAGGGCCAACTGATGCCGGCCATCGAAGTGCTGACGCGCCTGACCCGCGGCGGCCCGCGTGAGAGCCTGCTGGCCGAAGCGCCGGATCTGGCACCGCTGGTCCAGGTGGAACTGGATCGGCTGCTCCAGAAAGTGGCCACGGAGTGATCCGACGCGCCAGCATTCGGCGCTGAAACCGACGCTGACATAACGCGTTAGGCCCCTGCAGTCAGACTGCAGGGGCCTTCTCTTTTGGGGATCGGATGACGTCGAGGTAGGAAGTTATCTGACAGACGCTTCGGAAGAAGCGGGACTCAAGCGACGGAACTGGCCTGATGTTTCCGGACAATTTCGAACTTCACAATTCGCTCCAGTTCGATACGAAACCGAAGTCGAAGTTCACCGGAGGAGTTGAAACCATGGACGCAGACCAGATCCTTGCTGAAATCCGCGAAGCCAACCTGTCCTACCTGATGCTGGCGCAGAGCCTCATCCGGGCCGACCGCGAACAGGCGCTCTACCGCCTGGGCATTTCGGAAGAAACCGCCGCGCTGATCGGCATGCTGAGCCCCGCCCAGATGATGAAGATCGCCTCGGGCAACACCTTGCTGTGCCGCTTCCGCATGGACGACGACCTGGTGTGGAGCCTGCTGACCAGCCACGGCAAGACCAGCGCGAACGACAGCGTCAGCCGCCTGCACGCCAGCATCCTGATGGCCGGCCGCCACGCCGAAGCCGCCTGAATCCGATCAAGTAGTACGTTATTCAACCGGAGCCGACCACCATGCGCCAAAAGAGCATCCTCACCGAAGCCCGCCAGATCGAGCGCGCCGTCACCCTGATCAATCTGGGCGCCCGGCTGCAGGTGCTGGAGTCGGAGACGGACCTCTCCTATGAGCGCCTGTTGCGGCTTTACAAAGAAGTGTCCGGCAAGTCGCCGAGCAAGGGCCAGCTCCCGTTCTCGACCGACTGGTTCATGACCTGGCAGCCGAACATCCACGCCTCGCTGTTCCTGAACATCCACGAGTACCTGAACAAGGTGGCCGAGATGGACGAGATCGACACCGTCATCAAGGCCTACCAGCTCTACCAGGAGCAGACCAAGGCGCAGAACCTCGAGGACCTGCTCTCGGTCACCCGCGCCTGGCGCCTGGTGAAGTTCGTGGACAACGGCATGCTGACGATGACCAAGTGCTCCAAGTGCGGTGGTCATTTCGTCACCCATCCGCACGAGATTTCGCGCCACTACGTCTGCGGCCTGTGCAACCCGCCGGCCCGTGCCGGCAAGGGCAAGGCGGCTGGCGCGATCCAGATGCACTGACCGATAGCCGAAACCGATCGGCTAAGCAGTTACTTGAGCGGGCAGCGCTGCCGGCGGGAGGCCGGCCGCTGCCCGTTCCCACATCCTGAGATAGAGCGCTTCCAGTTCGCGGGCGAAGCGGGTGGAGTCGTAGCTGCGCTCGGCGTCAATGCGAGCCGGCGGCTGCTGGCAAGCCTCGACGGCCCGCTCGACGTAGGCGTCCACGTCCTCGGTGACCCATTCCTGCAGCCCTGCGGCCTGCAGGATGCTGGCCGCCACCCGGCCGGGGAACCCGTCGCACTTCAATGTCAGCACCGGCACGCCGGCGCCCAGCACGTCGCGGGTGGTCGTGTGGCCGTTGCAGGGCCAGGTGTCCAGTGCCAGGTCGGCGGCGGCCAGGCGCCGCCAATGGGCGTCCATGTCCACCTTCGGCGCGATGACGATGCGCTCGGGCGCAATGCCGCGGCGCTGTGTCTGGGCCTTCAGCTGCGTGTCCGCCGGCTCGCCGCCGCTGAGCTGCCACAGCACCGCGTTTGGCGCGCGCCGCAGGATCTCCATCCAGGCGTCGAACACGGTTGGCGTGATCTTGTAGACCTGGTTGGCGCTCAGCAGCACGAAGGCGTCCTCGGGCAGGCCGAGTTCGGCGCGCCCAGGCATCCGGGTCTGCAGGCGCTGTGCGTCGCTCGGCTGGTAGCAGCCGGGCAACTGGGCGATCCGTTCGCTGTAGGCGGTCGCGTCCTCCAGCGGCGTGACGACCGGGTCGCCGACGATGTAGTCCACGTAGTCGGCCCCGCAAGTGCCCGGGAAGCCCAGCCATGCGACCTGTACCGGCGCCGGGCGGAAGGCGAGGGCGGCCATGTGGCTGTCGGCGGTGTGGCCCTTCAGGTCGACCAGGATGTCCACGCCCTCGGCACGCACGCGGCGGGCGATGCCGGCGAGGTCCTGGTCCGAGACGTCGATGAACCTCTCGCAGGCCTGGCGCACCCGCCGGCCGAGCGCGGAGCCGTCGTCCACGCCGTGCGAGAACAGCAGCACCTCGAAGCGCTCGCGGTCGCGCGATTCCAGCACTTCGACCAGCAGTGCCGCGGTGGCATGGGCGTGGAAGTCGCCGGACAGGTAGCCGATGCGCAGTCGTTCCTTCGGCCGCGCCGCGACGCGCGGCAGCGGCTGGCAGCCGCGCGCGAGGAACCGGCTGCTGACCTGCGCCGCCTTCAGCAGGTCTGCCGGCTCGTGCGGCAGGCCGACGAGCGCGAAGGGCACGCAGAACTCGTCCGCGGCACCATCCGGCTTGGCGCGGACGGCGGCCAGCAGCGCGGCGAGGTTGGCGTCGAAGTGCTGCCAGTTCGCGCATTTCTGGTCGCCGATCGCCAGGTAGGCCTGCGCCATCACGCTGTCGGGCCGCAACGCGGCCACGGTGCGGAAGCACTCCGCAGCCTCGGCCGGCATCTGCAGCGTCTGCAGAGCGAAGCCCAGTTGAAGGTGCGCGTCGGAGTCGTCCACCTTCAGCGCCAGCGCCTTCATCAGCGCTTCGATGCCCTCGTGCGGCCGGCCGGCGCGGCACAGGGCCTCGCCGTAGTAGCGCTGCAGCACGTTGGACTGAATGGCAGGTGAGGCGGCGTAGGGCGCGAGCAGGGCAACGGCCTCGGCATAGCGCTGGCGGCCTAGCTCTTCTCGTGCAGCGGCGAGGAGGTCGCCGAGCGTCACTGTGCGGCCTCGTCCGCCTGTTCCTCCGCGGGCGCTTCCTTGTGGGCGGCCACCAGCAGCGACATACGGTTGAAGAACCACATGCCCTCGATGGTCCAGGGCGTGTACTTCTTCAGCACGTTGGTCAGCGTGTAGGGCGTGTACCAGCAGTTGTGGTCCGGGTGGACGACCTCGACGAAGGTCTGCGCACCGCTGCTGTAGTCGAAATGCTGGCGCCAGCAGCTCCAGGCGTCCGGTACGGTCAGCACATAACTGGCGGCATCGACGGTGTTCAGGCTCTGCAGGAAGCCCTGCACATCCGGCACGTGTTCAAGTACCTCGGGCACCAGCACCAGGTCGTAGGCCTCGGTGACGTCCTTCCAGCGCGAGAAGAGCCGGCCCTTCAGGTGCGGCTGCATCTGCGTGAAGGCCTCGGTGTTGATGTCGAAGCCGTCCAGCTGGGCGCACAGCGGCTCGAGCTGCAGGTGCAGCGAGTTCTTCAGGTCGGTGATCGGCCAGTCCACGCAGCCGACATGCAGCACACGTTTGCCCTCGCACAGCGGCCCGAACACGTCCATGCGCGAGCGGCCCATCAGCTCCTCGCCGACGGCCACCTTCTGCACGAAATAGGGCGCGTGCGCATGCTCCAGCGGCGAGACCTTCTCTTGGACGGGCTTCATGCGATCTTCTTCTCGTGCAGGTGGTCGTACTTGCCCAGCGTACTGCCCCATTCCTGGTCGGCGAAGACGAGGCCGCCGCCGTCGTAGGTGAGGCCGCTGAAGTGGCGCGGGATGAAGAAATGGCTGGGCCAGATCGTCAGGCCGGTGTAGCGGTGGGTGCGGTGGCATTCGGTGAGGAACAGCGGGCCGACGCTCTGCCAGGCCATGCGGTCGTCCACGCGCGGGGTCTTCTGCAGGTCCAGGATCATCTGGCCGAAGAAGGGGTTCTGCGGCTTCGAGGCGACGTAGCCGGCGGCGATCAGGCCGGGGCGCTTCAGCTCGTTCTCCCAGCAGGCCATCGCCTCGCCTTCGAACAGCCAGGGCTCCAGCGGCCGGCGGCAGATGCTGTCGGCGTCGACGACGAAGCCGCCCTCGTTGTAGAGGATCTCCCAGCGCATCAGGTCCGCCACGCCGTTGAGCTCGCGGCCGGCCATGGCGCGCATGTGCTCGGCGTTGACCCAGCCGTAGCTGCCCAGCTCTTCGTTGCCCCAGACTCGCAGTTCCCAGTCGGGGTTGTGCCGGCGCCAGGTCGCGATGCAGTTGTCGGGACGCTTCGATTCGTCTCCGACCCAGATCACGTGCAGTGTGCGTGGAATCATTGAGTTAGGCAGGATGGTTTCGCCGCGACTGTAGGGCCGAGCCGCCTGAGGCCATGGAAGGATAAGCATGGGCTTTTTTGCCCTTTACCGCAACGCGCGCTGGGCACAATGCCCGGCATGTCACTGCCATCCCCGTCGTTCACGGTCGCCCTCGTCGTCATTGCGCGCGACGAGGCGCCGCGCATCGAGCGGCTGCTGAACAGCGTCCGGCCCTGGGTGGACCGCATGCTGGTGCTGGACACCGGCTCGACCGATGCCACGCCGGCGCTGGCGGCTGCCTGCGGCGCTCGGGTGGAGTCGTTCCGCTGGTGCGACGACTTCTCGGCCGCGCGCAACCATGCGCTGGAACTGGCCGGGGCTGACTGGCATCTGGTGCTGGACGCCGACGAATGGTTGATCGATGGCGGCGCTGTGTTGAACAGCCTGCGTTCGCAGAACCCGGACTTCGTCGGTGCGCTGCAGTTGCGTGACCGCTTCGACGATGCCGGCCAGGCGCGCGAAGTCAGCGCCTGGCTCAGCCGCGTGCTGCCGGGTCATGTCCGCTACGAAGGCGTCGTCCACGAGCAGCCGCGGCATGCGCTGCCGGTGCGCCGCTTGCCGCTGGTCGTCGGCCATGATGGCTACGAGGCGGCGCGGCTGGCCGACAAGCATGGCCGCAATCGCCGGCTGCTTGCGCAGGCGCTGGAGGCAGCGCCGCGCGATGCTTACCTCTGGTACCAGTGGGGTAAGGACTGCGCCGTCTATGACGAGCACGAGGCGGCGGAACAGGGCTTCGCGCAGGCCGCGGCGCTGACGGCGGGCAGCGAATCCTGGTGGCCGGACCTGGTTGTGCGCCGTCTGTTCGCGCTGAAGCAGCTGAAGCGCCATGCCGACGCAATGGACTTCGCCGATGCGCAGATGGCGCGCTGCGGTGATTCGCCTGATTTCTTCTTCGCCATCGGCGACCTGCTGCTGGATCTGGCGGCCGACGCGCAGGCCCAGGCGGCCGAGTTGCTGCCGATGATCGAGCAGGCCTGGGGGCAATGCCTGGCACTGGGCGAGAGGCCCGACCAGCCCGGTGCCGTGGCCGGCCGCGGCTCCTGGCTGGCGGCGCACAACCTGGCCCTGGTGCTGGAAGGCACCGGCCGCACCGACGAAGCGCAGGCTCTGCGCGCCGGGCATCCCTGGCCGGCGGAGCCCGCACGGTGATCTTGCGCTTGCTGCTGTGGTGGCCGCTGCCGGCGCTGCTCAGCTGGGCCTTCGCCTGGGCGCTTTTCGCCGGGCTGCGTGCCATGGGCGCCGCGCCGCTGGTGGCGCTGCTGTTCGCGGCAGCGGCCGGCGCGGGCCTGGCGCTGTTCCACGCGGCGCGCTGGCGGCGGCTGATCGTCGCCCTCGGCTTCCCGCTGTCTCTGCTGGCCGCTGGCGGCCTGCCGGCATGGCTGTGGCTGCTGCCGCTGGTGCTGCTGGCCTTCGCCTATCCGCGCCGTACCTGGGGCGATGCACCACTGTTCCCCACGCCGGCCCAGGCCTTGGCCGAACTGCCGGCCATTGCGCCGCTGGCGGCGGATGCCCGCGTGCTGGATGCCGGTTGTGGCCTTGGCGACGGGCTGGTGGAGCTCCACCGCGTCTATCCGCAGCTCGCCCAACTGGTGGGCATTGAGTGGAGCCGGCTGCTGGCCCCGCTGGCGCGCTGGCGCTGCCGGCCCTGGGCCGAGGTGCTGCGCGGCGACATGTGGGCGCTGGACTGGGGGCGCTACCAGATGGTCTATGTTTTCCAGCGGCCGGAGTCGATGCCGCGAGTCTGGGCCAAGGCTCGTGCGGAAATGCGCGAAAAAGACAGTTGGCTGGTGAGCCTCGATTTCGAGATCGAGGGTCAAATACCCGCGGCATCATGGCAACTTCCCGGCGGGCACAGTGTCTGGGTCTACCGGCCGGCCGCTCAAGCAGTATCAGTTTCGGCCGATATGGGCTGAAACACCTGTAAAGAAAATACAAGCAATATGTTCGTCATCATCGGCTGGCTCATCTGCCTGGGCTGCGTCTTCGGCGTGTTCATCGCGCACGGCGGCAATATGGAGGTCATCCTCCATGCGCTGCCGTTCGAGATGATCACCATCTTCGGCGCGGCCATCGGCGCCTTCCTGGCGAACAACCAGATGAAGGTGATCAAGAGAACTGCCGCGGGCCTGGGCCAGTGCTTCAAGGGCAGCAAGTTCAGCAAGGCCCGCTACATGGAACTGCTGGCGCTGCTCTACGACATCCTGCAGAAGGCTCGCAAGGAAGGCCTGATGTCGATCGAAAAGGACGTCGAGGATCCGCACGCCTCGCCGCTGTTCCAGAAGTACCCGACGGTCGGCAACGACCACCACGTCACCGAATTCATCACCGACTACCTGCGCATGATGGTCTCCGGCAACCTGAACGCGCACGAGATCGAGTCGCTGATGGACAGCGAGATCGACACCCACCATGCCGAGGAGCACGCGGCCGTGGCCGCGCTGCAGCGCCTGGCCGGCGGCCTGCCGGCCTTCGGCATTGTGGCCGCCGTGCTGGGCGTGGTGAACACGATGGGCTCGGTGGGCCAGCCGCCGGCGGTGCTGGGCGGCATGATCGGCTCGGCGCTGGTCGGTACCTTCCTGGGGATTCTGCTGGCCTATGCCTTCGCCGAGCCGCTGGCCGGCCTGCTGGAGCAGAAGGTCGAGGACGGCGGCAAGGAATTCCAGTGCATCAAGACCACGCTGCTGGCCAGCATGCAGGGCTATGCGCCGCAGGTGGCGATCGAATTCGGCCGCAAGGTGCTCTATTCAGGCGACCGGCCGACGTTCTCCGAGCTTGAGAGCCACGTCAAGAAGAAGTAAGGTGCCGTTGAGGTAGGCAGTCATGGCTGGCGATAGCAAAAAACTCCAACCGATCATCATCAAGCGCGTCAAGAAGGGCGGCCATGCCGCCCACGGCGGCGCGTGGAAGATCGCCTACGCGGACTTCGTGACCGCGATGATGGCCTTCTTCCTCTTGATGTGGCTGCTGGGTTCCACCACCGAGGGCGACCGCAAGGGCATCGCCGACTACTTCTCCAGCCCGCTGAAGGTGGCGATGTCCGGCGGCTCGGGCTCGGGTGATTCGTCCAGCCTGGTCAAGGGCGGCGGCACGGACCTGTCGCGCACCACAGGCCAGGTCAAGGCGGGCGACGTGGAGGCCAAGCGCCGCACGATCAATCTGCGCGCGCTGAAGGAAGAGCAGCGCCGCGCCGAACGCACGCGCCTGGAAGAGCTGAAGAAGAAGGTCGAGGACGTGCTGGCGAACAATCCGCGGCTGGCCTCGCTGGGTGGCCAGATCCGCCTGGACATGACCAAGGAAGGCCTGCGCATCCAGATCGTCGACGAGCAGGGCCGGCCGATGTTCGACAGCGGCAGCGCCGTCGTGAAGCCTTATATGCGCGACCTGCTTCGCGAACTGGGTGACGTGCTGCGCGAGGTGCCCAACCGCCTCACGCTGGAAGGCCACACCGACGCGCAGCCCTTCCCGGGCAACGGCCAGGGCTACACGAACTGGGAGCTTTCGGCCGACCGGGCCAATGCCTCGCGCCGCGAACTGATCGCCGGCGGGCTGCCGGAGCCGCGCATGCTGCGCGTGCAGGGCCTGGCGGCGAGCAAGCTGCTGGACGGCAAGGATCCCAATTCCCCGATCAACCGGCGCATCAGCATCATCGTGATGAACCGCGACGCGGAAGACGCGGTGCTGAAGAATTATTCGCCGGATGAGGATGATTCCACTAACGCCGAGTCTGAGCAGGCTGCGAAACCCGCCCAGGCTGCGTCACAATAACGCTGAGTTTGAGAGTTAGCCCTCGAAGAGAAAGCAAGAAGCCATGAGCACAGACATGAAATTCCTGGTCGTCGACGATTTCTCGACGATGCGCCGTATCGTGCGGGGCCTGCTGAAAGAAATCGGCTACGTGAATTGCGAAGAAGCGGAAGACGGCGTCGAGGCGCTGGCGATGCTCAAGGCCGGCAAGTTCGATTTCGTCGTCAGCGACATCAACATGCCCAACATGACCGGCTTCGAACTGCTGAAGGCGATCAAGGAAGACGCCGCGCTGAAGCACCTGCCGGTGCTGATGGTGACGGCCGAGGCGCGCAAGGAAGACATCGTGCTGGCCGCGCAAACCGGTGCGGCGGGCTACATCGTCAAGCCCTTCACCAAGGCCACGCTGGAAGAAAAGGTCCAGAAGATCATGCAGAAGCTCGCGGCTGCGGCCTGAGAAGGAACGCACCATGCAAGCCGAACAAGCTTTCGTCCAGTTGGGGGCGGCCAGCGAGCCACTGATGGTCTCGCCCGAGGTGTTCCAGCAACTGGGTTCCATCACCCGCGTGCTGCACGACACGATGCAGCAGCTCGGCGTGATGCCCAAGCTGCAGACGGCCACCGACGGCCTGCCCGATGCGCGCAGCCGCCTGACCTACATCGCCAACAAGACCGCCGATGCCGCCAACAAGGTGCTGAACTCGGTCGACCAGGCCAAGGCCGAGCACTCGCGAATCTCCGCCGCCACCAACGAGATGGCCAAGGCCATCATGGCCGACCCGGTCAAGGCGGTGGCCAGCGGCGCGGTGTTCAACTTCGTCAAGGACGTGGAGAAGTCCACCTCCTCGATCGACCAGCACCTGACCGACATCATGATGGCCCAGGACTTCCACGACCTGACCGGCCAGGTGGTCGCCAAGGTCGTGACCCTGGCCAACGACCTGGAAGACAGCCTCGTCAAGCTGCTGGTGTCCGTCGTGCCGCCGGAGCAGCGCGAAAAGGTCGACCCGAGCGTGCTGCAAGGCCCGGTCGTCAATCCGGAAGGCCGCACCGACGTGGTGTCCAACCAGGGCGAGGTTGACGATCTGCTGGCGAGCCTCGGCTTCTGAGGCCTCCCGCGCAAGATTGAATGAAAGACCCGCTTCGGCGGGTTTTGTTTTATCAGCGCCTTGACCATGACAAACATAACGCGCTTATGGTGGGATATACAATCGCCATATACGTTTGTCGCAAGGAGCTTGGCATGTCCATCGGAACTGTGTTCGTCAACAACCGTACCCAGGCGGTACGCCTCCCCTTGGATGTTCGCCTGCCCGAGGGTGTCCACAAGGTCGAAATCCGCGTCAGAGGCAACGAGCGCATCCTCGCCCCGCTAGGCCAGACCTGGGACAGCTTCTTTCTCGGTGGTCCCGGTGTCAGCGACGACTTTCTCCCTGAGCGCGCGGCTCAACACCAGTCGGAGCGGGAAGCGCTCTGATGCTGCGCTATTTGCTCGACACCAATATCGTCATCTACGTGTTGAAACGCCGCCCTGTTGAGGTGCTGGCGACCTTCAACGCTCACGCCAGTCGCATGGCCATCTCTGCCATCACCCTGGCTGAACTGATGCACGGTGCGGAGAAAAGCAGCCGCGTGAGCGAGAACCTGGCGGCTGTCGAAGACTTTTGCAGCCGCTTGGTCGTCTTGCCTTACGGCGCCAAGGCTGCCCAGCACTATGGTGCCATTCGCGCCAGCCTGGAAAAGCTTGGTCAACCCATCGGGGTGAATGATCTGCACATCGCAGGTCACGCACGCAGCGAGGGCTTGGTGCTGGTGACGAACAACATGGCGGAATTCGAGCGCGTGCCTGCGCTCGAATTGGAGAACTGGGTTCACCCGAGCAAGTAGCACTCTGCTTCAGGCCGGCGGCAGCGGCTTGATCTGCCGCAGCAGTCGCCAGCTCAGCACGCCGAGGCCGGCCACGGCCGCGACCAACACACCCCACAACAGCCAGCGCCGGTGCGCTTCCGGACCGGCGTCGCTCAGGCGCTGGCGCCAGTCCGGCTCGGGCCGCGGGGCCAGGGCGCCCAGCGTAGCGCGCGGCAGCGCCTGCTCGGCGCCGCTGCGGTAGGCGGGAATGAGGCTTTGCAGCGGCAGCACCGCGGCCGGCGCGCGCTCGCGGCCGACGGCCAGTTGCAGGGCGTCGCCGCGCGCGACGAACACCAGCACCGGCGCCTCCCACTGCAGCGTCACGTCCAGCGGCGCGCGCGCCGGCATGCCGTCGATCGGCACCAGCCGCCACCAGCGTGCCGGTGTGGTCTGCGGCGGTAGTTGCAGCGCCGCCGATTCGCTGTCGCGGCCGTCGTGCTGCAGGCGCCAGGCGACGAAGGTGGCGACCGGCCGCCAGGCCTCGCCATCGCGCTCGCGCTGCTCCAGGCGCAGGTTCAGCACGCTGTTGCGCTCGGGCAGGCGCAGCGCCAGCCGGCGTGGCGCGAGCGGCCCCTGCAGGTCGAGCTGCCAGGCCGCCGCGCTGCCATCCGGCGCAAAGCGTGCGGCGAGCGACTGCAGCGCCGGGCCCGCGCCGGCGCGCCGGATCTGCACGCGGCTGGCTTCCAGCTTCAGCGGCGTGCCGAAGCTCAGGCGCAGGTAGCGCGGCGCCGGGCCGGTGCTGCCGGGCCAGGCGATCGTGCGCAGGCCGGGTGCATCGGCGGCGCTCAGTTCCAGCAACTGCGAGGTGGTGGCGTACTGCCAATCCCGGCCGTCGGTGCTGGCCTCGACGCTGACGGTCGTGCTGAGGCCCTGCGGCTGGCGCGGCCAGTCGAGCTCGATGCTGTCGATCCGCTCGCCCTCGGCCAGTTGCAGCGCGCTGAGGTCGAGCAGCCAGCGTTCGGCGCCGTCGGTGGTGGGCGCCGCTCCCGGCTTGGCGCCGTCGATCACGCTGAGCACGGCGCCGTCGCGGCCCAGTTTCAGCTGCAGTGCCGAGGGCGATGACGCCGCCGACACTGATGGAGCGGGCCAGGCGAAGCGCGACACCGTCTGGTTGCGGCTGCTGTCGGCCACCGCCGGCGGCGGGGCCCAGGCCATCGGCAAGACCTGACCCTGGGCGTCGAACAGCCGGATGTCGGCGAGGCCGGCGCTACGCGAAGCCTGCAGCACCGGCCAGGGCAGTTCGAGGCTTTGCAGGCCCTCGCCACCGGGTGCCAGCATGAGCGGCGCTGCGGCGGCATAGGCGTGGAGATCGTCCGCAGCGGCGGCGACATGGCCGGGCAGGGCGAGTGCGAGCGCTAGGCTCAGCAGCAGATGGGCCTTCACGCGTTCTTCTCCTCTGCACCGCCCGGTGCGTTCGGTGCGGCCGGTGGGATGGGCGCCACGTAGCCGATCACCAGCATCAGCCCGCCCACGCCGAGGAAGGACACGATGCGCGTCAGGCTGCCCAGTTTGGACAGGTCCACCAGGAACAGCTTCAGCACCACCACGCCGAGCAACACCGCACCGGCCAACCAGAGCCGGCGCGCCAGCTCCGGCGCGGCCCGGCGGGTGGCGTAGAGCATGGTCACCAGCGCGCTGGCGGTCCACAGCACGCTCAGGCCGGTCTGGACCAGCGGCGCCTCGAGCGCGCCGTCCAGCCACATCGGCGTGCCGCTCCAGTGGTGCAGGGTGCGCACCAGCAGGCCGTTGAGCCACCAGAAAGCCAGCGCGGCCGCCGGCAGGCGCAGCGGCCGCGGCACGCCCAGCTTCAGCGCGTAGAGCAGCACCAGGCCGTGAGCGAGGTCCAGCGGGTTCAGCAGCGGCAGGTAGGGCAGCGGCGCCATGCCGGCGTCGCACCAGGCGTTGGCGAGCAGCACCCACAGCATCAGCAGGACCAGCCAGGGCTGCAGCAGCCAGCGCCGGTACAGCGCCAGATGGCCGACGCTGCGTTGCAGGATCGCCAGCGCCAGCAGTGTCGGCAGCACGATGGCGGCGGCTGGCGTCCAGCCCTCGTGGCGGGCGACGAAATGGGCGCCCAGCGTGTAGAGGAACACGCCGCCCTGCAGCATCGCGTACCAGGCCGGCAGCAGACGGTCGATCGCGCGCACGGCGGGCGGGTCGCTCTCCTGCACCTGGCGCAGCATCCAGCGGCCCAGGCCGATCAGCGCGAGCGCCTCGATGAGGCCCAGGCCGTGCGCGAAGCGGTGCCAGCCCGCATCGTCCAGCACCACGGCGGCGGACATCGCCAGCGCGCTCCAGGTGAACACCCGCGCGGGCCAGCGCAGCGTCGGCCAGCCCAGCGGGCGGCGGGCCGCCAGGCAGCCCAGCGCGAGCAGCAGGTGCAAGAGGCACAGCCGGGTGGTGTCGTCCAGCCGCTCCTGATTCCAGGCGTCCAGTTCGAGCACGCAGCCCCACCACAGTTGCAGCAGGCCCAGGCCCAGCATCAGCGCCTCCACCAGCGGCAGGGCCAGCAGGCGCGGCGTGCCTTCGCGGCTGGCGGCTGCCAGCAGCAGCCGGGCGCTGGCCAGCGCCGTGGCGGCAAGCAGCGCGGCGGCGAGGAAGCCGCTGTTGAAGAACAGGCGTGTGCCGGCCAGGCCTGGCGCGAAGCGGTCGCTGACGAGCCAGAAACTCGCCGTCGCGCCCACCTGCAGCAGCAGGCCCATGGCCACCGCCCACCAGCGCCGCTGCCGCAACGCGATCCACAGCACGCCCAGGCCCTGCAGGCCCCAGGCGGCGCTGGTCCAGCGTGCGTCCAGCGCCAGCGGCGTCACCAGCGCGAAGAACACCAGCCCCAGCGCCACCATGCCCTCCACGAGCAGCAGCATCTGCCGGCCCGCGCGCTTCCACAGCCACTGGCCCAGCAGCAGATAGATGCCGGACAGCCCGGCCGCGCTGAGCGCCAGCTCCAGCGGATCGTTGTGCAGCATCGCCGCCTGCAGGCCGAAGGCCACGATCGGCGTGCCGAACAGCAGGCTGCCGTCGACCAGCGGCAGCCGGTGCCCGCTCGCGGAGGCAGCCTGCACCAGACGCTGCGTGTACTGCACGGTGATGAACAGGTACAGCGCGAAGTGGGCGAGCAGGAAGGCCTCGGTGCTCCAGAACAGCTCCGGCGTGTAGGCCTTGAAGCCCCAGGCGGCGCCGATGCCGAAGGTGAACAGGAAGCCTTCGAGGTTGAGCAGCTTCCAGGCCTTGTGGCGGGCGATCAGCGCGATCGCCACGTTCAGCAGCAGGTAGTAGCTGAACAGGCCGACATGGCTGCCCTGGCCGGTGGAGGCGAGCACCGGCGCGAGGAAGGCGCCGCCGAAGCCCAGCGCCGCCAGCGGCAGCGCGTCCTGGCGCAGCGCCAGCACGGTGGTGATCGCCGCCATCGCGGCCAGCAGCGCGAAGGCCAGGCCGCCGGGCAGCAACTCGTAGAGCCGGTAGGCCGCGAACAGGGTCAGGTAGACGATGCCCAGGCCCGCGCCCTGCAGGCTCAGGCCGTAGCCGCGGCGCGCTGGCGTCAGGCGCAGGCCCAGCGCGGTCAGCGCCGCCCCGGCCAGTGCCACGCCGGCCAGGCGCAGCTCCAGCGGCACGCGGGTGTGCTCCGCCGCATAGCGCAGCAGGAAGGCCACGCCGATGAACAGGATCAGCACCGCCACCCGCACGATCGTGTTGCCGCCGCGGAACCAGGCCTGCAGCGAGGCGCCCAGCGAGCTGGTGACGGCGATGGCTCGCTCGTCGAAGCCCGTCTCCGGCCGGGGGCGGGGCTGCGCCGGGGCCGGCGCAGGCTCATGCAAGGGCAGCGGGATGGTGTCCGGCTGATCGTCCCGATCGTCCCTCGGCGCCTCGAACGGAGGCGGCTCGGGCACCGGCACGGGCGGCTCGAAAGCGGCGATCGGCACGGGCTCGACCGCCGCGACCGGCACTGCCGCCACCGGCTGCGCCAGCCGCTGCTTCAGCGCCGCCAGCTCCTTGCTCATCAGCTCCAGGCGCTGCCGCTGGTGCATCACCACCCCGGCGATGACGCCCAGCACCAGCGCGTGCCCGAAGCCCCCGAAGGCCGCGCCCAGCAAGCCGGCCGCCACGAGGCCGACGATCAGACCGATCCAATGCATGCGCCAGCTCCCCGCGTGGTTGTTTGCGCGGGATTCTAGAGACCGTGTTTCTGATTATTTCCCGAGGGCCGCCAATTCCTGCGACACCAGCCGCACGACCAGCTTGTCCAGCGTCTCCACCGAGTAGTTCTGCACCTCGTGCACCGTCTCGCGTCCCGGGCCGCTTGAGGGGTTGTGCGCGTCGGCATAGGTCAGGAAGACGAAGCGGCCGCCGGTGTACTGGGCGATCTGGCGCTGTATGTACTCGCCCTGGCGGTCCAGGCCGCTGGCGCCGACGCTGAACAGCTTGATGCCCTTGCCCAGCGCCGACATCATGCTCTGGTCGTACTGCGTGCCGCCGTAGTCCAGGTGCGGCGGCGCATCGGCCAGCAGCACGACCAGGCGCGTCGCGCCGTCGCCGCGCCAGCTGATGTTGTCCACGGTGTCGGCCAGCGCCTCGTTCATCGCCTCGGGGTAGTCGCCGCCGCCGTTGGCCTGCAGCCGGTCCAGCGCGCGCTGGAAGCCGGGCAGGTCGCGGCTCAGGTCGTTGGCCTTGATCAGAAATTCGTCGCCGCGGTCGCGGTAGGCGACCAGGCCCAGGCACAGGTCCGGGCGGCTCGGCAGCGCGGCGATCTCGCGCACCATCGCCTGCATGCTGCGGCGCAGCTTGTCGATCTCGTCGCCCATCGAGCCGGTGGCGTCGACGAGGAAGACCAGGTCCAGCCGCGCCGGCGAGCGCTGCGGCGTCACGTCCAGCCGCAGCTCGACGGCACTCTTCTGGCCGCGCTCCAGCGTGGTCGTCGCCTCGCGGCCCTGGCGGCGGGCCGTCACGCTGTAGCGCTCCGCATGGGCCGGGTCGAAGGCATCGGGATGCAGCCAGGCATGGCCGGCGGTGTCGGTGCGGGCCCACATGGCGGCGCCGGCAGCGGAGCGCACGGCCACCTCGGCGTCCGGCACGCCGCGGCCGGCGGCATCCTTCACTTCCAGCAGATAGCGTTCGCGCACGTCGCGCTCACGGTGCGGCAACTGGGCGTGGCGCTCGCGGAAGGCGAGGTACTCCGAGAAATCCGCGTTGTCGTCGACGACGCCGGCGGTGACCGCGGGCTCATCGGCGATCTGGCGAATCTTGCGATCCAGCGGCAGACGCGGCTGTACCGGAGCGGGCTCGGTGGCGGGGACCGGGGATGGGGCGGTCGCGAAGGAACTCAGCGGTGCCGCAGCCTCGGCTCGGGCGCTCTTTGCGGTGTCGGCCAGCGGCGTCAGTCGACCTTCCTCACCTCCGTCCGGCCTCACCCGGCGCGGACGCGGCTCGTCCTGCCCCCGATAGCCGGGTGCGGGAACGATGCGCTCGGTCACCGGCCGGTCGCAGCTCGCCGCGCTCGGTGCCCGGAACTGCGGTCGCGACGGTGTGGCCGGAGTCTGCGGCTGCGGTTCGGGCCAGAGCACCGTGGCCCGGGCGGGCAGGACCAGCGGCAGGCAGAGCAGGGCGGCGATGGCGCGGCGGTTGAGCGGCAGGGCGGCAGTCATGGCGGAATCCGTTTCGAGTGAATGACATGGGCTCTACGGCCGGTCCGCGGCGATGGGGTTAAAAAGTTTTCGACCCCGTTTGATCCCGCTGGCCGTATCCATCCTGGTGACAATGCACCGATGCCTCTCACCGACGAGATGAACGACGACGAGCTGATGCTGGCCTTCACCCGCGGCGATGCTGCCGCCTTCGAGCGACTGTATGCCCGCCATGAGGCGCCGCTGTACCGCTTCCTGCGCCGGCTGCTGGGCGGCGCGATGGCGGCGCAGGTGGACGAGGTGTTCCAGGAAACCTGGCTGCGCGTGATCGCGGCGCGGGACAGCTTCGTGGCCGGCGCGGGCGAACTGCGCTGGCGCGCCTGGGCCTTCACGATCGCCCACAACGCGGCGATGGATCGGCTGCGCGTCGGCGGCCGGGAACTGAGCGTGGACGGGGGCAGTGACGACGAGGACAGCGGCGACACGCTCGACTGGCTGCAGGCCCAGATCGGCCGCAGCCACCCGTCCGCCGAGGACGAAGCCTTCTGGCGCGCCGCCGGCCGGCAGATGCTGCAGTGCCTGGACGAGCTGCCGCACGAGCAGCGGGCCGCCTTCTTGCTCCACTACGAGGACGAGGACACGGTCGAAGGCCTGGCGCAGCGCCTGGGCCTGGCTTTCGAGACGGCCAAGAGCCGGCTGCGCTATGCGCTGCAGAAGCTGCGCCGCTGCATGCGGCGCTACCTGGTGGAAATGGAGGCGGGCGCATGAGTCAAGAGGAATGGCGCGACGCCCGCCTGAAGAAGGCGCTGGACAGTGCACCGGACGTCGACGCGCGGCCGGCGGAGGCCGTGCGCGAGGCGATCCTGCACAAGGCGCGGCTGACGGCCGCCGCGGCGGCGCAGCCTGCGGTACAGCGCGCGCCGAGGGTGTGGCGCTGGCTGGGCTCGCTGGCGGCGGTGGGCGCACTGGCCGTGGTGCTGATCGGCGGGCGGCAGATGTTCCTGACGAAGCCCAGCCTCGAGGAGGCCGCGCCGCAGGTCGCCACGGCCCCCGCGCCGGTGGAATCGGCCAAGGTTGCCGAGGCCGTTGTCTCCCCGCCGGTCGTCGTCGCCGATGCATCGCCGCCCCCGAGCCGAAAGGCGGCTGTGCAGGCGAAGAAGCCAGTCGTGGTGGCAGCCGCACCGCCCCCGCCGGCCATCGTGGCCGAGGCGACGGCTCCGCCGCCGGCCGCAGCCGCCGCCCCGGCGGCCCCTGCCGTGGCGGCAGATGCCGCCTGGACTGTGGTGCGTATCGCCACCGCCGACGGCCCGGTGCTGCTGCGCCGCGAGCAACTGTCCAGCGAAGCCGCCGGCCGGCTGAACCGACTGCTGGCCCAGGCCGAGACGGGCCAGTTGCGCACGCAACTGGCCGATGAGCGCCAGGCCAACAGCGCGGCGCGCGCGCTCGCACGCGCGCCGGCTTCGCCGGGGCTGCTGCATATCGAGCTGCTGCGCGGCGACCAGCCTCTCGGCAGCCTCGTCCTGTCCCCGGGCGACCCGCTGCGCCAGGAGATCGAAACCGCCGCCGCGGCCAAACCCGCCAGCGCTCCGTAGCCATAGCCGGCGAATTCGCCGGCTTTTCGCCTCCTCATCCGGCTAAAGATTTCCCCGCTGCCCGGAACAATGCTCGGACGGGTCTCCGTACCCGCCGAACTTGACCGTTAGCAGCAAATGGCCGACTCCGCACAGGACAGAAACTTACCGGCCTCAGCCAAGAAGATCCAGCGATCTCGGGCTGAGGGCCAGGTGCCGCGCTCCCGCGACCTCCAGCATTTCGCGATGATGGTGGGTGGCGGTGCGGCGCTGGCCGTGGGCGGCGCCTGGCTGGCCGATGCGCTGCAGAAGATGCTGTCGCAGGCGCTGCGCTTCGACGCCTACACGGTCTCGCACACCGGCCTGATGGGTGAGCGCCTGAGCCAGCTGACCGGCACCTTCCTGATGCTGATGCTGCCCGTCTGCGGGCTGCTGTTCGCCGCCGGCATCGCCGGCGCGGTCGCCTCGGGCGGCTGGAACTGGACGATGAAGCCGCTGATGCCGCGCTTCGACCGGCTGAACCCGCTCACCGGCCTGGGCAACCTGGTCAGCGGCCAGGGCCTGGGCCAGGCGCTCAAGGCGGTGGCCTTGGCGCTCGTGCTGGGCATCGTCGGCGCGCTGGTGCTGAAGGACCGGATAGCGGCCTACGTGGGCATCATGTCGGTGCCGCTGCCGGCGGCGCTGGCCTATGCCTGCCAGCAACTGATCGGCGGCCTGGCGCTGCTGGGCATCGCGCTGGCGGCCTTCGCCGCGGTGGACGTGCCGCTGCAGCGCACCTTGCACCTGCGCCGCCTGCGCATGACCCGCGAGGAAGCCAAGCAGGAACTGAAGGAGCTGGAAGGCAACCAGCAGATCAAGCAGCGCATCCGCGCCAAGATGCGCGAGCTGGCCAAGCGTCGCATGCTGGCCGCCGTGCCCAGTGCCGACCTGGTCGTGATGAACCCGACCCACTATGCGGTGGCGCTGAGGTACGAGGAAGGCAAGATGGCCGCGCCCAAGGTCGTCGCCAAGGGCGCCGACCTGCTGGCCATGCGCATCCGCGATCTGGCAAAGGAATCGAAGGTGCCGGTGCTGCAGTCGCCCATCCTCGCCCGCGCGCTGTACGCGCATGCCGAGGTGGACCGCGAAATCCCCGCGGCGCTGTTCGGTGCCGTGGCGCAGGTGCTGGCCTACGTCTACCAGCTGCGCGCCGCGATGTCCGGCCGCGGCCAGGCGCCGCAGGCGGTGCCGCAGCCGCACATCCCGCCGGAGCTGGATCCGCACAACAAGCCGGGCTTCGCCGCAGCCGAGGCCGAAGAAGACTTCCTGGACGGCCTGCAACAAGAGGGTGACGAACAATGAATCCCGTGATCGCCCGCCTCCAGACGCTGCTGGGCCCGCGCGCCGGCGTCATCTCCGCCCTCGGCGCGCCGGTGGCCGTGCTGCTGGTGCTGTCGATGATGGTGCTGCCGCTGCCGCCCTTCGCGCTGGACCTGTTGTTCACCTTCAACATCGCGATGGCGGTGATGGTGATGATGGTGGCCGCGCACATGGTCCGGCCGCTGGACTTCGCCGCCTTCCCGACCGTGCTGCTGCTGACGACGCTGATGCGCCTGTCGCTGAACGTGGCCTCCACCCGCGTGGTGCTGCTGGAGGGCCACACGGGCTCCGGCGCGGCGGGCCGCGTGATCGAGTCCTTCGGCCACTTCCTGATCGGCGGCAACTTCGCGGTCGGCCTGATCGTGTTCGCGATCCTGGTGGTCATCAACTTCATCGTCGTCACCAAGGGCGCGGAGCGGATCGCCGAGGTCGGTGCGCGCTTCACGCTGGATGCGATGCCCGGCAAGCAGATGGCGGTGGACGCCGACCTGAACGCCGGCCTGATCAACGAGGCCGAGGCCAAGCGCCGCCGCGCCGAGCTGGGCGACGAGGCGGATTTCTTCGGCTCGATGGACGGTGCCAGCAAGTTCGTCCGTGGCGACGCGGTGGCCGGCATGCTGATCCTGGTGATCAACATCGTCGGCGGCTTCATCATCGGCGTGGCGCAGCACGGCCTGTCGGCCTCGCAAGCGGCGGATTCGTACATCCTGCTGGCCGTGGGCGATGCGCTGGTGGCCCAGGTGCCGGCGCTGCTGATCTCGGTGGCGGCGGCGATGGTGGTGTCGCGCGTCGGCACGGACAAGGACGTCGGCAGCCAGATCGGCACGCAGGTCTTCGGCTCGGCCAAGTCGCTGGCGATCACCGCCGGCGTGATCGGCGCGCTGGGCGTCATCCCGGGCATGCCGCACATCGTCTTCCTGCTGATCGCCGGGGGCATGGGCTGGCTGGCCTGGTGGCTGCGCACCAAGCAGCAGGCCGCGGCCGCCAAGGCCAAGCTGCCGCCAGTGCCGACGGCGGGCCCGGAAGCCAACGCCGAGGCCACCTGGAACGACCTGGTGCCGGTGGATGTGCTGGGCCTGGAGGTCGGCTACCGGCTTATCACGCTGGTCAACAAGAACCGTGAGGGCGACCTGCTGAGTCGCATCAAGGGCGTGCGGCGCAAGTTCGCGCAGGAGGTCGGTTTCCTGCCGCCGGCCGTGCACATCCGCGACAACCTGGAGCTGCGGCCCAGCCAGTACCGCTTCTCGCTGCGCGGCGCGGTGATCGGCGAGGCCGAGGCCTTCCCGGGCATGTGGCTTGCCATCAATCCAGGCCACGCCACGCAGAAGTTGATCGGTACGCAGACCACCGATCCGGCCTTCGGCCTGCCCGCCACCTGGATCGAGGAGCGCCAGAAGGAGATGGCTCAAATGGCCGGCTTTACGGTCGTTGATTGCTCGACCGTGGTCGCCACGCATCTTTCACACTTGATGCAAGTGCACGCGGCGAAGTTGTTGGGCCGCGTGGAAACCCAGGCGCTCGTGGATCACCTGACGAAGCAGGCGCCACAACTGATCGAAGACGTGATTCCCAAGATGATCGGCATCGCCGTACTGCAAAAAGTCCTCCAGCTGCTGCTGGAAGAGGGCGTGCACATCCGCGACATGCGCTCGATCGTCGAATGCATCGCCGAACACGCCGCCACGGTGACGGACCCGGCCGAACTGGCCCGCCGCATCCGCATCCAGCTGGCGCCGGCCATCGTCCAGCAGATCTACGGTCCGGTGAAGGAGCTGGACGTGATCGCGCTGGAACCCGAACTCGAACGCCTGGTCACCCAGGCCCTGAACTCGCCGCACGGCGCCGCGCTGGACCCCGGCGTGGCCGATGCGCTGACCCGCAACGCCGCGCAGACTGCCCAGTCGCAGGAAGACCGCGGCATCCCCGCCGCGCTGCTGGTGCCGGACCTGATCCGCGCGCCGATGGCCCGGCTGCTGCGCCGCGCCGCGCCGCGCCTGAAGGTGCTGGGCCACAGCGAGATTCCTGAAACCCATTCCATCCGCATCGGTTCCATCATCGGGAGCACGGCATGAACGTCAAGCGCTTTACGGCTCGCACCTCCCGCGAGGCACTGAACCTGGTCAAGCAGACCTTCGGCGACGAAGCCGTCGTGCTGTCGAACAAGCCTTGCCCCGAAGGGGTCGAGGTGCTGGCGATGGCCTCCGGCGGCATGGGCCAGATCGAGAGCATGGCCAGCCGCGCGCCGCGCGTGGCCGCCCCGTCCGTGGCTCCGCGGGCACCGAGCCGCGTGCAGGCCCGGCCGGCCGGGATGCCGCAGCAGCCGTCCACCGGCGGCCGCGCCCCGTTTTCCGAACGCGTCGGCCGCCAGGAGCCGAGCTTCGGCCTGCAGGATCCGATGAACACGGCGGACGTCGGTGCTGACGTCCAGGCCCTGGCGATGAGCACGCTGTCTTTCCAGGACTACGTGCGCGACCGCGTGCTGAAGCGCCGCCAGGCCGAGCTGAATGCCCCGGCCGCGCAGCATGTGGAGCCGACGATGGAACCGATGGCGCCGATGCCGTCCCCGGCACCCGATGCCGCCACCGTCGCCTCGCTGCAGACCGCGCGCAAGCAGCGCGCCAGCGCCGCGCTGCAGGCCATGCAGCCGCGCCGCCCGGCGCCGGCCGCCCGACCGGAACCGATGCCCGCGGCCGCGCCGCGCCGCGCGCTGCCCCCGGTGCTGCGCGACGAGATCCGCATGCCCGTGGCGCAGCCTCAGCTCGCGCCGACGACGATGCGCGAGGCCGTCGCCGCGCGCGCTGCCGTCGAACCCGAGCCGTCGTCGGAAACCTCGTTCCGCGGCCGCCGCGACCAGCAGGACATGATGAACGAGTTGCGCCAGATGAAGGGCCTGATCGAGGAGCGCTTCGGCGCGCTGGCCTTCATGGAAAAGCTCCAGCGCCAGCCGGTGCAGGCGCGCCTGATCCAGAAGCTGCTGGAAGTCGGCTTCTCGCCCGCGCTGACCCGCAAGCTGGTGGAAGGCTGCCCGGCCGCCTTCGATTCGGCCGAGGTGCCGGACGAGAACGCCTGGGCCTCCATCGTGCTGTCGCGCAATCTGATCACCGACGAGAAGAACCCGCCGCTGGAAGAGCAGGGCGGCGTGTTCGCGATGATCGGCTCCACCGGCGTCGGCAAGACCACGTCGACGGCCAAGCTCGCCGCCGCCTTCGCCACCCGCTACGGCGCGTCCAACCTGGGCCTGATCACGCTGGACGCCTACCGCGTCGGCGCCCACGAGCAGCTGCGTGCCTATGGCCGCATCCTCGGCGTGCCGGTGCACACGGCGCATGACCGCGCTTCGCTGGAAGACCTGCTGGACCTGCTGGCGAACAAGAAGATGGTGCTGGTCGATACCGCCGGCATGGCCCAGCGCGACACCCGCTGCGCCGAGCTGCTGGACATGCTGAAGCACCCCAGCATCCGCAAGCTGCTGGTCGTCAACGCGGCGCAGCAGGGCGAGACGATCGAGGACGTCGTCAACGCCTGGCGCGCGGCCGAGTGCCACGGCGTTGTGCTCTCCAAGATCGACGAGGCCGTCAAGCTGGCCCCGGCGCTGGACACGATGATCCGCCACCGCCTGAAGGTGCTGGCCATCGCCAACGGCCAGCGCGTGCCCGAAGACTGGCACCGCCTGACCGCCCCGGCGCTGGTGCAGCGCGCGATGCGCAGCGCAGCCGTCGGCGCCTGGCGGATGGACAGTGCGGACGTCAAGCTGATCTTTGCAGGCACGCCGGCTGCCCCGGATGCAGGCAGGGCCATGGGCATGGCCGCTGCGGCTTTCTGATTCAATCACTCGTATGCACACGGCAGTACCTCTCGATGATGCGATGAGTGCACAACAGCGTCCGCAGGATCAGGCGGACGGGCTGCGCCGGCTTTTCGCGGCCTCGCGCGTGCGCTTCATCCCGGTCGTCAGCAACCCTTATGTGCAGCGCGGCGAAGTGCTGCTGGAGGGGCTGTGCGCCGCCTTCGCGGAGCTGGGCCTGCACACGCTGGTCGTCGACGCCGGCGAGACCTCGCCGAAGCCGGCTGAGCTGTCGTCGGTGGACCTGGGCAACTGCGTCGAGCGCCTGTCGCGCGATGTCACCTACCTGGCCGCCCGCGGCCTGCCAATGCGCTACATCAATGCGCAGGGTTCGGCCGCGCAGTTCCTGGAGGCCGTGGCCGATGCCGCGCCCCATGCCGACGTGATCCTGCTGCATGCACCGTACACCGAGCTGGCGCGCGTCGTCGCGCTGCGCGAGCTGCGCCCGGTGCTGCTGGCCGACATCGACACGCAGAGCGTCACCCATGCTTACGCGGGCATGAAGTGGCTCGCCCAACGGGCCGGCCTGATGGTCTACAGTCTGCTGATGGCCTGTTCGCCGCAGCTGCGTCTGTCGGAACGCATCGCCCAGCAGATCAGTTCCTGCGGCGAAAGCTTCCTCGGTGCGGTGCTGCGCGACTGGGCCTGCATGGATCCGAGAATGCCCGTCAGCGCCCCCATCACCGCCGAGATGCGCCACATGGCGCGCGAGTTGCTGCAGGTCGCGCCGCCGGGTGCGGCGCTGCTGGCCGCCAAAGGCGATGCCGCGCCGCTGCGTCCAAGCTCGGGTCCGCGCGCGTCCGGCGCACAATTACTTTCCAATCCGGCCCTGCTGTGAGCCGGACATGAACCGATCGTTACGTTAGCCCCACGCCTATGTACACAGCCAAAGGCCAACTCGACAGCTCCTCGATGATCCGGCAGTACAGCCCGCTGGTGCGCCGACTTGCGCACCAGATGATCGCGAAGCTGCCGGCCAATGTCGAGATCGACGACCTGATCCAGGTCGGACTGATCGGCCTGACCGATGCGATGAGCCGTTTCGACAGCGCGCAGGGCGTGCAGTTCGAAACCTTCGCCACCCAGCGCATCCGCGGCGCCATGCTCGACGAGCTGCGCGGCGGTGACTGGATGAGCCGCGGCACGCGCCGCCAGCAGCGCGAGATCGAGGGTGCCGTCCACAAGGTCGAGCAGCGCCTGGGCCGCGCGCCCAGCGAGAGCGAGATCGCCGCCGAGATGGGCATGAGCCTGGACGAGTACCAGGACCTGCTCGGCAAGGTCCGCGGCACGCAGCTGATCTACCTGGAGGACATGTCCGGCGACGAGGGCGACGAGGACTTCCTCGACCGCCACGTGGCCGACAACGCCAACAACCCGATGGCGGTGCTGCAGGACCATCGCATGCGTGAGGCGCTGGTGCAGGCGATCAAGAACCTGCCCGAGCGCGAGCAGTACGTGATGAGCATGTACTACGAGCACGACATGAATCTCAAGGAGATCGCCGTCGTGCTGAAGGTGACCGAATCGCGCGTGTGCCAGCTGCACAGCCAGGCGATCGCCCGGCTGAGGGTGAAGCTGCGCGAGTGGTGATGCCGGCGGGCCAGCCCGCCCTCGTCGCGCTCAGCCCTGCTTGAAACGCGCCGCGTGCCCGCGGGTGCGGAATTCCTCGACCACGTGATCCACGAAGGCCCGAACCTTCGCCGGCAGCAGCTTGCGGCTGGTGTAGTAGATCGATAGCGGCAGGGCCTCCGCAAACCACTGCGGCAGCACGCGCACAAGGTCTCCGCGCTCCAGCAGCGGCAGCACGTGCGGCAGCGGCAGCATCGCGATGCCCATGCCGCTGGCCGCTGCGCGGGCGATGGCCTCCGGATCGTCCAGCACCATGACCGGACGCACGCTGGCCACCACCTCCTGGCCCGTCTTGTTCTTCATCGCCCAGGGCACCAGCCGACCCGTGCTCAGCGAGCGGCGCACCAGCCCGAGGTGGCGCGCCAGGTCCTGCGGCTGCGCCGGGGCCGGCTGCGCCTTCAGGTAGGCCGGCGAGGCCACCAGCACGATGCGCATGCGCGCCAGCTGGCGTGCGATCAGCCCGTCGGTCAGCTCGATGCCGCCGCCGATGGCCACATCGAAGCCTTCGGCGATCAGGTCGACCTGGCGGTTGTCGAAATACAGGTCGGGCAGCACGTCCGGATAGCGGCGCACGAACTCGTCCATCATCGGCACGAAGTACTCGCGGCCCACGGTGTGCGCCAGCGCGATCTTCAAGGTGCCGGCCGGCTTGCCTGCGCCTTGCCGCAACTCGGTCAGCGCATCGCCGATCTCGGTCCAGGGCAGCCGCACCTGGCCGTAGAGGCGCTCGCCATCGGTGGTCAGCGCCAGACGCCGCGTGCTGCGCTGGAACAGACGCACACCCAGCCGCGCCTCGAACTGGCCCACGCCCTTGCTCACCGCCGCGGGCGTGAGGCCCAGGCGCCTTGCGGCCGCCGAGAAGCTGCCTTCGTCGGCGGCCGCGACAAAGGCATCGAGATAGCTGCGAAGTTCGGAAAGCATGGAGTGAAGCTTAAACCAATGGTTGAAGCTGAACGCAAAGTTTCGTGACTACCCCGATCAAGCGCCGGTGCCCATACTGACTCCATCAACACACCACTTCCCACTGAAAGGAAATGATCATGAGCACCACACTGAACGGCAAGGTCGCCTTCATCCACGGCGGTTCGCGCGGCATCGGCGCCGCCACCGCGCGCCGCCTGGCCCGTGACGGCGCGAAGGTCGCCATCGGCTACGCTGCCTCGGCCGCCGCCGCTGAAGCGCTAGCCGCCGAAATCAAGGCCGCTGGCGGCGAGGCCGTCGCCATCAAGGCCGACGCCACCGACGCCGCTGCGCTGACCCTGGCGATCGACAGCGTCGCCGAACGCTTCGGCCGCCTGGACATCCTGGTGAACAGCGCCGGCGTGCTGGCCGTCGCGCCGCTGGACCAGTTCACGCTGGAAGACTTCGACCGCACCGTCGCCGTCAACGTGCGATCGGTGTTCGTCGCCTCGCAGGCCGCGGCCAAGCATATGAAGGACGGCGGCCGCATCATCAACATCGGCAGCACCAATGCCCAGCGCATGCCCTTCGCCGGCGGCGCCGCTTACGCGATGAGCAAGTCGGCCCTGGTCGGCCTGGTGAAGGGCATGGCGCGTGACCTGGGCCCGCGCGGCATCACGGTCAACAACGTGGCGCCCGGCCCGGTCGATACCGACATGAATCCGGAAGCCGGCGAATTCGGCGCCGCGCTGCACGATCTGATGGCGCTGCGCCGCCACGCCAAGGCCGACGAGATCGCCGGCATGGTGGCCTACCTGGCCGGCCCGGAAGCGGGCTTCGTCACCGGCGCCGACCTGCTGATCGACGGCGGCTTCGCGGCCTGAGATCGTCAGCGTTTCAAGCCCAGCTCCTGCTCCAGGAACACCGCCTGGAGCGCCCGGAGCTTGGCCACCGATTCGCGCGAGGCGGCGCCACCGTGGCCGCTGTCGGTGCTTTCATGGAACAGCACCGGCTGGCCCAGTTTGCGCAGGCCCTCGGCGAAGCGGCGGGCGTGGCCCGGGTGGACGCGATCGTCGGAGGAAGAGGTCGTCAGCAGCATCGCCGGGTAGCGCACGCCTTCGCGCAAGTTGTGCAGCGGCGAGTAGGCGGCCAGCGCGGCACGGTCTTCGGGCTGGCGCGGGTCGCCGTACTCATCGATCCAGACCGAGCCGGTGAACAGCTCGTGGTAGCGCAGCATGTCGGTCAGCGGTACGTCGGCGACGATCGCGCGCCAGAGTGCGGGGCGTTCGACGCCCGCGGCGGTGGCGAGCAGGCCGCCGTTGCTGGCGCCGACGAAGGCGAGCCGCTTGGGATCGGCCCAGCCGCTGCGGCCCAGGTCCTCGGCCACGGCGATCAGGTCGTCGATGCCGTGCTGGTGCAGCCGACCCTGCGCGGCCTGGTGCCAGGCCGGGCCGTACTCGCCGCCGCCGCGGATGTTCGCCTGCACGAAGATCGCGCCCTGCCGCAGCATCGGCTCGGCGAGGTCGGTGTGGAACTCGCTGTTCAGGTAGGTCGGCAAGGTGGAGACGCCGAAGCCGCCGTAGGCGCTGAGCAGTGCCGCCGCGCTACCGTCGGCCTTCAGTGTGCGCGGGCGGACGATGTAGTAGGGCACGCGCGTGCCGTCACGGCTGGTGGCGAAGCGCTGCTCGGTGACGAAGGGGCGAGCGTCGAAGGCGGCGCGGCCCTGGGCGATGACTTCCGTCTTGCCGTTGCGCACGCTGCTCTGCGGCGGCTGCAGCAGCGTCTCGGTTTTGACCAACACGGCCGAAGGCGCAGCCTCGCCGGTCAGCAGCCGCACGGCCGCGTGCGCGGGCAGCGGCTGCTGTTCGCGCTGCCAGCCCTCGGCCGTCCGCCAGGTGCGGAAGAGCTTGCCGCTGACGTCGTCCATCACGCCGAACCACAGCCCGTCCTCGGCCACGGCGAGGTGGAACACCGGATCGACGGCCTGCCGAGGCGTCGGCACGAAGACGGGCTCGATCGGATCGTCCTTGCCCGGCAGCGGTAGCGCGAGCAGGCTGCCGGCAGGCAAGTCCTGACCCTTCAGGCTGAACGGCTGGGCGGTCATCGCGATCAGGCGATCGTTGACGATGCCGGTGAGGCCGCGGTAGCGCACCAGGTCGACCGGCGGCGTCCAGCGTTCGGACGGCGCGCCGCCGGGCTCCGTGTGCAGCCACCACCAGCTCGGCGCGCCAGCGGCCTGGTGCCAGACCTCGGCAGCGAAGAAGCCGTGGGTTCCAGCGCGGAAGTTGTGCGGGATGTAGAGCACCGCGTCGTCCGGCGCCTCGAAGATCAGGCGCGCCTCGGCCAGCGGCGTGCCGCGCGTCCAGACCCGCGCCTGCCGCGCATAGCCGGCCTTCGTCAGGCTGCCGGGCCCGAAGTCGCTGGCGATCAGCAAGGTGTCCCGGTCGATCCAGCTGGCGTAGCTGCGGGCCGGCGTGTCGATGCGGAAGCCGCCGTCCTTAGCGTCGATGAAGCGGCCACTGCGCAGATCGATCTCGCGCGCGACGGTGCGGTCGCCGCCGTCCGGCGACAGGTTGACGATGCAGCGCGGGCCGATCGTCGTGTCGCAACTGGGGTTCTTCCACCACAGCGGGAATTTCCAGCGCATGCCTTCCTTGCGCGCCAGGGCGTCCAGGTCCAGCACCGTGTGCCAGCCGCTGCCGATCAGAGCCTTGGCCGAGGCACTGGCGGCCTTCACCTGCCACTGGCCGAGCGGCGCCTTCGGGCTGGAGCGCAGGCGGTGCACCAGGCCGCCGTCGAGATAGTCCTCGCTGTGCGAGGCGCCGCCCTGGGCGAGGAAGCGCCGGGTCTCGATGGTGAAGCGAGGGTCGCGCTCCAGGCGCCGCTCAGTCTCGGCGTTACGCGCGTGGACCCAGGCCTGCGTCTCGGCGCTGGTGCTGTTCTCCAGCCAGAGGTCGGGCGAGGCCTCGTCTGCAGCCGCGATGCCTGCGGTTATCGCCAGCAAGGCAGTGACGAAGAAGCGCTTCATGCTGCATCTCCTTCGCGCAGCCATGCGCAGCATTGCGTGAAGGCCTCGTCGGCCGTCGGCGAGAAGGACACCGCTTCGAGAAAGCTGTGCGGCGCGCCCGCGTGGCGCTGCAACGCATGCGGCACGCCAGCGCCCCCCAGCTTCGCGGCGAGTGCGAGGCTGCTGTCGCGCAGCACGTCGCATTCGGGCACGACGAGGCAGGTGCGCGGCAGGCCGCGCAGATCGGCCTTCAGCGGCATCGCGCGCGGGGAGTCGCGGTCGCCGTCAGGGCCGAGGTAGTCGTTCCAGAAGCCGCGCATCTCCTCGCGTTCGAGCGTGAAGCGCGGGCCGTCGAAGCGAGTGGACGAATCGGTGCTGTCGTCGTCGCTGAAGCAGCCGTAGTGCAGCAGCAGTGCGTCCGGCGCGAGGCCCTGCGAGCGCAGGTCCAGCGCGGTGGCGAGCGCCAGGTTGGCGCCGGCCGAGTCGCCGCCCAGCGCGATCCGCGTGGCGTCGATGCCCAGCACGGCCGCTTGCTCCCGGGCCCATCGCCACGCGGCGCCTGCCTGCTCCAGCGCGACCGGGAAGCGCGCCTCCGGCGCCCGCGCGTAGTCGACGCCGATGACGATGCGGCCGGCCCGCGCGGCGATCTCGCGCATCAGCCGGTCGTGCGAATCGATGCTGAAGAAGACCCAGCCGCCGCCGTGCAGGTAGACCAGCGCCGGCAGGTTCGCGGCGTCGCTCGGGCGATGGACGCGCAGCCGCAGCGGGCCGTGCGCTGCATGGGCCGGCACGTCGATCGAGCGTTCGTCACTGCGCACCATTCGCGGGCCGCCCTGCGCCAAAGGCGCGCGCACCGCCTCGGTGATGCGCCGCACCCCGGCCAGGTCGACGCTGGCCAGCGGCGGATGCGCCGCATAGCCGGCGGCCAGTGTCTGCGCGAAGCGGCGCATGTCGGGCCGCAACTCGTCGTCGTCGGGGTAGTGTGGGGCAGAGGCTTCTTGGATCATGAGCCGAGCTTAGGGCGGCGCCGTGGCCGCCGCTGTTCGCGGCGGGTCGGCGACTGTCGCGCGCGGGCCGGGCACAACATCAGGCATTTCCGGCTTGTAAAGCGCGCATCAATCTTGCAGAGTCATGCGCATGTTGCACAGCCACGATCTCCTCGGAGTGCCGCGTCCGGTCTGGACGCTGGCCGATGAATACCCGGCCCGCTTCGTCGACCCGCGCCATTGCCACGGCCGCGCGCAACTGCTCTATGCGGCGCAGGGCGTGATGTCCATCGTGACCGACGACGCCAGCTTCGTGATCCCGCCGCAGCGCGCGATCTGGATGCCGGCGGGCGTGTTCCATGAGGTGACCTGCCGCAGCGCGGTGTCGGTCCGCACGCTGTACGTGGAGGCCGGGAGCGAGCTGCCGCACGACTGCCGCGTGATCGAGGTGTCGCCGCTGCTGCGCGCGCTGATCCTGGAGGCGATGACCTTGCCGCGCGAGTACGACCCCGCCGGCCGCGACGGCCGCATCGTGCAGCTGATCATCGACAGCATCGCCGCGCCGGCCTCGGCCAGCCTGGCCGCGCCGATGCCGCGCGACAAGCGCCTGCTGCCGATCTGCCAGGCGCTGATCGAGGACCCGACCCGCGCCGATTCGATCGACGACTGGGCGGCCGAGGCCTGCATGAGCCGCCGCACCTTCACCCGCAGCTTCCGCGAAGAGACCGGCATGAGCCTGGCCGAATGGCGCCAGCACGTGCGCCTGCTGGAAGCCTTGGCCCGCCTGGCCTGCGGCCAGCCGGTGACGACGATCGCCTTCGACGTCGGTTACGAGAGCCCCAGCGCCTTCACCGCCGCGTTCCAGCGCGCCTTCGGCGTGCCGCCGAGCCGGTACATGGCCCAGCGCAGCTAGTGCGAGGCCCGCGCTCGCGGGCCGGCCGGGGAGGGTGGCCCTAGCCTTCAGGGCATGGACCTAACTTCAAAATTCGACGCACAGAGCGACCACGATCTGACCGACCTTGTCGCCGGCCATCCGCTCGCGTGGCTGTGCAGCATGAGCGCGTCCAGTGGACTGCAGGCAACGCCGCTGCCGCTGCTGCTGAAGCACGACGAGGCCGGCCGGCTGGTCGCCGTCGAAGGCCACTTCGCGCGGGGCAATACGCAGGTCGAGGCGCTGCGCCGCAACCCGGAGGCGCTGGTGCTGTGGATGGGCGTGCAGGGCTATGTCTCGCCGTCGTGGCTCACCGATCGCACGCAGGCGCCGAGCTGGAACTACGCCAGCGCGCAGTGCCGCGTGCGCGTGCGCTTCCTCGATGACGACGAAGCCGCGCTGAGCGCTCATCTCGACGAACTGGCCCGCCGCTTCGAGGCCGGCCGGCCCGGCGCCTGGAGCGTCGCCGAAATGGGCGCGCGGCTGCAATTGCTGGCGCAGCGGGTGATCGCCTTCCGCGCCGAGGTCGTCGAGCTGCGCGAACGCTACAAGCTCGGCCAGGACGAGCGCGACGACGTCTTCGGCGAGCTGCTCGCCGGCCTCGATGGCTCCGATGGCGGCGACCCGCTGGCCGGCTGGATGCGCCGCTTCAATCCCGGCCGCGGCTGACGAATCCTCCCCCTTCATTCCAACCCTGAGATCGCATCGCCATGATGATGAAGCCCCATACCGTTGCCGCCGCCTGCCTGATGCTGGCCGCCGCGCTGGCCGCCCAGGCTGAAGAAGCCGCCTCGACGCTGGACAATGTCACCGTGATCGGCAAGCGCGCCCGCCAGGCGCGCGACATCGCCGGCGGCGTGTCGGCCGTCAGCGACGAGCAGCTGGAAGCGGCTGGCGCGCAGGACCTGGCCGACTACATTCAGCGCGAGCCGGGCGTGGTGTTCAACAGCTACCAGCCGGGCGTGTCGAACGTGGTGGTGCGCGGCATCGCCACCAGCTCGGGCAATGTGCAGGGCCAGCCGACGACCGGCTACTTCCTCAACGAGATCCCGCTGACCGAGCCGGGCTGGACCATCGTCATCCCCGACATCGACACCTTCGACCTCGCTCGGGTCGAGGTGCTGCGCGGACCTCAAGGCACCTTGTTCGGATCCGGCTCGATGGGCGGCGCGATCCAGTACATCGCCAACGTCGCCGACCCGCGCGGCTTCGATGCCGCGGCCGAGACGACGATCAGCAGCACCAAGAATGCGGACCTGGCCTACACGGCCAAGGCGATGGTCAACGTGCCGATCAAGGAGAACGTGCTGGCCGTGCGCGCGGTGGCCGAGTACCGCAAGGATCCGGGCTGGCTCGACAACGTCGGCACCGGGGAGAAGGGCTCCAACACGACGACGCTGACGGGCGGCCGCTTCTCGGCCGTGCTCACGCCCTCGCGCGACACCACCTTCACCTGGCTGAGCCTGGTGCAGAAGACCGACTCGAAGGACAACGCCTACAGAATGCCGGCGGTGGGCGACCTGCAGCGCGACACGACCATCGCCGAGCCGACCGACACGCGGGTCAGCGTCCACAGCCTGCGCATGGACCAGGATCTCGGCGGCGCCAAGTTCACCGCGTTGGCGGCGACGCAGCAGAAGAAGCAGGGCTGGGTGTTCGACTTCACGCCGGTGCGCGGCGCCTACAACTCCGACCTGCAGCTGGACCTGACGAACCCGCTCTACATCGCCGACGGTGGCAAGAGCCGCAGCAACAGCCTGGAGCTGCGCCTGGCCTCGGCCAGCGGCGGCGCGCTGGAATGGCTCATCGGCGCGATGGCCTTCGACACGAAGAAGGACCTGTACGAACAGCTCGGCTCACAAGGCGCCGACGCGGCCTTCGATGCCTCGCCGCTGTACGGCGCCGGCAGCGGCGCGGTGATCGCGCCGGACGGCTCGGTCTTCAACGCCTTCTACACGAAGGTGAAGGGCCGCGAGTCGGCACTGTTCGGCGAAGCGACCTACGCGCTCTCGCCGCAGTGGAAGCTGACGGCCGGCGGCCGCTTCTTCCGCACGAAGGTGGACATGACCTCCACGCAGGTCGGCTTCTCGACCTACCCGGGCGCGCCGATCGTGACGCCGTCCACCGTCAGCGAACACGGCTTCAACCCGAAGCTGTCGCTGGCCTGGAGCGCGAGCCCCGACCTGATGGTCTACGCGCTGGCCTCCGAAGGCTTCCGCTTCGGCACGCCGAACACGCCGGGCCTGTCCACCTATCCGATCCCGGCCGGCTCCAAGAGCGACAGCCTGCGCAACTACGAGCTGGGCATGCGCTCGCGCTGGGCTGACGGCAAGGTGCTGCTGGACGCCACCTTGTTCCGCATCGACTGGAGCGACATCCAGCTGCGCCTGCAGACGCCGGACTTCTTCGCCTACGCGGCCAACGGCGGTAAGGCGCGCAGTACGGGCCTGGAAGTGTCCTTCCAGTTCAAGCCGAATGCGGCGCTGGACTGGAGCACCTCGCTGACCTGGCAGCACGCCCGCCTCGAGGAAGACCTGCTGATCCTCTACTACGGCACGGCGCCCAAGGGCTCGCAGTTGCCAGGCACGGCCGACTGGTCGATCAACAACCGCATCAGCTACGAGTTCGGCGGCGCCTACCGGCCGACCTTGAGCCTGTCGCACCAGTTCCTGTCGAGCGGCATCAGCGACCTGAACTCGGCCGTGCCCGGTGCGGTGCCAAACAAGCAGGGCAACTACAACCTGTTCGACGCCCGCTATCGGATGAGCTTCGACAAGACCGACCTGACGCTGTTCTGCAGCAACCTCACCGACAAGCGCGGTGTGACGCGCACGGTGGCCGAAGCGAATGGCACCGGCGAAGGCCTGGTCCGCCCGCGCACATTCGGAGTGACCGCGCACTGGCAATATTGAGGGATGCTGATCTTCCATAACCCTCAACATCAGCGGCATGCCGGCCGCCAGGAAATGTTCCGCGGCCGCCTCGTCGACTGCCACGAAGTGCCGGCGCGGCAGGAGCACGTGTTCGAGGCACTGAAGCGCCGCGGCATCGGCACGCTGCAGGAACCCGGCGCGCCGGACATGGCGCTGCTGCGGCGCATCCACGCGCCGCATTACCTCGACTTCCTGGCCCGCGCCTGGGACGACTGGATCGCGCTGGACCCGGCCAACGAGGCGGTGGATGTGCTGCCCTCGGTCTGGCCGGGCAAGGGCCTGCGCTACGACGTCGAGCCGCTGAACTTCTCCGCGCAGGTGGGCCGCTATGCCTTCGATGCCGGCACGCCGCTGACGGCCGGCACCTGGGCCGCCGCGCTGGCCGGCGCCGCCTGCGCGACCGACGCGGCGCGGGCCGTGGCGAGCGGCGAGGCGAGATCGGCGATGGCGCTGACGCGCCCACCCGGCCACCACGCCGGCGCCGATTTCTACGGCGGCTACTGTTTCCTCAACAACTCCGCGCTGGCCGCGCAGGCGCTGCGCGACGCGGGCGCCGCGCGCGTGGCGGTGCTGGACGTGGACTACCACCACGGCAACGGCACGCAGAGCATCTTCTACGAGCGAGGCGATGTGTTCACCGCCTCGCTGCACGGCGACCCGCGCACCGAATATCCGTTCTACCTCGGCTACGCCGACGAACTCGGCAGCGGTGCCGGCCTCGGCGCCAACCTGAACCTGCCGCTGCCCGCGGGCACGGACTTCGACACCTGGCTGCAGGCGCTCGACGAGGCGATCGCCGCGGTGCGCCGGCATGGCGCGGAGGCGCTGGTCGTGGCGCTGGGCGTCGATACCTTCGAGGGCGACCCGATCTCGAAGTTCAAGCTGCGCGCCGAGGACTATCCGCGGGTAGGAGAGCGGATTGCCGGGCTCGGCCTGCCCACGATTTTCGTGATGGAAGGCGGCTATGCGGTCGCCGCGTTGGGCGAAAACGTGGCGGGCGTGCTGGAGGGGTATCTGGCTGGCTAATATCCCCTCCGCACGAAGAGCACGAGGGAGGCAAAGCCGATGTTCGAGTGGAAAAAGAAGAATGACGAGGGCCGTGGAACCGCTCAGGTAACGAGTTACCCGGACGGTGCCGAGCTGCAGGTCGTCAAGCGCCTCTACAAGGCCATCTCCTCGGTCGGCAAGGACGCCGCCGAGGTGCGCGGCGCGCTGGAGGACACGCAACGCGTCGTCGAGGGGCAATCCGCCGCGATGAGCGCGCTCGGCACGCAGTTGCAGCAGGTCAGCGCGGCGCAGGATGCGATCCGCCAGGCCACGCGACAGACCGGCGATGCCGTGCAGCGGGCCCGCGAGGCGCTGGGCGGTGTCGGCGATGAAGTGGGCGGCATCGTGCAGACCCTGCGCCAGGTCACCGACGCGGCGAGCGACATCACCAAGATCGCGCTGCAGACGCGGCTGGTGGCTTTCAATGCTTCCGTCGAGGCCAAGCGGGCCGGCGAGGCGGGCCGCGGCTTCGGCGTCGTCGCCGACGCGGTGAAGGATCTCGCGGGCCAGGTCGAGCGATCGTCCAAGGCGATCATCGGCGCCATCGCGACCCTGGATGAGCGCGTCGAGCGTTTCAGCCGCGAACTGCGCAGCGATGCGGCCGACCAGCAGAAGCAGAGCGCCATCCACCAGGCCTTCGCCGATGTCGAGGGCGACGTGCGGGCCATTGCCCATTCCGCCGACCAGAGCGGCAGCACGGTGCTGGCCCTGAACGAACGTGCCGGTGCGCTGGAGCGCGAGGTGCAGCACGCGATGCGCGGCCTGGGCACCGCCTTCGCCTGCAGCGACCGCTTCTTGCGGCTTTCGGAAGAGCTGATCGAACAGATCGCCGAGACGGGACTGGACATCGAGGACTCGCCCTACATCCGCGGCGCCCAGGAGGCCGCCGCCGAGATCGCCGCGCTGCTGGAGCAGGCGCTCGCCACCGGCAAGATCGACACCGCGCGGCTGTTCGACGAGCACTACCGTCCGGTCGAGGGCACGAGCCCCGCGCAGCACCTGAGCGCCTTCTCACCGCTGGCCGAGCAACTGTTCCCGCAGGTGCAGGAGCGGCTGCTGCAGCTCAGCGACAAGGTCGTGTTCTGCATCGCCGTCGACCGCAATGGATACGTGGCCATGCACAACCGCAAGTACAGCCAGCTGCAGCGCTCAGGTGACGTCGTCTGGAACACCGCCAACAGCCGCTGGCGCCGCATCTTCAACGACCGCACGGGCCTCGCCTCGGCGCGCAACCAGCGACCTTTCCTGCTGCAGACCTATCGCCGCGACATGGGTGGCGGCAGGTTCGTGCTGCTGAAGGAAGCCGCCGCGCCGATCGTCGTGCGCGGGCAGCACTGGGGCGGCTTGAGGTTGGCGTTCAATTTCTGAAACCGGCTTGTATACCTGTGCGTAGGACGTATCGGTGTGGTCGCACTGCTGGTCTGCCCCAATGGGGCGTGGGCATGGGTCGCCGCTAGTATTGGGCGCTTTACATTCAGCAACTCAACGAACCGCCGCCATGAAGTTTTCCTGCATTGCCTTGCTCTTGCCGCTGATCGTCGCCGGCTGCGCCTCGACCCAGACCTCGGAGCCCGTCGTGGAAGCCAAGGCCGAGTGCGGGCTGACCTACCGCGTTGGTTCCAACATTCCGAGGAAGGAATGCCTTCCGCCGCAGACACCTGAAGAGCGGCAGCGCATGCAGGAAAATTTGCGCAACGAGATCAAGCTCGATACCGTCAACGAGATCGGCAGGTAAGAAGAACGCCTATGCCAGTGCCGGGTCTCGCCCCGGCGCGCCTCACGGCGCCACGCAAGCCTTGTTCTTCCCCGTGTGCTTGGCCTCGTAGAGCGCCATGTCCGCACGGTCCAGCGCCGCTTCGAGCGTCTCACCGGGGCGGTACAGCGTGACGCCGGCGGAGAAGGTGACGAACACGTCCTTGCCGTCGTGGTTGAACAGGCTCTTCGTCAGTGAGCGCTGCAGGCGCAGCAGCACGGATTGCGCCTCGTCCAGTGGCGTGGCCGGCAGCAGCAGCACAAACTCCTCGCCGCCGTAGCGGGCGACCATGTCGCCCGGCCGCAGCAGCTGCGTGCAGCGTTCGGCCAGCATCTTCAGCGCGACGTCGCCGGCCGCGTGGCCCAGCGTGTCGTTGAGCTTCTTGAAATTGTCGATGTCCAGCAGTGCCAGCGCGATTCGGGTGGCGTCACGGCCGGCCTTGGCCTGTTCGGTCTCGAAGGCGGCGATCAGGCCGCGGCGGTTGGCGATCTGCGTCAGCTGGTCCGTCTGCACCTCGTTGGACAGCTTGCGCAGCTCGTCTTCCAGCCGCGTGACCTTGACGGCGAGCTCGCTGGCGCGGTCGTGCTCCATCGTGAGCCGCTCCTGCGTCTGGTGGACGAGGCTCTGCACGCTGCGGCTTTCCTCGACCATCTCACGCACGGTGCCGGCCAGGCTTTCCAGCGAATCGGCCTTCTCGACCGCCTCGGCATAACGGCCGACGTTGTTCTGGAAGCGGTCGGTGTGCTGGCCCAGCTCGCCCAGCTCGGCCAGCATGCGCTGGATCAGCAGCTTCAGAGATTCGCGCGCGCGGCTGCGCTCGTCGCGCAACTGGCGCTGGCGGGTGCGCGTGCCCAGCAGCATCTCGGAGACGGTGCGCACGCCGCGGCCGCTGAGGCCTTGCGACAGCGTGTCGTTCATCACCGCGGCCTGGCCCTGGGCCCAGGAATCGTCCTCGGCCAGTTCGACGATGCTGGCGCTCAGCTCGCGGCACAGCGTGCCCAGCTCGGCGAACAGGTGCTGGCGATGGTCCAGCAGATGGCGCGCGCGTTGGCACAGCAGCTCCATCTGGGCGGCGCGCTCGGGTGTGGCGCCCTGGCTCAGCAGTTCCCGCTGTGCGGCATCCAGTTCGGCGATCAGGTCTTCGCCGTGGCCGACCGGATTGCGCAGCGCGTGCTGCACCGTCGTGTGCAGGCTGGTCTCGATCTCGGGCCAAGGTGGCTGTTGTGACGACTGTTGCGTCGGCTGCTGCGATGGCTGCAACTGCAGCAGCGGTGCGGGTTCTTCTTCGAGGAAGCGGCTGGCCGGTCCGAACTCCTCGTCCACGAAGAACTGGCTCGGCGTGCCGCCGGGCTCTTCGGTGGTGCCGATCGGGGCGCCGTCGCTGTCCCAACTTGAGACCAGCTGCGAGAGCCGCGCGACCATGCGCTGGATGTCCGAGCGGTTGGCGGCCAGCACGCGGGAGACGCCGTCCTTTTTGCGGGCCAGCGTCCAGGAGCGGCCGCCGCGCTCCAGGCCGCGGACCATCCGTTCGATCACGCGCGACAGTTCCTCGGCCTGGGCCTTGTTGCCGGCAGCGGGGTCAGGCTGGCGCGCCGGGGCGGCATCCTGCCCGCTCTCCAGCGCGTAGGCGCGGGCGTAGTTCTCGGGTGTCGGTTCCTGCTGGGCCTGGGCGAGGCGGCGCAGGGCCTCCTTGGCGATCTGGGCCGGCGTGCGGCGCTGTCCGTCGACCATGGGCTCAGCGCAGGCCGCGTTGCAGGTCGCCGCCGGATCCCTCGCCGCCGAGCATCAGCTCGGCATTGGCCTGGGCGATCCAGGGCGCCTTGCGCGGCAGCACGGTCTGCGCCAGCCACTGCTCCAGGTCATCCGGCATCAGCGGCTTGCTGAACAGGAAGCCCTGCATCAGGCTGCAGCCGAGGCGGTGCAGCACTTCCATCTGGCGCAGCGTCTCCACGCCCTCTGCGATCACGCGCAGGCCCAGCGCGCGAGCCAGCGCGATGATGGCCGTGACGACGGCGGAGCTTTGCGGCGTGATGCCGAGGTCGCGCACGAAGGTGCGGTCGATCTTCACCTCGGAGATCGGCAGCGTCGTCAGGTAGGCCAGCGAAGAGTAGCCGGTGCCGAAGTCGTCGATCGAGATCTCGACGCCGACCTCGTTCAGCCGGTGCAGCGCCGGGATGACGTTCTGCAGGTCCTTCATCAGGTTGTTCTCGGTGATCTCGAGCTGGATTGCGCGGTGCGGCACGCCGTAGGCGCTGACGCACTGGTGGATGTGCTCGACCAGGTCCGAGCGCTCGAACAGCCGGCTCGGCAGGTTCACCGCGATCGAATCGGAGAAGCCGAAATTGAGCTGCCAGACCTTGGCCTGGCGCGCCGATTCCTTCAGTGCCCATTCGGACAGCGGCACGATCAGGCCGGTCTCCTCGGCCAGCGGGATGAAGTCGCCGGGCGGGATCAGGCGGTCGCCGCGCTTCCAGCGCATCAGCGCCTCGGCGCCCACCATGCGGGCGGCGCGCACGTCGATCTTCGGCTGGTAGTGCAGCACGATCTCGCCGCGCTCCAGCGCCTTGTGCAGCGCCGATTCCAGCTCCAGCTTCTCTCGGCCCTGGCCGGCCAGCATCGGCGTGTACAGCGCCGCGCCGTTGCGGCCCTGGGCCTTGACGGCGTACATCGCCACATCGGAATTGCGCAGCAGGTCGGCCATGGTCTCGCCGTCGCGCGGATACAGCGCGATGCCGACGCTGGCGGTGACGAAGCATTCCTGCCCGGCGATGAAGATCGGCTCGCGCATCGCATCGAGCACGCGCTGGGCGACGCGCTCGGCATCGCTCTCGTCGGCCACATCCGGCAGCAGGGCGACGAACTCGTCGCCGCCCAAACGGCCCACGGCCTCCAGCGTGCGGTGCGAGCGGCCACCCACGGCCTCCAGCATGCCTTCCATCACCTGGTCGGAATGGCGGACGCAGCCGCGCAGGCGGCGGCCGACCTCGATCAGCAGCTCGTCGCCGGCGGCATGGCCCAGCGTGTCGTTGATGACCTTGAAGCGGTCCAGGTCGATCAGCAGCAGGCCCACCTCGTGGCCGCCGCGGCGCGCCTGCTCGATCGCCCGCTCGACGCGCCAGATCAGCTGGCGCCGATTGGGCAGGCCGGTCAGCGCGTCGAACAGCGCCAGCTGGCGGATGCTGTCCTCGGCCTGGTGGCGGTCGGTCACGTCCTGCAGCACGCCGGTGTAGCCGCTGGCGCCGCCGTGGTCGTTGAACTCGGGCTCCGCCTCGATGTGGACGACGCGGGAGCGGCCGTCCAGCAAGGTCACGGGCAGGTCGGTGATCAGCACCGAGTTGTGGCCCATCACGTCGCGCAGCAGGCGCAGGAACAGCGTGCGTTCCTCGCGCGGCACCATGCGCATCACGCCGATGAAGTCCAGCCGCTCGGCCGGTCCGCGGCCGAATACGCGCAACGCCTCGGCGGCCAGCACGAAGCCGGTGGTGCCGCGATGCCATTCGAAGCTGCCCATGCGGGCGAGCTTCTGCGCGCGGGCCAGCTTGGCCTTGCTGCGCTCCAGCTCGATGCGGGTGCGCGAACTGCGCAGCAGGTAGCGCAGCCGGCCCGCCAGCAGGCTCCACTGCGGCGACTTGACGAAGAAGTCGGTGGCGCCGACCTGGTAGGCGCGGGTGATCGAGGCTTCGTCGTCCAGGCCGGTCAGCATCAGTACCGGCGTCGACTCGAAGCCGGGCATGTCGCGCAGTCGTGTGCAGGTCTCGAAGCCGTCCAGCTCCGGCATCATCGCGTCCAGCACGATCAGGTCCGGCGAAGCCTGGGCCAGCAGCGACAGGCCTTCGGCGCCGCTGCGCGCCTCGGTCACCTCGAACCCGCGCTCGCGCAGCGCAATGGCGGTCAGCAGCAGGTTCACCTCGTCGTCGTCGACGAGCAGCACCTTGGGCTGGCCGGGCAGATCAGTTTCAAGCAGAGGGCCGACAGCGGTCATTTAGGAGTGTCTCGTCTGGTTCCGTCGTGCCGGCGATGCCTGGTCGTCATCGTCGGTCAGTCAGTTCAGCAGGGCCTTCAGGGCCAGGCGCACTTGGTTGATCTCGGTCAGCATATTGTCCAGCAGAGCATCCAGTCCCTCGGGCTCGCCATTCCGTGCTTTTGTCTCGATTTCGGCACATAAGGAAGCCAGATGGAGGGCGCCAAGGCTGGCGGACGACGACTTCAGCGTGTGACTGACGTGCCGGACGACGTTCAGATTGAGCGCCTCCCCGCTACGCGCCGCGGCCAAATCCGGCAGCATCCGCTCCAATGAGGTCTCATAGGCGGCGACCACGCGAGGTAGCAGCCGCGCGGTGCCGCCGGGATCGAGTTCACGCAGGCGATCCAGCGTGGGCTGGTCGAGCATCGTGGAGCCGGAGGGGGATTCGGACATCGTGGACATGGTTGTTCATCATGCCCGAGGCGGACGGGCGCGCCAAGGATGGATACCTAATGGCCGCTCCTACAATGCCGCGCATGAACAGCAGTCTCAGCGACGCGAGTGGCGGCAGAGCAGGGTGGGGCCGAGGCGCGACCCTGCTGCTGGCGCTGACCCTCGGCGGCTTCGCCGGGCTGGCCGCGATGCTGCTGCTGGCGCTGCCGGACGGCACCGAGAACAACCTCGGCGTGGTGGGGCTAACGGCGATCTTCAGCGGTGTGCTGGTGCTGGGCGTCGGCGGGCTGGGCTGGCACTTCGGCGTGCGGCTGGCACGTCGCCAACTGGGCGAGTCCCTGCGCGATGCGCGCCAGCAGGCCCAACTGCTCACCCAGCTCCAGCCCGATTGGCAATGGGCCACCGACGCCGGCCACCACCTGACCCGCTGGCAGGCGCCGCAGGGCGCGCTGGCCTCCTCATGGGTGGGCAGTGGCGGCGCGGCAGCGGCTACGCAGGCGCCTTGGGACCGTTTCGAGCTGGTTGCGCCCGAGGGCGGTGCCACCTTGCGTGCTCGACTGGAGGCCGGCGTGAGCTTCGGGCCGCTGGCCGTTCGGGCGCGCGACGGCGAACCCTGGCTGCTGCGCGGCATCGCCTGCCTAGACGCCAAGGGCCGCTTCACCGGCTACCAGGGCACGGCACACCGGGTCGAGGTGCCGCCCGCGCCTGAGGCCGCCGACCCATCGGAGCCCCCACCGGCAGCGCTGGCGCTGATCGAGGAGCATGCGGCCTTCAGCTACACCGTCTCGCACGACCTGCGCGCGCCGCTGCGGGTCGTCGAGGGCTTCGCGAAGATCCTCAAGGAAGACTACGGCCGCTCGCTGGACCGCATCGGCAACGATCACCTGGACCGCGTGATGGCCGCCGCCGGCCGCATGAACGGCATGATCGACGCGCTGCTGTCGCTGGCTCAGCTGTCGGCCCGGCCGCTGGCCTGCGAGCCGGTCGAGCTGAGCCAGCTCGCCGGCCTGGTGATCGAGGACCTGCGCCGCGCGACACCCGAGCGGCCCGTGGAGGTGCGGCTGCAGTCACCGCTGCCGGTGCGGGGCGACCCGACCTTGCTGCGCATGCTGCTGGAGAACCTGCTGGGCAACGCCTGGAAGTACACCGGCAAGTGCGCTGCGCCCTGCATCGCGCTCGATGCCCAGGACGACGGCAGCGGCCGCTGCGTCTACTGCGTCAGCGACAACGGCGCCGGCTTCGACATGCGCTTTGCCGACCGCCTGTTCGGCGCCTTCCAGCGCCTGCACAGTGCCAGCGATTTCCAGGGCACCGGCGTCGGCCTGGCCTCGGTGCAGCGTATCGTGCGCCGACACGGCGGTGAGATCTGGGCCGAGGCCGAGGTCGGGCAGGGCGCCCGCTTCTACTTCACATTAGCCGGCTGAGCCAGCAACTCCACCGCTTCCACCAGCCGCAGCGCCTGCTCGGCCAGTTCGCGGTTCTCCGCCTCGCTGAGCTTCTTCAACCGCTCCAGTGCGGCGCCGCGCGATAGCGAATAGCGATGCATCAGCACGCCGACGGCGATCGCGACGACCTGTTGGTCGAGCACCGGTGACGGCGCGGTCGCCACGGTCGGAGCCAGCGGCACCGGGGTCAGATCTTGCGGCTGCGGACGGTGCGCGAACGCGGCCTCGACGGCCGGAACGATCTGCTGCATGTCCAGCGGCTTGACGAGGTAGGCCAGTGCGCCGAGCGCCCGGACCTTGGCGATCGTCTCGTCGTCGGAGAAGGCCGAGAGGAACAGGAAGGGCACGCGCAGGTGGTCGCGCAGGTAGGCGGCGACATCGAAGCCCGACAGGCCTTCCATCCGGATGTCCAGTAGCGCCAGCTCGGGCCGGTGCTCGCGGGCCAGCAGGATCGCGTCGTCGCCGTTGTCGGCATCCAGCACGTCGTAACCGGCCTGCGCCAGGCCGTAGGCCAAGGTCGCGAGCACCAGCCGGTCGTCGTCGACGACGAGGATCTTTCCCTTGTTCATGGCTCGGATTGTGTACTTTGCAGCGAAACGCTGGGCGGCCACAGTTCCACCCGGCACAGCACGCGGTCGCCCTGCTGGGTCAGGTCCAGCAGCGCGCTGCGCCGCGGCAGCAGCGCGCGCACCAGGCCCAGGCCGCTCACGCCGCCGGCCAGCGCGTTGACGTCGAAGCCCGGCGGCAGGCGGCCAGGGTTGTCGATCTCGACGGCGACGCTGTCCTGGTGGCAGATCAGCGAGCAGTTGACCTGGCTGTCGATCGCGCTGTGCTTGATCGCATTGGTCAGCAGTTCGTTGAGGGTCAGGGCGATCGGGATCGATTCGGCCTCGGGCAGCACCCACTGCAGCGATTGCGCGGCGGTCTCGCCATTGATGTGGGTCAGGATGCGCCGGCCGGACATGCGCTGCACCGAGCCGACGATGGCTTCCATCACCCGGTGGATGCGCAGCAGGCCCTGGGCGCCGACCTGCAGGCCGTAGACCTGCGCGATGGCGTTCACCTGGCCGACCGCCTCGCTGATCACGCCGGCCACCTCGGGCCGCCGCGTGGCGATCTGCTGCAGCAGGCCCGCCACGCCCTGCAGATTGTTCTTGATCCGGTGGTGAACCTCGCGCACCAGCAGTTCGCGCTGCGAGATCGCCGCCTCCAGCCGTGCCTCTTCGGCAGCGCGGTGCTCGGTGACGTCGCTGGCCACCAGCAGCAGTTGTTCGGGCGCCGAGGCGCCGCTGCCGCCGGCCAGCCGCAGGAAGCGGGCGTCCCAGACGCGCTGCGAGCCGTCCTCGCTCTCCAGCCGGTACTCGCGCTGCGTGATGACGGCCTCGGGCTCGGCCAGCGCGGCGCGCATGTCCTCGCGCAGTTGGCCGCCCTGCGCGTGCAGCGCGGCCGCGCCCGGGTTGGCCTGCACCAGGGCCAGCGTCTTGGCGTCGTGCAGGCTGATGGCCAGCGGCGCGGCCTCGATGATGCGGCGCAGCGAGGCCTGGGCCTGTACCGATTGAGCCTCGGCCTGGCGGCGCCGTTCGATGTCCAGCAGCGCATAGGTCAGTTGCCTCCCGCTCGGCGCGACGCCGGTGACGACCGCATTGCCGACGACCCAGAACTCGCGCCCGTCGCGCGCCTTCAGCCGGCACTCGAAGGTCTCGGCTTCCGCCTCGTTCAGCTCGTCGAGGTAGTGGGTCTGGCGCAGCGGATGGTCGGGGTCGTCGGTGGCGACGATGGCCATGTCCTTGCCGACGAACTCGCTCAGGTCGCCGCCGAACATGCGCCGCGCCGAGCGGTTCATCCACTCGATGCCGCCACGGCCCACGGTGACGATGCCGACCAGCACCGAATCGAGCACCGCGCGCTCGCGCTCGGTCTGCAGCATCAGCGACTGCTGGGCGCGCCAGCGGTCGTCCACGTTGACGTAGGTGGCGATCTCGCCGCCGTCCGGCTCGCCGGGGCGCATCGCGCGCTGGCTGACCTGCATCCACAGGCCTGTGCCGTCGCGCCGGCGCACGCGGCGCTCGCCGTACCACTGACCGCTGGTGCGCAGCGCCTGCTGCACCTGGTCCTGCTGGTGGCGGTACTCATCCACGCTGTCGAACAGCGCGTGGTGCGGCAGGCCGTCCAGTTCGTGGATGCGGTAGCCGGTCAGCTCCGCCAGCGCGTCGTTGGCGCGGGCGATGCGGCCGCCGCGCAGGATCGCAATACCGACGTCCGAGAGGCTGAACATCAGCTCGCGGTCCTGCACCAGCGATTCCAGCTCCGCCTGCTGAGCCTTGAGCCGGCTGATATCGCTGATGACGGCCACGGTCTCCTCGGCGCCGGCGGATTCCACGCGGCGCAGGGTCAGCGCGAGCCAGCGCGATTCGGCCTCCGCGACCTGTTGTTCAAACTCCGCCTCGAAGCTGCCGGCCAGGTGCGGCAGCACCTGTTGGACCTGGGCGGCGAGCGCGGGCTGAGCCTTCAGCAGCGCGGACACCGGCGTGCCGAAGGGCACGCCCGGCGACAGGCCCAGCAGCGACTCGAAGGCGGCGTTGCAGCGCACCAAGGTGCCGCCGCGCAGGTAGGCCAGGCCCAGACCCGCGCCGTCCATGATCGTCGTCAGCTCGTGCAGCAGCAGCTCGCTACGCTTCTCGGCCTGCTGCTGGGCGGTGACGTCCAGGGTGACGACCGAGGTCGTGCGCTGGCCCGAGGCGAGCTGGCCGGGTTCCACCCGGGTCAGCAGCCAGCGGCGGCCCAGCTCCGGATGGCGCACCGCGTAGCGCACCTCGATGCGGTCACCGTTCTTCAGCGCCTGCTGCAGGCGCTCGAACTCGGCCATCGAGCCCGGCTCGACGATGTCGCGGCCCACGCCCTGCAGGCTGGCCAGCGCGCTGCCCTTGCCCTTGGCGGTGGTGCTGCGGGCTGGCGCGCGCGGCTTCAGCCAGCCCGCGTCCTGCTGGAAGGTGGCCAGGCCAACGCCGGCGGTGTCCATCAGCGCGTCCAACTGCTGATGCGCCAGGTCACGCTCCTGCTCGGCGCTGAGGTCTTCCAGCACGGCCATCACGCGCCGGCCCGGCAGCGCGCGCAGCCGGCCCTGCAGCCAGCGGGTGCGGCCGGAGGCGTCGATCAGCTTGGCCTGGGTGTGCAGCGGCTCGGGGCTCTGTCCGGCGGACGGGCGCAGCGCCTCGACCGGGCGACCGTCTTCCCAGCCCAGCAGCGCCTGCAGGCCAGGGCCGGCGTCCGGCAGCCGGGCGACCGCGCCGCACAGCGCTGTGAAAGCGGCATTGCGCCGCTGCAGCTTGCCGGCGCCGTCGAACAGCACCATCGGCAGCGGGCTCAGCTCCAGCCACAGGCGGAGTTCCTGCTCCGCGGTGCTGCCCGAAGTACTGCCCGCGGGGTTCACTCGAGTTGAGCCGCCTTCGCCAGCGCCCGCAGCACGCATTGGTTGATCTCCTCGGCGCCGAGCATCAGTTGCTCGGCCGAGCTGCGATAGTCCCAGACGGACTCGTTTTCGATCGCGCGCACCAGCTCCAGGTAGGGTTGGTAGGGGCCGACGCCATCGACCAGCGCCTGGCGCACGCGCTCGGGCACGGGGATGGATTCCAGCAGCCGGGCGAAGGGCTGCTTGATCATGTGGTCCAGCAGCGAGAACAGGCCGCAGACGAACATCTCGTCTCTCATCTCGGCGTCGTCCATGCCGTGGGCGAGCTCTTCCATCAGCAGGCCGCGGCGCAGCGCGCCGTGCATGATGGGACGCATCGCGTGGTCCTTGCTGGCGGTGATCAGCAGCAGGGCCAGCCAGCGCTTCAGGCGCGAGTAGCCCAGCAGCATGATCGCGTGGCGGAAGGAGCTCACCTCCACCGTCAGGCCGAAGGCGGCCGAATTCATGTAGCGCAGCAGCTTGAAGGCCAGGCTCGGATCGCGCTTGAGCGTCTGCTCCAGCCGCTCGATGTCCTCGCCCTGTTCGACGCGCGACATCAGCTCGACGATCACCTGCAGGTCGGTCTGCAGGTCCGGCTTCGGCGCGTTGGCCGGGGCCTCGTAGCCGCCCGCGAAGGGCCAGCCGAGCACGCCCGCAGCACCGCGCTGGAAGGCTGCGTCCACGTCGGCGGCACCGCGCAGGCCGGAGATCAGCTTGGGCAGGGCGATGCCGTTGCCGCCGCGGGCCTCGTCATCGGCGTCCAGCACCGCGGACTTGAAGCAGCCCAGCAGCTCGGCCGGCACCGGCGCGCTGGGCACGCCCTTGAGCAGCAGCGCATTGCCGTTCTTCTTCAGCGCGAGCAGGGCCGGCGCAAGCTCGGCCTTGCCGGTCATGAAGGCCGGCAGTTCGATGGACAGGTTGGACGAGGGCGCCGACTGCAACAGGCCTTCGAGCAGGCCTTCGCTGGCGATGTTGAGGATGGCCTGGTTTGTGGAGCCGGAGCCGCCGGCGGGCCAGATGTCCGACACCGCGGTCAGCAGGTCGACGGCTTCGAGCTTGGCATCCGGGCGCAACGGGATGACGGTGAGCCGGGTGGCGGTGACCTGACGCTGGCGGTCGATCAGTGGTGCGTAACCCAGCGCGACGGCGCCCAGGATCGGTGAGTTCATGAGGGCGATAGGTACTGAAACAGGGACATCCTCTGCACCATCGCATAGGTCTGCAATGCTGCCTGGTAGCCCGATTGCTGATTCTGGAAGTTGGAGATGCCCTGGACCATGTCCAGGTCTTCGGCATTGCTCTGCGTCGTCTGGCTGTTCAACTTCTGGGTCGCCATACGCTGCTCGGTGCCGTCGAGATTATTCATCGTTTCTCCGACCTGACTCCGGACATTTTGCAGGTTGCCCATCACGGCGTCGAGGTCGCGCAGGTTGCTGGAGTTGGCCTGGGCGATCTGCGCGCCGCTGCGCAGCGGCGTGTTCAGCGCGGCGATGGCGTTGTCCAGCACGTCGAAGACCTTCAGCGTGTTGGTGGAGGGGGCGACGCTGAACTGGTCGCCGTCCACCGGGCCGCCGGCGATCGTCAGCGACATGCCCTCGAACTGGATCGCCTTGCCGGGGCTGAAGACATCGCTGCTGGAGGTGCCGGTGTCGCTGTTCGAGATCGTGTAGGTCTGCGAGGGCGCGGTGCCGGCGATCTGGATCACGTAGTTGCCGCCGGTGATCTGCGCCGGATCGGTGACGGTGCCGGAATCGATCCAGCCGCCCGCCGCGGCGCCGGTGTTGACGTTGGGCAGGGTGCCGGTGACGAAGGTGCCGTTGCCGCTGCGGGCCTGCTCGAAGGCAGCGCCGCCGTCGATGCTGAGCTGGAAATTGTCGCTGTTGCCGGTCTGCAGCACGCCGGGCGTGCCCTTGAAGACGACGCCGCCGTTCTGGTCCAGGAAGGGCGCGCCGCCGCTGCCCTGGCCGCCGAAGATGTAGCCGTTGGCGCCGTCGCCGCGGTTGGCGATGGCGAGCAGTTGCTGGCGCAGGCCGGAGATCTTGTTGGCCAGGCCGGCGCGCTCGGCGTCGCTGTAGCTGGCGTTGCCGGCCTCGACCAGCGCCTCGCGCACCTGCTGCAGCAGCTCGATGCCGTCGCCCAGCGCCGATTCGCCCAGGGTCATCGCATTGCGGCTCGCGTCCAGCGCGCGCTGGTTGGCGTCGATGCGGCCGGTCTGCGCGTAGGCGCGCTCGCCGATGCCGGCGGCGGTCGGGTCGTCGCTGCCCCAGGCCACGCGCTTGCCGGTCGTGAGCTGCTGCTGGCTGTTCTGCATCTGCTGCTGGCGCTTCTGCAGCGCCGCGATCGTTACCTCGTAGGTATTGGCAGTCGATACGCGCATGATTATTGGCCTGCGAGTTGAAGCGTTTCGTTGAACAGCGTCTGCGCCGTCTGCAGCACCCGGGCGGCGGCCTGGTAGGCCTGCTGGAACTGCATCATGCGCGCGGCCTCTTCATCGAGGTTGACGCCGGCCTGGGAGGTGCGGGCGGTCTCTGCGTCCTGCGCGGCGCTGGTGGAGACGCCCGACAGGTAGTTCGCGCCCTGCACGCGTGCGCCGATGTCGCTCATCGCGGAGGCATAGGCGTCGTTGATCGTCTGGCCGGGCCGGGTCGTGCCGTCGGGCATGGTCTCCTGGCCGACGAACTTGCTGGTCTGCAGGTTCAGGAAGGCCTTGGCGTTGCCGTTGTTGTTGGCCGGGAACTGCGTGGCGGTGATCGAAATGGAGTCGCCGTCTTTCGGCACGCCGGACAGGCTCAGCTCGAAGCCGAGGTCGATGCCGGCGGCCGGCTGGTTGCCGATCGGCTGGCCGGCCTGCCAGCTGCCGCTTACCGAGCTGCCGTCGGCCAGCGCGATCGTGTAGGTCACGGCGGCGCTGTTGCTCGGGTCCGGCGGACCGAAGGTGACCGTCATCGGCGCCTGCGTGGAGGGGTTCAGGTTGCTGTTGACGGCGTACAGCGAATCGATCGTCGCGGTGCCGGTGTTGGCGACGTTGGTGCTGCCGGTGATCGGCGAGGACGCGGCGATGCCGTTGATGTTGTTCAGCGCCAGTTTCATGCCGGACGCGGCGCTGGCCACCGGCTCCAGCAGGTAGGTCTCGGTGGGGCCGGGCGCGGACGGGCTGAAGTTGATCTGGAAACCGTCGACGATCGAGCCGTCGGTAACCGAAGTAACCTGGCCATCGGTCAGCCGCGTCATCAGGTAGCTGCCGGGGTTGGCCGGGTCGCCGGCCAGGCGGTAGGAGCTGGCCTGCAGCTTGCTCGGGTCGGTGATGGTGAGCTGCACGCCGTTGACGAAGCTGCCGTCGGGGTTGCGCGCATTGGTGCTGGCGGGCAGGGCGTTGGGCGCCGGCACGGAGAACATCGGCGCACCGCTGCCGGCCGGGCTCGAAAGATCCACGCCCAGCGACTGCTGCTTGTTGACGGCGCCGGCGACGGCGGTCGCCATCTGGCCCAGCATGTTGCGCGCGTCCTGCAGGTCCCCGTTCTGGTACATCAGCAGCGCGGTGATCGAGCCGCCGGTCATCACGCTTTCGTCGAGCTTGCGCGAGCCGCTGGCCTCGACGATGTTGAGCTGGGCGCGGCTGCTGTCGTAGGGGTCGGGCGTGACCGAGAGATGCTGCGCCTGGTTGCCCAGCACGAGGCGCTGGCCGCCGCCGATGAAGACGCCCAGCGAGCCGTCGTCGGCCGGCAAGGTCGTCACCTGCACGTACTGGCTCAGCTGCGAGACGAGCTGCTCGCGCTGGTCCAGCAGGTCGTTGGGCTGCTGACCGCTGCCGTTGGCGCGCGAGATCGCGTCGTTGGCCTTGGCGATCTGGTCGGCCAGCTGGTTGACGGTGTCGACGCTGGTCTTCATCGTCGTGACGACGCCGCTCTGCAGGTCCTGCAGCTGCTGGCCGGCGCTGGCGAAGCGGGTGGCCAGGTCGTTGGCACTGCTCAGCACCACCTGGCGGGCGGACGGATCGGACGGGTTGTTCGACACGTCGATCATCGAGTTGAAGAAGGTGCTGGCGGCGGCGCCCAGGCCGCTCTCGTCCGTGGGGAACAGCTTCTGCAGCGCCGTCATCTGGTCGACGCGGGTGGAGTCCATCGAGGCCGTGGCCTTGGCGCTCATCGACTCGCTGGTCAGGAAGGCGTCGTGCACGCGCGAGACCGTCTCCACGCTGACGCCGCGGCCGAAGAAGCCGGCGCCGGTGTACTGGCCCGGCGGCGTCGTCAGGATCACCTGCTGGCGCGAGTAGCCCGGGGTGTTGGCGTTGGCGATGTTCTGGCCGACCGTCTGCAAGGCGGCCATGTTGGCGAACATCGCCGTCTTGCCGATGGACAGTAAGGAACTCATGCCGTCAGTCTCCCGCTGATGAGCGCGTTATGCCAGCGCGCGCTGCACGCGCACGGTGGTGTTGATGACCTGGGCCAGCTTGGTGGCGTACTGCGGGTCGGTGGCGTAGCCGGCCTTCTGCAGGCCGCGGGCGAAGCCCTCGGCGCCATGCGTCTGGGCCTGGGCCACGGCGCTCTGGTAGCGCTCGTTGCCGCCGATCAGATTGGCGTAGTCCTTGAAAGCGTCCGCGTAGTTGTCGTAGGCGCGGAACTTGGCGGTGACCTTCTGCGGCTGGCCGTTGACGTATTCGGTGGTCGTCACCTCGGCCACCTTGCCGGTCCAGCCCGGCGTGGCCTTGATGCCGAACAGGTTGTGCGACTTGGCGCCGCCCTTGGCGGTGATCTCGTGCCGGCCCCAGCCGGACTCGTGCGCGGCCTGCGCGATCATGAAGCTGGCCGGGATGCCGGTGGCGGCCTCGGCAGCCTTGGCGTCGCCGTCGTGCTGCTGAATGAAGGCCTGCACGTGCGGTGCGATGTTCTTCTTGGCCAGCGGCGGTACCTGCTGGTTGCCGGTCGCGCCGGCGGCCTTGGCGGTGGCCGCGGCGTCCGGCTGCACGCCCATTTGGCGCTGCAGCTGCCGCGTGATCGCGTCGGAGAGGCCGCCGGGCAGGCCGGTCAGCTTGCCGGCGTACTGCGTGTCCAGCATCTCGGTGCCCATCTGCGTGGCCGAGTTCTCCATCATCCCGGAGGCCAGCGTCGACGCGCGCATGCTCTTCATCACCTCCTGCATGAAGAGGGATTCGAACTGGCGCGCGGTTTCCTTGATGCTGGACTTCGGGTCGCGCGCAGCGGCTGCCTTCAGCGCGTCGATCGAGCGCGTGTCGGTGTTGAAGCTGTTGGTGGCGTTCAGGCCACTTTGCGCGGTACTGCTCATGTCTTCACCTCAGATCACCTCGATCTCGGCGTTCAGCGCGCCTGCGCTCTTCATCGCCTGCAGGATGGCCAGCAGGTCCTGCGGCGTGGCGCCGAGCGCGCTGAGCGCCTTCACCACGTCGGCCAGCTTGGCACTGGCCGGCAGCTGGATCAGCGCGCCGGGCTCCTGCTTGATCGAGATGTCGGTCTTCTGCGTGACCACGGTCTGCCCGTTGGACAGCGGGCCGGGCTGGCTGACGACCGGGGTGGCGTTGATCGTCACCGACAGGTTGCCGTGCGCCACCGCGCAGGGCGAGAGCGTCACCGACTGGTTCAGCACGATCGAGCCGGTGCGCGCATTCAGCACCACGCGCGCCGCCGGGTCGGCCAGGGTCAGCGGCAGGTTCTCCAGGTCGGCGAGGAAGCTGACGCGCGCGTCCGGGCTCGTCGGCGCGCGCACGCGCACGACGCGGCCGTCCAGCGCCTGGGCCGTGCCTTCGCCCTTGGACTTGTTGATCGACTGCGCCACGGCGCGGGCGGTGGCGAAGTCCGCCGCGTTCAGGTCCAGCTGAATGAAGTCGCCGCCGTTCAGCGCCGTCGGCACGCTGCGTTCGACCAGGCCGCCACCGGGGATGCGGCCGGCGCTCAACTGGTTGATCTGCACCTTGGAGCCGCCCGCCGATGCGCCGGCACCGGCGATCACCAGGTTGCCCTGGGCGATCGCGTAGACCTGGCCGTCGGCACCGCGCAGCGGTGTGGCGACCAGCGTGCCGCCGCGCAGGCTCTTGGCATTGCCGATCGAGGAGACGGTGACGTCCAGCGCCTGGCCGGGCTGGGCGAAGGCTGGCAACTGCGCGGTGATCATCACGGCGGCGATGTTGCGCGGCTGCATCTGCACGCCCTGGGGCAGCAGCACGCCGAACTGCTGCAGCATCGCGGTGAGGCTCTGACCGGTGAACGGCGCCTGCGTCGTCTGGTCGCCGGTGCCGTCCAGGCCCACGATCAGCCCGTAGCCGGTCAGTGGGTTGGAGCGCACGCCGGCAACGGTGGCGACTTCCTTGATACGCGCGGCCTCGGCTCCTCCGAGGAGGCTGCAAAGCAGGAAAAGCAGGGCGAGTAGGTGTTTCATGTCGGTCGAGGCGGGGGACTACGCTCGACCGATTCTGAAGAAACTTGAGCCCGCAGAGGGCTCGATAAGGAAGGTGTTGTGACCGCTTATCGCGCTGCCCGGTAGTCCGGACAGCGCGTCGGGTTCACGTCAGGTTGGCGAGAGGTTCAGGAAGAACCGCGACAACCAGCCGATGCCTTGGGCGTCCGACACGGCGCCGCGACCCCGCTGCTCGATGCGCACATTGGCGACGCTGGTGGAGGGTACGACGTTGCCCTGCACGATCGCCCGCGGGTCCACCTGGCCGGAGAAGCGCAGCACGTCGACGTTGTGGTTGACGCCGATCTGCTTCTCGCCCGAGATCATCAGGTGGCCGTTGGGCAGCACCGAGGTGACGACGGCGGTGATGCTGCCAGAGAAGTCGTTGGTGTTGGCGTTCGTGCCCTTGCCGGCGGAGCTGATCGTCGAGTCCGCCGCCGCGGAGGCGCGGCCGAAGGCCTTGGACGAGATGCCGGGCAGTGCGGTGACGCCGGCCGACAGGCTGCCGGACTTGTCGAGCGCGCTGGTGGAGCTCTGCGTGGCGCTGACCTTCTCGACGATGTTGATCGTCACCGTGTCGCCGATCAGGCGGGCGCGGTAGTCCTCGAACAGCGGCCGGTAGCTGGACGCCTGGTAGATCGCGCCGCTGGTCGTGGCGCTGGGCGGTTGCACGGGGATCTCGACGACCGGCGTGTGCTGAAGCTCCACGCGCGGTTCCGGATACATCGTGCTGCAACCCGTGAGAGCGGCCAGCGCGGCCAGCGTGACCGGGATCAGGAGGCTTCGCTTGCTCATATCTGTGCCAGCTTCTGCAGCATCTGGTCGGAGGTCTGCACGGCCTTGGAGTTCAACTCGTAGGCGCGCTGCGTCTGGATCATGCTGACCAGTTCCTCGACCACGTTGACGTTGGAGGTCTCGACATAGCCCTGCTTCAGCTCGCCCAGGCCGTTCGCGTTCGGCGCGCCGGCTTGGGGCGTGCCGGAGGAGGCCGTTTCGGTGTAGAGGTTCGCGCCCTTCGGGTCCAGGCCGGCCGGATTGATGAAGTTGGCGAGCTGGATCTGACCCAGCGTCTGCGGCTGGGCCTGTCCGGGCAGGGTGATGGTGACGGTGCCGTCCGCACCGATCGTGATGTTCTGCGCCTGCGCCGGCACGGTGATGCCAGGCAGCACGGTATAGCCGGTGTTGGTGACGATCTGGCCGTTGGCGTCGAGCTGGAAGGATCCGTCGCGGGTGTAGGCGGTCGTGCCGTCGGGCTGCTGGATCTGGAAGAAGCCCTGGCCGTTGATCGCCAGGTCGAGGTTGTTGCTGGTCTGCTGCAGGTTGCCTTCGCTGTAGATCCGCGCGGTGGCCACCGGCCGCACGCCCAGGCCGACCTGCAGGCCGGTGGGCAGCTGCGTCTGCTCGGTAGTGTTGGCACCGGACTGACGCAGGTTCTGATACATCAGGTCCTCGAAGATCGCGTGCGACTTCTTGTAGCCGTTGGTCGCGACGTTGGCGAGGTTGTGCGAGATGGTGTCCAGCTGGGTCTGCTGGGCCTCCATGCCGGTCTTGGCAATCCAGAGCGAACGGATCATGGCGAACTTCCTTCTTAACTGCTGCCGAGCAGCTTGGCCGACTCGGCGCCCTGGGTCTGCGCGATCTGCAGCAGCTTCATCTGCTGCTCGAACTGGCGGCCGGCCGAGATCATCGCGACCATCGTTTCCACCGGGCTGACGTTGGAGCCTTCCAGCGCGCCGTCCTGCAAGGTTGCAGCCGGGTCGGCGGCGATGTCATTGCCGTCGGCGGCGCGGAACAGGCCGTCGGTGCCGCGCTGCAGCGGCGCTTCGGGCGTGACCAGCTTGATGCGGCCGATCGGCAGCGGGCGTACCGAATCGGAAGTCTTGGCGGTGACGGTGCCGTCGCTGCCGATCGAGACCTCGGCGTTCTGCGGCACGGTGATCGCGCCGCCGTCGCCCTGCACCTGCAGGCCGCTGCGCGTCACGAGGATGCCGTCGGCGTTGACGTCCAGTGCGCCGGCACGGGTGTAGGCCTCGGTGCCGTCCAGCGCCTGCACGCCCATCCAGGCCTGGCCGCCCATCGCCACGTCCAGGTTGCGGCCGGTGGCGGAGATGGCGCCGGGGTCGGGGTTGTAGCCGATCGAGGTTTCCAGCGCGAACGCGCGGGTGCTGGCGCCGTCGCCGCGCACCGGCACCGAGCGGAAGGCCTGCAGCTCGGCGCGGAAGCCCGTCGTGGACACGTTGGCCAGGTTGTTGGCGAGCACGTCCTGCCGCTGCATGGCGGCTTTCGCGCCCGACATCGACAGATAGATCATGCGGTCCATGGTGGCGTCCTGCTAGTGGCTGGCTTCAGCGCAGGTTGACGATGGTCTGCATGATCTGGTCCTGCGTCTTGATCGTCTGGGCGTTGGCCTGGTAGTTGCGCTGGGCGGTGACCATGTCGACGAGTTCGTTGGTCAGGTCGACGTTGGAGCTTTCGAGCGCGCCGGCCTGCAGAGCGCCCATATTGCCGGAGCCGGCGATGCCGACGACCGGGTCGCCCGAGGCCGCCGTGCGCGCCCAGACGTTGCCGCCCAGCGGCTGCAGGCCCTGCGGGTTACGGAAGGTGGCCAGCTCGACCTGGCCGGCCGCCTTGGACTGGCCGTTCGAGTAGTTGGCCTTGACGATGCCGGTGGAGTCGATCGACACGCCGGTCAGCTGGCCCGGCGCGTAGCCGTCCTGCACCAGGCTGGTCACGCCGAAGGCGGAGCCGTTTTCGGTCGAGTCGCTCATGTCGAGCGTCACGCCGGGGATCGCCAGTGTGGTCGAACCGGTGGCGCTGACACCGGCCGGAATGTCGATCGTCAGCGGCGTTGCCGGGTCGATCGGGTTGCCGTTGATCGCGGTCGGGTTGCCGCCGTTGGCCGGGTAGGTGATCGTCATCAGCGGCGCGGTCGGATTGCCGTTGGCGTCGGCCGCTTCGGCATCGAAGGGCGTGCCGTTGGCCGTGGCGAAGACGTTCCAGGTGGTGTTGCCGTCGGCGTCGTCGTCCTGCTTCTGGAAGTACAAGGTCAACGCCACCGGCTGGCCCTTGGCGTCGTAGACGTTCATCGAGGTGGCGTTGTTGTAGGTCGTCGGGTCGTCCAGCGTGATGCTGCCCGGCGCGGCGGCGGAGGCGGTGGTCTTCACGCGCGAGTCGACGTTGAACTCCAGCGAGATCTTGCTGGTGGTCTTCGGTGCGATGCCAGCGGTGGGCAGCTGCAGCGGCTGCGAGACGCCGGGCTGGATGGTGCCGTTGCTATCGGCCGGGTAGCCCAGCAGCTTCAGGCCGGCGTCGTTCTGGATGAAGCCGGTGCTGCTGATCTTGAACTGGCCATTGCGGGTGTACTCGGTCGGGTTGAGGCCGTCGCTCACCTGGAAGAAACCGGTGCCGTTGATCGCCAGGTCCATCGGGTTTTCGGTGGTCTGGATGTCGCCCTGGGTGAACTGCTGGGCCACCGTCTGCAAGGTGGTGCCGATGCCGATGTTGTTCGTGCCGGCGCCGTTCATCGCGGCGGCATAGATGTCGGCGAACTCCGCCCGGGAGGACTTCGTGCCGTACGTGTTGACGTTGGCGATGTTGTTGCCGATGACGTCCAGGTTCTTGCTGGAAGCGTTCAGTCCGGAGAGGCCTTGTTGGAAGCTCATGGTGCGGGTTCCTTGCTGCTGCGGGGTGCGGCGGGTTCTTCGGTTTGGGGCGTCGTTCAGTCGACGGCGGTGACGCTGGCGTAGGGCACGTTGCCCATGGTCTGGAGCTGCAGGCTCAGCGTCGTGCCGTTGGTGTTGACGGCCACCACGCGGTCGTGCGCGTAAGTGGTCGCGGTGATGGTCTGCTTCGGGCTGGTGGCGGTGATCTTGAAGGTCAGGCCCGAGGTATCGGCGGGTAACTGGTCGGCCGGCACATTGAAGGTCTGCATGCCGGTGCCCTGCGGGCCGAGCTGCTCGGTGTAGACGACGGCACCGGCGGCGTTGAGCACGTCGAGCTGAGTGGCGCTGGAGGCGGAGCTGAGCTGGTAGCCGCCTTCGCCCTTGTCGTCGATCATGTTGAGCTGGTTGCCCTGGGTGCTGACGTCGTGACCCATCAGCGAGACGCCCTGCAGCGCCTGCATCTGCGTGAACTGCGAGCCCAAGGTGCCGATGCTGGTGTTCAGCGTGTCGATGCCCGTCACCGTCTGGATCTGCGCGAGCTGCGTGGTCACCTGCGCGTTGTCCATCGGGTTCATCGGATCCTGGTTCTGCATCTGCGCCACCAGCAGCTTCAGGAAGCGGTCTTGCGTGTCGGCCGCACCGGCGGCGGCGCTGGTGGTCGAGGCGGCGTTCTTGGTGTTCAGCGCCGCGTACGGGTCCGTGGGGTTGTTGGCGACCGAGGAGGTGTCCATGGAATTGCTCCGTTATCTGGGCGGATGGGGCGGCGTGGCTCAGCTCTGGCCGAGCTGCAGGGTCTTGAGCAGCAGGCTCTTGGCCGTGCCCATCACTTCGATGTTGTTCTGGTAGGAGCGCGAGGCCGAGATCATGTTGACCATCTCCTCGACCGCGTTGACATTGCTGTAGGTCACGTAGCCATCGGCATCGGCCTGCGGGTGGTGCGGGTCGAGCACGCGGCGGCCGGGCGCCTGGTCTTCGGTGATGTTGCTGACCTTGACGCCGGCGGAGCCCTGGTCGTCGGTAGCGCCGACCAGCGCCGTCTGGAACACCACCTGGCGGGCCTTGTAGGCCGTGCCGTCCGGGCCGGCAACGGTGTCGACGTTGGCCAGATTGCTGGCCACCACGTTCAGCCGCTGGCTCTGCGAGCTGACCGCGCTGCCGGAGATGCTGAAGATCTGGAACATGGACATTTAAGGCCTCCGGTCTTCTTCAGGTCAGGACGCGTTCGGCGACTTCATCGCGTCCAGCGTCGTCTTGATCTGGCCGCTGAGGAAACGCAGCGTGGCTTCGTACTTGACCGAGTTGTCGGCGAAGCTGGCGCGCTCGCGGTCCATGTCCACGGTGTTGCTGTCCAGGCTGGTCTGCGAGGACAGCGCGTATTCCTTTTGCGCATCGCTGCGCGCGCCGGCCGCCGGGCTCATGTGGCCGGCTTGCGTGGCCGCCATGGCGCCGGGGATGGCCGTGCCGGCGGTGGCTTCCTTCAGCGCGCTGGCGAAATCCATCTCGCGCGCCTGGTAGCCGGGCGTGTCGGCATTGGCGATGTTGCTGGCGAGCAGGCGCTGGCGCTCCGACCGCAGGCTCAGGGCCTGGGACTGGAAATTCAGCGAGTCGGTCAGTCGGTTCAACATGGGGCGGTCCGGTCGCCTTTGTGGCGAGTTGAGCGGCATTGTTCGACGCGGACCCCGAAAACATTAGGGCGATAAGCAAGGGCTTTGGCATGCATTTCGGACCTAGGGCGGAGCAGCCGGACGCCTAAAGTGCTGGCCATGCTTCAAATTCGTCCGTCCTGGTTCCTGCTGCTGGCCGCCGCGTTCGCGGGGCTGTCGGCACGCGCCCAGGTGCCGGCGGCGCAGACGCTGGATCCGGCCGTGATCGCCCAGGTCCAGCAGCTCGCGCAGCTGGCCGCATCGGCCGCCGCGCCGGCGAGCGCGCGGGTGGACGTGCAGGTCGGCCAGCTCGCGCCGCAGCTGAAACTGGCCGCATGCCGCCAGATCCAGCCTTATTTGCCGCAGGGCCTGCACATGTGGGGCCGCTCGCGGATCGGCCTCAAGTGCGTGGACGGCGTGGCGAAATGGAATGTCAGCGTGCCGGTGCAGGTCAAGGTGTACGCGAAGGCGCTGGTGGCCCAGGGTCCCCTGGTCACGGGGTCTCTTCTGACTCAAGAGATGCTCGCAACGGCCGAAATAGACATAGCAGCCGAGCCCGGCGCCGTGTTTACCGACCCGGAAGACCTGGCCGGCCGCAGCCTCAGCCGCTCGCTGGAAGCGGGGCAGGCGGTGCGCAGCACCAGCCTGGCCAAGCGCCGCTGGTTCGAAGCCGGCGACACGGTGCAGGTGAAAGTTTCCGGCGATGGCTACGCGATCGCCGCCGATGGCCAGGCGCTCGGTGTCGGGCTGGAAGGCACGGACGTGCGGGTCCGCATGGAAAGCGGCCGCACCGTGACCGGCCGCGTCGTCGGCGAACGGCGGGTGGAGGTCGTGCTGTGACACACGATCGACATAAAAATTCCGAAAGTCCTAAAGTCTCCAGCATGAGGGTCGATAACACGATCAACCCCCATGGCATTTTTGGAATGGGGCGATGGGCGAACAGCCCCGCACCACGGAGAACAGCATGAAGATCGGAACCAGCCACGAATCGGCAGCAGCGGCAGTCAATGCCGAAAAGCCTGCCAGCGCCAAGGCCGGCCGCTCGGCCGGAGCGACCGGCGCGACGGCCACAGCCTCGACGCCCGCGGAGCCGGAAGCCAGCGCACAACTGGAACTGTCCCCGACGGCGACCAGCCTGATGGCCGCCTCGGACGACGGCAGCTTCGATGCCGCCAAGGTCGCCCGCATTTCCCAGGCGATTGCCGACGGCAAATTCACCATCAACGCGGATGCGATCGCCGGCAAGATGATTTCCAACGCCCAGGAACTGCTGAGCCGCGGGAACTCCTCGCACTGATTGATCCAACCCTCAACGACGTCCTAGCCATGGCCTTCGAGCAGCAAGCCGCCGATATCCCTCAGAAGCTGGAGCAACCACTGCTCGCCGTCGAGGGCTGCCTGAACCTGCTCGGCGAGGCGCTGATGAGTCGCGACAGTGCGGCCATCGAGGCCCATGCCGTCCAGTTGCAGAAGGCACTGGCGGCGGCGATCGGAAGCTTCGGCGAAGCCGCGCGCACCGGCGGCGTGCCCCCCGGCCTGCGCCAGCGCTTGGCCCAGGCCGGCGGCCGCGTGGCGGCCCAGCGCGAGTCTCTGGCCCGCGCCACCGCCTCGCTGGATCGCGCCATCGACGTGCTGATGCCCGGCGTCCCGACCGGCCTCTACTCGGCCATGGGCAAGGCCGAGCGCCGCTCGGCCTTCGGCGGCGGCATCCAGGCCTGAGCGCGTAAATAAGGCCGGGCTGAACAGAGACTTAAGACCCGGTGACGACGAAGGCCCTGCGGGGCCTTTTTCATGGCTGGCAGCAGTACAGTGCGCCCTTGAAGCACCGCCCCGGTGCCCGCAGCTGATGGATGCCATGAATCACTCCACCTCCTTCCTGTCTTTTGCCTGGCGCGCCTTGCTGGCCCTGGGCCTGGCGATGCTGGCGCTGGGCGCGCACGCCGACCCCAAGGACGACATCAAGGCCGACATGGTCGCCGGCCGCTGGCCGCAGGCCGAGGAGCGGCTGACCGAGGTGCTGAAGAAGCACCCGGACAACGCGCTTGCCTTCTACTGGTACGCCCAGGTGCTGGAGAAGCAGGGCAAGACCTCGGAAGCCCGCGACGCGCTGGCCAATGCCGAGCGCCTGGCGCCTAATGAGCGCTTTGCCGGCAACCGCGAGCAGCTGGCGCAGATGAAGGCGCGGCTGGGTGTGGGTGCCCCGACCATCACGGCGGCGGCCGAGACGCCGGCTGTTGTGGCGCCTTCAGTGGTTCCGGCGCCGGAGCCGCGGCGCGAGCCTGTACCTGAACCCGAGCACCGCAGCGGCGGCATGTTCTGGGTCTTCGTGGCGGCCGGCGTGCTGTTGGTCGTGCTGGTGATGGTGTCGCGCCGCTCGGGCAGCGCCGGGCTGAAGCAGGAGCGCGAGCGCTGGGCCAGCGAGCTGAACGACGCGAGCAAGGACCTGGCCGACGCCCAGCTCGTCAGCGATGCCAACCCCGCGCTCAGCGAAGCGCAGCGCCTGAGCAACTACGACCGCATCCGCCTGGTGAAGAGCGACCTGAGCGCGCATCAGTCCAGCCTGGCCTCGCGCAGCGACTTCGGCCCCACGCAGGCGCTGGTGCTGCGTGCCCGCGATCTGGCGGCCGAGCTGCGCGGCGAGGAACGCCCGAGCGAGCGCCTGCGCCGTGAGCAGCAGGAGCAACTGGACCGCGAGGCCCAGGTCGCCGCGGCGCGCGGGCAAGGGCAGGGCTATGGACCGGGTTACGGCCCCGGCTACGGCCAGCCCACGGCCGGCGGCAGCCTGCTGCGCGACGCCGCGATGATCGGCGGCGGCGCGGTGCTCGGCTCCATCCTGGCAGGTAGTGCCTCGGCCCATGAGCGCCGTGACGACCGCGGCAGTGCCTTCGGCGGCGGCTCGGGCTCGCTGCACGAGGTGGACGACGACCAGCGCTTCGGCCGCAACGACGGTGGCGGCATCGATGTCGGCGGCTCCGACGCCGGCTTCGACTTCGGCGGCAGCGACAGTGGCAGCGACGTCGGTGGCGGCGGCAGCGACGATTTCAGCTGAAGTCGCGGCCTGAAGCGCCGCCGCGGCGGCGCACTGCCAGCGCGACGCCGCCCAGCGCCAGCAGCGCCCACGGCGCCGGCTCCGGCACGGTGCTGATGGCCGCATAGCCCAGCAGGAAGCTGGCCCCGGCGGACGTCGTGTTGTCGCCGAGGAAGAGGAAGTTCGGCGTCCGGTAGGCGTTGGCGCCGGTGCCGGTGTAGCTCGAATAGTCGTGCAGCGCGCTGGACAGCACCGGCAGGCCGTTGACCAGCAGCTGGTAGCTGTCGCCTTGCACCTCCAGCTCCCAGCGATGGTTCGGCGCAAAAGCCGCGGCCACCAGCGCCGGGTCGCTGGTGCTCTCGCCGGCAACGAAGCTGTTGTCGACCAGGTTCTGCGCAAAGATACGGTCGCTCTGGAAGCCGATCTCCACGCCCTTGCGGTCGCTGCCGATCAGCGTCGCCGAGAAACCGGCGCGGTTGGCGTTGCCGCTGTGGTCCTCGCTGTACAGCACCATGTCGAAGCTGAGCGTGTAGCCGGCCGTGGCATCGAGCACCGGGAAGGCCGCGTTCACCGGCGGCAGCGCGCCGTTCAGCGCCAGCAGCGCCGGATAGTTGGACCAGCCCGCGATCGCCGCATTGCCGGCCGACGGCTTCACTTGCGCGCCGCTGCTGCCGTAGCTGGCGCTGGCGCCGATCAGCGATCCGTCGAGCCAGCCCGTTAGCGCCGGATTCGTCGGGCCGGTGGCGGGGTTGTAGAGCACCTGCGCCGTGGCCGCGGGCAGGCCGGCGAAGAAGCTCAGCGTGACGAGGGCGGTGCGCAGTGGCAGGTTCATCTCGAAGCTCTCCCGGACTGTGAAGAAGGCCGCGGCCATTCTTTCAAACAGACTCATAATCCGCCAGCCCCGCCCGCTACTGCGAGCGGGGCACACCGCTAGGGGTGTCGGCACGACGGGTCAACGAGGACCCGGCGGCGCCGACTGAGAAACACCCTTTGAACCTGACCTGGGTCGTGCCAGCGTAGGGAAGCGACGGCCCCTCATGGCCCAGCCCTCTCTCCGCCCGTGCCGCCCTTTGCTTTGTTGACGAAGGACGATCGCGATGGGCTCGACTTCCAATCTGATCAGCGCCGCGGACCTGTGGGCCGACCTGCAGGCCGTGCGCGCGCAGTCGCCGCTGGTGCACAGCATCACCAATTTCGTGGTGATGAACTACAACGCCAACGCGCTGCTGGCCGTCGGCGCCGCGCCGGTGATGGCGCATGCGCTGGAAGAGGTGCAGGAGATGGCCGGCATCGCGCAAGCGCTGGTGCTGAACATCGGCACCCTGGAGCCCGACTGGGTCCGCGCGATGCAACTGGCGTTGCAGACGGCGCGCGGGCGCGGCATCCCGGTCGTCATCGACCCGGTCGGTGCCGGTGCCACGCGCTACCGCAACGAAGCGCTCGCCGCGCTGATGCAGGCCGGCGCGCCGAGCATCGTGCGCGGCAACGGCTCCGAGATCATGAGCGTGGCGGGCCTCGCGGCGCGCACGCGCGGCGTGGACAGCTCCGCCGCTTCCGGCGAGGCACTGGACGCGGCGCGGGCGCTGGCCCGCGACATCGGCGGCACCGTCTGCGTCAGCGGCGCGGACGATCACGTCGTCGGCGCGCAGGGGCGACACGCGGTGCTGTCCAACGGTCACCCGTGGATGACTCGCATCACCGGCGTCGGCTGCTCGGCCAGCGCGCTGGTCGGCGCCTTCGCCGCGGTGCAGCCCGACCGCTGGCGCGCCACCTTGTCGGCGATGGCCGTGCTGGGTGTCGTCGGCGAGATGGCTGCCGAGCGCACGCAGGCGGCCGGTGCCGGCGTCGGCCGGATGCAGATCGAATTGCTGGACGGCCTGCACCTGCTGGACGAGGCCAGCTTCACCGCGCGGCTGAAGCTGAAGATCCATGGTTGAGCGAATTGATTTGCACAAGCACCTACGGCTGCACCTCGTGACCGACAGCGCGCTCTGCGGCGCGCGGGGCATCGAGGCTGTCGTCGAGGCCGCCGTGCGCGGCGGCGCCACCTGTGTGCAACTGCGCGAGAAGGCGCTGGACAGGCGGCCCTTCGTCGAGCGCGCTCGCGCACTGAAGGCACTGCTCGCGCCGCTGGGCGTGCCGCTGCTGATCAACGACCGCGTGGACGTGGCCCTGGCCTGCGGGGCCGACGGCGTGCACGTCGGCCAGCGCGACATGGCGCCCGAGGACGTGCGGCGCCTGATGCCGCCAGGCAGCATCGTCGGCCTGTCGATCGAGTCCGCCGCGCAGATGATCGCGGCCGAGCGCGCGCCGGTTGACTATTACGGACTGAGCCCCGTGTTCGACACCTCCACCAAGACCGACGCCGCGCCGCCGCTGGGCCTGGCCGGCGTGCGCCGGATCCGTGCGATGACGATGCGGCCGCTGGTGGCCATCGGCGGCATCGGCTTCGAGAACGCAGCCGCCGTGATGGCCGCCGGCGCCGACGGCCTGGCCGTCGTCAGCCTGCTGTGCAAGGCCGCCGACCCGGCGGACGCGGCCCGCCGCTTGCGACAACTGATGGACGGAACGCCATGACCGACAACATGAAGCGCTACGCCCGCGTGCTGACCATCGCCGGCTCCGACAGCGGCGGCGGCGCCGGCATCCAGGCCGACCTGAAGACCATCGCCGCGCTGGGCTGCTACGGCATGAGCGCCATCACCGCCATCACCGCGCAGAACACGCTCGGCGTCCGCGCGATCGAGCCGCTGCCGCCCGCGATCCTGGCCGCGCAGATCGACGCCGTGGCCGAAGACATCGGCGTCGACGCCGTCAAGATCGGGATGTTGCACAACGCCGAGGTCGTGCGTGTGGTGGCCGACGCGATCCGGCGGCACCGCTTCGAGCGCGTTGTGCTTGATCCGGTGATGGTTGCGACCAGCGGTGATCGGTTGATTGCTGAGGACACGCTGGCCGTGCTCGTGCGTGAGTTGTTTCCGTTGGCTACGGTTATCACGCCGAACCTCGATGAGGCGGGTTGGCTTCTAGAGCGCAAGCTGGTCGATGCTGCCGCGTTGGAGCCGGCTGCTCGCGATCTGCAGGCGCTCGGTGCCAGAGCCGTTCTGCTCAAGGGCGGCCACCTGCCGGGCGATGAAGTGATCGATCAGTTGCTGGACGGCACCACGATCCAGCGCTGGCAGGCGGCGCGAATTGCCAGCCGCAACACGCATGGCACCGGGTGCACCTTGTCCAGTGCGATCGCCTGCGGGCTGGCGCTGGGTCAGCCGCTGCGGGAGGCCGTGGTCTCGGCGCGCGGCTATGTTCGTGCAGCGATGGAGGGCGGCGCAGACGTGCGAGTCGGCAGCGGCCATGGGCCGCTGAACCACGGCTTCGCGCCGCAGGCGGCGATCAAGCGGACGTGCAGCGCTGCACGCTAGACGTCCTTGTCCGCCCAGGCCGACATGTCCGGCGGCGGCGCATCCCGCAGACGCGCGTCTTCCCGCTGCATCAAGACCAGCCGCATGGGGGCGAGCTTGCGCTCCCGGCCCTCGTCGCCCGGGAAATTCAACTCGAGCAAGTGGGCAAAACGTGCGCCGCAAGCTTCCAGCGCCACTAGTGCCGCCGCCAGCGGAAATTGGTCGCGCCGTCCATCCGGGGCCTCGATCTCCAACTGGTCGCCCTTCGGGGTCAAGGTCAGCTTCGCGGGATCAGTGAACAGAGGGATCGTCACGGCCTCGCCTTGCTCCAGCCTGGCCAGGGCCTGCAGGCACAGCCGGGGCACCAACTGCTCGAGGTCGTCGAGGATCTGCAGCGGTTCGCGGCCCTGGTCGCTGATCTCGACCTCGCCGCCCAGGTAGTGCTGGGCGCGGGCCACGCCAGCCAGCGGCTCGGCCAGCGGTTTTTTCACCAGATCGTCGTCGACTGTGATGGCTGCATCGCCAAGATTGATTCTCAGAAGGACTTGCATGGGGGATCCTGGGTCGGGGTTGATCGGGCGTGCCTACTTGATCGTGGCGTCACGCATCGCCTCCATGTCATAGCGCGGGAAGGCGGTGATTGCCGGGGTCCCGACCGATTGGACGGGGAAATACTGAACGATCTGGCGCTTGCCGTTGCGATAGTCAACGCCCAGCTGGAACTCCACGTCCCCGTACCAGAAGGTCGGCGTGATCCAGGGTGGTTCCGGCGTGTTCGGAGGTTCGGCGCCGGGCTGCGCGGGTTCCGGGCCGGGATTGTCGAAACCCTGGCCGGGCCAGGGCGGCGCCGGACCAGGGTCGGGCGGAACCGGTCCGTTCCAGACCTCGCCTTTCTCCATCTTCTTGTCGTAGATCCAGCGCTGCCGGCCTCCGCCGTTCCACCAGGCTCGGTAGTCGACGCGGGCCTGCCAACAGTCATGTGCGATCGTCCTTGCCGCCCATTCCACGTGCTTGGCGTACTCCTCGGCTTTCCTGGCTCGGTCTTCCAGGCCTAAGAGAGTCTGCTTGCCATTTGCGCTCTTGAGCGCTTCCTTCATCAGGGTGGCGATGCGCTGCGGCGTCCAGTCCACCGGAAACTGAGAGTTGTGGACGTTGATCGGCGTACTGGCCGCCTTGGCACCCTCGAACGCGAAGGACGAGGGTAGATGCCGTTCGCAGACGTGCATCAGCAGGTGATTCCAGTCCGAGTCCTTGAAACTGCCCGCGTCGGCGGGGTCGAGCTCGAACTTGTCGGCCAGCGTGGCGTTGATGTCGTCGGGCAGCACGGCACGTGTGAACTCAGGCGCCACCCGGATCATGAATTCCCGGTCCGCCTTGCCGCCCGAGCCCGGGTAGCGCTGGTTCAGCGTGGCGGTGAAGTTCTTCTGCAGCGCCTGGAAGTCGCCGTTCAGGTGACGAGCGTCCGTCAAGCCCTTGATCGCTGCACCGGAGCCGTCGCCCCATTGGCCCGTGGCTTCCTTGAGCTGGCCCATCTTGCCGTCGAAGCCGATGGCCAGTTCCTTGAGATTCTCGGCGCTACTGGAGCAGCCGGTCTTAAGGATGTCCGCCAGGCGCTCTGGCGGAGTCTTCAGATTGGCGGTGTCGAGCAGAGCTTTCATGCCAGCAAGGCCGGGCGGCGTGGTGGCCGAGAACTTTGCGTGCAGATCCTTGAGCTTGGCCGGGTCGCCGGCGCAGCCGGTGTTGACCAGATGGGCGAAGGCCTCCGGGTTGTCGTTCAGGCCACCCGTGTTCAGCAGGTTCTTGAGGTTCTCCTGGTCCTTCTGCGCTTTCAGCGCCGCGGGATTGTTCGCCTTGAGCAGATCGGGATCCGGGTTGGGGTATCCGTCCAGGAAGGTCTTGAGCTTGCCCGAGTCTCCGGCGAAACCCGTCTTAAGCAGAGTGCCCAGCGTCTTGGTCTTGCCGCCGAAACCGTCCTTGGCGACTGCCTGCAGCGGGGCCAGTGAGCCGAAGCTCGCGCGCAGCGATTGCAGGTCCGCGGCCTTGCCGCCAGCGACGTCGTCGAGCAGCGCCTTCAAACCCTTGCCGTCGCCGGCTTCCTTTTGGAGCTGCTCCATTTCGCCGACCTTGAACTGCAACGACATTTCGCCCAGCACCTTCGGACCCAGCGCTGTGGAAAGCTTCTTGACCTCGGCCGCGCCGAGCTTGTCGAGCAGGTCCTCCAGATAGGCCGCCTCGCAGTGGGTTCCAACGCTCAGCTTGACGCCATCGCGCTGCGCCTTGATCTTCTCGTCGGCCGTGCGGCGGCATTCCTCCAGCTTGGCGCCTGCGGCGACCCAGTCGCGCCCGGCAGCGAGTTGCTGGCCAGCGGCGAGCAGCAGGTCCAGCGGGGCGCGGTCGGCGGGCGCTTCGCGGGTTACGGCGAGCAGCTTCTTCTTGGTGTCCTCCTCGCTCTGGGCGAAGGCATCGCGGGCGGCCTCGCTGGCTTGTGCAGCGCGCTCCCACTCGGCGGCCAGTGTTTGCCAGGCCGTGCAGCCATCGCCGAGCTTCCTGAGACCCTGGGTGGCGATGTCGCTGGCATCGGCCGACTGGAATCGCTTGTCTTCGTCGGCGCCAGCGGCGTCGGAGACGACCAGCTTCAGCCGCGTCAGCAGGACGGTGGCCCCCTGCTTTTCCTGGCCCCAGCGCAGGCGCTCCTGCTCGCAGGCCTGCCGGGCCTGGGTAACCGCGGCCTGAACGGTCTTGCCGTCTTGGACGACGCCTTGCAGCACGCCGTCCCACTCGGCCTTGCTGACCGAAGACTCGTTGAACCACTTGTCCGAATGTGGCACGCTGGCCAGCGGCGCCTCAAGCTTCTTCAGCTCGGCGTTGGGGATGTAGACCTCGTCCTCGATGCGCTGGCGCAGCGGAACCATGCGTTGACGGCCCTGGGCTGCGACCGCTTCCTCGGCCGAGGTGAACCACTGGCTTGCCAGGCCCAGGGCGACGCCGTATTCGCCCGCCTTCATGGCCTTGTGCGTCATGCTGGCCAGCAGCGCGAACTGCACCGCTAGGTCGGCGTCCAGCTCGTCCAGTTGCGCCGCCACCTTGCCGACTTCCTCGAGCGCGCGATCGACCACCGGCCGCAGCGGTGAATCGATGTGCAGCACCACCGCGGGCTCGCGCTTCTCGGCCTCGATGGCCTTGGCCTGATGCCAGGCATCCTGCAGGACCTTCATCGCGAGCTCGTACTTGTTCAGCTCGCAACTCTTGGCCGAGAGTTCCAGCCAGGCCTTGTGCAGGGCGACTTCGTCGGGCTTGAGCACGGGCACGAGTCGGTTCAGCAGCCCCTGCAATTCATCGCGGAAATCTTCGACCACCTGCCGCTGGTCCTTGTCTTCCGGCGACGCGTCCTTGCCGACCGTGGTCGACAGCTCGGTCAGCAGTTTCTGCACGCCCGGCGGCAATGGCGAATCCCCGCCGCTGAGGCCGGCCATTTCCTGGCGCAGCTTGCCGTAGTCCTCTTCAGTCGCCTTGCCCGATCGCAAGTTCAGCAACTGCCGAAGCTGTTCGACCCACCGCGTCAGTTTTTCCACCTGTCCATCTGTCGCCATGCGCGTGCCCCGGTCCCGACAAGAAGTCACCGGGCGGAAGAATACCGCGCATGAGGTTCATTGGCTGCGAGACGAACCAGACTACCCAGCACCAGCGTGAGCGCCAGGCTCGGCAACGCCGAACCCCACTCCGGCCGTAGCTGCTCAATCGCATGGAAACAACCGATTCCCAGCAACCAAACCAGAGCCGGTCCCCAGCGCCACGGCGTCTCAACCGGCATCTCGCCCCGCCCCGCCACCTGCGACAGCACCACCCCGAACAAGGGCACAAAGACCGAACTGAGCATCAGCAAAAACGGCTCCAGGCTATGCATCGGCAGCACCAGTGCACAGCCCGTGGCGATCACCGCCAGCACCATGCCTGCGCGACGCACGCCGAAGAACTTCGCCGCCAGGAAGTTGACCGACACCGCACCCGAATGCACGTCGCCGTAGGCGTTGTCGGTCTCGTCGATCAGGATCAGGCCGAAGGCGAGCAGGCCGCCTTGGGCGAGCAGCAGTGCGGCGACGAGGTCGGTGCCGGGCGGCACGGCGCTGACGATCAGCACGCCCAGGGCGTAGCACCAGACGTTGGCCAGCACGTAGCCGAGCCAGGTGCCGCGCAGGGCGCCGCCGGGTGTGCGGCCGTAGCGTGCATAGTCGGCGACCAGCGGCAGCCAGGAGACCGGCATCGCGATGACGAGGTCCAGCGCGGCGAGCAGGCCCATCGAGCCGTCGCCCGGCCGGTGCCACCAGGCGTCGAAGCCTTGCGCGGCGATGCTGCGGCCGAACTGCCAGCTGAGCCATAGCAGCGAGAGCACGACCAGCGGCAGGCCGAAGCGGCTGACGAAGCGTCGCACCAGCGTCACCATCGAGCCTGCTGCCAGCGCCACCAGCAACGTGCCCCAGGCGAGCGTGGCCACCGTCGGCAGCCACGCCGGCTCGGCGCCACCGGCTCCGCTCAATTGACGCGTTAGGGCGACCGTGCCGTCGCGCATCACGACCAGCTCGAAGGCCGTCCAGCCGAGCAACTGGATGATGTTGAGCCCGACCGGCAGCGCGGCAAAGCGCTGGCCCAGGCTGGCGCCGATCAGCTGCGCGGTGGACAGCCCGTGTCGGCAGCCCAGCGACGCGACCCAGGCCAGCAGCCCTGCGCCGAGTGCGGAGCCGACGAGCACCACGGCCAGCGCCTGCGGCACGCTCAGGGCCGGCATCAGGTAGGCGCCGACCTGCATCACCAGCAGGCCCACGCCGAGGCTGAACCACAGGGCCATGTGGTCGCCCAGGCCGAAGACGCGCTGCTGCGCGGGAATGGAGTTCGAAGTCGTGTTGTTGTCGTCGTGTGCCATCGTCGTTTCCGTCACGGATGGCAGGAAATGGGACGAGGGGCGAGTGAGCAAGCTGCTGGAGCGACCACCCATCATTCATCCGGCTTCCCTGCGCGAGGATTACCTCAAGTCTCCCGAAGGAGACTCTGGCGCGCTTGCGCGCCAACAGGTTCAAAGGGACTCTCTCAGCCAATCCTTGCGGACCGGCACCCCTAGCGAAGCTCCGCGATTGCGAAGCGGTGTGGATTCTAGCGATCAGGTGGAAGACCGAACCGCGCAGCGACGCAGTGCCTCTACGACAGGAAACCCAGCGGGCTCTTCGTCACCGCCACCGAGACGATCCAGCCGGCCACGACGAGTGCCGCAAGCCACGCTGCCGCACGTAGCGCCGGTGGTCGGCCCGGCCGCAGCGCGACGACGCCCAGGCCGATGTAGAGCACGAGGCCGATCAGCTTGGCGATCAGCCAGGGTGCGCGATCGGGTGTGAGCCGCAGCATCCACAGCAGCGTCAGCGCCGACAGCAGCAGCACCGAATCGACGACGTGCGGCAGCGTCTTCGCGACGCGACCTTGAACCCAGCGCGCGCCGGCCAGCGAGGCCGCGCCGCGCACGAAGAAGCCGGTGATCGACAGCGCGACGGCGCTCTGGTGGACCAGCTTGACGGCGGCATAGGCGCCGAGGGATTCGGGCAGGGGCATCCGGCCATTCTCTCAGCGCGCGGAAGACTGTCTGTCGACTCGCGTCCATTCTTTCTTGCGGTGGTGGGAACTAGATTGGATTCACGGCCGATCCGGTCGCACAACACAGAAAGAAAGTGATCCCCATCATGAGCAACAGCAACAGGCAACAGAAGGTCGCCATCGTCACCGGCGCCTCGCAAGGCATCGGCGCCGGCCTGGTCAAGGCGCTGCGCGAGCAGGGCTACGGCGTGATCGCCACCTCGCGTTCGATCCAGCCTTCGGCCGATCCGGGCGTGCTCGCCATCGCGGGCGACATCGGCTCGCCCGAGACGGCCCGCCGCGTCGTCGAGGAAGGCGTGGCCCGCTTCGGCCGTGTCGACCTGCTGGTCAACAACGCCGGCATCTTCATCGCCAAGCCCTTCACGCAGTACACGGCCGAGGACTTCGCGGCCAAGATCGCCACCAACGTGGCCGGCTTCTTCCACATCACGCAGGCGGCGGTCGCGGCGATGGAGCGTGCCGGCAACGGCGGCCACGTCGTCAGCATCTCGACGAGCCTCGTGGACCATGCGAACTCGAACGTGCCCTCGGCGCTGGCCTCGCTGACCAAGGGCGGCCTGAACGCGGCGACGAAGTCGCTGGCGATCGAGTACGCCGCGCGCAACATCCGCTTCAACATCGTCTCGCCCGGCATCATCAAGACGCCGATGCACGCGCCCGAGACGCACGGCGTGCTGGCCTCGCTGCACCCGGTGGGTCGCATGGGCGAGATCGATGACATCGTCAACGCAGTGCTCTACCTCGACGGCGCGAACTTCGTCACCGGCGAGATCCTGCACGTGGACGGCGGCCAGAGCGCCGGCCACTGAACGGGAGCACGACGCCATGCCCATCGTCACCATCCAGGTCACCCGCGAAGGTACGCAGCCCGGCGCGGACTCCGTCACCGCGGCCGAGAAGGCGGCGCTGATCCGCGGTGCCACCGAGCTGATGCAGCAGGTGCTGAACAAGCCGCCGGAGAGCACCTTCGTGGTCATCGAAGAGGTCGATCCCGACAACTGGGGCTGGGGCGGGCTCCCGGCGCTGGAGTTCCGGCGCCGGCGCGCGGCCATCGGCTGACAAGGATGAAGACCGAGGCCCGTATGCTTGGTGCCTCGGCCATTCACTTGCCGGCAGGCAGACAGGAAGAACGTGGACCGCATCGATGCGATGAAGGTGTTCGTGGCAGCGCTGGACGAGGGCAGTCTCGCCGGCGCCGGGCGCAAGCTCGGCAAGTCGCCGGCGGCTGTGAGCCGGGCGATCGCGTTCCTGGAGGAACGCGTGGGCACCGAACTGCTGCACCGCACGACACGGGCCATCCGGCTCAGCGAGGCGGGCGAGCGCTATGCGCTGGCCTGCCGCCGCATCCTGACCGATCTGGAGGAGGCGGACCTGGCGGCCGGTGGCGAGCGCAGCGCGCCGCGCGGCATGCTGACGATCACCGCGCCGGTGGCGGCCGGGGAAGAGCTGATCCGACCGGTGCTCGATGCTTTTCTCGATCGCCATCCCGAGGTGTCGGCGCGGCTGCACCTGCTGGACCGCCCGGCCAACCTGATCGACGAAGGCATCGACGTGGCGCTGCGCCTGGCGCACCTGCCCGATTCGAACCTGGTGGCGCTGCCGATCGGCGAGGTGCGGCGCGTGCTCGCCGCCTCGCCGCGTTACCTGGCGCGCCACGAGCCGGTCGCGGAGCCGTCGGACCTGGAGTCACACCAACTGATCGCGATGACGCACTTCGGCCTAGACTCGTGGAGCTTTCCGCCGCTGCCGGGCTCGGCGATGGCGCGCAGCGTGCAGTTCGCGCCGCGCTTCGTCGTCAACAGCGTGCGCGCCGCGGTGGCCTCGGCGGTGGAGGGGCGGGGCATCGTGCGCCTGTTCTCGTACCACGTGGCCGAGGAGGTGGCGACCGGCCGGCTGCGCATCATCCTGGCCGGGCACGAGCACGCGCCGCTGCCGGTGCACCTGGTGGCGCCGCAGGGCCGGCTCGCCGTGCCCAAGGTGCGAGCCTTCGTGGACTTCGCGCGGCCGAAGTTGCAGGAGTTCTTCGCCGCCCGCGCCGCGGCCTGCGGCTGCAAGGATGACTGAAATGCCGGCCACCCGTTTCGATCCCTATCGGCGCGCCCGCCTGTTCGACGGGCCCACGCCGATCCAGCGCCTGCACCGGCTCGAAGCCGCGCTGGAGCCCGTGCTCCGCGGCGCGCGGCTGTTCGTCAAGCGGGACGACCTGGGCGGCATCGGCGGCGGCGGGAGCAAGCTGCGCAAGCTCGAATTCCTGTTGGGCGATGCGATGATGCAAGGGGCGGAGGTGCTGGTCGGCGTCGGCCCGCTGCAGTCGAACAGTGCGCGCCTGGCCGCTGCGGCCGCTGCGCGCCTGGGCCTGGCCTGCGAGCTGGGCCTGTGGCCGCTGGAAGGCCAAGCCGGCGAGGCGCTGGTGAGCGGCAATGTACTGCTGGGCCGGCTGTTCGGCGCCCGCGTGCAGGTGCTGCCCGATGCGTCCGCCGCGCCCGGCTTCATTGCCGCGGCGGCGCAGGGGCGCAAGAGCTATCAACTGCCGCCGGGCGCAAGCTCGCCGCTGTCGGCGCTGGGCTATGCCGATTGCGCGCTGGAGATCGCCGACCAGGAGCACGCGTTGGGCCTGCGCTTCGACCGCGTCGTGATCGCCAACGGTAGCAGTGCCAGCCAGGCCGGCCTGATCGCGGGTTTCGCGCTGCTGGGGCGGCGCCGGCTGGTGCAGGGCTTCTCGGTGCTGGCCGATGCGCCGGTTGCCGAGGCGAACACGCTGGCGCTGGCACGCGCCTGCCATGCGCTGCTGCGCGGCGAGGGCGAAATCACGGCGGCCGACATCCGCGTCGACGACGCCTGGCGCGGCCCCGGCTACGGCCGCACGACGGCCGAGTCACTCGATGCGCTGCACCTGCTGGCCCGGCACGAGGGCCTGCTGCTCGATCCGGTGTACTCGGCCAAGGCCTTCGCCGGGCTGCTTGCGCATTTGCGCGACGTCGCGCGGCCGCGCAACGAGAACCTGCTGTTCGTGATGACGGGCGGCACGCCGGCGCTATTCGGCTACCAGAGCGCGCTCGGCACCTAAACTGGCGGCTCCACCCCATGAGGTCTGCCATGCCCTACGAGATCACCGAGGGTTACGTCCCCGGCTGCATCGGCCGCGTCGTCTCGCTGCATGCTGCCTACTACAGCCGGGAGGTCGGCTTCGGCCTGCCGTTCGAGGCGCGCGTGGCCGGCGAGATGGCCGCCTTTCTGCAGCGCTTGCGCACCGGGCGCGACGGCCTTTGGCTGGCGCGGGACGAGGCGGGTGAGATCCACGGCAGCATCGCCATCGATGCGATGCATGCGGACGGAGAAGGCGCCCACCTGCGCTGGTTCATCTGCTCGGACGCCACGCGCGGCTCGGGCCTGGGCCGGCAACTGCTGGCGCGGGCCATCGCGCACTGCGATGCGCTCGGCTTCGCGCGCATCCACCTGCACACCTTCGCGGGCCTGGATGCCGCGCGCCACCTGTACGAGAGCCACGGCTTCCGGCTGATCCAGGAGCAGGCCGGCGAGCAGTGGGGCCGTGTCGTCAACGAGCAGCGCTTCGAACGCGATGCCGCAATGCGTGGACATTCACACTGACGCGCCCGTAGGTGCCCGCTACGATTCTCCGCAAAGAACGGGGATGGCTCATCGATGTGGAACGCATTCATCAAGCGGCGGCCCGCCGGCTTCGTGCCGCGCGCATTGGCGCTGGCGATCGACGCACTGCTGCTGCTCGCGCTGAGCGCGCCGCTGCTGTGGCTGGCGCATGACGGCGAGGCCATCGCCACCTGGACCGACACGCGCCCGCTGAGCCTCTTCTGCAACTGGCTGCTGCCGGCCGTCTACTTCATCGGTTTCTGGACCTGGCAGGGCACGACGCCGGGCAAGGCCGCGACGGGCTTGCGGGTGCTGGACATGCGCAGCGGCGAGCGGCCAGGCCCCTTGCAGAACCTGCTGCGCTGGCTGGGCTACTTCGTCTCGGCCGCGCCGCTGGGCCTCGGCTTCCTGTGGGCGAAGTTCGATCCGTCCCGCCAGGCCTGGCACGACAAGATCGCCGGCACCCGCGTGGTCCACAACCGCGAGGCCGACTCCGCTGAGGATGACAGTTATGTCGCCAGCCACTGGCGCGGCGAGCAGAGTCTGGCGCGCAGCTTCTGGGTCAACAACGTGCTGCTGTCGGTGCCGCTGACCTTTGCGCTGGGCGGTCTGATGAGCTGGATCGCCACCAAGGGCGATTCGCTGCAGGCCGTGGCCATCGCGGTGCTGATCGGCTGGCCGCTGGCGCTGGCGACCAACACCTGGTGCGTGATCGGCGCCTGGCGCGCGGCCGGGCGCTACCTGGCGGACGGCGGCTCGCGTCTGTGGGGGCTGCTGGCGCGGATTTCGATGGGGCTCGGGGTGCTGCAGATCGGTGCCTCGGCCCTGTTCGGCTTCGTGCCCAGCGCGGGCGAGTACCTGAAGATGGCACGCGGCATCGACCCGATCGGCCAGGCCAGCTTCACGCTCGCTGCCGATGGCCGCAGTCTGCAACTGCAGGGCGCCATCGGCATGGGCGATGCCGCGCGGCTGGCCGAGATCGCCGCCACGGCGCCCGCGCTGCGCACCATCGAGCTGGCCTCACCCGGCGGGCGGCTGGCCGAGGCGGAGAAGATGGTGGCGGTGGTGCGCAGCCGCGGCGCCACCACGCGGGCGATCGGCAACTGCGAGAGCGCCTGCACGCTGGTCTTCCTGGCCGGCGCGAAGCGGCAGCTGATGCCCGGCGCGCAGCTGGGCTTCCATCGCGCCTCCAGCGGCACCTACAACCCGGTCTTCGACGAGCTGGCGACGCAGCACCTGGTGAAGCTGTATCGCGGCATGGGCCTGCCGGAAGACTACGTGGAGAAGACGACGAAGACCTCGCCGCGCAGCATGTGGTATCCGAGCGCCGAGGACCTGGCGGCGCACGAGTTGATCTTGCCGCCGTCGCGCACCCTGGACGCGGTGCTGCCGGCCGGCGATGCGGCGGAGGTGGAGTACGTCGATGCGCTGCGCAGCAATCCTGCGTGGTTCCACGTCGAGCAGCGCAGCCCCGGCACGATCGCCGCGGCGGCGGAGCGGATGCGGGCTGCGCGCCTGGCCGGCAGCGGCGAGGACGAAGCGCAGACCGACGGCCTGCGCGTGCTGGCCGCGCAGATGCCGGCGCTGATCGTCGGCAGCGCGCCGGAGCTTCGGCGCCGCTACATCGAGATCCTGAAGGCGCAGATGCGGGCCGATCCCGCGCGCTGCCAGGCGCTGCTGGGTGGCGGGCTGGGCCTGCACCGCGGCCTGGCGCCGGAGACGTTGGCGGCCGAGGCGGCCTGGCTGATCGATGCGAGCGATGCGCCCGCACCGCGCCGTGCGCCGCAGTTGGCGCCGACGGCGGTGGAGCAGGAGGTGGTCCGGCGTTCGATGCGGGTGCCGGTGCAAGGGCTGCTGGCGGCGGTGTGGGCGGAGCCGGTTGGGAAACCGGTGCGCTGCGATGCAGCGTTGGCCGTGTTGAATCGCGTGGCGGCCTTGCCGGCAGGGCAGCGGGAGTTGGTGGAGCGGGTGTTGTTCCAGCAGCCCGGCTAGCGCGTCAGTCCGTCGTCGCTGCCCGGCGCACGCGGTCGAGGTAGGCGTGCCCATCGGGCGGCAGGCCGCTGCGCTGCGACTCCCAGATCATCTGGCCCAGCGCTTCCATCGCCACGTGGTGTGCCTCGTGCAGCGAATTGCGCTTGGCGGCCAGCAGGTCGATCGCCTGGCGCACGCCGGTGGGCTGGTCGATCGCACGCTGCTCGGTGATCGTCAGGTGCATCGACAGGTGCAGGAAGGGGTTCGTGCGGCCGTCCTCGACGCTGTAGACCGCGGCGACCGCGGCTTCCTCGTCGGCCAGATCGGCATGGTATTCGGGATGCTCGTTGATCCAGTCGGCGGCCAGCGCCTCCATCGGGATCAGCGGGGCGCCGCTCCTGAGCTTGCGGTAGGTGGCGCAGAAAAAGCGGCGGACTTCGACTTGGGACGGGGCGAACATGCCCGCAATTGTCGCCGCTCAGTCCGCGGGCTGCTCTTCTTCCTCGCTATCCCAGCTGTGGCGCTGGGGCCTTCGCGAGCGCGTCTGCTGGCGCTCTTGCGCGATCAGCTGCTCGAACTGCTGGCGGCCTTCCTTGGCCGCGGCCAGGGTGGCGGCGCGGTCCTTGTACAGCGGCAGCATCACTTCGAGCTGCTCGACGTTGTGCTGGCGGAAGCGCCAGGCGAGCTTGCGTGCGGCGTGCGGCTCCCAGCCCAGCAGTTCCAGCACCGAGCGGGCGCTCATCAGCGCGGAGTCCAGCGTCTCCCGTTCGATCAGCGTGACGCCCAGCTCGCGCAGCTGGTAGTGGTGCCGCACGTTGCGGGCGCGGGCGACGATGGTCAGCTGCGGGAAGTGCTCCTTGGCCAGCGTGGCGATCTCGATGCTCTGTTCGATGTCGTCCACCGCGATCACCAGCACTTTGGCCTTGGCCGCGCCGGCGGTGCGCAGCAGGTCCAGCCGCGTGGCGTCGCCGAAGAACACCCGCCAGTCGAACTGGCGCAGCGATTCGACGGCCTCGGCGTCGTGGTCCAGCACGGTGGCCTCCAGGCCGTTGGCGAACAGCAGGCGGCCGACGATCTGCCCGTAGCGGCCGAAGCCCGCGATGATGACCGGCGCGTCCTGCTCGCCGTCCATCTCCGCGCCCTGCGGCACGTGCTTGCGCGACAGGCGCTTGACCAGCAACCGGTCCGCGCCCTGCAGCAGCGCCGGCGTGCAGGCCAGCGACAGCGCCACAGCCGCCACCAGCGCCGAGTTCTGGCCGGCATCAATCAGGCCAGCGGCCTGCGCCAGCTGGAACACGACGAAGCCGAACTCACCCCCCTGCGCCAGCAGGATCACGAACACCGGCCGTTCCAGCACCGGCATGCCCATGAAGCGGCTCATCGTGGCGAGCACGATGGACTTCAGCAGCAGCAGCGCGACCAGGATCGAGAGCACCATCAGCGGGTGGTGCCAGATGACGGCCAGGTCCAGCCCCATGCCCACGGCCATGAAGAACAGGCCCAGCAGCAGGCCCTTGAAGGGCTCCAGGTCGGTCTCCAGCTCGCGCCGGTATTCGCTCTCGGCCAGCAGCACGCCGGCCAGGAAGGCGCCCATCGCCATCGACAGGCCCACCACGTGCATCAGCGATGCGGCACCCAGCACCAGCAGCAGCGCCGCAGCGGTGAAGATCTCCGGCGTGCCGCTGCGTGCGATCCAGCGGAAGGCGGGCCGCAGCGCCAGGCGCCCGCCGAGCACGATGACCGCGACCATGCCGATCGCCTTCAGCGCCTCCAGCCAGCCGTTGCCGCCGCCGCCCTGGGCCGTCGCCACGCCGGTGGCCGCGACGATGGGCACCAGCGCAAGCACGGGAATAGCGGCGATGTCCTGCAGCAGCGCCACGCTCAGCACGCTCTGGCCGGCTGTGGTGCGGCCGAGGTTGCGCTCGGCCAGCACCGCCATGCCGACCGCGGTGGACGACATCGCCAGGCCGAGGCTCGCCACCAGCGACACCTGCCAGGACCAGCCGAGCATCACGGCCAGGCCCATCAGCAGCGCGGCCGAGCCCAGCAACTGCACCGAGCCCCAGCCGAAGATCGGACGCCGCATCGCCCACAGCCGCTTGGGCTCCAGCTCCAGGCCGACGAGGAACATCATCAGCACGACGCCGAACTCCGCCACCTCGAGGATCGTGCCCGGGTCGTCGATGACGCCCAGCACGCTCGGGCCAACGACCACGCCGGCCACCAGATAGCCGAGGATCGTGCCGAGCTTGAGCCAGCGCGCCAGCGGCACGACGATCACCGCGGCGGCCAGGAAGACCAGCGGGAGGTGGATCCAGTTGCCGTGCTCGCTCATTGGCTTTCCCCGTCGAGCGAGCTGAACAGCGGTGGGCGTTCGTCGATCGGCACGTCCGGCTCGGGTTCGATCTGCAGGCCGCCGGTCCAGGCAGGGTAGCTCTGCAGGCGGTGCGCGAAATTGAGCGCGTGCGCCTCGATCTCCGTGTCGGCGACGCGGTGGGCGCCATGCAGCACCAGCGGCGGCAGCCAGCGCATGCCGCACAGATGGGCGGTGCGTTCGTAGGGCAGCAGGAAGGTCTCGACCGGGTGGCCGTGGTGGCCGTTGGCGCTGTAGGCCTCGACGCTACCGCCGGCTGAGGTGGCCAGCCACAGGTCCTTGCCGCGCAAGGCCTGACCCCCGGGGCCGTAGGCCCAGCCGAAGCGCAGCACCTCGTCGATCCACAGCTTCAGCAGTGCGGGCATGCCGTACCAGTGGAGCGGGTGCAGCATCACCAGCATGCGGGCGCCTTCGAGCGCGCGCTGCTCGGCGGCCACGTCGATCGCGTAGTCCGGGTAGAGGCGATAGAGGTCGCGCACCTCGATCCGCTGGTCGGCGCAGGCCTTGGCGGCGTCGAGCAGGGTGTGCGTGATGTGGGACTGGGCGAGGTCGGGGTGAGCGGCAAGTAGCAGGATGTCGGCCATGGCCGCAAGGGTAACTGAGCAGAAGCCTCGCATTGCCCCGCCGCGGACGCCGCGGCTAACATCGTTCCACAACAACGGAGGAGCCGCCATGCCCGTGATCCTGGTCGCCAACCCGAAGGGGGGCGTCGGCAAGAGCACCTTGTCCAGCAATGTCGCGGGCTACCTGGCGCGCCAGGGGCACCGGGTCATGCTGGGGGATGCGGACCGGCAGCAATCCGCGCGCCGCTGGCTGGACACGAGGCCGCCGCAGCTGCCGCGCATCGACAGCTGGGAATTCGAGGGCCGCGATACGGTCAAGCCGCCCAAGGGCGTCAGCCATGTGGTGATCGACTCGCCGGCGGGGCTCAAGGGCGGGCGGCTGTCGGCGCTGTACCGCGTGGCCGACCGGATCGCGATTCCGTTGCAGCCGAGCCTCTTTGACATCCAGGCGACATATGACTTCGTGCAGGGCCTGCATGATCTGCGCAAGGAAACCGGCCACAAGCCCAAGCTGGGCATCGTCGTCATGCGGGCCAAGGAGGGCACGCTGTCGGTCGAGCAGTTGCAGCATTTCCTGGACGAGCTGGGCGTGCCGGTGGTGGCCACCCTGCGGGACACGCAGAACTACGTGCAATTGGCGGCGCGCGGTCTCACCTTGTGGGACGTCGCGCCGAGCCGGGTCGAACGCGACCTGGCGCAGTGGCAGCCGCTGACCGCCTGGCTGGACTCCTGAAGAAGACAAAGAGAGACAAACGAGATGCGTACCTTCGAGAAACTGGCCGACCTGGCCCCGCTGGTCGGACAGGAGCTGGGCGTGACGGACTGGATGACGATCGACCAGGCGCGGATCCAGCAGTTCGCCGATGCCACCGGCGACCAGCAGTGGATCCATACCGACCCGGCGCGTGCCGCGGCCGGGCCGTTCAAGACGACGATCGCACATGGCTTCCTCACCCTGAGCCTGCTGCCCAAGTTCTACGGCGAGGCCTACAAGGTCGCCGACGTGAAGATGGGCGTCAACTACGGACTCAACAAGGTGCGCTTCCCCTCGCCGGTGCCGGTGGACAGCCGGCTGCGCGCACGCTTCAAGCTGCAGAGCTTCGAGCCGCTCGCCGGCGGCGCGCAACTGTGCGTGGAAGTGACCGTCGAGCGGGAGGGTTCCGACAAGCCCGTCTGCGTCGCCGAGTCGCTAACCCGACAATTCGCCTGATCACCACGGCGCCTCCTCGCCTATCATCGCGCCCTTCGGGAGCGCTCACAAAAAAAGAGGAGAGTGGTGAGCATGAAGGTATTGCTGGTCGATGACCATCCTTTGATCCTGTCCGCCTTGCGCGCAGTGATCGAGGGCCTGGACGAGTCCATTCGCGTGGTGGCGGTGGAGAGCGCCGCAGCCGCGCGCAAGGCACTGGCACCGGCGGGCGATTTCGAACTGGTGCTGCTGGACCTGCAACTGGGCGATGCCGACGGCTTCGAGCTGCTGGAGGAGTTCCGTGCGGCTTATCCGGGCCTGCCGGTCGTCGTGATCTCCGCCTCGGACCGGACCGGCGACGTGATCCGCGCGGTCGATCTGGGCGCGATGGGCTTCATTCCGAAGCGCAGCAGCACCGAGACGCTGGAGCGCGCGCTGCGCCTGGTGATGTCGGGCGGCATCTACGTGCCGACGATGCGCCTGGGCGACGAGGGCGAGCCTGCCGTCTGGCGCGGCCGCGGCCAGCCGCCGCTGCGCGAATCGGCGGTGAGCGCCATCCCGCAGGATCTGGCACTGACGCCACGCCAGACCGAGGTGCTCAACCTGCTGCTGCAGGGCAAGCCGAACAAGATCATTGCGCGTGAACTGGGCGTGTCGGTCGACACGATCAAGGATCACGTGGCCGCCGTGCTGAAGGCGCTGGGTGTCAGCTCGCGCACGCAGGCGGTGCTGGCCGTGGGCCAGATGCAGCGCTGGCCGGACGATCCTCAGCTCGGCGAGTAGGCCAGGCGCACGTAGATCGGCGCGAAGGCCTCGGCCTGCGTGATCTCCAGCAGGCGCTCGCGCGCCAGTTCCAGCATCGCGATGAAGGTGACGACCAGCACCTGCTGGCCGCGGCTGACGTCGAACAGTTCCTCGAACACCACGAAGCGCCGCCCCTGCAGCGTGCGCAGCACGAGGCTCATGTGCTCGCGCACCGACAACTGCTCGCGCGTGATCTTGTGATGCTGGACCAGCTTGGCGCGGCGCAGGATGTCGAGCCAGGCGTCGCGCAGGTCGTTGGTGTCGACGTCCGGGAAACGCGGGGTCAGGCTTTGCTCGATGTGGACCTGGGCGCGCAGGAAGTCGCGGCCCAGCACGGGAATCGCGTCCAGCTTTGCCGCGGCGAGCTTGATGCGCTCGTACTCCAGCAGCCGGCGAACCAGCTCGGCACGCGGGTCCTCGACCTCGCCGCCGTCCTCGGACTTCTTCGGCGGCAGCAGCATGCGCGACTTGATCTCGATCAGCATCGCGGCCATCAGCAGGTATTCGCTCGCCAGTTCCAGATTGCTCTTGCGGATCTGGTCCACGTAGCTGAGGTACTGGCGGGTGACGTCCGCGAGCGGGATGTCGAGGATGTTGAAGTTCTGCTTGCGGATCAGGTAGAGCAGCAGATCCAGCGGGCCTTCGAAGGCCTCGAGGAAGACTTCCAGCGCGTCCGGCGGGATATACAGGTCCAGCGGGAGCTGGAACAGCGGCTCGCCGTAGAGGCGCGCCAGGGCGACATGGTCGACGACGAGGGGCAGGCCGGGGGCGGCCGCCTGCTCATCGTCCTCCGTGGCCGCCGGGATCACGGCTGGTCGCCTGCTACTTGGTGTGCGTCTGGTAGACGTAGGGCTGCTGCGCGACGCGGGCGCTGCGGTAGTCGGCCTGGGCCGAGCGATCGATCGTTTTGTCCCACAGCAGGCCGCGGCCGGCGCGCTGCTCGGCTTCCAGCGTCGGCTTCTTGGCCTTCAGCTCATCGATGAACTGGGTGACTTCGGACTTGTAGGGTTTCCAGAACAGGGGCATGGGGATCTCTCGGAATGATGGGAATGATTGTTCAGCGCACGCGCATGCCAGGCTGCGCGCCGGGGAAGGGCTCCAGCACGAAGACGCCGGGGTTGGCCTTCTCGTCGGCGTGGCTGGCGGCGAGCACCATGCCCTCGCTGATGCCGAACTTCATCTTGCGCGGCGCGAGGTTGGCGACCAGCACGGTCAGCTTGCCTTCGAGGTCTTCGGGCTTGTAGGCCGACTTGATGCCGCTGAAGACGTTGCGCAGGCGGCCTTCGCCGGCGTCCAGCGTCAGGCGCAGCAGCTTGTCGGAACCTTCGACGTGCTCGGCCTTGACGATCTTGGCGATGCGCAGGTCGACCTTGGTGAAATCGTCGATCTTGATCTCGGGCGCGAGGTCTTCGCCGCCCGGGACAACCTTGGCTGGTTCGGGTTGGGGCGGCGGCTCGAACAGCGCCTCCAGCAGCTTCGGATCGACGCGCTGCATCAAATGCTCGTAGGTGCCGATCACGTGCGCGCCCAGGCGGTTCTGTGCGTCGGCGAACTGCAGTGGCGGGGTCTTCAGGAAGGCCTCGACCTTGGCGGCCAGCGCGGGCAGCACCGGCTTCAGGTAGATCGTCAGCAGGCGGAAGGCTTCGATGCAGGTGGAGCAGACGTCCTGCAGGACCTGATCGGCGCCTTCCTTCTTGGCCAGTTCCCAGGGCTTGTTCTGGTCGACGTACTCGTTGACCTTGTCGGCCAGGGCCATGATCTCGCGCAGCGCCTTGCCGAACTCGCGCTCCTCGTACAGCTCGGCAATGGTGCCGGCGTGGGCGCGCAGCGCGTCCAGCAAGACCTGACCCTCGACGCCCAGATCCGCGCTCAGCTGCCCGCCGAAGCGCTTGCTGAGGAAGCCCGCGGCGCGCGAGGCGATGTTGATGTACTTGCCGACCAGGTCGCTGTTGATGCGGGCGACGAAGTCCTCGGGGTTGAAGTCGATGTCCTCGACGCGGCTGTTGAGCTTGGCGGCGATGTAGTAGCGCAGGCACTCGGCGTTCAGGCCGAGGTTCAGGTACTTCAGCGGGTCCAGGCCGGTGCCGCGGCTCTTGCTCATCTTCTCGCCGCCGTTGACGGTCAGGAAGCCGTGCACGAATACGTGGTTGGGCGTCTTGCGGCCGCTGAAGTGCAACATCGCCGGCCAGAACAGCGTGTGGAAGTAGGTGATGTCCTTGCCGATGAAGTGGACCTGCTCGACGGACGGATCGGCCATGAAGGCGTCATAGTCGCGACCGATCTTGCCGAAGTAGTTCTTCAGCGAGGCGAGGTAGCCGATCGGCGCGTCCAGCCAGACGTAGAAGTACTTGCCCGGCGCGTCGGGGATCTCGATGCCGAAGTAGGGGGCGTCGCGCGAAATGTCCCAGTCGCCGAGGCCGCCCTGGCCGTCCTCGTCCTTGGTAAACCATTCCTTGATCTTGTTGAGCACCTCGCTCTGCAGGCGGCCCGGCGTCTGGGTCCACTGCTCGAGGAAGGCCACGCAGCGCGGGTCGCTGAGCTTGAAGAAGTAGTGCTCGGAACTCTTCAGCACCGGCGTGGCGCCGCTCAGCACGCTGAACGGGTTGATCAGCTCGGTGGGCGCGTAGACGGCGCCGCAGACCTCGCAGGAATCGCCGTACTGGTCCTTGCTGTGGCACTTCGGGCACTCGCCCTTGATGAAGCGGTCCGGCAGGAACATCGACTTCGCGGGGTCGAAGAACTGCTCGATCGTCTTGACCTCGATCAGCTCGTTCTTGCGCAGCGCGCGGTAGATGTCCTTGGAAAGTTCGTGGTTCTCGGGGCCGTCGGTGGAGTGCCAGTTGTCGAAGGCGATGTGGAAGCCGTCGAGATACTGCTTGCGGCCTGCGGCGATGTTCGCGACGAAAGCCTGCGGCGTGATGCCGGCCTTCTCGGCCGCGATCATGATCGGAGCGCCGTGGGCGTCGTCCGCGCCGACGAAGTGCACCTCCGTGCCCTGCATGCGCTGGAAGCGCACCCAGATGTCGGCCTGGGTGTACTCCATGATGTGGCCAACGTGGAAGTTCGCGTTCGCGTAGGGCAGTGCGGTGGTGACGAAGAGCTTGCGGGTCATGACGGTGCGGCCAGGCTGGCCTCGACGGCGAAACTCTCGATTTTAGGGCCGAACGCCTGGCCGGGAGGGCTGGCGAATCTCGGTCCCGGGTGATCTCAGGCGGGATCCGGGTTGCTCGCTTCCGGCGAGCCTTCGGGCGTGGCGGCGCTGTCGCCGTCTTCGCCAGCGGCGTCCGGGCTGTCGGGGCCTGCGTCAGGCTTGCCGCTGAGCTTGCGCAGCCGCTTTTCTTCGTTCTTCTTTTTCTTGGCCAGTTCGCGCTGGCGCTTTTCGTAGCTGTAGTTCGGTGTTGCCAATGGCGGCTCCCGGTGACGTCCGCGGCTTGCGAACAGCCCCGACTGTAACCGCCACACCTCATGAGGCGGCGTCCGAACGGCTCAAGCCCGTCGTCACGGCACCGTCATTTAGCGCGCAATGCTTCCCCCGTTCATTAGGGATGGGAGCTAAGTTCCTGATTCTTAAAGCTGTCTGAAGGCTATCCACCGACTTTGTGGATAACTTTGTGGGCAAGCTGCCTGCGGACGGTCTAAACCCTTGAAAATCCGCCGTCCGCCTTAGGCTGCCTCATTTCTGAGCAGCATCTGGCCGTCTATATGAATCAACAACTTAGCTCTCATTTCCGAAACTCATGTAGGAAAAGCCCCGCAAGCGATTGCGGTGCTGAGGAGGCGGGCGACCTGCCGCGGAAATGGGGATAAGTCAAGCGTTCAAACGCTGAAATCCGGCCCTCTAGCGCCTGTGAGCGGGCGCGCTGAGGGCCAACGCCTAGAAGGCGCTTTGCGCACGACCGCTAAAATCGCGCCTTTGCATAAGAACGAACGATCACTGATGGCGCAGGCACAGACGACAGGCAAGAGCAGCAGTGCACGAGGGGCAGCAGTCCTGGAATTGAAGAGCGCATCGCTGAGCCTGCTGGCACTGGTGCTGAAGTCGGCCGATCCGGCCGAGCTCGCCGCCGGCCTCGCCGAGAAGCTCGGCGACACGCCGGGCATGTTCAGCAACGATCCGGTGGTGATCGACCTCTCGCAGCTCGAACGCACGCCCGCCGTGGCGGATCCGGATGCCCAGGGGCAACTCGCGCTGGAGGCCGCTGCGCTGCAGGCCGTGGATCTGGCCGCCGTCGTCGCTCTGCTTCGCGAACATCAGATGCAGCCGGTGGCCGTGCAGGGCGCCACGCCCGAGGAGCTGGAACAGGCCCAGGCGCTGGGGCTGGCTGATGCCTCGGGCCAGGACCTGACGAGGACGCGCGGTGCCGAGCCGCGCACAGTGGTCCAGGAAGTGGAAGTCGTCCGTGAGGTGATCCGCGAAGTCGCCGTCCCCGGCGAAGCCGCCAAGACCTTGATCATCGACAAGCCGCTGCGCTCCGGCCAGCAGGTCTACGCCAAGGGCGCGGATCTGGTCGTGATGGCGCTGGTCAGCCACGGCGCCGAGGTGATCGCCGACGGCAGCATCCATGTCTACGCGCCGCTGCGCGGCAAGGCGATTGCCGGCGCGCGTGGCAATGCCGACGCGCGCATCTTCTCGCTGAGCATGGAGGCGGAGCTGATCGCGATCGCCGGCATCTACCGCACGACCGAGAACCCGCTGCCGGACAACGTCCTGCGCAAGCCCGCACAAATCCGGCTCGATGGCGAGAAGCTCGTCATGGAGCCATTCTGAATACATCAAAAGGACCTGATTCGATGCCAACCAAGATCGTCGTCGTGACCTCCGGCAAGGGTGGCGTGGGCAAGACCACCACCAGCGCCAGCTTCGCCACGGGCCTGGCCATGCGCGGGCACAAGACCTGCGTCATCGACTTCGACGTGGGCCTGCGCAACCTGGACCTGATCATGGGTGTCGAGCGCCGCGTCGTCTACGACTTCATCAACGTGATCAACGAAGAGGCCAAGCTCAGCCAGGCGCTGATCAAGGACAAGCAGATCGACAACCTCTACATCCTGGCCGCCTCGCAGACCCGCGACAAGGATGCGCTGAAGGAGGAGGGCGTCGAGCGGGTGCTCGAGGAGCTGAAGGCGATGGACTTCGCCTACATCGTCTGCGACTCGCCGGCCGGCATCGAGACCGGCGCGCTGATGGCCATGCACTTCGCCGACGAGGCGCTGATCGTCACCAACCCCGAGGTCTCCTCGGTGCGCGACAGCGACCGCATCCTCGGCATGCTCAACAGCAAGACCAAGCGCGCGATCGAAGGCAAGGAGCCGATCAAGGAACACCTGCTAATCACCCGCTACAACCCGAATCGCGTCGAAGGCGGCCACATGCTCTCGCTGGAAGACATCCACGAGATCCTGCGCACGCCGCTGATCGGGGTGATCCCCGAGAGCGAGATCGTGCTGCAGGCGTCCAACCAGGGCACGCCGGCCATCGCGATGAACGGCAGCGACGTGTCCGAGGCCTACAAGGATGTCATTCGCCGCTTCGAAGGCGAGGAGCGCCCGATGCGTTTCATCGAGGCCGTCAAGCCGAGCCTGTTCAAGCGCCTGTTCGGCGGCAAGTGAGGAGGTGCCATCGATGGGATTCCTCAGCTTTTTCCTCGGAGAGAAGAAAAGCACCGCCAGCGTCGCCAAGGAGCGGCTGCAGCTGATCCTCGCCCATGAGCGCAGCGGCCGCGGCACCAGCCCCGAATACCTGCCGCAGCTGCAGCGCGAACTGCTGGCCGTGATCTCCAAGTACGTGTCCATCAACCCCGAGGACATCCAGGTCACGACCGAAAAGCAAGGCGACATGGAAGTGCTGGCCGTCAAGATCGAACTGCCCGAAGGAAGGTGATATGAGCCCCTCGCCCAGTCTCACTGCGCTGAACGCGGGTGAGCCTGGTCGGTCCCCCGAGGGGACGGCGATGCTTGGGGCGTCGAGCCCCAAGCACATCGCCATGCGGGCCGGCTTGGGAGCGGCCCGGCGCTCGGCCCGGAATGCAACTAGGCCGGGTGGCACCAGGTTGCTCAACGTCATGGCCCACTGAGATGGCGCTGCGTGTCGTCCGCCTTGGTACTCCGCGTGCAGCGGACGAAGGCCTGCGCATCGGCACCGTGCGGCGCCCGCCGCGCGGCGTGCCGAAGGCGGAGTTCGCCAAGCGTGATTACTACGACACCTGGCTGCCGGCGCTGTCGCCCGAACCCGAACTGATGAAGGAAGCGCAGGAAGCCCAGGCTTCAGGCAGCGACAAGGGCTGGTCGGCCTTCATCAAGAAGTTCCGCAGCCAGATGAACGAGCCCGATGCGGCGCGGCTGCTGGACCTGCTGGCCGCGCTGTCGCGTCAGTCGCACATCGCGATTGGTTGCTACTGCGAGCACGAAGCGCGCTGCCACCGCTCGGTGCTGCGCGAGCTGCTCGCCGAGCGCGGCGCGGAGATCGCCTAGAAGCCCTGGCGCCGGCGCGCCTGCTCCCGCAGCGCGAACAGGTAGAGGCTCTCCACCTTGGCCCGCGCCCAGGGTGTCTTGCGCAGGAACTTCAGGCTCGACGCGACGCTCGGGTCGCTCTGGAAGCAGCGGATCGGGATCTGGCGGCCCAGTTCTTCCCAGCCATACCACTCGGCCAGGCGCGTCACGATCATCTCTAGGGTGACGCCGTGCAGCGGGTCTGGGCTCTTGGGAGTATCGATCATGGCGCCGATTGTCGCTGCAGCGCGCGCGGCTGCTCGACCGCCAGGGGGCTGCTGGCGGGACGCGGTGCGGAGATTCGCGCATAGGCCTCGGCTGTCAAGCACATTTCCCGCTCACAGCGATTGGCCGTTCTGATTGAGCCGCAGATCCAACTCCTTGAAGCCGCGCACGCAGGCGTAGTAATCGCAGGACGCGGCGATTTCACGTCCCATTGCCGCCAGGCTGCGGGCCCCATCGACTTCGCCGCGGCACAGATAGATCTCTGACAGCGTTAGCAGGCCCCGTGCCTTCTTCAATTTGAGGTCGTACATGGCAGCAATTTCCAGGCTGACGGACGCATCGTTTGCGGACAGCTTGTATTCGCCTTGTCGCATGAGGAGCCGCGCGCGCAGTTCGTGCACTTCGCAGCTCAGGCGCGGCATATCGGTCAGGACCGCGTAACGCTGCGCGAAGCTTAGGTGCTCGAAAAGACTCTCGCCCTGGATTCGCCCCGCGTCGACGCATATCCGCGCCCTCGTCAGCGTGGCCATTACGCGAAGATCCTCGTGCCCGCCCTGCTGCGCCAAGCTGATTGCTTCCTCGGCCATGCACAGGGCCGATTCCAGGGCCGCTGTATTGCCGGTGCCTTGGGCCGCCAGCTTGTTGAGGCTGTACTGCACGTCGGCTTTGTTCATCAGTGCGAACGCGGAGGCGCGCGAGCGGCCGGCCTGGCGCAACCCGGCAAGCGCAAGTTCGTAACGCGCATTGGCGGCGGCGTAGTTGCCGCCCAGGTGGTCCAACTGGCCAAGGTAGAACTCGGCGAGCAGGGGGGGCACGCGATGCTCGCCCCGGCGCTCTGCAATCGGCTGCAGGATCCGTCGCGCACGCTGGGGTCGCCCGCGTTCTATCTGCACCAGCGCGGAATGGATGCGGATACGCGTGTGGAGCGATCCGGTGTCGTCCGACTCGACCAAGCGTGCCGCAGCTTCTGCCATCGTGAGCAGTTGCTCGGCATCGTGCAGCTTTCCCTGAGCCAGACTGATGACGCCACTTTCGTTGTATAGCCAGACCAGTTCGCCGGGGAAGAAGATACCGTTCGATTTGCGTCCTCTGGACCATGCGCCTCCAGCGTCCGGCGCGCTTCGGTCGGTACCAATTCCGTAGCGCTTCTCCCAATAGCGCGCGGCGTGCGTGATCCAGCGGACGAGTCGCCGGTATTGCTCCAGGTGTCCCAGTCCACCGACGCGTTCGGCTGCTTCCGCGGTCAGGTGGCATACCACACCCAGCGAATAGGTGGAGCGCACCAGGTAGTAGGCCGCGCGGATCTGGTCTGCTTCCTGCACCATGGCCACTGGGCTCGAATCGCCCACGTCTGCCGGCCAGGCCGCCGTGCCGGCCCGACGTGGCTCCGGATATCTAGAGAGTCTGCGCACCACATCGACCAGCGTGACGTGAACTTCGGCCGGCAGGACGGGCGATTCATCCGGCTGCGAGGCATACAGCGTGGTTGTGTACTGGTCCCAACTTGTGACTTCGACATTGCGCCCTCCCATCAGTCGCTGGAAGTGGCGCTGAATGTTGCGGTGCACTGTGTACCTTATGCGTTCACTCTGGGACGTCCCTTCGGCGATGCCTGCACTCAGTGGCGACGGGATAGGACGGCTGCCGACACGAAAGGCAAGGCACCAGTGTGTGAGCAACTCCAGCATGCCCAGTACCACGGCTGTTTCGGACACCAACGGGAGCCTGTCGCGCAACTGCGCGGTAACCACACCCGCAGCTTGGAAGACGCGAGGGCATGTTGTCAGGACGCCGGTCTCCACAGGGTGGGAGAAGGCGCTGAGATGCCAGAGCAGCTCAGTCGCCAGAGTCCACGAGGCGGCCGTGGGCTTGTCCGCGAGCGTCTGTACGACGGGCACGAGCATCTCGGCCTGATGGCCCTTCTTTACCTTCGGCGAGGGCAAACTGCAGTTTGCGCGGTTGCCAGTGCGGTGCCAGCCAGCCCACTGGTCCAGGACGAATTCGACGCAAGCTTCGACGGCGGAGGCCGCCGGCGCGGATCGCAGTGCGGCGCATGCATAGTCCACCAACGTTGACCGCGCTCCCGGAGCTTGCGTTGATCCGTCGAAGACGGGCACGATCACGGAAGAGCGGTCGATCGCGGCCTCCATCCAGCTCAGCAGTAGCGTCTGCGCCAGCCGGCTCCCGCCCGTGGCGAAATAGATGCGCCGAGCGGCCTCATCGGCCGCGGATCCTCGTTCGGGAAAGCGCTTGTCGAGCGGTTTGTTGGCCAACCCCTCCGGCAGCCAGCCCATCCGTAGTGACAGTTCTGGGAAATACGCCTGGGCCAGTTCGGATACCCGTGTCTTGCCGAGCGGGTGGACGAGGATCGTTTCACTCAAGCCTGGGGGGCGACCTTCGATATTGAGGCGATGCAGCCGGCGCCGCATGCGCATGTCCATGACTTCCTTGTCGAGTGGAGGGGGCGTGGGTGATGGTTCTTCGCGTTTGGGGTCTGGTTTCGCGATGCGCTGTTTCTCGGGCATCTGCGACTCGCCGACGTACATCAGGATGTCCAGTTTTGCGTTTGCATAGCGTGGTGCCAGCAGCGTGCGCATCACACGCTGAATCTGGCCGTTCTTGGGACGCCCCTCGGCATCAAACAGCACGCCAGCATTCCCGAGGATGAGTAACACGCGTCCCGTCGTGCCCTCTAGTGACAGTGCATGCATGGCACGACCGAGAAGCTCGGCTTGATCGTGGTTGCTCGGCAGTTCAGCCTTAGGGACGGCTTTGCTGATGTCGTCCATCACGGCGATGGCGAGGCTGATGACCGGGCCGATTTCGTTGGAAAAGGTCAGGTTGATGTGTAGGACACGCACGTCGTCCGGCAGGGATTTCTTGGTGGTCTGTGGATAGTTCAGCGCGGACAGCAGCTTTGAGAGATAGGGTCGATCGTTACTAGAGCCTCCGCCTTGCGCTGTGACGAGCCGGTCGAATTGCCCGCCCTTGCCGTGCCCGCGCGCGGCGCTGACGATCAATACCCGGCGCCCTGGCAGCCGCGAGAACTGCTCGCTCTTGCGGATAGCCTTGCACAGGTCGCCAATGTGCTCGTCGAAGACTCCGCGTGCTGCCGTCGAGATTTTTTCGAACCGGCCATGGAAGTGCTGGTGCGCGAGCTTGACTGGATGCCGGGTTGCCAGCGCTTCGATGTTCTTTGTAGCGGGTGATTCGTAGGGCAACGCGAGCTTGGCATCGTCCTCGATCACGAGAAGTGCGCGTTGCCGTAACTGTATGAGTTTGGCGCAGATGAATCGGCTGGTCATCCAACTGACGGTGACGTCTAGACTCAACTGCGTGCGAGGAATCTGCAGAGGATCCGCGCCCGCTTGAACATCGGCAAGCGCCGCCAGCATCTGCGTCATCGAACTCAGCCGCGCCTTGAATGCCTCCTTGTCCTCGGGGGGAAGATCAACCTGCTCCAGGCGGGTCGGAGGGCGCAGGGACTGCATTTGCCTGTGAACCTCGGCGCGCTCTGGGGGCGTCTTTGCTTCCCGGTTCGCCTTCTGAATCCGCAACAACCTGACCAGCCACAGGTCCTGCTCATCGCTGTTCTGCTCGGAGCTGTCTGTGTCGGCGTGGCCGACATCAAGGGCCAGGATCCCGTACTTGAGCCACAGGCCCACGTTGCGCTGGGCCCTTTCCTCGCTGTTCTGAGAGTTGGCGATCAGCGCGACGGCCATCCTGTCTCCGCGATGACCGTCACCGGTCATGAATTGGCGCAGTGGCCTCAGCACGTCATCCTCGGCGACGTTGGATCCGACGAACAGAACGGGATTGGCCCCGAAATTGGCCTGCGTTGCATTGCTGACAAGGTCACGCCCGACGTGATCGTCCAGATACAGGTGTTGATAGTGGGATTCGCTGATGATCAGCGATGAAGGTTCGGCGACGTCGCCATGCAGGTGTAAGACGGCCGCATGGCGCCGCGGCCCCTCCAGCGCGAAGCGCAGCGCTGCACCGGTGTGCTTGCGGCCGAAGTTCAGTACCGCGAACTGATTGCCGTGAACTTCACCGGTGCCGCTGCAGCGCTCGGTGAAGCCCATGGCCGTCAGGCCCCGCTCGATCTCCCGGTCATAGTTGGTGGTCAGGAAACGTCGTATGCCCCATTCGTCGATCAGCAGGCGCAAGGGGCTGTCGGTATCTGTAGATTGCAGGGCGAGGGCCCGGATCAGTGTTCTACGTAGAGCCAGGGCGCTTGCGGCGCCATCGAGGGCTGCCAGTACTCCGAGCAGCCCGGCGGGCTGTGGCCCATCCGATGGCTGAGTTTCAGCCAGTTCTCGTTCGAATCGCAAGGCATCGGCGCGAACCTTCTCGCTTGCTTTGAAGCGCTTGCCAAACCATTCGGACACTAACCAGTCGATGAAGCCGTGGAAATTTTCTAGACAGAACTTGGTCTGTTCCTGCAACGGGTCCGCGCGCTCCGATGAGATGCGCATCGAAGATGTATCCGCAGCCGGGCGGGTCAGCGGTTGCAGCTTGAGCATTTCGGACAACACCTGGGCCTTTATCGGGACGTCGGAGTACGCTAGGAACTTGTCCAAGCTTCCGTCCCATAGCTGCTGCTTTAACTGCGGCCAGCCGCGCTGGTCGTCGCCGATGCGTTTGTATTCGTCGTTAGCGTGGCGCCAGAGGGCTTCCATTAGACCCGGCCATGTCATGCGTCCGTAGCTCGCCGAAACGCCGGCACCGACGAAGGACACCAGCCGCTGGCTGAGCAAGCCGCGCGCCAGCACTCTGACCGCCAAGGGCTCAATGCTTCTAAGGTCGAGGTAGGCCTTGCAGGCATCAGCAGCATGGGGCCAATGGAAGTCGGCCTGCAGATCCCGGTCGCCTGCTTTTTCCGTCATAGGTGTCTCTCGATGATTCATCGGTTGACGCTGCGTGAGAGAAGCAGAAGCGTCTTCCGACATAGCGATCGGCCATCGCATCGAGACAGCAGGCGTGGCGGCGATCGTGCCGCTTGAGGCTGAGGAGTCTAGGTAAGGGGCGCGTGCGCCGAATCATCTGATTTGCGGTAGTCACTGCCGCGCGACTTCCATACGATGCCGTCCGCCGGACGAATGGGCGCGGACCTGTGGGGGGTGTGCGATCAGCGGTCCGGCCGCTGCAGCGCGTGCGGCTGCTCGATCGTCACCCCCTCGCGCGGGCAGGCCACGCAGGGCAGGATCCAGCCGTCCTGCTTCTCGTCGAAGCTGAGCCCCGGCCACTTGATCTTGTGCTCGATGCGGCCGGCGACCAGCCTGGCGATGCAGGCGCGGCAGGTGCCGTTGCGGCAGGAGTTGGGCAGCTCGATGCCGGCGGCCAGCGCGGCCGTCAGCAGGGTCTCGTCGGGCGGGCAGTCGAAGCTCCAGCCCTGCGGTTCGATCTGGATGCGAAAGGAGTCCGGCGCGGTCATCCGCGCATGATGCGGGAGAATTGCAGCTTTTCCTCTCCGCGTTCGCGATGTCCTCGTCTCTCAAATACCTGCAAGGCTATCCGCCGGCCTTGCTGCAGCAGGTCGGCCAGCTGATGGCCGAAGGCCGGCTCGGCGAGCTGCTGCAGAAGAGGTATCCGGAGGTACACGAGGTGCGCAGCGACAAGTCGCTGTTCGACTACACGAACGAGCTGAAGCAGCGCCACATGCGCAACGCGCCGCCGCTGAACCTCGTCCGCTACGACGCCAAGCTGAAGATCATCCAGCACGCGCTCGGCACCCATACCCGCGCGCCGCAGCAGCAGGGTGCGAAGCTGAAGATGCGCCGCGAGATCCGCGTGGCCTCGCTGTTCCGCGAGGCGCCTGCGGAATTCCTGAAGATGATCGTCGTGCACGAACTGGCCCACCTGAAGGAGCTGGACCACGACAAGGCCTTCTACGCGCTGTGCCACCACATGGAGCCGGACTACGCGCAACTGGAGTTCGACACGCGCTGCTGGCTGACCTGGCGGGAGTCGGCTCAATGATTCTGCTGGCACCGATGGAAGGCCTGCTCGATCACATGCTGCGCGACGTGCTGACCCGCGTCGGCGGCATCGACCGCTGCGTCTCCGAGTTCATCCGCATTACCGACATGCTGATGCCCAACCGCGTGTTCACCCGCATCGTGCCGGAGCTGAAGACCGGCGGCCGCACGCCGGCCGGCGTGCCGGTGCGCGCGCAACTGTTGGGCGCGGACCCGGTCTGCATGGCCGAGAACGCGGCCAAGCTGGCGGCGCTGGGGCCCGAGGGCATCGACCTGAACTTCGGCTGCCCGGCCAAGTGCGTGAACCGCCACCGCGGCGGCGCGGTGCTGCTGGACGAGCCGGAGCTGCTGCACGAGATCGTCGCCACCGTGCGCCGCGCGGTGCCGGCGCACATCCCCGTCTCGGCCAAGATGCGGCTGGGCTTCAACGATGCCTCGCGTTCGCTCGACTGCGCGCTGGCGCTGGTCGGTGGCGGTGCCGGCGAGCTGGTGGTCCATGCCCGCACCAAGGCCGACGGCTACAAGCCGCCCGCCTACTGGGATCGCATCGCCGAGCTGAAGGCCGCGGTGACGGTGCCGGTGATCGCCAACGGCGAGATCTGGACGCCGGCCGATGCCGAGAACTGCCGCTCGCAGTCGCACTGCGACGACCTGATGCTGGGCCGCGGCATGGTCGCCAACCCGGGCCTGGCCCTGGCGATCCGCTCGCCCGGCGCGCCGGCCCTGAGCTGGAGCCAGCTGCTGCCGCTGATGCGCGATTTCTTCGCGCTGGTGCGCAGCCACGTCCAGCCCAAGCACCAGGCGGGCCGGCTCAAGCAATGGCTGCACTACCTGCGCCGCCACTATCCCGAGGCCGAGGAAGCCTATCTCCAACTGCGCACCGTCAACTCTGCCGAAGAGCTGCAGCAGCGCCTGTTCCCGTCGATCGCCTGATGCTCAAAAATACCCTGATGACATCCCTGCTCACTGCTGCACTCAGCCTCTCGGCGCAGGCCGCCGAGATCAGCCTTGAACGCATCACCAGCGATCCGCCGCTGCAGGGCAGCCTGCCGCAGCAGGCCGAGATCTCGCCGGGCGGCGCCTGGGTCACCTACCTGCGCCCATCGGCACAGGACAGCGAGCAGCTGGAGCTCTGGGCCCAGCCCGCGGCCGGTGGCGATCCGCAGATGCTGGCCTCCGCCGCGCAGCTGCTGGGCGGCCAGCAGCAGAAGCTCAGCGAGGCCGAGAAGATGGCGTTGGAGCGCAAGCGCATCAGCCAGAGCGGCATCACCAGCTACCGCTGGTGCGGCGAGGGCGACCAGGCGCTGGTGTTCCCGCTCTCCGGCGACCTGTACCTGCTGCGGCTGGGCCAGCCCGCCCAGCGCCTGACGCACGACCCCGACCAGCCCAAGCAGGACCCCGTCTGCTCACCCGATGGCCACAGCATCGCCTACGTGAAGGCCGGCAAGGTCTGGGTGCAGCCGCTGGACGGCGGTGGCGAGGCTCGCGTGCTCACGCCCGATGCCGCCGGTGCCGTCAGCTACGGCCTGGCCGAATTCATCGCCGCCGAGGAACTGGGCCGCCAGCGCGGCTTCTGGTGGTCGCCCGATGGCAAGCGTCTGCTGGTGCTGCGCGTGGACGAGAGCGGCGTGCCGCTGAAGACCCGTGCGCAGATCTTCGCCGACCACACGGCGATGACCGAGCAGCGCTACCCCAGCGCCGGCGAGGCCAATGCCAAGGTCACGGCCCTGTCCATCGACATCGCCTCCGGCGCCCAGACCCCGCTGCTCCTGCCCGCCGAGGCCGAGTACATCGCCCGCGCCGGCTGGTTCGCCGATGGCACGCCCTGGCTGCAATGGCTGCGCCGCGATCAGACCCTGCTCGCGCTGACCGAATTCGACCCGCGCACCGCCACGCCGCGCCTGCTGATCGAGGAGCGCGATGCCGCCTGGGTCGAAACGCATGACGACATGGTCGAGCTGAAGGGCCTGCAGCTCTCGGGCAAGCCGGCCCTGCTGTGGAGCAGCGAGCGCTCCGGCCGCAAGCAGTTGATTGCGGTCGATCGCAAGACCGGCGCGCGCCACACGCTCAGCAAGCAGGAGGAGCCGGTCGCCCACCTCGTCTGCGCGGGCCCCGAGCACATCGTCTTCGCCGGCGCGCAGGACCGCGGCCGCGCTCGCGAGCTGTTCGTGATGGACATGAAGGGCAAGACCCAGAGGCTCGACGGTGCCGCGCCGCAGCAGTGGCGCGATGCCAGCGGCGACAAGGCCTGCACCCGCGTGCTGGTCACCCGCTCCGCCTGGGGCGAGCCGCCACGTCTGGAACTGCGTGACATTGCCGGCAAGGCGCCGGCCCTCGCGCTGCCCGGCAGCGCGCCCGATCCGCTGCTGGCCCAGATCACGCCGCAGCCCCAGGTGCTGGACATCAAGGCCGCCGACGGCACGACGCCGCTGAACGCCTTCTACCTGCCGCCGCTCGACGGCAAGCCCGGCCCGCACGCCACTCTGGTGTTGGCCTATGGCGGCCCGCATGCGTCCACGGTGAACTGGGCCTGGCCGCGCGAGACGGCACTGATGGCGCACTGGCAGCGCCTGGGCTTCGGCATCATGATGGTCGACACGCGCGGTATGGCCAACCGCGACCGCGCCTTCACCCGTGCCCACCACCGCGCCTTCGGCAAGGTCGAGGTGGCCGACCTGTTCGCCGCCACGCGGCAGTTGCCCAAGCTCGTGCCCGACGTCGACGCCCAGCGCATCGGCTTCTGGGGCTGGTCCTATGGCGGCTTCCTCGCCGCGCGCGCGATGCTCGATGCCGACACGCCCTTCGCCTCGGCCGCCGGCGTCGCGCCGCCCACCGACTGGACGCTCTACGACACCGCCTACACCGAGCGCTACCTGGGCCTGCCCGACGGCGGCAAGGCCGAGACCTACCGCCAGGCCAACCTGCCCAGCCGCGCCGCGCTGCTGAGCAAGCCGTTGCTGCTGATCCACGGCACGGCCGACGACAACGTGCTGTTCGACAACTCGCTGCAGCTGATCCAGGCACTGCAAGACGAGGGCAAGGCCTTCGAGCTGATGATCTACCCTGGCAAGGCCCACGGCATCGCGGGCCGCAAGGCCCGGCTGCACCTGTACCGCACGCTGGACGGCTTCTTCACGCGGACGCTGAAGCCATGAACCTTGTGTATTCCACCGATTCGGGCCGCATGTGCCCGACCTGCCGCAAGCCCATGGCCGAGTGCCAGTGCGGGCAGGCCAAACGGCCGGAGGGCGACGGCATCGTGCGCGTCAGCCGCGAGAAGCGTTCGGGCAAGGTCGTCACGCTGGCCAAGGGCCTGCCGCTGGAGGCCGAGGAACTGACCGCCTTCGCCAAGAAGCTCAAGGCTGCTTGCGGCTCGGGCGGCACGGTCAAGGACTGGGTCGTCGAGATCCAGGGCGATCACGTCGACAAGGTGATGGCCGCTCTCACGCAGGCCGGCTACAAGGTCAAGCGCGCGGGCGGCTGAGCCGGATCAGCCGGCGCTGGCGGGCCAGACGAAGGACTCGTGGGCGGCCTTGCCCTGGGCCACGGTCACTGCCTGGCGCAGCGTCTTGCCCTGGTACTGCGCGTCGACCTTGTACTGGCCCGGCGGCAGCTTCACCAACAGGAAGGGGCCGCTGGATGTGGTTTGAAAGACCGCGGTGTCGTGCGCGTCGCGGATCGTCACCTGCACGTCCGACGCGTAGTCGGCGCGCGGCTGAGTATTGACGGCGAACTCCAGCGTCAGCGGCCATTGCGTGCTGACCGCCTTGATCGCCGTCGATTCGTCGCTGCCGATGCCGCCGCTGAGGTACTCGACCGCGCCGCTGCGCTTGACGGCCGGCAGCGGTGCCTGGGCGAAGGTCGCGCCGAAGGCGCACAGCGCGGCGGCGGCCACGAAGCGGTTGCGCAGTGTCTTCATCGTCATCGGATGCTCCTTATCGTGCCTGTCGGGCTTCTTCGGCTGGCGGTGCAGCCGCTCGGCCACAGCGCGCAACACGGAGGGGTTCCAGCACATGCCGCAGTGGCTGGCCTCGACCTCCACATGCTCTACATGCGGGTGCTCGCCGGGCTGGATGCAGGTCTGCCAGGCGACGACGCCATCGGTGCGGCTGTAGATCGAGGTGGTGGGGACTTCGGGCGCGGTCTGCAACTGCGTGCGCAGCGCATCGTCCAGCTGCATAGGCCGGCCATTGACCCAGCGCCACAGCAGGCCCACGCGCACCTGCGTCGGTTCGGCCGCGAAGGGCGAGCCGATCGTGATCACCTGCCGCACGGCCGGCTTGATGTGCTTGGATACCTCGCGGGCGTAGATGCCGCCGAGGCTCCAGCCCAGCAGGGTCACGCCTTCGGTGTGCGCGGACACCATCTGCTGGATGTCCAGCGCCAGTTCGCGCAGCCATTCCGAGGTGTCGCCCTGCGGGCCGTTGTTGTAGCCGCGGCCCCAGTCGTAGACGGTGTAGCCGAGGTCGCGCAGGAAGTCGCGCAACGCCGTCATCGTCTTGCCGTCGCTGGCCAATCCGGGGAAGACGACGATCGGGTGCCCATCGCCACGCGGCAGCTGCTGCCGGTTCATTCGGCGCATGCTGGCGTACTCGAACGCCGCGCGGATCGGCTCGAGGCCGAAGAGCTTGACCGAGGGCGGTGGAGCGGGAACTGCTGGGGTCGACGTCGTCGTCATCATGATCGAGGTCCTGTTCGCGTTCTGGTGGCTTCCTTGCGATCGATCATGCAAGAAGCGCGTCGGCGTGGGACCTCAGCGATGCCTGTTTGCGCGTCGGACGACTCCGACGCGAGGGGTCGGAGGTCCGTCGAGCGATCAGCGGCCGCGGTGGTCCCAGCCGCCGCGATCGTGGTAGTGATAGCCGCCGCGCGGCACGACGATGCAGCCGCTAATCAGCGAGGCGACGGCAGCCAGCAGCAGGGCACGGGTCAGCAATTTCTTGAACTTCATGGTGGAGATTTCCGTTGGTGCATGCAGCGTGATTGCTGTGCGTGTTCAACGGCAAGGGGCGGGCTCGTGTTGACCGCAACCTGATCAGCGCGAGCAAAGCTGCGGTAAAGCAGATGTAAGCAGTTGCAAGAACGGTGGCCTCGGGTGGCTTCGGGGTATGCAGCTTGCCGATGGGTGGTCAACGCAGTACCTCCGAAGGAGAACACCATGGACACGATCAACGAGCACGACAACGCCGCCGAATGCCGGGACAAACTCTGGAAGCTGATCAAGGGCACGCGCTTTTGCATGTTCGGCACGCAGCACGCGAACGGCCAGTTCCACTCGCGCCCGATGACGACGCAGAACCGCGCGATCGACGAGGACGACAGCCTGTGGTTCTTCATGTCGCGCCGTGGCGATGCGGCGGCGGATTTCGCGGCGCGGCCCGAGGTCAACATCAGCTACGCGAACCCGGACGATGACAGCTACGTCTCGATCTCCGGGCGTGCCGCCGTCGTCACCGATCCGGGCAAGGTGAACGAACTCTGGACCAAGATGGCGGCCGCCTGGTTCCCGGGCGGCCAGGAGGATCCGAACCTGATCCTGGTCCGCGTGCGCATCGCCCATGCCCACTACTGGGACGTCAAGGAAAGCAAGCTGCGCCAGCTCTACGAGATGGGCAAGGCGGTGCTCACCGGCAAGCCGCCGAAGGACCTGGGCGAGTCGGGTGACGTCGTGATGCGCGGCTGAGATCCCGGCTGATCTGGCCGGCGAGAATGCCGGCCATGACTGACAAGACCCGACCCTTTCACGCAGCATCCTCAGTGGTGCTGGCTGCGTTGCTGCTGGCGCCGTCATGGTTGCCGGCCCGCGCGGTCACGCCGTTGACTGGGCTGCTCGCACGCCAGGACTACGCCGCGGCCGCACCGCGCCTGAAGCCGCTGCTGGCGAAGAAGCAGCCGAGCGAGGCCGAGCGCGGCCTGATCTACACCTGGCTGTTCGCACACGACGACATGGCCGAGGTCGACCGCCGCAGCCGCGCCGGCAACACCGCTGCCGACTGGCAGGCGGCCGGCCGCCTGGCGATGGAGACCTATGACGAGGCGCGCGCCGAGCAATGCTTCCAGCGCGCGCTGCAGGCCGCCAATGCGTCGAATTCACCGGCCGACCGCGCCGCGGCGTTGAAAGGCCTGGGCCAGCTGGAGTTCCGCCGCCGCAACTTCGACACTGCTCTGACTCATCTGGAAGCCAGCATCGCCGCGCTGCCTACGGCCGATGGCTACGCCGCGCTGAACGAGACCCTGATCCGGCTGGGCCGTACCGACGACGCGATCGCCGCCGCCGAGACCGCCGTGCGTCTGAACCCCTATCAGGAGTTGGCGCACTACCAGCTCGGCAACGGCTACGCGCGCAAGAACTACACGCAGCTCGCCGCCGCCTACGGGCCGAAGTTTGATGAGGCGATGGCGCTGGCCAAGCGCGCGTCCGATGCATTCGAGCAAGCCCGCTTCGACGAGGCGCGCGACCTCTCGTTCGCCGCGCTGAAGATCTGCCCCGAGTTGGGCCGTGCACACGCGATCCTGGCCCGCAGCTTGGAATCGCAGCGCTTCCTTGTCGACGTACACCGCGCCGACTACGAGCGCCGCTTCGCCGCGGCGCCCATGCCTGCGGTGCCTGGCATCGAGCAGTACGTCAGCAACTGGAGCGAGCTGAGCCCGCGCATCCAGAAGCGCGTGGCGCTGTCCGTGGCGCCGTGGAAGGCCTTCATTCCAGTGCTGGTGGCGGGTGGCTCGCGGCTCTACATCAAGCCGATGGCGATGAAGCTGTCCGACGCGCCAGGCATGGAGGCGCTGAAGGACGCGCGGATCGAATACGACTCGCGCCTGTGGGACGACGTGCGCGGCGCCGGTGGCTACCTCACGGTGACCGGTGTCGAGGATGTCGAGCGCACGATCTTCGACCGCTACAACACGGTGCTGCACGAGCTCTCGCACCAGGTCCACGGCATCCTTACGGCCGACCAGTGGCGCGAGATCCAGGCGCTCTACAACCAGGCCAAGGCGCGCGACGCGCAGACCAAGAAGGGATTCCTGTCGCGCTACGCCGGCGGCTCGGTGTGGGAGTACTTTGCCGAGGGCGCGAACGCACTCGAATCCCCGCAACGTGACCGCTACGACACGCGCGACATCCGGCTCGACCGCCTGCAGGCGATCGACCCCGAGTTGCTCAAGCTGGAGCGCCGGCTGACGGCGCTGACCGATGTCTCGGCGAGCCTGCCGATCGCCTACGTCAACGCCGGCAACGACCAGCTCGGCCGGGGCCAGCTCGACGCGGCGCTGGGCTACCTCGCCAAGGCGCAGGGCGTGGCGCCGGACGACGAGCTGGTACTGGCCGCTGCCCTGTACGCCGAATCGATCAAGGGCGACCGCCCCGCCGTCGAGGCGCTGGCTGCTCGGGCGCTGAAGACGCATCCGGACGGCGGCGCGATCCGCACCGCCGTCGCCCAGGCGCTGTGGCACAGCGGCCATCCGCAGGCGGAGGTGCTGGCGACGCTCGGCCAGGGCCGCGACAAGCTGTCCGGCGACGATGCCTTCCGCGTGAACCTAGAGCTGGCGGATGGCGCGCGCCGCCTGGGCCGTGTGGACGAGGCGCTGGCCCGCTACGCCGAAGTGCTCGCCCACCAGGCCGACAGCCCCGAGGGCCTGTGGGGCCGCGCGCAGACCCTGGCGCTGGCGGGCCGCTGGGACGAGGCCTTCAAGGTCTATGCCGAGGTGCTGCGCCTGCGCACGGGCCTGGTACCGCTGCGCGCCGACTACCTGCGCGACCTGCTGCTGGCCGGCCGCGCCGACGAGGCCCGCGCGCAGTTGAAGGAGGCGCTGCTGCTCGACGCGCAAGACCCGACCCTGCTGGCGCTCTCCGCCTGGCTGGCCCTGGACGCCGGCGACGCCAAGCATGCGCTCGCCCAGGCGGATGAAGCCTTGGTGAAAGGCCCTTGGAGCGATCTGGCCTTGATCGTCCGCGCCGCCGCGCAGCGGGCGCTGGGGCAGGATGCGTCGGCGCTTCCTCCGTCCGCTGCGTCTCCGAGTTATGTCTACCGCGCCGACCAGTCGGCCTGGATCTCGGTGCACGAGGCGCCGGCGGTCGAAGCACGGGTCCGACAACGATTGCTAGGAGAGAAACAACAATGAGTAAGACGATGGAACACCGACAACTGGGCCGCTCGGGCCTGAAGGTCCCGGTGCTGAGCCTGGGCACGGGCACTTTCGGCGGGCAGGGCGAGTTCTTCGGCAAGTGGGGCCAGACGCAGGTGGACGAGGCGCGCCGCCTGGTCGACGTGTGCCTGGAGCACGGCCTGAACTTCTTCGACACGGCCGACGTCTACTCGGCCGGCGCTTCCGAGGAGATCCTCGGCGAGGCACTCAAGGGCCGCCGCGATCAGGCGCTGATCTCCACCAAGGCCACCTTCGCGATGGGCGAGGGCCCGAACGACAAGGGCTCCTCGCGTCATCACCTGGTGCGCGCCTGCGAGGCCAGCCTGAAGCGGCTGAAGACCGACTACATCGACCTGTACTTCATGCACGGCTTCGACGCGCTGACGCCGGTCGACGAGACCCTGCGCGCGCTGGACGACCTGCGCACCGCCGGAAAGATCGGCTACATCGGCGCCTCGAACTTCTCCGGCTGGCACCTGATGAAGTCGCTGGCCACCTCGGAGAAGTACGGCCTCGGCCGCTACGTGGCCTACCAGGGCTACTACTCGCTGATCGGCCGCGACTACGAGTGGGAGCTGATGCCGCTGGCGCTGGACCAGGGCATCGGCACGATGGTGTGGAGTCCGCTGGGTTGGGGCCGCCTGACCGGCAAGATCCGCCGCGGCCAGGCCGCCGGCGCGGGTCGCATCGCCTCGGGTGGTGCCGTGGGCGGCCCGCCGGTGGATGACGAGCGTCTGTTCGCCGTCGTCGACGTGCTGGACGCGATTGCCGCCGAGCGCGGCAAGACGGTGCCGCAGATCGCGCTGAACTGGCTGCTGGCGCGGCCCACGGTCAGCAACCTCGTCATCGGCGCGCGCAACGAGGAGCAATTGCTGCAGAATCTCGGCGCACTCGGCTGGACCTTGACGGCCGAGGAAATCGCCCGGCTCGACGCCGCCAGCCGCCAGACGCCTGCCTACCCGTACTGGCACCAGATGGGCTTCGACGAGCGCAACCCGAAACCCACCACCTGGGGATGACCACGATGAACATGCGGCCCCTGCTGATGACCGGCCTGTGCGCCACCGCGATCCTGCTGGCCGGGCCTTCCCGGGCTGCGCCCGAGGACGCGGCCGCCGGGCACATCACCGGCGTGGGCGGCGTGTTCTTCAAGGCCAAGGACCCGAAGGCGCTGGCCGCCTGGTACCGCGATGTGCTGGGCCTGGCACTCGAACCCTGGGGCGGCGCGGCCCTGCGCTACGACGCGCCGGGCCACCCGCCGGCGCTGATCTGGGGCACCTTCCCGGCGACGACGAAGTACTTCGAGCCGTCGACCGCCAGCTTCATGATCAATTACGCCGTCGACGACCTGGACGCCTTCCTCACGAAGCTGAAGGCCAAGGACGTCACCCCGCTGAAGCGCAGCGAGGACACGACCGGCCGCTTCGCCTGGATCCTCGATCCGGAAGGCAACAAGATCGAGCTGTGGGAGCCGCCGAAGCGGCCCGCAGCGCCCTGACTGCAACGCCCTGATCCGGCGGTGGCCTCGCTACTGCGCCGCCGACTCCGTCGTTGCGCCCAGCAGCACACGCAGGTCGATCGCGTCGGCCATGCGCTTGTAGCCGGCATCGCCCGGGTGCAGATGGTCGCCGGCGTCCAGGGCGGGATCGAGTCGCGCGGGATCGGCGGGATCGCGCAGCAAGCGATCGAAGTCGACGACCCCATCGAACACGCCCGCACGGCGGATCCACTCGTTCAGGGCCTGGCGCGTCGCATCCTTGTCGGGGCTGTAGTGCCCCTCCAGCGGCGTCCCCTGTAAGGCGTGCTTGAACGGCGGCACGGTGCCGGCCATCACGCGCACGCCGCGCGCATGGGCCTGCTCGACCAATTGCCGGAATGCCCCGGTCAGTTCCGCCAGGGTCACGGGCGCCTCGGTGGGGGCGAACGGACTGCCGGGGAAGCCGATGTCGTTGGTGCCCAGCAGCACGACGACCGCGCGGACACCGGGCCGGCTCAGCACATCGCGGTCGAGCCGCGCGAGCGCTGCGTCGCCCCAGCCACCGTGCAACAGCCGATTGCCCGCGATACCGGCGTTGAGTACGGCCACGCCCTGCGGTGCGAGCCGCCGGGCCAGGTGGTCGGGCCAGCGCTGGTCAAGGCCCATGCTGGAGCCGTTGCCGTCGGTGATCGAGTCGCCGATGGCGACCACCGACGCAGCCGGGTGATCGGAAGCCACCCACAGCTCGGAGAGGAAGGCGCGGGCGGTGGTGGTCTCCTTCGGTGTCGCGTTGCGGCGGCCCACGGCATTGCCGGGCAATAGCAGTGTGTGTTCCTGCGCGTCCCAGTGGAAGCTGGCGAGCTTGGCGGCACTCTTGGCGGCATTCGGCAAGTAGACATCCACGTCCAGGCGCTCGCCCGCATGGGTGGGCAGGTCGACCGGATCGCTGACGACCCGCGCGCCGGGCGGGACGACGATGCCGTCATGGCCCTGGAAGCGGACGGCCGCCGCTTGGCCATTGCCACCCGCGATGCGAACGCCGGCGGCGCCCAGTGTCAGCGGCGTCCTTCCGTACTCGTTGCCGAAGACCAGGCGAAGCTGTGGGCCGCCGAGGCTGGTGCGCACGACCTGTCGCAAGGTGACGTCGCGGAACTCTGTCGGCATGCCCATCGGCAGCACGGCGTCGTCGGCGAACAGGGGTTGGGCTGGTGAGATCCAGGTGGGTTGCCAATGCACGGGTGCGATGGGCTCCGCATCGGCACCGGTGACGAGCGCGGCCGCCAGCGAGGCGGCGAGAAGAGTGAGGGGTGTTTTCATGTCGTCACTCTCGTCCATTCCATCTTCATTTTGAAGTTGGCAAAATGGAAGCCAAACCATTCGATATTGGAATGCAATGGACAGGCTTCGCGCGATGAATGCCTTCGTGCGGGCGGCCGATCTTGGCAGCCTGTCGGCGGCTGCCCGGTCGCTCTCGACCACACAGCCCACGGTCAGCAAGCTGGTGGCCTCGCTCGAGGCGTCGCTCGGCGCGCGGCTGCTGGAGCGGGGAGCGTCGCGCGTCGTCCTCACCGATGAAGGGCTTCGCTTCCTCGAAAGCGCGCGGCGCCTGCTCGAGGACTACGAAGAGGCGGTGGCCCAGCTCGACGAGCGCACGGTGCGGCCGAGCGGCCGCGTGCGCATCTCGGCACCGATGGCGCTCGGCGAATTGAGGCTCCATGCCCTGATGCTGCGCGCGCTGGAGCTGTATCCGGATCTGCAGATCGACCTGATGCTGGACGACCGCTTCGTCGACCCGGTCGAAGAGCGCTTCGATCTCACCGTGCGCATTGGCGGCACCTTACCGCCGGACCTCGTCGCGCGCGAACTCGCGACCTGGCCCCGCTACATCGTTGCCTCACCCGACTACGTGAAACGCCACGGACGGCCGCGCACGGTGAATGACTTGCCCGAGCACAGCTTTCTGCGCTACCCGATGTGGACGGACGACAAGGTGACGCTCAGCAACGCCGAAGGCACGGTGGAGCTGCCAATCCAAACCCGCTACCGGGTCAATCATGCCGTCTCCCTGCTGGATGCCGTTCGCGGAGGCGCGGGCATCGCCTTCCAGCCTTGCTGGATGGTCAACGACCTCCTGAAGCGCAAGGAACTCGTACGCATCCTGCCGCAGTGGACGGGACCGGCCCAGACGGCATATCTGGTGTACGCACGCCGCCGCCGGCAGCCGAAGCGGGTGGAAGTCATGATGGACCTGCTCACGCGCGAGATTCAGTCCCTGTAGTGAGACTAGCCCTCGGAGCGGTCCGATCCCTCCCGATCGCGCTCGTAGTGCCGCGCGAGCGGGAAGGGCGGCAGCCAGGATTCGCGGCGGATCGTCCAGAGTTCGTAGGTCGGCTTGAACCGGTCGATCTCGTCCAGCGAGCCGAGGTTCACCTCGACCTCGTCGCCGCTGCGGCCGAAGACCGATGAGCCGCAGCGCGGGCAGAAGAATCGGCCGGCGTAGCTGCTCGTCTCGCCGCTGATCGCCACCTGCTCCTGCGGGAAGATCGCAGACGCATGTAACAGCGCGCCGTGGTGCTTGCGGCAGTCCAGGCAGTGGCAGACGCCGACGCGCCAGGGGCGGCCCGTCGCCACGTAGCGCACGGCGCCGCACAGGCAGCCGCCGCTATGTTGCTCATTTTGCATCGCCAGGCTCCCCGGTGGACTATCCTGCTCCATCATGTCCCAAGCCGAGCGGCGCCAGCGCGTCTTCATCAGCTACCGCCGCGCCGACGGCGCGGGGCAGGCGGGACGCCTGGCTGAAGATCTCGATCGCCTGCTGGGCGATCGGGTCTTCATGGACGTCTCGGACATCGCGCCCGGTGCGGAGTTCGAGCAGGTGCTGCGCAGCGAGCTGGCATCCTGTGGTGCCGTGCTGGCGCTGATCGGCCCGCGCTGGCTGGCATCGTTCGACGGCAGGCCGCAGGAAGCGCAGGACTATGTGCGCCTGGAGCTGGAGACCGCGCTGGCGCAGCAGGGCCTGCACGTCGCGCCCGTCCTGATCGGCGGGGTGGAACTGCCCGGCGAGGCGCAGATGCCGGCCGGTCTTGGCCCGCTGGCCAAACGCCAGGCCGTGATCCTGCGCGACGACCGCTGGCAGGACGATGTCGCCAATCTGGCGCGCGAACTTCGCGCGGTGCTGAAGCTGCGCCGGCGGGTCTGGCCCGCCATCGCGGCCGCGGTGCTGGTGGCCGCGCTCGTGTCGGGCTGGCTGCTGACGCACAGGACGCCGGCACCCGCGCCGTATTCGCACGACCAGGCTGCCGCGATCGCGGTGCGGGCGACGGAGAAGGCGATCGCGGCCTGCCGGCCCGCGCCGGCCGGCGACTGCCCGCTGGTCTTCCGCTTCCAGCCGGACGGCAGCGCGCAGCGGGTCTACTTCGACTCGGGCGCCTGCATGCTGAAGGCGCCGCCCTTCGGCGACTGCGTGCTGGACAAGCTCTCCACCGTGCGCATTCCGCCGTTCAACGACCTCGACGCGGCCGAGGTGGGGCTGGATCTCGTCGTGGAGCAGGGCGGGGTGGCGAAGGTCGTTCCGCAGCCCTAGCGGTCATCCGACCGACAGACCTCCAGCAGCAGTTCCCGCAGCCAGCGATGCGCCGGATCGCGGTCCAGGCGCGGATGCCACATCTGCGAGATGGTGATCGGCTCGGTCGGCACCGGCAGCTCGATCGCGCGCAGCGCGCCCTGGGCCAGCTCGCGTTCGAAGAAGCTGGCCGGCACCAAGGCGACCAGGTCCGTCGCCGCGGCGATGGCCAAAGCAGCGCGGAAGCTGGGCACGACCACCGCCACCCGGCGCGCCAGGCCGCGTGCGGCCAGCGCCTCGTCCACCGGCCCGCGCATGCGGCCGCGGCGGGAGGTGACGACGTGGCCACATGCCGCGTAGCACTCGGCGCTGAGCTGCGTGTCTGACAACAGCGCATGGCCCTCGCGCACGGCAGCCACGAAGCGATCGCGGTAGAGCGCCTGCACGCGCACCTCCGGTCCGGATTCGCCGAGCACGCCGATGTCCAGCTCGATCAAGCCCTCGCGCAGTGGCCGTACGTCCTTGTCCGGCTTGGGTGCGAAGCGCAGGCACACGCCGGGCGCCTGCTGCGCGGCGCGTGCCACCAGCCGGGGCGCGAAGGCTTCGATGAAACCGTCGTTGGCGCGCAGCGTGAAGGTGCGCTGCAGGGTGCGCAGTTCGAAGCCGGCACCTGCAGGCTGCAGCACGGCGCGGGCTTCCTGGGCCAGCTCGCGCACCCGTTCGCGCAGCGCCAGCGCGTGCGGCGTCGGCACCATCGCGCGGCCGGCCCGCACCAGCAGCGGATCGCCGGTGGCCTCGCGCAACCGGGCCAGCGTGCGGCTCATCGCCGATTCGCTGAGCTGCAGGCGTTCGGCGGCGCGGGCCACGCTGCCTTCGGACAAGAGCGCGTCGAGGGCGCCGAGCAGGTTGAGGTCGATATCGGCGGACGGCATGCGGCGACGCTAGCACGCCGCTGCCTCCCTCCACAGGCGTGCGATGCAGGTACAAGCTGCGCGCCGCGCGCTGGGCCGTCGCAGCCCCGGCCCGTATGCTGACTCCAACTCAGTCAGAGATGTTTCCGATGAACCCTTCCAGACCCTCCACTCGCCCGGCCGAGCCGGAATCCGACGGCCTGCCGCTGCCGCGCCGGCATGCGGCAGTCGCCGCCATCCTCGGCGCGATCGTGCTGGTGGTGCTGGATGGCGCGATCGCCAACGTCGCGCTGCCCAATATGGCCGAGCAACTGCATGCGACGCCGGCCGACACGGTGTGGATCGTCACGGCCTACCAGCTGGCCGTCGTGATGTTCCTGCTGCCGGCCTCGGCTATCGGCGAGCGCCTGGGCTATCGGCGCGTGTGGGTGGCCGGCGTGGCTCTGTTCACCGCGGCCTCGGCCCTGTGTGCGCTGGCGCCCTCGCTGCCGGTGTTGGTCGCGGGGCGCTGCCTGCAGGGGCTGGGCAGCGCGGCGGTGATGCCGCTGGGCCTGGCGCTGCTGCGCTTCACCTATCCGAAGCGGCAACTGGGCCAGGCGATCGCCTGGAACGCGCTGGCCGTGGCGGGGGCGTCCGCGGCGGGGCCGGCCGTGGGCGCGGCCATCCTGTCGGTGGCGAGCTGGCCCTGGCTGTTCGCGGTGAACCTGCCGGTGGGCCTGCTGGTGCTCGTCGTCGCGCGCGGCCTGCCGCACACGCCGGCCACGGCGCGGCCGATCGACCTTTGGAGCATCGCGCTGAACGCGGGCATGTTTGCCGCCTTCGTGCTGGGCAGCGACCAGTTGCTCGCGCAGCCGCTGCAGGGCGGCGTGCTGCTGGCCGTGGCGGCCGTCTGCCTCGCGCTGCTGATCCGGCGCGAGTTGCCGCGCGCCGCGCCGCTGATCCCGCTGGACCTGCTGCGCTCGCATTCCTTCCGCACCTCGGTGATTGCCTCGGTCTGCTGCTTCACCGGCCAGATGGCCGGCTACGTGGCGCTGCCCTTCTACATGCAGCATGTGCTGGGCTTGAGCGCGTTGGCCACCGGCCTCTTGATGACGCCCTGGCCACTGGCCGTGATGCTGGCAGCGCCGCTGGCCGGCCGCCTGTCGGACCGCCTGCCCACCGCATGGCTCTGCGCGGCCGGCGCCGCTTGCCTGGCGGCGGGCCTGGCGCTGTGCGCCGCTTGGCCCTCGGGCTCGGACCCGCGGCTGGCGCTGGTACTGTTCACCGCGCTGGCCGGCCTGGGCTTCGGCTTCTTCCAGACGCCCAACAACCGCAACATGCTGCTGGCCGCGCCGAAGGAGCGCAGCGGCGCAGCCGGCGGTGCCCAGGGCATGGCGCGCCTGACCGGACAGACGCTGGGCAGCCTGACGATGGGTCTGCTGTTCGGCCTGCTGCCCTCCGTACGGGCCACCCACTGGGGGCTGGCGATCGCCGCCGGCTTCGCGCTGCTGGCGGGCGGGGTGAGCCTGCTGAGAGGGCCGGGGCGGCTGCCGGAGGCAGCGGTCACGCGCCCCTGATGCGCGAGGCTTCCAGTTCGTCGAGCGATGTGAGCAGCAGGTCTTCGACCAGGCCCAGGATGCGGTCGCGTTCCCGCACGTCGACCCGGCCGCCGTTCAGCAACTGATGGAAGGGCTGCGCGATCGGCCGCACGGTCATCGCGCCGCGGCAGCCTTCCGCGAGGCCGGTGCAGCGCGGCGAAGGTGGCCGGTCGGTCAGGTCGAGCATCGTGCCGATGATGCGCAGCGCGCGGCCTTGCTCGTCGCGCTCGACGACGCGTCCGCGCGAGTGCAGGGTCCGGTAGCCCGAGCCGTTGCTGCGCAGGCGGAACTGCGCCTCGTAGCTGGGCCGCTCGCCGCGTGCGTGGGCGCGCATCGCGTCGAGCATCGGTTCGAGGTCGTCGGGGTGTACGCGGCAGCGCCAGAAGTGCGTGCTGTCGGCCGCGAAGGGCTCGGGGAAACCGAGCCGCTGCTTCCACTGCGGCGAGTGGTGAACGGTTTCGAGTTCCGGGCGAAGATCCCACACGCCGAGCTCACCGGCTTCGATGGCCCGGCGCCAACGCAGCTCGGCGGGCTGCTGCATTTCCATTTGGACGATTCTGCACGGCAGGGTCTCGCGCTTGATGTCTGCACTGATACCGAGCCGAATGAATCCGCCAACTTCTTGTCGGAAACAACACAGGTAACGCGTTATTTCAGCGGATACCGGGTTCCAGCTGCGGCAGTAACTGCCGGTGACCGAGCGGGGTCAGCTCCACAGCGCGGCCCTCGCCGCGCCGCACCCATTCGCGCGCCAGCCAGTGCTGGTAGATCGCCTCGGCGAGCTGGCCGGCGAGATGGTCGCGCCGCTCCGACCAATCCAGGCAGGCATAGGCATAACGCCGAGCCTGAGCGGAGGCAGGAACCTCCATGCCCATCGAGGCCAGCCAGGCGCGCCCGGCCTCGGTCAGCTCGAATCCTTCGCTGACGGCGCGCAGGCCCTGCAGTGCCTGCAGCCGCTCGTGCAGCCGCACGCCCAGGCGCCCGGCCAGATGCCCGTAGCAGCAGCGCGCCTCACGCAGCCGGCTGCGCTGCGGGGCCTCCCAGGCGCGTTCGTGAGCGCTGCGCTCTGCTACCAGCGCCAGTGCTTCGAGCGCATGGGCCACGTCCGGCCCGGCCAGCTTGTAGTAGCGGTGCCGGCCGCGTGGCTCGCAGGCGATCAGGCCGGCTTCGAGCAGCTTGGCCAGGTGACCGCTGGCGGTGGCCGGGGTGACCGATGCGCTGCGCGCCAGCTCGCCGGCACTGGCGTACTCGCCCGAGAGCAAATAAGCCAGCATGCGCGAGCGGGCCGGGTCGGCCATCGCGGCGGCGATGCGGGCGATGCGGGGCTCGTGCGGGGTGTCGCTGCTCATGATGGCGAGAGGGTAACGCGCCGTGTTGACGCCACGTCCTCCAGCCACGTGCGTTCCTCCCGCAGGATGAAGCGCTGGCGCTGTGCCCATTCGAAGTTCGCGCGGCCTTGCGGGTCGGCGCGCAGCGTTGTGCGGTAGCGCTCGTAGGCGGCCAGCGACTCGAAGCCGATCAAGCCCCAGGCGATGTCGTTCGTGCCTTCCAGCGGCAGGAAGTAGCCGATCAGCGCGCCGCCGCAGCGCGGGATGACCTCGGCCCAGACCTCGGCGTAGCGCTGGAATTCCGCGCGCTGGAACGGGTCGATCTGGTAGCGGATGAAGCAGGTGATGTTCATGGGCCCACTATCGGCCCGCGAGTGCCGCGCTTGTTTCGTTGTGGGCCGAAGCTTTCCATCCTGTCATGCGTCATTTAAGGGATTTCACCGAGGATTTGATGCATGAAAGTACAGGTGAGGGCGATCGGAGTACCGAAGCCGCAAGGACAAGTCTCCAGAATCCGGCCCACGACGCCTGCGGCACGGACCGCTCGTCGATCGAATCAACAACAGGAGACAAGCAGCATGAAGCGCCTTTCCCTCGCCAAGGCCGGCCTGGCCGCAGCCACCGTTTTCGCCATGACCGCCCCGGCGCTGGCCGCCACCGAACTGGTCATCGCCACCGTCAACAACGGTCACATGATCGAGATGCAGAAGCTGACGCCCTTCTTCGAGAAGGCGCATCCGGACATCAAGCTGAAGTGGGTCACGCTGGAAGAGGGCACCCTGCGCCAGCGCGTGACGACCGACATCGCCACCAAGGGCGGCCAGTTCGACGTGATGACGATCGGCCTGTACGAGGCGCCGATCTGGTCCAAGAAGGGCTGGCTGCAGCCGATCGCCACCGACGCCGCCTACGACGCCGACGACCTGCTGCCCGCCTTCCGCGACGGCCTGTCCTACCAGGGCAAGCTCTACGCCGCGCCGTTCTACGGCGAAAGCTCGATGCTGATGTACCGCAAGGACCTGGCCGACAAGGCCGGCTTCACGATGCCCGATCAGCCGACCTGGGCGCAGATCAAGGACCTGGCCGGCAAGATGACCGACAAGAGCGCCGGCGTCTACGGCATCTGCCTGCGCGGTAAGCCGGGCTGGGGCGACAACATGGCCTTCCTGACCACGCTGGTGAACACCAACGGCGGCCAGTGGTTCGACATGGGCTGGAAGCCGCAGCTGGAAACCAAGCCCTGGAAGGACGCGATCAACTTCTACGTGGACCTGCTGAAGAAGGACGGCCCGCCCGGATCGGCCGCCAACTCCTTCAACGAGATCCTGGCCCTGTTCAACGAAGGCAAGTGCGGCATGTGGGTGGACGCGACGATCGCCGCCTCCTTCATCAGCGATCCGAAGCAGAGCAAGGTGGCGGACAAGGTCGCCTTCGCGCAGGCACCGGTGGCCGTGACGCCCAAGGGCGCGAACTGGATGTGGAGCTGGAACCTGGCGATTCCCGCCAGCTCCACCAAGGCTGACGCCGCGCAGACCTTCGTCAAGTGGGCGACCAGCAAGGAGTACATCCAGCTGGTGGCCAAGGAAGCCGGCTGGGGCGCCGTGCCGACCGGCACGCGCAAGAGCACCTACGCGAACCCCGAGTTCAAGAAGGTGGCCAAGTTCGCCGATGCCGAGCTGAAGGCAATCAACAGCGCCAACCTCAGCGACAGCACCTTGCCGAAGTCGCCGTATGTTGGCGTCCAGTACGCCGCCATCCCCGAGTTCCAGGCGATCGGCATCGCCGTGGGCCAGCAGATGACGGCAGCGCTGTCGGGCAAGGTCACGGTGGACCAGGCGCTCAAGGCCGGCCAGACGGCCGCCGAGCGCGAGATGAAGAAGGGCGGCTACTACAAGTAACCGCCGGGTGACAAAGGCCCCCGCACGCGCGCCGTGCGGGGTTCATGCAGTTTGCTGGGAGTCACCTCCATGTCTTCTTCGTCTTCGAATACACGCCTTCTCCCCCGGGCGCTGATGGCGCCCGCCATCGGCACGCTCTTCCTGTGGATGATCGTGCCGCTGTGCATGACGATCTACTTCTCGCTCGTCAACTACAACCTGATGCAGCCGGGCGAGCGCACGTTCGCCGGGCTCGACAACTACACGTACTTCATCACCGATCCGGACTTCTGGCCGGCGGTGTGGAACACGCTGCTGCTGATCGGCAGCGTGATCGGCATCACCGTGGTGCTGGGCGTGCTGCTGGGCCTGCTGGTGAACGATCCGTTCCCGGGCCGCGGCATCGTGCGCGTGCTGCTGATCTCGCCCTTCTTCGTCATGCCCGCGGTGAACGCGCTGCTGTGGAAGCACATGATGATGAACCCGAACTACGGCGTGCTGGCCGACGTCTGGCGCCACTTCGGGCTCACGCCGGTGGACTGGCTGACCGACTGGCCGCTGCTGTCGGTGATCATCATGGTGGCCTGGCAGTGGCTGCCCTTCGCCTGCCTGATCTTCATCACCTCGCTGCAGTCGCTGGACCGCGAGCAGATGGAAGCGGCCCGCATGGACGGCTCCAACGCCTTCCAGCGCTTCTTCTACCTGACGGTGCCTCACCTGGCCCGGCCGATGGCCGTGGTCATCATGATCGAGATGATCTTCCTGCTCTCGATCTTCGCCGAGATCTTCATCACGACCAGTGGCGGACCCGGCAACGCGAGCACGAACATGACCTTCCTGATCTACAAGCAATCGCTGATGAATTTCGACGTCGGCGTGGCATCGGCCGGTGCGCTGTTCGCGGTGATCTTCGCCAACATCGTCTCGTTCTTCCTGGTCCGCATGGTCGGCAAGAACCTGGATTGAGAAGGAGCACGACATCATGAATACCGTTGCCCAAAAGAGCCCTGTTGTCGCCGCGCCCACGCAGTTCGCGGTGCAGAAGCCGCCCAGCCAGTTCCTGCCCGTGGCGCTGCGCACGGCCGGTGCGTGGCTCGTCGCGCTGCTGCTGTTCTTCCCGCTCGGCTGGCTGTTCCTGACCGCCTTCAAGACCGAGCAGCAGGCGATCAGCGTGCCGCCGCTGTTCCTGTTCTCGCCGACGCTGGAGAACTTCCACGAGGTGAACAGCCGCAGCGACTACCTGCTGCATGCGATGAACTCGCTGATCACGAGCCTGGGCTCCACGATCCTGGGCCTCGCGATCGCAGCACCGGCTGCCTACTCGATGGCCTTCTTCCGCACGAAGAAGACGCGCGACATCCTGCTGTGGATGCTGTCCACCAAGATGATGCCGGCCGTCGGTGCGCTGCTGCCGATCTACGTGATGGCGCAGACCGCGGGCATGCTGGACAGCGTCGGCGCGCTGATCATCGTGTTCACCCTGTCCAACCTGCCGATCATGGTCTGGATGCTCTACACGAGCTACAAGGACATCCCGCCCGAGATCCTCGAGGCCGCCCGCATGGACGGCGCCACGCTGTGGAAGGAGTTCCGCCACGTGGTGCTGCCGCTGTCGGTCGGCGGCATGGCGTCCACCGGCCTGCTGTGCCTGGTGCTGAGCTGGAACGAGGCTTTCTGGTCGCTGAACCTCGTCGCCGCCAAGGCCGGCACCCTGGCCACCTTGATCGCCTCGTATTCGAGCCCCGAAGGCCTGTTCTGGGCCAAGCTGTCCGCCGCCTCGCTGCTGGCCATCGCCCCCATCGTGATCTTCGGCTGGTTCAGCCAGAAGCAACTCGTCCAGGGCCTGACCTTCGGCGCCGTCAAGTAGTAGTCAAGAACGGAGACAAACAAATGGCTTACCTCCAACTCCATCAGATCAAGAAGAGCTTTGAAGACGCCCACATCATCAAGGGCGTCGACCTGGAGATCCAGAAGGGCGAGTTCATCGTCTTCGTCGGCCCTTCGGGCTGCGGCAAGTCCACCTTGCTGCGCCTGATCGCGGGCCTGGAGCAGATCAGCAGCGGCAACCTGCTGCTGGACGGGCGCGACATCACCTACGCACCCTCCGGCAAGCGCGACCTGGCGATGGTGTTCCAGAGCTATGCGCTCTATCCGCACATGAGCGTGTTCGACAACATGAGCTTCGCGCTGAAGCTCGCCAACGTGCCCAAGGACGAGATCAAGACCAAGGTCGACCGCGCGGCCGCGCAGCTGAACCTGACGAAGTACCTGGATCACACGCCCAAGCAGCTGTCCGGCGGCCAGCGCCAGCGCGTCGCGATCGGCCGGGCGATCGTCCGTGCGCCCAAGGTCTTCCTGTTCGACGAACCGCTGTCCAACCTCGATGCGGCGCTGCGCGGCAACACGCGAGTCGAGATCCACAAGCTGCACGTGGCGCTCGGCGCGACGACGATCTACGTCACCCACGACCAGGTGGAGGCCATGACATTGGCGGACCGCGTGGTGGTGTTGAAGGACGGCCTGATCGAGCAGGTCGGCACGCCGCTGGAGCTGTACGACCGGCCGGTCAACCAGTTCGTCGCGCAGTTCATCGGCATGCCGTCGATGAACATGATGCCGGCCAAGGCGATCCCGAGCTTTTCGGCGGCCACTGGCGGGCGCTTGCCGGCCGACGGCTTCCTCGGCGTGCGGCCGGAAGGCCTGCGCGTGCATGCGGGCAACGGCAAGGGCGTCGACGGCAAGGTCGAGCTGGTCGAGGCGCTGGGCTCGGACACGCTGATCCACGTCGACGTCGGCGGTCTGCAACTGATCGCCCGCCAGAACGAGCGCACCTCGCTGCAGAGCGGGGACGACGTGGCCGTCGAGCTGGACCCTTCCGTCCTCCATCTGTTCAACCGCGAGGGCCGTTCCCTCGCTGCCGCCTGATTCGGCCTGACATCATGAACCCGATCCCCCCCGCCGAATTCACGATCCTCCACCTCGGTCTCGGCTCCTTCCACCGCGCCCACCAGGCCGTCTACCTGCAGGCCCTGCATGAGGCCGGCGACCGGCGCTGGGCGCTGAGCGGCGCCAACATCCGGCCCGATATGGCGGACGTCCTCGCCGCGCTGCGCGCCCAGGACGGGCGCTACACCTTGGAGACCGTCTCGCCGGCCGGCGAGTACCGCTACCAGCAGATCGAGTCGATCCGCGAGGTGATCCCCTACGAGCCGAAGCTGGCTGCGGTGATCGCGCGCGGCGCCGCGCCGTCCACGCGCATCATCAGCTTCACCGTCACCGAGGCCGGCTACTACATCGATGCCAAGGGCAAGCTGGACATGAGCTTCGCCGACCTCGTCGCCGACATCGGCCGCGTGCAGCGCGGCGAGATCGGGCAGACGATCTACGGTGCGCTCGTCGCCATCCTCGCTGCGCGGCGCAGCGGCGATGGCGGCCCGGTCACCTTGCTGAACTGCGACAACCTGCGCCACAACGGCGAGCGCGTGCGCGCCGGCCTGATCGAGTTCATCGAGCGCGTCGGCGACATGGACCTGCTCGCCTGGGTCAAGGCCTTCACCCGCTGCCCGAACGCGATGGTGGACCGCATCACACCGCGCCCGCCGGCGGAGCTGCGTGAGCGCGTCAAGGCCGCCACCGGCCGCGACGATGCGGCCGCCATCACCGGCGAGAGCTTCATTCAGTGGGTGATCGAGGACGACTTCATCGCCGGCCGCCCGGACTGGGGCCGCGTCGGCGTGGAACTGGTGAACTCGGTCCAGCCCTACGAGGAGGCCAAGATCCGCATCCTCAACGCGACGCACAGTTGCATCGCCTGGGCCGGCACCCTGGTCGGGCTGAACTTCATCCACGAAGGCACGCACGACGCGGAGATCCGCAAGTTCGCATTCGACTACGTCACGGACGACGTGATCCCCTGCCTGAGTCCGAGCCCGATCGACCTGGCCGCCTACCGCGACGTGGTGCTGGATCGCTTCGGCAATCCGGCGATCAAGGACACCAATCAGCGCGTGGCCGCGGACGGCTTCTCGAAGATCCCCGGCTTCATCGCGCCGACGATCCGCGAGCGGCTCGCCGCTGGCGGCAGCATCGACAGCGTGGCGATGCTGCCGGCGCTGTTCCTGGCCTTCCTGCAGCGCTGGCACGCGGGGCAACTGAGCTATGCCTACCAGGACCAGGGCATGGACCCGACCGTGGCTCATGCGATCTGCGCGGCGCAGGATCCCGTCGCCGCGCTGTGCGCCGACCGCTTGCTGTGGGGCAATCTGGCCGGCGACGAGCGACTGGTGGCCGCGGTGCGCGGCGCAGGCGATCGCGTGGCTGCCTTCCTCGCGAGGCGCGCATGAGCGGCGGCCAACGTCTCGCCGGCCGCCACGTGCTGCTGACCGGCGCCGGCGGCGGCATCGGCCTGGCCGTGGCCGAGGCCTGCATCGCCGAGGGCGCCGTCTGCAGCATCGTCGACATCGCTCCGACGAGACCCGAGCCGGTCGCGGCGCTGCTGGAGCGCCACGCCGGCCGTGCGGCCTACATCGCCGCCGACATCACCGCGCCGGGTGCGATCGACCGCATGCTGGCCGATGCGAGCGCGGCCTTCGGCCCGGTCCACTGCCTGTTCAACAACGCCGCGGTGTTCGACCTCGCGCCGCTGCTGGAGGCCGACGAAGCCTCGTTCGACCGGCTCTTCAGCGTCAACGTCAAGGGCTTCTTCTTCGTGATGCAGGCGGTGCTGCGCCAGATGGTGGAGCAGGGCACGTCAGGCGCCAGCATCATCAACATGGCCTCGCAGGCCGGGCGGCGCGGCGAGGCGCTGGTCTCGCACTACTGCGCCACCAAGGCCGCGGTGATCAGCTACACGCAGAGCGCGGCGCTGGCGATGGCGCCGCACGGCATCCGCGTCAACGCCATCGCGCCGGGTGTCGTCGACACGCCGATGTGGGCGCATGTGGACAGCCTGTTCGCCAAGGCGGAAGGTCTGCCCATCGGTGAGAAGAAGAAGCGCGTCGGCGAGGCCGTGCCGCTCGGGCGCATGGGCACGCCGTCCGATATCGCCGGCGCCGCCGTGTTCCTGGCCAGCGACGAGGCCCGCTACATCACCGCGCAGTGCTTGAACGTCGACGGCGGCAACGTGATGAGCTGAAAATCGGGTCATGCGTCAGAGAACCGTCCCCCGCCAGACCCAGCCCGAGCTGGAGCGCGACTTCGCCCGTTCGCCCTCGCTGGGCTACGAGGCGCAGGAGGACACGGGCCTGGTGCGCTGCCTGGCCCACGGTTTTCCGAGCCCGCTGGTGCGCTGGCACTTCCACGAGGAATACGAGCTACACCTGATCACCGAGACCTCGGGCAAGGCCTTCATCGGCGACTGGATCGGGCCCTTCCAGCCGGGCCATCTGGTGCTGTGCGGACCGCGGCTGCCGCACAACTGGATCTCGCTCGATGCACCAGCCGGCGGCGCGGCCGGGCGCGACCGCGTCATCCAGTTCCTGCATGAGCCGATCAACCGCGCTGCCGAGCAGATCCCCGAGCTGCGCGAGGTGCTGCAACTGCTGGAGCGCGCGCGCCACGGCATCGAGTTCTTCGGCATGTCCGAGCGGGCACTGGCGCACTGGAACGCCATCAAGGCCGAGCGCGGCCTGCGGCGCCTGGGCCTGTTCTTCGACTTCCTCGCCGACCTGGCGCAGTGCGCCGACTACCGGCTGCTTTCCAGCGTGCAGATGCAGGGCGAGCACGGCCCCGCCGGTGACGAGCAGACCGACCAGATCAACGACGTGGTGAACCGCATCACCAACAACCTGGCCGAGCCGGTCTCGATGGCCGACCTGGCCACCGAGCTGGGCATGAGCGAGAGCCGCTTCAGCCGCTTCTTCAAGCGCGCCACCGGCAACAGCTTCACCGATTTCGTCAACCAGGTGCGCATCAACAGCGCCTGCCACCTGCTGATGCAGAGCGACCACCTGGTGGCCGACATCTGCTATCAGGTCGGCTTCAACAACGTGGCCAACTTCAACCGCCGCTTCCTCGAGATCAAGGGCATGACACCCAGCGAGTTCCGCCGTCAGGCGGAGGCGCGCTTCGGCGACGAGCGGGCGCGCAGCCGCGTGTGAGCCTTCAGCTCGCCGGCAGCAGTCGCCGCGCGTGCTCTACCTCGGCGGCGACGATGGTTTCCAGGCTGCCGTCGCGCCGCATCGCGGCGATCGCCTGGTCGAAACGCTGCAGCAGAGGCTTTGCCGACAAGGTCTTCGGCACCGCCAGCGCGATCCCCATCGACAGCAGCGGCTGGGCCAGTGGCGCGATCGTGCCGGCGGCTTCAGCGCCCAGCAGCATCCGGCCGGCCAGCTCGGTCGCCACGACCGCATCGAGCCGATTGAGGCGCAGCTTGCCGAAGTTGCGGCTGTCGGTGTCCACCTCCTCGACCGCGAACAGGTGCTGCGCGCGGGCGCGGTCGAAGGCATCGCCGTAGGACCAACCGCGAACCACGCCGATGTGCAGGCCGCGCAGCCCCGCGATGCCCGGTGGTAGCTCCGGCGCGCCTGCGCGGCGGAACAGCGACAGGTTCTCCGTGAAGTAGTCGCCGCTGTAGTCGGCGATGGCCAGGCGCTCTTCGTTGCGGACCACGCCGCCGGCCGCGCCGGTGCCGCCGAACAAGGTGGCGATCAGGCGGCGGAAGGGCTCGGCCACCAGCTCGGCCGGTTCGTTCATCAGCGCGAAGGCATGGCGCACGATGGCCGGATAGACGCCGGCCGCGCCGCCTTGCGCATCGGTGTACATCGTCGGCGCGCTGGCGGCGTCGAAGGCGATGCGCAGCGGTGTTGCTGCAGTTGCTCTTGCTGCGGGCACGCCCAGTGCCAACAAGGGCAGGGCGAGCCGCAGTCGTGCGTGCATCAGTAGTTGATCGTGAAGCGCTGGCCCTTGAAGACCAGCACGGCGGTCTTCAGGCCGATCTCTTCCAGCACCAGGTCCGGGCTCAGCTTCTCGCCTTCGTGCAGCACCTGGCCGTTCAGTATCAGCATGCGATTGGCCGGGGTGTCGGAGTACATCGCGCCGCCGGTCTTCAGCGGCGGCAGCTGGCGGCGCAGTGCCTCGGGCAGCTCGGCCTGCGTGGGGACGTGTTGCGGCGCGGGCGCTGCCTGAGGTGCGGGCACGGGTGCGGGCGCGGGCACCGCCTGCGGAGGCGGCGGTGGCGCGGCTGGAGCCTGGGCCTGCTGCAGCGGCGGCACGCTCAGCGGCACGGTCGCGACGGTGGGCGGCAACTGCGGGCTGGGCTGCGGCGCCGGCTGGGGTGCGGCCTGCTGCGGAGGCTGAGGCGCAGGTGCGCTCGCCAGCACGACCGGCTCCGGCGTGCGCGGCCAGAACAGGAAGGCGGCCAACGCGGCAAGCACTACGCCTGCACCGACCGCCAGAGGCCAGGTTGGCCGCGAGCTTGCGCCGGCGCGCGCAGGGTCGCGATGTTCGACCTCCTCATCGTCGTCGGCCGCCAAGTCGGCCGGGCCGGGATTGGCGTGCAGCGTGGGCACGGTGCCGCGCTCACGTTCGGAATTCGCGCGTCGTAGCGCGTCGAGGATGTAGCTCATGTTCGGGGTTCCAGGCGCGGTTCGTCGACGCCAGCGGCGCGGTTCAGCTGCATCAGCGTGATCGGGCCGGGCTTGCCGTCGCTGCGCAGGCCCTGCGAGCGTTGGAAGGCGGCCACCTGCGCCTGCAGGCGCCCGTCGAGGTTGTGCGTCAGCGGCGCCGAGGGTTCGGCCAGGATCTGCTTCAGGTGCAGGGCCAGCCAGTCGGCGGTCTCGGGTGCGAGTCCGCGCGCCGGCGGCTGGGAGAGGAAGCCCGGCGGCGTGCGCCACAGCGTGGCGAACTCGCCGGTCCACTGCTTGCTGAGCGCCACGAGGCTGACCGTCTGCGTGGCCGTACCGGCCCGCACGGTGGCCGTCTGCGGACCCAGGCCGACGAGCAGGACGTAGGCCGGCTGGCCGGATTCGTCGCGCAGGGTCAGGATGCCCGGCCGGTCCAGCTGGCGGATCAACGCAAGGCCGCCGTCGCTGCGGAAGCATTGCAGGTCCTGCGGCTTCAGGCCGGCGCAGGGCGTGTCGCCGAGGCCGGCCGTGTCGGCATGCCAGCCCTGGGCCAGCGCGGCCCAGGCGTCGGCCTCGCGCAGCAAGCCGAGGCTGATGCTGGGGCTGATCAGGGGAGCGGGCGATGCGCTGCTGGCTGGCACCGAAGCGGGTAGCGCAGCGGCGACCGGATGGGCGACGGCCACGGGTGCCGGGATCTCCTTGCGCGCACCCGTCGTGGCGAACCAAGCCGCTGCAGCGATCACGCCGATCGCCGCTGCGCCGATGGCGAGCTGCCGCTGCGAGCCGCTGGCGGCCGGCGTTGCCGCTGCCGGCTCAACGGTTCCCTCGAACACCTCGGCGGCCGCCTTCTCCAGGGTCTGCAGGTCGATCCGCTTGCGGCCCTGCGCGTAGGCACCCAGCAGCGCGCGGTCGCACAGCAGGTTGATCCGCCGCGGCACGCCGCGCGTCAACTGGTGCACGCGCGCCAGGGTCGACGCGTCGAAGGGCATAGTGCCGCCGAAGCCTGCCACCGCGAGGCGGTGTCGCACATAGGGCCCGATCTCGTCCGGCGTGAGCGCGCCGAGATGGAAGCGCGCGATCACCCGTTGTGCAAGCTGCTCCAGCTCCGGCCGCGCCAGCATCGTGCGCAGTTCCGGCTGGCCGATCAGCACGATCTGCAGCAGCTTGCGTTCGCTGGTCTCCAGGTTGGTCAGCAGGCGCAGCTGCTCCAGCACCTCGGCGCTGAGGTTCTGCGCCTCGTCGATGATCAGCACCGCGTTCTGCCCGGCCGCGTGGCTGGCCAGCAGGAAGGCATTCAAGGCGTCGACATAACGCTTCACCGAAGCGGAGTCGTCGTCCTCGCCGGCCACGGCGATGCCGAACTCGTCGCAGACGGTGCGCAGCAGCTCGGGCACCGTCAGCTTCGGATTGAAGATGTAGGCGACCTTGCAGTTCTCCGGGATTTGCTCCAGGAAGCAGCGGCAGACGGTCGTCTTGCCCGCGCCGATTTCGCCGGTCAGCAGCACGAAGCCGCCGCCGCCACGCAGGCCATAGAGCAGGTGCGCCAGCGCGTCGCGGTGGCGTTCGCTCATGAACAGGTAGCGCGGATCGGGCGCGATCGAGAAGGGCTCGGCCTGCAGGCCGAAGAACTTCGCGTAAAGAGAGGGCAGTGGATTCACGCGCGTGATGGTATCGCCCGTTAGCCTGTGTTCACGTGGACCCGCATGTGAAGCCGCCGATAGGCCTGCGGTGTCATGCCGGTGGAGCGCTTGAACAGGCGCCGGAAGTAGCCGATGTCGTCGAAGCCGCACTGTGCGGCGACGGCGGCCGTGGCCCGGCCTTCGGCCAGCAGCGCGGTGGCCTGGCGCAGCCGGCGGGTGTGGATCGCCTCGGTCAAGGTGCAACGGTAGATGCTGCGGAAGACCCGGCCGAGATAGTCGGAATTGCAACCCAGCTGCTGTGCGATCGATGATGTGCTGATCGGCCCGCCGAAGCCGGTGCAGATCAGCTCGTCGGCCCGCGCGGCCAGCACCGCGGCCGAGCCGTCGGCCACCGGGCCCGCTGCGCCGACGGCGCGCGAGTTCGCCACCTCCCACAGCATCTGCATCAGCATCAGGCTCATCGGCACCTGGCGTTCGCCGAGCAGTTCCTGCTCGTTCAGGAAGCGCCGGAACAGGCCGGTCATCTGCTCGGGCCGCGCCACGCGGGCGTGCTGCGGCACGTCCAGCTGCAGGTCCGAAGGGCGGGGTTTTCCCTTGGGAGTGGGCAGCAGGAAGTGGGCCCAGAAGAAGTGCAGGTCGGGCGTGTAGGGTATCGAGCCGCCGTGCTCCCGGCCTGGCCACAGCACCAGCGTCTCCTCCGGCCCGACGAGGAACTGCTGGCCGTCCTCCTCGATGCCCAGCTGGCCCTTCTTCACGTAAAGCAGCTCAAAGGAATCGATCACCCGGCGCGGATGCTGGCCGACGCCGCGCGAGATGAACAGGCCGCCGTTCGTCGCCTGCAGGCTCTGCGGCAGCACGAAGGAAAGCGCGTTGTCGTTCATCGGCTCGGGTGGCGGCGGAAAAGTCGGATTTGTCCCGCAATGCGCAGGCTTTGTCATCTTGTTGGCCCCGGGGCTTGCTGTCAACATCGCGCCACCTCGAGGGCCAGACCTTGGGGTCACGAGAAAACAGAACGGAGACAAACCGATGCGAATCCCGCCCACGCTGCGCCGGCTGACCGGTGTCCTTGCTGGTCTCCTGCTTGCCGCCGCGGCGCAGGCGCAGACCGAGATCTCCTTCTGGGTCCGCGCGCCGGATGCCGGCTTCGTCGAGCCGTTGGTGAAGAACTGGAATGCCAGCCATAACAACAAGGTTGCACTGACCGTGATCCCGGCCGACGACTTCGTCACCAAGTTCGGCACGGCCGTGGCCGGCGGCGCGGCGCCCGACGTCGTGGCGATCGACCTGATCTTCGTGCCGGCCTTCTCGCAGGCCGGCCAGCTGATGGAGATCGGCGCGGAGGCCAAGGCCCTGCCGTATGCGAAGAGCCTGTCGCCCTCGCACGTGCGGCTGGCGATGTACGAGGGCCGCCAGTACGCGGTGCCCTTCAGCGCCGAGAGCTCCTTCCTGGTCTACAACAAGGACCTGTTCAAGAAGGCCGGGCTCGATCCGGAGAAGCCGCCGAAGACGATGGGCGAGCTGGAGTCCTACGCGAAGAAGATCGCGGGCCTGGGCAAGGGCGTGAAGGGCTTCTACTTCTCCGGCGCCTGTGGCGGCTGCAACATCTTCACGATGACGCCCTACGTCTGGGCCTCCGGCGGCGACGTGTTCACGCCCGACAACAAGCAGGAGGCGCTGGACAACCCGGCGCTGCGCAACACCTTGGCGATGTACCGCCGGCTGTGGGAGGCGGGTGCGATCCCGGCCGGTGCGAAGACCGACAACGGCAGCAATTTCATCAGCCCTTTCTTCACCGGCAAGATCGGCATGATCGGCTCGGGCGCGTTCTCGATCGGCCTCTTGAAAAAGGAACACCCGGAGCTGGACTTCGGCGTGACGCCGCTGCCCGGCGACAAGGGCGGCTCGTCGAGCTTCGCCGGCGGCGACTCCATCGCGATCCCCAAGGGCTCCAAGCACAAGAAGGAGGCCTGGGAGTTCATCCAATGGTGCCTGTCGCCGGAGGTGCAGGTGGAGCAGTTCGCCAAGAACGGCAGCCTGCCGGTGCGCGCCGACCTGGCCGACAACGCCTACAGCCGCCAGGACTCTCGCTTCGCCGTCGCCTCGGCGCAGATGCAGGCCGGCCGCACGCCGTACTCGGTCAAGTTCAACCAGCTGATCAACGACCCGAACGGGCCCTGGCTGGCGATGATCCAGGAGGCGGTGTTCGGCCCCGGCGTCGATCCTGCGATCAAGAACGCGCAGGCCAAGTTCCGGCAGATCCTGGCAACACCCTGATCGCGCCCTGATGGTCACGACCTTCTTCGGCCGCAACATCCCGCGGCACTGGGCGGCTTATGTCTTCATCCTGCCCTGCCTCGCGGTAACGACGTTGTTCTTCCTCGTGCCGCTGGGCATGACGGCCTGGATGTCGCTGAACGAGTGGCCGCTGCTGGGCCACCCGAGCTTCGCCGGGCTGCGCAACTACCTCGCGCTGTTCGTCGACGCGTCCTTCTGGGGCAGCCTGCTGTTCACGGTGAAGTACACGCTGGTCGTGACGCCGGCGATCTTCCTGTTCGCTTTCGCATTGGCGCTGCTGGTGCAACGCGGTGCGAGGTTTGTGGGGATTTTTCGCACCGCGTACTTTCTTCCGGTCGTCATCGGCATGACCAGCGCCAGCCTGCTCTGGACCTGGCTGTTCAACGACCAGGTCGGCATCTTCAGTGCAGTGCTGATGGACTTGGGGCTGGTCGACGAGCCGGTGCAGTGGCTGGGCGAGACGAACAGCGCGCTGGCCTCCATCGTCACGATGGTGCTGTGGAAGGCGGCCGGCTTCACGATGGTGATCCTGCTGGTGGGCATGCAGGCGATCCCGATCGACCTGTACGAGGCGGCCGCGCTGGACGGCGCGGGCTGGCTGAGGCAGATCCGCTCGATCACGATCCCGCTGATGCGGCGCACCTTCGCGCTGGCGCTGACGATGAGCTTCATCGGCTCCTTCCTTGCCTTCGAGCAGTTCTTCGTGATGACGCGCGGCGGGCCCTTCAACAGCACGATCACGATCGTCCACTGGATCTACCGGGCATCGTTTACCTACTTCAAGCTCGGCTACGGCGCGGCGATGTCGATGGTGCTGCTGATGATCCTGCTGCTGCTCTCGGGCCTGCAGCTCTGGCTGCTCAGGGACGACAAGGAATGATGCTCGGCCGCATCGAAGGCTTCGGCGGTGTCGTCCGTGGCCGCACGGAAGCTCCGCCCTCGCGGCTGGTGCTGTGGTGGCGTCGCTGGGGCGTCAATGCCGCGTACTACGGGCTGTGCACCGTGCTGCTGCTGATGTTCCTGTTCCCGATCGCCTGGTCGCTGCTCACGTCCTTCGAGACGGCGCGTGAGGCCAGCGCCTCGCCACCGGCCTACTGGCCGAGCCGCTTCTCGATCGAGAACTACCGCAACCTGGCGAACTACGGCGAGGGCATCGGCCGGTACGTCTGGAACAGCGGCTCGGTGGCGCTGCTGACGGTGATCGGCACGCTGGTGCTGGCGACCTTGGGCGGCTACGGCTTCTCGCGCTTCCGTTTCCCGGGCCGCAACGCACTGTTCATGCTGATCCTGGCGACGCTGATGATCCCGTTCCAGTCGATCCTCAATCCGCTGTTCATCCTGCTGCGCCTGCTCCATCTGCAGGACACGCACCTGGGCCTTGCGCTGGTCTACACAACCTTCCAGCTGCCCTTCGCCGTCTTCATGATGCGCAACGCCTTCGACGCGGTGCCGATCGAGATCGAGGAGGCTGCGGTGCTGGACGGTTGCTCGCCCACCGGCACGCTGCTGCGGGTGATGCTGCCGCTGGTGGGGCCAGGTCTTGCCACTGTCGGCCTGTTCGCCTTCTTCGGCTCATGGAACGAGCTGCTGGCGGCGCTGATTTTGGTCTCCGACTCACGCGCCTACACCTTGCCGGTGATGCTGCTGAACGCGCAGAGCGGCCAGCTCGGCGCTGTCAACTGGGGCCTGATGCAGGCCGGCATCGTGCTGACCATCATTCCCTGCGCCGCGCTCTTCCTGCTGCTGCAGCGCTACTACATCTCCGGCCTCGTCGCCGGTGCGATTAAAGGCTGAAATGACCGACAACACCCATGCTCCCGTCGTCGACTTCCGCGCCAGCCGTGGCGCCAGGCTGCAGCCGGTGCCGCCCACCGCCGTCACGCTGGCGGGGCGCTTCTGGGGTCCGCGGCTGCAGCGCATCCGCGAGACCAGCCTGCCGAGCCAGCACGCGCTGCTGGAAAGCACCGGCCGGCTGGACAACTTCCGCCGCGTGGCCGGCACCAGCGACAAGCCCTACACGGGCCTGTTCTTCAACGACTCCGACATCTACAAATGGCTGGAGGCAGCAGCCTGGGCGCAGGCGGCCGGCCCGGTGCCGGAGCTGCAGGCGCTGATCGACCAGACGATCCCGCTGGTCGAGGCCGCGCAGGGCGAAGACGGCTACATCAACACCTATCACAGCCTGGAGCGCCGCCACGAGCGCTGGAGCAATCTGCGCGACCTGCACGAGCTCTACTGCGGCGGCCACCTGATGCAGGCGGCGGTGGCGATGCACCGCATCACCGGCGACGCGCGGCTGCTGCGGGTGGCCTGCCGCTTCGCCGACCTGATCTGCACGGTGTTCGGCCCGGCCGCCGAAGGCCGGCTGGAGATGATCGACGGGCACGAGGAGGTCGAGATGGGCCTGATCGAGCTGGCCCGCGAGACCGGCGAGCGCCGCTACCGCGAGCTGGCGCGCTTCTTCATCGAGGCGCGTGGTCACGGCCTGCTGCATGGCGGGCGCTTCGGCATCGAATACTTCCAGGACGAACGGCCGGTCCGCGAGATGAAGGCCTTGGCCGGCCACGCGGTGCGCGCCGTCTACATGGCCTGCGGCATCACCGACCAGGCGATGGACGACGGCGATGCGCCGCTGCTCGCCCACCTCGAAACGCTCTGGACCGAGATGACGCGCCGGCGCAGCTACATCAGCGGCGGCATCGGCTCGCGCCACGAGGGCGAGGCCTTCGGCAAAGACTTCGAGCTGCCCAACGCCCGCGCCTACACCGAGACCTGCGCCGCGATCGGCAGCCTGATGTGGAGCCACCGGCTGCTGGCGGCCACCGGCGACGCGCGCTATGCCGATTCGATCGAGTGGACGCTCTACAACGGCATGCTGCCCGGCTGGGGCCTGGACGGCCGCCGCTACTTCTACGTCAACCCGCTGGAGGACGACGGCACGCACCAGCGCCAGACCTGGTACGAGTGCTCCTGCTGCCCGCCCAATGTGGCGCGCACGCTGGGCGGGCTCTCGGGCTACGCGTACGCCACCAGCGAGGGCGCCGTCTGGGTGCATCTGTATGCCGAGGGCAGGGCGCGGGTTGAACTGGGCGCAGGCCGCACGGTGGAGTTGGTGCAGCGCACCGACTATCCCTGGGACGGCGCGGTGGCGATCGAGATCGCTGCGGGCGGCGGGCGCTTCGCGCTGAAGCTGCGCGTGCCGGCCTGGTGCCGCGCCGGCGCGCGGGCGGAGGTCAATGGCGTGGCCGTCGGCGATGCCGTCGAGCCTGGGCGTTATCTGACGATCGAGCGCGACTGGCAGCCGGGCGACACAGTGCGCCTGGAGCTGCCGATGGCGGTCACGGCCTGGCAGAGCCATCCGCAGTTGCACGAGAACCGCGGCCGCATCGCTCTCTCTCGCGGGCCATTGCTGTATTGCCTGGAAGGGGTGGACCACTCCCGTGCGCTGGATGAACTGGCCATCGACCCGGCCGGCATCGAGGCCAGCTTCGAGCCCGGGACCCTGGGCGGCGCCGTCGTGCTGCGTGGCCGCGCGCTGGCGCGTGGGCTGGCTCCTGCGTGGGAGCAGGGGCTGTACCGGCCCGTGGACGCCCCGGAGCCGGCTGCGGACGAGGCGCAGGTGCCGTTCATGGCGGTGCCGTACTTCGCCTGGCAGAACCGCGGCAGCTCGCCGATGGCGGTCTGGCTGCAGCGCTATAGAGCCTGAGCCCTCGAGCGACAGGATTGCCCCCATGGCGGCGAGGCCCGCCGGCAGGGGGCAGAATCCGCGTCCATGACGACGCTGATCGATCTGTTCACCGGCCACGGCGTGCTGCTGGTTTTCTTCGTGACCTTCGCCGCGCGTGTGGGCCTGCCGGTGCCGGCTGCGCCGGTGCTGGTCATTGCCGGCGGCATGGCCTCGGTGAATGCGATCTCGGCGCCGCTGGCCCTGGCCGTGGCCACGCTGGCCAATCTGCTCGGCGATGCCGTCTGGTACGAAGCCGGGCGCCGCCAGGGGCACCGGGTGATGAAGCTGTTGTGCCGGGTCTCGTTGTCGCCCGACTCCTGCGTGCGCCAGAGCGAATCGCTGATCACCCGCTGGGGCGGCCGCTCTCTGGTGGCCGCCAAGTTCCTGCCGGGCATTTCCGTCGTGGCCGCGCCGATGGCCGGTGCGCTGGGCATGTCGCTGCGCCGTTTCGTCGTCTTCGACCTGCTGGCCGGTGCCTTGTGGAGCGCGGTGTTCCTGGGCCTGGGCCTGCTGCTGCGCGACCAGATCCAGCGCGTGCTGGAGGTGCTGGCCGAAGCCGGACTGGTGGCGACCGTGGCGCTGCTGGCCATCGTGGCGGGTCTGATTGCACAGCGCGCCTGGCGGCGCCAGAGCTTCCTGCGCGCCGCTCGCAAGGTGCGCCGGCTGGGCATCGCCGAAGTGGCGGGGCTGATCGAGCGGGGTGAGCCGCCGGTGTTCATCGACGTGCGCGGCCCCGGCAGCGTGGGCCTGGACCCGCGTCGCATTCCCGGCGCCTGGCCGGTCGAGCTGAAGACCTTGGCCGAGCATGCCGCGCGCCTGCCGCGCGAGCGCCTGCTGGTGGCCTATTGCAACTGCCCGAACGAGGTGTCGGCGGCCAAGGCCGCGCAGACGCTGGCGGGGCTCGGATTCGAGCGCGTAGCGGCGCTGGTGGGCGGGCTGGACGGCTGGGTCGCCGCCGGCCGGCCGGTGGAGCACGGTGAAAGCGGCGCCACGCCGCTGCGCGAGCCCGAGGTGGTCGGCGCGCTGTAAGGTGCGGCGCCTGCCGGGCGACGGAGGAAGGAAGCGCGGAGAGCCCAGAGGCGCTGCCGTTGAAAGCCCCGCCGCCGCACCCATTTGAAGCTTCTGCCATTGATCGATTGAAGAACGGAGTCGCACGATGACCAAGGCCTATGCCAAGACCCCCGAAGCGCTTGCCCGGCTGACGCCCGAGCAGTACCACGTGACGCAACGCAGCGGCACCGAATACCCCGGCACCGGCGCCTACCTGCACGAGCACGAGCCGGGCATCTACGTGGACATCGTCTCCGGCGAGCCGCTGTTCGCCTCCGGCGACAAGTTCGACTCCGGCTGCGGCTGGCCCAGCTTCACCAAGCCCATCGTGCCGGCCCACGTGCAGGAACTGCGGGACGATTCGCACGGCATGGTCCGCATCGAGGTGCGCTCCAAGCACGGCGACAGCCACCTGGGCCACGTGTTCCCCGACGGCCCGCGTGACCGCGGGGGCCTGCGCTACTGCATCAATTCGGCCTCGCTGCGTTTCATCCATCGCGATGACATGGAAGCAGAGGGCTACGGCGAATACATCGACCAGGTCGAGGAGCGTTGAGATCATGACGACGACACACAACACCGAACGGGCCGTGCTTGCTGGCGGCTGCTTCTGGGGCATGCAGGACCTGATCCGCAAGATGCCGGGCGTGCAGTCCACCCGCGTGGGCTACAGCGGCGGTGACGTGAAGAACGCCACCTATCGCAACCACGGCAGCCATGCCGAGGCGATCGAGGTGATCTTCGACCCGGCCGTGCTGAGCTACCGCAAGCTGCTGGAGTTCTTCTTCCAGATCCACGACCCGAGCACGCCGAACCGGCAGGGCAACGACCGGGGCGCCTCGTACCGCTCGGCGATCTACTACACGTCGCCGACGCAGCACGACGAGGCGGTGAACACGATCGCCGATGTGAACGCCTCGGGCCTGTGGCCCGGCAAGGTGGTGACCGAGGTGGAGCCGGTGAGCGACTTCTGGGAGGCGGAGCCTGAGCACCAGGACTACCTGGAGCGCATTCCAAACGGCTACACCTGCCACTTCGCACGGCCGGACTGGGTGCTGCCGCGGCGGAACGTGGCCTGATCAAGGTCTAATACGGGGCCATGAATTCAGCCCCGAAGAAGATCCGCGCCGTCCTGTTCGACATGGACGGCACCCTCGTCGACAGCGAGGCCACCCATTTCCGCGCGATGCAGGACCTGCTCGATGAGCAGGATCTGACCCTGCCGCCGGGTTTCGACGAAGCCTGCACCGGCATGACCATCGGCGCCGTACACGAGCGCCTGGTCGACCAGTGCGGCATGACGATGGAGCTGCCGGTGTTCGTCGAACGCAAGAACGGCCGCTTCATCGCCCGGCTGGCCGAACTGCGCCGCCGCCATGGCGCGAGCGAGGCGCTGGCGGTGCTGGCCAAGGCCGGCGTGCCGCATGCGATCGTGTCGAACTCCGAGCGGCCGGTGATGGATGCCAGCCTCGCGATGCTGGGCCTGATCGAGCCGGGCGGCGTGACCGTCTCGCGCAACGAGGTCGAGCATGGCAAGCCGGCGCCGGACCCGTACCTGCGGGCGGCCGCGCTGCTGGGCGTTGCGCCCGAGGACTGCGCCGTCGTCGAGGACAGCGCGCCCGGCGCGGCCGCCGGCCTTGCCGCGGGCATGCTGACGATCGGCTGGCCCGAACCGCATCGCGACGACATCGTGTTCCCGGCCGGCGCGCAGGTGCTGGCGGCGACAGAGCAGGGCGGTGAACTGGCCGAGTTGCTGAGGACGCTGGTCTAGCCATGCGCCGCGCACTCAGTGCGTTTGTGTTTCTTCTCGCCGCGGCTTCGGCCGGCGCGGCGCCCGAGGGCCCGTCGCTGGCTCGCATCCGCAGTACCGGCGTCATCGTCGCCGGCTATCGCCCGAGTTCGCCGCCGTTCTCCTACCTCGATGCGCGGCTGAAGCCGATCGGCTACACGGTGACCCTGTGCGAGCGCGTGATCGCGGCGCTGAAGGCGGACCTCGGTCTGCCGGGCCTGGAGACGAAGTGGGTGGCCGTCACCTCGGCGACGCGGATGCCGATGGTGGCCAACGGCATGCTGGACCTGGAGTGCGGCATCACGACGAACAACGCCGAGCGTGCGCGCAGCCAGGGCTTCTCGCTGACGATCTTCGTGGCGCAGACGCGGCTGCTGTCGCGCCGAGCCGATCCGATCCGCAACCTCGACGACCTGCGCGGCAAGCCGGTCGTCTCGACGATCGGCACCACCAGCATCCAGTACCTGCACGAGATCAATGAGCGCCAGGGGCTGGAGCTGCACATCCTGGCGGGCCTCGACGACCCCGAGAGCTTCCGCACGCTGCAGGCCGGGCGGGCGCTGGCCTACATGATGGACGACGTGCTGCTGCGCAGCCTGCAGATGCAGCAGCCAAACCCGGACGAGTACATGATCTCCGCCGAGCCGCTGACGGTGGAGCCTTATGGCATCGGCCTGAATCGCGAGGACGCGGCCTTCAAGCTCAAGGTGGACGCCGTGCTGCGCAATCTCTACCGCAGCGGCGAGATCCGCGAGATCTACCGCCAGTGGTTCGAATCGCCGATCCCGCCGCGCGGCGTGAACCTGCAGATGCCGATGAGCGCGGCGTTCAAGAAGATCATCGACAAGCCGACGGATTCGGCGGATCCGGGGCGATACCGCTAGCGTTCAGGGCGCTTCAGGCAACTCGTAGCGCATGACCAGCGCCGCGGGGAGCGGCGGATAGTTCATCTTCAGCCGGTAGCCGACGAAGTCTTCCGCCGCCCAGTTCATCCGCGTCATGACGAGGTCGAACATCTCGGCGTAGCGGGGCACTTCCAGCGTCAGCGGTGCGGGCGCCGGGATGCCCAGCTCGATCAAGGGATCGTTCAAGGGCAGCCGGCTGCGCTCGGGATCCTGCTCGTGCAGTTCGATCAGGCTGGATAGCGTCACGCTGGGCGGCATCACGTCCGCGATCGACTTGTGGACGAACAGGTCGACGATCGCGACCTCGCTGGGTACGTTCAGGTAGTTCATGAACCGCGACAGGCGATCGGCCTCGCTGCGGACGTGCGGCATGCGGCGAAGGATCTTGCCGAAGACGCAGGAGAGTTGGCCGGCGTTGCCCACCGGCCCGGGATCGAGCGACACGGTCGTCCGCCCGCCCTCGGCGCGCAGGCTGAACTGAGGGACCGGGTCCGTGCAGAAATCGTGCAGCAGCGGGACGTCCGAGGACGAGCGGAGGTCGAGCGCCTCGGGCGCGCCGATAGCCATCGAATCGCCGCTGTCGTGGCGGCTCATCTGGCGCGACATCACCCACGAGAGGTTCTCGCGCAGGCGGCGGAAACCGATCCAGGCCTTGATGTTCACGAGATCCACCTGCCCGGCGATCGTCGTCTCACCCGCCGTCGGTCCGACGTACCAGGACGCGAAGTTCACCTTGGCCTGGGCGCCCCAGATGGAGCTTGCGCCGAGGAAGAATTGCTTGCGCTGGTTCTCCTGCTGCTGCAGCGCCTGGTCGACCTGGGACAGCCCGCTGCCCATGATGTCGAACACGGCGCGGTCGCCGCAGTGCGTCTCGATCAGTTCATCGAAAGTGCCGGCGGCCTGGCGCACCTGAGCCAGCAGCGCGGCGGCGACACCCGCCTGCTCGGCGCGCTTGAGGATGATCCCCAGGCCCTCGTTGCCCGGCAGGTGCTGCAGCGCTACGTAGGCGTCTCGCAACTGGATGACCTTGACGACCTTCCAGGAAAGCTGCCGGTTCAGGCCCCAGCGCCGGGCCATCGATTGCGGGTCCGAAGGATCGAGGCCCGCGGCCAGCATCAGGGAAGACAGGGCGGCGCGAATCTGCCTTGCGACGCGATCAAGATCAGTGGCGAAATGCGGAACGGTGGTCAAGATTGGAGCGCCTGCGTCGGCGGTAGAGGGTTCACTTTGGTGCGCCTGACCGCGTCGACGCACCCTTCTCGAACAAGGCGGCGCGAGGATAACCGATGCCCATGCGCAGCCTTCAAAACCCTAGGGAATGTCCCACCGGAAATATCACTGAAAACATTTGCAGTGCAATTTGAACGCAATTAACCTGACGGTCAGCCTCGGTTGTTCAGCGGCTACTCCACCTCTTTCGCGTTCCACGACAACTGGAGAATTTGCATGTACACGACTTCCTTCCGTCCGTTCCTGCGCGCTGCCGCTGCGACGGCCTTCCTCGGCCTGGCTCTCGCCGGCGCCGCCAGCGCCACGGACGTGACCACCTACGCGGACCCAACGCTGTTCGACCAGGCCGCTCCGGGTCTCTCCACCTATGTCTTTCCCGCCGGTGACGGCGATGGCGGCTTCGAGCCGCGTCCGTACATCCTCGGCCCGCTGGGCTTCAGCACCTACCAGCACTTCACGCACCCGTACCTCGAGAGCGACGGTGCCTATGGCGCGGGGAACTATCTGGCGATGATCGGCATTCCGGGCGTCAACGCGGCGATGGACACGCAGGTCGACGGCATCTACGCGCTGGGCTTCAACCTCGGCACCTACGACGGCGCCGACACGATCACCGTAACGATCAACTTCGGCCAGTCCGTGGGGACCTTCGACACCAGCGGCGGCGTGGGCACATCCACCTTCTTCGGCATCGTCAGCTCCGATCCGATCACGCAAATCACGTTCACTGCCGCGACCGGCGAAGAAATCGACATCCTCAACTTCAAGGCGAACGCCATCTCGGCGGTGCCGGAACCCGCCTCCATGGCACTCGCGCTGGCGGGGCTCGGCGTTGTTGGCGTCGTGGCGCGGCGCCGCAAGATCACGCAGGGCTGAGAGATCGTCATTCAGCAACACGGGCGACGCTCGTCGAAGCGTCGCCTGCTTACCTGGAAATGCCGAAGTTCCAACTGGGTCCGAATGATCGCTACGCGCGGTCCACACCGCTATCGATGCTTCCGATCAACGCTCGCGCTCGCATCCAGCTGGAACGGATGGGTGTGCGCTGTCTCGGCGACCTGGCCCAGATCGCCGAAGCGGACCTTCGCGCCAACGGGCATATCGGTGCGACCTCGCTGGAACGGCTCTGTGTCCTGCTGCGATCGGTCGCGGTGGACTTTGCCGAGCTGACCACGCTTCCACAGGAACTCCCGAAATCCGTGCCGCGCACGCCCGATACGGATGAAACGCCCGTGGTCGCACTTCGCCCCTGGTTGGGTGCGGTCGTCAACAAGCTTCAAGCTGCCGATCTGAATACCCTGGGTGCGGTCCGCGCCGCGAGCCGGGCCGCGCGTCTTTCGCGCATTCCGGGTCTCGGGATGCGATCGGAGGCGCTTATCGATCATTTCCTCCACGAGATCGCTCCCGATCGACCCACTGCTTAGTTCGCGCCGGCCTGAACAGATGACGCTTGCCTCGGCGATCGAGTCGCGGTTACGCTCGTCGGGCCATGTCATCAATTCGCAATATTTTTTCGATAGGCCTCGCCGGCGCGGACGCTGGCGTGCTGTCGTGGTGGCGGGCGCTTCGCGCGCTCGCCGTGCTGAACATCTGCCTGTGGCTGGCCGTGCTGTACTTCGGGCCGGTCAGCGGTGCCCACGGCGGCTTGCAACTGGCCTTGTCCGGCGTCTACGTGCTGGTGTGTGCCTACCGCTCGATACTGCCCCGGGTCGACCTGGAGCGATTGGTGGTCGTGGACACGCGGCTGTCCAGCATCTTCCTGGGCCGCACGGCGGCCACAGTGGCCGAGATCTGCTTTGCGCTCCAACTGGGGCTGCTGGTCCACCAACTGGGCGCGCACGCCGGCCTGCCTTGGGTGCAGACGGCCGCCTGGACCGTGCCGGTGTTCATGGTCGTGGCCCAGGGCTTCTGCTGGCACAGCGTGCTGACCTTGAACCACATCACGCAGGCCTGTGAGTCGCTGCTCTGGGCCGCCGGCTTTTCGTGGATGGCGGCGCTGCTGGCCATCATCGCGCTCGACAGCAACGGGTGGGTCAGCGCACTGGCGATCTTCGGCATCCTGGGCTCGACGGCCTTCGTGGCCTACGTGCTGAGTGTGGACGTGCCGATGTACTGGCGCCGCTACCGCCACGGCCGCTCGAGCGGCCTGGTCTACATGCCGCTGAACCAGGGCGCGCGCGACGCCTGGAACCGCCGCGTGCCGACCGGCAACTGGGCCGCATGGAAGGCCGACGCGCTCTGGCTGACGCCGTACTTCAGCTTCGGCGTCTGGATCAGCATCGCGATCGTCTGCGTGCCCAGCGCCTGAACGGCTCATTTACCCGTCGGTACGAGCATCGATCCGACGCTGGACTGAAACAGCGCTTGCATTTCGCTCGCCGGCTCCTTCATCCCGTTCTCCGTCCACCAGGCCAGCAGCGCTGCCAGGTTGGCGACGATGAGGCGGGCGGCGATGGGCGGCTCTAGCGGCGCGCGTAAGGACCACCCCGCTGAGAGACGCTCGGTCAGGATCTCAGCCGCTCGCTCTTCCAGCACTTCCTGCACGATGCGCAGCGACCGTGCGGCGGCGGAGCGCCCCGCCACGAGGCGGTAAAGCATCGGGACCTCGCGGACATGCGCGAACAGCGGCATCGCGTCGAGCAGGTCCGGTTGATCCGGACCGCCCCTGAGCATGGCCCCCAGGACCTGGCGAAGCTGGACACGCAGCAGCTCGTCCTTGGACGTGTAGTGCTCGTAGAAGGTGGCGCGGCCGACGTTGGCCTCGCGCACGATGTCGCTCACGCCGACACTCTCATAGCCGCGCTTCTGGAGCAGCAGCAGGAAGGCCTTGTCGATGCTTTGCCGCGTCCGCGAGATCCGGCGGTCGACGACGGGTTTCCGGACACTTTCGCGTGGGCGTCCGCTAGTGGACAGGGCCGGCATGTTGCGGGTGGAGTTGGATGAGGATGCGGCGAATGATAGGGGCCGTCTCCACTCGCAAATCGCCTCATGTCACCCGTGCGTCTCCGTTCCTTCGCCGCCGCCGCGTTGCCCATGCTCCTGCCCGTGCTGCTGGTGCTGGTCTTCGCCATGCACCTGCGCAGCCTGCCGCAGTTCCTCGATTTCCGCCTGCACTACGAGCCGACGCCGCCGGCGCTCATCGTGCCGTGGCTGATCGCGCACGGCGCGCAGCGCCCGCTGCTGCACGACCCGCACGTCATCGCCTATCTCGCGCTGCCGCTGTTCCTCGCCACGGCCTGGGCGCTGCATCGGCTCGGGCGGGCGCGGCGGCCCGTGGCCAGCGCCTTGGCATGCGCCACGACAGTGGTCGGCACGATCTACCTGGGTGGTCTGTTCGGCATGTGGACCGCGTTCTATGGCGGCCTGGCCCACGTCGATCCGAGCCAGGTCGAAGGTGCCATCGCGACCTTCGCCGCAATGAGCGCGCCGCGTGGCGCGTTCCTGCTCACGACGACGCTCGCCAAGCTCGCGTTCGTCGGCCTGGCATTGCAAGGCCTGGTCCTCTGGGGTCGCGACCTTCGCGCGCGGGTGGGGACGGCATGCATCGTCGCCGGAGCCGCACTATTCCTCGCGTTCTGGGATCTGGACAACTGGATGCTGGTGGGTAGCCTTCTGCTGCTGCTCGGTATCGCAGTGAGCCGTCGTCCCGCGCACCCCGCTACCTGAACTGATCCGCATCGATCCCATGCCGATGCAGCTTGTCGTACAGCGTCTTCTTCGCGATGCCCAGCAGCTCCATCGTCGCCGGGATCTTGCCCTGGGTACGACGCAGGGCCTGCTCGATCAGCGTCTTCTCGACCAGTTCCATCTGCCGCGCCAGCGATAGCGGCGGGATGTCCTGCACGGCTGCTGCGGCGCTGCCATCGAGCTCGTCCAGCGCCAGCACGAAGCGGTCGGCGGCGTTGCGGATCTCGCGCACATTGCCGGGCCAGTCGTGCGCCATCAGCTCGCCCAGGCGGGCCGAGGTCAGCTCCGGGGCTTCGCGCTCGTAGCGGGCGCTGGCCTGGGCGACGAAGTGCTGGAACAGCAGCGGGATGTCCTCGCGGCGCTCGCGCAGCGGCGGCAGCTGCAGCGTGGCGACGTTGAGGCGGTAGTAGAGGTCGCTGCGGAAGCTGCCTTGCTCGCCCATCTCGCGCAGGTCGGCCTTGCTGGCGGCGATGAAGCGCACGTTGATCGGCAGCTCGTCGTTGGAGCCGAGCCGCTCGATCCGGCGCTCCTGCAGCACGCGCAGCAGCTTGATCTGCAGCACGATCGGCATGGTCTCGATCTCGTCGAGCAGCAGGGTGCCGCCGTTGGCATGCTCGATCTTGCCGATGCGGCGCTTCGCGGCCGAGGTGAATGAACCCTGCTCGTGGCCGAACAGCTCGCTCTCGAACAGCGCCTCCGGCAGGCCGCCGCAGTTGATCGCGACGAAGTTGCGGTCGCGCCGGCTGCTCTGGTCGTGCAGGCAGCGGGCCACCAGTTCCTTGCCGCTGCCGGTCTCGCCCAGGATCATCACGTCGGCCGAGGTTCCGGCCAAGGTCAGCACGCGGCGCCGCAGCTGCTGCATCACCGGCGAGTTGCCCAGCAGCACCGCCTCAATGCCGTTGAAGCGCTGCAGCTGCGTGCGCATGTCTTCCAGCGCAGCGCGCATCAAGCGTGCCTCGAGCGCGCGCTTGGCCGTGTCGACCAGGCGCTCGGGCGGGAAGGGCTTCTCGATGAAGTCGTAGGCGCCTGCGCGCATCGCACCGACGGCCATCGCCACGTCGCCATGCGCGGTGATCAAGGTCACCGGGATGCCAGGATCGGTGGCGAGCACATGGTCCAGCAGGGCCAGGCCGTCCATGCCGGGCAGGCGCACATCGGTGACGACGATCAGCTGCGCGCCGGGCGCGATCAGCGGCAGCGCTTCCTCGGCCGAGCCGCAGGCGACCACGGACAGGCCCGCGAGTTCCAGCGTCTGCGTGAGGCTGGCGCGCACGGGCGGATCGTCTTCGACGAAAAGGACTTGGTAGCCGTCAAACATCGCTGGAGTCTTGGAGAGCCGGGAGATCGAATTCGAAGCGCATGCCGCCGCCGTTGTTGCGTTGCGCGTGCAAGGTGCCGCCGAAGTCGTGAATGATCTTGGACGAGATTACCAGCCCCAGGCCCAGGCCTTCGCCGGCCGGCTTGGTGGTGAAGAAGGGCTCGAACAGGCGCGGCAGCAGGTTCTCGCTCATGCCCCGGCCGGTGTCGTCCACGACGACCCGCACGCGGCCGTCGTCGCTGGCGGCGGCGCCGACCGTCAGCAGACGCTGCGGTTCACCGTGCATGGCGTCGATCGCGTTGCCGAACAGGTTGACGAGCACCTGCTCGAGCCGGTTGCCATCGCACAGCACACGCAGCGCGGGCGGCACATCGAGCTTCAGCGTGACGACGTCCTCGCGCAGCCGGTGGCCGACCAGCAGCAGCGCGTTCTCGATCGAGGTGAGCAAGGTCACCGGCGCGCCTTCCTGCTGCTCGGCCTTGCGCGCGAAGGTCTTCAGTTGGCGTGTGATGAGGCCCAGGCGCTCGACCATCGCGTCGATCGCGGTCAGGTTCTCGGCCACCGTGGCGTGCCGGCCCGCCTCCAGCAGCAGCAGGCCGTTGCGGGCCAGCGCGCGCATGGCGGTCAGCGGCTGGTTCACCTCGTGCGAGATGCCGGCCGACATCTGGCCCAGCACGGCCAGCTTGCCGGCCTGCACCAGCTCGTCCTCGGCTTTCACGCGCTGGCCGATCTGGTGCTTCAGCTCCTCGTTGGTGCTGCGCAGCTGCGCGGTGCGGGCGTCGACGAGGCGCTCCAGCTGCGCGTGGGCCTGCTGCAGTTGCGCCTGGGCTTGCGAGAGCTGGCGCAGCGCGCGGCGGCGCGAGGCCAGGTACAGGCCCAGCACGCCGGCGAAGGCGCCGAAGGCCGCGCCGCCCCAGCCGGCGTAGCGCGCCTGCCGGCGCACGCCACTGGGATCGGAGAGGGCGATCAGCCGCAGGCCCAGCGGCACCAGCGGGCGCTCCTGCGGCATCAGCACCGGGCCGGCCTTCTGGATCGCCTCCAGCGGCGGCATGCGCACCAGCGGCATGTCGCCGGGGGATTCGAGCGCCTCGGCGGGGATGCCCATGTCCTCGAAGCCCGCATCGGCGGGATAGCGGCCGCTGGCGCGCAATGCGGCGCGCTCGCTGTCCCGCGCGGCGCCGCTGCCACGGCCCAGCAGGAAGTAGCGCCAGCGCGGCACCGAACTCATGATGACCACGCCCTGCGCGTCGACCACCAGCAGCCGCTCGCCCTCGGAGCGCAGGCCCAGGTCCACCCAGGTGGCTTCCAGTGGCGCCAGGCTCACCTTGACGACCAGCGTGGCCGCGGCGCCGCCCTCGGACTGCAGCGGGTGCAGCAGGTAGTAGGCGAGGCTGGCGGCGCGTTCGTCCGCGGCGAAGAAGTGCGGCCGGCCGGCGTTCAAGGCTTCCCGCAGCCGCGGCGGGGGCGGGGATTGGGTCGATTGGGCGCCATCGCTGCTGGCCAGGACCTGCCCGTCCGGCGCGGCGATGAAGATCTGCATCGCACCGGCGCGCACATTGATGCGGGCCAGCGTCCGGCTGATCTGGGCCCGCAGCTTGATGTCCTGAGGCGACTGCACCAGTGCCTGCACCTGCGGATCGGTGGCCAGCAGGCCCGGCAGGTCGGCATGGCGGGCCAGCTCGGCGTCCAGCGTGTTGGAGTAGAGCTCCAGCCGCTCCAGGGTCATCGCGCTGAGCTGGGTCATGCCTGCCCGCTCGCTGACGCTCTGGCCGACGATCCAGCCCAACACCATCAGCAGCACCGTCACATAGACGTAGACGCTGGGCCGGGCGAGGCGTCGGATCAGGGTATTCAGGAACGGTGGCATCGGCGAGCAGTGTGCCTTGTTTGCCGGGTGCGGATTTCCACCCCGCCGGAGTGCCGGTAGTGCGGATTTCCGCCCTCTTGGCGTGCGCATGGCGCCCCTGCGGGCCGGCAGCGGCCCCGGTGGCTCGGTCCGGTCCTACGTGCTTACCCGCAACTCGTGATTTTTGGCACAGCGCTTGCGATCAGCCATTCCCATCGCGGTCAAACCGCATCCGGGACTCGAATGATGGAAACCTTGATCCAGCAAATCATCAACGGGCTGGTGCTCGGGAGCATGTATGCCCTCGTGGCGCTGGGCTACACGATGGTGTACGGGATCATCAACCTGATCAATTTCGCGCACGGCGAGATTCTGATGGTCGGTGGTCTGACGGCGTGGACGGTGGTGACGGCGCTGGACGGCGCTGGCCTGCCGGGCTGGCTGATGATGCTGATCGGCCTGATCTGCGCGATCGTCGTCTGCGCGGTGCTGAACTTCCTGGTCGAGAAGATCGCCTACCGGCCGCTGCGCAACGCGCCGCGCCTGGCGCCGCTGATCACCGCCATGGGCATGTCGCTGCTCTTGCAGACCCTGGCCATGATCATCTGGAAGCCGAACCCCAAGCCCTTCCCGCTGCTGCTGCCCACCGACCCGATCGACCTCGGCGGCCCGGTCATCACCGTCACCCAGTGCCTGATCCTGGGCCTGACCGTGGCGATCCTGGCGGCGCTGATGTGGCTGGTCAATCACACCAAGCTCGGCCGCGCGATGCGTGCCACCGCCGAGAACCCGCGCGTGGCGGGCCTGATGGGCGTGAAGCCCGACTTCATCATCTCCACCACCTTCGTTATCGGCGCCGTGCTGGCGGCCGTGGCCGGGCTGATGTGGGCGGCCAACTACGGCACCGTGCAGCACACGATGGGCTTCATGCCGGGCCTCAAGGCCTTCACGGCGGCGGTGCTGGGCGGCATCGGCAACCTCGCCGGCGCCATGCTCGGCGGCGTGCTGCTGGGCCTGATCGAAGCGATCGGCGCGGGCTACCTGGGCGACCTCACCGGCGACTTCCTGGGCAGCCAGTACACCGACATCTTCGCCTTCGTCTCGCTGATCCTGGTGCTTACGCTGCGCCCATCGGGCCTGCTGGGCGAACGCGTCGCCGATCGCGCCTGACCTGGAGCCCTTCAACATGAAACAAAACAAGCTCGTCGTCTTCCTGCTCTGCGCGCTGGGCCTGCTGGTCCTGCCGCTGTTCGTCCAGCAACTGGGCAACGGCCCGGTGCGCATCATCGACCTGGCGCTGCTCTACGTGCTGCTCGCGCTGGGTCTGAACATCGTCGTCGGCTACGCGGGTCTGCTGGACCTCGGCTATGTCGCCTTCTACGCCGTCGGCGCCTACATGTTCGCGCTGCTGGCCAGCCCGCAGCTCACCGCGAACTTCGACAACCTCGCCGCCAGCTTCCCCGAGGGGCTGCACACGCCGCTGATCATCATCATTCCGCTGGGCGCGGGGCTGGCGGCGCTGTTCGGCGTCGTGCTCGGCGCACCGACGCTGAAGCTGCGGGGTGACTACCTGGCCATCGTCACGCTGGGCTTCGGCGAGATCATCCGGGTGTTCATGAACAACCTGGACAACCCCGTCAACATCACCAACGGCCCGCGCGGCATCGGCCAGATCGACTCCTTCCACATCTTCGGCGTGGACCTGGGCAAGACCTGGCACGTCGGCGGCTTCGAGATCCCCTCGGTCAGCCTGTACTACTACCTGTTCCTGCTGCTGGTCGTGTTCAGCGTGATCATCTGCTACCGGCTCGAGAACTCGCGTATCGGCCGTGCCTGGATGGCCATCCGTGAAGACGAGATCGCCGCCAAGGCCATGGGCATCAACACCCGCAACATGAAGCTGCTGGCCTTCGGCATGGGCGCAACCTTCGGTGGCGTCTCCGGCACCATGTTCGCCAGCTTCCAGGGCTTCGTCAGCCCCGAGAGCTTCACGCTGCAGGAGTCGGTGATGATCGTCGCCATGGTCGTGCTGGGCGGCCTGGGCCACATCCCCGGCGTGATCCTGGGCGCGCTGCTGCTGTCGGCCCTGCCCGAAGTGCTGCGCTACGTCAGCGAGCCGCTGGTGCAGCTGACCGGCGGGCGGCTGGATGCCGCCATCCTGCGCCAGCTGCTGGTGGCCCTGGCCATGATCGGCGTGATGCTGGTGCGCCCTCGCGGCCTGTGGCCCGCGCCCGAGCACGGCAAGCTCATCTCGCTGCCATCGTCCAAATAAGAGGCCAGGGGAACCCTCACCATGACAGACAACATCGTCCTCAACGTCGCCGGCGTGTCCAAGCGCTTCGGCGGCCTGCAAGCCCTCTCCGAGGTCGGCATCCAGATCAAGGCCGGCCAGGTCTATGGCCTGATCGGCCCCAACGGCGCCGGTAAGACCACCTTCTTCAACGTCATCACCGGGCTCTACACGCCCGATGCCGGCAGCTTCAGCCTGGGCGGCACGCCCTACACCCCGCAGGCCGTGCACCAGGTGGCCAAAGCCGGCATCGCGCGTACCTTCCAGAACATCCGGCTGTTCGCCGACATGACCGCCATCGAGAACGTGATGGTGGGCCGCCACATCCGCACCAAGAGCGGCCTCTTCGGCGCCGTCTTCAGGAGCCCCAGCTTCAAGCAGGAAGAGGCGGCCATCCGCCAGCGCAGCCAGGAACTGCTGGACTACGTGGGTATCGGCAAGTTCGCCGAATACAAGGCTCGCACCTTGAGCTACGGCGACCAGCGGCGCCTCGAGATCGCCCGGGCGCTGGCCACCGATCCCAAGCTGATCGCGCTGGACGAACCGGCAGCCGGCATGAACGCGACCGAGAAGGTGGTGCTGCGCGAGCTGATCGACCGCATCCGCAACGACGGCCGCACGATCCTGCTGATCGAGCACGACGTGAAGCTGGTGATGGGCCTGTGTGACCGGCTCACGGTGCTGGACTACGGCAAGCAGATCGCCGAAGGATCGCCCGCCGAAGTGCAGGGCAACGAGAAGGTGATCGAGGCCTACCTCGGCGCCGGCCACAAGGCGCATTGAGAGCAGGACACAAGACATGGCAACAGCAACGAAAACCACCCTGCTCGAGGTGAAGAACCTGAAGGTCGCCTACGGCGGCATCCAGGCCGTCAAGGGCGTGAGCTTCGAGGTCCGGGAAGGCGAGCTCGTCAGCCTGATCGGCGCCAACGGCGCGGGCAAGACGACCACGCTGAAGGCCGTGACCGGCATCCAGCCGGTGGCCGACGGCGACATCCTGTACCTGGGCCAGTCCATCAAGGGCCGCGGTGCCTGGGACCTAGTGAAGCAGGGTCTGGTGATGGTGCCGGAGGGCCGCGGTACCTTCACGCGCATGACCATCACCGAGAACCTGCAGATGGGCGCCTACATCCGCAACGACAAGGAAGTGGACAGCGACATCGAGCGGATCTTCGGCATCTTCCCGCGGCTCAAGGAGCGGCGTAACCAGCTGGCCGGCACGATGAGCGGCGGCGAACAGCAGATGCTGGCGATGGGCCGGGCGCTGATGACGCGCCCGAAGGTGCTGCTGCTCGACGAACCCAGCATGGGCCTCTCGCCGATCATGGTGGACAAGATCTTCGAAGTGGTGAACGACATCCACGGCCAGGGCGTGACTGTGCTTCTGGTGGAGCAGAACGCCTCGCGCGCACTGCAGCTCGCCAACCGCGGCTACGTGATGGAGAGCGGCGAGGTGACGATGACCGGCGATGGCCAGGCGCTGCTGAACGATCCGAAGGTGCGTGCGGCCTATCTGGGCGAATGATTTGGCGAGTAAGTTCGCGAATGAAGTTGGAAGAGGAGACAAGTAGATGAAGAAGTCGATGATTGCAGCCGCCGCGCTGCTGACGGTGGCGGCTGCCGCGCAGGCCGAAGACCTGGTCGTGAAGATCGGCCTGACCGGCCCGCTGTCCGGTGCCAATGCCTTCGCCGGCAAGGACAACCAGAACGGCGTGCAGATGGCCGTCGATGAGGCCAACGCGAAGAAGATCCAGATCGGCGGCAAGACCCTGAAGCTGGAACTGAAGAGCGAGGACGACCAGTGCGACCCGAAGACCGGCGTCAGCGTCGCGCAGCGCTTCGTCGACTCCGGCGTCAAGTTCGTGCTCGGCCCTTACTGCTCGGGCGTGGCGATCCCGGCGTCCAAGGTCTATGACGAAGGCAAGGCGCTGATGTCCACCGTCGGCACCAACCCGCAGGTCACGACCGGCGGCTACGCAGGCGTGTTCCGCATCGTCGCGGCCGACGATCTGATCGGCCCCGGCATGGCCCGTTTCGCGCAAGCCAAGATGAAGGTCAAGACGGCCGCCGTGATGGACGACCGCACCGCCTTCGGCCAGGGCCTGGCCGACCAGTTCGCCAAGGAGGCGAAGGCGCTGGGCATCAACGTCGTCGCCCGCGAGTTCACGACCGACAAGGCGACCGACTTCAACGCCGTGCTGACCAAGCTGAAGGGCAAGTCGCCCGATGTGATCTTCTACGGCGGCTACGCCACCCAGGCCGGCCCGATGGCCCGCCAGATGAAGGGCCTGGGCCTGACGGCCAAGCTGCTCGGCGGCGACACGCTCTGCGTCCCCGAGGTCGGCAAGCTGGCCGGCGACGCCGCCAATGACACCGTCTACTGCGCCCAGGGCGGCGCCGTGATGGACAAGAGCTCGGCCTTCGCCGCCGCCTACAAGAAGAAGTTCAACCAGGATCCGGACGCCTACGCGGCCTCCTTCTACGACCAGACCCTGTTCATCGTCCAGCAGATGCAGAAGACCCAGTCCGTCGATGCGGCCAAGGTCGGCGCCTCGATGAAGACGGACAGCTACAAGGGCGTGGTCACGAGCTACAGCTACGACGACAAGGGCAACCTGAAGAACGCGCCGATCACGGTCTACACGTTCAAGAACGGGACGCTGGCGCCGGTCCAGTGACGGCTCGTTGTTGAGTGCAGCCCCCGATTTCGGGGGTGGGCGCTACGCCAGCGTAAACCTAGCATGCTTCGGCCTCGGGATGCCAATGCCCGCCGTAACAATGCACAAGGAACGTCGCATGAAACTCTCTAGCGTCAGCGCACCGGCTCTGGTTCTCCTCGTTGCAGCGACGGCGGCTCATGCCGCCGATCCGGTCCCGGTCGCGCAGTACAACTTCAATGGGACGCTGGCATCCAGCGTCGCCGGTGCCCCCGCATTGACGGTGACCGATCCGCTGGGCCTCAGCGGATTCGGGACCGACTCCGTCATGGGGAACACGCAGACTGTCTGGAATTTCCAGGGTAGCCGTACACCGGTGACCGACCAGGCTGGCTTGACGCTCAACACCGCCGGGCTGATCACCAGCAGCGACGTGTACTCGGTGGAGATGGTGTTCAAGTTCACCGAATCCGCCAATGCCTGGCGCCGCGTCATTGATGTGCAGAACCGCCAGAGCGACAACGGCTTCTACGTCGATCCGAGCAACAACCTGGATGTCTTCCCGGTGGCGGGCGGCGCGGCGTTCACCAACGACGTCTACCACGACGTCTTCCTCGTCAACAACGCCGGCGTCGTGACCTTCTATCTCGACGGCTCTGCGCAGGCGACGGTCACGACCAATGTGATGAACCTGGATGCCAGTCAGACGATGAATTTCTTCCTGGACAACGTCGTTGCGGGCGGCCAGGGCGAGTACTCGAGCGGAAGCATCTCGATGATCCGCGTCTACGACCAGGCCCTGGACACGGTTCCCCCGCCGGCGGTTCCGGAACCTGCAACGCTGGCCATGCTGCTCGCAGGCCTTGGCGTCGTCGGAGCAGCAGGCGCACGCAGGCAATCTCGTCGCTAACATGCCAGATGGCCGAGAACAAGACCAGGGCGACCGCCATCGGCCCTGACGGCTACATCTCCGCGATCACCGACGAGTCGAGGCGCCGTGATTGCGAGGCGCTGCTGGCCTTGATGAGCAAGGCCTCGGGCCATCCTGCCGTGATGTGGGGCACCGCCATCGTCGGATTCGGCCGTTACCAATATCCGCTCGCCAGCGGCAAGATGGGCGAGATCTGCGCCGTGGGTTTCTCTTCGCGTGCCAAGGACATTTCCATCTACGGCGTCGCCGGCACCGCCGGGGCGGAGGAGCTTCTTGCCCAGCTCGGGAAGCACAAGCTCGGCAAGGGCTGCCTTTACGTCAGCCGCCTTGAAGACGTCGATGGCAAGGTTCTCGAAAAGCTCGTGTCGCGCGCCGTCGCGGCGAAGCATTCCTAGCCGCGTCTGGAGGGTGTGCGAGGCTTTTTTCGCCCCTGGGTCTCAGCCGCGGCCAGCTCGCCCGCATCCAGCACGTACTCCGATGAGTGGCCCAGCCGTTCGATGGCGAGATCGATGAACGATCGCACGCGTGAGGGCTGCGCCGCGCGGCTGCCGTAGTAGACATAGACGCTCATATGGTCGGCCACGTGCTTCGTCAGCAAGGGTACGAGCCGACCCGAGCGGATCAGCGGCGCTGCCGACAGGGCGGACAGCAGGCCGATGGCGTGGCCCGCGAGCACGGCCTCGACTTCCACATCCGCGTCGTTGCTGGAAACGGTGGGTGGAAGATCGAGCGAGACCAGTTCGCCCTCGTTCTTGAGGAGCCAGGGCAACACCCGTCCGGTGGCCGAATGCCGCAGCACGCTGCATCGATGCGAGGCCAGTTGCTCGATCGAATCCGGTGCGCCATGGGCCGCGATGTACGCAGGCGCGGCGCAGACGATCAACTGCATCGCGCACAGGCGGCGAGCGGCGACGCCATCCTCCGGTGACGAGCCGATGCGAAACCCCAGGTCGGCGCGATCGAGGACCCAATCGCCGACGCGGTCGTTGAGATTCAGGTGCGGTTCGACCTGCGGGTGACGGCGGCAGAACTCGTCGACCAGGGGCCAGATCATGGGCTTGAACGCATAGCGGGGCGCGACGATGCGTAGTGGCCCGGCGATCTCGTCCTTGGCCGTGCGAACGCGATCGATCGCGCGTTCCAGCGTCGCCAGTGCGGGTCGGACGCCCTCCAGGAACTGCTGCCCCTCGAAGGTCAGCGCGATGCTACGCGTCGTGCGATGCAGCAGCCGCACGCCCAGCTGCTTCTCCAGGCCTGCCAGCGCCTTGCTCGCGGCCTGGGGACTGACACCCTGAGCCGCCGCAGCGCGGCGGATGCTGCCCAGTTCCACCGCCTTGGTAAACATGTCGATCGCGCGAATGTCGCTGATGGGCATTCCACTCTCCGCCTCAAGAATTGGGAGGCGCCAGTATCAACCCATGGTTGCTTCTGGATCAATCGCCAGGCTACTAGTTGGTGGACAGTCCCCTGCCTAAAGTGCGCCCGGTCGATTCATCCACAGGAGAGCGCCATGGGCGACAACATCGAAGGCAAGGTCATCGTCATCACCGGAGCCAGCAGCGGGCTGGGCCTCGCGGCAGCGCGCCTGCTGGGCGGGCAGGGCGCGCGCGTCGTGCTGGGCGCGCGGCGCATCGAACGCCTGCAGCAGATCGCCGACGAATTGAACGGCGCGGGGCTGCGCGCGCTGGCGATCGAGACCGACGTCACCGTGTGCGAGGAGGTGAAGCGGCTGGTCGACACCGCCGTGCAGACCTTCGGTCGCATCGACGTCATGGTCAACAACGCGGGCGTTATGCCGCAGTCGCCGCTGGAGCGCTTGAAGGTCGAGGAATGGGATCGGACGATCGACGTCAACCTGAAGGGCGTGCTCTACGGCATCGCAGCGGCGCTGCCGCACATGCAGCGGCAGATGGGCGGCCAGATCGTCAACGTGTCTTCCACGGCCGGCCACAAGATCATGCTCAACGGCGCCGTCTACAGCGCGACCAAGCATGCGGTGCGCGCGCTGTCGGAGGGTCTGCGGCAGGAGGTCAAGAACTGGAACATCCGCACCACCGTCATCTCGCCCGGCGCGGTGCTCAGCGAGCTGCCGGGAAGCTCTGCCGAGCAGGACATGAAGTCGCGCCTGGACGATTTCTACAAGTCCACCGCCATCCCCGCGGACTCCTTCGCACGCGCGTTGGCCTTCGCGATCGCCCAGCCCGAGGAGATGGATGTGAACGAGATCGTGTTCCGACCTACTCGTCAGATCCCGTGAACGCCTAGCTGCCCGAGCCGACGTAGATGTTGAACGACTCGATGTCCGCCAGGCAGCCGGCCATCAGGTCCACGAAGGCGCGCACCTTGCGGCTCGCGTAGCGCTGGCGCTGATAGGCGCAGTAGATGCGGCGCTGCTCCGGCTTCCAGCCGGGCAGCACCGGCTGCAGGATCTTGCGCTTGACCTCCGGTCGAGCGAAGAAGTCGGGCAGCAGCGCGATACCGAAGCCGTCGATGCAGAAGGTCTTCAAGGTCCAGTAGTCGTTGCTGACGATGGCGGGCCGCGCGGGCGCGTAGTTCGCGCTGCCGGTGGCGCTGTGCAGCAGCGCGGCGGCCGGCGCGTCGCGGCTGACGATGGCGCGGTGGCGGTGCAACTCCGCGGGCGTCTCGGGCAGGCCGTGGCGGTCGAGGTAGCCAGGGCTGGCGTAGAGCCCGTAGCCGAGGCGGCCCAGCGGCTTGGCGACGAGGTTGGGCAGGTCGGGCGGCTGCTCGCATACGTAGCAGTCCACCTCATCGGCAGCGGGCGCGTGCCATTGCCCGGCCACGTCGAGCTGGCAGTCCAGCTTCGGATGCTGCTCCAGGTAGAGCCGCGTCACATGGCAGACGAAGGTGGTGCTGAACTGCGGATCGCACAGCACGCGAAGCATGCCGGCCGTGCCGGCGTGCAGCTGCTGGACCTCGCTGTGCGCCGCCTCCAGCCGGCCGCTGACTTCGGCCAGCAAGGTCTCGCAATGGGCGTGGAAGGCGCGGCCGGCTTCGGTCAATTGCAGCTTGCGCGTCGTGCGGCTCAGCAGTTGCGCGCCGAGCTGCTGCTCCAGCTTGGCCAGCGCCCGGCTCAGCGTGGCCTTGGACTGGCCGCTCTGGCTCTCGGCCTGCGTCATGCTGCCGCTGCGGACGATCAGGTGGAAGGCTTCCACCAGCTTCAGGTCGATGGGCATCGCGCATTGTTTCAGAAGTGAAACGATGCATTTCAGGCCAGGCCTTACGCGCGCGCTGCTGCCTCGTTATCGTTGCAGCCTTTGCCGGGAGCCCAAAGCATGCGTCGTGGTTTCATCATCAAGGCGCTTGCCGCCATGGCGCTCGGCGCCGGTCTGGGCGGTGCCCATGCAGCCGAGCCGATGAAGGTGGCCTTCGTCTACCTCGGCCCGGTGGGCGACAGCGGCTGGACCTTCCAGCACGATCTCGGCCGGCGCGAGCTGGAGGCCAAGCTGGGCAGCAAGATCACCGTGCGCACGGTGCCTAGCGTCAACGAGGGCCCGGACTCCGAGCGGGTGATCCGCGAGCTTTCGGCCGACGGCAACAAGCTGATCTTCGCCGTGTCCTTCGGCTACATGCAGCCGGCCCTGCGCGTTGCCGCCGAGAACCCGGACAAGTTCTACACGACGGCCAGCGGCTACCTGACGGCGCCCAATGTGGGCGGCTACAACGCCAAGTGGCACGAGGGCGGCTACCTGGCCGGCATCATCGCGGCCAAGACCACAAAGTCCAACGTGCTGGGCTTCGTCGGTGCCTTGCCGGTGCCCGATGTGGTGTGGGACCTGAACGCCTTCACGCTCGGCGCGCGCAGCATCAATCCGAAGATCCAAGTGCGCACGGTCTTCGTCAACTCCTGGTACGACCCGCCGCGCGAGCGCGAGGCCGCCGTCACACTGATGAATGCCGGCGCCGACGTGTTGACCCATTTCACCGACACGCCCGCCGTCGTCACCGCCGCCGAGGAGCGCGGCGTGCCCAGCATCTCCTTTCACTCGGACATGCGCAAGTTCGCGCCCAAGCACTACCTGACCGGCATCACCCACCAGTGGGGCAGCTACTATACGCAGGTCACCCAGGAGGTGATGGCCGGTACCTGGAAGGGCCAGCTCTACTTCGGCGGCCTGAAGGAAGGCACGATTCGCATGGCGCCGTTCGGCGACAGCGTGCCCAAGGATGTGCGGGACTTCGTCAACGCAAAGCAGCAGGACATCGTCTCCGGCAAGTTGAAGGTCTTCGCGGGCCCGATCAAGGACCAGAAGGGCGTCGTCCGCGTGGCCGCCGGGTCGAGCTACCCCGATGCGGACCTGGGCAAGATGGACTGGTTCGTCGAGGGCGTCGTCGGCGGCCCGGGCCGCTGAGCGGGACGACGATGAGCTGGCAACCGGTCCTGCCCTCGCAGGCGCTGCAGGCGTCGGACAACATCGTCGCCGGCTTCCTGCACGGCGAGGAACTGGCGCTGTGGCGCTCGGTCGATGGCGTCGCCCAGGCCTGGGAGAACCGCTGCCCGCATCGCGGCACGCGGTTGACGATGGGGCGCATCCTGGAAGGGCGGCTTTCCTGCGCGTACCACGGCTGGGAGTTCGAAGCCGGTACCGGCAACTGCAGCCACATCCCCGCGCAACCGCAGCAGGCCGCGCCGCAGGGCGTGTGCGTCAAGACCTGGCGCGTGGCCGAAGCGCAGGGCATGGTGTGGGTGTCGTCGCGAGCGATCGGCACGGCGGCACCCGCCCTGGCCGCGCGTGCCGAGCAGCAGTTCTGCCGCTCGCTGTCGGTGCGTCGCTCGGGCGAGGCATTGCAGCAGCGCCTGCGCGCCCTTGGCTTTGCCGAGTCGCAGCCCTGCGTCTGGCACGGCGAGCTGGGCGGCGTGCCGGCGACGCTCTATCTCAACGAGGCCAAGGCCGACTGGACGATGCTGCACCTGTTCGCCCGCACGGCAGATGAGGCGGCTGTGGCCACCCAGGCATCGCGCCGGCTGCGCGATGCGATCGAGGAGGGCGCATGAGCGGCTTCAACACCATTGATCCGAACATGCTGGGCGACTGGCTGACCGTCGGCCCGGCCACGCGCCTGGACCACGGCGCCTACGAGACGAAGCTGCTCGGCAGCCGCGTGCGCCTGTGGCGCGATGAGGCTGGCCAACTGCAAGCCTGCGCCGCCGATGGCCGCACGCTGCAGGCGCAGCAGCGCTACGGCTACCTGTGGGTCTGCGCCGGCGAAGGCGCCGAGCCCAGGCCCCTGTTCGACTTCCCCGAGTTCGACGAACCCGGCCGTCGCATCGTCGATTGCGACGGCATCGGCGTGAACGTCTCCGGCCTGCGCATGGTGGAGAACTTCCTCGACATGGCGCACTTCCCCTACGTGCACTCGCACTACCTCGGCGAGGTGCCGCATACCGAGGTGGCGCCGTACAAGGTCAGCATCGACGAGGAGGCCGACGAGATCTGGGCCACCGAGTGCCGCTTCTACCAGCCGCGCACTTCGGGCAGCGCCACCGAGGGTGTGGAGGCGCAGTACCGCTACCGCGTGATGCAGCCGATGACGGCGATGCTCTACAAGACCTCGGTGCCGCGCCCCGGTGCGCAGGACGCGATCGGCCTGTTCGTGCAGCCGGTCGACGAGGAGCACATCATTGCCTACTGCCTGCTGGCCTATTTCGAGGACACGCTTAGCGACACCGAGCTGATCGCCTTCCAGCACACGATCTTCGGCCAGGACAAGCCGATCCTCGAGAACCAGATGCCCAAGAAAATGCCGCTGGTGGCCGGCATGGAGACGCCGACCCGCTGCGACGCGATGTCCGGTGCCTACCGCCGCTGGCTCCGGAAGCGCGGCATGAGCTACGGCGCGATCGCCTGATCATGAAGCTCTACGACTACGAACTCTCCGGCAACTGCTGGAAGGTGCGCTACCTGCTGAACGCGCTGGGGCAGCGCTTCGACAGGCAGCCGATCAACTTCCACCCGGGCCGCGAACACAAGTCGGCCTGGTTCATCGAGCAGGTCAACCCGCTCGGGCAGATTCCGGTGCTGGAGGACGGCGGCTTCCTGCTGCGCGACGCGCAGGCCATCCTGGTCTACCTTGCGAGTGCCTACGACCCGTCGGGCCGCTGGTATCCGGCCGGAGCGCGTGCCCGTGGCGAGATCCAGCTGTGGCTGGCGGTGGCCGAGGACATCACCCGCAGCGCCTCGGCGGCGCGCCTGCACGATGGCTTCGGCTTCGCGCACATCGACCTGGAGGCCGCGCGCCGCAGTGCGCGCGCGCTGTTCCGCCAGCTCGACGACCACCTGGCTGAGCGCCAGCAGCAGGGCCAGCGTTGGCTCGTGGCCGGCGAGCGTTCGACGATCGCCGACCTGGCCTGCTTCCCCTACGTGGCGCTGGCGCCCGAGGGCGGCATCGCGCTGGACGAATGGCCCGCGCTGCGCCGCTGGGTCTGGGACTTCCGGCACCAGCCGGAGTTCATCGGCATGCCCGGCATCCTCGCGCCGGGGCTTTGAGAATCAGGCCTTCTTCCGAATTGTCGGAAGGAGTGCCGCCGTGATACCCAGCAGCGGCAGCCAGGCGATCGTCTCGTAGACGAAGTCGATGCTGGTGCGGTCAGCCACGATGCCCAGCACCGCGGCGCCCAGGCCGCCCATGCCGAAGGCGAAGCCGAAGAACAGGCCTGAGACCATGCCCACCTTGCCGGGGATCAGCTCCTGCGCATAGACCAGGATGGCCGAGAACGCCGAGGACAGGACGAGGCCGATCAGGATCGTCAGCGCCGTGCTCCAGAACAGGTTGGCGTGCGGCAGCAGCAGGGCCAGCGGGGCCACGCCCAGGATGCTGAACCAGATCACCGGCTTGCGCCCGATGCGGTCGCCGATCGGGCCGCCGGCGAGGGTGCCCAGCGCCGAAGCGAACAGGAAGATGAACAGGTGCATCTGCGCGCTCTGCACCGAGACGTGGAACTTCTCGATCACGTAGAAGGTGTAGAAGCTCGACAGCCCGGCGATGTAGAAATACTTCGAGAAGATCAGCAGCAGCAGGATGCTGACGACGAAGGCCGTCTTGCCCGGCGGCAGCGGTGCCTTGGCGGCGGGTTTCATGGGCTTGCCCTTGGCGGCCAGATGCTGGTGTGCATACCAGCGGCTGACCTGGCTCAGCAGCGAGATCCCGACCAGGGCCACCAGCGCGAACCACGCGACGCTGCGCTGGCCGAAGGGCTCGATCACCAGCGCGGCCACCAGCGGGCCCAGCGCGCTGCCGGTGTTGCCGCCGACCTGGAACAGCGACTGCGCCAGACCGTGTCGCCCGCCCGAAGCCATGCGCGCCACGCGCGACGATTCGGGGTGGAACACCGACGAACCCGTGCCGACGAAGGCCGCGGCCAGCAGCACGGTGCCGTAGTTCGGTGCAAAAGCCAGCAGCAGCAGGCCGCACAGCGTGAAGCCCATGCCGATCGGCAGCGAGTAGGGCGTCGGCTTCTTGTCGGTGTACAGGCCGATCAGCGGCTGCAGCAGCGAGGCGGTCAGCTGGTATGTCAGCGTGATCAGGCCGATCTGGGTGAAGCTCAGCGAGAACGTGCCCTTCAGGATCGGATACATCGCCAGGATCAGCGACTGCATCATGTCGTTGATCATGTGCGAGGCGCTGATGAAGCCGATGATGCGGAAGACGGTCCGGTTCGGAGCGCCGCTCGTGGGGATGGAGGCGGGGATTGCAGACATGGCGCGAAGAATAAGGGTTAGCATCGATGTCTGTCTTGCGCCGTTCGGGCGATGACTTTTGCAAAAAGGACATGAACTACTCTGTTCCCTCCTACCCCGTTCCCTCGCTGCCCGAGCGCCTGATCGACATCGACGCCTCGACGATGCCGATCTTCAGCAAGGCCACCGACTACCCGCGCGGCCACCTGATCGCCCGCCACTCGCACAACAAGGGTCAGCTGATCTACGCCTCCAGCGGCGTGATGGTGGTGACCTCGGACGACGGCCAGTGGGTGGTGCCGCCCACGCGGGCGATCTGGATGCCGACGGGCTTCGTGCATGGCATCCGCTGCGTAGGCGACCTGCGGATGCGCAGCCTCTACGTGCGGCCGGAGGTGGCGCCCCAACTGCCCGCGCTGCCGCAGGCGGTGGGCGTGTCGGGGCTGCTGCGCGAGCTGATCCTGGCGGCGATGACCCTGAGCGAGAGCTACGCCGCGGATTCCCGCGACGGGCGCCTCGCCGCACTGATCATCGACGAGCTGCAGGCGCTGCCGGTGCTGCCGCTGCACCTGCCGCAGCCCGGCGATGCACGGCTGCGCCGGATCTGCGAGCGCTTGCAGGCCCAGCCCGATGACGACACCACCTTGCAGGACTGGGCGCTGCGCCTGTCTGTCGACGTGAAGACCCTGCAGCGCAGCTTCGCGCGCGAGACCGGCATGACCTTCGGCCAGTGGCGCCAGCAGTCCCGCCTGATGCACGGGCTGGAGCTGCTGGCCGGCGGCGAGAAGGTGATCAACGTCGCGCTGGCGCTGGGCTATGCCAGCCCGAGCGCGTTCGCGACGATGTTCAAGCGGCAGTTCGGGCAGACGCCCAGCGAGTTCTTTCAGTTGGCCTGAGGAGGCTGTTCCATCTTGCGGCTGGCCTCCAGCCGCTGCGCGAACTCATGCCGCAGATCCTTGCGCACCTTGGCGGCAGCGTGGCGGCGCTCTTCATCGGCATTGCCCGGTACCAGCTTCGGCACGGCCACCGGCTTGCGGTTGTCGTCCACGGCGACCATCGTGAAGAAGCAGCTGTTGGCGTGCCGCAGCTCCTGCGTGCGGATGTTCTCGGTCAGCACCTTGATGCCCACCTCCATCGACGAGGTGCCGGTATGGTTGATCGAGGCCTTGAAGGTGACCAGTTCGCCGACGTGGATCGGCTCGCGGAACATCACCTGATCCACCGACAGCGTGACGACGTAGCGGCCGGCGTAGCGGCTCGCGCAGGCGTAGGCCACCTGGTCGAGGAACTTGAGGATGGTGCCGCCGTGGACGTTGCCGGCGAAGTTCGCCATGTCCGGCGTCATCAGCACCGTCATTTCCAGTCGATGTTTGTGTTCGTCGCTCATTGGAGCCCCTCGGTCGATGGGTACATCGCCCGGTCCCCCGAGGGGACGCGAGCTTGCTTGGGGCGGCCCTGCGCTGCGCTCGTCATTCGATATAGATCGCGCGGAAGTCGTTGACGTTGGTCAGCGTCGGGCCCGTGACGATCGAGTCGCCCAAGGCCTGGAAGAAGCCGTGGCCGTCATTGTTATCCAGGCTGGCGCGCGGGTTGATGCCTTGTGCCCAGGCACGTGCCAAGGTGTCGGGCGTGCAGACCGCGCCGGCGATCTCCTCGGCGCCGTCGACGCCGTCGGTATCTCCAGCCGCCGCGTACACGCCCTTCAGGCCGTTGAGCCCGACGGCCAGGCTCAGCAGGAATTCGACGTTGCGCCCGCCACGGCCCGTGCCCGTCAAGGTCACCGTCGTCTCGCCACCGGACAGCAGCACGCAGGGCCGCTTGAACGGCTGTTCGTGCACCACCACCTGCCGCGCGATGCCGGCCATGGCCAGGCCCAGGTCGCGCGCCTCGCCTTCCAGGCTGTCGCCGAGGATGTAGGGCGTGATGCCGGCGTCCAGCGCCACCTGGGCTGCGGCCACCAGCGCGATCTGCGGGGCGGTGATCATGCGCGTCTCGCTGTTGGCCAGGCGCGGATCGCCGGGCTTCACCGTCTCGGCCTCGCCGTTTTCGAGCCGCGCGCGCACGGCCGGCGGGATCTCGATGCGGAAGCGATCGATGATGGCCAGCGCGTCCGCGCAAGTCGTTGGGTCGCCCACCGTCGGGCCGGAGGCGATGTCGATCGGGTCGTCGCCCGGCACGTCGGAGATCAGCAGGGTCACCAGCCGCGCCGGGTGGCAGGCCGCGCCCAGCCGGCCGCCCTTGATGGCGGACAGGTGCCGGCGCACGCAGTTCATCTCGGAAATCGTCGCGCCGCTGGCCAGCAGCGCCTTGTTGATCGCCTGCTTGTCCTGCAGGGTCAGCCCCGGCGCGGGCGACACCAGCAGGGCCGAGCCGCCGCCGGAGATCAGCGCGATGACGAGGTCGTCCTCGGTGAGGCCGCTGACCTTGTCCAGCAAGCGCTGCGAGGCGGCCAGGCTGGCAGCGTCGGGCACCGGATGGGCGGCCTGGATGATCTCGATCCGCTCGCAGGGGACTTCATAGCCGTAACGCGTGACCACGACGCCCTCCAGCGGGCCGGGCCAGTGCTTTTCCAGCGCCTGCGCCATCGCGGCCGAGGCCTTGCCGGCACCGATGATGATCGTGCGGCCCTTCGGCGGGGACGGCAGATGCGGCGGCAGGCACAGGGCTGGCTGGGCTGCGGCGACGGCGGCGTCGAACATCGAGCGGAGCAGGGTGCGCGGATCGGTCATGTCGGGTCCTGGGCGTCTTCTCGTAGGGGCGGAGGGCGCACGAACCATACCAGCGGATCGGCAAGCGATTCTTCGCCAGAATCGAAGTAAGCTCACGCGCTTTCAGGATCCAATCCGCCTTTTCACATTGCAGGAACGCTCCACCATGACCTCGTCCTCTCAGCAACGCTTCGACAACCTCATCAACGGTGAATGGGTGCCCGGCGCCAGCTACGCCCCGAACATCAACCCGTCGGACGTCAGCGATGTGCTGGGCGAGTACGCGCAGGCCGATGTGGCGCAGGTCGAGGCGGCCGTTGCCGCCGCGCGCGCTGCCTTCCCGAAGTGGAGCGTCTCCGGCATCCAGGCCCGCGCCGACGCGCTGGACAAGATCGGCACCGAGATCCTGGCCCGCCGCGACGAACTGGGCCGCCTGCTGGCCCGCGAAGAGGGCAAGGTGCTGCCGGAAGCGATCGGCGAGGTGGTGCGCGCCGGCAATATCTTCAAGTTCTTCGCCGGCGAATGCCTGCGCCTGTCGGGTGAGATCCTGCCCTCGGTGCGCCCGGGCATTGGCGTCGAAGTCACGCGCGAACCGATCGGCGTCGTCGGCATGATCACGCCCTGGAACTTCCCGATCGCGATCCCGAGCTGGAAGATCGCCCCCGCGCTGGCCTACGGCTGCTGCGTCGTGCTGAAGCCGGCCGACCTGGTGCCGGGCTGCGCCTGGGCGCTGGCCGACATCATCCACCGCTCGGGCATTCCGGCCGGCGTGTTCAACCTGGTGATGGGTCGTGGCAGCCTGGTCGGTAACGCGATCGTGACGAACCCGCAAGTCGACGCGATCAGCTTCACCGGCTCGGTAGGCGTCGGCCGCCAGATCGCGCAGACGGCCGTGGGCCTGGGCAAGAAGGTGCAGCTCGAGATGGGCGGCAAGAACCCGCAGGTGATCCTGGACGACGCGGACCTGAACCTGGCCGTCGAGCTCAGCGCCAACAGTGGCTTCTTCTCGACCGGCCAGCGCTGCACGGCGTCCAGCCGCCTGATCGTCACCGAAGGCATCCACGACAAGTTCATCGCCGCGCTGGCCGAGCGCACGAAGAAGCTGAAGGTCGGCGCCGCGCTGGCTGCCGGCACCGACATCGGCCCGGTCGTCTCGCAGGCGCAGCTCGACCAGGACATGAGCTACGTGACCCTGGGCCAGGAAGAGGGCGGCAAGATCGTCGCCGGCGGCTCGCTGGTCGAGTACGAGACCAAGGGCTTCTTCATGGCCCCGACCTTGCTGACCGAAACCACGTCCGCGATGCGCATCAACCGCGAGGAAGTGTTCGGCCCGGTCGTCAGCGTGATCCGCGTGAAGGACTACGAGGAAGCGCTGGCCGTGGCCAACGACACGCCGTTCGGCCTGTCCGCCGGCATCGCCACGACCTCGCTGAAGTACGCCACGCACTTCAAGCGCCACTCGCAGGTCGGCATGGTGATGGTCAACCTGCCGACGGCGGGCGTGGACTATCACGTACCCTTCGGCGGCCGCAAGGGCTCGTCCTACGGTCCGCGTGAGCAGGGCCGCTACGCGGCCGAGTTCTTCACCGTGGTGAAGACGGCCTATACGCTGGCTTGAACGCTGGCCTGAGAAAGTGATCGGAGCGCTCGGGGACAATAGCCCGATGAGCGCTCCCTTCACCGAACTTTCCGAACTCTCCGCACCGATGCTGGCCAACCTGGCCCAGCTCGGCTACGAGCAGATGACGCCGATCCAGGCCGCCAGCCTGCCGCACGCGCTGGCCGGCCAGGACCTGATCGCCCAGGCCCAGACCGGCAGCGGCAAGACGGCCGCCTTCGCCATCGCGCTGCTGCACCGCCTCGATGCCGCCGATCCGCGCACCCAGGCCCTGGTCCTGTGCCCGACGCGAGAGCTGGCCGAACAGGTCACGCAGGAGATCCGCCGCCTGGCCCGCGCGGCCGACAACGTCAAGGTGCTTACCTTGACCGGCGGTTCGCCAATGAAGCCGCAGATGGAGAGCCTGGCTTTCGGCGCGCACATCGCCGTCGGCACGCCGGGCCGCGTGCTCGATCATCTGGATCGAGGCAGCCTGGACCTGTCGGCGCTGAACACGCTGGTGCTCGACGAGGCCGACCGCATGCTGGACATGGGCTTCGTCGACGACATCAAGTCCGTCGCCAAGCGCGCGCCCAAGGCCCGCCAGACCTTACTGTTCTCCGCCACCTACCCGGAAGGCATCGCCCAGCTCAGCGCGCAATTCCTGCGCGAGCCCCGGCGGATCGAGGTCGCCACCGCCGCGCCGGCGCAGATCCGCCAGCTCGCCTACGAGGTGGCCGAGGACGAACGTCTGCACGCCGTCTCGCTGCTGCTGAACCACTTCCGCCCGGCCAGCGCGATCGCCTTCTGCAACACCAAGCGCCAGTGCAACGACCTGGTGGACGTGCTGAGCGCCCAGGGTTTCGTCGCGATGGCCCTGCATGGCGACCTGGAGCAGCGCGATCGTGACCAGGTGCTGATCCAGTTCGCCAACCGCTCCTGCTCGGTGCTCGTCGCCACCGACGTGGCGGCCCGCGGCCTGGACATCGCGCAGCTGGAATGCGTGATCAACGTGGACACGACGCCCGACGCCGAGGTCCACATTCACCGCATCGGCCGCACCGGTCGTGCCGGCGCCGAGGGGCTGGCGCTGACGCTGGCGAGCCTGGACGAGATGGGACGTATCGGCCGCATCGAACAGATGCTGGGCCGCGAATCGACCTGGGGCAAGCTCGACGAGCTGAAGCCCGCGCCCGGCGGCCCGCTGCTGCCGGCGATGGACACCCTGCAGATCCTCGGCGGCCGCAAGGACAAGATCCGCCCCGGCGACATCCTCGGCGCGCTGACCGGCGAGGCCGGGTTCACGGCCGCGCAGATCGGCAAGATCAACGTGACCGACTTCCACAGCTACGTGGCGGTGGAGCGCAGCATCGCCCGCGAGGCGGTGAAGCGGCTGAGCAACGGCAAGCTCAAAGGCCGCAAGGTCAAGGTGCGGCGCATGGCCGACCTGGCCTCTGCTGAAGGTGACCGTTAGGTCGTGACGTAGTTCCACGAACACCCGACCGCGGGGGTGATCCCCCAAACAGTGGGTAATTCCTGCGGCGTTTGCACGTGCAGCGCCCGCATCATCGGCCTAGTCTTGCGTCAACGGTTCTGCAAAAGAATGCGTTGCAGCCGTACACGTTGGAGCAGTACATGGACACCACCACCGCTTCCGCCAGCAAACGCCCGCCCTCGAAGTTCGAGCTGCGCTTCCAGTCGCTGTTCCACAGCGGCAAGGCGCTGATCTTCCCCTGCGACGAGCATGGCTCGGTCTTTCTCGACATGCTCAGCGAGCGGGCGCGCGAGAACTACCTGTTCGCGCGCGCCGTCATCGGCCACGAGTACGCCACGCCGGTCGTCCTCGCGAGCGATTGAACCAGACGTTTACTTCGCCCAGTTGCTGTCGCGCAGCCCGGTGATCTTGTTGAAGACCGGCTTGTCGGCGCGATGATCGACGCGATCCGCCACGAAGTAGCCGTGGCGTTCGAACTGGAAGGCGGCGCCGGCCGCCACGTCCTTCAGTGAAGGCTCCAGCCAGGCCTGGACCACCTTCAGGCTTCCCGGGTTCAGCACCTCCAGGAAGTCCCGGCCGCCCGCATCGGGCTGGGCCTCGGTGAACAGCCGGTCGTACAGCCGCACCTCGGCGGCGACGGCGTCCTGCACGCCGACCCAGGTGATCACGCCCTTGACCTTGATCGCGTCGGCGCCCGGCGTGCCGCTCTTGGTGTCCGGCACGATGGTGGCCAGCACGGCGGTGATCGTGCCGTCGGCATCCTTCTCGCAGCCGGTGCACTCGACGACGTAGCCGTACTTCAGGCGCGTCTTGTTGCCCGGGAACAGGCGCTGGTAGCCCTTGACCGGCACTTCCAGGAAGTCGTCGCGCTCGATCCAGACCTCGGAGCCCATCTTGAACTCGCGCGTGCCGAGTTCCGGCAGGTGCGGGTGGGCGGGGGCGTGGGACAGCTCGACGTGGTCTTCGCTGCCGAACAGCTCGGCCCAGTTCGTGAACTTCAGCTTCACCGGGTCCAGCACCGCGCAGGCACGGGCGGCCTTGCCTTCGAGGTCGGCGCGCAGGTAGCCGTCGAGCACCGAGTAGTCGATCCAGGAATTGCTCTTCGTCACGCCGGTCGAGTCGACCATGTTGCGGATGCTCTCCGGCGTGTAGCCGCGGCGACGCATGCCGACCAGGGTGGGCATGCGCGGGTCGTCCCAGCCCTTGACGTGCTTCTCCTCGACCAGCTGGCGCAGCTTGCGCTTGCTGGTGACGACGTAGCTGAGGTTCATGCGGCCGAACTCGTATTGCTTGGGCAGCGGGTGGGCCAGCAGGCCGCCGGCGGCGAGCGATTCGAGCAGCCAGTCGTAGAACGGGCGCTGGTCTTCGAACTCCAGCGTGCAGACGCTGTGGGTGATCCGCTCCAGCGCGTCCTCGATCGGGTGCGCGTAGGTGTACATCGGGTAGATGCACCACTTGTCGCCGGTGTTGTGGTGGGTGGCGCGGCGGATGCGATACAGCGTCGGGTCGCGCAGGTTGATGTTGGGCGAGGCCATGTCGATCTTCGCGCGCAGCACCATCGCGCCGTCGGCATGCTTGCCGTCGCGCATCTCGCGGAAGCGGGCCAGGTTTTCCTCCGGCGTGCGCGAGCGGAACGGGCTGTCGGTGCCGGGCGTGTTGAAGTCGCCGCGGTGCAGGCGCATCTCTTCGGGCGTCTGCTCGTCCACGTAGGCCAGGCCGGCGGAGATCAGGTACTCGGCCGCGCGGTACATGAAGTCGAAGTAGTTGCTGGCGAAGAACAGATGCGAGGTGTCGTTCGATTCCCAGTTCCAGCCCAGCCACTTCACCATCTCCTCGATGGCGTCGACGTACTCCTGCTCTTCCTTCTCCGGATTGGTGTCGTCGAAGCGCAGGTGGCAGATGCCGCCGTAGTCGCGTGCCAGGCCGAAGTTCAGGCAGATGCTCTTGGCGTGCCCGACGTGCAGGTAGCCGTTGGGCTCGGGCGGGAAACGGAGGCGCACCTTGGCCGGATCGGGGGCGCCCGCCTGGTGGTGGGCGGCATCGCCGGGCGTGCCGGCGAAGTTGCGGCCGGCGTTGGTGCCGGCCTCGAGATCGCGTTCGATGATGGCGCGCAGGAAGTTGCTGACCTTGACGGTGTCGTCGGCGGAATGGGACATGAATGCCAACGCCGCCCGGCGAGGGGCGGCGCGTCGAGTTATCGGGTTAGGTCGATTATCACTGCCGCTGCGTGCAGCCGTCCCAGGCCGCGACGATCAGCAGCAGTGCGACGATGCCGGCGCACAGCGCCAGCAGGCTCAGGCCCAGCGCCGTCGCGGCGGCTGCCCACACCGCCAGCCCCAGCAGCCCGGCGATGTGCGAGGCCGGCACGCTGCCGTAGACGACCCGGCGGAACAGCGCATTGCCGAGCAGGTACAGCCCCGGCCCGCCCAGGGTGGCCGCCACGTGCTGGAGGCCGACGTGCTCGTGCGGATGCGCCATCAGCAGCTCGCAGCCCACGGCCACGACGATCACGCTGCCGACGATCAGCACGTGCAGGTAGTGGAACAGCGCGCCCATGCCGCCCGGGTCGGCCGCATGGGCGATGCGATGGCTGGCATCGCGGCTGCTGGTGTCGAAGTAAATCCACCACAGCACCAGGCTGGTGGCGAAGGCGAGGGCGAAGGCCAGCGGCGTGTCGCCGCCCCAGTCGGCCGACTGGGCCAAGGTGGCGCCGGTGACGAGGATCGATTCGCCCAGCGCGACGATCACGAACAGCTGGCAGCGCTCGGCCAGGTGGCCGCCTTCGATCGTCCAGTCCTGCGTGCTGGAGCGCCCCAGGCCCGGCAGCACGAAGCCGAACATCGGCGAGACGTATTCGCACAGCACGGCCACCGCCCACAGCGCCAGCCGCAGCGTGGCGTCCTCCTGCAAGGCGCCAGCGATCCAGAAGATGCCGGAGATCACGGTCCAGCCGAGGATGCGCAGGAAGTTCGGCGTCAAGGCGTTTCCACGGCCCAGGCACAGCAGCACGAAGACCGAACGGCCGACCTGCAGGCCCACGTAGCAGGCGGCGAAAAGCAGCCCGCGCTCGCCGAAGGCCTCGGGAATCGCCGCCGACATCGGCAGCGCGACCAGCATCAGCGCGAACAGCAGCACACGGATCTGCAGCTTCTCCGGGTCGAACCAGTTGGTTACCCAGCAGGTGTATTGCCAGCCGAGCCAGACGGCGAACCACAGCAGCAGGGTCTGCAGCGCGCCGATCGGGCTCATGTGCTCCAGCAGGCGGTGCGAAAGCTGCGTGACCGCGAACACGTAGACGAGGTCGAAGAACAGCTCGACGCTGGAGACCTTGGCTTCCTCGCCGTGGATGCGTTCGCGCAGCAGTGTGCTCATGAGGTGACTACAGGCCTTTGAAGAGATGGGTGTGCATGCGGCTGACGGCCAGCTTGTCGGGGCTGCCGCGCAGGTGCAGGGTCAGCTTGCCGGCCTCGTCGCGCACGGCGCGCTCGATGGCGTCGGCCCGCACGATCGTGCCGCGGTGGACCTGCCAGAAGCGCTGCGTGTCCAGCTGCGGCAGCAGTTCGCGCAGCGAGACCCGCACGAGATGCTCCTTGCCGCCCTCGGTCATCACGCGCACGTACTTGTCGGCCGCCTCGAAGTACAGCACCTCGTCGACCGGCACCATCAGGATGCTGTTACCCAGGCTCACCTGCAGCAGGCGCAGCGGTGCGGCGGCGGGCACGGCGGCTTGCGCGCCGAGCAGGCTGCGCAACTGGTCCACGGCGGCGCCGAGGTCGAGCTGGCGCTGCTGTTGTTGCGACTGGAGCGCGGCCTTCAGCCGCTGCACCGTCTGCGCCAGCCGTTCCGTCTGCAGCGGCTTCAGCAGGTAGTCGAAGGCGGCGCGCTCGAAGGCCTGCACGGCGTACTGGTCGTAGGCGGTAACGAAGACCAGCAGCGGGAAGGGCGTGCCGTCGTCGGGCCACTCGTCGGCCAGGGCCGCGGCGGCCTCGAGGCCGGTCATGCCGGGCATGCGGATGTCGAGAAAGCAGACCTGCGGGCGCTTCGCCAGCGCCTCGTCGACGGCGGCCTGGCCGTGCGGCGCGAGGGCGACGATCTGCAGCTCCGGCCACAGCCGGGCCAGCTCCTGCTTCAGGTGGGCGGCGAGCAGCGGCTCGTCCTCGGCGATCAGTGCGCTTGGATTCATGAAAGGGGAAGGGTGAGGGTGACGAGGGTACCGGCGCCGGGCGCAGGCACAGGCGCGATCGCGAGCGAGGCTGCGTCGCCGTAACGGGTGACAAGGCGTTCGCGGACCTGGTGTAGGCCGAACTGCGTTCCCTGCTCGCGGGAATTGCCCAGGCCCACGCCGCCGTCGCGGACTTCGAGGATCAGTTGACCGCCTTGCCGGCGCGCGCTGACGACCAGCGCGCCGCCCTCGATCTTGGGCTCCAGGCCGTGTTTGATCGCGTTCTCCACCAGCGGCTGCAGCAGCAGCGGCGGGACGGGCTGCTCGGCCAGCTCCGCCGGCAGCTCGAAGGCCGGCTGCAGGCGCTCTCCCATGCGCACCTGCATCAACGCCAGGTAGTCCTGCAGCCGCGCGAACTCCTCGCGCAGCGAGTGGCTGCCGCTGCGCGAGGCGGTGAGCGTGGCACGCAGGAAGGCGATCATGTGGTCCAGCATGGCCTGGGCACGCGTGGGGTCCAGCCCGATCAGCACGCGCAGGTTGGCCAGGGTGTTGAACAGCATGTGCGGCTCGAGCTGCGATTCGAGCAGCCGCAGCTGCGTCTCGGCGGCTTGGCGCTGGGCGGTCTGCACGCGCAGTTCGGCGGCGGCCAGTCGTCCGCGGCTGAGGAAGAAGTAGGTGGTGCCGATGCCGGGGATCAAGGCCACGACGAGGATCGTCAGCGCATCGCGCAGGTTGACGTCGTGCAGCGCGCTGTTGTGCAGGCCGGTCAGCCAGTTGCCGGCGGCGGTGCCGACACCGTAGCCGCCGATGGTGCCGAGCACCAGGCTGACCAGCATCAGCGGCCAGCCGGGCCACTGCCGGCGCTCCTCGCTGGCGTCGCCCAGGCGCTGCATCAGCAGGCGGCTGGCACGGCTCAGGCTCTGGACGAAGAAGGCGCAGGCGGCGGTGATGCAGAAGCTGTAGACCAGCGTGATGCCTACCGGCAGCCGGAAGACCACCACGAGACCGACAGAAACGGCCAGGGCGACGATGACGATCAACAGGACCTGGCGGCCGGCCCAGCGCGCCAGATCGGGAACGGAAAGGAGCATGGCCGTATTGTCGGCGCCGGTCATCAGGCCTGGGCCTCGCACAAACCCGCCGCGGGGCGCACGCCGCGGGCCAGGATGTTGCGTGAACGGCCGAGGAACGCACCGCTGAGCGCGCCGAACAGGGCGCTGAAGCCGATCGCGGCGGCGGTCTGCTGCGCCAGCGCCGGGTTCATCGCCAGGCTCATGCCCAGGGCGAACTTGGCGCAGAAGATCGTCAGCATCAGCGCCATCGGCGTCCAGCTGCCGGGCACGAAATAGCGCTGAGCTTCGGCCTTGCCTTCGGCGTAGGCACCACCGGGCCAGCCCGAGCGGCGGACCAGCGCGAGGCTCGCGGCCAGGCCGGCCACCCAGGCGAGCAGCGGCGCGGCGTGCAGCCCGAAGGTCGTCTCCACGCCCCAGAAGCCGAAGGCCAGCCAGACGATCGGCAGGATCAGCAGGCGGCCGCGGCTCATCGATTGATCGCGGCTCTGGCGGACGCCCATCACGATGATGAAGACGAGGATGGCCCAAACCCAGGTCGGGACGTGGGAGAGGATCTGGGTGATGACTTCTTGCATGGCGGGCTCCGATAGGCGGGTTGGAATGGTCGCCATCGTGCCCAGCCCTGCCGCCGCCGGCGATGCCGCTGCGACGAACGGCGGCGGCGCGGCGCGAACGGTCGGTCAGCGGCGCCGGCTGTTGCCCCCGCCGAGGATGCTGCCCAGCACGCCGCGGATGATCTCCCGCCCGGCTGCCGAACCCATCGTCCGAATGGCTGAGCGGGCCGCCACCTCCACCAGGCCCTCGTGGTGCGCGCCACGCGGGCCGGTGGTGCCGAACAGCACGCCCTTGAGGCCGTCGAACATGCCGCCGCCCCCATCGCTCCCCGCCTGGCCGGCCGGCGTCGGGACGCCCGGTATCGGCTGCACCGGCTGTCCGCCCGCCGCGGGCGCCGCCACGCCGCGCAGCTTCTCGTAGGCGGACTCCCGGTCCAGCACCTTCTCGTAGACGCCGGCGACCAGGGAGTTCTGCATCAGCGCCGCACGCTGCTCGGCCGTGATCGGCCCGATCTGGCTGCCCGGCGGCAGCACGAACACGCGCTCGGTGACGCCGGGCCGGCCCTTCTCGTCGAGCAGGCTCACCAGCGCCTCGCCGACGGCCAGTTCGGTGATCGCCGTGGCGATGTCCAGCCCCGGCTTGGCGCGCATCGTCTCGGCCGCGGCCTTGACGGCCTTCTGGTCGCGCGGCGTGAAGGCCCGCAGCGCATGCTGGACGCGGTTGCCGAGCTGGCCCAGCACCGAGTCCGGGATGTCCAGCGGGTTCTGTGTCACGAAATAGACGCCGACACCCTTGGAGCGCACCAGCCGCACGACCAGCTCGATCCGGTCGATCAACGCCTTGGGCGCGTCCTTGAACAGCAGGTGCGCCTCGTCGAAGAAGAACACCAGCTTCGGCTTGTCCAGGTCGCCGACCTCGGGCAGGGTCTCGAACAACTCTGACAGCATCCACAGCAGGAAGGTGGCGTAGAGCAGCGGCGAGGCCATCAGCTTGTCGGCCGCCAGGATGTTGATGACGCCCAGGCCGTTCTCGGTCTGCATCAGGTCGGCGATGTTGAGCATCGGCTCACCGAAAAACTTGTCGCCGCCCTGGGCCTCGATGCTCATCAGCCCGCGCTGGATCGCGCCGACGCTGGCCGCGCTGACGTTGCCGTACTTGGTCTGGTACTCGGACGCGTTGTCGGCCACGTGCTGCAGCATCGCGCGCAGGTCCTTCAGGTCCAGCAGCAGCAGGCCGGCGTCGTCGGCGATCTTGAACACCAGCTGCAGCACGCCCTGCTGGGTGTCGTTCAGCGACAACATGCGCGCCAGCAGCAGCGGCCCCATGTCGGAGATGGTGGCGCGCACCGGGTGGCCCTGCTCGCCGAACACGTCCCAGACGGTGGTCGGGCATTTGATCGATGCGGGGGCGTCCAGGCCCCGTTCCTTCAGTGTGGCGAGCAGCTTGGCGCCGGGCTGGCCGGCCTGCGAGATGCCGGTCAGGTCGCCCTTGACGTCGGCCATGAAGACCGGCACGCCCAGCCGCGAGAAGCTTTCCGCCAGCGTCTGCAGGCTGATCGTCTTGCCGGTGCCGGTCGCGCCGGTGACGAGGCCGTGGCGGTTGGCCAGCGCCGGCAGCAGCAGGCATTCGACGTCCTTGTTTCGGGCAAGCAGGATCGGGTCGGTCATGGGGACTCCAGGGGGCACAGACTAAAATGCCAGTCTATCCAAGCAAAACCAGGGCCGCGGCCTCACGCAGCCCCTACGAGCAAGAGCAGGAGCAGGACTCAATGGCTGGTCATTCCAAATGGGCCAATATTCAGCATCGCAAGGGCCGCCAGGACGAGAAGCGCGGCAAGGTCTGGACCCGTATCGTTCGTGAAATTGCCGTGGCGGCCCGCCAGGGTGGCCCCGACCTGAACGCCAACCCGCGCCTGCGCCTGGCCGTGGACAAGGCCAAGGCCGCCAACATGCCGGCCGACCGCATCAAGTACAACATCGAGAAGGCCAGCGGCACGCTCGAAGGCATCAGCTACGAGGAAATCCGCTACGAGGGCTACGGCATCGGCGGCGCCGCCATCATCATCGACACGATGACGGACAACCGGGTCCGCACGGTCGCCGAGGTGCGCCACGCCTTCAGCAAGTACGGCGGCAATATGGGCACCGAAGGCGCGGTGGCCTTCCAGTTCAAGCACTGCGGCCAGCTGATCTATGCGCCCGGCACCTCGGAAGACAAGGTGATGGAAGTGGCGCTGGATGCCGGCGCCGAGGACGTGGTCACCGATGACGACGGCGCCATCGAGGTGCTGACCGCGCCGGCCGATTTCGAGAAGGTGCGCGACGCGCTGGAAGCTGCCGGCCTGAAGGCCGAGGTGGCCGAGGTGACGATGCGGCCCGAGAACACGATCGCCCTGACCGGCGAGGACGCCCAGCGCATGCAGAAGCTGCTGGACGTGATTGAAGACCTGGATGACACGCAAGCCGTGTTCCACAACGCGAGCATCGAAGAATGAAGGTCCTGGTCCTGGGTGGTGGCGGGCGCGAGCATGCGCTGGCCTGGAAGCTGGCGCAATCCGAGCGGGTGAGCCAGGTCTACGTGGCGCCGGGCAATGGCGGCACGGCGCGCGACGAGCGCTTGAAGAACATCCCGATTACCGACGTCAAGGCGCTGGCCGACTTCGCGGCCGACGAGAAGATCGCGCTGACCGTCGTGGGCCCGGAGGTCTATCTGGCGGCCGGCGTGGTCGACGAGTTCCGCGCTCGCGGCCTGCGCATCTTCGGCCCGACCAAGGCCGCCGCGCAGCTCGAATCGTCCAAGGCCTTCGCCAAGGACTTCATGAAGCGCCACAACATCCCGACGGCCGCCTACGAGACCTTCGGTGACGCGCCCTCGGCGCATGCCTACGTGGACCGCATGGGCGCGCCGATCGTCATCAAGGCCGACGGCCTGGCGGCGGGCAAGGGCGTGGTCGTCGCGATGACGCTGGCCGAGGCGCACGAGGCGATCGACTGGATCCTTGAAGACAACAAGCTCGGCGTCACCCACAACGCGGGCGGCGCCTGCGTGGTGATCGAGCAGTTCCTCGAAGGCGAGGAAGCCTCGTTCATCGTGCTGTGCGATGGCAAGAACGTCGTCTCGCTGGCCACCAGCCAGGACCACAAGCGCCTGCTCGACAAGGACGAAGGCCCGAACACCGGCGGCATGGGTGCGTATTCGCCCGCGCCGGTCGTCACGCCCAACGTCCATGCCAAGGTGATGCACGAGATCGTCATGCCGACGGTGGCCGGCATGGCCAAGGACGGCATCCCGTTCACCGGCTTCCTGTACGCCGGCCTGATGATCGACAGCCACGGCGACCCGCGCACCGTGGAGTTCAACACCCGCATGGGCGACCCCGAGACGCAGCCGATCATGATGCGGCTGAAGAGCGACCTGTTCGAGGTGCTGCTGCACGCGACCGACGGCACGCTCGACCAGGTCGAGCTGCAATGGGACCGCCGCGTGGCGCTGGGCGTGGTGATGGCCGCCGACGGCTACCCGCTGACGCCGCGCAAGGGCGACGCGATCAGCGGCCTGCCGGCCGACGCGGAAGATGCGATGGTCTTCCACGCCGGCACGGCCGACGTCGACGGCAAGCTCGTGACCTCCGGCGGCCGCGTGCTCTGCGTGACGGCGCTGGGCGAATCGGTGAAGAAGGCGCAGCAGCACGCCTACGAGGCGCTGACCGGCATCCAGTTCGACGGCAAGCAGTACCGCCAGGACATTGGTCATCGCGCCGTCAAGCGCTGAGCGGATGAGCGCCCGCGACGTCCTCGTCCCGCCCGAACTGATCACCGGCCCGCGCGTCTTCAAGCCGGCCGGCAGCGCGCTCGCGCGCGGGCTGATGGGGCTGTTCGGCTGGAAGGTGGATTTCGATGGCCTGCCCGCGATGCAGGGCGTCGTGATGGTCTATCCGCACACCTCGAACTGGGACTTCATCGTCGGCATCTTCGCCAAGTGGGCGTTGGGCCTGCAGGTGCGCTACTGGGCCAAGGACAGCCTGTTCCGCGTGCCGCTGTTCGGCCGCTGGGCGAAGTGGCTCGGCGGCGTGGCGGTCAACCGCGCCAGCAGCAGCGGCCTGGTCGGCGGTACCGTGCAGCAGATGCAGGCGGCGCGCGAGCGCGGCGAGCTGTTCTGGCTGGCCGTGGCGCCGGAAGGCACGCGCTCGCGGGCGGCCGGCTGGCGTTCCGGCGCCTATCAAGTGGCGTTGCAGGCGCAGGTGCCGGTGGGCCTGGCCTACCTGGACTACGCGACGCGCACCGTCGGCTTCAACACCTTCGTCCGCCTCGGCGGCGACCCGGAACGGGACCTCGCGCTGATGGCCGCGCACCTGGCTCAGCACACCGGCAAGCGCCCCGAGATGGCGAGTCCGATTCGCTTCCGCACATGATCGACACCCTCGCAGTCCGGAACTACCTGCTCGACCTGCAGCAGCGCATTGCCGCGGCCCTGCAGGCGGCAGACGGCAACCCCTTCATCACCGACGCCTGGGAGCGCGAGCCCGGCGGCCGGCTGGAGGGTGACGGGATCGTGCGCCTGATCGAGAACGGCGCGCTGTTCGAACGCGGCGGCTGCAACTTCTCGCACGTGCGGGGCCGGGTCTTGCCGCCATCGGCCACGCAGCACCGGCCGGAGCTGGCCGGCGCCGCCTTCGAGGCGATGGGGGTCTCGCTGGTGATCCACCCGCACAACCCTTTCGTGCCCACGGTGCACATGAACGTGCGCATGTTCGCGGCGATGCCCCCGGATGCCGAGCCCGTCGTGTGGTTCGGCGGCGGCATGGACCTGACGCCCTACTACGGCTTCGAGCGCGACGCCCAGCACTTCCACCGGACCTGCCGCACCGCGCTGCAGCCGCACGGCGAAGACCTGTACCCGCGCTACAAGACCTGGTGCGACGAGTACTTTTTCCTGAAGCACCGCGACGAGCCGCGCGGCATCGGCGGCATCTTCTTCGACGATCACGACGAAGGCGGTTTCGACGCCTCGTTCGCGCTGATGCGCGCGGTCGGCGATGCCTTCTTGCCGGCCTACCTGCCCATCGTCGAGCGCCGCCAGGTGCTGGCCTATGGCGAGCGCGAGCGCGACTTCCAGGCCTATCGTCGTGGCCGCTACGTCGAGTTCAACCTGGTGTTCGACCGCGGCACGCTGTTCGGCCTGCAGTCGGGCGGCCGCACCGAATCGATCCTGATGAGCATGCCGCCGCAGGTGAAGTGGCGCTACGACTGGGCGCCGGAGGAGGGCACGCAGGAGGCCCGCCTCTACACCGATTTCCTGCGCCCGCGCGACTGGGCCGACGAGCAGGCCACGCATCTATGGCTCTAGCGCGGATCGGGCTGTTCGGCGGCTCCTTCGATCCGGTTCACCTGGCCCACCTGGCGCTCGCGCGCTGCGCGGTCGATCAGTTGAAGCTGGATCAATTGCTCTGGGTGCCAGCCGGCAATCCCTGGCAGAAGCCGGGGGTGACCGAGGCGGCGCACCGGCTGGCGATGGTCTACCTGATGGTGGAGGGCGAGCCCTCATTCGCCGTCGACGAGCGGGAGCTGAAGCGCGAGGGCGCCAGCTATACCGTCGACACGGTGGAGGAACTGCGGGTGGCCCACCCCGGCGCCGAGCTGTTCCTCGTCATCGGGCAGGACCAGTACGCGCGCCTGCCCAGCTGGCATCGCTGGCAGGATCTGCTCGGGCAGGTGACCTTGGCCGTGGCGGCGCGTGCCGACGAAGAAGTTCATGCCGCTGCGGAAGTCGCAGCGGTGTCAGGAAAGGTGCAGAGACTGGCGATGCCGGCGATGCACGTTTCATCGACCGAAGTGCGCGAGAAAGTCTCGCGCGGCGAGGACATCCGCCCGCTGGTGGGCGACGCGGTGGCGCAGTACATTAGCCGCCACCGCCTTTACAACAAGGTAATGAATGGACATTCGTAAGCTGCAACGCGCCATCGTCGATGGTCTGGAAGACGTGAAGGCACAGAACATCGTCGTCTTCAACACGGAGCACCTGTCTCCGCTGTTCGAGCGCGTGATCATCGCTTCCGGCACCAGCAATCGGCAGACGAAGTCGCTGGCCAACAGCGTGCGCGAAACCGTCAAGGGCCGCGGCATGCAGGTGATGCGGACCGAGGGCGAGGACAACGGCGAATGGATCATCGTCGACTGCGGCGCCGCCGTCGTCCACGTGATGCAACCGGCGATCCGCGACTACTACCACCTCGAAGAAATCTGGGGCGGCAAGCCGGTCAAGCTGAAGCTGGGCGACAGCGAGGTCCGGCTGGTCAAGGCCTCGGAACCCGACGACGAGGACGACGCGCCGAAAGCGAAGAAGCCGCGCGCTGCCGCGAAGAAGGCCGCTCCGGCCAAGACACCCGCCGCCAAGAAGGCACCGGCCGCCAAGAAGGGCGTGACCCGCGTGGTCGGCGTGAAGACGCCGGCGACCAAGACGATCAAGGTCGGCGCGGCCAAGCCGGCTGCCAAGAAGGCCGCATCGTCAGCCAAGCCCGCGGCCAAGCCCGCAGCCAAGAAGGCGGCGCCGGCCAAGAAGACTGCCGCTCCCGCCAAGAAGGCCGCAGCGCCCGCCAAGAAGGCGGCTCCTGCAAAGAAGGCTCCCGCCCGCAAGACGACGAAGGCCTGATGCGCTTGTTCCTTGTTGCCGTCGGCCAGCGCCAGCCGGCCTGGGCCGACGCGGCCTACGAGGACTTCGCCAAGCGCTTCCCGCCCGAGCTGCGGCTGGAGCTGAAGGCCGTGAAGGCCGAGCCGCGCACCAGCGGCAAGACGGCCGAGCAGCTGATGACGGCGGAGGCCGCGCGCATCGAGGCGGCCTTGCCCAAGGGCGTGCGCCGCCTGATCCTCGATGAGCGCGGCGAGCGTCGCACCAGCATGCAACTGGCCGAGCGGATGAAGCTCTGGATGGGCGATGGCCGGGACGTGGCGCTGATCATCGGCGGGCCCGACGGCCTGCTGCCCGCGCTGAAAGCCACGGCCGACGAGACGCTGCGCCTGTCCGACCTGACTTTGCCGCACGCCTTCGCCCGTGTGCTGCTGGCCGAGGGCCTGTACCGCGCCTGGACTGTGATGACCGGTCACCCCTACCACCGCGAATGATCTACCTCGCCTCCCAAAGCCCGCGCCGCCGGCAACTGCTCGACCAGCTCGGCGTGCGCCACGAACTGCTGCTGGCCGGTCCGGACGAGGATGCCGAGGCGCTGGAGGCGGTGATCGATGGCGAGGATCCTGAGCGTTATGTCACCCGCGTCACCGCGGCCAAGCTCGACGCCGCTCTGGTTCGGCTGCAGCGGCGCGGTCTGCCGCGGGCGCCGGTGCTCTGCTCCGACACGACCGTGACGATCGATGGCCGCATTCTCGGCAAGCCCGCCGATGCCGGCGATGCGTTCGCGATGCTGAGCCTGTTGTCGGGCCGCACGCACCGCGTGATGACGGCGGTGGCGGTGGGTTCGAGCGAGCGGCGCGAGGCTGCGATCAGCATCTCGGAAGTGGACTTCGCCCCGGTCTCTGCCGCCGAGATCCAGCGTTATGTGGACGGCGGCGAGCCCTTCGGCAAGGCTGGCGCGTATGCTATACAAAGCCAGGCTGCGGCCTGGATCTCGCGCATCGCGGGCAGCTATTCAGGCATCATGGGCCTGCCGCTGTTCGAGACCGCGCAGCTGCTGCGAGCCTGGCAGATCGAGTTCTGAGCGAGTTCCGACGAGTCGTGCTGCATGGCCCGGCGCCATGCAACAACACTCAAAAAGAATTGGCGACGAGCGATGGAAGACATTCTGATCAACTGGTCCCCGCAGGAGACGCGCGTGGCCATCGTCGAGAACGGCGCGGTGCAGGAGCTGCACATCGAGCGGACGCTCGAGCGGGGTCTCGTCGGCAACGTCTATTCGGGCAAGGTCGCGCGGGTGCTGCCCGGCATGCAGTCGGCCTTCATCGACATCGGCCTGGAGCGTGCGGCCTTCCTGCACGTGGCCGACCTGCACGTCAACGGCGCCACGCCGCGCAACCACCATGGCGAGGCCGGCGCGGCCGTGCCGATCGAGCGGCTGGTGTTCGAGGGTCAGGCCTTGACCGTGCAGGTCATCAAGGACCCGATCGGCACCAAGGGTGCGCGGCTGTCCACGCAGATCTCGATTGCCGGGCGCATGCTGGTCTTCCTGCCGCAGGACGACCACATCGGCATCTCGCAGAAGATCGGCTCGCCCGAGGCGCGCGAGCAACTGCGCGCGCGGATGCAGGGTCTGGTCGGCAAGCGTGAGGAGGGCGGCGGTGGCGGCTTCATCCTGCGCACGAACGCCGAGGACGCTTCCGACGAGGAGCTGGGCTCGGACATCGCCTACCTGCGCAAGACCTGGGGCACGATCCGCGAACGGGCGCAGAAGTCGCCGCCCGGCAGCCTGCTGCATCAGGACCTGAGCCTGGTGGAGCGCGTGCTGCGCGACCTGACCAGCGAGAAGACCAACTCGATCCGCATCGATTCCAAGATGCAGACCGAGGTGCTGCACGGCTTCGGCGAGGTGTTCATGCCGGCGGCCACGGCCAAGCTGGAGCACTACCGCGGCGAGCGGCCGATCTTCGATCTCTACAACATCGATGCGGAGCTGGATCGCGCGCTGGCGCGGCGGGTGGACCTGAAGTCCGGCGGCTACCTGATCGTCGACCAGACCGAGGCGATGACGACGATCGACGTCAACACCGGCGGCTTCGTCGGCGCCCGCAACTTCGACGACACGATCTTCAAGACCAATCTCGAAGCGGCCGGCGCCATCGCGCGGCAACTGCGGCTGCGCAACCTGGGCGGCATCATCATCGTCGACTTCATCGACATGACGCGCGAGGAGCACAAGACCGCCGTGCTCAGCGAGTTCCGCAAGCAGCTCGCCAAGGACCGCACGAAGGTGACGGTGGGCGGCTTCACGCAACTGGGCCTCGTCGAGATGACCCGTAAGCGCACGCGCGAGTCGCTGGCGCGCATGCTCTGCGAGCCGTGCCCGACCTGCGAAGGCCGCGGCCAGATCAAGACGGCCCGCTCGGTCTGCTACGACATCATGCGGGAGATCCTGCGCGAGGCGCGCCAGTTCAGTCCGCGCGAGTTCCGCGTCGTGGCGGCGGCCAACGTCGTCGAGATGCTGCTGGACGAGGAGAGCCAACACCTGGCCGGCCTGTCCGACTTCATCGGCAAGCCGATCTCGCTGACCGCGGAGCCGGCCAACCAGACCGAGCACTACGACATCGTGCTGCTCTAGGCCTTTCCGGGTTACAGCCGTAATTCAAGCGGCGCTGTCTTACAAAGCCTTTCAAGTTTGCTGAGGCAAAATGAGTGGATGCTTGAGCCCGAAAAATCCAAGAGCACCCTCTCGAGTTCGCGCCGCCACTGGCTGACCGGTGCGGCGGCCGTAGCAGCCACGACACTCGTCGGCAGACCGGCCCTGGCGCAGTTCCGCGTCGAGATCTCCGGCGTCGGCAGCGTCCAGGTGCCGATCGCGATTCCCGATCTGCGCGACGAAGCGCGTGCCGGCCAGCCGGTCGCCTCGATCGTGCGTGCCGACCTGGAGCGCAGCGGCCAGTTCCGCATCATCGATGCGCCAGCGGGCCTCACCGAGACATCCTCCCCGGTCTGGACCGAATGGCGTGGCCGTGGTGCCGATGCGCTGGCCGCGGGTTCGTGCGCCAAGCTGGCCGATGGCCGCGTGGACGTGCGCTACAAGCTCTGGGATGCCGTCAAGGGCCAGGACCTCGGCGGCGAGGCCCAGGCCGTGGCGCCCGACGACGTGCGCTTGGCGGCGCACCGCATGGCCGATGCCATCTATCAAAAGCTCACTGGCGAGCGCGGCGTGTTCGCCACGCGCATGGCCTACGTCACCAAGGCCGGCGGCCGCTACAGCCTGCGCATCGCCGATGCCGACGGCGAGGGCGGCCAGGTCGCGCTGGCGAGTCCCGATCCGATCATCTCGCCGGCCTGGTCGCGCGATGGCCGCGAACTGGCCTACGTGTCCTTCGAGACGCGCAAGGCGGTCGTGTGGATTCAGAACCTGCAGACCGGCCAGCGCCGGCAGGTCGCCAACTTCAAGGGCAGCAACAGCGCACCGACCTTCTCGCCGGACGGCTCGCAACTCGCGCTGACCTTGTCGCGCGACGGCGGCTCGCAGCTCTTCCTGATCAACCGCGACGGCAGCGGCGTGCGGCGCCTGACGACCTCGCCGGCCATCGACACCGAGCCGGTGTTCACGCCCGACGGCTCGGCGATCTACTTCGTCAGCGACCGCGGCGGCAGCCCGCAGATCTACCGCATGCCGGCCCAGGGCGGCCCGGCACAGCGCGTCACCTTCACCGGCAACTACAACATCAGCCCGGACATCTCGCCCGACGGCCGCACGCTGGCGTACATCACGCGCGTGGGCGGCGGCTCGTTCAAGCTCTGCGTGATGGACCTGGCCAGCGGCAGCGTCAACCAGATCACCGAGACGACCGACGACGAGAGCCCCAGCTTCGCGCCGAACGGCCGGCTGATCGTCTATGCCACCAAGGCCGGCGGCCGCGACGTGCTCGTCACGACGACGCTGGACGGCAAGATCAAGGCCAAGCTGATTTCCACTTCGGCGGATGTTCGCGAGCCGACCTGGGGCCCGTTCGGCCAGGACAGGAAGTAATGACACCCATGCGAAATTGCGCGTCTTGCAGGCCTGCCTTCAGCCAGTCCTAAGCAAGTCGCCGACAAGCATTGGACAATTACATTTGTTACTTTATTTCGCCGCGGACCGGTCGGCGTTCTTGTCATAGACATGCCGGCCCGTAGTGCCTACCGATCAAACGCCACCCCAACAGGAGCAATCCAATGAAGATGAACCGCACCCTGAGCTATTTCGCACTGAGCCTGTTGGCGTCGGCCGCCCTGGTCGGCTGCTCGTCCACCAAGCTGGAAGAACCCGCACCGGTCGAGAGCCGTCCGGTCGCCCCGGCCCAGCCGACCGCTGCCCAGCCCAGCACCGCTCCGGTGGCTGAGTCCAAGGTCGCCACCGTCGACCTGAACGCCCAGTACACGGCCGAAGTCGCCAACCAGCGCGCCGTCTACTTCGACTTCGACAGCTACACCGTCAAGGACGACTACCGTGGCCTGATCGAAGCTCACGCCAAGCGCCTGAACTACAACAAGAACCTGAACCTGCGCCTGGAAGGCAACACCGACGAGCGCGGTGGCAGCGAATACAACCTGGCCCTGGGCCAGAAGCGCGCTGAAGCCGTTGCCAAGTCGCTGACCCTGCTGGGCGTGAACGCTGCCCAGGTCGAAGCCACCAGCTTCGGCAAGGAGCGCCCGATGGACGCCGGCCACACTGAAGCCTCCTGGGCCAAGAACCGTCGCGTTGACCTGAAGGACAAGTGATCATGATGTTGCGTCATCGTTTCTCCGCGCTGGGCCTAGCCGTGGCGTTGGCCGCGGCAGCGCTGCCTGCGCGCGCCGCGCTGTTCGAGGACGACGAGGCCCGCAAGGCCATCCTCGACCTGCGCGCCAAGCAGCAGCAGAACGATGACGCGACGCGTGCGCGCCTGGACCGCCTGGTCCAGGAGCAGATCGATCCGCTGCGCCGCAGCATCCTCGACCTCAACGGCCAGATCGACTCGCTGCGCGGCGAGATCGCCAAGCTGCGCGGCCAGAACGAGCAGCTCGCCCGCGATCTGTCGGACACGCAGCGCAAGCTGCTCGACCAGCAGGACTCGCTGAACACCCGGCTCAAGCCGCTGGAGCCGCAGAAGGTCTCGCTGGACGGCAAGGAGTTCCAGGTCTCGCCGGAAGAGAAGCGCGGCTACGACGCAGCGATGGCCGCGGTCCGCCGCGGTGATTTCGACGAGGCGGCCTCCGGCCTGAACGGCTTCCTGCGCCAGTTCCCGGCCAGCGGCTATGCCGACTCGTCGCGCTTCTGGCTGGGCAATGCCCAGTACGGTCAGCGCAACTACAAGGACGCCGTGGCGACCTTCAAGGCCTTCCTCGCGGCAACGCCGGATCATCCGCGCGCACCCGAGGCGATGCTCGCGCTGGCGAACTGCCAGATCGAGCTGAAGGACAACAAGAGCGCCCGCAAGAGCCTGCAGGACCTGATCAAGGCCTTCCCCACGTCCGAGGCGGCCCAGGCCGGCAAGGAGCGGCTGGCTTCGCTCAAGTAAGGCGTTAGTGCACTGACACGAGGCCCTGCGACGCAGGGCCTTTTTATTGGCTATTTACAATCCGCGCCCTATGCAAGACATCGACATGGCCGCCTTGGGCCACCAAGTTCTCTGGGCGGCCTTCGGTCTGTCTTTCCTGTTCGGCGCGATCGCGCAACGCACGCACTTCTGCACGATGGGCGCCGTGGCCGACATCGTGAACATGGGCGACTGGGCACGCATGCGCATGTGGGTGATGGCCATCGGCGTGGCGATGCTGGGCTTCAACGCGATGGTCTTCCTCGGCTGGCTCGATGCCGGCAAGACGATCTACGCGGCGCCGCGGCTGCTGTGGCTGTCGAACATCGTCGGCGGGCTGATGTTCGGCTTCGGCATGGTGCTGGCCTCGGGCTGCGGCAGCAAAACGCTGGTGCGGCTCGGCGCGGGCAACCTGAAATCGCTGGTGGTCTTCCTCGTGATGGGCATCGCAGCCTTCGCGACGTTGAAGGGCATCACGGCCGTGCTGCGCGTGGAGACCGTCGACGCGGTGGCGGTGACCTTGCCGACCGGCCAGGACCTGCCTTCGTTGCTGGCGCCTTCGCTCGGTGCGGCCAAGCAGACGCTGGCCCTCGCCATCGGCGGCGTGCTGGGCCTGCTGCTGGTCGGCTGGGCGCTGATGAAGGGTGAGGGGCGCAGTGCCGATGCGCTGGTCGGCGGCATCGGCAGCGGGCTCGTGGTGGCCGGGCTCTGGTGGGTCGGCGGCCGGCTCGGCTATGTGGCTGAGGATCCGAACACGCTGCAGGAAGCCTTCGTCGGCGCCACCACCGCATCGCGCATGGACGGATTGAGCTTCGTGGCGCCGGTTGCCTACACCCTGGACTGGCTGATGTTCTTCAGCGACAAGAGCAAGGTGCTGACCTGGCCGATCGTTGCCTGCCTCGGCGTGGCCGCCGGCTCGGGCGCCTATGCGCTGGCGACGAAGAGCTTCCGCTGGGAAGGCTTCGGCCGCGTCGATGACGTGGCGAACCACCTGATCGGTGCCGTGCTGATGGGCGTCGGTGGCGTCGTCGCGCTGGGCTGCACGATCGGGCAGGGCATCTCGGGCGTGTCGACCCTGAGCATCGGCAGCTTCCTGGCGCTGGCCGCCATCATCATCGGCGCGGTGGCCTCGCTGCGCTTCCAGATGTGGCGCATGGAGCGGATGGTCTGATGATGCTCACCGAACTCGATGCCGATCTGGAGCGCCGCTTCGGCGGGCTGAGGCGTCTCTATGGCGCGCGCGACTATGCGCGGCTGCGCGGCGCGCGCTTTGCCGTCGTCGGCCTCGGCGGCGTCGGCTCCTGGGTTGTCGAGGCGCTGGCACGCTCGGGCGTGGCGGCCCTGACCCTGATCGATTTCGACCAGGTCTCCGAATCGAACATCAACCGCCAGATCCAGGCCCTGGGTTCGACCGTCGGCATGGCCAAGGGCGACGCGCTGAAGCAGCGCATCGCCGACATCCACCCGGGCTGCGAGGTCACGATCGTCGACGACTTCGTGACCGAGGAGAACTGGCCCGCGCTGCTAACGACAGAAGTCGACGGACTGATCGACGCCTGCGACCAGGTCCGCGCCAAGGCGAAGCTGGCGGCCTGGGCGCGCGAGCGCAGTCTGCCCTTCGTCACCGTGGGTGCAGCCGGCGGCAAGCGGCAGGCGCATCTGCTGTCGATCGAAGACCTGGCCGACACGACGCACGACCCGCTGCTCGCCTCGCTGCGCCAGCGCCTGCGCAAGCAGTACGGCGCGCCGCGCAGCGGCAAGATGAAAGTGGCCTGCGTGTTCTCGCGTGAGCCGGTGCACATGCCCGCGGCGGACGAGAGCGATGCCTGCGAAGTTGCCGAGTCCAGCGACGGCAGCCTCAACTGCCACGGCTATGGTTCGAGCGCGGCGGTGACCGCGAGTTTCGGCATGGCGGCAGCTGCCGAGTTGATCAGAAGTTTTTTGCAAAACTCTTGCGAAGGCCAAAAAACTCGTCCTATAATGTGAGGCTCTGCTGAAGAGCAGAACAACTACAAGTTCTCTCGAAAGAGGGGATGTATTCAGGGTTGTTAGCTCAGTTGGTAGAGCACCGGACTTTTAATCCGATGGTCGTGGGTTCGAGCCCCGCACAACCCACCAGATTTCAGTCTCTCGCGATGTTTTTGTCGTGGGTCCTTAGCTCAGTTGGTAGAGCAGCGGACTCTTAATCCGTTGGTCGAAGGTTCGAATCCTTCAGGGCCCACCACAAAAACATTGCAGTACCAGATTCCCCCGCAAGGGAGAGCTGGGTCCTTAGCTCAGTTGGTAGAGCAGCGGACTCTTAATCCGTTGGTCGAAGGTTCGAATCCTTCAGGGCCCACCAAAAACGAAGAAGCACCTGACGCGAAAGCCTCAGGTGCTTTTTTCATTCATGCACGACTCGATCGGCGCGTCCGCGCGTTGCGGCAATGACTTCCGCATTCAGCGCATCGTTGCCCGCGATCCAGGCCAGCGCAGCCTCGCGAGTGCGGCCGAAGCGCTGATGCCGGGCGACGAGCCGCTCGTTGCGCAGCGTGTCGTCCACATCGACGAACCACACCTCGTCCAGCAGCGGCCGCACGCGTGCCCATGGGCTTTCGTCCAGCAGCAGGTAGTTGCCTTCGGTGATCACGAGGCGCGTCTCGGGGAAGACGGGAATCGCGCCGGCGACGGGCTCCTCGATTTCGCGACGGAACTCGGGCGCGTAGACGACTTCGCCCTCGCGCTGCGCGCGCAGTCGCTGCAGCAGCGCGACGTAGCCGGCCGCGTCGAAGGTGTGCTGCGCGCCCTTGCGCGAGGCGAAGCCGAGCCGCTGAAGCTCGACGTTAGCGAGGTGGAAGCCGTCCATCGGCACGACCTGCGCGATGTCGGGGAAAGCTTGTTGTAGCGACTCGGCGAGCGTCGACTTGCCGGCACCGGGGCAGCCGACCAGGCCCAGCATGACGCGCCGCCCGCCGGCAAGCAGGCCGCTCAGATGATCGATCAAGGGTGTATTCATGGCCACCAGTGTAGGCACGCCTTGCGTGGAACAATGGCGGCCATTCCCTCTGACCAGACTCATCGCCATGATCCAAGAATCCGCGCTGCTCCAGGCTTTGCAGGCCGTCATCGACCCGAACACGGGCAGCGACTTCGTCAGCACCAAGCAGCTGAAGAACCTGAGCATCGCCGCCGACGGCGATGTCGGCTTCGAAGTCGAACTGGGCTATCCCGGGGCCAGTCAATTCGAGGCGCTGCGTGCGGCGCTGGAAGCCGCGGCGCGCACCGTGTCCGGCGTGAGCCGGGTCGTCATCGACATCCGCAGCCGCATCACCGCCCACGCGGTGCAGCGCGGCGTACAGCTGCTGCCGGGCGTCAAGAACATCATCGCCGTCGCCTCCGGCAAGGGTGGTGTCGGCAAGAGCACGACGGCGGCGAACCTCGCACTGGCACTGGCCGCCGAGGGCGCGCGCGTCGGCATTCTGGATGCCGACATCTACGGCCCCAGCCAGCCGACGATGCTGGGCGCCAAGGGTCGGCCCGAGAGCCTGGACGGCAAGATCATGGAGCCCCTGCGGAACCACGGCCTGCAGATCATGTCGATCGGCTTCCTGGTCGATGACGACCAGGCGATGATCTGGCGTGGTCCGATGGCCACGCAGGCGCTGGAGCAGTTGCTGCGTCAGACCCGCTGGCAAGACCTGGACTACCTGATCGTCGACATGCCGCCCGGCACCGGCGACATCCAACTGACCCTCTCGCAGCGCGTGCCGGTGACCGGCGCCGTCATCGTGACGACGCCGCAGGACATCGCGCTGATCGATGCCAAGAAGGGCCTGAAGATGTTCGAGAAGGTCGGCGTGCCCATCCTCGGCGTGATCGAGAACATGGCGGTCCACGTCTGCACGAACTGCGGCCATGCGGAGCACATCTTCGGCGCCGATGGTGGCGAGAAGATGGCCCGGCAATACGACATCGACTATCTCGGTGGCCTGCCCCTGGCGATGGCGATCCGCGTCCATGCGGACGAGGGCCGCCCGACCGTCGTCGCCGAGCCGGACGGCGAGCATGCGAAGCAGTACAAGGCGCTGGCCCGCCGCATCGCCGTGAAGATCGCAGCGCAGGCCAAGGACTACTCGGCCAAGTTCCCGACGATCTCGATCTCCAAGAACACCTGATCTTCGGTTCGTCTGCGCAAATCCGGCCGCAGCGCGTAATATCGCCACAAGGCGCTCCACGCGCCTTGCATCAGCTCACCCAACAGCGGCATGACCGCAGGAGGCCCAGGCGATGGACATGGACCGGAGACAGTTCTTCCGGGTGAGCGGGGCGGGCCTGATCGGCTCCAGCCTGGCGGTGCTGGGGTTCTCCCCCACGGCAGCTCTTGCCGAGACCCGCAACTTCAAGCTCGCGCGGACCACCGAGACCCGCAACACCTGCCCCTACTGCTCGGTAGGCTGCGGGATCATCATGTACTCGCTCGGCGACCGGGCGAAGAACGTGACCACCGAGATCCTCCACATCGAGGGCGACCCCGACCACCCGGTCAACCGCGGCACCTTGTGCCCCAAGGGCGCCGGCCTGCTGGACTTCGTCCACAGCCCCAACCGGCTGAAGTGGCCGGAGATCCGCGAGCCCGGCGCCAAGGAGTGGAAGCGCGTCAGCTGGGACGAGGCGATGGACCGCATCGTCAAGCTGATGAAGGCCGACCGCGACGCCAATTTCGTCGCCCAGAACGCCGACGGCAAGACGGTCAACCGCTGGCTCTCCACCGGCATGCTCTGTGCGAGCGCATCCTCGAATGAATCGGGCTACATCACGCACAAGGTGATGCGCTCGATGGGGATGCTGGCCTTCGACAACCAGGCGCGCGTTTGACACGGACCGACGGTGGCCAGTCTGGCCCCGACGTTCGGACGCGGCGCGATGACCAACCACTGGGTCGACATCAAGAATGCCGACCTCGTGCTGATCATGGGCGGCAATGCCGCCGAGGCGCATCCCTGCGGCTTCAAGTGGGTGATCGAAGCCAAGCATCACAACAAGGCGCGGCTGATCGTCGTTGATCCGCGCTTCACCCGCTCGGCCGCGATGAGCGACTACTACGCGCCGATCCGCGCGGGTAGCGACATCGCCTTCCTCGGCGGCGTCATCAACTACCTGTTGAGCAAGGATCTGTACCAGAAGGAGTACGTGCGGAGCTACACGAACGCCAGCTTCATCATCAATGAGGGCTACGCGTTCAACGAGGGGCTCTTCAGCGGCTACAACGAGGAGAAGCGCAGCTACGACAACAAGTCGTGGAACTACGAGATGGACGACAAGGGCTTCGCCAAGGTCGACGACACGCTGCAGCACCCGCGCTGCGTGCTGCAGATCATGAAGACCCACTACTCGCGCTACACGCCCGAGATGGTCAGCCGCATCACCGGCACGCCGCAGGACAAGTTCCTGAAGATCTGCGAAATGATCTCGGCCACGGCCAAGCCGGACAAGGTGATGACCATCATGTACGCGCTGGGCTGGACGCAGCACAGCCAGGGCTCGCAGATCATCCGCACCGGTGCGCTGGTGCAACTGCTGCTGGGCAATATCGGCGTGGCCGGCGGCGGCATGAATGCGCTGCGCGGGCACAGCAACATCCAGGGCCTCACCGACCTGGGTCTGCTGAGCACCAGCCTCACCGGCTACATGACGCTGGCCAAGGAGAGCGAGCAGGACCTCGAGACCTACTACAAGCCCCGCGCCACCAAGCCGCTGCGGCCCAACCAGATGAGCTACTGGCAGAACTATCCGAAGTTCTTCGTCAGCCAGCAGAAGGCCTGGTGGGGCGCCGCGGCGACGGCCGAGAACGACTGGGCCTTCCACTGGCTGCCCAAGTACGACAAGCTCTACGACGGCCTGCAGGCCTTCGACCTGATGAACCAGGGCAAGCTGACTGGCTACATCTGCCAGGGCTTCAACCCGGTCGGTTCCTTCCCGAACAAGGGCAAGATCGTCGCCTCGCTGTCCAAGCTCAAGTTCCTCGTCACCATCGATCCGCTGAACACCGAGACCTCGGAGTTCTGGAAGAACTACGGCGAGCACAACGACGTCAAGAGCGAAGACATCCAGACCACCGTGTTCCGCCTGCCCAGCACCTGCTTCGCGGAGGAGGAGGGCTCGCTCACCAACTCCGGCCGCTGGCTGCAGTGGCACTGGAAGGGTGCCGAGCCACCGGGCGAGGCCAAGGGCGATGCCGAGATCATCGGCGAGCTGTTCGTGCGCATGCGCGCGGCCTACCAGAAGGACGGTGGGGCCTTTCCCGACCCCATCGTCAAGCTGAGCTGGCCCTACCTGATCCCCACCAGCCCCTCGCCCGAGGAACTGGCCAAGGAGTTCAACGGCAAGGCGCTGGCCGACCTGCCTGACCCGAAGGACCCGACCAAGCTGCTGGCCAAGGCCGGCGAGCAGCTCTCGGGCTTCGGCCTGCTGCGCGACGACGGCAGCACGTCCAGCGGCTGCTGGATTTACGCCGGCGCCTGGACCCAGGCCGGCAACCAGATGGCCCGCCGCGACAACGCCGACCCCTACGGCATCGGCCAGACGCTCAACTGGGCCTGGGCCTGGCCGGCGAACCGGCGCGTGCTCTACAACGCCGCCGCCGCCGACCCCGCCACCGGCAAGCCCTGGAACCCGAAACGGCGTCAGGTCTTCTGGAACGGCAAGGCCTGGGTGGGCTCCGACGTGCCGGACATCCGCCCTGATGCCGACCCCGCCGAGGCCGACCGCGTCCAGCCCTTCATCATGACGGCCGAGGGCGTGGCCCGGCTGTTCGCACCCTCGGGCATGGCCGACGGCCCGCTGCCCGAGCACTACGAGCCCTTCGAGTCGCCGTTGGAAAACAACCCGCTGACGCACAACCCCAAGGCCCGCGCCAACCCGGCCGCCCGCATCTTCAAGGGCGACCTGGCCGACCTGGGCAAGCCCAAGGACTTCCCGTACGTCGCCACGAGCTACCGGCTGACCGAGCACTTCCACTACTGGACCAAGAACGTCCAGGTGAACGCCATCATCCAGCCGCAGCAGTTCGTCGAGATCAGCGAGGAACTGGCCCAGGAGAAGGGCATCACCCACGGCGGCTGGGTCAAGGTCTCGTCCAACCGGGGCTTCATCAAGGCCGTGGCGGTCGTCACCAAGCGCATTCCGGTGCTGACGGTGGACGGCAAGAAGGTGCACACGGTGGGTCTGCCCAACCACTGGGGCTTCGTCGGCCTGGCCAAGCCGGGCTTTCTGGTGAACACGCTGACGCCCTTCGTCGGCGATGCGAACAGCCAGACGCCCGAGTACAAGAGCTTCACCGTGAACATCGAGAAAGCTTGAGGAGATACACACCATGTCATCGCTTCAATCGCTCGACATCCATCGCCGCTCCGCCACGACGACGCAGTCGCCCGACGCGCGCCGCCACGTCACCGAAGTCGCCAAGCTGATCGACGTGTCCTCCTGCATCGGCTGCAAGGCCTGCCAGGTGGCATGCATGCAGTGGAACGACCTGCGCGACGAGGTCGGCGACAACCTCGGCACCTACGACAACCCGCGCGACCTGAGCGCGCAGTCCTGGACCGTGATGCGCTTCAGCGAGGTCGAGCCGGAGCCCAACCGGCTCGAATGGCTGATCCGCAAGGACGGCTGCATGCACTGTGCTGATCCTGGCTGCCTGAAGTCCTGTCCCTCGCCCGGTGCGATCGTGCAGTACACGAACGGCATCGTCGACTTCATCAGCGAGCACTGCGTCGGCTGCGGCAACTGCGTCACCGGCTGCCCGTTCGACGTGCCGCGGCTCTCCAAGGCCGACAACAAGGCCTACAAGTGCAGCCTCTGCTCCGACCGCGTCGGCGTGGGCATGGAGCCCGCCTGCGTCAAGGCCTGCCCGACCGGCGCCATCCGCTTCGGCGCCAAGGAAGACATGCTGGACTTCGGCGCCGAGCGCATCGTCGACCTGAAGTCCCGCGGCTTCGACAAGGCCGCCGTCTACGACCCGCCCGGCGTCGGCGGCACCCACGTCATGTACGTGCTGCAGCACGGTGACCAGCCCGAGCTCTACGCCGGCCTGCCGTCGAACCCGACGATCAGCCCCTGGGTCTGGCTCTGGAAAGGCGCAGCCAAGCCGCTGGCGGTGGCGGCGATGGTCGGCGCCGCGGTGATGGGCTTCCTGCACTACGTCAAGGTCGGCCCGCTGCGCACCGAAGGCGGCACCAAGGAGGAGTCCTGATCATGCGCATGCTCCAACGCTACAAGGACGGCGACCGCGTCAACCACTGGATCGTCGCGCTGCTGTTCCTCTGTGCCGGCCTGTCGGGTCTGGCTTTCTTCCATCCGGCCTTCTTCTTTCTCAGCGCCTTGTTCGGCGGCGGGCCGTGGACGCGCATCCTGCATCCCTTCTTCGGCGTGCTGATGTTCCTCGGCTTCGTCGGCCTGTTCCTGCGCTTTCGCAGCCGCAACGTCTGGAAGGCGCGCGACAGCGAATGGGTGCGCAAGGCGCCGCAGCTGCTCCGAGGACATGAAGAGGGCATGCCCGCCGTCGGCAAGAACAACGCCGGCCAGAAGGGCGTGTTCTGGGGCATGACCGTCTGCCTGCTCCTGCTGCTCGTCACCGGCGTGATGTTCTGGCAGCCCTGGTTCGCCGATAGCTTCCCGATCCTGGCGCGGCGCATCGCGGTGGTGGTGCACGCACTGTCCGCCACGATCCTGATCCTGATCGCGATCGTTCACATCTACGCCGCCATCTGGGTCAAGGGCTCTGTGCCGGCGATGATGCGCGGCACTGTCAGCGAGGCCTGGGCGCGCAAGCACCACCTGCTGTGGTACCGCGAAGTGACGGGCGACAAGCAGTGACGGGCCGCATCCTCAGCCCCGAAGAGATCGCGGTTCGCGCGGGGCGGGCCGACCCCTTCCTGCGCCTGCCCGACGCGACCGTGTTCGCCGAGCGCGAGATGCGCCTGCGCCAGCGCGCCGCCGGCCATGCGATGCGCGAGTACCTGCTGTTCATCGCCGACGTCGCGCACGCGCAGCACGAGTTGCTGCAACAGCTGGTGGCGTTGCAATTGCCCGATGTCGCCCAGGTCGAGCTGGCCGCCAATGCCGGCGTGCCGCTGCTGCCGGCGGACGTCTTCCCGCGCGAGGCCGCCTGGCGCGAGGGCCTGCGTGCGCTGCTCGACAAGCTGCTGGCGCGCACGGCCGCAGTGCCTGCGTTGGCGATGTTGGCCACGCTGCGCGAGGCCGACGACGCCCATCTGGATATGCAGGCCCAGCGCCTGCTGAACGGCGTGATGCTGGGCCTGGACCTCGGCAGCGCGCCGCTGATCGGCGCGGCGCTGCAGCTGCACTGGGTCCGCCTGGTCAGCCAGACGCAGGCGGCGCACGGGCAGGCGCGTGTCGTGCCCTTCGGCCGCACCGACGTGCCCACGTTGTGCCCCTGCTGCGGCTCGCGCCCGGTGGCCGCCATCACGCGGCTGGGTGCCGAGCTGTCGGGCACCCGCTACCTGCACTGCTCGCTGTGCGCGGCCGAGTGGCATTACGTGCGCATCAAGTGCACGCACTGCCAGAACACCAAGGGCATCCATTTCCAGGAGCTGGAGGGCGGAACGCACGCGGCGCAGGCCGAGTGTTGCGACGAGTGCGGCCACTACCTCAAAATCGTTCACATGGAAAAGGATCATCAGGTCGACCCGGTGGCAGACGATCTCGCCTCGCTGACCCTGGACCTGCTCGTCTCCGAGACCGGCCTGCAGCGCAGCGGCGTCAACCTGATGCTGCTGTTCGGCGATCCCGAGCCGCCGCCAGATCCGGGAGGTCCTTGAGATGAAGCCCGAAGCATCCGTGGTCCACGGTCTGAAGGCGGAACCCAAAGATATCCCCTCCGTCGACCGACTGCTGGCCCGCGTGCCCGCGCTGGTCGAGGCGCACGGCCACCGCTTCGTGGCCGACGAGGCGAGGGCGCTGCTGGACGGTCTGCGCGTGCGCGCGTTGGCGACTGAGCTGGAACGCTCGGAACTCGAACCCGCCACGCTCGCCGCCGCGCTGGAAGCGCGCTGCGTGCAACGGCTGACGCCGCGCATCCGCCGCGTGCTGAACCTTACCGGCACCGTCATCCACACCAACCTCGGCCGTTCGCTGCTGGCCGATGCCGCGCTGGCCGAACTGCCGGCGCTGATGAGCGCGCCGAACAACCTGGAATACGACCTGGCCAGCGGCGGCCGCGGCGATCGCGACAGCCTCGTCGAAGGCCTGCTGTGCGAACTGACCGGCGCCGAGGCCGCGACCGTCGTCAACAACAACGCGGCGGCCGTGCTGCTGTCCATCGCCGCCCTGGCTGGCGGCAGGGAAGTGATCGTCTCGCGCGGCGAGCTGGTCGAGATCGGCGGCGCCTTCCGCATGCCCGACGTGATGGCCGCCGCCGGGGCGCGGCTGGTCGAGGTCGGCACCACCAACCGCACCCACCCGCGCGACTACGAGAACGCGATCGGCCCGCAGACGGCGATGCTGATGAAGGTCCACACCAGCAACTACCGCGTGCAGGGCTTCACCTCGGCGGTGGACGAAGCCACGCTGGCCGAGATTGCGCATCGCCACGGCCTGCCATTGGTCAGCGACCTCGGCAGCGGCTCGCTGGTCGACCTCGCGCAATGGGGTCTGCCGCGCGAGCCACTGCCACAGGAGATGCTGAAGGCCGGCTGCGATGTCGTGACCTTCAGCGGCGACAAGCTGCTAGGCGGCCCACAGGCCGGCCTGATCGTCGGCAAGAAGGCCGTCATCGAGCGCATCCGCAAGTTCCCGATGAAGCGGGCGCTGCGCATGTCCAAGCTGCCGCTGGCGGCGCTGGAGGCCACCTTGCGGCTGTACCTGCAGCCCGAGCGCCTGACCAAGGACTTGCCGACGCTGCGATTGCTGACCCGCCCGCTGGCCGAGATCGAGCGGCAGGCGCAGCGCCTGCAGCCGGCCGTGCAGCAGGCGCTGCAGCCGCGCTACGCCGTCTCGGTGCGCGCGATGCAGGGCCAGATCGGCTCCGGCTCGCTGCCGGTCGAAAGCCTGCCGTCCGCCGGCCTCGTGATCGCGCCGTTGGCCGCGAAAGGCCGGGGCCGGGCGCTGGAGGCACTGGCGAAGGTGCTGCGCGAGTTGCCGGTGCCGGTGATCGGCCGCATCGCGGACGACATGCTGTGGCTGGACCTGCGCTGCCTGGAACGGGACGAAGATCTTGCAGCACAACTGGCTTCACTTTCACGCTGGACAATCGCCGCTTCCAACGACGAGGCTCCGCTTGAGTAACGCAACCGTTCCACTGACCCGACGCAGCGTCATCGCCCTGGGCGCCGGCGCGGCCCTTCCGGCGCTGGCGCAGGAATCCAAGGGCTTCCTGCGCCGCCCCTGGCCCAAGGGCCAGGCCACGCCGCCGCTGGACCTGCCTGGCTATGACGGCCCGCGCTGGAAGCTGGGCGACGCGCACGGCAAGCTCGTGCTGCTGAACTTCTGGGCCACCTGGTGCGAGCCCTGCCGCGACGAGATGCCCACGCTGGAACTGCTGGCCACCTTGTACGAGAAGCAGGGCCTCGTCATCATGGCCGTGAACCAGCGCGAGACCGATGCCGCGATCAAGCGCTTCATGGACCAGATGCCCATCAGCCTGCCGATCCTGCGCGATGCCGACGGGCTCACCTCCCGCGCCTGGGGCGCCCGCGCGTTCCCGACCAGCGTCGTCGTCGGCCGCGATGGCCAGGCCCGCTTCACCGTCGTCGGCCAGGTCGACTGGAACGGGCCCGAGGCCCGCCAGTGGATCGCCACTCTTCTCTGAACTTTCTCGAGCCCATCATCATGTCCATTAACAAGCTCTCCCGCCGCGACCTGCTCAAGACCACGGCTGCTCTTGCCGCCATTCCCGGCGCGGCCTTGCCGGTTTTTGCGGCCGACGCGCCGCGCCAGTTCGCCCCGCAGCCCGGCCCGTGGCGCACCTTCGAGATGACGACCCGCGTCGACGTGGCCGACGCCCAGGGCATGACCCGCGTCTGGCTGCCGATGCCCGACATCGAGACCGACTTCCAGAAGACGCTGAGCCAGGACTGGCGCAGCAACGGCGGCGAGGTCCGCATCGTCTCCGACACTGCCCGCGGCGTGCGCATGCTCTACGCCGAGTTCCCCGCCAGCGTGAAGGCGCCGCAGCTCGAACTGGTGAGCCGCATGCAAACCCGCGGCCGCGCGGTCGACTGGAGCCGCCCGGTGCGCGCCAGCGAAGACGCGGAGGTGCTGAAGCTCAACCTCGCCCCGACCGAGCTGATCCCGGTCGATGGTCTGGTGAAGGAGACAGCGCTGAAGGCCATCGGTGGCGCGCGCACCGACGTCGACAAGACCCGCGCGATCTACACCTGGCTGGTCGCCAACGCGCACCGCGAGCCGACGGTGCGCGGCTGCGGCCTCGGCGACGTGCGCACGATGCTGGAGACGGGCAATCTGGGCGGCAAGTGCGCGGACCTGAACGCGATCTTCGTCGGCATGTGCCGCTCGGTCGGCGTCCCGGCGCGCGACCTGTACGGCCTGCGCGTCGCGCCCTCGGCCTTCGGCTACCGCGAGCTGGGCGGCAACCCGGCCAACCTGAAGGGCGCGCAACACTGCCGCGCCGAGGTGTTCCTGAAACAGTACGGCTGGGTGGCGATGGACCCGGCCGACGTGCTGAAGGTGATGCGCCAGGAAACGCCCGAATGGATCAAGGACCCCAGCGTGCCGCTGGTCGCACCGGTCAACAAGGCGCTGTTCGGCAGCTGGGAAGGCAACTGGATCGCCTACAACACCGGCCACGACGTGATGCTGCCCGGCTCGTCCGGCAAGGCCACCTTGCCCTTCCTGATGTACCCGCAGGGCGAGAACGCCAGCGGCCGTTTCGACGAGCTGTCGCCGGACACATTCAAGTACACGATCTCCAGCCGCGAAATATGAGCCCCTCGTCCAGTCACGCCCTGCTGAACGCGGGCATGCCTGGCCGGTCCCCCGAGGGGACGGCGATGCTTGCGGCATCGAGCCGCAAGCACATCGCCAGACGGGCCGGCTTGGGGCGGCCCGGCGCTCGGCCCGAAAGCGCGCGTCGAGCGACGTAGATGATTGTCGGGACGGCCGGTCACATCGACCACGGCAAGACGACGCTGGTGAGGGCGCTCACCGGCGTCGACACTGACCGGCTGCCCGAGGAGAAGAAGCGTGGCATCAGCATCGAGCTGGGCTACGCCTTTCTCGACGATCCGAATTCCGAGGCCCGCATCGGCTTCGTCGACGTGCCCGGGCACGAACGCTTCGTGCACACGATGCTGGCCGGCGCCACCGGCATCGACTACGCGCTGCTGCTGGTGGCCGCCGACGACGGCGTGATGCCGCAGACGCGCGAGCACCTCGCGGTGCTGAGCCTGCTGGGCCTGTCGCGCGGTGCGCTGGTGATCACGAAGGCGGACCGCGCGACGCCCGAGCGGCTCGCCGCCGTGCAGGCCGAACTGGAAGCGCTGCGCGCCGGCAGCAGCTTGAGCGAGGCGCCGATCCTTCAGCTCAGCGCCACCACCGGCGAGGGCCTGGATGCGCTGCGCACGCTGCTGTTCGCCGAGGCGTCGAGCCCGCGCCAGCGGCCACTCGACGCCGCATTCCGCCTCGCCGTCGATCGCAGCTTCAGCCTCGACGGCGTCGGCACCGTCGTCACCGGCAGCATCCATGCCGGCAGGGTCAGCGTCGGCGACGAACTGGTGCTGAGCCCCGATCCGCAGGCCCGCCGCCTGCGCGTGCGCAGCCTGCATGCGCACAACCGACTGGTCGCCACCGCCCATGCCGGCCAGCGCTGCGCGCTGGGCCTGGTGGGCATCGCCAAGGACGAGATCGCGCGCGGCCAGTGGCTCAGCACGCCGGACGCGGCCCTGGCCAGCGATCGCATCGATCTGCGGCTCAAGCTCTGGCCCGGCGAGCCGCGCCCGCTGCGCTCGGGCACGCCGGTGCACGCGCACATCGGCGCCCGCGCGGTCACCGGCACCGTCGCGCTGCTCGATGCGGACACGCTGCAGCCCGGCGGCGAGGCGCTGGCGCAACTGCTGCTGCGTGAGCCGATCGGCGCCTGGCGTGGCGACCGAGTCGTGCTGCGCGATGCCTCGGCCAGCCGCACGATGGCCGGTGGTACGGTGCTCGATCCCTTCGCGCCGCAGCGTTATCGCCGCACGCCGGCGCGGCTGGCGGAACTGCGTGCGCTGCACGAGGCGACGTCGCCGGCGGAGCGCCTGCAGGCGCTGCTCGACGCGGCACCGCTGGGGCTGGACCTGCGCCGCTTCGCCGTGGCCGAGGGCCTGAAGCAAGACCTGGCACCGGACGGTGACGCCGCGCTGCTGGCGGGCGACTGGGCGCTGTCGGCCGCCCACGCCACAGTGCTGGCGCAGCAGGTGCAGGACCGCCTGGCCGATTTCCATGCCCGTCAGCCCGACGAACTCGGCCCCGAAGCATCCCGCCTGCGCCGCCTCGTCGCACCGCGCCTGCCGGAGCCGCTGTGGCGCGCGTTGCTGGCGCGCGGCCGCGAGCAGGGCCTGCTGGCCCAGCGCGGCGCCTTCGTCCATCTGCAGGCGCATGGGGTCGAGCTGTCGGCGCTGGAGAGCCGCATCGCGCAGAAGGTGGCGCCGCTGCTGGCTGCCGCCGGCTTCGACGGCGCCTGGGTCCGAGACCTGGCCCGCGACACGCAGGAGGCCGAGACGCTGATGCGCGCGACCCTGGCCCGGCTCGCCCAGCAGGGCGACGTGCACCAGATCGTCAAGGACCTCTATTGCGGTGTCGCCGAGATCGCGAAGATGGCCGCCCTCGTGCGCGAATTGGCGGGGCAGAATCGCGAGGCCCAGGTGTCGGCCGCCGGCTTCCGCGACGCGACCGGCCTGGGCCGCAAGCGCGCGATCCAGGTGCTGGAATATTTCGATCGCGTCGGCCTGCTGCGTCGCGTTGGCGACGTGCACCGCCTGCGCGGCGAGGCCGACTTGTTTGCATGATTCGGAGGGGAGACGACACCGGTGTGTCGGCCGGGCTTCAAACCCGGTGGGTGGCGCCACGCGCCGCCGGGTGGGTTCGACTCCCATTCCCCTCCGCCCGTCTTCCCTGGTGAAGTAGCCATGATCCACATCCGCGAACTCGACCACCTCGTCCTGCGCATCGTCGACCTCGATCGCATGCTGCACTTCTACTGCGAGGTGCTCGGCTGCACCGTCGAGCGGCGGCAGGACGAGATCGGCCTCGTGCAACTGCGTGCCGGCCGCCACCTGATCGACCTGACCCCGGTCGACGGCAAGCTCGGCCGCGCCGGTGGCGCCGCGCCCGGCGCGGAGGGCCGCAACCTCGACCACTTCTGCCTGCGTGTCGAGCCCTTCGACGAGGCAGCGATCCGCGCTCACCTGTCGGCGCACGGCATCGAGGCCGGCCGCGTCGAGTCCCGCTACGGAGCGGAAGGCGAGGGGCCGTCGATCTACCTCAGCGACCCCGAGGGCAATGTCGTCGAGCTGAAGGGGCCGCCGGCACCGTAGTACGGACCGAGGTCCGCGCCACAATGGCGCGATGAGAACATTCACGAGACGGGCGTTCGCGAGCGTGATGCTGGCGTTTGCCGCTTGGGGCGCACAGGCGGCCGATGCCCTGACGATGCACAGCGTCGTGCTGCTGCAGCCCGATGCGCTGATGAAGGAGCGCGTGCAGGACGTGGACCGCTTCAGCGCCTACATCAAGGCCCTGGTTCGCGAGGCGCAGGTGCCCGGGCCCGGTGCGGCGGCCAGCGGCTTCATCGTCGTGGCCTTGAGGCCGGGTGCGCAGTCGCGCTTCTGGCTCGATTTCGATGGTGGCGAGGCCGCGTTGAATCCGATGGTGCGCGCGGCACTGCTCAAGCAGCTGACCCATGTGCCGGCGATTGAGGTGCGGCAGGGGCCGGTCGTGTTCGCCTTGAACGTGGGCCTGTATGGCGGCAAGCCCTCGCCGCGGATCGCACCGTCGCCGCAGGAGTTCCGCGAGGCGTCGAAGCAGGCGGGGCGCCCGTTGGAGGTTGGAGAACTGGTGGAGCGGATCTGGAATGAGCAGTGACAAGAACCTGCTGCAAGACCTGCTGGGCCGCTACTCGATCGGCCCCAAGCACCTGGTGGAGCCGGGGCCGAGCGACGATGAACTGCGCCTGATGGTCGAGGCCGCGCTGCGCGGGCCTGACCATGGCGAACTGGTGCCCTGGCGCCTGAAGATCGTGCGCGGCGAGGCGCGGGCGCGGATGGCGGAGCTGTTCGCCGCGGCGGCCCGGCGGGCCGGCAAGGATGAGACCGGTGCGGCGATGGATGCCGAGCGGGCGCTGCGCCCGCCGATGACGGTGGCCGTGGTAGCGCGCATCGACATGGGCCATCCGCAGGTGCCGGCGCACGAGCAGTGGGCCTGCGTCGGCGGCGCGCTGGCGAACTTCCTCAATGCCGCTCATCTGCTTGGTTATGGCGGCAAGATGCTCAGCGGCGCCAAGGTGCGCGATCCCGGCATCGCTGCGGCCTTCTGCGAGCACGGCGAGACCTTGCTCGGCTGGATCGCGCTGGGCACGCCGCTAAAGAAGCCCGCCGGCCCCGCGCGCAAGGGCGGCGTGGACGAGGCGATGAGCTTCTGGTCCTGAGCGAACGCCCGTTTGCTTAAAGCCTGAACAACGACACCGCCTGCGAGAGCGAGGCCGCCTGGTGCTTCAGGCTCTCGGCCGCGGCGGCGCTTTCCTCGACCAGCGCGGCGTTCTGCTGGGTCACCTGATCAAGCTGGCTGACCGCGTCGCCGACCTGGCTGATGCCCGTGCTCTGCTCGCGGCTGGCGGCGCTGATCTCGCCGATCAGGTCACTGACGCGCTTCACGCGGGCGACGATGGCTTCCATCGATTCGCCGGCCTCGCCGACGAGCCGCGTGCCGCCATCGACCTTCTCCACGCTCTCGCTGATCAGCGTCTTGATCTCGCGGGCGGCCTGGGCGGAGCGCTGCGCGAGGCTGCGCACCTCGCCGGCGACAACCGCGAAGCCGCGCCCCTGTTCACCGGCGCGCGCCGCTTCGACGGCCGCGTTCAGCGCGAGGATGTTGGTCTGGAAGGCGATGCCGTCGATCGTGCCGATGATCTCGGCGATGCGGTGCGAGGAGGCGGAGATGGCCTTCATCGTCGCTACCACGCGGCCCACGACGCGGCCGCCATCGGCCGCAGCCTGCGAGGCATCGCCGGCCAGCGCCGTCGCCTGGCTGGCGGTGTCGCTGTTCTGCCGGACGGTGGCGGTCAGCTGTTCCATCGACGCGGCCGTCTGCTGCAGGTTGCTGGCCTGCTCTTCGGTGCGCTGGCTCAGGTCCGCATTGCCGTTGGCGATCTGCACCGAGCCGGTGGCGATCGAGTCCGCGCCGTTGCGCACCTCAGAGACGATGCGCACGAGACTTTCGTTCATGCGGCGCAGCGCGGCGAGCAGCAGGCCGGTCTCGTCCTGGCTGTCGACCTCGATGCGCGAGCTGAGATCGCCGGCGGCCACCGTCTCGGCCACCTGCAGCGCGCGGCCGATGGGCACGGTGATCGAGCGCGTGATGACCCTCGCGAACACCGCACCGATCACCACTGCCACAACCAGCAGCGCGATGACGGCGCTGCGGGTCTGGTGGTACGAGTCTTCGGCGGCGCGATAGGCCTGGTCGCCGCCCGAGGTCTGGAATTCGACGTCGCGCTTGAGCGCCTTCATCGTTGCGTCGAAGCCGGCGCCCGACTCGTTCAGCGAGATCGCGCGGGCCTTGTCGAGGAAGCCGGCATCCGCATGCGGGAGCGCGAGCAGCTTGGCCAGCGCGTCGTGATAACGCTGCTGCGCGGACTGGATGTCGTTCGCGTACTGCTCTTCTTCGCCCGGATTGATCGTGGCGGCGTAGTCCTTCCAGGCCTGGTCGGCGGCGCGGCGCGCCTCGTCGATGCGCTGGCGCTCGGGCTCATAGGCCGCGGGCTGGTCCTGGATCACGTAGATGGTTTCGGCGCGGCGCTCGTCGGAGATCGCGGCGCGGTACTCGCCCAGCGCGCGCATCGCCGGCAGCCAGTTGGTGGCGAGGTCGGACGTGGCGTCGTTGACCTGGCCCAGCCGGTTGACCGAGAACAGGCCGACGATCAAGGTCAGCACCAGCACGGCGGCGAAGCCCAGGCCCATGCGCGGGCCGATCTTGAAGCGGGCGAGGAGAGAGTTCATGCGACAACCTTCGGGGCAGCTTGGTAGGTAGTGACCCCAGTACAGGCCGCCGGGGCTGACCCGGAACTGACCCTTGCCCGCGCCGCGGCCCGGCGCGGGGAATCTGCCACGCGGTGTCAGAGCGGCGTCAGGGCGCTGACAGCGGGCCGTCAGCGCCTGACTTCAACGCCCGATTTCAGCGCCCGACTTCAACGCCGTCTCCGCAGCGGATCGAGCAGGCCGCGCAAGTCGTTGTGATCGATCTCATACATCAGCGCCAGCAGCCGGCCGATCTCGCCTTTCGGAAAGCCTTCCCGTGCGAACCACCCGAGATAGTTGCCGTTCAGGTCGGCGATTCGCGTGCCCTTGTGCTTGCCGAAGGGCATCTCGGTGATGACGAGCTTCAGCAAGTCTTCGGGGTTCATGGCTTGGGTTTCGGCCGTAGCACGCCGGTAACGGCCAGGCTCAGCAGGGTCAGCGGCAGGCCGATGCCGAAGGCCCAGCGGATGCCCAGGTGCTCGGCCACGAAGCCCAGCGAGGGCGGAGCCAGCAGGAAGGCGACGAAGGCGGTTTGCGCGAGCGCCGCCACGTTGGTGGCCGCGGGTCGGTCGGTGCGCTGCGCGGCGGCCGACATGGCGAGCGGGAACAGCACGCTGGTGCCCATGCCCATCAGCGCGAAGCCGATCAGCGCCAGCAACGGGTTCGGCGCGAAGTAGACGAGCAGCACGCCGCAGCACAGCACGCAGAGCAGCACCCGCGCGACGACCAGCGGGCTGTGGCGTTCCACATGGCTGTCCGCCAGGTAGCGCGTCACCGCCTGCGCGAAGGCGCCGGTGGCCACGGCCAGGCCGCCGAGCCAGGGCGCGGCCTCCATCGCGTCGCGCATGTAGATCGCCGACCAGTCGAAGCCGGCGCCCTCCATCACCAGTGCCGACAGCGACAGCGCCACCAGGCCCATGATGGGCATCGTCGGCATCGCGAAGTGCGGCGTGGGCTCGCCGGTCTGCGCCCGCTCCCGTGCGGGCTCGAAGCCGCCCAGCAGCACCAGGGAGAGCACCAAGGCCAGCGGCACCATCAGCGCGAGCTGCCACTGCGGGCTGATGCCGGCGCGTGCCGCCAGCGCGCCGAGCGCACCCGCGCCAAAGAAGCCGAAGCTCCAGAAGGCGTGCGCCCGGTTCATCAGCCGGCGGCCTTCCTGGTGCTCGACGCGGTCGGCCTCCAGGTTGACGACGACCTCGATCGCGCCGATCAGCAGGCCCGCCGGGACCAAGGTCAGGAACAGCGCCAGCACGCCGTCCGCGTGCGAGGCCAGCGCGTAGAAGGCGGGCACCAGCGTCGGCACGGTCAGCAGCATCCGGCGGTGGCCGATCCGCTCGATCAGCCGGCTGGCCAGGCTCAGCGAGATCAGCGTGCCGACAGCCGTGCCGATCAGGCCCAGGCCAAGCTGGCTTTCGCTGAGGCCCATCGTGCGCTGCAGCTCGCCCAGGCGCGGGAAGAAGCCGCCGAAGCCGAAGGCGTAGAGGAAGAAGCCGGCGAACACACGGCGATGGGCGGGCATTGCGATGCCCAGTTGGCGGGCGAGGCTCACTGTTTCTGCGCTTTCAGGATCTCGTCGATCCGCTGCTCGGTGAAGGCGCCGTGCGAGAAGGCCGGGATCTTGTCGATCGGCATCTCGTTGACGAAGACCCAGGTGGACATGCGCGTCTTGCGCAGCGCGCTTTCCTGCTCGGGTGTCAGGCCCTCGGGCATCGGCTCCAGCAGGGCGCCCATGCCCAGGGCTCGGACCAGCTCTTCGTAGATCGCTGGCTGGCCGCGGAAGTCCTCCACCAGCGAGGCGCTCGTCAGCGGTCCAACGAGCGGCGCGGTGCGCACCTCGACGGCGGCGCTCAGCGGCAGCTCGCGCGAGGAGCCGCCCACGCGCAAGTCGAAGTTACCGGGCTTGACGACCCAGGCCGCGGCGCGCGCGTCGTAGTGGGCGAAGTCGCGCCGCGTCAGCGTCAGGCGCACGGTCTTCTGCTCGCCCGGGGCGAGGCGGACCTTGTCGAAGGCGCGCAGCTCGTTGACCGGGCCAGGCGCGGCCGGCTCGCGCTCGTGCACGTAGAGCTGCACGATCTCCTGGCCCTCGACGGCCCCGACGTTCTTCACCGAGACCTCGACGGCGAGGGCGGCTGCGGCCTCGTCCGCATCGAAGCTCGACGCCACGCGGATGCCGGTGTATTCGAAGCGCGTGTAGCTCAGGCCGAAGCCGAAGGGGAACAGCGGCGCGAGGCCGCGCTTGTCGTAGTGGCGGTAGCCGACGAACACGCCTTCGCCGTAGAAGGCCAGGCCATTACGGCTAGGGAAGCCGGGGAAGGGCGGGGTCTGTTCCAGCGCCACGGGGAAGGTCTCGGCCAGCTTGCCCGAGGGGTTGGCGCGGCCCGTCAGCACGTCGGCGATCGCGCCGCCGCCGGCCTGGCCACCGAGCCAGGCTTCGACGAGGCCCTTGACCTTGTCCAGCCAGGGCATCTCGACGGCCGAGCCGTTCAGCAGCACGACGACGGTGTTGGGCTGGGCTGCGGCCACCGCCTCGATCATCCGCACATGACCCGGCGGCAGCGCCAGCGATGCGCGGTCGAAGCCTTCGGACTCGTAGCTGTCGGGCAAGCCGGCGAAGACGACCGCCACCGGGGCGGCTGCAGCCTGCGCGGCGGCCTCGGCCAGCAGTGCGTCGCTGGTCTCGCCTTCCTCGTCGCAGCCTTGGGCGAGCAGCAGGTGCTCGGCGCCCAGCAGCGCGGCCAGTTCGTCGGCGGCGTTGGTGACGCGGATCGGGTTGACCTGCGAGCTGCCGGCGCCCTGGTAGCGCGGCACCTTGGCGAAGGCGCCGACCAGCGCGATGCGGGCGCCGGCCTTCAGCGGCAAGACCTGCCCCTCGTTCTTCAGCAGCACGATGCCCTCGGCGCCGGCGCGGCGGGCCAGCGCATGGTGCGCCTCGGCATCGAAGCCGCCGGGCTTGCGCGCGGCATGGGCCTTCAGCATCACGGCGACCAGCTCGGTGGCCGATTGCGCCAGCACCTCGCGGGCGAGGCTGCCGGCCTCGACGGCGGCGATGATCTTCTTGCGGTTGTAGTCACCGCTGCCGGGCATCTCCAGGTTGTTGCCGGCGGCCACGCCAGCCACGCGCTCGTGCGTGCCGCCCCAGTCGGAAACGACGAAGCCCTCGAAGCCCCATTGCTCGCGCAGGATGTCGGTCAGCAGCCCGTGGTGCTCGGACGCGTGGGTGCCGTTGACCGGGTTGTAAGAGCTCATCACCGACCAGGGCTGTTCCTCGCCCGGGCGGCTCACCGCCATTTCGAAGGCGGGCAGGTAGACCTCGTGCAAGGTGCGCGCGTCGATCTCGGAGCTGGTGGACATGCGCCGTGTTTCCTGGCTGTTCACCGCGAAGTGCTTCAGCGAGGTGCCCACGCCTTCGCCCTGCACGCCGGCGATATAGGCCTCGGCGATGCGGCCGGTCAGCAGCGGGTCTTCGCTGAAGTATTCGAAGTTGCGGCCGCCCAGCGGCGAGCGCTTGATGTTGATGCCGGGGCCGAGGATGACCTGCACGTCGGCCGCCTGGCATTCGCGCCCCAGCGCCGCGCCGACTTCGCGGACCAGCGCCGTGTTCCAGCTGGCGGCCAGCGCCGGTGCGGTCGGGAAGCAGGTGGCGGGCACGGCGTCGCCGTAGCCGCTCTCGACCTTGCGCAGGCCGTGCGGGCCGTCGGACACATTGATCGGCGCGAGGCCCAGCCGCTCGACGCCATGGGTGCGCCACCAGCCGTCACCCAATAGCACCAGCGCCTGTTCTTCGATCGTCATCTGCGCGACCAGCTCGGCCGCCTGCTTCTTGAAATCCGTCATCTCTTGTCTCTTCCTCAGTACTGCTTCAACGCTTTAACGAATACCCAATGCACGTTCCAATTCGCGCGGCCCGTAGGGTTGCGGGCGTTGCGGCCAGGCCTGCACGAGGCCCAGCATCTTCTCGTTCAGCGGCGCGCGGCGGCCCAGGCGCTGCGCCAAGCGCACGACCTCGCCGCTCAGCGCGTCGATCTCGGTGACGCGACCCAGGGCCAGGTCATCGGCCATGCTGGAGCGGGCCTTGTCGTCGATCTTCAGCATCTTGGCCGCGATCAGCCGGAACAGCGGCGAGGGCAGGCGCAGCACGCGCAGCAGCTTGCGCGGCGGCAGGGCAGTCATCTGCGCCACGGCGATGCCGCCGGCTTCAAGCAGGTCCAATGCCTCGGCCTGCAGCGCGGCCCAGCAGCGCCGGTAGCCGCGCTCCAGTAGCTCGGCGCGCAGCGGCCGGCCGGAGAGCGCGTTGACCGGGTTGTTCAGGTTGATGACCAGCTTGCCCCATTGCACGGCGGCCAAGTCGGCATGCAGCTTCAGCTTGAGGCCCAGCGACTCGAAGGCCTGCTGCAGCGCGCGCAGCGCCGGCTCGTCACCATTGCCTTGCGCGGCCAGCGCGCCGCCGGTGCCGCGGTGAAAGCGCCCGGGCGCCAGCTCGGCGATGTTGAAGGGCACCATGCCGGGTCGCCAGTCGAGCCCCGGCGCTGCGACGCGGCCACGCTCGGCATTGCCGATGCCGTTCTGCATCGAGACGACGAGGCTGCCGGGCGGCAGCGCCGCAGCCAGCTCCCGCGCGGCCTCGGCGGTGGCGCCACTCTTGACGCTCAGCAGCGTGACCGCTGGCTGCAGTGCGGCGGGCACCGTCCCGTGCAGATGCAGCGCGGCGGCGGGCAGGGCGGTTTGCCGGCCGTCCAGGTCGCTGACGGTGAGGCCCTGCTGGCGCAGCCCGCCCAGCACGCGCGGCCGGCCGACGAAGTGGACCTCCAGGCCCGCTGCGGCCAGCACGCCCCCCAGGTAGCAGCCGACCGAGCCGGCACCCATGATCAGGATTCTTGTCGTCGTCATCGCCTGCAAAAAAATGACGCCGTCACGGCCGTGACGGCGTCGGTGTCAGAGGGAGGAGGGTCAGGCCATCGGATGGGCGAGATCGCGGATGTGCGTCGGGCCGGCGCGGCGCTCGATCTCGGCCAGCATCTTGCCGCCCCAGCCGAGCATGAACATTGCCTCGCCAACGACGAACATCGGCCCCACCAGCAGGCCCACCAGGTCGTCGACGAAGGCCGGCTTGCGCCCTTCGTAGTAGTGGCCGACGAACTGGATGATCCAGCCGACGATGAAGCTGCCCAGGCCCCAGGCCAGCCACGATGCCATCGAGCCGCTTGCCGGCGCCTCGGCCAGGGCCATCAGCGCGGCGTTGACGAGGCTGGTGGCCAGGCCCAGCGCGAGGTTGCCGCGCGTCAGGTACCAGGCCGTGCTGAGCGCCCAGACGAGCCAGGCGGCATTCGTCTGCAGATCGCCCAGGTGGATGTGCACGCGCGCCAGCAGTACGCCGATCGAGAACACGATCAACGGGATGCCGACGAAATGCGTCAGGATGTTGCGGCGGTCGCGGTGGTACTCGGCGTACTGCACCATCAGATCCAGCGCGGGGCGGAAGGGCGAGGTGGCCATTGGCGGTCTCCTTGATGGACTTTTGCCAATGCTAGTGCATGGTGGCGGCCCGCAGTCAAAATCGATGGGATGAAGATGCTCTGTTTTCCCGGGTCCATTTTTCTGCGCGCGACGCTGCCGGCCTTGATGCTTGTCGCCTGCGCGACGGGGAGCCCGCCGGAGACGGATGTGATGACGCCGGCTGCCACGGCGATGACGGCACCCGATCCCGCGGCCGGGCCCGTCTACCGCATCGACCCCGACGCCGGCTCTGCGCGCATCCTCGTGTTCCGCGGCGGCACGGCGGCGCGGCTGGGGCACAACCACGTGCTGGCCGTTGCCAGCATGAGCGGCTATGTGCAGGTGCCGCAGGGCAGGGCCGAGGAGGGGCGCTTCGCGCTGTCGTTCCGGCTCGACGGGCTGCGGATCGATCCGGCCGCGTTGCGGCAGTCGCTCGGCGCCAACTGGGCTTCCGAGGTCTCCGCCGAGGCGGCCGATGGCACGCGGACCAATATGCTGCGCAGCCTGGAAGCGGAGAAGTTTCCCGAGGTGCGCATCCGCTCGCTGCGTCTGGCCGGCGCGGCGCCGAAGCTGGCGGCCCAGGTGGAGGTGGACCTGCACGGGCAGCGGCGCGCGATATGGCTGCCGCTCGATGTCGAAGTCAGCGAGGCCCAGGTCAAGGCGACCGGTTCGCTGGTGATCCGTCAATCGGAATTTGGCATCCAGCCCTTCACGGTGCTGGGCGGGCTGCTGTCGGTGCAGGACGAACTGGTGGTGGAGTTCGACCTGCGCGCGGTCAGGTGAGTGTCAGATCAGGCCCTCGAAGGGCACGACGTCGACGAGGCTGCCGGCCGGCAGGTCGCCCTGCTCGTGGCCGAGCACGAGCAGGCCGTTCGCCAGGCTCATGCTGCTGAGCACGCCCGAGCCCTGGCTGCCGGTGATCTCGACCTGCCAGGCACCGTCCGCAGCGCGGCGGCTCACGATGCCGCGCTGGTACTCAGTGCGGCCGGGCTTCTTGCGCAGCGGCGCGGTGGTGGCGGCGCGCAGCAGCGGCAGCGGGGCCGGCATGGCGCCGCTCATCGCCAGCAGCGCGTCACGCACGAAGGCGTAGAAGCTGACCATCACCGCCACTGGATTGCCGGGCATGCCGAACAGCAGCGCATCGCCGAGGCGCCCGACGGCCAGCGGCCGACCGGGGCGCATCGCGATCTTCCAAAACAGCACTTCGCCGAGTTCGGCCATCACCGCTTTCGTGTGGTCCGCTTCGCCGACGCTGACGCCCCCCGAGCTGAGCACCACATCGGTCTCGGCAGCGGCACGGCGAAAGGCTTCGCGCAGTGCGGCCGGGTCGTCCGGGATCACGCCGAGGTCGATCACTTCGCAGACGCCCAGGCGCTGCAACATGGCCCACATCGTGTGGCGGTTGCTGTCGTAGACGCAGCCCGGGGGGAGCGGCTCGCCGACCGGGCGCAGTTCGTCGCCGGTGGCCATGATGGCCACGCGCAGCCGGCGCCATACCGGCACCTCGGCTCGCCCCAGCGACGCGATGAGGCCGAGGTCGGCCGGCGTCAGACGGCGGCCGGCCGGTAGCGCGACCTGGCCGCGGGCAAGGTCTTCGCCGGCGAGGCGACGGTTCGCCCCGGGTTGCACCGCGCCGGCGGGGATCACGATCGTGTCTCCGTCCAGCTCGACGAACTCTTGCGGTACGACCGTGTCCAGGCCCGCGGGCATGACGGCGCCGGTCATGATGCGCTGGCACTGGCCCGTTGCAATTTCGATCGCGGCGGCCGAGCCGGCCAGGCTGGTGCCGGCCAGCGCGAGGCGGGTCGGCTCGCCTGTTTGCAGTTCGCTGCCGCGCAGCGCGTAGCCGTCCATCGCCGAGTTGTCATGGGCCGGCACGTTGATGCCGCAGACAAGATCCTCGGCCAGCACGCGGCCCAGCGATTCGCGCAGGCCGACGCTTTCGCGCTGCGCAGGCCGCGGCAGCAGCCGTGCGATGAAGTCCTGCGCCAGCGGCACGGGCATCGAATCGGGGTCGTAGCCGGCGAGGCAGGAGGCGATGTCGGAGAGGGCGTTGGTCATCGATAACTTCGAAATTCAGCGGAGCCTGCGCATCATCAGGTCTTTGTCGAGCAGGCGGCCGTCGGGCAGCTTCAGAGCGCCTTCCAGCCGACCGTAGCGGACAAAGCCGCAGCGCTCGTACAGGCGCACCGCGCCGTGATTGCTGGCGGTGACGCTCAGCGTGGCGATCTCCAGCGTGGCGTCCTGCTGCAGCAGGCGCAACGCGCAGTCCAGCAGCAGGCCGCCGATGCCCTGGCCCTGCAAGTCGTCGGCCACCATCATGCCGACGATGTGCGAGACGTGGCGCACCTTCAGCCGCGGTTCGCGCTCGGCGCTGATCGCCCCGCCGAGGCGGCCACCGCGCCAGGTGCCCAGCGTGAACAGGCCGACGCCATTGGCGCCGCCGCCCAGGCGGCTGCGGTAGCTCTCGGGCTCGCGCCGCATCTCGGTCTCGGCGTCGGAGGTGAAGGCTTCCGGATGCCTGGCCAACATGCCGTCGCGCAGTTGCTTGTAGGCGAGCAGTTCGGTGTCGCGCAGTACGCGGACCTCCCAGTCCTGCGGTGCGCGGCGCGGTGCGATATCAGTCATTGCTGCGCTCCAGTGTGTGCAGCTCGGCTAACGTGTTGGCGTTGAAGAAGGCGCGTTCATCATCTGGCCGATCGAAGGGCACGCGACGCAAGCGCTGCGCGGCCATCCAGGTCTCGACCTTGCGACCGCCGTCGTTCAAGTAACGCTCCAGTTCAGCGGACAGGCTGCGGCGCAGCAGGCAGAAGACGGGCTGGAGGCGGCCGTCGGCGGTGAGCGGTACGGCGATGTCGGTGCTGTCGTCGATGGTCGCAGCGAGCCACGCGGCGAGATCTGCCGGCAGCAGCGGTGCGTCGCAGGGTGCGCTCAACAGCCAGTCACTGCTGCAGGCGCGCAGGCCAGCGAGCAGGCCCGAAAGGGGGCCGGAGAAGGAGTTGTCCGCATCGGCGACCACCTGGCAGCCCAGCGCCGCGTAGGCTTCTGCGTTGCGGTTGGCGCTGACCATCACGACATCGACCTGCGGCCGCAGCCGTGCCAACACATGTCCTGCGAGCGGCCGGCCGTCCAGCAGCTGCAAGCCCTTGTCGACGCCACCCATCCGGCTGCCGCGCCCGCCGGCGAGGATCAGGCCGGTGATGTCCTGGCGCTCAACCACCGATGTAGTGCATTTCGACGCGCCGCTCGCCCGCGTCCGTCGTCTCTGCCCCCGCGGCGCCGCGCAACTGCGAATAGCGGTCGCTGCGTCCATTCCAGACCTGCGCGATCGCGCCGGCCAGTTGGGCGTCGCCGATGTCCGGATCGCGCAGCAGGGCGCGCAGATCGTGGCCACGATGAGCGAACAGGCAGGTGTAGAGCTTGCCCTCGGTGGACAGCCGGGCGCGGTTGCAGTCGCCGCAGAAGGCCTGGGTGACGCTGGAGATCAGGCCGATCTCACCGCCGCCATCGGCATAGGCCCAGCGCTCCGCCGTCTCGCCCGGTGCGGCCGGCGAGAGCGGCTTCAGCTCGAACTCGCTGCGCAGAAGATCCAGCAGCTGGGCCGAAGGCAGCACCTCGTCCATGCGCCAGCCGTTGGTCGCGCCGACGTCCATGTACTCGATGAAGCGCAGCGTGACGCCGCTGTTGCGGAAGTGGCGCGCCATCGGCAGCACCTGGCTCTCGTTGGTGCCGCGCTTGACGACCATATTGACCTTGATCGGCCCGAGGCCCACGGCCTGCGCCGCCTCGATGCCGGTCAGCACCTCGGCGACCGGGAAGCCGACGTCGTTCATGCGCTGGAAGATCGCGTCGTCCAATGCGTCGAGGCTCACCGTCACGCGCTGGAGGCCGGCATCCTTCAAGGCGCGGGCCTTGCGGGCGAGCAGCGAGCCGTTGGTCGTCAGCGTCAGGTCCAGCGGCGCGCCGGTTGGCGTGCGCAGGCGCGCAAGCATCTCGATCAGGGTTTCGATATGGCGGCGCAGCAGCGGCTCGCCGCCGGTCAGACGCAGCTTCTGCACGCCGTGCGCGACGAATGCGCGCGTCAGCCGCGTGATCTCTTCGAAGCTCAGCAGCGAGGCATGCGGCAGAAACTCATAGTGCTTGTCGAAGACTTCCTTCGGCATGCAGTAGCTGCAGCGGAAGTTGCATCGGTCGGTGACCGAGATGCGCAGGTCTCTTAGAGGCCGACCGAGCACGTCACCGAGCAGGCCGGTGGGCACGACGGGCTCCGCCACCAGGCGGCGGATGTGCCGTAGATCGGTCAGCGGGATGACTTTGTCTGCCATGTTCATCATTGTGCCCCTGACACAGAAGACGCTTCCTACCGCGGTGGGTCAAGGAGCTTTCAAAAACTTTCGCGCCATCATCTTGCTTGCCCCGAAAAACCTGTGCTACAGTAGAGGGCTTCGCTACACACAAACCGCCTCGGCGGGTGCGGCGAAGGAGGTAGGGATTTGGTTGGCAGTGGTATGGCTAACCGGCGTTTCTAGTTTGATCGAACGGGCTTGTTGA
>NZ_JAXCLA010000001.1:0-929483 GCF_034043675.1 Roseateles agri | reverse complement strand
TCGCCCCCAGGCTCGCCCGCACGCTTGAGCAGGCGCACCGAGATCACCACCTGGCCGCGCTCGGTGAACTTGACCGAGTTGCTGACCAGGTTGGTGATGATCTGGCCGATGCGCAGCGAGTCGCCGATCAGGGCCACGGGCACGTCGCGTGCGGTGTCGAACAGCAGCTCCAGGCCCTTGTCGCCGGCCTTCTGGGCCAGCAGCGCGGCCACGTTGTCCAGCACCTCGTCCAGGCGGAAGGGCGTGGCCTCGATGTCCAGCTTGCCGGCCTCGACCTTGGAGAAGTCCAGGATGTCGTTGATGATCCCCAAGAGCGCCGTGCCGGCGTTGTGGACCTTGGCGACGTAGTCGCGCTGGCGTGGGTTCAGCTCCGTGCGCAGTGCCAGCATCGACAAGCCGATGATCGCGTTCATCGGTGTGCGGATCTCGTGGCTCATGTTCGCCAGGAACATCGACTTCGCTTGCGCGGAGTCCTCCGCCACGCGTTTGGCCTGGCGCATCGCTTCCTCGGCCGCCTTCAGCGGGCCCACGTCCACCATCACGCAGACCAGGCCGCCCGGCGTGCCATCGGGCCGGCGGAAGCCGCTCACCGAGGTCAGCACATGGTGGGTCGTGCCGTCGGCGTACTGCAGCTGCATCTCCTTCTGCTCGGAGCCGCCTTGTGCGACGAGGCGGTCTTCCTGCGCCTGCAGGGCCGCGCGCCAGCGGGGCGGCAGGAACTCCAGCTCGTCGCTGCGCCGGCCCAGGTAGGTCGTGCGCGAGACGCCGAAATTCTGTTCGAAGGCCTCGTTGCAGCCCAGGAAGCGCGTGTCCGGCCCCTTGTAGTACACCATGTTGGGCATGCGGTCGATCATGGCCTGCAGGAACACCGCCATCTCGTCCACGCGGCGGCGCGCCTCCTTGGCCGCGGTGATGTCGATCAGCGTGAACTGGATCAGCGTCTTGCCGCGGTAGCGAAAGGTGGTGCCGCGGCATTCCGCCCACCAGTCCGTGCCGTCGGGCCGGCGGTGGCGCCATTCGAAGCTGGGCGATTCCTTGCCGCTGCCCAGCAGGTTGCGCCGGCCGCTGCCCAGCACCTTCGCCGTGGGGCCGTGCTCCTGCATCGGCGCCGAGAGCTCGAGCACGGTGCGTCCACGCACGTCCTCGGCCCGCTCGAAGCCGTAGAGCCGGCGTGCCGCCTCGTTGCAGTCCACATAGCAGTCGGTGGAAGGGTCGTAGATCGAGATCGCGATGTGCGACTGCTGGAACATGCGGCTGTAGCTCTCGTTCTCCTGCCGCGCCTGCTGCGCGAGGCCGATCTCCGCCTCGTCCTCGATCATCCAGAGCGTGGTCGGGTGGACGCCGGCCATCGGCACCGCGCGGGCCCGTGCGCGGGCCTGGAAGCTGCTGCCGTCCTGGCGGCGGGCGCTCCACTCGCCGCTGTAGACCTCGTCGACGGCGAAGGAGCGCGCCACTTCCGTGCCGATCCGTTGCAGCTCGGCCTCGTCCTCATAGAGGCACAGGCTGTCCTGGCCCACGGCGGACCCCGCATCGACGAAGCCGAAGATCTGCGCGAACTTGGCATTGGCGCGCAGCATCCTGCCCTCGCTGACCAGCACGACGCCGATCGGCAGGTGCTGCATCAGCCGGCCTAGTTCTTCGTCAGCCTGCGGAGGCACCGCGGGCGTTGCGGGCTGCTCCATCGGGTCAGTTGTTCAGGAGCCGTGTGCGTGCTCGTCGTCCGAGAACTTTCGTGCAATGGCCCGGAACTCGTCCTTGATCGCCACGAAGGCTTCGACCAGGTCCGGGTCGAAATGGCTGCCGCTGCCCTTCACGATCAGCTCCACCGCGTCTTCGTGGCTCATCGCGGGCTTGTAGACGCGCACGCTGATCAGCGCGTCGTACACATCGGCGATGGCCATCAGCCGGGCCGACAGCGGGATGTCCAGCCCTCGCAGGCTCTGCGGGTAGCCGCTGCCGTCCCACTTCTCCTGGTGCGAGTAGGCGATTTCCTTGGCGAGCTTGAGGAACTCCACCTCCAGCCCGAGCGAGTCTTCCGCATGCTGGATGGAATCGCGTCCCAAGGTCGTGTGGGTCTTCATCACCTCGAACTCTTCCGGCGTCAGCCGGCCGGGCTTCAGGAGGATGTTGTCGGCGATGCCGACCTTGCCGATGTCGTGCAAGGGGGCCGACTTGAACAGCATCGTGATGGTGTTGTCGCCGAGTTCGCGAGCGAAACGCGGGTCCTTCTGGAGCTGGATCGCCAGCGCGCGCACGTAGTGCTGGGTGCGGCGGATGTGGTTGCCGGTCTCGTTGTCGCGGGTCTCCGACAGGGAGGCCATGGCCATGATGGTGACGTCCTGGATCGCGGATACCTCGCGCGTGCGCCGCTCCACTTCCTGCTCCAGGAAGCCGTTCTGGTCGCGCAGGAAATCCGAGACGCGCTTCAACCCCAGCTGCGCCTTGACTCTCGCCAGCACCACCGCCGCGATGAAGGGCTTGGTGATGTAGTCGACCGCGCCGCTCTCGAAGCCGCGGGTCTCGTCCTCCACGTCGCTGCGTGCCGTCAGGAAGATGACCGGGATGGCGGCCGTCACGGGATTGGCCTTCAGCTGCTTGCAGACCTCATAGCCATCGATCCCCGTCATGATGACGTCCAGCAGGATCACGTCGGGCAAGGGCCCGCGCTCCAGGATCTTCAGCGCGCGCTCCCCGCTGTTCGCCACCTTGACCTTGTAGAGGCCCTGAAGGATCCCGCTCATGAATTGAAGGTTGTCGACGGTGTCGTCCACGACCAGCACCGTTGGCATCTCTTCGGTAATTCCGACCCCCATTTCGAATCCCCTCTCAGATTGAATCAGGTTGCAGCTGGCAATGCTTCTTGGGCGGCTTCGACCTCCGTCGAGTATGTCAGCGCCCGTGGGGCCAGGTCGACTTCGTCGCCGGCTTCGTGTTTTTGCCCCGTGCCGCCCATTCCTTGTAGGCGCTCGGGGTCAGCTCCCGTTTCATCAGCGCGTTCAGCTCGGCGGGGCTGATCGCGTGGTCGTTCTGTATTTGCAGGTAGGGCGGCAGGTCCGTCCAGGCGGTAGCGATGACGCGCTTCTTCTCTTCCGGGCTGAGGCGGGGCGGGAGCTTGGCCATGATCGTTCAGTGCCCTTCGAAATCGACCAGCGTGAACAGCGGCAGGCCACTCGCCTTCAACCGCGCCGAGCCGCCCAGTTCCGGCAGGTCGACGATGGCCGCGCCCTCGATCACCTCGGCGCCCAGGCGCTGCAGCAGCCGCGCGCCGGCGCCCATGGTGCCGCCGGTGGCGATCAGGTCGTCGATCAGCACGACGCGGTCGCCCGGCTTCACCGCATCGGTGTGCATTTCCACCGTGGCGTTGCCGTACTCCAGCTCGTAGGTTTCCTCGACCGTCGTGAACGGCAGCTTGCCCTTCTTGCGGATCGGCACGAAGCCGATGTTCAGCTCGTAGGCCAGCACCGAACCGATGATGAAACCGCGCGCGTCCAGGCCGGCGATGGCCGAGGGTCGTGCGTCGAAGTAGCGGTGCACGAACTGGTCGATCAGCACGCGGAACACGCGCGGGTCGGCCAGCAGGGGGGTGATGTCGCGGAACTGCACGCCTGGCGCGGGCCAGTCGGACACGGTGCGGATGTGGCTCTTGATGTAGTCGACCGGGCTCATGCTCATGGCCCGATCTTATTCAGTTCGTCAGCTTCGCGGGGGCTCATACGCCGGGTCGAAGTACTGCCGGAACGCGGTCTCGTCGGCCGCCTGCGACTGCTGGAAATCCGCCATGCTGCGCACGCGCCGGTTGAACTCGGTGCAGAAGGCCTGGATCTTGGCCCGCAGCGCCGCGATATCGCCGGCGCCGAAGAGCTTCAAGGACTCGGCCACCGCCAGCTCGGCCTTGACATCGCCGGGCACCGTCGAAGACTTGCGCAGCTTCAGCAAGTGGCCTTCGACGATGGTCTGCAAGGCTTTCGGCGATGTTGCGCCCGCGGCACTGACCAGCGGGTAGGCCGGCTCCTTCAGCGCGCGCAGCTGCTTTTCGGCGTCCTCGCCCTTGCCGCTGAGCTGGTTCGTGTACTTGTCCTCCAGCATCGCCACGGCTTCGAGCATCCGCGCCAGGTACTTGGAGGCATGGACGAAGGCCTCGCCGTTGGCCTGGCGACGCTTGGTGTCGCCCTCGGCCTCGGCCGCGCCGTGCTCCATGTGCTTCATGTCCTTCAGGAAGTCGGCCAGTTGCTCGTTGCTGGACTGCACCAGCGCGGCCGGCGGGATGGCGGCCAGCACCGAGGCATCGCCGGCCTGCTTGCCGGACACCACGTGCGTGATCGCGCCCTGGCTGACGTAGGCCTCGTTGGCGAACACGATGTTGGTGAACTGCGCCTGCTTGGCTCGTGCCTTGGCGCTGGCCAGCTCCACCTCGATCTTGGCGCGGTCCTTGGCGCTGAGATTGCTCGCGCCGGCGAGCGACAGCTCCCTGGCCTGGATCAGCAACTGGTCGTTGCGCAGGTCGGCCATGCGCTTGGCGTAGAGCGCGTCGGTGGCCTCCATGGTCTCGTCCTCGAAGTTCTGCTCCATGAAGTCGAGGTACTCGTCCTGCAGGCGCTGCAGCACCTTGAGCGCCTGCGTGCTGTCGGGGCCGGATGCGGCCGCGCGTGCATCGGCCATGCGCTGCGCAAGCGCGTGGAAGCCCGCAATGGCCTGCCGCTTGGCGGCGGCCGCGTCCTCGCCATAGACGGTGGCGTACTTCGCGCCGTCGAAGGCTGCGATGGCCTGGCTCACCTGCTTCTCGATCGCGTCGATCTTCTCCAGCGAGGTCATCAGGTAGGCGTCTTCCGCCTCCTCGAAGCGCTGTCGCACGGTCGCCTGCTGCTCCACGGGCATGCTGTTGCACAGCTCCAGCCACATGTCCTCGAAGGCGTCCGCGTCCATGAAGCGGCGCTGCTTCATCAGCGTGGCCACGTCCTGGTCGATGTTGGCCATCTTCTGCATCTCGCCGCCGGGTTCGGCAATGGCATGGTCGGCCGGCACGGGCGGGGCGTCGCCGTCCTTCTTGCTCAGGTTGTCGGACTTGATCGCGTTGTAGTCGCGGGCATAGAGGTTGGTGTCGAAGACGCGGCCCGGCGGGCGGCCGAAGCGCGACTTGATCTGCGTGTTGAACCAGCTCATCGCCTCCACATCCACGCCCGAATTCGGCGATGCGACGGTGATGTCCAGGTCCGACTCGATGTCCTCGCTGCCGTTGCTGGAGAACAGCAGCTGGCCCGGATAGGTGCGATTCAGCGTCGCCACCAGCTCGTCGACGACATGGCGCCGGTACTGGTAGAGGCGCCACATCACGTCGTCGGTGATCTGCGACTGCTCCTGGGTCAGTGCGCCGACCTTGATGCGCGCGTTCGGCGCCTGCTTGCGGAAGTCCTTGAACTGGAACCAGGTGTAGGTCTGGAAGGCGAGCCTGCAGATGTCCTCGGTCCACAGGCGGGCGGCCTCGGTGGCGTTGTCGGCGAAAGCCGTGCGGGCGGGTGGCGGCGGCAGGTCCAGCTGCAGCGCACCGGCCTGCTTCAGCAGATCGGCCTGCGTGGCGTCGCGCTTGAATTCGAGATCCGCCAGGCGGCGCATTTCCTTCAGCGCCGCGGCGCTGGGCTGGCCGCCACCGGCCTGGGCCAGTTTATCCGCCATGAAATGCTTGAGGCTCTGGCGCTCTTCCTCGGCGATGCGGCTGGCCTTCTGGACCGCGGCGCGGGCGTTGGCCTTGTGGGTGGCGGCGGTGGCGGCGAGCTGCTCGTCGAAAGCCTGCAAGGCCTCGGCGGCCGGCCCGAAATTGCCGACGTGGATCATGCTGCGCGCGAGTGTGAGCTCGTGGTCCAGCTGCTGAACCAGCGCCGGATTCAAGTCCACCATCGACGTCAGCGCCGCGAACCGGTCCGTCAGTTCCTTGTGACGGTCGACCTGCGCCTTTTCCAGCGCTTTCTCACCGGCGACGCGCTCGCTGGCGGCCAGCTTGACGAGGCGCCTGGCCTCGTCGCACCACTTCTTCGTTGCTTCGCTCTGTGGCATGGTCCCCGGCCCTTGAATTTTTAGGTCCGGGGATGCTAACGCTCAAACCGAGCGCCAGGCCGCCTCAGCCGCCGCGCGTGATCGGCATCTGCACCTCGACACCACCGGGCAGCTTCATGTGCTTGGCCAGCTCCAACTTGGCCAGCGAGTTGCGGTGCACCTCGTCCGGGCCGTCGGCCAGGCGCAGCGTGCGCTGGTGCGCCCACATCGAGGCCAGCGGCGTGTCCTGCGAGACGCCCATGCCGCCGAAGACCTGGATCGCCCAGTCGATCACCCGCAGCGCCATCGTCGGCGCGACGATCTTGATCATCGCGATCTCGGCCTTGGCGACCTTGTTGCCGACGGTGTCCATCATGTAGGCGGCCTTCAGCGTCAAGAGGCGTGCCTGCTCGATGCTGCAGCGCGCCTCGGCGATGCGCTCCTGCGTGACCGTCTGCTGCGCCACCGTCTTGCCGAAGGCGGTGCGCGCCAGCGCCCGCGCGCACATCAACTCCAGCGCGCGCTCGGCCGCGCCGATCGAGCGCATGCAGTGGTGGATGCGGCCGGGGCCCAGGCGGCCCTGTGCGATCTCGAAGCCGCGGCCCTCGCCCAGCAGGATGTTGCCCACCGGCACGCGCACGTTCTTCAGCTCGATCTCCATGTGGCCGTGCGGCGCGTCGTCGTAGCCGAAGACCGAGAGGAAGCGCTTCACGGTGATGCCCGGCGTGTTCGCCGGCACCATCACCATCGACTGCTGCTCGTGCCGGCCCGCTTCCGGATTGGTCTTGCCCATCACGATGTAGACGGCGCAGCGCGGATCGCCGGCGCCGCTGGACCACCACTTGGTGCCGTTGATCACGTAGTCGTCGCCGTCGCGCTCGATGCGGCACTGGATGTTGGTGGCGTCCGACGAGGCCACGTCCGGCTCGGTCATCAGGAAGGCCGAGCGGATCTCGCCGCGCAACAGCGGTTCGAGCCAGCGGTCCTTCAGCGCCTCGCTGCCGTAGCGCTCGATCGTTTCCATATTGCCGGTGTCGGGGGCCGAGCAGTTGAAGACCTCGGGCGCCCAGTGCAGGCGGCCCATGATCTCGCACAGCGGTGCGTATTCCAGGTTCGACAGGCCCTCCGGCGCGCGGGTGGAGCGGGGCAGGAACAGGTTCCACAGGCCGGCCTTGCGTGCCAGCGGCTTCAGCTCCTCGATCACCTTGCTGGGCACCCAGGCGTTGCCGGCCTGGCGATTGGCCTCGATCTCGGCGTGGTAGCGCGCCTCGTTCGGGTAGATGTGCTGGTCCATGAAGGCGAGCAGGCGCTCGCGCAGCTGCTCCACCTTCGGGCTGTAGTCGAAATTCATGCAGCGTCTCCTGTCGTCGTCATCGGTGGTCGCGGATCGGTCCGGCCAGTGTGGCGCAGGGCCGGGTCGCTGCCTGTCACGCAAGTAACAGGCGCTCCTCCGCGAGCACCAGCGCCGCCGGCACGCCGGACAGGACCAGAGTGTCACCGCCATGCAGAATCAGCGTTTCATCACTTCGAACGACGACTGCCCCCTCCGCGCGTCGCACCGAAGCCACGGTCACCTCCAAGGTGCCGAGGTCCAGCTTGCCGAGCGGCTGGCCCGCGTGCGGGCTCGTCATCGGCAAGGTGATCGAGGCCAGCCGGGCGTGTAGGCGCTCCTCGACGCTGTCGTCGTCGGCGCCGTGGAAGTAGCCGCGCAGCAGGCCGTAGCGTGCGTCCCGCGCGTCGCGCACCAGCCGGATCACGCGGCGCATCGGCACGCCGACCAGCACCAGCGCGTGGCTGGCCAGCATCAGCGAGCCCTCGATCGCCTCGGGCACGACCTCGGTGGCGCCGGCTGCGCGCAGCTTCTCCAGGTCGCTGTCGTCGATCGTGCGCACAACGACCGGCACCTGCTTTGCATGCTGCTGCACCAGGTGCAGGATCTTTAGCGCCGAGGGCGTGTCGTGATAGCTGACGACGACGGCACTGGCCCGCGCCAGGCCGGCGGCCATCAGGCTCTGCAGCCGCGCCGCATCGCCGAAGACGACGTTCTGGCCCGCCGCGGCGGCCTGGCGCACGCGGTCGGGGTCCAGGTCCAGCGCCATGTAGGGGATGCCTTCGCCCTCCAGCAGCCGCGCCAGGTTCTGGCCGCTGCGCCCGTAGCCGCAGATGATCACGTGGGCGTCGGCCTTGATCGCCTTCTTCGCGATCGTCGTCAGTTGCAGCGACTGCAGCATCCAGTCGCTGCTGGACAGCTTCATCACGATGCGGTTGCTGTACATGATCAGGAAGGGCGAGGCCAGCATCGACAGCACCATGCTGGCCAGCACCGGGCTGATCCACTGCTCGGCCACGAGGCTGTGCTCGGTGCCCAGGGTCAGCAGCACGAAGCCGAACTCGCCCGCCTGGGCCAGGTAGAGACCCGTGCGCAGCGCAACGCCGGTTGGCGCCTTGAACAGCTTGCCCAGCGCCGTGATCAGCGCGAACTTGATCAGCGTCGGCACGACGCTCAGCACGATCACCAGCGGCCACTGGTGCAGCAGCGGGTGCCAGTCCAGCTTCATGCCGATGGTGATGAAGAACAGGCCCAGCAGCACGTCGTGGAAGGGCCGGATGTCGGCCTCCACCTGATGCTTGAACTCCGTTTCCGCGATCAGCATGCCGGCCACGAAGGCGCCCAGCGCCAGCGACAGGCCGGCGTGTTCGGTCAGCCAGGCCAGCCCCAGGGTGACGAACAGCAGGTTCAGCATGAACAGCTCGTCGCTCTTGCGCCGCGCCACCAGGGTCAGCCACCAGCGCATCAAGACCTGGCCCCCGACCAGCAGCAGGCCCAACAGCACGACGGCCTTCAGCGCCGCCCAGCCGAGTGACACGGCCATCTCGCCACCGGTGCTGTTCAGTGCAGGGATCATCACCAGCAGCGGCACCACGGCCAGATCCTGGAACAGCAGCACGCCCATCACCTGGCGGCCGTGCTCGCTCTCCAGCTCCAGCCGCTCGGCCATCATCTTGACGACGATCGCCGTGCTGCTCATCGCCATCGCCGCGCCCAGCACCAGCGCGCCCTGCCAGGACAGCAGCCAGGGCCAGCCCAGCCAGCCGAACAGTGCGGCACAGGCGAAATGCCCCACCACCGCGCCCGCCACCGTCAGCAGCACCTGCAGCAGGCCCAGGCCGAACACGGCCGTGCGCATGCTCTTGAGCTTGGGCAGGTTGAACTCCAGGCCGATCGCGAACATCAGGAACACGACGCCGAACTCGGCCAGGTAGCTGACGCTGGCCGAATCGCGGGCCAGGGCCAGGGCGTTCGGCCCGATCAGCACGCCGACGGCCAGGTAGCCCAGCATCGGCGGCAGCTTCAAGGTGCGGCAGACGACCACGCCCAGCACGGCGGCGACGAGATAGAGCAGGGCGAGATCGAGCGGGGCCGTCATGCAGACGATGTTACTTGGCGCTGCCAGATGGGCATGGACTCATGCCGGCGGTAGCAGGTCCGCCAGCCCTATGCACAAGCCGCATGACGGAATGTCCACTCGGCTTTGAGGAGGCTGGCGGCGGGCACGGCGTTGGCGTAACGTCCGCCCCACAGAAAAGTTACGGAGCATTACATGTCCAATCTCTCGTTCGTTTCACCCTCGCGCAACAGTCCCTGGGGCACCTACCTGTCCCAGATCGACGCCGTTGTCCCCTACCTGGGACACCTGGCACGCTGGGTCGAGACGCTGCGCCGACCCAAGCGCGCACTGATCGTCGACATCCCGATCGAACTCGACAACGGCACCATCGCCCACTATGAGGGCTACCGCGTCCAGCACAGCCTGACCCGCGGTCCCGGCAAGGGCGGCGTGCGCTACCACCCCGACGTCACGCTGGAAGAAGTGATGGCGCTGTCGGCCTGGATGACGATCAAGAACGCCGCGGTGAACCTGCCCTACGGCGGCGCCAAGGGCGGCATCCGGCTCGATCCGAAGACCTTGTCGCTGAAGGAACTGGAGAAGGTTACGCGCCGGTACACCAGCGAGATCGGCATCATCATCGGCCCGCAGCAGGACATCCCGGCGCCCGACGTCAACACCAACGGCCAGATCATGGCCTGGATGATGGACACCTATTCGATGAACACCGGCGCCACGGCGACCGGCGTCGTCACCGGCAAGCCGATCCCGCTGGGCGGCTCGCTGGGCCGCGTGGCCGCCACCGGCCGCGGCGTGTTCGTGATCGGCCGCGAGGCGATGCGCCGGCTGAACATCTCGATGGAAGGCGCCCGCATCGCGGTGCAGGGCTTCGGCAACGTCGGCTCGATCGCCGCCAAGCTGTTCGCCGCCAACGGCGCCAAGGTCGTGGCCGTGCAGGACCACACCGGCACGCTGCTGAACGAACACGGCTTCGACATGCAGAACCTGCTGGACCACGTGGCACTGACCAGCGGCGTGGCCGGCTTCAGCGGCGGCGACGCGATCGCCAACGAGAACTTTTGGGATGTGAAGAGCGACGTGCTGATCCCGGCCGCGCTGGAAGGCCAAGTCACCGGCGAGCGTGCCGCCCGCATCCAGACCCGCCTAGTGCTGGAAGGCGCCAACGGCCCGACCACGCCGGACGGCGAGGCCGTGCTGGCCGACCGCGGCATCGTGATCGTCCCGGACGTGATCGCCAACTCGGGCGGCGTGACCGTGTCCTACTTTGAGTGGGTGCAGGACTTCTCGAGCTTCTTCTGGACCGAGGACGAGATCAACGTCCGCCTCGACAAGATCATCACCGGCGCGTTCAAGAACATCTGGGACACGTCCGAGCAGCACAAGATCTCGCTGCGGACGGCGGCATTCACCGTGGCTTGCACGCGGGTGCTGCAGGCGCGCGAAGAGCGCGGCCTCTATCCCTGATCCGCCTGATCCGCGTTTCGACCCGATCTCCTCGCTGGGCGCCTTCGGGCGCCCTTTTTTATGCGCGCTTGCCGTCCAGCAGCCAGCGCGCGGCGAGCGTGCAGACCATCCAGCAGACCCAGGCCGTCCACATCGTGTGGCTCGCGTAGTGGGCGCCGCGGATCATCTGCACGAAACCGAACACCGCGCCGGCGACGATCACCCCCGCCAGCCACCACCGCGCGCCGCGCGGGTAGGCCCGGCGCAGCGCGAACCAGCCGCTCAGGAAAGCGAAGGCCGAGCTGGCGTGGCCGGACGGGAAGCACTTGCCCGGCCCGCCGTCCAGCACGCCGAAAGCCCAGTGCGAGACGTGCTGCGCGGTGCCGCCGAACTCGGCCAGGTCCCAGGGGCAGCTGGTGCTGCTGCTGCGCTTGATCAGCGGGATCACGATCACGCAGGCGAAGGTGGTGCAGATCCACCAGATCCGCTCGCGCCGGGTCTGCTCGCGCCACAAGGGCCACTTCACATTGACCAGCAGCACCGCCGCGACGACCCAGGCGAAGGCCCGGCCGCCTTCGTGCAGCACGCGCGCGGTGATCCAGCGTTCCTTCCAGGGGAAGCCGCCGGCATCGGCCCAGTGGCGGACCAGCAGCAGATCCAGGTCGCTGGCATCCCAGGCGAGCAGCAGGAGCAGGGCGACGAAGGCGACGGTGAGGTCGCGACGGAACAAAGGGGTGAACAGGGGCATGGTGGGGCGCGATGCTATCCGGTCCGGCCCCCGCTTGGACCTGAAAGTTACACTCCCCGGATGAGTGAAACCACCACTGCCGCGCGGGCGCTGGACGTCGCGCGCGAGGCCTTGCGCATCGAGGCGCGGGCCGTCAGCGAGCTGGGGCCGCGCCTGGGCGATGCCTTCGTCGCGGCCATCGAGATCATCCTCGCCTGCAAGGGCCGCGTGGCCGTGATGGGCATGGGCAAGAGCGGCCACGTCGGCCGCAAGATCGCCGCCACCCTGGCGAGCACCGGCACGCCGGCACTGTTCGTCCACCCGGCCGAGGCCAGCCACGGCGATCTGGGCATGGTGACCCAGCAGGACATCGTGCTGGCGCTGTCCAACTCCGGCGAGAGCGACGAGCTGAACGCGATCCTGCCGGTGCTCAAGCGCCTGGGCGTGCCCATCATCGCGATGACCGGCCGGGCCGAATCGAGCCTGGCGGGCCACGCCACCATCGTGCTGGACAGCGCCGTTGCCGAGGAGGCCTGCCCGCTGCAGCTGGCGCCCACTGCCTCGACCACCGCGCAGATGGCGCTGGGCGATGCGCTGGCCGTGGCCCTGCTCGATGCGCGCGGCTTCAAGCCCGAGGACTTCGCCCGCTCGCACCCTGGCGGCGCGCTGGGCCGCAAGCTGCTGACCCATGTGCGCGACCTGATGCGCAGTGGCGACGAGCTGCCGCGCGTGGCGCCCGCGATGCCCTTCACCGAGATGATGCGCATCATGTCGGCCAAGGGTTTGGGTGTAGCGGTCGTCGTCGATGCCGACGACGTCGTGCGGGGCATCTTCACCGACGGTGACCTGCGCCGGCTGATCGAGCGCGGCGACTGCGACTTGCGCGGCCTGACCGCCGCCGACGTGATGCACGCCAAGCCCCGCACCATCGTCGATACGGCCTTGGCCGTCGACGCGGCGGACCTGATGGAATCGGCTCGCATCACCGTCGTGCTGGTTGTCGACGGCGCGCAGCGCCTGCTGGGTGCTGTCACGATCAACGACCTGATGCGTGCGAAGGTGATCTGACCCGATGCTTGCTCCCGCACTGAGTTTTCCGCCCGAACTGCTGCTGAAGGCCCAGGGCAGTGGCCTGGGCATGAAGGCCGCGATCTTCGACGTCGACGGTGTGCTGACCGACGGCCGCATCTACATCGGCGAGTCCGGAGAGGGCTTCAAAGCCTTCTCGACGCTCGACGGCCAGGGCCTGAAGCTGCTGGACCAGGCAGGCATCGTGCCGATCATCATCACCGGCCGCGATTCGCCGGCCGTGCGCCGTCGTGTCGCGGACCTGGGCCTGAAGCATGCCGTCTACGGCGCCAAGGACAAGCTGGCCGTGGCCCAGCCGCTGCTCGACCAACTGGGCCTGCAGTGGCCCGAGGTCGCGGCGATGGGTGACGACTGGCCGGATCTGCCGCTGATGGTGCGCGCCGGCTTTGCCTGCGCACCGGCCCATGCGCATGCCGAGGCCAAGGCCCGCGCGCACTACGTGACCCAGGCCGCTGGCGGCCACGGCGCGGCGCGCGAATGCTGCGACCTGCTGCTGCTCGCCTGCGGGCGCTACGCGCAGCTGCTCAACGGCCATCTGAACACGCTGGACGGCAGCGGCGAGGACGCGCGCTGATGGCGACGCTCGCGCCGCCGCAGGCCGCCACCCGTTCGCGCCCCGCCGTGCCGTGGATCTGGCGGCTGCAGAGCCTGCTGTCCGCCTACCTGCCGCTGCTGCTGATGGCCGCGCTGGCCGGCGGCACCTGGTGGCTGGTGAAGAACACGCCGGCGGCCGACGAGGTGGTCGAGCTGCCGCCGCCGCGCCACGATCCGGACTACCGGATGCACAACTTCTCGCTGGAGCGCATCGGCAAGGACGGCCGCCTGCGCGGCCGCGTCGAGGGCAACGAACTGCGCCACTATCCCGACACGGACACGATGGAGATCGACAGCGTCAGGCTGCGCGCGATCAGCGAGGACGGCAGCATCACCTTGGCCACCGCGCACCGCGGCGTGACCAACGGCGACGGCAGCGACATGCAGCTGTACGGCGACGTCGTCGTGCAGCGCTTCGCTGTCGACACCACGGGCGAGCCGCTGCCGACGCCGGAACTGGTCGTGCGCGGCGAGTATCTGCAGGCGCTGTCGGACGCCGCGCAGCTGCGCTCCCACCTGCCGGTGACGATCGACTACGGCGGCGGCGCACAGCTGCAGGCGCAGACCTTCCTGTACGACCATCTCCACGGGATGGTCAGCTACAGCGGCCGCACGACCGGACGCTTCGAGACGGCCCCGAACGGCAAGGCCGCACACCGTGCGACCGGCGCAGCCAAGGCGCAGCCATGAGCGCGGGGCTCGTCTACATCACCGGCGCCTCCAGCGGGATCGGGCAGGCGCTGGCGCTGCGCTACTATCGCGCCGGCTGGCGGCTGGCGCTGGTGGCGCGCCGCGACGCCGAGCTGCGCGCCTGGGCGCAGGCGCAGCAGCTCAGTTCGGACCGCTGCGCGATCTACGCCGCCGACGTCTGCGACGTGGCGGCCATCACTGCGACCGGCCGTGCCTGCATCGAGGCCCAGGGCCTGCCCGACGTCGTCATCGCCAACGCGGGCATCAGCATCGGCATCGACAGCGCCTTCTATGAAGACCTGGCCGTGATGCAGCGCATCTACGCGACCAACAACCTCGGCCTGGCCGCCACCTTCCAGCCCTTCATCACGCCGATGAACGAGCGCCGCAGCGGCACGCTGGTGGGCATCGCCAGCGTGGCCGGCATCCGCGGCCTGCCGGGGCATGCGGCCTACTGCTCCAGCAAGGCGGCCGTGATCAGCTACTGCGAGAGCCTGCGTGGCGAATGCCGGCCGCAGGGCGTCAAGGTGGTGACCATCGCCCCGGGCTACGTGGCCACGCCGCTGACCGAGAAGAACCGCTACGGCATGCCCTTCCTGCTGCAACCGGAGGAATTTGCCGACCGGGCCTTCGCCGCCATCGAGCGGGGCGTCAGCTACCGGGTGATCCCATGGCAGATGGGTGTCATCGCGAAGATCATGCGTGCGTTGCCGAACTTCGTCTTCGACCGTGCGCTGGTCGGCCGTGCGCGCAAGCAGCGGGCGGCTGAGTAAAAGAGCGGCGCAGAAAAAGAGAAAGGCACCCGAAGGTGCCTTTTCGCGAGAGGCACTCGGAAGTGCCTTTTCACACAGTGAGCGAAGCTCAGTAGCCGCCGCCCGAACGGCCACCGCCGCCGTAGCCACCGCCACCACCGCCGTAGCCGCCACCGCCGGAGCGGCCGCCGCCACCGTAGCCGCCGCCACCGCCGGAACGGCCACCGCCGCCACCACCGTAGCCGCCACCACCGCCGCCGCCGTAACCGCCGCCACCACCGTAGCTGCCGCCACCGCTGCCGCCGCCGTAGCCACCGCCACCCGAGCGGCCGCCACCACCGAAGCCGCCGCCACCACCGCCGGAGCGGAAGCCGCCCGGACGGTCTTCACGGGGGCGCGCTTCGTTCACGACGATGGCGCGGCCTTCCAGAGGCTGGCCATTCATGCCGTTGATCGCTGCTTGCGCTTCGGCGTCCGAACCCATTTCCACGAAGCCGAAGCCCTTGGAGCGACCGGTGTCGCGGTCCATCATCACCTTTGCGGAGGTCACCGTGCCGAACTGAGAGAACGACTCTTGCAGAGATTCGTCACGCACGCTGTAGGCCAGATTGCCCACGTAAAGCTTGTTTCCCATGGGGAAGCCCTTTCAATACCTAGAAACCATGTGGAGCTTCAACCCATCGTGAACCATTCAAGCGAAGGCGCGGCGTCCGAACACAGGCGATCGATTATGGGGTGAAGGTTCCCGCCATGCGCACTGGCCGCACGGAAGTTGTTGTTTTTTGCGCGTTAGCAAAAACCCGGAGAAACCCGCGCTCTTCAACTTCCGCGCCACGCCGGCGCGCCTGTCAGTGCATCTTTGGTGTTAGCAATCGCCGTGCCCGTGGCTTCTCTATGATCGGCGCCCTATGGCCCGAAACCTCTCGCTTCCGGCGCTGAACCGCGTGCTGGCCAGCCTCGATGCCGCGCGCAACGGTCGCGCACTGTATGCCCTTCTGACGGCTTTCTGCTTCGCCGGCTTGCTGCTGGCCTCCGCCGAGTCGGCGCTGGCGCGCGACGACAACCTGCGCGGCGCGATCTGGGCGGGCCTGGCGCTGGCTGCCGCCTTCTTCGGCGTCAATGCCACCGGCCTGCTGCTGATGGATCAGGCCCTCGGCCGGCCGGTGCGCGATGTGGTGGACGCCTTCGTCGACGCGCTGCTCGGCGCGCACCGTGTTTTGCTGTGCCTGCTGATGGTATTGATACCCGCCGCTGGCGCGATTGCCGCGCTGCTGGCGCTGTTATATGCCGTGCGGCTGCCCTGGGTCGGCCCGGCGCTGTTCGGACTGCTGGTGCCGCTGGGCGTCTTGATGCTGGGGCTGATGAGCTTTTGCACCGTCGTGCTGGTCGGGCCGCTGGTGGGACCGTCCATCTGGTCAGGGCGCAGCGCGCGGCATACGGTCGCCATGCTGTGGCACCAGGCGCGTCATGGCCTGCTGGAGGCCGCGGCGCTGATGGTCATCGTGCTGCTGCTCAGCGGCGCCGTGACGGCGGCGATCAGCTTCGTCGTCATCAGCGGCGGCCGGGCGATGGCGCTGCTGTCGGTGCTGCTGCTGGGCATCGACGTGCCGGCGCAGCAGCTGATGGCCGGCCTGTTCGGTTACGGGCTGCGCAGCCTCGGCGCCAGCGGTGCGCCGGTGGCGGCTACGCCGCTGGGCATGGCGGCGCTAGTGGGCGGCGGCGTGGTGTTTGCGCTGGCCCTGGTGCTGCCGACGCTGATCTACCTGCGCGGCTGCTGCGCCGTCTATCTGGCGCTGCAGGGCGAGGACGACATCAGTTGACCCTCCGCATCGCGAGCCTCGTGCCCAGCATCACCGAGCTGCTGGTCGCCCTGGGCCTGCGTGAACACCTGGTCGCGCGCACCGGCTTCTGCATTCACCCGGCCGCAGCGCTGGCCGACGTGCCCAAGGTCGGCGGCACCAAGGACGTGAACATCGCCAAGCTGCGTTCGCTGGCGCCGACCCATGTGATCGTCAACGTGGACGAGAACCGGCTGGAGACGGTGCAGGCGCTGCGCGAGTTCGTTCCCGAGATCATCGTCACCCATCCGCAAGGCCCGCAGGACAACCTGCAGCTGCTGGCGCAGATGCGCGAGCACTTCGGCGCCGCGGTGCCAGGTCTTGCCAGCCGCTGCGAAACCCTGGCCGTCGAACTGGTGCTGGCGCTGGGGCGCTGCCGCCAGCAGGCCTGGCCGGGCGAGCGGGTGCTCTACCTGATCTGGCGCGAACCCTGGATGACGGTCGCACGCGATACCTACATCTCGCGCATGCTGGTCGAGGTCGGCTGGCAGACCTGGCCCGAGGTCCATGGCGGCGATGCCGGCGCGGCGCGCTATCCGGCGCTGGTCGGCGACGAGCCCTGGCTGGGTGGTATCGAGCGCGTGCTGCTCAGCTCCGAGCCCTATCGCTTCGATGCCGGCCATCTCCCGCTGGCGCAGCAGCTGTGCCCGCAGGCCCGGGTGCAGTTGGTCGATGGCGAGCTTCTCAGCTGGTATGGCCCGCGGGCCGCAGCGGGGTTGGACTATTTGCGCGCGCTTGCCGACGCGGCATGACCTGACCCCCTAATTCTTCGGGCAAATGTCGCCAATTCCTCTTGCAAGAAATGTTTGCATTTGTATCCCGTCGTGAAGGCCGATAGAACGGCTTCAGCCTTTGACGAGGAGGAGGAAACATGAACGGCAAGCGCAAGGCGGTCGTGTTGGCGACCCTGGTGTTCTGTTCCCTGGCTGCGCAGGCGCAGCAGAAGGCGGATCAGATCTTCTCGCTATCGGGGTTCGGCACCCTCGGTGTCGTGGGCACCGACGGGGACGGCGCGCAATACCTGATCCCCGGCCAGGTCCGGGGCGCTGACAAGTCGTGGAGCGGCGAGGTCGACAGCAAGCTCGGCGTCCAGCTCGGCGCCAAGTTCAACAGCATGTTCTCGGCCACCGTCCAGGTGCTGAGCAAGCAGGACGGCGAGGGCCGCTTCACGCCCGGTGTCGAATGGGCCTTCGCGAAGATGCAGGCCACGCCGGGCCTGGCCCTGCGGCTCGGGCGCATGGGCGCGCCGCTGTTCGCGGTGTCCGACGTTCGCGATGTCGGCTATGCCAATACCTGGCTGCGCCCGCCGATCGATGTCTATGGCCAGGTGCCGATCAGCCACTTCGATGGCGGCGACCTCACCTGGCAGACCAGTCTGGGCGGCAGGACGCTGACCCTGCAGGGGCTGGCGGGCCACAGTTCCTCGAAGGTCGGTCGCGTCAAGGTCGACATCGATTCGATGCTGGGCATCAACGCCACTTACGAGCTGATGGACGGGCTGACCCTGAGGCTGGGTCATGTGACGGGCAAGCTGAGCGTCCGCAGCGCCTCGCTGGACCAGTTGGTGGGCCTGCTGCGGCAGACGCCCTTCGCTGGCGTCGGCGACCAGCTCGATGCCCATGACAAGCGAGCCAGCTTCAGCGGCCTGGGCCTGAACTACGACCAGGGCGACTGGATCGCGATCGCCGAATACACCAAGCGCAAGACGCAGAGCTTCATTCCCGACACCACCGGCTGGTACGTCACGCTGGGTTACCGCGTCGGCCAGTTCACGCCCTACGCGACCTTGTCGCAGCAGAAGACGGACAACAGCAACGTCGACAACACCATTCCGCCCTCGGTGGTGGTGGCCAGCCTGCCGCTGGCTGCCGTGGTCGATGCCACCACCGCCGCGCAGAGCACGCCGCAGAAGACCGCCGCGCTGGGCGTGCGCTGGGATGCCTGGCGCAACGTCGCGGTCAAGGCGCAGTGGGACAGCATCAAGCCCACCGGCGGCGGCCAGTTCCACGTCACCGATGCTGCCTTCGACGACAAGCGCGTCAATGTCTACAGCCTGGCTGTGGACTTCGTGTTCTGAAAGGGCCGGCCATGAACTTCTCAAGAATCCTGCTGCTCGCCCTGCTGCTCGGTGCCGGCACCGCGGCACAGGCCCAGGTGGCGGTGGTGGTCGGTGCCAAGAGCCCGATCGGCAACATGACGGCGGACCAGGTGTCCACCATCTTCCTCGGCAAGAGCAACCTGCTGCCCGGCGGTGGCGCCGCCGCCGCGGCGGACCTGCCGGAGAGCGCTGCCGCGCGCGAGCACTTCTACAGCAAGGTCACCGGCAAGTCGGCGGCGCAGGTCAAGGCGGCCTGGTCGCGCCTGGTGTTCTCCGGCAAGGCGACGCCGCCGAAGGAGCTGGCCAGCGCAGCCGAGGTCAAGAGCTTCGTGGCCGGCAATCCGGACGCCATCGGCTACATCGACAAATCGGCCGTCGATGGCTCGGTGAAGGTGGTCCTGAGCGTCGACTGATTGTGTGAACGGGGGGAGTCTGCATATGAATCTGAAGACCCGGATCTTGCTGCTGCCCGTCATGGCGGCGGTGATCTTCGCCCTCGGCATCGCCGTGGTGCTGCTCTTTGCCAGCCGCACCTCGGAGGCGATCCACAGCGTGGGCGAGGTCCACTACCCGTATCTCGATGCCGTCGGCCGCTTCGGCAGCGAGCTGGACACGCTGGGTGCCACCGTGCAGAGCGCCGTGGCCGAGGGCGAGAAGAAGCGCCTGGATGAGGCCGCCGAGCACGCCGTTGCGTTGCGCAAGACGCTGGTCGAGATCCGGGCCATCGAGGGCAAGGCCGAAGCCGGCACGCTGCTGGCGCGCGACTTCGAGACTTACTACGCGGCCTCGGTCGAGACGGCCGAGCTGTTCCTGGGCATCCGCCAGGGCGATCAGGCCGGCTCCGTGCCGCGGATGCAGGCCGCGCGCCAGGCGCTGGAAGCTCGGCTGGGAGCCATGCGCACCGACGCCCGCGGCCGCTTCGACGCCGGGCTCATCGCTGCCGAGCAGGGCGTGAGCGCCGGGCTGTGGGTGACGGTGGGCAGCGGCTTCGTGGTGGTGGCGGTGCTGGCGCTGGGCTCCTGGTTGCTGGTCAGCAATATCTGGCGCCAGCTCGGCGGCGAGCCCAGCTATGCGCGCGACGTGATGCAGGAGATGGCCGACGGCAACCTGTCCCAGGCCATCGTCGTGGCACCCGGCGCCGAGGCCAGCCTGCTGGCGGCGGTGCGCGACATGGGCCAGGGCCTGGCGGCCATCGTCGCCAACGTGCGCAACGGCACCGAGAGCATGACCGTGGCCTCCCGCGAGATCGCCGCCGGCAACCAGGATCTGTCGATGCGCACCGAGCGGCAGGCCGGCTCGCTGGAGCAGACCTCGTCCCACATGCAGCAGCTGACCGAGACGGTGCGTCAGAGCGCGGACGCGGCCCAGCAGGCTAATCAGCTGGCCAGTTCCGCCGCCAGCGTGGCGCAGCGCGGTGGGCAGGCGGTCGAGCAGGTCGTGGTCACGATGGACGAGATCACCACCAGCTCGCGCAAGATCGGCGACATCACCGGCGTGATCGACAGCATCGCGTTCCAGACCAACATCCTCGCGCTGAACGCGGCGGTGGAAGCGGCGCGCGCGGGCGAACAGGGACGGGGCTTCGCGGTCGTCGCCAACGAGGTGCGCTCGCTGGCGCAACGCAGCGCCGAGGCCGCGCGCGAGATCAAGGCGCTGATCAACACCAACGTGGGTCGCGTCGAATCGGGCGCGCGGCTGGTGCGGGACGCTGGTGCCACGATGAGCGAACTGGTGGCCAGCGTGCAGCGCGTGTCGGACATCATCGGCGAGGTCACCGCCGCCTCGGCGGAGCAGAGCCAGGGCATCGCGGACGTGAACCAGTCGATCCACCAGCTCGATCAGATGACGCAGCAGAACGCCGCGCTTGTCGAGCAGGCGGCCGCCGCAGCAGGCAGCCTGGAGTCTCAGGCCGGCGGGCTGCAGCAGGCGGTGGAACGCTTCCGGCTCGGGTAGAGCCTGATCCGCGCATCGCCGCCGACGGTGGCGCGAGGCAGCACAATCGCGCGATGGACATCTACAAGCCCCTCGTCGCGCTGCTGGCCATCGTCAACCCGATCGGCGTGGTGCCCTTCTTCATCCACTTCACCAGCAGCTTCACCCGCAAGCAGCGGCAGCGGACGATCCAGGTCTCCTGCTTCTCGGCCTTCCTGGTCATCGCCATCAGCGCGCTGGCGGGGTTGCAGGTGATCGAGTTCTTCAGCATCTCGCTGGCTTCCTTCCAGGTGGGCGGCGGCACCTTGCTGCTGATCAGCTCGATCCAGATGCTCAACGCGCAGCCGGCCGAGACGCGCAAGGAGGACGTCAGCGAAGGCTCCACCAAGGTCGACGCCGGCGCCAGCATCGCGGTGGTGCCGCTGACGATCCCGTTGCTGACCGGCCCGGCGACGATCTCCACGATGATCATCTACGCGGACAAGACCCGGCACTGGTGGGAGCTGGCGGTGCTGGTGGGCTATGGCGTGGTCGTCGCGATCGTGACCTTCCTCGTCTTCAGCGCCTCCGGCCGCATCGCCCGCGCGCTGGGCCAGACGGGCATCAACATCATGACCCGGCTGATGGGCCTGATCCTCGCCGCGCTGGCCGTGGAACTGCTGGCCGACGGGCTGATCAAGCTGTTCCCGGTGCTGGGCTCGCACCTTGGCTGAACTGCTGCTGCTCGAAGACGACCCGGCCATCGCGCAGACCCTGCGCTTCGCACTTGAGCGGGAAGGTTTCGCGCTGCGCCATTGCGCCTGGCTGCACGAGGCGCGCGCCGCGCTGGCCGAGCGGCTGCCGGCGCTGCTGATCCTGGACGTCGGCCTGCCGGACGGCAACGGCCTGGACCTGTGCCGCGAGATCCGCGCCAGCGGCTCCGCCGCGTTGCAGCAGCTGCCGCTGATCGTGCTGAGCGCGCGCAGCGAGGAGTTCGACCGCGTGCTGGGCCTGGAGCTCGGCGCCGACGACTACCTGGCCAAGCCCTTCAGCCCGCGCGAGCTGGTGGCGCGGGTGCGGGCGCTGCTGCGACGCGCGCCGGCCGCGCCGCAGCCCGCGGCCAGCCCCTTCGTCATCGAGGCCGAAGGCTCGCGTATCCGCTTCCACGGCCAATTGCTGGACCTGACGCGCCGCGAGCTGGGCCTGCTGAAGCGCCTGCTCGCCGCGCCCGAGCGCATCCATTCGCGCGAGGTGTTGCTCGACGCCGTCTGGGGCAGCGAGGCCGACAGCATCGACCGCACGGTGGACACCCACATCAAGACCCTGCGCGCCAAGCTGCGCGCCGTGCGGCCCGAGACGGAACTGATCCGCACCCACCGGGGCCTCGGCTACTCGCTGGAATGAAGATCGGCCTGCGCCTGTTCTTCGGCTTCTTCGTCATCACCGGCCTGACGGCCTTCTTCCTGCTGCGCGTGTTCATGGCCGAGGTGCAGCCCAGCGTGCGCGAGGTGATGGAAGACGTGATGGTGGACACGGCCAACCTGCTCGCCGAGCTGGCCACGGATCCGCTGGCCACCTTGCCGCCCGGCGCCGACCTGCGCGGCACGCCCTTCGCCGAACGGGTGCAGGACTACGCCCAGCGCAGCATCGACGCGCGCATCTGGGGCCTGCGCAAGACCCGGCTCGACCTGCGTGTCGTCGTCACCAATGCGCAGGGCCGCGTGCTGCTGGACACCACCGATCCCGCCGGCGTGGGCCGCGACGATTCGCGCTGGAACGACGTGCAGCGCACCCTGCGCGGCGAGTACGGCGCGCGGCTGACGCGCCAGGTGGAGAGCGACGACCGTAGCGGCGTGATGGTCGTGGCCGCACCGGTGCTGAAGGACGGACGCGTGATCGGCGTGCTCAGCGTGGCCAAGCCGCTGGTGACGGTGGAGGGCTTCGTCGGCCGCGCGCAGCGGCGCATCTTCTGGGCCGGTGCGGCGCTGCTGGCGCTGTCGCTGGCGATCGGCGTGGCGGTGACCTTGTGGCTGGTGTGGAGCGTGCGGCGCCTGCGCGACTATGCGCGGCGCGTGCAGCTGGGCCAGCGCGAGGCGGTGCCGCCGATGCCCGGCGAACTGGGCGACCTGGCCCGCGCGATGGGCGCGATGCGCGAGCGCCTGGATGGCCGCGAGCACATCGAGCACACGGTGCGCGCCCTGACTCACGAACTGAAGAGCCCGCTGGCCGCGATCCGCGCCAGCGGCGAGCTGTTGCAGGAGGATCTGCCCGGCGCCGAGCGCGAGCGCTTCGCCGCGCAGGTGGTGGCGCAGAGCGAGCGCCTGCATGCGCTGATCGAGCGGATGCTGGAGCTGGCCAAGCTGGAGATGCGGTCCGGCCCGCCGCATCCGCAGCCTTTGCGGCTGGACGAGCTGGCGCAGCAGCAGCTCGATCTGGCCGGCGCACGGGCCGAGTGGCTGCAGCGCGAAGAGGTGACGGTGCAGGGCGATGCCGAGCTGCTGGCGCTCGCGCTGAGCAACCTGATCGGCAACGCGCTCGCCTTCGCGTCGGCCGAGGCGCCGCTGGAAGTGAGCGTCTGCCGCCGCGAGGGAAGGGCCGTCTTCACGCTGCGCGACCACGGCCCCGGCGTGCCCGAGGCCGCCTGGCCGCACCTGGGCGAGCGCTTCTTCTCCACCGCCCGCCCGGGCACGACGACCAAGGGCTCGGGACTCGGCCTGGCCATCACGCGCCAGATCGCGCAACTGCACGGCGGCAGCTTGCGCTTCGAGCGCGCCGAGCCCGGCTTGTGCGTCGTGCTTGAACTCTGAGCCGCCCGGACATTTCGCCAGCAGAGATCGGCGAGTAACCAGTTCGTTCCCATGTGCGAACAGCGGGCATGCGTCTGCCGCCGCGGTCAGCTCGTCATGAAGGAGACTTTCTTGAACTCGATGATTCTTCGTGAAGCACTTTGAAAAAGCTTTGCCTTATGTCGGCATGACGTGCCTGTGATGTGAACGCGTCATTGCCGGATCGAATCTTCTATGAGGTCCTGTCATGCGCGCGCCCAGCAAATTCAAACTGTCGTCACTCGTCGTCGGAGTGGCGACGCTTTTCTCTGCCAGTGTTTCTCTTGCTGACACAGGAACTCCGGGTCTCATCTCGACCGATGCGCCTGGCAAATGGACAAAGGGCGATCTGCATACCCACACGGTCGAATCCGATGATTCGCGCACCACGCAGACGCTCGATTTCCTGCTCAAGAAGTCCTTCGACTACAAGCTGGACTGGCTGGCGCTGACCAATCACCTGCGCGCTTCGTCGTATGACAACAATGGCAACAAGCTCCCCAGTTCGGTGGCCTTTGCCTATCCGATGGAGTCCTACGAGATCCAGCACGTCAAGGCGCTGCAGTCCGCTGGTACCTATGCCGACAAGAAGATCTTCTCCGGCTTCGAGTGGGACGTGCCGACACACGACCATGTGGGCGTGACCCTGTTCGACAATGCGACGACACTCGACACGGCCACCCGCGGCGTCCGCGAGTTCCAGTATCGATTCACCACCCTGGCGGAAGATCAGTTCGATTCACAGGATGTGGCCGTCTGGAAGAGCCGCGGCGTCACACGCACCAACAGCACTGCGGCGGACGCGCTGACGGCGCTCAGCTGGTTGAAGACCAACTATCCGACCACGAGCTTCGCCACGCTCAACCATCCGTCGCGCAACCCTGGCAAGTACACCGTCAACGACCTGCGCCAGATGAACGACCTCGCGCCGGACATCCTGTTCATGATCGAAGGCATGGTCGGCAACCAAATGGAGCCGGATCGCGGCGGCTACACGTCCGACTACACGTCGGCCAACCTGCCCAACCGTGTCTACGGTGGCGTCGACGCCATGGTCGCCAAGGTGGGTGGCATGTGGGACGCGCTCCTCGGGGAAGGCCGGCACATCTGGAACATCGCCGACTCTGACTCGCACTTCAAGATCGACTCGTCCAGCAACAGCAGCGGTTACTACCCCGGTGAGTATTCGAAGAACTATCTGTGGATGCCCGATACCGCAACAGGCTCGGCCGGCATGATCGACAGCCTGCGCGCCGGCCGCTTGTTCGGCGTCTTCGGTGACCTGATCGACGCGCTGGACTTCCGGGTCGTTGGCTCGTCGGGCACTGCATACATGGGCCAGACCATCGACGTCGGCTCGGGTGAGCGGGTCAAGTTCACCATCAAGTTCAAGAGCCCTGAAACAAACAACTACCTGAAGCCGGTGGACGGGGACCAGCTCGCCTACATGAAGCCGGTCGTCAACCATGTCGACCTGATCGTGGGCGACGTGACCGCGAAGGCCGCAGCGGGTACGCCTGCCTACAGCGTCGCGACCAATGCGTCCACGCATGTCCTGAAGCGTTTCACGGCGGCCGACTGGAAGGTCGGCGCGGATGGCTACGCATCGATCACAGTGCAACTGCAGGTGAACAAGAACCAGTATTTCCGACTGCGCGGCACCAACCTCGCGGTAGACACGCCGGGGCTGAGCTCCGGCGGCGAGCCGCTGGCCGATCAGAAGGCCACCGGTGACAACACGACGCGACTGAATGCGATCAACGACCGCAACTACAGCAGCCTTTGGTTCTATTCGAACCCGGTGTTCGTCACGGTCCATTAAAAGTTCAACCTAGGAAATCAACAATGAAACTTGCCACCTTCCTCGCAGGCATGACCCTGTTCTTCGCCGGTACCGGAGCGGCGCTCGCCGACAACCGCTACGACATCGTCGCCATCGATGACGTGAATGGCGATGCGACCTTTTCCGGCAGCATGACCACCACCGCGCCGTTCTCCCTGAACTACAACTTCAGCGTTCTCGACTTCCGTATCAACGACACGGTGGACGGCGTGATGTACGACGCGGCCAATTCGACCATCGCCATCGAGACTCAAGGCTTCCTGTTCAGTGCCAAGGACGGGTCTTCGTCCTTCGAGCTCACTTTCTACCCGGACGGCAGCTATTACTCTGACTACCTGGTCGCCGGGCATGACACGGTCGGCAATTCCGGCTACTTCGTGTTCAATGAGGTTTCGGCTGTGCCCGAGCCGGCGAATGCGGCCTTGCTGTTGGCCGGTCTGGGTGCGCTTGGCCTTCGCACCCGTCGCTCCGGCAAGCCCTTGACTGCCTGATCCAGGCTGACTTCACCCTCGCTTCACAAACTTCGTCGTCTGCTCACCGCCGCTGCCGAGACTGCCTGTCATCAAGACAACAGGCGGAGCCTCGGACATGAAATTGAGCAATGGCGGAATGATCGGCAAGCTGGCCATCCTCGTGATGGTGGCGCTGCTGCTGTGCGTGGTGCTGGCGCGCATCGGTTGGCTGGTGGACGAGCGCCAGTCCTCGCAGCACGACGCGGTGATGAACGTGGCGCAGTCGCAGGCCGGCGCGCAGACACTGCTCGGGCCGCTGCTGCTGCGCCATTGCACCGAGCGCTGGCAGGAGACGAGCGGCAGCGGGGCCGATCGCAAGGTGACGCAGGAGAGCAAGGACTTCGTGCTGGGCCAGGAGCCCGGCCAGCTCAGCGTGGCCGGCGCCTTGAACCAGGAGCCGCGCTACCGCGGCCTGTTCAAGGTCAACGGCTATGCCGGCGCCCTGCAGTTCGATGCGCAATGGCCCTCGCTCGAGGACCTGCAGCCGCCGGCCCCCGAGCATGCCGGCGGCACGGTGCGCTGCGAAGCGCCGGCGCTGATGCTGGCCACCAGCGATGCACGCGGCCTGCGCCTGGCCACCCTGAAGGTGGCCGGCCGGCTGGCGGCGGTGAAGCCCGGCACCACCTTGGCGGCCTATCCGCGCGGCCTGCATGCCGAACTGCCCGCCGGCCTGTCGCTGACCGAGCCGCTGCAGGTCCAGCTGAAGCTGGAGCTGGCCGGCACCGAGCGCTTCGCCCTGGTGCCCGCGGCTACGGCCACGCAGCTGGACATCACCTCCGACTGGCCGCACCCGAGCTTCGGCGGCCGCTTCCTGCCGACCCGGCGTGAGATCAGCGAGCAGGGCTTCACGGCCCATTGGCAGGTGTCCGAGCTGGCCAGCAGCGCCGGTGCCGACGTGCTGGCCGCCAAGCCGATCGAAGGCCTCGGCGGCAAGGGCGATGGCATGGTGGACACCTTGGACTTCTCGATGGTCGATCCGGTCAATCCGTACGTGATGAGCGACCGCGCGATCAAGTACGGCCTGCTCTTCATCGTGCTGAGCTTCGTCACCGTGGGGCTGGTGGAAGTGCTGGCGGGCCGGCGCGTCCACCCGCTGCAATACCTGCAGGTGGGCCTGGCGCTGTCGGTCTTCTTCCTGCTGCTGCTGAGCCTGTCCGAGCACTTGAGCTTCGCCCTGTCCTACGGCCTTGCCGCCGCCGCGGTGGCGCTGCTGCTGGGCCACTACGGCGCGGCGATGTTGGGCGGCCGGCGCCAGGGCCTGGCCTTCGGCGTCGGCATCGCGGCGCTCTATGGCGCGCTCTACACGCTGCTGACCTTGGAACAGACGGCCCTGCTGATTGGTGCGCTGCTGTTTTTCCTGGTGCTGGCCGCGGTGATGGTGCTGACGCGCCGGATCGATTGGTACGCACTTGGTAGGAACGCTCTTGCCAGCGGGGAGGAGGCTGGGCCAGCATCGGCACCATGAGTGTTTCTTCCCCCTTCGACTACATCATCGTGGGCGCCGGCACGGCCGGCTGCCTGCTCGCCAACCGGCTCAGCGCCGACCCGTCCAAGCGCGTGCTCTTGCTCGAAGCCGGTGGCAAGGACGACTACCACTGGATCCATATCCCGGTCGGCTATCTCTATTGCATCGGCAACCCACGCACCGACTGGCTCTACCAGACCGAGGCTGATGCCGGCCTCAACGGCCGCCGGCTGCGCTACCCACGTGGCAAGGTGCTGGGCGGCTCGTCCAGCATCAACGGCATGATCTACATGCGCGGCCAGTCACGCGACTACGACGGCTGGGCGGAGGCAACATCCGACCCCGCCTGGCGCTGGGACGCCTCGCTGCCCTACTTCAAGAAGCACGAGGACCACTGGCGTGGCGCCGGCCCGCTGCACGGCGCGGGCGGTGAGTGGCGGGTCGAGAAGCAGCGCTTGCGCTGGGACGTGCTCGACGCCTTCGCCGAGGCTGCCAACCAGGCCGGCATCCCGGCCACGCAGGATTTCAACACCGGCAATAACGAGGGCGTCGGTTACTTCGAGGTCAACCAGCGCAGCGGCTGGCGCTGGAACACCGCCAAGGCCTTCCTGCGGCCGACCTGCCTGGGCCGCTCGAACTTCGAGCTGTGGACCGGCACGCAGGTGCCGCGGCTACTGGTCGATGAGGGGCGCTGCACGGGTGCCGTCGCACGCACGCCGCACGGTGACGAGACGGTCACCCTGAAGCCCGGCGGCGAACTGCTGCTGGCCGCCGGCGCGATCGGCTCGCCGCAGATCCTGCAGCTCTCCGGCATCGGGCCGGCCGCGCATCTGCAGGCCGCGGGCATCACGCCGGTGCTCGACCTGCCCGGCGTCGGCGCCAACCTGCAGGACCATCTGCAGATCCGCGCCGTCTTCAAGCTGCAGGACGCGAAGACGCTGAACACGCTGGCGAACAGCCTCATCGGCAAGGCGAAGATCGGCCTCGAATACGCGTTCAAGCGCAGCGGCCCGATGAGCATGGCGCCCTCGCAGCTCGGTGCCTTTGCGAAGAGTTCGCCGGACAAGACCTGGCCCGACCTCGAATACCACGTGCAGCCGTTGTCGCTGGACGCCTTCGGCGAGCCACTGCACGCGTTCAACGCCTTCACCGCCAGCGTCTGCAACCTGAACCCGACGAGCCGCGGCACGGTGATGATCCGCTCCGGCGACCCGCTCCAGGCCCCGGCGATCGCGCCGAACTACCTCAGCACCGACGAAGACCGCCGCGTCGCCGCCGACAGCCTGCGCTTGACGCGCCGAATCGTCTCCCAGGCCGCGATGGCCAAGTACCGCCCCGAGGAATTCAAGCCCGGCACCCAGTTCCAGACCGACGAGGAATTGGCCCGCCTGGCCGGCGACATCGCCACGACCATCTTCCACCCGGTCGGCACCTGCAAGATGGGCCGCGCCGACGACCCGACGGCCGTCGTCGACAGCCACCTGCGGGTGCGCGGCGTGGCCGGCCTGCGCGTCGTCGACGCCAGCGTGATGCCGACGATCACCAGCGGCAACACCAACTCGCCGACGCTGATGATCGCGGAGCGAGCGGCGGAGTGGGTGTTGAAGGGCGAGTGATTAGGCGCCCACGCCGTGCGCCATCAGCGAGGCGCACAGCACCAGCGGCACCAGCAGCAGCATCTGCAGGTTCAGGCACAGGCGCACGCGGCGGTGCTGCGCCTCGCTGACAACGGGCGCCCGGCCAGCCTTCAGCTCCTTGCCCCAGCGGATATAGGCCACCGTCGGCGCGATCGACAGCAGCCCGATCACGATGAACAGGCCCAGCTTCGCGTGGAAGACTGGGTTGTGCTGGTAGTAGGCCCAGCCCTTCTCGAACCACACGGCCCGCGCGAAACCGGCGATCAGCAGCACGACGGCGCTGATCCCGTACCAGCGATCCGCCGCCGCCAGCCGACGCGCCTCGGCCAAGGTCGGCGTGGCGTTGAAGCTGATCCATTCAAAGACCAGCGTGCCGACGATGCCGAACACGGCGATGAAGTGGGCGAAGGCGACGAGGGCTGAGGTCCACATGGCGGCTGGCTCCTTGGTGAGTGGGCGCCAGTGTGCCGCCGACGTACGGCCTCGGCCAATCCCGTTGCGACGAACGACCTCAGGCGGTCGCGAAGCGCTGCTCCAGGTACGCCAGCAGCGTTCGGATCGTCTGCGCCTCGCCGCCGATGGGCCGGCCGGCGCGGGCCGTGTCGTTCCAGGCAAACAGGTCGATGTGCAGCCAGTCCTGGTTCTCGGGCACAAAGTATTCGAGGAACAGCGCGGCGTTGATGGCGCCGGCCAGGGCGCTCTTGCCGGTGTTGACGATGTCGCCGATCGTGCTCTCGATGCCGGCCTTGTAGGGCGCCCACAGCGGCATGTGCCACATCGGGTCGTCCATCTTGAAGCCGAGGTCGACGAGGTCGCGCGCGGTGTCGTGGTGCTTGGCGAACAGCGCGGGCAGTTGGGCGCCGAGCGCGACGCGGGCGGCGCCGGTCAGCGTGGCCATGTCGATGATCAGCTCGGGCTTGGCTTCGGAGGCGTAGGCCAGCGCGTCGCTGAGGACCACGCGGCCTTCGGCGTCGGTGTTGCCGATCTCGATGTGCAGGCCCTTGCGGGTCTTGATGACGTCACCGGGGCGGTAGGCATTGCCGGCGATCGAGTTCTCGACGGCCGGGATCAGCACCTGCAGCCGCACCGGCAGCTTCAGCGCCATCACCAGCGAGGCCAGGCCCAGCGCGTTGGCGGCGCCGCCCATGTCCTTTTTCATCTGGCGCATGCCGTCCGGCGACTTGATGTCCAGGCCGCCGGTGTCGAAGCAGACGCCCTTGCCGACGATGGCGATCAGCGGATCCTTGGCCTTGCCCCAGTTCAGCTCGATCAGCCGGGGCGCGCGGGTCGAGGCCCGGCCGACGGCGTGGATCGCCGGGAAGTTCTTCTTCAGCAGCGCGTCGCCGACGACGGCGGAGAACTTCGCGCCGTGCTGCTTGGCGACCAGTTGCGCGGCCTGGGCCAGTTCCTCGGGCCCCATGTGCTCGGCTGGCGTGTTGACCAGATCACGGGTTGCGGCGATCACGGTGGCCTGCGCCAGGCCGCGCTGAGCCTCGGGCGAGGGCGGCAGCACCAGCGTGGCCGGTTCGCGGCGACGCGGCTTGTACAGGTCGAACTGGTAGCCGCCCAGTTCCCAGGACAGCGCGGCGGCCTCGGCGTCGATCGCCAGGCCTTGGTCGGACAGCTTGTAGTTGCCCAGGGGCAGCGCCATCGGCAGCGCGGCCAGCGCGAACGGATGTGTCGCATGGGCGACACCGGCGAACACCTCGACCAGCTTGCCTTCGCCGTCCGGCACCAGGCAGAAGCTGTCCGGCGCGCCGCTGAAACCGTTGGTGGCGAGCCAGCGGCGGGTCGACGCCGGCAGCGTCTTGGCCAGCGCGGCAAAGCCGGCGCGGTCGATGGCGGTGATGGCGACGGCACCGGCCGGCGCGGGTTTCTTCAGTTGGACGGTCATGGAGCGGGGGCGCGGGAATGGCGAAGCGGCGATTGTCTGACCGTTTGTCCTCAGCTAGGGGCTTGACGGAAGTTGCAAAGAATTGTCACAGCGCTGTCAACCGGCCTCCCGTCAGCTTCGTTGTGCCTGCAATCGCCGTCGGCGAGTCTGGACAGAGAAGGTTCCGAAGACATGAAGACTCAGCAGCACACCGAACAGCAATCCCGTCGCAACCCGGCCCTGCACGCACTGGTGCAGGACTGGCACGCCGCCGACAAGGGCCGCAAGCACGAGGCTTTCGAATCCGGCAGTTCCGAGCGCCGCAGCCTCACGCGCGTCCTGCGCATGGACAAGAAGCGCTGATCTAGAAGTTAGTCCCCACTCTGGCGTCAGCCCAATGGCGCCAGCAGCATTTCCAGATCCTGGGCGCTGAATTTGAGCGCTTCCGCCGAATCGGCGCCCAGCACCCCTTCCGCGAGCGCCAGCTTGCGGGCCTGCAGGTCCAGCATCCGTTCCTCGATGCTGCCGGCCACCACCAGCTTGTAGACGAAGACCGGCCGATCCTGGCCGATCCGGTGCGCGCGTGCGCTTGCCTGGGCTTCCACGGCCGGGTTCCACCACGGGTCCAGGTGGATGACGGTGTCCGCGGCCGTCAGGTTCAGGCCGACGCCGCCGGCCTTCAGGCTCACCAGCATCAATGGCAACTCCAGCGCCTGGAAACGGCGGACGATGTCCGCCCGCTGCGCCACCGGCGTCTCGCCGGTCAAGGTCAGGTAGGGCAGGCCCAGTGTGCGCAATTCGCCCTCGACCAGCGCCAGCATTTCCGCGAACTGGGAGAACACCAGCACCCGGCGGCCCTCGTCCAGCAGCTCCGGCAGCATCTCCATCAGCAGGTCCAGCTTGGCTCGGCCGGCATCGGCGCCTGCCTCCGTGCCCTTGACCAGCCGCGGATCGCAACAGACTTGGCGCAGCTTCAGCAGCGCGTCCAGCACTGAAATCAGCGCGCCGCCGAAACCCTGCTTGGCCAGCACCCGGCGCACCTGCGTGTCCGCCGCCACCCGCACGCTCTCGTAGAGCTCGCGCTGCGTGCCGAACAGCTGCACGCGGCGAACCACGGTGGTCAGCGGCGGCAGCTCGGTCGCCACATCTTCCTTCTTGCGCCGCAGGACGAAGGGCCGCACCCGCTGCGCCAGCAACTGCGCGCGCAGGCTCTCGCCGTTGACCTCGATCGGCTTGCGCCAGATCCGCTGGAACGTGCGCGCGTCACCGAGGAAGCCCGGCATCAGGAAATCGAACTGCGCCCACAGCTCGCCCAGGTTGTTCTCCAGCGGCGTGCCGGTCAGGCACAGGCGGTGGCGGGCATTCAGCTTGCGGGCCGAGCGCGCGGCGCGGCTGGAGGCGTTCTTGACCGTCTGCGCCTCGTCGAGGATCAGCAGGTGCCAGCGCTGGCGCTGCAAGGCCTCGATGTCCCGCCACAGCAGCGGGTAGGTGGAGAGCACCAGGTCGAACTCGTGCAAGCGGCCGAAATCGGCCGCGCGCTCCGGGCCGTGCAGCACCAGCACGCTCAGATCAGGCGTGATGCGCTTCGCCTCGGCCAGCCAGTTGAACAGCAGCGAGGTCGGCAGCACGGCCAGCGCCGGGCGGTCCAGCCGGCCGGCCTGCTTCTCGAGCAGCAGGTGGGCCAGGGTCTGCGCGGTCTTGCCCAGGCCCATGTCGTCAGCCAGGATGCCGGCGAGCTGGTGCTCGCGCAGGTACTGCAGCCAGGCCAGGCCGGCCATCTGGTAGGGCCGCAAGCTCAGGCCGAGGCCGGCGGGCGCCGCCACCGGCTGCGGCGAGCCGGCGGCCTGCAGGCGCCGGGCCATCCGGCGCAGGTCCATGTCGCCGTGGAACTGCCAGCCGGCGCGCTCGTCGTCCAGCAGCATCAGCCGCGCGGCGTCCCAGTCGCTGAGGCGGATCGGGCCTTCGGGGCGCTTGGGATCGGTCAACAGGTCCACCATCGCACCCAGGATCGTCTTCAGCAGGGCGGCCGGTGCCTCGACCTGCCGGCCGCCCGGCGCGGTCAGCAGGATGATCGCGTCGTCCTCGATGCCGGCGATGGCTTCGGCGCTGGTCCAGCGGCGGTCGTGGCGCAGCAGGGCCGCGATCATCGGCGCGATGTCCAGCGTCTCGCCTTCGATCTCCACGCCCAGGCTCAGCAGCCAGGAGCCCTGGCGCGAGGGCGCGCTGAGCCGCTCGATGCGTACGTGCCAGCCCTCGGCCTGCGCCGGCCGGTGCGCGAAGCCCGGCGCGACGACGATGGTCCAGCCCTGCGCCTGCAGCGCCGGCACCCGGTCGGTCCAGAAGGCGCCGAAGAATTCCTCCTGCGCCAGCGTCCAGAGCGAATCGAGCTTCTCGCCGGCCGACGGATCGCGCCACTGCAGCTTCGCCGCATCCAGGGGCAGCAGGTCCAGCGCCCAGAGCTGGTCGCGCGCATCGGCCTCGGCGCGCAGATCGCGGGCGATCCGCCGCGTGCCGATTTGAACGCTCGGCGCCGGGCGGCTGTTCAGCAGTGAGCGCGGGGCCGGCGTCTGCCAGGCCAGGCCGTCGTCGCCGCGGTAGGTCCAGTCGACCTGGGCGATGGTGACGGCCTCCCCGCGCGGGCCGATGGCGCCGCCCGGCGCGAGGCCCAGCAGGCCGTCGCCACGGTTCAGCGTGCGCAGCGTCAGGCGCGGACGGAAGGCAGCAGGTTCGCCGACCGGAGGCGCCGGCTCCGGCGCGGCCGGCGCAGGGGGCGGAGGCGTCGCGGCACGGTCCTGCATCAGCAGGTCCATCAACTTCCCGGCGTCGGCATCGGGCAGCCGCGGCAGCGCTTTCAGCTCGTCGCGGCCCGCCTTGCGGCGCAGCGCATCGAGCCACAGATGCAGCAAGTGCTCGCGCGCCGGCGCATCGGCCTCGGCCTGCAGCTTCAGCATCACCGCGGCGGCGTGCTCGCAGAAGCGCTGGGTGCGGCAACTGCACAGCGCGCTGTAATGCGGCGGCCCGTCGCCATCTCGAACGCCCTGCACGGCCAGTTCATGGACCCGCCCGCCGCTGCCGCTCACACGTGCGACGGCGCCGCTCGCGTCGGCGTCAAGTTCGAGAACGGCCGCCAGCAAGGCCCGGCCCCGCTGCAGGCGCGGGCGCTCGAACAGGCGGGTCAGCGTGGCTTCGTCGGGGGGCCAGAGACGCGGGGCAGACATGTCCGGCATTGTCCAGCCTGGTTTGAAATGATCCGGCAACAGGCCGGGCGAATGGCGTACGCGGCGATCCCTCGGGTCGAGGGCTGGCCCCCGCGAACAGGGGACGGTGCGCGCGCCGCTCGGGGAGTGACGGTCGCAGAATCCGGCGACCATTCCACGAAAACCAGGGACATCACCATGAGTGACGCTCGCCGGGTCGGGACCTTCTTCTCGGGCCTGTTTCTCTACTCGGTGTCGGTGGGCGGCGCGTCGATGCTGTCCCAGTACCACCTGCCTCGCGAGACGGCCAAGCAACTGGGCGGGCGCGAGAGCGCCACCGTCATCGGCATCGAGGCGCTGCTGATCGCGCTGCTCGTCTTCATGCTGTCGCTGGTCTGGAGCACGCTGTCGCTGAAGCCGCCGAAGAAAAAGGGCCGCCGATCGATCACGTCCTGGTTCTACAGCGGCATCCTCGCCGCCTGGCTCGCCGGCCTGCTCTACGGCGTGTTCTTTTTCGCGATGAATCCGCGCTCCTACCAGACGATGGCCGATCTGCTGCTGTCCTCGGACACGCCACCGTTGTGGGGCGTGCTGAACACCATCGCGCTGCTGCTGGCATCGCTGATAGGCGGCAAGCTGGCCCGCAAGCTGAATCCGCCGGCCGCGAGGTCCTCGCGGCGTTCGATCGGCGTGCCGGTGAAGACGCTGGTCGTCTGAGCGCCTGCCTCCGCCGCCCGCGCGCTGGGAAGGCGCGCAGGCGGCATGCATCTGCGGCTGGAGGCCCGCCACTACAATCGCCGACCTTTCAACGCCCATGAGGACGCGCGTGTCTGACCGTCTGGCCGTATTGCCGCAGTACCTGATGCCGAAGCAAGCGATGACCTGGCTGGCAGGAAAAATTGCCGGCGCGCGCATGGGTGCGATCACGACGGCGGTGATCCGCCGTTTCGTCGCGCGCTACCAGGTGAACATGGCCGAGGCCGCGAACCCCGACATCGCCGCCTACGCCACCTTCAACGACTTCTTCACCCGCGCGCTGAAGGACGGTGCCCGGCCGCTGGCGCCCGCCGCGCTGATCTGCCCGGTGGACGGCGCGATCAGCCAGTTCGGCGCGATCGGGGCGGACCAGATCTTCCAAGCCAAGGGCCATCGCTACTCGACGAGGGCCCTGGTCGGCGGCGACGCACAACTGGCCGCGCAGTTCCAGGACGGCTACTTCGCCACGCTCTACCTGAGCCCGCGCGACTACCACCGCATCCACATGCCCTGCGACGGGCGCCTCGTGCGGATGATTCACGTGCCGGGCGACCTGTTCTCGGTCAACCCGACGACCGCGCGCGGTGTGCCGGGCCTGTTCGCGCGCAACGAACGCGTCGTCTGCGTGTTCGAAGGCGAGCGCGGCCCCTGGATGCTGGTGCTGGTCGGCGCGACCATTGTCGGCAGCATGGCCACCGTCTGGCATGGCCAGGTCAACCCGCCGCGGCCCGGCACCGTGCGGGATTGGCGTTATGAAGGCGCGCAGCAGATCCTGCTGAAGCAGGGCGAGGAGATGGGCCGCTTCCTGCTTGGCTCGACGGTCGTGATGCTGTTCCCGCAGGCCGATCGGCTGGCCTTCAACCCCGCCTGGCAGCCCGGCGGCGCGATCCGCCTTGGCGAGGCGATGGCATCGCCGTCAAACGGCTGACAGCGCCCCGGCCAGCAACTCACCAGCCGCCTCGGCCGACAGCGGCCGCCCCAGCAGATAACCCTGCAACTGCGTGCAGCCGAGTGCCTCGGCCGCGCGCGCCTGCGTCTCGGTCTCCACGCCCTCGGCCACGATCTGCAGGCCCAGCGAGCGGCCCAGCGCGCAGGTGGCGCTGACCACTGCGGCGGCCTGCGCCTCGGGCAGCGGATCGATCATGCTGCGGTCGAGCTTGACCGTAGCGATCGGCAGTTGGCGCAGCATCGTCAGCGAGGACTGCCCGGTGCCGAAGTCGTCCAGTGCGCAATGGACGCCGGCGCTCTTCAGGTGCGCCAGCTGCGGCAGCACGCGGCCGAGGTGCCCGATCGCAGCCGTCTCGGTGATCTCGATCTCCATCGCCTCGTGCGGCAGCCCCTGCGCCTGCAGCCCCGCCAGCAGGCGCGCGGAGAAGCCGGCATCCTCGAACTGCAGCGGCGAGACGTTGACGGCCACCGGCAACAGACGGCCGAAGCGCTGCAGCCAGCCGCGCAGCTGTCGCGCCGCCAGCTCCAGGATCAGCTCGCCGAGCGCCTTGATCTGGCCGGTGCGCTCGGCCGCCGGGATGAAGTCCACCGGCGGCACGCGGCCGAGACCGGGCCGCTCCCAGCGCACCAGCGCCTCGAAGCCCACCAGCTTGCGCGAGCCGGCCGCGAACTTGGGCTGGTACTCCAGCAGGAACTCGCGCGCCGCGATCGCGCGGCCCAGCGCCTGCTCGATCTCCAACCGAGTGCGCGTGGCACCGTTCATCGCGCTGTCGAAGAAGATGTAGGCCGCGCCGGCCCGGCCCTTGGCGCGGTGCATCGCCGAATCGGCCGCGCGCAGCAGGCCCGGGCCGTCGGCGGCGTCCTGCGGGAACAGCGCGATGCCGGCCGACAGGTGCACGTAGAGCTCGGTGCCGCCGACGGCGAACGGCGTCTCCAGCAGCGCCATCATCTGCTCGGCCACGGCCTGCGCGCCGGCACGGTCGCGGGTCTCCTCGATCAGCACCAGGAACTGGTCCTCGCCGAGCCGGGTGAGCATCGCCTGCGGCGGCAGTTGGCGGCACAGGCGGCGCGCGATCGCGCGCAGCAGCGCATCGCCTACCTCATGGCCCAGCGTTTCGTTGACGAGCTGGAAGCGGTCCAGGTCCGCCGAGATCAGTGCAAAAGGTGCGGCGCCGTGCCCCGTCAGCTCGCGCAGCCGTTCGACGGCGAAGTTACGGTTCGGCAGGTCGGTCAGCTCGTCGTGCAGAGCCTGGCGGCGCAGCGCATCGACCGCCTTCTGCCGCGAGCTGTCGTCGATCATCACCAGCAGCTCGGCGGGCGCGTCGTCCCAGGGCAGGTGGCTGGAAAGACTGCGCACGTACAGGCGTCGCTGATCGGTCGTCAGCCGCGTGCCTTCCCACTCGATCCGCGCGGCGGGATCGGCCAGCACGCGCCGGTGGCGTTCGCGCGCCTCCTCCTGCAGTTCCGGCGGAATCGTCGCCTGCAGATCGAGGCGACCGACGTGAGCCTCGTCGCGCAGGCCGAACATCGTCATTGCTGCCGGATTGGCGTAGATCAGCTTGTGCTGCTGGATCACCGCCAGGCCCTGCAGCGACACGTGCGCCAGCTGCTCGAAGCGCTCGGCCTGACGGCGCGCCTCGGCATGCGCGCGCCGCACCGACAGCAGCAGCAGGCCCAGCGACAGCACCATCTGCACATACAGGCCCAGCGTGTGGGTGATCGGCGAGCGGCTGAACGGATCGAGGATCGGGCCGCTCGCATGCACGAGGCCGATCGCCACGAAGCACAGCGCGACGAAGCGCTCGCCGCCGTCGCCGCCGCGCCCCATCCACCACGCGCAGAGCCAGGCGCCGACGACGAGGAAGCTGGCGCCGGCGATCACGGCGAAGCGCTGGTCGATGCCGGCCAGGGCGACGATGACGACCATCATGGCGATGAACACCGGCAGCCCCCGGCCGCGGCCGCGGGGCAGGCCGCGGTAGTCGCGCGCGCCGGCCACCTGCAGCGACAGCGAGCCCATCAGGCTGAACGAGGCGACGAGCGCCTGCAGGTCGTAGCGCAGGCCGACGAGGCCGGGCTCGGCCAGCGCGACGCCCAGGGTCAGCCCGACCGACAGCAGGATCCAGCTCCAGCCCCACATGCGCACATAGGCATGCCGTCGCTCGATCCGCCACAGCAGCAGCAGTGTCAGGCCGAGCAGGGCATTGAGGCTGGCACTGATCAGGATGAGCCAAGTCATGGCGGCCTGTGCGATGAAGTAACTGTTGATCCTAGCGGCACAAGGCGACCGGCGGCGCTGTCGGCAAAAGGCACTTTGCACCGTCGCGAATGGTCGTTCCGCCGTTGCTGGGAGAATGTCACGAAACTTCCCGCAGCTGTCCAGACACCATGACCCAACGCGTCCTGACCGGCATCACCACGACCGGCACCCTGCACCTCGGCAACTACGTCGGCGCCATCCGCCCGGCCATCGCTGCCAGCCGCGAGCCCGGCATGGAGAGCTTCTTCTTCATGGCCGACTACCACGCGCTCATCAAATGTGACGAGCCCGAGCGCATCGCCACCTCGCGCCTGCAGATCGCCGCCACCTGGCTGGCCGCCGGACTGGATCCGGAGCGTGTCGTCTTCTACCGCCAGAGCGACATCCCCGAGATCCCCGAGCTGACCTGGCTGCTGACCTGCGTCACCAGCAAGGGCCAGATGAACCGCGCCCATGCCTACAAGGCCGCCACCGACGCCAACACGGCGGCCGGCGAGGATGCCGACGCCGGCATCACGATGGGCCTGTACAGCTACCCGATCCTGATGGCGGCCGACATCCTGATGTTCAACGCGCACCGCGTGCCGGTCGGCAAGGACCAGGCCCAGCACATCGAGATGACGCGCGACGTGGCGCAGCGCTTCAACCACCTGTTCGGCCGCGGTGACGATTTCTTCGTGCTGCCCGAGGCGCAGATCGATGCCGAGATGGAACTGCTGCCGGGCCTGGACGGCCGCAAGATGAGCAAGAGCTACGACAACGTCGTGCCGCTGTTCGAAGGCGGCAGCAAGGCGCTGAAGGACGCGATCGCCCGCATCGTCACCGACTCCAAGCTGCCCGGCGAGCCGAAGGAGCCCGAGGGCCAGGCGCTGGTCACCATCTTCGACGCCTTCGCCACGCCGGAGCAGCGCGCGGCCTTCCGCGCCGAACTGCGCGCGGGCCTGGCCTGGGGCGAGGCCAAGCAGCGCCTGTTCGACCAGGTCGAAAGCCAGATCGGCCCGATGCGCGCGCGCTATGCCGAGCTGATCGCCGCGCCCGAGAAGATCGAGAAGATCCTGCTGGAGGGCGCCGCCAAGGCCCGCGCGCTGGCCGCGCCGCTGCTGGCCCGCGCCCGCGAGGCCGTGGGCCTGCGCAGCTTCACCGCGCCGCTGCAGACGGCAGCCGCCGCGACCAAGGCCGAGAAGCCCGCGCTGCCCGTGTTCAAGCAGTACCGCGAGTCGGACGGCCAGTTCTACTTCAAGCTCAACGCCGCCGACGGCACGCCGCTGCTGCAGAGCCGTGGCTTCGCCGGCGGACGCGATGCCGGCGCCTGGGTGGCGCGGCTCAAGCGCGAGGGCGCGGCGGCGCTGGCCGAGGCGCCGGTCGAACGCGTTGCCGACGAGGCTGCGCTGGGGGCGGCGCTGCAGGCACTGGTAGAAGCGACAGCGGCAGCGTAAGCCCGCGCTTTTCCTGCCGCGCGATCTTGTGTAGCGTCGGGTCTTCCGCAAAGGAGGGCCCACCATGCCGACGACGACCGCCAAGGTCTCTGACGACGCGCTCGCGCTCCAGCGCCTGTACCACTGGGAACGCACCGTCCCTGGCAAGGTCGCGCTGACCCAGCCGATGGGCGGCGGCCAGATGCTGGAGCTCAGCTGGGCCCAGGTCGCCGACCAGGCGCGACGCATGGCCGCGTGGTTGCAGGAGCAGGGCTTTCCGCCCGGCAGCTGCATCGGCATCCTCTCGAAGAACTGCTGCTGGTGGCTGATCAGCGACCTGGCGATCTGGATGGCCGGCCACGTGTCCGTGCCGCTGTACCCGACACTGGCCTCGTCCACCGTGGCGCAGATCCTCGCGCACAGCGAGACGCGCGCCTGCTTCATCGGCAAGCTCGACGACTGGGACGCGATGAAGCCCGGCGTGCCGGCGGGCCTGCCCTGCGTCAGTTACCCGCTGGCGCCCGAGGACGCGCGCCGTGCCTACCCCGGCTGGGACGCCATCTGCGCCGCGCAGACGCCGCTGGCCGGCGAGCCGGTCCGTCGGGCCGACGAGCTGTGCACGCTGATCTACACCTCCGGCACCACCGGCATGCCCAAGGGCGTGATGCACAGTTTCGGCGGTTTCGCCTGGGCGCTCGGCAGCGGCGCCAAGCGCATCACCTTGGGGCCGGAGCACCGGATGCTGTCCTACCTGCCGCTGGCCCACGTGGCCGAGCGCACGCTGGTCGAGCATGGCTGGCTGGCCTACGGCCTGCACGTGTTCTTCGCCGAGGCGCTGGACACCTTCGCGGCGGACATGCAGCGCGCGCGGCCCACGGTCTTCTTCTCCGTGCCGCGGCTGTGGGTGCGCTTCCAGCAGGGCGTGCACCACAAGCTGCCGCCGAAGAAGCTGGACCTGCTGCTGAAGATCCCGCTGGTGTCGACGCTCATCAAGCGCAAGATCCTGCGCGGCCTGGGGCTGGACCAGTGCAGCCTCGCGGCCGGTGGTGCCGCGCCGATGCCGCTGGCGCTGCTCGACTGGTACGCCAGGCTGGGCCTGCCGATCATGGAGGCCTACGGCATGACCGAGAACCTCGGCAACTCGCACCTCACCGTGCCGGGCAAGAATCAGCGCGGCACCGTCGGCATCCCCTACGAGGGCGTGGAGGCGCGCATCGACCCGGCCAGCGGCGAGCTGCAGATCCGCAGCCCGGCCGTGATGCTGGGCTACTACAAAGACCCGGCGCTGACCGCGCAGACGATCTCCGCCGACGGCTGGCAAAGCACTGGCGACAAGGCCGAGATCGACGCCGCCACCGGCTGCTACCGCATCACCGGCCGGGTCAAGGACCTGTTCAAGTCCAGCAAGGGCAAGTACGTGGCGCCCGCGCCGATCGAGGACAAGCTCGGCACCGAATCGCTGATCGAGGCCTGCATCGTCACCGGCGCCAACCTGAACCAGCCGCTGGGCTTGGTGATGCTCTCGCCGAACGCCAAGGCCTTGCCGCGCGAGGCGGTGGCCGAGCGCCTGCGCGCGCACCTGGAGGCGCTGAACGCAAGGCTTGACCCCCATGAGCGCCTGTCCTGCCTGGTGCTGCTGCAGACGCCCTGGACCGTGGACAACGGCATCGTCACGCCCACCTTCAAGGTCAAGCGCAACCGCATCGAGGAACTGTTCGGCCCGCGCTACGAAGCCTGGGAGGCGCAAGGGCAAGCGGTGGTGTGGGGAGACTGAGCGAAACCCCTGGTAGGCTCTGCGGATGCTCGGCATCCACGACCTCGGCCTCTTCATCGTTTCCGGCCTGCTGCTCAATATCGCACCCGGCCCGGACTCCATCCTGATCATGACCCGCAGCGCCACGCAGGGCTGGCGCGCCGGCTGCGCGGCGGCGCTGGGCATCGGCGCGGGCACCTGCGTCCATGTGCTGGCGGCGGCGCTGGGCCTGTCCGCGCTGCTGGCCGGCTCGGCGATGGCCTTCACCGTCGTCAAGTGGATCGGCGCGGCCTACCTGGTCTACATCGGCCTGGCGATGCTGCTGGCGCGGCGCGGCACCGACGCCGCGGCACCGGTGCAAACGATCGCGTCCCTGCCGCTACGCAAGGTCTTCGCCCAGGGCTTCCTGACGAACGTGCTGAACCCCAAGGTGGCGCTGTTCTTCCTGGCCTTCGTGCCGCAGTTCATCGCCCCGGACGCGCCGCACAAGGCGCTGGCTTTCCTCGCGCTCGGCGCGATCTTCAACCTCAACGGCATGCTCTGGTGCAACGGCTTGGCCGTGTTCACCGCGCTGGCGAGCCGCCGGCTGAATCTCGGCGGTGCGGTCTCGCGCTGGCTGAACCGCGGCATCGGTGCCCTGTTCCTTTCCTTCGGCGTGAAGCTCGCGCTGTCCGACGCCCGCTCATGAAACTGAAGACCATCCTCGCTCTCCTGGCCGCGCTGCTGCTCGTGGCCTTCTTCGGCAGCCCCTGGCTGGCCGTGCACGAGATGCGCGCCGCCGCGCGCGCGCACGACGCCGCCAAGCTGGGCACCTATGTCGACTTCGAGAAACTGCGCGAAAGCCTGAAGCGCGGCGTGCAGGCCAAGTTGCTGGGCAGCGAGCGCAACGAGCAGGGCGAGCCCTCCGCGGCGCGAGCCTTCGGCGCGGCGGTGGCCGGCGCGCTGCTGGGGCCGATGGTGGATGTGGCGATCACGCCCGAGAGCCTGGCGCGGCTGCTGCAGGGGCAGCGGCCGGCGCAAGCGGCGGTGGGCGGTGTCGTCGCACCCAAGAGCGAGGAGCCGCTGGTGCCGCCCGAAGCGCTGGAGACGCACTTCGGCTACGAGGGCCTGAACCGCTTCATCTTCAGCGTGAAGAAGAAGGACTCGGACGACGAGCCCGTCGACCTGGTCTTCCACCGCGACGGCCTGTTCGGCTGGAAACTGGCAGAGTTGCGCCTGCCCTGAATTCGAAGGAGAGATCCCAATGACCACCACCCGCAGAACCGCTCTCGGCACCGCCCTGCTGGCCGGCACCGCACTTTCGACCCAGGCCGCGCAGGCTGCCAGCCAAGGCGGCGACAAGGTCGTCTACCACTTCGACAACACCGCCAACCAGGCCACGAAGGGCCTGCGCAATATGCGCAACCACCTCGACGTGGCGCCGGACACGAAGATCATTGCCGTGACCCACGCCGAGGGCATCGACTTCCTGATGGAAGGCGCCAAGGACGCGAAGAACCCCGATATCGAGTATGCCTCGCTGGTCTCCGCGCTGGTGGCACGCGGCTGCGTCTTCGAGGTCTGCGAGATCACGCTGAAGAACCGCGGCATCGACAAGAGCAAGTTCGTGCTCGATGCGAGCTTCACGCCCTCCGGCGTCGTGCGTGTGGCGCGGCTGCAGGCGCGCGAGGGCTTCGCGTATCTGAAGCCCTGATCGCCTCGCCTTAGTCCAGCAGCATCCGTTCGGGCGCCAGGTACTGCTTGCGGTACTCCTCGAACGGCAGGGTGTCCGAGGCTTCGATCGTCGCCTGCTGCACCAGCGATTCGCGGGCCTCGGCCTCGGCCTGCGCCAGTGCTTCGGCACTGAAGGGTAGAGCGCGCAGCGACTGGCGTGTCTGCTCGGAGCGGTGGCGGATGAAGTTCAGGTGCGAGTCGCCGTAGCCCTTGTGCATCGCTTCCAGCACGCGGGCCGAGGGCGTGCTGGCCGGGTCGGCCAGCGTCGCCTTCGCGGCGGCCAGGGCCTCGGCATAGGCGCTGCCGCCGTGCGTGCGGTCCAGCGCAGCGGCCATCGGCTCGCACTGCGCCAGCAGCGAGGCCGCCCAGTCGGTCATCCGCCGGTCGCCCAGGCACTGGCCGTTCGCGCATTCCAGCATCAGGCCCGGCTCGCGGCCGCGCTCGGCGACACGGTGCTGGTTGCGGGCCAGCGATAGCACCTCGTCGGGCGTGTCGGGCGGGCTGTCGGTGAACAGGCAGTGCAGCAGGAAGACGTCGAGGAAGCGCATCGTCTGCGCGGCGATGCCGACGTCGACGAAGGGGTCGAGGTCCATGCAGCGGACTTCGACGTACTCGACGCCGCGCTCGCGCAGCGCGTGCAGCGGGCGTTCGCCCGGCTCGATCACGCGCTTCGGGCGGATCGTGCCGTAGAACTCGTTCTCGATCTGCAGCAGGCTGGTGCTGAGCTGGTTGTAGTCGCCGCCGGGGTTGCGGATGCCGACCTTCTCGTAGGCCGGGTAGGGCCGCGTCAGCGCGTCCTCCAGCGAGGCGGCATAGCTGTCCAGCGTGTTGTAGCTGACGGCCAGGCTCGATTGCGCGTCGCTCTGGTAGCCTAGCCGCCCCATGCGCAGCGAGGTGCCGTGCGGCATGTAGTAGGTGCCTTCGTTGAGCAGTTGCAGCTCGTGCTTGCGGCCATCGACGAAGCTCGAACACAAGGCCGGCGAGGCGCCGAACAGATACAGCAGCAGGAAGGAATGGCGGCGGAAATTGCGGATCAGGCCGAAGTACTGCTCGCTCGTCACGCCCGGCAGCGACCAGTTGTAGTGGATGCCCGAGATCGTCTGCATCCGGCGGCCGTAGCGCTGCGCCAGACCCATGCGGTAGACGCTCTTGCTGCGGCCGACGTTGGAGCGGCCGTAGCGGCCGATCGGGATCGTCTCGTCGGTCGGCAAGGTGCAGGGCATGGAGCTGACCCACAGGCGCTCGTCGCCCTCGTTGGCCAGCGCGTGATAGGTGAACTGGTGCACCCGGCGCAGTTCGTCCAGGCACTCCTCGACGCCGGCGTGCACGCCGGTGATCAGCTCCAGCTGCGATTCGCTGTAGTCGGTGGTGATGTGCGGGTGCGTCAGGGCCGAGCCCAGCGCCAGCGGGTGGGGCGTCAATGCAAGATGGCCGCTCGGCAGCGCGCGCAGGCTTTCCTTCTCGATGCCGCGGCGGATGCCTTTCAGGTCCGCGGTGGCAAGGGCGCGCGTCAGGTGATCGCTCATGCGTCGATGTCCTCTTTGATCAGCCGCGCACGGTAACAGAGAGTCATTTCATCTGCTGGGCTGGGGCGATTGGCGGAAGGTCGGCGACCACTATCATCACCCGATAGCCCGAGGAGACCAACGCATGAACAAGCCCAGCAACGAGATCCGCTTCGACGACGGCGCCGCCTACGAGCAGATGATGGGCCGCTGGAGTGCGCTGGTGGGCGAGCGCTTCCTGGACTGGATCGCCGTGCCCGCGGGCGCGCGCTGGGCCGACGTGGGCTGCGGCAACGGCGCCTTCACGCAGCAGCTCACCCAGCGGGGCGCGCCGGCCGAAGTCTGGGCCTTCGATCCTTCGCCGGGCCAACTGAGCTACGCGCGCACGCGGCTGCCGGCGGATGCACCGCCGGTGCACTGGGCCGAGGGCGATGCGATGAAGCTGCCGTTGGCCGACGCGAGCTGCGACGCGGCCGTGATGGCGCTGGTGCTGTTCTTCGTGCCGCAGCCGGCGGTCGGCGTTGCCGAGATGGTCCGCGTGGTGCGACCCGGCGGCATCGTGGCGGCCTACCACTGGGACATCCTGAACGGCGGCTTCCCGCTCGCGGCCATCGGCGCCGAGGCGCTGAAGATCGGCCTGCAGCCGCCGCAGCCGCCCAGCGTCGAGGCGTCGACGATCGAGGCCTCCACCAAGCTGTGGACCGACGCCGGCCTGCGGGACGTGCAGACGACGCAGTTCACCGTCGAGCGCCGCTTCGAAAGCTTCGACGAGTACTGGAACGTGGCCATCACCGGCAGCGCGATGCGGGCGCTGTTCGGGAGCCTGCCCGCCGAGGACGTGGCGCTGCTGAAGTCGCGCGTGCGCGAGCGGGTGAAGGCCGACGACGGCCCGCTGACCTTGAGCGCGCGGGCCAACGCGATCCGTGGCGTCCGCGCCTGATCGATCCGTCGAGGAAGGCCGTTATGCGATTCGAGATTCCCGAAGACAAGAAGCTGGTCCATGAGATGAGCATCCCCATCCGTTGGGGCGACATGGATGCGATGGGTCACGTCAACAACACCTCCTACTTCCGCTACTTCGAGACCGTGCGCATCGAGTGGATGCACTCGATCGGCGCGGCGCCGAACCCGAACGGCGAGGGCCCGGTGATCGTCAACGCCTTCTGCAACTTCATCAAGCAGCTGGAGTTCCCGGGCACGATCCTGGCGAAGCACTACGTGGCCAATCCCGGCCGCTCCAGCTTCGACACCTTCATGACCCTGGAGCGCAGCGACCAGCCCGGCGTCGTCTACGCCAATGGCGGTGCGACGACCGTCTGGATCGACTTCAAGGCGCAGCGCTCGATGCCGCTGCCCGACTGGCTGCGGGAGCAACTGTGATCGTGACCGCGTCCCAGCTGCTGGGCTTCCTGTTCGCCGCCGTGCTGCTCACCGCCACGCCTGGGCCCGACAACCTGATGGTGCTCAGCGTCGGCATGTCCCGCGGCCGGCGCGCCGGCATCGCCTTCGGCCTGGGCTGCGCGCTCGGTTGCCTGAGCCACACGCTGCTGGCCGTGCTGGGCGTCAGCGCCCTCGTCGCGGCATCGCCGACGGCCTTCGCGCTCTTGAAGGCGGTGGGCGGGGCCTACCTGGTGTGGCTGGGCATCCAGGCGCTGCGCCACGCGGGTGCGGTGCAACTGAATGCGGACGGGAAGGCGGGCGGCGAGTCGCTGAAGCGCCTGTTCGCCAAGGGCCTCCTTGCGAACGCGGTGAACCCGAAGGTGGTGCTGTTCTTCCTGTCCTTCCTGCCGCAGTTCGTCGTCGCCTCGCAGGGGCACGTCGAATGGCAGCTGGGCCTGCTGGGGCTGGCCTTCACCGCGCAGGCGTCGCTGCTGTTCGGTCTGCTCGGCTTCTTCTCGGGCAGCGTCGGCGCCTGGTTGAACCGCCGGCCGAAGGCGGGGCTGTGGCTGGACCGCCTGGCCGGCATCGTCTTCATCGGCCTGGGGATCCGGATCTTCGTGTCGCGCTGAATCCGGTTCAGGATTTGATGTCGAAGACCTGGCGCAGATAGGCCAGGAAAGTCTCGTCGTCGCACAGCGTCTTGCCCGGCGAGTCGGACAGCTTGGCAACCGACTGGCCGTTGCAGCGCACCAGCTTCATCACGATGTTCAGCGGCGTCAGGCCGAGGTCGTTCGTGAGGTTGGTGCCGATGCCGAAGCCCAGCGGCGCGCGGTCCGCGAAGTGATGATGGATCTCGAACGCGCGCTCCAGGTCCAGGCCGTCGGAGAAGGTGAGCCGCTTGGTGTTCGCATCGATGCGCAGCTTCGCGTAGTGGGCCAGCGCCTTCTCGCCCCAGGCGATCGGATCGCCAGAATCGTGGCGCAGGCCGTCGAACAGCTTGGCGAAGTAGAGATCGAAATCGGCCAGGAAGGCATCCATGCCGACGACGTCGGTCAGCGCCACACCGAGATCGCCGCGGTATTCCTGCACCCAGTCCTCCAGCGCCGCCTGCTGGAAGCGGCGCAGGCGCACGTTGTCATGCGCCTGGTAGGACTGCAGGTACTCGTGCGCCATCGTGCCGATCGCGACCAGGCCCAAGGTGCGCGCGAGATGCACGTTGGACGTGCCCTTGAAGAACTCGGGCACCTCGCGCTGCAGCGTGCGCACGACTTCCGCCTGCCAGGCGCCGGAGAAGCGGCGGCGCACGCCGAAGTCGAAGAACTCGAACGGATGGCGCCGCGCCGGCTCCTCGGCGCCGAATGCCCGCAGCCGCTCGATCTTCAGCGCCAGCCGGCGGCGGCCCTCGACGAGCGCGGCACCGGCGTCGAAGCGGCGGAAGTACGCCTCGTTGACGATGGCGAGCACATAGATCTCGAAGGCCATCACATGGACCTGCGGGCCTTCGGCCACGATCTCCAGCGTGTGTCCGTCAGCGCCAATTCGCGCCTCGATGAAGCGGCGCTGGAAGCGGAAGATGCGCAGGAAGTCGACGAAATCCGGCCTGATGTAGCGCAGGCCGCCGAGATAGGCCAGCTCGTCCTCGGTGAAGGCCAGCGAGCAGAGATGATCGAGCTGCGCGTTCACCTCCGGCAACAGCTCGGCCAGCGCGAACTCCGGTGTATTGCGGCAGACGAAGTGGTACTCCGCCTGCACCTGCGGATGCCGACGCAGCATCGCCTGCCACATCGTGAACTTGTAGAGATCGGTGTCGAGCAGGTGGCGGATGATCGGGGTCATGGCGAGCGATTGTCCGGTCGTTCGGGGAGGAACGATCGTGTCCGGTGAAGAAGAACCCATCAGGTCTTTGCGTGGCCCTACGGCGCCTTTTGTCCAGCGCGTCACGCTGCGCCGCGACATCGTCGAATCCTTCGACCGCTATCCGTTCAACCTGTCCGCCGTGCGGCACCTGGACCGGCTGGACCTGCATCCGAAGATGACGCTGCTGGTCGGCGAGAACGGGTCCGGCAAGTCGACGCTGCTGGAGGCCTTGGCTGTGTCTCTCGGTTTCAACCCGGAAGGCGGCACCAAGAATTTCAACTTCGGCACGCGCCAGTCCCATTCGAACCTGCACGAATACCTGCGGGTCGGCAAAGGCATTCGCCGGCCGCGCGACGGTTTCTTCCTGCGGGCGGAAAGCTTCTTCAACGTCGCCACCGAAATCGAGAAGCTGGATGCCGAGCCAGGCGGCGGCCCGCGGGTGATGCCGGCCTACAGCGACCGCTCCCTGCACGAGCAGTCGCACGGCGAATCGCTGCTCGCCTTGCTAAAGAACCGATTCCGCGGCGACGGGCTCTACCTGCTGGACGAGCCGGAAGCGGCCCTGTCGCCGCAGCGGCAACTGGTGGCGCTGGGGCGGATCCACGAACTGATCCTCGAGGGATCGCAATTCATCGTGGCGACACACTCGCCGATCCTGATGGCCTATCCCAATGCGCGCATCCTGCAGTTCTCGGCCGAGGGCATCGTCGAGAGCCGCTACCAGGACACCGAGCATTTCCGCGTCATGCGCGACTTCCTGGCCGATCCGGAAGGGGCGCTCGAACGCCTGTTCGGCCAGCGGCGCTAGTTGCGCGCGCCGCTGGCCGGACTTTCCTGCTTCTTCAGGACGCTTCGGCGGGTGCGCTTGCCGGCGACTCTGCGCGGGCCTTCGCTGCCTTCTTGGCCGGAGCCTTCTTGGCTGCTGCGGCCTTCTTCGCGGCGGGCGCCTTCTTCGCCACCGCCTTCACCGTCTTGGTGGTCTTCTTTGCGGCGGCCTTCACGCCCGCCTTAGTGGCAGGCTTCTTGGCTGCGGCAACGCCTTTCTTTTTGCCGACGAGAAACTCATCGAGCGAGCGGCCGGCGGCCAGCGCGTCGTGAATCCACTGCGGACGCTTGCCGACGCCATGCCATGTGTTGCCTTGATCGTCTGCGAACTTGGCCGGCTTGTCCGCGCCAGTCTTCCGGGCCCCGGCGGCCTTCTTCTTCAGCGGCGCGGAACGAGATTTCTTGGCCGCTGCCGAACCTCCGGTGCCGAAGAGATCGTCGATATCGAGACCGTGCTGCGCAATCTCCCTCTTGATGCGCGAGATGACAGTGGCTTGGATGGACGCGGCCTGCTGCTGCAGTTTCTGGATTTGATTCTTGAGCTTCGAAAAAGAGGTTGCCATGGGGAGACTCCAAGTGATGGGGCAGCACGGAGTCTAACGATTGATTTGAGCGGTAGGTAACTGGATGAGGAATAGTGCGCTCCGGGGCTGCTATGGTTGGCCGGCTGAGCACGAAAGAAAGAGAGTCAGTTTCAATGCTTTCCGCTACTTGTCACTGCGGCCGCGTGCGCATCGAAGTCGCCGGCTCGCCGGAATATCTCATCGACTGCAACTGCTCGATCTGTCGACGCTACGGCGCGCTCTGGGCGTTCTACGAGTTGCGCCAGTCGCGCATCGAAGGCGCAGCGGAACACGCCGACGGGTATATCTGGGGTGAGAAAACGATCAGCACCTTTCACTGCCGCCACTGCGGCTGCGTCACCCACTGGGAGCCGCTGGCTCTGCGACCTGACAGCAAGTTCTCCATCAATGCCAGACTGCTCGAACCGAGCGCCATCGAAGGCGTGAGAGTGCGGCGATTCGACGGCGCTGACTCGTGGAGTTATCTGGACTGAATCAGCGCGCGGTGAATTGGGATCTGCTGATGGCATAGATCTATGCGTCCATCCGTACTGTCAACACGAAGCCGGCCTCCGGGAAAAGTTGATGCTCACCGATGGCGATGGGAGTTAGACAAGCTCGATTTATGAATTGCGGATTTGTACGGAGTGATCGTGAGTCTTCGAAGCTTGGACGATGTCAAACTGTGGATGCCGCTTTTGCCGGTTCTGATACTGAGGCACGGGAGTACAAGATGATGCACACACCGAGCAACGGTGCGGGTTGCCGACCGATTTCAACTGCCTTGTTATGCGGACAGCTTGCCGTGATAGACGGACGCGGCTGTCTCTTGACTACACGTTAGGCGCTTCTCAAATGCCCCGTAAAGCAGCTACCGACCCAGGAGAGCAGAAACTGCTCGACGACATCCACAAATTCGGATGGCATTGCATGAACGTTTTTGGAGATGAGGAGCACGAACCGTTCAGCTACACGATTGGGCTATTCCAAACGTATAGGCATCCTGAGCTCTTGATCTACGGGTTGCCACGAGATGTAGCACATGCGGTTCTAACCATCGCCGCAGAAGCAGCTGCAGAGGGGAAGCCGCTGAATCTGGAAGAACCTACTGATGAGTTGCTCGAAGGCTATCCGTGCATTTTTGTACCCGTGCCACTCAACGAGTATCCCGAACATGTTGGTTTCGCTCGCTGGTACTACGAAGGTGACAGTTTTCCTGTTCAGCAGGTTGTTTGGCCCTCCAAAGCCGGGCTTTTTCCCTGGCATCCTGAGGCTACGCAGGCTTTCCGTCAGAAGCAGCCAGTTCTTGGTCAGCATGAAAGAAGCGCCTAGCCCTTCTATCGAGAGGACGCGGCAAGCGCTCCGCCCTCGTGCCGCCTCTCATGTCAAACGTTGGGCCAGTACCGATTTCGCCGCCCCTGCCAAGTGAGGGAAAGAGATGCGCTGCTTGATTCCTGCCGCCCTTGGGCTAGCTATGCTGATTGCCGGCTGCTCCACCGCACCAGCCCGAGAGCCTGTGTTGCCAGAGCCCAGTTTCGTACAGACCAACAGCGCCGAATGCAGCGCGTTGTGGTCCAACGGTGTCGATATCCCGAAGGCCGAGTACGAGCCTAGACCCTATGGTTGGTCGATCGTTCGCATCGATGTTGAGCGCGGTGTTGTCACCGACGTCGAAATTCTCGACGGAAGCCCGAGGAAAGTTATTGACGCTCCGACGCTTGAACATTTTCGGAAGGTTCGTTTCTTGTCCTTGGGCTCCGCGCATGGCTGCATCATCAGGCACAAGTGGGGCTGAATGCGCTTCACGGACCTATCTGCCGGCCTTCGTGTCTCGCTTGAAGTCAACTTTGAAGCGCGGCACCGCTAGCCGCCCGACGCCCAAAGCAAATCCAACCAACTAGCCACGAGCGCCAAGAGCGATGAAACGACCCGCCATCTTTGTCATCGACATGCTCAACGATTGCTTCGGTCATGCCGAACTGCAGCGCCTGCGACCCTCGCTCTGCTCATCCATCAATGAACTGACAGCGATGGCTCGCGGGGCCGACTGTCCGGTGATATGGGTTCGCCAGGAGTTCGAGCCGGACCTGAGCGACGCGATGCTGGACATGAGGAGCAAGAACATTCACCTGTTTATCAAAGGCACAGCGGGGCCGTTGATACTCGATGAGCTGGATCGATTGGATACTGACCTTGAAGTTGTCAAGAAGCGCTACAGCATGTTCTTTCGGACGGACCTGGATGCCTTGCTTCAGCAGCTTGGCGTAGATCAGATCGTCCTGGCAGGCGTGAACACGCACGCTTGCATACGGATGGCGGCGATTGACGCCTATCAAAGAGACTTCGAGGTGATGATTGTTCGTGAGTGTGTCGCGTCGAAGGATGTTCACCACCACGATGTGACGATGGAATACCTAGACGGCGGTGTTGCTCGGGTGGTCGCCCTGAATGAGTTCAAGGAACAGTTGCTCGAGGATCGCGCTGGCTGACGCAAGGAGTTCTCAGGTCGCGACATCGGTGGGCGCGTCCTTCACCGGGAGGAACTGCAGCACCCCGAACACCACCTCCACCACGCTGAACCCCAGCACGATGACGCTGCCGCCGCTCATCACCGCATTGACCTGCCACGCCGCAAAGAGCCATCGCGCCATGCCGTCCAGCCGACCCATGCGCACGCTCGGCGACAGCAGCCGTGCCAGCGACCATACGACCACGACCGACCCGAGCAGGTTGGCGAACAAGGTGTTCGTTGCGTCCAGGGGCGGCATCGCGCCTGGCAGATCCAGCGCCTGGGCTGCCGACCTCAGCGCGCCGTAGAGCAGGGCGAAGGTCCAGGGTGTTGCGAAGGGCCAGGTGACGGCCAGGTCGTACCAGGCGCTGGCCTTCACGATGGCGAGGAATCGAGCTTGTTTCACTTCGGCATTCGGGCGAGTTGTCATGGAGGCGGCCAGTCTCGACCCTGGACCTAACTCCAAGGTCAAGCACAATCTCTCGCACCATGCGAATCGGCCAACTTGCAGCAGCGACCGGCGTCAGCCGCGACACCTTGAGGTTCTACGAAGAGCAGGGCCTGATCCGTTCCCGGCGGCTGGAGAACGGCTACCGCGACTATCCGGACGAGGTGCGAGAACTGGTCGACTACATCCGGACCGCTCAGAAGCTCGGCTTCACCCTGGCCGAGGTCGGCAACAGGCTGCCGGCGGTGTGGAATGCGGCGGAGCCCGGCCCTGCGATCACGCAGTTGCTCGGCGAGAAACTGCGGGAGATCGATGAGCGCATCGAAGGCCTGCGGGCCTTGCGTGAGCAACTGGCCGTCCGCGTGGCGCTGGACTGCCCGTTGGTGAAAGGCACGCCTTAGAGGAGAGCAGGGCCGACCTCAGTCCCCGTCATGCTCCATCAGCAGGTACGTGTTGTACGCATTCATCCGGTTCGCCTGCTTGAACAGCGGCAGGTGTTCCCAGGCTGACCAGTCGGTCGCGTTGTAGGCTTCGTCGAACGGGGTCATGTCGCGCGCGGCGCGGCCCATGGTGGCGCGGAGGTAGGCGAGGTAGTCGCGGGTCTGCAGCAGGTCCTTCAGGGCCTCGGTGGAGGCGGGGCCGTGGCCGGGGACGACGATGGCCGCCGGGCGGGTGAGCAGGCGGTCGAGGCTGGCGATCCAGCGGCGGCTGTCGGCCTGGCCGACGAAGGGCACGCGGCCGCGGAAGACGATGTCGCCGGCGAAGATCAGCTTGTCGGCGGGTAGCCAGACGGCCAGGTCCTCGGGCGTGTGAGCCGGGCCCACCGGGATCAGCTGCAGATCGAGGCCGGCGATGGCGAGCGGCGTGTCTTTGGCGATCCATTCGTCGGCTGGCACGAGGTGGGTGCCGGGCTCGACCAGGCCCTGGTCGATGCTGGCCTTCAGCCGCTGCGCGGCCGTGTCGCTGTTCAGGTACTCGCGCCCGGCCTGCTGGGCGATGATCTTCGCGCCGGCCGCCTTCAGCACCTGCAGGCCGTAGACGTGGTCGGCGTGATAGTGCGTGAGGATGACCGCGCGCAGCGGCTTGTCGGTCAGGTCCTTGATCGCGGCCAGCAGCGCGCGGGCCAGTTCGGGCGAACCGAGTGCGTCGACGAGTACGACGCCGTCCGGCCCGACGATGATGCCGGCGTTCGAGATGAAGTTGTGGTTGTCCTTGCTGCCCAGCGCGGAGAAGCCTTCGATCATCCAGGCGTGCTCGCTCAGGCGCTGCGGCTTCAGCGTCAGCGGTTCTGCCGCTTGCGCGCTCATCAACGTGCCCAGCAGCAGCGCGGCAAGCAAGAACGAAAGAAGACGCTTCATGCCGTCGTCATCCCCTGGTGGTGGCTGAGAAAGACCTGGCCCTCGAACCAGCGCTGCCAGCCGCTCTCGCGCAGGCGGTCCAGCACCGGGCCCTTCACCTCGGACAGGTCCAGCCGCAGGCCCTGGTGCTTGAGGCTGTCGTGCAGCTCGCGCAGCGCCTCCAGGCCGCTGAAGTCGATCTGGTTGACGGGCGACATCTGCAGCAGCACGCGCTGTGTGCCCGGGTGGCTCGTGATGTGCGCCTGCACGACGTCGGCCAAGGTGCGCGCGTTGGTGAACAGCAGGCTCTCGTCGATGCGCAGGCCCAGCACGTCGGGTACGCATTCGACGGCGTAGCGGTCGATGTTGCGGTAGTGCTCGGTGCCGGGGATGCGGCCGATCAGCGCCACGTGCGGGCGCGCGGTGCGCTGTAGCATCAGCGCGATCGAGCCCAGCACGCCCACGCCCAGCCCCATGCCGACGCTGACGCAGACCACGATGACCGTCACCACGATCATCAGCAGCGCCTCGGGCCGCGCATAGCGCCAGGCGTCGCGATAGGGCTGGAGATTGAAGCCGGACAGCACCGCCACGATAATCGTCGCGGCCAGCACCGATTTCGGCAGCCAGGCCAGCGGCGCGGCCAGCGCCAGCATCGCCAGGCCCATGAAGCCGGCCACGAAGGCAATCGACATGCGCGAACGGCTGCCGGCGTCGTGCAGCAGCACGCTGCGCGAGAAGCTGCCCGCGACCGGCATGCCGCCGCTCAGCGCGGCGACGACGTTGGCGCCCGCCAGGCCCGCCAGCTCGCGTCGCGCGTCGACCCTCTCGCCGCGCCGGCGCGCCAGCGATTCGGAGACGACGAGGCTGGACACGTAGGCCATCAGCGCGATCAGCAGCGCGCTCGGCGCCAGTTGCATCGCCAGGGCCAGGTTCAGCGGCGGCAGGCCCAGCGGCACGTGCAGCTCGGGCAGCGCCCCGACCAGCGCGACGCCGCTGCGGTTCAGGCCCGCGGCCCAGGCGATGGCGATGCTCGCCAGCAGCAGCACCAGCGGCGCCAGCCGCCCGAGCGTGCCGGCCAGCCAGCGGCGCGCGCCCAGCAGCAGCACGCAGACGGCCAGGCCGAAAGCGGCGCTGATGGCGTGCCACGGGTAGCCGGCCTGCTGCGCGTGCTGCAACAGCGCGGGCAGGTCCTCGCCACGCACCGGGCTGCCCAGCAGCACCGGCACCTGGCTCAGGGCAATCGCCAGCGTCGCGCCGGTCTCGAAGCCATGCAGCACCGGCACCGACAGCAGCGAGGCCAGTGCATCGAGCCGCAGCAGCGCCGCCAGCGCCAGCACCAGGCCGATCTCGAAGGCCAGCATCAGCGCACCTTCGCTGGCCGTCACGCCCGCGGGCAGCGCGCCCAGCGCCTGCACGATCATCAGCGCCAGCACCGCCACCGGCCCCACGCCGAGCACCGGGCTGGAGCCGAGCGCCGCATAGGCCAGCAGCGGCAGCAGGCTGGCGTAGAGACCCACCTGCGGCGGCAGGCCGGCGAGCATCGCGTAGGCCAGGCTCTGCGGGATCAACAGCACGCTGACGACGAAGGCGGCAACAAGGTCGTCGCGCAGCAGGGTGCGGGCGTAGGCGCGGGGGCTCATGCAGGGACGGGAATGGGGATCGCCGAGTATAGGGACGGGGTCGCGGTGGGATGACGCGCCTGCGCACTTGTGCGCATCCATGCTCCAGACAAACCCTGAAGTGACTTCCCGCACGGCCGGCCCGCGGTGGCCACGGTTTAAGGTGCGCGCTTTCATCATTCCAACCGCAGGTTCGCCATGGCTTTCCCCCGCACCCTCCTGGCCCTCGCCGCCGCAGCCGCCCTCGCGCAGGGCGCCCAGGCGCAGGTCTTCAAGCCCGACGTCGACACCAGCGTCTCGCCCTGCGCCGACTTCAACGGCTATGTCAACAACCGCTGGGTCGCCGCGAACCCGCTGCCGTCCGACAAGACCCGCTGGGGCGCCTTCGACAAGCTGGCCGAAGAGAGCCTGAACGCGCAGCGCAGCCTGGTCGAGAACGCCGACAAGGGCGCCGACAAGGCGCAGGCCGGCTCCATCGAGCAGAAGATCGGCTGGTTCTACCGCGCCGCGATGGACGAGGCCGCGATCGAGCGCGCCGGCTTCGAGCCGATCAAGCCCGAACTGGCATCGATCGCCGCGCTGAAGAAGCCGGAAGACATCGCCGCCTGGCTGCGCCAGAACCACGCCAGCGGCAACGGCCTCGGCTTCTACTTCGGCGCCGGCGCCGACTTCAAGAACGCGCAGAAGCAGGTCGGCTTCGCCCACCAGGGCGGCCTGAACCTGCCCTCGCCCGAGTACTACTCGAAGGACGAATACAAGGACAAGCGCGCCGCCTACGTGGCCCACGCGGCCAAGCTGTTCGAGCTGACCGGCGTGGCGCCCGAGGCCGCCAAGGCCAAGGCCGAGAACGTGCTGGCCTTCGAGACGCGGCTGGCCGCCAACTCGCTGCTGCCGGTGGAGCTGCGCACGCCCGAGAACCAGTACAACATGATGACGATCGCCGAAGCCAACAAGGTGACGCCGCACTTCGACTGGGCGGCCTACTTCAAGGCGCTGGGGGTGGATGTCGGTGGCAGCTTCTCGTTGTCGCAGCCGAAATTCTTCGCCAATTTCGACGCGATGCTGGTGGACGTGCCGGTCGAGCAGTGGCGCGACTACCTGGCACTGCACACGATCGACAACGCGTCCAGTGGACTGTCCAAGGCCTTCCAGGAAGAGAACTTCGCCTTCTACGACAAGACCCTGAAGGGCCAGCCCGAGATGGCCGCGCGCTGGAAGCGGGCGCTCGGCGCCGTCAACGGCGGCATGGGCCAGGCGCTCGGCCAGCTCTACGTGAAGGACTACTTCCCGCCCGAGGCCAAGGCCCGCGCGCAGGTGCTGGTGGACAACGTCCGCGCCGCGCTGAAGGAGCGCATCGAGAAGCTTGACTGGATGACGGCCGAGACGAAGACGAAGGCGCTGGAGAAGTGGAGCACCTTCCTGCCCAAGATCGGCTACCCGGACAACTGGCGCGACTGGAGCGGCCTCAGCGTCAAGGGCAACGACTACTTCGGCAACCTGCGCGCCGCGCGGACCTTCAACTACCGCTACAACCTCGCCAAGATCGGCAAGGCCACCGACCGCTACGAGTGGAGCATGACGCCGCAGACGGTCAACGCCTACTACAGCCCGAGCACCAACACGATCAACTTCCCCGCCGCGATCCTGCAGCCGCCGTTCTTCTACGCCAAGGGCGACGACGCGCTGAACTACGGCGGCATCGGCGCCGTGATCGGCCACGAGGCGTTGCACGGCTTCGACGACAAGGGCAGCCAGTTCGACGGCCAGGGCAACAACCGCAACTGGTGGACCAAGGACGACCGCGAGCGCTTCGACGCGCGCGCGCAGCGCCTGATCGACCAGGCCAGCAGCTACGCGCCGCTGGCCGCCTTCCCCGACAAGAAGGCCAACGGCAAGCTGACCCTGGGCGAGAACATCGCCGACCTGGGCGGCCTGAACGTCTCGTTCGACGCGCTGCAGAAGGCCGACGGCGGCAAGCCCGATCCGAAGATCGACGGCTTCAGCCGCGAGCAGCGTTTCTTCATGAGCTTCGCCACCGTCTGGGCCGGCAGCATCCGCGACCAGGCGCAGCTGGTGCGGCTGAACACCGACCCGCACGCGCCCGCCGGATTCCGTGCCTCGGCCTCGCCGTCGAACATGCCGGCCTTCGCGAAGGCCTTCTCATGCAAGGCGGGCGACGCGATGGTGCGCGGCGACGACGTGCGCGTGCAGATCTGGTGATGTGATGCCGGGCGGTTCGGCGTTGTCGGTCAGACCGACGGCGCCAGCCGCCACGCTGCCAGCGCGGCGATCACTGCCGGCACGGCGAAGTTGAGCAGCAGGATCGGCAGCTCGTCCTTCACGCTGTAGCCGGCGTGCGCGACGCCCACCCACATATTGAGCGCGGCGATGAGCAGCCAGACGGGGATGAAGACCTTGGCGGCCAGCGCCATGCCCACGCCCCAGTGCCAGCCGAACATCAGGAACACGGCGAGCTGGACGACGCCGGCGATCAGGACGATGAGGATGTGCATGGTGAGAGTGGTCGCGTGGGGAGAAGAGGGGCTCAGCCGAACAGGCGCAGCGTAGCGTCGATGTCCTTGCCGGCATAGGGCGGGAAGACGTCCAGCGGCACGTCGGGGTTGCCGATCAGCATCGCCTTGGTGTTGGACAAGGCATCGAAGCCGGCCTTGCCGTAGTACTTGCCCATGCCGGAGCTGCCGACGCCGCCGAAGGGCAGGCTGTCGATCCAGCAGTGCAGGTTGGTCTGGTTCGCGCAGCCGCCGCCGAAGGAGACGCTGCCGAGGAAATAGTCAATCGCCGCCTGGTCCTTGCTGAAGATGTAGGCGGCCAGCGACTTCGGCTTTCGCTTGATCGTCTCGACCACGTCCTTCAGGTCGTCGTAGGGCAGCACGGGCAGCACCGGGCCGAAGATCTCCTGCTGCATCGCGGGATCGTCCCAACTGCTCGGGTAGAGCACGGTGGGCTCCACGTAGCGGCCCGGCACGTCGAAGCGCCCGCCGTGCACCACCTTCTCCGGCAGGATGTAGGAGGCCACGCGCTCGGCGTCGTGCGTCGAGATCATGCGAGCGAAGTCGGGGCTCTGGCTCGGGTCCTCGCCGTACATCGCCACCAGCGAGCGCTTCAGGCGGGCGATGAACTCATCCGCGATCGAGCGGTGCACATAGACGTAGCCCGGCGCGATGCACCATTGGCCGGAGATCGCGTTGTGGCCCCAGGCGATGCGGTCCACCGCGATGTCGAGGTTGGCCGTGGCGTCGACGACGGTCGGGTTCTGGCCGCCCAGCTCCAGCACCATCGGTGTCAGGTGTTCCGCCGCGGCCCGCATGACGACCTTGGCCACGGCCGTGCTGCCGGTGAAGAATATGAAGTCCCAGGGCAGCTCCAGCAGCGCGCTGATTTCCTCACGCCCGCCGGTGACGATGCTGACCGCCTCTGGCTCAAAGTAGAGCGGCACCAGCTGCTGGAACAGCGCGGCCACGCGCGGCGTCGTGTTGGCCGGTTTCAGCACCACCGTGTTGCCCGCGGCCAGCGCCGCGATGGCGGGGTCCAGCAGCAGCAGGATCGGCGCGTTGAACGGGCCGATCACCAGGGTCACGCCGTAGGGTTCCTTCAGGATCAGGCCGCGGTTCCCGGTGGCCTCCAGGCCCTTGGGAATCTCCACCGGCTGCGGCTTCATCAGCTCGGCCAGGTTGCGCCGGTAGTAGTCGATCACGCCCAGCGGCACGGTGATCTCGAAGCGCTGCTCGAAGGGAGGCTTGCGGAAGTCTTCGTAGAGCGCGTCGCAGAAGGCCTGCTGGTTCTCGCGAAGCAGGCGCTCCATCCGGTCGAGCTGATCAAGCCGCCACTCGATGCCCTTGGTGGCATCCTCGAGGAAGAAGGCCTTCTGGCGGTCGAGCAGGGCTTGATAGCGGTTCATGGTGGAGCGCCTCCGTGGTTGGCTTCAGCGCGTCGTGTAGCCGCCGTTGGCGAAGATCGTCTGGCCGGTGATCCACCAGCCCTCGGTCACCAGGAAGCGGACCAGCGGGGCGATGTCCTCGATGTCGGTGAGGCCGGTCTTCGAGTACTTGCTGAGCGCGGCGGCCGTCTTGTGATACGCCTGCGCATCCGACGATTCCTGGCCGTAGAAGAAGGAGGTATCCATCGGGCCGGGACCTACTGCCGTGACCGAGATGCCCCGGTCGCCGAACTCCTTGGACGCGGCGCGCGTGTAGTGCTCGACCGGTGCCTTGCTGCCGGGATAGACGCTGTAGTAGGGCGTGTAGGCGGCCAGCAGAGAGCTGACGATGGTGCAGATGCTGCCCTGGTCTTCCAGCACGCGGCCGGCCTGCTGCATGAAGAAGAATGCGGCCTTCGCGTTCGCGTCGAAGCTCTTGTTGTAGTCCGCCTCGGTGACTTCGAGCATCGGCTTTTTGATGACGACACCGGCCGTGTTGATGGCGACGTGGACCGCGCCGAAATGCGCCTTGGCCTGGTCGAACATCGAGGTGGTGTTGGCGACGACGGCGAGGTCGCCCTGGAAGACGATGACGTCGGCGCCCTTTTCGCGCAGCGCGCCGGCCGTTTTCTCGGTCTCCGCCTTGGAGGCGGCGCTGTTGTAGTGGAGGAGGAAGCCGGTTGCGCCGGCATCCTGGAATTCCTTGGCGATCAGTGCGCCGAGGTTCTTGCCGCCACCGGCGATGACTGCAACCTTGCCCTTGAGATCCTTTGCCATGTGCTGCTCCTTGAGTGGGGCAGCCAGCTTAGGGGCGGCAGTCCGCGAAATGTGTTGCGATTCAGCGAGACCCCCTAGCTTGTCAGTGCGCACCTGCGCCGGACTCGCGTAGAGAAGTATCCGGATATTTACTTGGCAGACGGAGGCTCAAGTGGCAGTTCGAGGACCACCTCAGTGCCGTCCATCCGGCCGGTGTGGCGGAAGCCCAGGCTCAGGTAGAAAGGCTCCGGGCAGCCGGGACCGGGTACGTAGGAGAGCGACAGCTTGTCAAAGATGCGGCGTTCGCGCACCTGCTCGATGACCTGCAGCAGCGCCGCGCGTGCGATGCCCCGGCCCTGGAAGCGCCGGTCGACCATGAAACGCCAGAGGCCGATCTCGGGATGCGGCGGCCTCGGCGTCAGCAGGGACTGATCGTCCAGCATGAGGAAGCCGACCGGCTCCTCAGCTAGATAGATCGCGCGATACCAGGCCGCAGGCGCGAACAGCGCCTGCGCCAGCGAGATCGCATTCGGCGCCACGAAGCCCTTCTGCGACTCGCTCACCTCCAGCCGGCAGACCGCGACCACCGTGTCCGCGGTGATCGGGCGCAGGGTGACTGCGGGGTCCAAGCCTCGGAGGCCTTACAGGCCGGCCGCTGCGCGCAGCGCCGCTGCCTTGTCCGTCCGCTCCCAGGTGAACTCGGGCTCCTCGCGGCCGAAGTGGCCATAGGCCGCGGTCTTCGAGTAGATCGGGCGCAGCAGGTCCAGCATCTGGATGATGCCCTTCGGGCGCAGGTCGAAATGCTCCTGCACCAGGGCCGAGAGCTTCTCGTCGGAGATCACGCCGGTGCCTTCGGTGTAGACCGTGACGTTCATCGGGCGGGCCACGCCGATCGCGTAGGCCACCTGGATCTGGCACTGGCGGGCGAGGCCGGCGGCGACGATGTTCTTCGCCACGTAGCGCGCCGCGTAGGCCGCGGAGCGGTCCACCTTGCTCGGGTCCTTGCCGCTGAACGCGCCGCCGCCGTGCGGGCAGGCGCCGCCGTAGGTGTCGACGATGATCTTGCGACCGGTGAGGCCGCAATCGCCCTGCGGGCCGCCGATGACGAAGCGGCCGGTCGGGTTGATCAGGTACTTGGTGTCCTGCAGCCACTCCTTGGGCAGCACCGGCTTGATGATCTCCTCGATGATGGCTTCATTGAAGCTGGCCTTCATCTTGGTCGGCGTCTCGCTCTGGTCGGGGCTGTGCTGGGTGGACAGCACGACGGTGTCGATGCTGTGCGGCTTGCCGTCGACGTAGCGCATCGTCACCTGGCTCTTCGCGTCGGGGCGCAGGAAGGGCAGGCGGCCGTCCTTGCGCAGTTGCGCCTGACGCTCGACGAGACGGTGCGCGTAGTAGATCGGCGCGGGCATCAGTTCCGGCGTCTCGTCGCAGGCGTAGCCGAACATCAGACCCTGGTCACCGGCGCCGGTGTTCAGGTGGTCGTCGCTGGCGTGGTCCACGCCCTGGGCGATGTCGTTGCTCTGCTTGTCGTAGCAGACCATCACCGCGCAGCCCTTGTGGTCGATGCCGTACTCGGTGTTGTCGTAGCCGATGCGCTTGATCGTGTCGCGGGCGACCTGGATGTAGTCGACGTGCGCGTTCGTCGTGATCTCGCCGGCGAGGACGACCAGGCCGGTGTTCGTCAGCGTTTCGGCGGCGACGCGGCTGCGCGGGTCTTGCGTGAAGATCGCGTCGAGGATCGCATCGGAAATCTGGTCCGCGACCTTGTCGGGATGGCCTTCGGAAACGGATTCCGAGGTGAAGAGGAAGTCGTTCGCCACTTTTACACTCCTGGATTGCTGTTGATCGGCGTTGCCGTGCAAACCTTTAGAAGCCGCGGCGAACGCTTTAGCAGGATTTTTTAATCGCCCCGCAAGTTGTTCAGTAACTCGGCGATGGGCCGGATTATAGAAAGATATGTTGCTTCTGTTCCGCCTGCTGGCCCGAATGCCCCTGCCAATCCTTCACGCAATGGGGGCTTTGGCGGGCTGGCTCACCTACCTGGGCTCGCCCACCTACCGCGAGCGCTTCCGCGCCAACGTGGCGGCGGCGGGCCTGCCGTGGGCGGCTTGCCGCCCGGCCATCGCCGCGGCGGGGTGCATGATCACCGAGACGCCGTGGCTGTGGCTGCGCCCGCCCGCCGAGCGGCTCGGCGCGCTGGTGCGCTGGGAGGGGACGGAATTCGTCGAGGCCGCACGGGCGCAGGGGCGGGGCGTGCTGTTCCTGACGCCGCACCTGGGCTGCTTCGAGATCACCGCGCAGGCCTATGCCGAGCGCTACTGCAGCACCGATTCGCCGATCACCGTGCTGTACCGGCCGGCGCGCAAGGACTGGCTGAAGCGGGTCGTCGACGATTCGCGCGGCCGCCCGGGCCTGGCCACCGCGCCGGCCTCGCTGGCCGGCGTGCGGCAGATGATCCGCGCGTTGCGCCAGGGCCAGACGATCGGCCTGCTGCCGGACCAGGTGCCGCCGGACGGCCTCGGCGTCTGGGCGCCGTTCTTCGGCAAGCCGGCCTACACGATGACCCTGGCCGCGCGGCTGGTGCAGCAGACCGGTGCCGTGCTCCTGCTGATCTGGGGCGAGCGCCTGCCCGGCGGGCAGGGCTTTGCCGTCCATGTGATGCCGGCGCCTGAGCTGCCACCGGCCGAGGCCGGTGCGGAAGCCGCAGCCACGGTGATCAACGGCGCGATGGAATCGATGATCCGCAATGCGCCGGGGCAGTACCTGTGGGGCTATCACCGCTACAAGTCGCCGCGCGGGTTGGACATCGGCGCCGCCCCCGTGTCCGATGCGGGCGCCCAGCGATAATCACCCGATGAGATTCCGCTTCACCAAGATGCAGGGCGCGGGCAACGATTTCGTGGTGCTGGACGCCACGGACGGCCTGCCCGCCGAGCTGACGCCCGAGCGCGCCCGCCGGCTCGGCGATCGCCGCTTCGGCGTCGGCTGCGACCAGATCCTGGTGATCGAGCGCAGCACCACTCCGGGCGTCGATTTCCGCTACCGCATCTTCAACGGCGCCAGCGGCGACGAGGTCGAGCATTGCGGCAACGGCGCCCGCTGCTTCGTCCGCTACGTCAACGAGAAGGGCCTGTCGGACAAGCGCAGCATCAAGGTCGAGACCGTCAATGCGCTGCTGGAACTGCGGCTGCGCGAGGACGGCCGCGTCAGCGTCGACATGGGCGCGCCGGTGTTCGAGCGCGATCGCGTGCCCTTCGATGCGAAAGGCCTGGCCCCGCGCCCGGTCGGCGGCTTCGAGCTGTGGCCGCTGGAAGCGGGCGCCGAGACAGCCGTGCTGTCGATGGGCAACCCGCACGCCGTGCTGCGCGTGGACGGCGACGTGGACGCGGCGCCGGTCGAGACGCTGGGCCCGCGGCTCGAGCGCCACCCGCGCTTTCCGCGCAAGGTCAACGTTGGCTTCATGCAGATCGTCTCGCGCAGCGAGGTCCGCCTGCGCGTGTTCGAGCGCGATGCCGGCGAGACGCTGGCCTGCGGCACCGGCGCCTGCGCGGCCGTCGTCGCCGGCATCCGCGCCGGCTGGCTGGACGAAGCGGTCGAGGTGCACACCCGCGGCGGCGACCTGCGCATCGAATGGGCCGGCAATACCGAGGGCCTGGGCGCCCGGGTGTTGATGACCGGCCCGGCGGCAACTGTTTTTGAGGGAGAAATCGAGCTGTGAGCACTACAACGCCCGTTGGCACGCCAGTCATTGGCGAACAGGACATCGCCCATTTCCTGGCCACCACGCCCGGCTTCTTCGAGCGCCATGCCGAGCTGCTGGCCACGATCCAGCTGAGCCATCCGCACGGCGCGCGCGCGGTGTCGCTGCAGGAGCGCCAGGCCGAGATGCTGCGCGACAAGATCAAGGGCCTGGAGTCCAAGATCATGGAGATGATCCGCAACGGCCAGGAGAACGTCGGCATCGCCGACCGGCTGCACCGCTGGACGACGACGCTGATGCTGACGCAGGACGCTGCCGCCGTGCCCGCCGTGCTGCTGCGCGAGCTGCGCCATGAATTCATCATCCCGCAGGCCGGGCTGCGCCTGTGGGGCGTGGGCGAGGCGCATGCCGGCGCCGAGTTCGCCCAGGCCGTCGGTGCCGACGTCAAGAGCTTCGCGGCCAGCCTCAGCTCGCCCTACTGCGGCGTCAACTCCGGCTTCGAGGCCGCGCGCTGGCTGGCTGAGGATGGCCCGACCGCCTCGCTGGCCCTGATCCCGCTGACGCGCCAGCTGGACGGCGGCGCGCAGCAGAGCTTCGGCCTGCTGGTGCTGGGTTCGCCCGATCCGACGCGCTACACGGCCGAGATGGGCACCGAGTTCCTGGCCCGCATCGGCGACATCGCCAGCGCGGCCCTGGCGCGGCTGCTGCCGGCGGCGGGCGATGGAAGCGGCGGCCGTTAAGGAACTGCCGCCGCTGGCACCACCGCTGGCCGCGTACCTCGATTTCATCCGCGTCGAACGCAAGCTGGCGCCGCGCACGCAGGCGCTGTACGAAGACGGCCTGCGTCGGTTGCAGGACTTCGCCGAGCATGACGGCATCGAGCCCAGGCGTCTGCAGATCAACCAGGCGCGGCGCTGGATCGCTCGCCTGCATGGCCAGCAGCAGCTGGCGCCGCGCAGCATCTCGTTGCTGCTCTCGATCTGGCGCGGCCTGTATCGCTGGTGGGGGCGGCAGCAGCTCGTCGCGCTGAACCCGTTCGACGGCCTGCGCGCGCCCAAGGCCGGCAAGCCGCTGCCCAAGGCGCTGGGCGTCGACGATGCCATGCAACTGGCCGAGCATCACGCCCCCGCTGCCGACCCGGCGACCGAGGCCCGCGATGCCTGTATCGTCGAGCTGCTCTACGGCTGCGGGCTGCGGATCGGCGAGCTGGTCGGTCTCGATGCCGTCGTCGATTCAACCTCGCTGGGCTGGCTGGACCTGCTTGGCGCCGAGATCTTCGTGCTCGGCAAGGGCAGCAAGCGCCGCAGCGTGCCGCTGGGCAAGGCGGCGCTGACTGCCTTGGAAGCCTGGCTGGCCCGGCGCGCCGCGCTCGCCATGGCCGGCGAGGCGGCGCTGTTCGTCGGCCGGCGCGGCGCGCGGCTGCAGGCCCCGCAGATCCGCCAGATGCTCAAGCAGCGCGCCTTGGCTGCCGGCATGCCCGCGCACGTGCATCCGCACATGCTGCGCCATTCCTTCGCCACCCACCTGCTGCAATCCAGCGGCGACCTGCGTGCCGTGCAGGAGCTGCTTGGCCATGCGCACATCACGACGACCCAGGTCTACACGCAGCTGGACTTCCAGCATCTCGCCAAGGTCTACGATGCGGCCCATCCGCGGGCCAAGAAGAAGAGCGGCCCCGCCTGAAAATTCCTCCAGCTCCATGCCTTTTTCCATTCCCCGCCTGACGGCCCTGTGCCTGTCCTTGACCCTCGCCCTGTCCGTGTTTCCGGCGCTGGCCGACCCGATGGACCAGCCGCAGCCCTTTGCGCGCCCGGGGCCGACGCACCCCGGCGCCATCGAGGCGAGCTGGACCTCGGTGCGCCTGCCCTCCGGTGACCACACGGCGCTGCTGGGCCTGAACTACTTCGTCGCGCTGGACGAGGACTGGGGCGTCGGCCCGGCCGTCTACGGCGCGGCCAAGGGCAATTACGGCGGCATCTTCACAATGGGCTTCGCCGTGCAGCGGCGCTGGCGCATCGGCGCGCATGCGCACATCTCCGCGGGCCTTTACGCCGGCGCCGGCGGCGGCCTCAGCTCCAACTCGCTGAGCTTCGGCGGCGGCCTGATGCTGCGGCCCGAGCTGGCGCTGCACAACGAGTTCGACAACGGCTGGTACAGCGGCGTCACCTGGTCGCGCGTGCGCTTCCCCAGCGGCAATGTACGCAGCAGCAGCCTCGGGTTCGTGATCGGCAAGGCGCAGGATTTCGGCAGCTTCTCGCCGCAGGACTCCGGCCGCCCCGGCGCCGGCAGCGCGCGCAGCGGCTTCGGCTTCGACGAGGTGGTGCTGTTCGGCGGCGCCTACAAGCCCAGCGGCAGCTCGCGCAACCGCAGCGGCGCGCCGATGACCGGCAAGCTCGGCACGGCCGGCGCCGACCTGCGCCAGTACATCGCCGACGGCAGCTGGTGGGCGGCCGAGGCTGCCGGCGCAGCCCAGGGTGGCTCCGACGGCTACATGCAGCTGCTGCTGAAGGCCGGCCAGGACTGGCCGCTCGGCAACACCGGCCTGCGCGCCGGTGCCGAGCTGGGCATCGGCCTGGGCGGTGGCGGCAATATCGACACCGGCAATGGCTGGATCGCCAGCGTCGGCCCGAGCGTGCGCTGGCAGACGCCCTGGGGTGCTTCACTGCATCTCGACGCGGGGCTGACGCGTTCCTTCTCCGGACACTTCAGCGCGCCCTTCCTGCGCCTCGGCCTGGGCCTGCCGCTGGATCAGTTGCCCTCGCCGTTCGCGCCGGAGAGCCAGAACACCGGCACCGTGCTCACCCAGCAGCTGATGATGAGCGCGCAGCACCTGCAGCACGTCCGCTTCAAGGACGGCAGCAGCGCGCCCGTCACTGAGCTGGCCCTGCTGATGACGCGCGAGCTGAGCTCGAACGTCTACGGCGTGGCCCATGCCGGCAGCGCGGCCATCGGCCATGCGGGCGCCTATTCCTTCGGCCTGTTCGGCCTGGGCCTGCAGACGCGGGCCTATGCCTTTGCCGGCCAGCAATTGCGCTTCGGCGCCGAGGCGCTGGTGGGCGCCGGCGGCGGTGGCGGCGTGGCGGTGGGCGGCGGCGCGATCGGCCAGGCCGAGGCCTGGGCCCAGCTGGAAGCCGACCGCCTGCGCCTGCGCCTGGGCGTCGGCGACTGGCGCACCTTGCGCGGCGCCGACCAGCAGTCCTCGCCGATGATCAACCTGTCGCTGGGCTACGCCTTCGGCACGCTTGCACGGGGCCAGTAAGTCGATGAAAAAGATCGTCATCCGCGCCGGCAAGGAACGCTCGCTGCAGCGCCAGCACCCCTGGGTCTTCGAGGGCTCAGTCGCCCGCGGCGGCGCCGACCTCGGCGAAACGGTGCGCGTCGAATCGGCCGAGGGCGTCTTCCTCGGCTGGGGCGCATTCAGCCCGCAGTCGCTGATCCGCGTGCGGATCTGGAGCTTCGATGAGGCCGAGCGCATCGACGCGGCCTTCTTCGAGCGCCGCATCGCCCGGGCCCTTGCCGTGCGTGCCCGGCTGCCGATCGCGTCCGACGCGGTGCGGCTGATCCACGGCGAAGCCGATGGCCTGCCTGGCCTGATCGTCGATCGCTATGCCGACACGCTGGTCGCGCAGTTCGGCGCCGCCGGCGTCGAGCGCTGGAAAAAGGCCATCGTGCCGGCGCTGCTGGCCCAGACCGGCCTGACGCGCCTGTACGAGCGCTCGGACGCCAGCTCGCGCGGCCTCGAAGGCCTGCCCGAGAGCACCGGCTGGCTGGCCGGCGAGGGCACCACCGAGCTGACGATCCGCGAGCACGAGTGGCGCCTGTCGATGGACGTGGCCGAGGGCCACAAGACCGGCTATTACCTCGACCAGCGCGACAACCGCAAGCGCTTCGCCGAGGCCGTGCGCCACTACGGCTGCAAGACGATGCTGAACTGCTACAGCTACACCGGTGGCTTCTCGGTCGCCGCGCTGGCCGGCGGGGCGGAGGAGGTCATCAGCGTGGACTCCTCGGCGCCGGCGCTGGCCCGCGCGGAAGCGCATGTCGCGCTGAACGGTTTCGAGCCGGCGCGGCATCGCGCGATGGATGCCGACGTCAATGCGACCTTGCGCCGATTCCTGCAGGAAGGTCGTCAGTTCGACGCTATCGTGCTGGACCCGCCCAAGTTCGCCCCGACTGCCGCGCATGCCGAGCGCGCGGCCCGTGCCTACAAGGACATCAACCGCCTGGGCCTGATGCTGCTGGCGCCGGGCGGCGTGCTGTTCACCTTTTCGTGCTCGGGCGGCGTCGGGCCGGAGCTGTTCCACAAGATCGTGGCGGGTGCCGGTCTGGATGCCGGCGTCGACGGCTTCATCGTCGACCGTGTCGGCGCGGCGCCCGATCATCCGCAGACCATCCGTTTCCCCGAGGGCGAGTACCTGAAGGGCCTGATGATCCTCAAAAGTGTGTAAAGGCTGACGAAGGCCTGACCCGGCGTCGATCGGCTCGGGCTCATATTCGTTGCCTTCCCGTCAGCCGAAATGCGGTAAGTTCGCGCCCATGCGAATCCTTGTTGTCGAAGACGACGCCCTGCTGAGCCAGACCATGCGGCGCAGCCTCAGCGAGGCGAATCATCATGTGGACGTGGCGTCCAACCTCGCCCAGGCCGAGCACTTCTGGCGTGTCCAGGAGTTCGATGCGGTGCTGCTGGACCTGAGCCTGCCCGATGGCAGCGGGCTGAAGGCGCTGCGCGAGGCGCGCGCCCGCGGCGACCGCACGCCGGTGCTGGTCCTCACCGCGCGCAACCGCACCGAGGAGCGCATCGCCGGGCTCGATGCCGGCGCCGACGACTACCTCGGCAAGCCCTTCGATCTCGCCGAGGTCGAGGCGCGGCTGCGCGCGCTGGTGCGCCGCCGGCTCGACCTGACGGACCAGGCCCGCGTCGGCGCCTTGCTGCTGGACCGCCGTGCCCGCCGCGCCTTCATCGGCAACGATCCGCTGGACCTGCCGGCGCGTGAGTTCGAGGTGCTGTGGGAGCTGATGTCGCCGCCCGGCCGCGTCGTCAGCAAGACCAGCCTGTCCAACAAGCTCTCGGACTTCGACGAAGCGCTCGGCGCCAATGCGCTGGAGGCCTTCATCTCGCGGCTGCGCAAGAAGCTGTCGGGCAGCGGCGCGGGCATCCGTACCCTGCGCGGCCTCGGCTACGTGTTGGAGATCCAGGCTTGACCGACGCGGCGGCGCCGTTGCCGCCATCGGTGCCGCCATCGCCACCGTCCCTGCGCGCACGCCTGCTGCGCAACGTGCTGGCGCCGCTGCTGCTGACCTGGCTGCTCGGCACGGCCATCATCGTGGGCGTGGCGCACTATTTCACCGAGCGCGCCTTCGACCGCGCCATCCTCAGCGACGCCTACCTGCTGGCCTCGCGGATCAAGATGCAGGGCCGCGAGGCGGTGCTGGACCTGTCGCCGGCGGACCTCAACACGGTGCTGTACGACCAGCAGGAAACCCAGTACTTCTCGATCCTCTATCCCAACGGCCGGCTGCTGGCCGGCGAGCCGGGGCTGGACCATCCGGCCGTCAACGATGACGCCGGGGGCGAAGGGGAAGGCGAGGCTCATTTCATGTCGATGCAGCGCCATGGCGTGCCGCTGCGCGGCGTCATGCTGGCGCGTTCGACGCCGGTGCCGCTGCGGATCATCGTGGCGCAGACGACGCACAGCCGCCAGGCGCTGCTGAACCAGCTGATCGTGTACGCGGCGCTGCCGCAGCTGGTGCTGCTCGCCGTGCTGGCCGTGTGGCTGCAGCAGGGCATCCGCCGCGACCTCGCACCGCTGCAGGCGCTGCAGGCCAGCGTCGAGCGCCGCGACGCGGCGGATCTGACACCACTGCCGCCGATGGCCGGCGAGCGGGCGCGTACCCGCGAGGTGGATGGCCTGGCCGGCTCGGTCAACCGCCTGCTCGGGCGCATCGACGAGGGCGTGCGCGCGCAGCGCGAGTTCGCCGGCACGGTGGCGCACGAGCTGCGCACGCCGCTGGCCGGCTTGCGTGCTGCGGCCGAGTACGGCCTGGCGCAGGACGACCCGGCGCGCTGGCGCGAGCAGTTGCAAGCGGTGCTGCAGGGGCAGTTGCGCGCCAGCCGCCTAGTGGACCAGTTGCTGGCGCTGGCGCTGGCGGACGAGGCGCAGAACAGCCGCATGCTGCAGCCGGTCGCCCTGGGCGAGCTGGCGCGGGACGTGGTGCTGCAGTTCCTCGCGCGCGCCGATCGGGCCGGCGTCGAGCTCGGCGCCAGCGGGCTCGATGCGCCGCTGCGCGTCATGGCCGATCCGGGCCTGCTGGAGGGCTTGCTGTCCAACCTGCTCGACAACGCCCTGCGCTACGGCAAGCCGAACGAAGGCCGGGCGACTCTGAGCGTGGACCTGAGCGAAGAGGCCGATGGTGTGCGCCTGAGCGTGACCGACAACGGCCCCGGCATCGAGCCGGGCCAGCGCACCGCGCTGCTTCTGCGCTGGAAGCAGGGGTCGGACAACCAGCGCCTGGGCCTCGGCGCGGGCCTGGGCCTGTCCATCGTCGACCGCTATGCGCAGCTGATGCAGGCAACGCTGGCGCTGGACAGCGGTCCCGGCGGGGCGGGTCTGCGCGTCAGCGTGCTGTTTCCCAGATTGGCCGCCGGCTGAGGCGGCAGGCGTTTACTTCACCGGGGTGTTGCAGGAGGGCTTGCAGACCACCTCGGTGCGGCCGAGAACGCGCATCGATTGCAGGCTGCTGGGTGGACGGTGCTTGCCGCACTTGAAGCAGGAGCGGGTGTGGCCGCTGCCGAGGAAGGGGGAACCGCCCACCTTGGATTCGTAGCGCAATCCGTCGGTGCTGACGCTGGTGAAGGTGTCTTTGCTCATGGCTGGATATGCAGGTTCGCGAGGCCGGCTGCCTGACACCGGGTTGGTGATGGCAGCCTGGGGTTGCTACTTCCCTCCTGAACCATGTTAGGCCGCGAGTGTGACGATGCCTCTGCTCGCTTGCCCTCGGTTTCGGTCTTTCGGCGACGGAGGAGCCCGTGTTCACGGGGGACAATTCACCGATGGCCAAGCTCTTTTTTCGCTACGCGGCAATGAATGCCGGCAAATCGACTGCCCTGTTACAGGTGGCGCACAACTACGAGGAGCGCGGCCACCGCGTTCGCCTCTTCACGGCGGAGGTCGACGACCGCTACGGGCGCGGCATGATCACCTCGCGGCTGGGGCCGCAGCGTCCGGCGGAGGAGTTCAACGGGGCGACCGACTTCCGCGCGCTGCTGACGGTCGATGCGGGCCTGGCCTGCGTGCTGATCGACGAGGCGCAGTTCCTGACCTCGGCCCAGGTCTGGGCGCTGCACGAGCTGGCGCACGTGCACGACCTGCCGTCGATCTGCTATGGCCTGCGCACGGACTTCCGGGGCGAGCTGTTCCCCGGTTCGGCGGCGCTGCTGGGGCTGGCCGACGAGCTGGACGAGATGAAAACGATCTGCGAATGCGGCCGCAAGGCGACGATGAACATGCGCATCGATGCCAGGAACCAGAAGGTCACCGAGGGCGCGCAGATCGAGATAGGCGACAACGCCCGCTACCGTGCGGTATGCGGGCGTTGCTTCAGGCTAGCCTGAGGCGGGCCAGAGTGCGAAGGAGCGGAATCAGCTCTTGTTGCTGAGTTGCTCCTCCAGCTCCTTGCAGCTGGGCGAGCAGACGGGCTGGGACTTGCCCAGCAACTTCTTCGACTTGAGCATCGCGCGTGGGCGATGCTTGCCGCACAGGAAGCACGACATGGTCGCCGCGCCGAAGGAAGAGGTCGCCGCGAAGGGCGAGCCGGGCGCTTTAGAGCGGTAGCGCAGACCATCTGCTTCGATGGTCGTTTTAGTACTGTCCTTGGCCACGCTGGTCCTGATCTTTGGTTTGGTGAGAAAACTGCTTGCCACCCGGGGAGGACGGCGGCGCGCCGGCTGGCGGCCCGTCTATTTTCGCTCATATCCGAACGAACCCGTCCTAGGCAAAGCCCCGAGCCGTCAGATCGGGGCAATTCGCCCCGTTTCAATCAGCGTCCGACGAAGCGCGGCGGACGCTTTTCGGCCCAGGCGGCAACGCCTTCGGCGAGGTCCGCCGAGTCGCGCGAAATGGCCAGATCGGTCTCCAGCGCAGCCACGTCCAGCGCGCCGCGGGCGATCGCGTTCAGGTGCTTCTTCATGCCCAGCAGCGCCAGCGGTGCCATCGCGAGCAGTTGATCGCGCAACTGCTCGACGGCGGCTTCCAGTGCCGCCGTATCAGGCAACAGGCGATCGAGGAAGCCGCTCTGCAGCATCGCATCGGCATCGAGCGTCTCGCAGGCCAGCAGCACGCGCTTGGCCCAGCCGGGGCCCAGGCGCGTGACGTAGCGTTCGAGCCCGCCGCGGTAGAAGTGCAGGCCCAGCCGTGCGGCCGGCACGAACATCTCGCAGCCGGGCATGCCCAGGCGGAAGTCGCTGGCCAGCGCGAGGTCGGTGGCACCGCCGTAGACGCCGCCGTGGATCGCCGCGATGGTCACCGGCCGAGCGGCCTCCCAGTCGTTGGCGAGCTGCTCGAACAGCGCGCCGGCATCGACGCCGGGCACCGCGCCGATGTTGAAGCCGCTGCAGAAATGCTTGCCCTCGGCCGCCAGCACGAGCACCCGCACGGCCTCGGCGGCGTTCACCTCGGCGAGCTGCTCGCGCAGCGCTTGCAGGTCGGAAATTTCCAGCCGGTTCGCCAGGCGCGGGCGGCGCAGCGTGATGCGCGCATGGGCGCCTTCGATCTGCAGCAGCGGGGAAAGTCCTGGCATCGTGGCGTAAGGCTCGGTTGGGTGCGCAGTGTAGAGTCGCCGCACAAGACGGAGCGAGACAGAGAGAGATGGACTTTTCAATCGCGAGCATCCTGATGCTCGATGGCGTGACCAACGGCGCCGTTTACGCGCTGCTGGCGCTGGCCACCGTGCTGGTCTTCGCGGTCACGCGGGTGATCTTCATTCCGCAGGGCGAGTTCGTCGCCTTCGCCGCGCTGACCTTGGCGAGCCTGCAACTGGGCAAGACGCCGATGACTGCGCCCTTCCTGCTCGTGTTGGCGCTGATCGTCGCGGTGCTCGACACGGTGACGGGCCTGCGCGAAGGCCTGCCGGTCGTGCGCGTGCTCAAGCGCGTGCTCGGCGCGGCGGTCGCGCCGGTGCTGATCGGCCTCGTCGCGCTGTGGGCCGGGCCGCGGCAGTTACCGCTGCTGCTGCAGGTGCTGCTGACCTTGGCCATCGTCACGGCGATCGGCCCGCTGGTCTACCGGCTGGCCTACCAGTCGCTGGCCGATGCCTCGGTGCTGGTGCTGCTGATCATCTCGGTCGGCGTGCATTTCGCGCTGACGGGCCTGGGCCTCGTGTTCTTCGGTGCCGAGGGTTCGCGCAATCCGAGCTTCTGGGACGCCAGCTTCAACGCCGGGCCGCTGTTCTTCTCGGGCCAGACCATCATCATCCTGCTGGCCTCGATCGCGCTGATCGTCTGCCTGTGGCTGTTCTTCGAGAAGAGCCTGTACGGCAAGGCGCTGCGCGCCACGGCGGTGAACCGGCTCGGCGCGCGGCTGATGGGCATCTCCAGCACGGCGGCGGGCAAGCTCTCGTTCACGATGGCGGCCTTCATCGGCGCGCTGTCCGGTGTGCTGATCAGCCCGACGACGACGATCTTCTACGACAGCGGCTTTCTGATCGGGTTGAAGGGCTTCGTCGCCGCGGTGTTCGCGGGCCTGGCGAGCTATCCCGGTGCGGCGCTGGGCGCGGTGCTGGTGGGCCTGCTGGAATCGTTCAGCTCCTTCTGGGCCAGCTCGTTCAAGGAGGTGATCGTGTTCACCTTCATCCTGCCGGTGCTGCTGTGGCGGTCCTTGCGCGATCCGCACCAGGAGGAGCACTGACATGAGGCGCGCGCTTCTCGTGGCGGTCCTGATCCTGCTGTTCGCGCTGCCGGCGCTGCCGGTGCCGGAGTTCTGGATCACGCAGCTGAACTACATCGGGATGTTCTCGCTGGTCGCGCTGGGGCTGGTGCTGCTGACCGGCATCGGCGGGCTCACCTCCTTCGGCCAGGCCGCTTTCGTCGGCATCGGCGCCTATGCGACGGCGCTGCTGACGACGCGCTACGGCCTCTCGCCGTGGCTGGGGCTCGTCGTCGGGCTCGCGGTCACCGTCGTCGTCGCGCTGGTGCTGGCGCTGCTGACCCTGCGCATGTCCGGCCACTACCTGCCGCTGGCGACGATCTGCTGGGCGCTGAGCCTGAACTTCACGATGGCGAACATGGAGTTCCTCGGCAAGTACGACGGCCTGCTGGGCGTGCCGGCGCTGTCGATCTTCGGCTTCAGCCTGCGCGAGGGCCGTGGCATCTACCTGCTGATCTGGGCGATCGCCGTGCTGGCGGCGCTGGGCGTTCGCAATCTGCTCGACTCGCGCCCCGGCCGCGCGATCCGCGCGCTGAACGGCGCGACGACGATGGCCGAGGCGATGGGCGTCTCGACCTTCCGCTACAAGGTCATCATCTTCGTCGTCGCGGCGATGCTGGCCTGCATCTCCGGCTGGCTGTTCGCGCATGTGCAGCGCACGGTCAATCCGAGCCCCTTCGGCCTGAAGATGGGCATCGAGTACCTGTTCATGGCGGTGGTCGGCGGGGTCGGCACCGTCGGCGGCGCCTTCGTCGGTGCGGCCGTCTTCAAGGTGATCGAAGACCAGTTGAAGGAGCTACTGCCGGCGCTGCTGGGCGGCAGCGGCAACTACGAGATCATCGTGCTGGGCATCGTGCTGGTGCTGATCATCAAGTACGCGCCGAAGGGCCTGTGGCCCTATGTGGCGAGTCGCTTCCCGGCGGCGCCGCGTGCGCGCAGCACGGCCGAGCGCTTGAGTGCGGGCGCGAAGCCGCAGCCGGGCGAGTTGCTGCTGGACGTCGACAAGGTGCGCAAGGAGTTCGGCGGGCTGGTGGCCGTCAACGACGTGTCCTTCCAGATCCGTGCCGGCGAGATCGTCGGCCTGATCGGACCCAACGGCGCCGGCAAGTCGACGACCTTCAACCTCGTCTCCGGCGTGCTGTCGCTGACGCGCGGGGCGGTGAGCTTCCGCGGTGGCCGGGTCAGCGGGCTGCCCTCGCGCGAGATCGCACGGCGCGGCATGTCGCGCACCTTCCAGCACGTGAAGATGATCGCGGACATGACGGTGCTGGAGAACGTCACGCTGGGTAGCTACCTGCGCGGATCGAGCGGCACCGCGCGCGCGATGCTGCGCCTGGACCGTGCCGAGGAGCTGCGCCTGTTCGCCGAAGCCGAGGTGCAACTGGAGCGCATCGGCATGGCTGCCCAGATGCACGAGCTGGCCGGCAACCTGGCGCTGGGCCCGCAGCGCCTGATGGAGATCGCCCGCGCGCTGTGCAGCGATCCGGCGCTGCTGCTGCTCGACGAGCCGGCCGCCGGCCTGCGCCTGAAGGAGAAGCAGGCGCTGGCCGAGGTGTTGCGCCAGTTGAAGCGCGAAGGCATGAGCATCCTGCTGGTCGAGCACGACATGGAGTTCGTCATGGGCCTGACCGATCGCATCGTCGTGATGGAGTTCGGCACCAAGCTGATCGAGGGCACGCCCGACGAGGTGCAGGCCAGCCCCGCGGTGATGGCCGCCTACCTGGGCACGGAGCACTGAGATGTCGGACCTGCTGAAAGTCTCCAACCTGCACGCCGGCTACGGCCGCGCCGAGGTGCTGACTGGCCTGAACCTGCGCCTGCCCGAAGGCAGCGTCGTCACCGTCATCGGCCCCAACGGTGCCGGCAAGAGCACGACGCTGAATGCGCTGATGGGTGTGCTGCCGAGCAAGGGCCAGGTCTTGCTGGCCGGCGAGGACGTGTCCACGCTGGGCCTGGAGGAACGGGTGATGCGCGGCATGGCCCTGGTGCCCGAGAAGCGCGAGCTGTTCACCACGATGAGCGTGGAGGACAACCTGGTGCTGGGCGGCTTCCGGCCGATGAAGCTCGGCCGGCGCGACTGGCGCGAGGGCCTGGAGAAGGTCTACACGCTGTTCCCGCGGCTCAAGGAGCGGCGCGAGCAGCTGTCGGGCACGCTCTCCGGCGGTGAGCGGCAGATGCTGGCCGTGGGCCGCGCGCTGATGGCGCAGCCGAAGCTGCTGATGCTCGACGAACCCAGCCTCGGCCTGGCCCCACTGATCGTCAAGGAGATCTTCCGCATCGTCTCGACCCTGCGCGACCAGGGCGTGTCGATCCTGCTGATCGAGCAGAACGCCCGCGCGGCGCTGGAAGTGGCCGACTACGGCTACGTGCTCGAGACCGGCGAAATAGGACTCGAGGGTCCTGCCGCCGAGCTGGCGAAGGACCCTCGAGTGATCGAGACCTACCTGGGGAAGAAGGCCGCCTGAGCTTTACTCGTCGCGCGAGCCGCCGAAGATGCCCAGCAGGCTCAGCAGCGACTGGAACACGTTGTACAGGCTCAGGTAGACGCCCAGCGTGGCGGTGATGTAGTTCGTCTCGTAGCCGTCCTGCACGCGCTTGAGGTCGTGCAGGATGAAGGCCGAGAAGATGCCGATGGCCATCACCGACAGCGTGATCATCAGCGCGCTCGACTGCAGGAACACGTTGGCGATGCCGGCCACCATCAGCATGATCGCGCCGATGAACAGCCACTTGCCCATCGTGCTGATGTCGCGCTTGATGATGGACGACAGCGAGGCCATGCCCAGGAAGATCGCGCCGGTGCCGGCGAAGGCCGTCATGATCAGCGAGGCGCCGTTCGACAGGCCCAGCACCATGCCGACCAGGCGCGACAGCATCAGGCCCATGAAGAAGGTGAAGGCCAGCAGCACCGGCACGCCGGCGGCCGAGTTCTTCGTCTTCTCGATCGCGAACATGAAGCCGAAGGCGCCGGCCATGAAGACGACCAGGCTGACCATCGGCGACATCATCTGGGCGAAGCCTGTGGCCACGCCGATGCCGGCGCCGAGCACCGTCGGGATCATCGAAAGCGCCAGCAGCCAGTAGGTGTTGCGCAGCGTGCGGTTGCGGGTGGCCGAATCGGCCTCCACGTAGCCGTAGTAGTTCTGGATGTTCGAGTTCATGATTTCACGACTCCTTCGGTTGCAGGGAAAGGTTGCGCTTGCCGCGGGCGCGGATGTTGAGTGCCTCGACACCCAACGAGAAGGCCATCGCGGCATACAGATAGCCCTTGGGAATGTGGACGTCGAAGGCCTCGGCCGTCAGCGCCATGCCGACCATCACCAGGAAGGCCAGCGCCAGCACCTTCACGGACGGGTGGCGGTCAACGAAATCGCCGATCGGCTTGGCGGCGAACAGCATCACGGCGACGGCGGCGATCACGGCTGCCACCATCACGCCCAGGTGGTCGACCATGCCGACGGCGGTGATCACCGAGTCGAGCGAGAACACGATGTCGATCACCGCGATCTGCGCGATGGTGGACAGCATGGCCGCGCCGGCCTTCTTCGCCACGGAACCGTCGGCCTCGCCGTGGGCGCCGGGCGCCTCCACTTCGGTATAGATCTCGTGCGTGGCCTTGTAGAGCAGGAACAGGCCGCCCAGCAGCAGCACCAGGTCACGCCCGCTGAGCCCAAAGCCGGCGAAGTGGAACAGGTCGGCCGTCAGGCCCATCACCCAGCTCAGCGAGAACAGCAGCAGCAGGCGGGTCAGCATCGCGAAGCCCAGGCCCAGCCGGCGCGCGAGGTCGCGCTGCGCCGCGGGCAGGCGGCTCACCAGGATCGAGATGAAGATGATGTTGTCCACGCCCAGGACGATTTCCAGGCTGGTCAGCATCGCGAAGGCGATCCAGAGGTTGGGGTCGAGAAGGAATTCCATAGCCTCGGAATTTAGTGACTTCGATACTTCGCGTAAATTCTCTATTTCGGAACAAAAACTCAGAGAAAACAGAAGTATGAATTTCAACCACCTTCGTTATTTCTGGGCCACCGCCAAGGCCGGCGGCGTGATGCGCGCTGCTGAGCAGCTGCACACGACGCCGCAGACCTTGTCCACGCAGATCAAGCTGCTGGAGGACCGGCTGGGCTGCGCGCTGTTCCGCAAGGCCGGCCGGCGGCTGGAGCTGACCGACGACGGCCGCGTGGCGCTGGGCTATGCCGAGCAGATCTTTTCGCTGGGCGCCGAGCTGGAGGCCGCGATCGGCCGTTCGCGCAGCGGGCCGGCCGTGCTGGACCTGCGCGTCGGCATCGCCGACCAGGTGCCCAAGTCGATCGCCTACCGGCTGCTGGAGCCGGCGCAATCGATCGAGGAGCCGGTGCGGCTGATCTGCCACGAAGGCAAGATGCAGGATCTGCTGGCCCAGCTCTCGGTGCACCGGCTGGACCTGCTGATCGCCGACGAGCCGATGGCCCGCAAGCTCAGCGTCAAGGCCTTCAGCCATCCGCTGGGGCGCACGGCGATGAGCTTCTTCGCCGCGCCGAAGCTGATCGAGGCGGGGCTGTCGGGCCGCTTCCCGAAGTGCCTGGACGGCGCGCCGATGCTGATGCAGGGCGCGGCTTCCGCGATGCGCCAGCGCCTGGACCTCTGGCTGGCGGACAAGGGCGTGCATCCGCGCTTCGTCGGCGAGTTCGACGACGCGGCCCTGCTGACCGCCTTCGGCCGCGAGGGCAGCGGCGTGTTCATGGCGCCGACGGTGCTGGAGGCCGAGACCTGCCAGCAGTTCGGCGTCCAGGTGCTGGGCCGCACGACCGAACTGGTCGAGGAGTTCTACGCGATCTCGGTCGAGCGGCGCATCACGCACCCGGCGGTCGTGGCGATCACCGAGGCGGCCCGGGGGCAGTTCCTCACGGCTTCGGCATAGAGGCCATCATCTTCTGCAGCCGTTCGTGCAGTTGCTCGGGTGTCGGGTCTTCCTTGTGCGTGGACAGCATCCACTGGTGGCCGAACGGGTCGGTGATGCTGCCGCTGCGGTCGCCCCAGAACTGGTCCATCAGCGGCATGCCCTGCTTGGCTCCGGCGGCCAGCGCGGCGGCGAAGATCGGGTCGACGTCCGGGAAGTAGAGCGTGGTGCTGGACGACGTACCGCCGACGGCCAGCGGGCTGAGGGCACCGAACTGCGGCCGCTCTTCGGTCAGCATGAAATGCGCGGGCCCGACCTTCAGCTCCGCATGCATCGGCTTGCCTTGCGGATCATCGAGCCTCAGCACGAGTTCGGCGCCGAAGACTTTTCGGTAGAACTCGATGGCTGCATTGGCATCGCGGATCGTCAGGTAGGGCAGGGCTCCACGCACAGATGGCACCGGCGGTACCGGCGCCACAGCCTGGAGCTGGGCACGCAGCCTTTCCTCCTGCTCGCGCAGCTCGGGCGTGAACTCGGCGCCGAAGTCCTCGGCCTCGAAGACCTGGCGGATCTCGATCTCGCTGTCGCCCGGCATCGGGTTCGGGCAACGCTTGACCCACTCGATCGCCTCTTCGCGGGACTTGACAGTCCACATCCAGAAGCCGGCCACCAGTTCCTTGGTCTCGGCGAAGGGGCCGTCGACGACGGTCCGCTCCTTGCCGGAGAAGCGCACGCGCGCGCCCTTGCTGCTGGGCTGCAGGCCTTCGCCGGACTGCATGATGCCGGCCTTCACCAGCTCTTCGTTGTAGGCGCCCATCGCTGCCAGCAGTTCGGTGCTGGGCATCACGCCGGCTTCGCTGTCGGCGGTGGCTTTGACGAGGATCATGAACTTCATCGCGGATCTCCTTCTGGAAACGTGAAACGAATCTTGCATCGCATTGGGACGACGAACGGGCCGCCCGCAAATCGACAAGCGGGTTTGCGATGAGATGCAAAGAGGCGGGCAGGTCTTCAAATCAACCGGGCTAACTCTCTAGCAACGGAGATCATGGCCATGAAAGCAGAGCTGAGCTACCTCACCTGGGTGACCTGCCTGACCGGCGTCATGTGGATGCCCTACGTGATCGACCGGCTGAAGGCGCGCGGCATGCTCGACGCATCCGGTTACCCGACCGATCCGAAGCCTCAGGCGGCCTGGGCGCAGCGCCTGATGCGTGCCCACCTGAACGGCGTGGAGAACCTGGTGGTCTTCGCCACGCTGGTGCTGGTGGCGCAGTTCGCCGGCGTCGGCGGCCCGCAGGTGGTGGCGGCCTGCGAGATCTACTTCTGGGCCCGCCTCGTGCACGCGATCGGCTGCGTGTTCGCGATCCCCTGGGTGCCGACCTTGGCCTTCACCGTCGGCTTCGGCGCGCAGGTGGTCATCGCGACGGCCCTGCTGCGCGTGGCCTGACAAGCGCAGCGAGGCCGAACAGCGCCTCGAACAGCAGGGCCAGCGCAGCGGCGGGCAGGGCGCCGGCCAGCATCAGCGTGCGGTCGTTCAGCGCCAGGCCGGTGACGATTCGCTCGCCATAGCCGCCGGCGCCGATGAAGGCGGCGATCGTCGCGGTGCCCACGGCAATGCTGGTGGCCGTGCGGATGCCGGCGACCAAGGTCGGCATCGCCAGCGGCAGCTCGATGTGGCGCAGCCGCTGCAAGCCGGTGAGGCCCAGCGCGGTGCCGGCCTGCTTCAGGCCCTGTGGCACTTCGGCCAGGCCCGTGCAGCAGTTGCGCATGATCGGCAGCAGCGAGTAGAGCGTGAGCGCCAGCAGTGCCGGCACGGCGCCGATGCGGTCGGTGGCGGAGATCAGCATTGCCAGCAGCGCAATCGAGGGCACCGTCTGCATCAGACCGGCGACGCCGAGCGTGAAGGCTCGCGCACCGGCATGCGGGGCGACCAGCACCGCCAGCGGCACGCCGATCAGCACGGCGGCCGCTACCGAGGCCAGCACCAGCCCGAGGTGTTGCCAGGTGAGGCGCGCCAGGTCGGGTCCGGTGATGCGAGCCCACAAGCCACCCGGCGCCGCGGTGCCGGAGGCCGCGCCGGACAGGTGTTCACGCGCGATCTGTTCGAAGCCGATGCCCTTCAGTTCGGCCTGCGCATTCATCGCCACCATGCTGCGCTCGTCGATGCTGTCCTTGAGCTTCTGCAGCGCGGCCCAGGCGACGGGGAAGCGCTGCGGCACGTCGAGCCGGTACAGCACCACCGCGTCATAGCGCGGAAAGTAGGCGTGCTCGTCCTGCAGCGCAACGAGGCCCAACTGCGCGATCTTCGCGTCGGTCGTGTAGATGTCGATCGCGTCGACCTGGCCGGCCGCCAGCGCGTCGTAGGCCAGGCCGTGGTCCAGGCCGGTGGGCTGCTGCGGCAGTGCGTAGCGGCGCGCCAGACCCGGCCAGCCGTCGGCGCGGCCGATGAACTCGTTGCTGAGGCCCAGCTTCAGCGTCGGATGGGCGGCCAGGTCGGAGAGCTTGGCGATGCCCAGGCGCTTGGCCACATCGGCACGCATCGCCAGCGCATAGCCGTCGTTGAAGCCCAGCGGCAGGTCCATGCCGAGGCCGAGCTTCTCCAGCTGCGCACGCATGGCTGCGGGGCTGGAGGGCTTGTCGTTGCCGAGGATCTCGCGGTCGATCGTGCCGAGGTACTCGGGATAGAGATCGATGCTGCCGGCGCGCAGCGCGGCATAGACGATGGCGGTGTTGCCCAGCCCCGGCTTCACCTCCGCCTGCGCCCCGGCCTGGCGTGCCGTCTGCGCGAGAACCTCGGCGAGGATGTAGGACTCGGTGAATCGCTTGGAACCGATGCGCAGCGGCGGCTCGGCGGCGGCGATCGGGAGAACGGACAAGGCGAGGGTCAGCAGGACGAGTAGGCGACGGAGCATCCGGCCAGCATCGTCGATGCGCCGGTACCGGTCAATCAATCGCGGGCGATGAACGCGCGCAGCGGCGCGGGCTGAAGCGGCTCGCGCGGCGGGCTCTCGTCGTGCCAGCCGAACAGGTCGCGCACGATGGGCTTGCAGATGCGGCCCTGGCAGGCGCCCATGCCGCAGCGGGTCTGCAGCTTGGCATCGCGCCATGAGGGCTGGGCCCGCAGCGCGCCGATGGTGACGTCTTCGCAGCGGCAGACGATCGTGTCGCCCGCCTCGGGCGGGCGCAGCAGTTCCGGCCGCAGCGTGAAGGTGCCGGACAGCCGTGCCGCAAAGGCCAGCGCTCGTTCGTGCCGGCGGCGCAGCGGCGCCGGTGTCCCCTCGCCGAGGATCTGCAGCGCGGCGATTTCGCCCTCGGCCAGCGCCTTGTCCACGCCACCGACGCCGCAGCACTCGCCGGCAGCCCACACGGCGGGCTGCGACGTGCGCTGCTGCGCATCGATGGCGATCGCGCCGGTCGTGTTGTCGATGCGGCAACCCAGCGCCGATGCCAGGCCCGTGTTGGGCTGCAGGCCGAAGCCGATGCCCAGCATGTCGCAGTCGATACGGCGGCCATCGTCGAGTTGCAGCGCTTCGAGGCGACCGTCACCGAAGGCCTGCGTCACCCGGCAGTCGGGGCGATAGGCCGTGCCGCGCAGTCGCCAGCGCAGCGCCGCGGCCTGCGCCAGCTTGGCCGCCGGCAGGCCCAGCGCGAAGCGACTCAGGGCCGCGCGCGAGGCCTGTTCGGCGATCAGCAGCACCTTCGCGCCGGCGGCGCGTGCGGTGTCGGCGGCGGCCAGCAGCAGCGGCCCCGAGCCGGCCAGCACGACGCGCTTGCCCGCCACCGGCCAGCCGTTCTTGACCAGCGCCTGCAAGCCGCCCGCGCCGTGCACGCCCGGCAGGGTCCAACCCGGGAAGGGCAAGAAGCGTTCGCGCGCACCCAGCGCCAACAGCAGCCGCGGTGCCTGGACGCGCAGGGCGGGCCGGCGCGGGTCCAGCTGGTCCTGCAGCAGCAAGGTCGTTCCGCTCTCGACGGCGATCACCGCATGGCCGGGCAGATGCGTCAGCGCGGCGCTGCCGCTGGCGGCATCCAGTCGCGGCTGCCAAGCCGGCGGCAGGCTGGCGCGCCAGATCTGTCCACCGGGCCGGGCCGCCTGGTCGACCCAGGTCACGCGTTGCCCGCTCGCCAGCAGGCGGCAGACCGCGGCGATGCCGGCGGGGCCGCCGCCGATGACGATCACGTCGGTTGAATGCGTCGTCATCGCGTGAGCACCACCATGCCTTCGGCGGCCGGCGTCATGCAGGCCAGGCGGTCGGCGATGCCGTCGATCCGCACGCGGCATTCCTGGCACTGGCCCATGCCGCAGAAGGCGGCGCGCGGCTGGCCCGTTTCGGAGCTGCGCGTGTGAACAAGGCCCGCATGCGCCAGCGCCGCCGCGACGCTGCAGCCGGCGGGGATCTCGTGGGTCTGGCCGTCGATGTTCAGCTTCATCATGCGGCGACCAAGCGTTCGGGCGAGAAGGGGCTGGCGGCGATGCGCGGCTCACGGCCGAGGCTGAGGTCGACCAGCAGCTCGGCCGTCGCCAGCGAGGTGGTGATGCCCATGCCTTCGTGGCCGCAGGCGAGCCACACACGCTTGAGGGCCGGATGAGCGCCGATCAGCGGCAGGCCGTCGCGGCTGGTCGGCCGCAGGCCGGTCCAGCAACGCAGCAGCGAGGCATCGGCCAGCGCGGGCAGCATCGCGCAGGCTTCGGCCAGCATGCGGCTGAGCAGCTCGTGATCGATCGCGGCGTCGCTGCGCCCGGGCTGGCGCGAGGAGCCGATCAGGATCTGCCCGCCGGGCCGCGGCTGCAGGTTGAAGGCGACCGAGTCTTCATCGGCGAGGTGGGCCTTCTTCAGGTAGCCGAGGTCGACCAGCTCATGCTGGATGCGCACGTCCCGCCCGCGCTGCGTGATCGCGAGCTGGCCCTTCTTCGGCCGCAGCCAGCCGTGCGGCAGCCAGCGCTGGCTGGCCAGGCCCGCGCAGACGACGACCAGCGCGCCCCAGAGCTGGCGGCCGTCGGCCAGGGTCAGCGTGTGGCCGTCCAGCGCGACGACCTCGCCGTGGATGATCTGGGCCCGCGCCTCCTGCAGCCAGCGAGCCGCGGCCTTCGGCGGAAAGACCCGCGCATCGGACGGCACGCGCAGGCCACCGGCCAGGCCCGGGCGCAACTGCGGCTCCAGGCGGGCGAGCCCTGCGGTGTCCAGCAGTTCGCAGGCGATGCCGCGCTCGGCGTACCAGGCGTTCTTGCGGCGGGCCTCGGCCAGCTCCTCCTCGTCCGCCGCGATCCAGATCGTGCCGCAGCGCTGGTGCTCGGCGGCTGCCGTGTTCCCGGGCGATTCGGCCAGCCATTCGTCCCACAGCTCGCAAGACCTGCGGCTCAGTTCGAACTCCGCGTCGTCGACGACCAGCAGGTGGCCCATCGCCGCTGCCGTGGCGCCGCCACCGATCGCACCGCTCTCGACGACGGCGACCGACAGGCCCTGCCGCGCGAACTCGCGTGCGCAGGCCGCACCGACGATGCCGGCACCGACGATCAGCACGTCCGCGGTGCGGCTCTGGCGTTTCAAGCGCGGATGCCCCAGGCGAAGGGATCGCCGGCCTGGAAGACCAGCGTCGCGTCGAGGTTCACGAAGGCGCGGCCGGTGATCGTCGGCAAGACCTGGCCCTGCTGCTCACCCGGGCGGTAGCTGGCCTCGAACACGCTGCCGATCACGCTTTCCTGCCGCCAGGCCTCGCCTGGCGCCAGCTTGCCGTCGGCCGCCAGGCAGGCCAGCTTGGCGCTGGTGCCGGTGCCGCAGGGGCTGCGGTCGTAGGCCTTGCCGGGGCACAGCACATAGTTGCGTCCGCTGTTGGCGGGATCGGCGGCCGGGCCGGTCAGCTCGATGTGATCGATGTGGGCCGGCAATTGCTGGCGCAGCGCCCAGCTGAAGGCCAGCAGCTCGTCCTGGTGGGCCAGGTCCAGCGGGATGCCGTGGTCGGCGCAGAGGAAGAACCAGTTGCCGCCCCAGGCGACGTCGCCATGGACGGTGCGGCCGTCGACGGTGACCGGCACCTTTGCCTGCTCGCGCCAGGCCGGCACGTTGGCGACGCTGACCTTGCCGTCTTCGTGCAAGGTGGCGGTGACGGTGCCGACCGGCGTCTCGATCCGGTGTTCGCCCACGCCGATGCGGCCCAGGTACGCCAAGGTGGCGACCAGGCCGATCGTGCCGTGGCCGCACATGCCGAGGAAGCCGACGTTGTTGAAGAAGATTACGCCGGCCACGCTGCCGGTCTCGACCGGCTCGCACAGCAGCGCGCCGACGATCACGTCCGAGCCGCGCGGCTCGTTGACGACGGCGCTGCGCCAGGCGTCGTGCTGCTCCTTGAACACGGCGAGGCGTTCGGCCATGCTGCCGCGGCCGAGATCGGGGCCGCCGGAAACGATCACCCGCGTGGGTTCGCCGCCGGTGTGGGAATCGATGATGCGTGTGGGAGTTGAGGTGTTCATGCGATGACGTCCTGGGCGAACTGTCGCAGATAGTCCATCAGCGCCTCGCTGGCCGCGGCAGCTTCTTCCGCCTTGCCGGCGGCGATGGCCTGGGCGACGGCCTCATGGCGGCGCGCGCCTTCGGCGATGTCACCGTGATGCTGGTAGGCGACCCAGAAGCGCCGGCATTGGATCACCATCGGGATCACCGCCGCCACCGCCGCGGCGTTGCGGCAGGCGGCGTGCGCCACGTGGTCCAGCGCCTGGTCGGCGCTCATGTAGGCGTCGAGGTCGCCGCGGGCGGCGGCCTCGTTCATCGCCTGGGCGCAGGCGAGCAACTGCTCGCGCTGCGGCGGCGTCGCGCGGCGGGCGGCGCTGGCGGCGATCAGCCGCTCCAGCACGCGACGGGCTTCCAGCAGATCCAGGTGCTCGGCCAACTGGATGTCGCTGACCCGCAACCCGCGGCGCGGCTGCTGCACGATCAGGCCGTTGGCCACGAGTCGCATCAGCGCCTCGCGCAGCGGCGTGCGGCCCAGGCCCGTGCGTTCGACCAGCTCGGATTCGACGATCGGCGCGCCGGGCTTCAGCGCCAGCGTGGCGATTAGCGCCTCGACGGCGTCGTAGGCCTGGTCGGCAACCCGTTCAGAAGAGGCCATGCAGGTCCGGCCGGGTGTCGATGCCCTTCTGGATGATGGCCTGCACGCGGGCGCGCTCCTCGCCGGCCAGCGGCAGGCGCGGGCGGCGCACGTTCTCGTTGCCAATGCCGACCATCGTCTCGGCGAGCTTGATGTTCTGCACCAGCTTGGTCGACACATCCAGGTGCAGCAGCGGCGTGAACCATTGGTAGAGCTTCAGCGCCTCGTCCCAGCGCTTGGCCCGCATCAGCTTGTAGAGAGCCACCGTCTCGGCGGGGAAGGCCGTGCACAGGCCGGCCAGCAGGCCGTCGCAGCCCAGGGCCAGGCCCTCGAAGCTCAGGTCGTCCACGCCGATGAAGAGCTGGTAGCGGTGGCCGACGGTGTTGCGCAGGTCGGTCAGGCGGCGGATGTTGTCGGTGGATTCCTTGATCGCGACCAGCCATTCGCAGTCGGCCAGGTCGAGGAAGTCGGCCGGGGTCAGGTCGACCTTGTAGGCCACCGGGTTGTTGTAGATCATGATCGGCAGCTGCGCCGCCGCGGCGATCGTGCGGACGTTGGCGACCGCCTCGCGCGTGTCCGCCGGGTAGAGCACCGAGGGCATCAGCATCAGGCCCTGCACGCCCAGCTCGCGGGCCGCCTCGACGTAGCGGATGGCATTGGCGGTGCGGGTCTCGCTGACGTTGGCCAGCACCGGCACCCGGCCGGCCGAGACGCGCAGCGCGGTCTTGGCCACTTCCAACTTCTCCTCCAGCGACAGGGTGCTGGCCTCGCCCAGCGAGCCGCCGGTGACGATGCCGTCGATGCCGCCCTGGATCAGGAACTCGTAGTGGCGCTCCATGGCCGGGATGTCCAGCGCCTCGTCGGCGGTGAACTTGGTGGTGACGGCCGGGAAGATGCCGGTCCAGCGTGGCAGGGCGCTTGTCGAGGGAAGGGCGGGCATGTCGATCCTCATATGCTGTAAATATATTTACAGCATATTCGAACAAGATGGCGCCGACAAGGGTTGACCCTGGCTTGAACCCCGGAAGCCGGCCTGCATGTGCGCACGGGCCTGCCATACCCGCTGGCTACAATCCGCCGTTCAACCGCGCACAGGCAGCCGCCTGGGCGCGCGCCTACCCTTCGAGGAATTCGACGTGTTTATCTCTTCTGCTTTCGCCCAGACCGCGGGCGCCGCCGGCGGCGCGGAGTCGATGTTCGGCCAGTTCGGCCAGATGTTGCCGCTGGTGCTGATGTTCGTCGTGCTGTATTTCGTGATGATCCGGCCGCAGATGAAGCGCCAGAAGGAACACAAGGCCATGATCGAGGCGATCGGCAAGGGCGACGAGGTCGTCACCTCCGGCGGCCTGCTGGGCAAGATCACCAAGGTCAACGAAACGATCCTGTCGCTGGAAGTCGCGTCGGGCGTGGAGCTGCAGGTGCAGCGCTCGGCCATCGTCCAGGTGCTGCCCAAGGGCACCGTCAAGTAACAGCGTCAGCAGCCGGACGGTCCTCGGGCCGCCCGGCCACCGCGGCCCGTTCGGCGCCGCGGCCGGGCCCTCGGGGCCCATGAGGAAGCATCCATGAATCGTTACCCGCTGTGGAAGTACGCGATCCTCGTCGTCGCGATGCTGGTCGGCCTGATCTATACCTTGCCGAATTTCTTCGGTGAAGCGCCGGCCGTGCAGATCTCGAGCGCGAAGGTCGTCGTCAAGGTCGACGGCGACCTGCAGAAGCGCGTCGAGTCGGCGCTGGCCGCGGCCAAGCTGACGCCCGACTACGTGCAGCTCGACGGCACGTCGATCAAGGCGCGCTTCGGCGACACCGACACGCAGATCAAGGCCAAGGACGCGATCAGCGCCGCGCTGAATCCCGATCCGGCCGATCCGTCCTTCATCGTTGCGCTGAACCTGCTGTCGCGCTCGCCGCAGTGGCTGTCGGCGCTGCATGCCTTCCCGATGTACCTGGGCCTGGACCTGCGCGGCGGCGTCTACTTCCTGATGCAGGTCGACATGAAGGCCGCGATCACGAAGAAGGCCGATTCGCTGGTCGGCGACGTGCGCACCTTGCTGCGCGACAAGAACGTCCGCCACGCCGGCATCAGCCGCGATGGCAACAACGTCGTCATCGCCTTCCGCGAGCCGGCGATCCGCGACCAGGCGCTGGACGTGCTGAAGAACGGCCTGCCCGAGGAAACCTGGGCCCCGTCGGCCGACGGCGGCCTGGTCGGCTCGCTGAGCCCGGCGGCGATGAAGAACGTCCAGGACGTGGCGCTGAAGCAGAACATCCAGACCCTGCACAACCGCGTCAACGAGCTGGGCGTGGCCGAGCCGGTGATCCAGCAGCAGGGCGCGGACCGCATCGTCGTGCAGTTGCCCGGCGTGCAGGACACGGCCAAGGCCAAGGACATCATCGGCCGCACGGCGACGCTGGAACTGCGCATGGTGGACGACAGCGCCGAGGCCCAGGCCGCGCTGTCCGGCTCCGGCCCGGTGCCCTTCGGCACCGAGCGCTACATGGACCGCGGCCACGGCCCGATCATCGTCAAGCGCCAGGTCGTCATCACCGGTGACAACCTCGAGGACGCGCAGCCCGGCTTCGACGAGAACCACCAGCCGGCGGTGCACCTGAAGCTCGACGCCAAGGGCGCGCGGCTGATGAAGGACACCTCGCGCGACAACGTCGGCAAGCGCCTGGCGATCATCCTGTTCGAAAAGGGCAAGGGCGAGGTCGTCACCGCGCCGGTGATCCGCAGCGAGATCAGCAACAACTTCCAGATCTCCGGCGCGATGACTGCGCAGGAATCGGCCGACACGGCGCTGCTGCTGCGCGCCGGCTCGCTGGCCGCGCCGATGGAGATCATCGAGGAACGCACCGTCGGTCCGAGCCTCGGCAAGGAGAACATCGACAAGGGTGTGCACAGCGTGATCGGCGGCTTCGTCGCCGTGGCCGCGTTCATGTGCCTGTACTACATGCTGTTCGGCGCCTTCTCCGCGCTGGCGCTGGGCTTCAACCTGCTGCTGCTGGTGGCGGTGCTGTCGATGCTGCAGGCCACGCTGAGCCTGCCGGGTATCGCGGCCATCGCGCTGGTGCTGGGCATGGCCATCGACGCCAACGTGCTGATCAACGAGCGCATCCGCGAGGAACTGCGCGGGGGCGCCTCGCCGCAGGCGGCGATCAACCTCGGCTACGAGCGCGCGTTCGCGACCATCCTGGACTCCAACGTGACCACGCTGATCGCCGGCGTCGCGCTGCTGGCCTTCGGCTCCGGCCCGGTGAAGGGCTTCGCGGTCGTGCACTGCCTGGGCATCCTGACCTCGATGTTCAGCTCGGTCGTGTTCTCGCGTGCGCTGGCCAACCTCTGGTACGGCCGGCAGAAAAAGCTCAAGTCGGTGTCGATCGGCCAGGTCTGGAAACCCACGCCTGACGCGGGCGAAGCAGCGAAGAAGGCATAAAGACAATGGAACTGTTCCGCATCCGACGGGATCTCCCGTTCATGAAGTACGCGTTGGTGCTCAACGCGATCTCGTTCATCACCTTTGCCGCCGCGGTGTTCTTCCTGGCGACGCGCGGCCTGCACTTCTCGATCGAGTTCACCGGCGGCACGGTGATGGAGATTGCCTACCCGCAGTCGGCCGACATCGAGAAGACGCGCAAGACCGTCGAATCGATGGGATACACCGACGTGCAGGTGCAGAACTTCGGCACCTCGCGCGATGTGATGATCCGACTGCCGCTGCGCAAGGACATCAAGCAGACCGAACAGGTGCCCCTGGCTTTCGAGGGCATCTGCAAGTCCGAGTCCGGCACGGTCAGCACCAAGCAGATCGTCACGCCGAAGGGTGAGGCGGTCAGCAAGGAGATCTGCACGAACGCGGCCGGCGCCGAGGCCGTCGAGCTGTCGCGCAGCGAGGTGGTCGGCGCGTCGGTCGGCTCCGAGCTGGCGGTCGACGCGGCCAAGGCGCTGCTGGCGACCGTGATCGGCATCGTGATCTACCTGGCGATCCGCTTCGAGTGGAAGTTCGCCGTCGCCGGCGTGATCGCCAACCTGCACGACGTCGTCATCATCCTGGGCTTCTTCGCCTTTTTCCAGTGGGAGTTCTCGCTCACCGTGCTGGCGGCGATCTTGGCGGTGCTGGGCTACTCGGTCAACGAATCGGTCGTGATCTTCGACCGGGTGCGCGAGGCCTTCCGCAAGTTCCGCAAGATGAACACGCACGAGGTGATCGACCACGCGATCACCAGCACGATCAGCCGCACGATCATCACCCACGGCTGCACGCAGCTGGTGGTGGTGTCGATGCTGCTGTTCGGCGGCGAGACCCTGCACTACTTCGCGGTGGCGCTGACGATCGGCATCTGCTTCGGCATCTACTCCTCGGTGTTCGTTGCGGCGGCCATCGCGATGTGGCTGGGCGTGAAGCGCGAAGACCTGATCAAGCAACCGATCAACAAGGAAGATCCGGACGATCCGAATGCCGGGGCGGTGGTGTAGAGTCGATTCAACTCTCACAACCCTGCCCATTCCTCGTCCTCCATGACTGACGCCCGCAAGAAGGCCCTGGCCACACAGGCGCGGCGCGTCTATGTCGAGGCCTTGGTGCGGGGCATGGGGCCGCTGAATTCCACGCTCAACAACACGGTCGACCAGCTGCTGCTGAAGCCGGCCGAGTATGCGGTGATGGTGGCGCGCCGCGATGGCGCGCAATCCTGGAAACGCCACGGCCTGCGCTGGGCGCAAGGCCTGGTGTACATGCTTCGCCAGGCCGCCGAACGCGGCGTGCCGGATCCGACGCGTCCGCCCGGCATCACCATCGGCGACCCGGTCTCCACCGGCAGGATGACCCTGGTCGACGACGACACCATCGAGCGCGAGATCACCGGTTCGCGGCTGACCCTGTCGATGATGGATCGCGCGACCTGGGAGTTCACCGACCTGCGCACGCGCATGCAGACCCTGGAGGACCAGGACGACCTGCCCCCGCAGGACCTGATGCGCGCCCAGGTGATCACGCGCCTGGTGCTCGATGCCTGGCAGCGCGCGACGCTGGACGCCTCGGTCTGGCAGATGCTGCAGGTCGAGCTGCACGAGGAATTTGCCCAGCTGATCAGTGAGGCCTATCACGAGGCCAACCGCTGGCTGATCGCCCAGGACGTGCTGCCCGAGGTGGACCTGCGACCCTTCATCCGCCGCTCGCCGCAGGCGGCGGGTACGCCGGTTTACGTGCCGCCCGTCCCTCCATCGCCCGCGACCTCGTCTCCGCCGCCGCAATCCTTCACCCAACCGAGGGGGGCGGCCGAGGCGCCTCCTGGGCCGCTGGCGGCGGTGCGCAGCGTGGCGCGCCAGCATGCCGACGAGATCCTGCAGCAACTGCAGCGCGTCCTCGGCCGCCAGGTGCCGGCCTTTGCGCCGACTGAGGTGACCCACCTGCCGGCGGCACGCCCGTCCACCTACGGTTCGCGCACTTCGCGCGGTACGGTGGCTCCACCGCTGCCCTCGCTGGCCGAGGCACCGCCCATGGCGCCCATTGCCGCCTCGCCGCGGCTGAACTCCGCGATCAGGCATGCGCAGGAATCGCTGCAGCGCCAGGCGGTGCCGCCGGCGGGCCAGCAGGCGTTGTCGCCGGAAACGATGCCGGCACAGATCGAGGAGCTGAAGGCCCGCAGCCAGGCCTTCAAACAGGTGCTGAAGCAGGCGGCGGACACGCCGGCCGAGCGGGCGACGATCGAGATCGTCGCGATGATGTTCCAGGCGATCCTGACCGACGACCGCATCCCGGCCGTGCTGCGCGTCTGGTTCGCGCGGCTGCAGATGCCGGTGCTGCGCGTGGCGATCAGCGAGCCCGATTTCTTCGCCGCCGTCGACCACCCCGCGCGCCAGTTGATCGACCGGATGGGCGCCTGCGTGATGGGCTTCAGCGGCAGCGGCGGCGCACCGGTGGGTGGTGTCGGCGATCCGCTGGAGCGCGAGATCAAGCGCGTCGTCCAGGTCGTCGAGGCCTATCCGGACACCGGCCGGCGCGTGTTCGCGACGGTGCTGGCCGAGTTCGAGAAATTCCTCTCGCACTATTTCGAGAACGAGAACCAGGCCTCGAAGAAGGGCGTCTCGCTGGCCCAGCAGGTCGAGCAGCGCGAGACGCTGGCGATCCAGTACACGATCGAGCTGCGCAAGATGCTCAACGAGGTGCCGGTGCAGGACGGCGTGCGCGAGTTCCTGTTCCAGGTCTGGGCCGACGTGCTGGCCGTCACCGCGGTGCGCAGCGGCGCGCAGTCCGAGGACACGAAGACGATGAAGAAGGTCGCCGCCGACCTGATCTGGTCGGCCAGCGCCAAGGTCTCGCGCGAGGAGCGTGCCGAGGTCATTCGCCGACTGCCGCCGCTGCTGAAGACGCTGCGCGACGGCATGGGCCACGCCGGCCTCAGCACCGAGAAGCAGGACGAGCACATCCGCGCGCTGAACAACTCGCTGGCCGCCGCCTTCACCGCCAAGACCGCCGCGATCCCGCGCGAGCGCCTGGACGAGCTGATGGACCAGCTGCAGACGCTGGAGGCACTGCTGCCCGATGGCGCGGGCGAGACGTCGATCGACGAATCGATCGTCCGCGACCTGTCCGGCCACGAGGCCGACGGTCTGGAAGTCGTCGCCGAAGGCGGCGCGGCGCCGACGCCGGCGATGGAGGCATGGGCGCGCGAGCTGCAGATCGGCAGCTGGTACATGCTGGACTACCGCAAGCGCAACGAGCCGGTGCAGCTGGCCTGGCGCGGCATGCGCCGGCAGTTCGCGCTGTTCGTCACCCCGCAGGGCCGGGGCGTGCTGTTCCCGCTGGGCCGCGTCGCAGCCTTCCTGCAGGCAGGCTTGCTGCTGCCGGCGCAGGACGAGGCGCTGACGGTGACGGCGACGCGCACGGCGCTCGCCAAGCTCGACGTGGATCCGAGCCGGCTGCTGAACTAGCAGCGTTTCAGTGGATCAGCCGGTCTTCCGGCGCGACGAAGAGTTCGTCGAGGATCAGCGCATCCGGCTCCTCGCCGAGGCTCCAGAACACCATCAGCACGATGATCTTCAGGTCTTCGAGGTCCAGCGGCGAGCCCGGGATGGCCATCGCGCGGTCGATCACCATCTCTCGCATCGGCGGCGGCAGCACCGCGGCCGACTCGAGGAAGCTGATGAAGCCGATCGACGGTTCGCCCAGGTGCTCCTGCTCGTCGCGCGTGTAGACGCGCTGGCTGAGTTCGCCCTGCTGGCCGTGGTGCGAGGCGGCAGCGCCGGCCAGGCCGTCCAGCCAGGACAAGGCCTCCTGGATTTCGTCGCTCTCGAAGCCGACTGCCGACAATTTGCGCGTCAACTGGGCGTGATCCGGGCAGGCATCAGGGCGCCAGTAGGTTTCGTATAGATACACGAGCACGTCGAACATGGGCCGATGATACCCGAGCGAATTTCCGCCTCAGGGGGCGAAAGACCTCACGAAATACCCTCAAACTCCCCGTTCAGGCCTGCGCGCGGCGCTGGAACAGCTGCCCCGCCAGCCGGGCCACCGATCCGGCCATTTCCAGCTCCAGCAGCCAGCCGCTCAGCTCGGCCGCGGGCCAGCCGCCGCGGTTCACCAGTTCGTCCAGCGACACCGGGTCGTAGCCCATCAGCGCGAGCACCTGCTGCATTTCCGGCGCGACGGCGGGTTCGGCCGGCGCTGGCGCTGCCGCGGCGGGTGAGCGCTGGCGCAGCGAGGCCGGCAGTTCCTCCAGCACGTCCTCGGTGCGCTCGACCAGCTTGGCGCCCTGGCGCAGCAGCGCATGGCAGCCGCGGCTCTGCGGCGAGTGGATCGAACCGGGGATGGCGAACACCTCGCGGCCGGCCTCGCTGGCCAGCCGGGCGGTGATCAGCGAACCCGACTGCAGCGCTGCCTCGACGACCAGACAGCCGCGTGCCATGCCGGCAATGATGCGATTGCGAAGCGGGAAGTTCTGCGACAGCGGCGGCATGCCCAGCGCGTATTCGCTGACCATCAGCCCGCGTTCCGCGATGGTGCGGGCCAGCGCTTGGTGGCGGCGCGGGTAGACCTGGTCGAGCCCGGTGCCGACGACGCCGATCGTCGACGCCTCGCCCTCCAGCGCCCCTTCGTGCGCGGCGCCGTCCACGCCCAGTGCGAGGCCGGAGACGATGGTCAGGCCCGCCTGGCTCAGCGCCCGTCCGAAGGCCTTGGCGTTGTCTCGGCCCTGGGCGCTCGGGTTGCGGCTGCCGACGATGGCCAGCATCGGCGCGCCCAGTAACTCGCGCCGGCCTTCCAGGTACAGCAGAAGCGGCGGGTCGGACGTCTGCAGCAGCAGTTCGGGGTAATCGGCGTCGCCGAGCGCGAGGATGTGCCGCTGCGGGCTGTCCGCCAGCCAGGCCGAGGTCTTGTCGACCAGTTCATCCAGATGCTCGGGCGGCTGTTCCAGCGCGGCCAGCAAGGGTGCTCGCAATACGTCCCGCCAGCGGGCGAGGGGGCCGTCGAACACCGCTTCGGGTGATCCGGCGGCGGCCAGCAGGCGCCGCGTGGACTCCCGGCCAAGGCCCGGCGTTTCGAGGAGCCGCAGCCAGGCGGCCAGTTCCGCGCGTTCCATCGCGGCTGCCGGGTTCAGCCCCTCAGGGCTCGCTGAAACGGTCGCCGGCCGAGACGGCGTCGGTGACGGAGATGATCAGCGCGTAGGACACGCGTGCGTAGGTCTGGAAGACGAACAGCACACCGGTGCGCTCGTCCGGCAGCTTGATCTCCTGCGCCTTCTCACCGGTGCTGTCGACGACGCGGCGGCCGTCGCGCCAGAGGGCCAGCACATGGCCGCGCTCCAGACCGTCCTTGCTGCCCTTGTTCAGCGAAACGACCTGGTTCTGGCCGCCGCGCACCGCGTCGCCGTACAGCGAGATCACCTGGCCGTTGATCGGCTGGGACGGCGCATGCGGCACGTAGTTGGTGAACGAGCGCTGCGGCACCGGCGAGAGCCGGTCGCCAATGCCGACTTCCTGCTTCACCGTGCGGATCTGCAGGGTGGCCGGGACGATCTCGCTCTTGCCGTTGGCCGCGTCGAGCGTGCCGCCGGGCCGGATCAGCTCGGCGGTGCCCAGATACGGCGCCTCGTAGCCGAGGATCTCGTGCGTGGTGGGGTCGCGCAGCGGCGTCGCGTTGCGGAACAGGCGGTAGTCGGTGGCCTGGCTGAGGTCGCCGCGGGCATAGGCGATGTCGCCGCGGGTCACCAGCACGTGGCCCTCGGGCGTGGCGACGATGCGCGGCGCGCGCGCCAGTTCATCGCTGTCGAAGACGACCGCGTCGGTCAGGAAGGGTTCGATCAGCTGCGTCGGGATCGCCGCGATCGCGTTCGCGTCGGTGGCCGATTCGCGGACACGGGGCGAAAGCTTGATGGTGGCCATGCCCGAATCGCCGACGCCGCGTCCCAGCGCCAGCCGCGCCCGGCCGTCCACCTTGATCAGCACGAGTAACTGGCCCGGGTAGATCAGGTGCGGGTTGCGGATCTCGTCGCGGTTCATGCCCCACAGCTCGGGCCAGCGCCAGGGGCTCTTCAGGAACAGCTTGGAAATGTCCCACAGCGTGTCGCCGGGCTTGACCGTGTAGGAGTCGGGCGCGTCGCTGGCCAGCTCGCTCAGCGGCACGCCGGCCTGGGCGACCTGCTCGGCGGTGGCGCGCTGCGCGGGGGTGACGGGATAGGTGACGGCCTGCGCCGGCAGGGTGGCGGCTGCCAGTCCCAGTGTCAGACCCAAGATCGGAAGGCTGATGCCGACGCCCGGCTTGAAACTGTTGGAACTGGTAGCAGGCAATAAAGAAAACGGCATCAAGCACTCTCCCCGCATCTCGGCGGCCTGGGTTTTATCCATCGATTCTTATTCGCTCGGCGCGGCCGGCCGATGGGTTTTGCGGACCTATTCCTGGTGTTTGCGCCAACATTTACCGGATAGGCGGACCCGGAACGGCCGGGCCGATAAAATATCCCCCTTGGCCCGCGACGATTCTGCCCCCATTCATTGGGTGTCGCAATGAATCGCGGCCGGGCCCCAGTCCACTTGCCAGCACTTACAAACAGGCGTTGTGCCGAGTCCACAGCGCGCCGTCCATGTCGAAACTGAACATCCTCAAATACCCCGATCCGAAACTGCACACCGTGGCCAAACCGGTGGCCGAAGTCGACGAGCGGATTCGCCAACTGGTCGACGACATGCTGGAAACCATGTATGCCGCCGAAGGCGTGGGTCTGGCGGCGACGCAGGTGGACGTGCATGAGCGCGTGATCGTGATGGATACCTCCGAGGCGCGCGACACGCCGCTGGTGCTGATCAACCCCGAACTGGTCGCCCAGAGCGAGGAGATGACCGAGGGCGAGGAAGGCTGCCTGTCGGTTCCCCAGATCTACGACAAGGTGCCGCGCCACACCCGCGTCACCGTGCGTGCGCTGGGCCGCGACGGCCAGCCGCATCAGTTCGATGCCGAGGGCCTGCTGGCCGTCTGCGTCCAGCACGAGATGGACCACCTGATGGGCAAGGTCTTCGTCGAGTACCTGAGCCCGCTGAAGCGCGAGCGCATCAAGACCAAGATGGTCAAGAAGGCCCGCGAAGACCAGCGCCGCTGATCTGCCGATGACCCGCGCCATCTTCGCCGGCACGCCGGAATTCGCCGCCACCGCCCTGGCCGCGATGCTGAATGCCGGCATCACGGTGCCCTTGGTGCTGACCCGGCCCGACCGCCCGGCCGGCCGCGGCATGAAGCTGCAGGCCTCACCGGTGAAGCAGCTCGCCCAGGTGCAGGGGATTCCGGTCGCGCAGCCGCGCAGCCTGCGGCTGGACGGGAAATTCCCCGAGGACGCTGCCGCTGCGCGCCAGACGCTGCTGGATGCCAAGGCCGACGTGGTGGTCGTCGCCGCCTACGGTCTGATCCTGCCGCAGTGGGTGCTTGACCTGCCGTGCCAGGGCTGCCTGAATATCCACGCCTCGCTGCTGCCGCGCTGGCGCGGCGCCGCGCCGATCCACCGGGCGATCGAGGCGGGCGACGCCGAGACCGGCATCACCATCATGCAGATGGATGCCGGCCTGGACACCGGCGCGATGCTGCTGATCGAGCGCCAGCCGATCGCGGCGGCCGACACCACCGCCACCTTGCACGACAAGCTCGCCGCGCTGGGCGGCCGGATGATCGTCCAGGCCCTGCAGCACGCAGGCCCGCTGCCGGCCACGCCGCAGCCCGGCGACGGCATCACCTACGCCCACAAGATCGAGAAGGCCGAGGCGCAGATCGACTGGACTCAGGACGCCGCCCAGATCGAGCGCCGCCTGCGTGCCTTCGACCCCTTCCCGGGCGGCCTGACGCAGCTCGACGGCGAGCCGATCAAGGTCTGGCGCGCCGAGCTGGCCGAGGGTTCCGGCGCCCCCGGCACCGTGCTGGCGGCCGGCGAAACCGGCGTGCTTGTCGCCTGCGGCCAGGGCGCGCTGCGCCTCACCGAGTTGCAGCGAGCCGGCGGCAAGCGCCTGCCGGCTGCGGCCTTCCTGCAGGCGCGGCCCCTGGCCGGCGGCGAACGCCTGGCTTGAATTTCGCTCCTGCCGGTCCCACCTTGAGGGCTGGAAGGAGACACGACGATGTTCAACCTGCTCAAGACCGCCGTGCTGATGGCCGCCATCACGGCGCTGTTCATGGCGATCGGCGCCATGATCGGCGGCCAGGCGGGGATGATGATCGCGCTGGTGGTGGCGATCGGCATGAACTTCTTCAGCTACTGGTTCTCCGCGGACATGGTGCTGAAGATGTACAACGCCCGCGAGGTGGACGAGCGCTCGGCGCCTCAGTTCTACGCCACCGTGCGCGAGCTGGCACAGCGTGCCCAGCTGCCGATGCCCAAGGTCTACCTGATCCAGGAAGACGCGCCCAACGCCTTCGCCACCGGCCGCAACCCCGAGCACGCCGCCGTCGCGGCGACGACCGGCATCCTGCGCGCGCTGAGCCCTGCCGAGCTGGGCGGCGTGATGGCGCACGAGCTGGCCCACGTCCGCCATCGCGACATCCTGATCAGCACGATCAGCGCCACGATGGCCGGCGCGATCTCGATGCTGGCGAACTTCGCGATGTTCTTCGGCGGCCGTGACAGCGAAGGTCGCCCGGCCAATCCGCTGGCGGGCCTGCTGGTCGCGCTGCTGGCACCGATGGCCGCCGGCCTGATCCAGATGGCGATCAGCCGTGCCCGCGAATTCGAGGCTGACCGTGGCGGCGCCGAGATCTCCGGTGATCCGCAGGCGCTGGCCTCGGCGCTCGCCAAGATCCATCGCTACGCCCAGGGCATCCCGATGGCGGCGGCCGAGCGCCACCCCGAGACGGCGCAGATGATGATCATGAATCCGCTGTCCGGCGGCGGCCTGCGCGGTCTGTTCAGCACGCATCCGTCGACCGAGGAGCGCATCGCGCGCCTGATGGCGATGGCCCGGCGCTAAAGCCTCGCGGCGAAGGGCCGATACTTGCAAGGATGATGACCAAGTCCGCGCTCGCCCTGTCGTCCCTGCTGCTGGTGTCGCTGCTGTCCGGCTGCGACCAGCTGGGCATCGAGGACCCGGCCAAGGTCGCCGCCGCCAAGGAGGCCGATGGCAAGGCCATCGGCAGCGCCTGCCGGCACGCCAACCGCGCCATCGAGGACTGCTACACCCTGAACCCGAAGGCGCAGAAGGCGGCCGTGTTCGCCGGCTGGAAGGAGATGGACGCCTACATGCGCGAGAACAAGATCGAGGGCATCGCCCCGGTCGTGCCGCGGCCGTCGGCGATCAAGCCCTCCGCGCCGGCCGCGGATGCAGACGACGGCGATTCCGCGCCGGCGGCCAAGGGGCACTGACCCGCAACCTGCGCCTCCAATCCCGCAGTCTGTCGTTTGCGGCTCGGCGCCTTGCCTCGGCGGCGGCAAGATAGAGGCTCCAACACACGACAGGAGCCCTGCATGAACAAGAACCGCCGCCTTTTTGCCCTCGTTGCCGTCGCCGGAATGGTCGCTGCCGGTAGCGCGCAGGCCTGGTCCATCAACTTCGGCGGCGGCGAGCGCATCAAGGGCTCCGGCGAGCTGGGCACCGAGGTGCGCGAACTGGGCGCCTTCGACGGCGTCTCCACTGCCGGTGACTTCAAGATCATCGTGCGCCAGGCCGCGAGCAACCGCGTCGAGCTGAAGATCGACAAGAACCTGCTGCCCTACATCGAGACCAAGGTCGTCGAAGGCAGCAAGGGCCGCACCCTGGAGGTGTCTACGAAGAACGGCTTCAACATCAGCACCCGCAACACACCCGAGCTGGTGCTGGACATGCCGACGCTTCGCTCGATCGCGCTGTCCGGCTCCGGCGACGTCAAGGTCGGTGCAATGAAGACGGCCGAGGTCAGCGCCAGCATCTCCGGCTCCGGCAACATCGTGTTCGACAACCTGAGCAGCGACAAGCTGGGCCTCAGCGTGTCGGGCAGCGGCGACGTCACCGCGGCCGGCCGCACCAACAGCCTGAAGATCTCGATCGCCGGCTCTGGCGACGTGAAGACCAAGGCGCTGGCCGCCGACGAGGTCAAGGTCAGCATTGCCGGCAGCGGCGACGCTTCGGTGCAGGCCGTCAAGTCGCTGCACGTGTCCATCGCCGGATCCGGCGATGTGGCCTACGTAGGCTCGCCCGAGATCAGCACCTCGGTCGTTGGCGGCGGTCGCGTCAAGAAGCTGGATCAATAAGGGCTCGTTCGGCGGGGTTGGTAAGCTCGCGGGGATTCAAGGATCCCCTCCAACTACCAATCTCCGCAACATGAACGTCTTGCGCTTCTCCGATCTCGTCGCCGCCGGCCAGGCCAGCGGCCGCCGCGTGTTCATCCGTGCCGACCTGAACGTCCCGCAGGACGACGCCGGCAACATCACCGAGGACACGCGCATCCGCGCCTCGATCCCCTGCATCGAGCTGGCGCTGAAGGCTGGCGCCGCGGTGATGGTCACCTCGCACCTGGGCCGCCCGACCGAGGGCGAATTCAAGCCCGAGGATTCGCTGGCGCCGGTCGCCAAGCGCATGGGCGAACTGCTGGGCCGCGAGGTGCCGGTCGTCTCCAACTGGGTGGACGGCGTGACCGTGGCACCCGGCAGCCTGGTGCTGCTGGAGAACTGCCGCGTCAACAAGGGCGAGAAGAAGAACAGCGAGGAGCTGGCCCGCAAGATGGCGCAGCTCTGCGACATCTACGTCAACGACGCCTTCGGCACCGCCCACCGGGCCGAGGGCACGACCTACGGCATCGCCCAGTTCGCCAAGATCGCCTGCGCCGGCCCGCTGCTGGCGGCAGAGATCGATGCGATCACCAAGGCGCTGGCCGCGCCGAAGCGGCCGCTGGTGGCGATCGTGGCCGGCTCCAAGGTCTCGACCAAGCTGACGATCCTGAAGTCCCTGTCCGAGAAGGTCGATGGCCTGATCGTCGGCGGCGGCATCGCCAACACCTTCATGCTGGCGGCGGGCCTGTCCATCGGCAAGTCGCTGGCCGAGGCCGACCTCGTCGGCGAGGCCAAGGCGGTGATCGAGGCGATGAAGGCGCGCGGCGCGGCGGTGCCGATTCCGGTCGACGTCGTCACGGCGAAAAGGTTTGCCGCTGACGCCGAGGCGGTGGTGAAGGCCGCCGATCAAGTGGCCGAAGACGACCTGATCCTCGACATCGGCCCCAAGACCGCAGCCCTGCTGGCCGAGCAGCTGAAGGCCGCCGGCACCGTGGTGTGGAACGGCCCGGTCGGCGTCTTCGAGTTCGATGCATTCGGCCATGGCACCGAGGCGATCGCCCGCGCCATCGCCGCGTCCGGCGCCTTCAGCATCGCCGGCGGTGGCGACACGCTGGCGGCCATCGCAAAGTACGGCATCGAGAAGGACGTCAGCTACATCTCCACCGGCGGCGGCGCCTTCCTCGAAGTGCTCGAAGGCAAGAAGCTGCCGGCGCTGGAGATCCTGGAAAAGCGAGCCGCTGGCTGATCCTCATATGAGTCATCGCTAGCAAATGAGTCGGCCTATGAGCTGCATGCGATCTTTGCATGCAGGTCAAGGCTGATTGCACGATTTGACTCGTCATCGATGCGTTCCCGGGAGTAACCTGCCGCTCCCCGAGATGTATCGATGATGGAGTTCCCGATGAGCAGTAGTCACCCGGCCGACAATCTTTCTCCGGCTGAAGCAGCCCTGCGTGACGCAGCGCTCGAATACCACCGCAGCCCCACGCGCGGCAAGATCTCGGTCACCCCGACCAAGGCGCTGGTGAACCAGCGCGACCTGTCGCTCGCCTACTCCCCCGGTGTCGCCTATGCCTGCCTCGCGATCGAGCAGGACCCGAGCCTCGCGGCCGACTACACCTCGCGCGCCAACCTCGTCGGCGTGATCACCAACGGCACCGCCGTGCTGGGCCTGGGCGACATCGGCCCGCTGGCCGGCAAGCCGGTGATGGAGGGCAAGGGCTGCCTGTTCAAGAAGTTCGCCGGCATCGACGTGTTCGACATCGAACTGGCCGAGCGCGACCCGGACAAGCTGGTCGAGATCATTGCGGCGATGGAGCCGACCTTGGGCGGCGTCAACCTCGAGGACATCAAGGCGCCCGAGTGCTTCTACATCGAGAAGAAGCTGCGCGAGCGGATGAACATCCCCGTCTTCCACGACGACCAGCACGGCACGGCCATCATCTCCAGCGCCGCGCTGCTGAACGGGCTGGAACTGGTGGGCAAGGACATCGGCCGGGTGAAGGTGGCCGTCTCCGGCGCCGGCGCCGCGGCGATCGCCTGCCTGGACGTGATGGTGGGCCTGGGCGTCAAGCGCGAGAACATCTTCGTCTGCGACTCCAAGGGCGTCATCTACGAAGGCCGCGGGGACAAGCTCGACGAGAGCAAGCAGCGCTACTGCCAGCAGACCAGCGCTCGCACTCTGGCCGACGTGGTCGACGGCGCCGACGTCTTCCTCGGCTGCTCCGCCGCCGGCGTGCTGACGGCCGCGATGGTCAAGACGATGGCCACGCAGCCCATCATCCTGGCGCTGGCCAACCCCGAGCCCGAGATCCGCCCCGAGCTGGCCAAGGAAGCGAGGCCCGACTGCATCATCGCCACCGGCCGTTCGGACTATCCGAACCAGGTCAACAACGTCCTCTGCTTCCCCTACATCTTCCGCGGCGCGCTGGACTGCGGCGCCACCAAGATCACCGAGGCGATGAAGCTGGCCTGCGTGCGCGAGATCGCCGCGCTGGCCAAGGCGGAGACTAGCGACGAGGTCGCCGCTGCCTACGCGGGCAAGGAGCTCGTCTTCGGCCCCGACTACCTGATCCCCACGCCCTTCGACGCGCGCCTGATCCTGCGCATCGCGCCGGCCGTGGCCAAGGCGGCCGAGGAATCCGGCGTGGCCACGCGGCCGATCAAGGACATGGATGCCTACCGCCACGAGCTGGGCCGCTTCGTCTACCAGACCGGCATGTTCATGCGCCCGGTCTTCGATGCCGCCAAGGCCAACCCGGCGCGCGTGATCTACGCCGAGGGCGAGGATGAGCGCGTGCTGCGCGCGGTGCAGGTGGCGCTGGACGAAGGCCTGGTGAAGCCGACGCTGATCGGCCGCCCCGACGTGATCGAGATGCGCATCCAGCGCGCGGGCCTGCGCCTGAAGCTGGGCGACAACGTCGCCGTGATCGACCCCAACAACGACTCGCGCTTCCGCCAGTACTGGGAGACCTATCACCACCTGCTGGGCCGCGAGGGCGTGACGCCGGAGATGGCCAAGGCGGTGGTGCGCCGCTCCAACACGACGATCGGCGCGCTGGCCATCAAGCTCGGCGATGCGGACGCGATGATCTGCGGCATGGTCGGCCGCTTCGACGGCCACCTGGAACACGTGCAGCAGGTGATCGGCCTGAAGCCCGGCGCACGCTGCCTGGCGACGATGAACGGCGTGATCCTGGAAAAGCAGACGCTGTTCCTCACCGACACCTTCGTCAATGAATCGCCCGATGCCGAGGAGCTTGCGGCCATCGCCACGATGGCGGCGCAGGAGCTGCAGCGTTTCGGCCTGCCGCCCAAGCTGGCCTTCGTCTCGCACTCGATGTTCGGTTCCAGCAAGAGGCCTTCGGCCGTGAAGATGCGCCGCGCGCACGAGCTGTTCGCCGCCGCCCATCCGGAGATCGAGAGCGAGGGCGAGATGCACGGTGACGCCGCGCTCAGCGAATCGGTGCGCAACACCTTCCTGCCGCAGAGCCGCCTGCAGGGCTCGGCCAACCTGCTGGTGCTGCCGACCCTGGACAGCGCCAACATCCTGTTCAATGTGCTGAAGATCAGCGCGGGCCAGGGTGTGACGATCGGCCCGATCCTGCTCGGCGCCGCGGCGCCGGTGCACATCCTGACGCCGTCGGCGACGGTGCGGCGCATCGTCAACATGACGGCGTTGGCGGTGGCCGACGTTCGTGCGGCGTCGTAACTCGCTGAAACCCGTATCGGCCGCGTTTTGCGGCCTATGATCACTTCCGCCTGTAACCAAATTTCATCGAGAGACAAGCCATGACACGCGCCACCAAGATCGTCGCCACCCTCGGTCCGGCCTCGTCTTCACCGGAGGTGCTGGAGCGCATGATCCGCGCCGGCGTCGACGTGGTGCGACTGAACTTCTCGCACGGCACGGCGCAGGATCACATCGACCGCGCCGCCCTGGTCCGCTCGACGGCCCGCGCCGCCGGCCGGCAGGTCGCCATCATGGCCGACCTGCAGGGCCCGAAGATCCGCGTCGGCAAGTTCGAGAACGGCAAGATCGAGCTGATTCCCGGCACGCCCTTCCTGCTGGACGCCGACCGCACCGAACTCGGCAACGAGGAAGTCGTCGGCCTCGACTACAAGGAACTGCCGCGCGACGTGAAGCCGGGCGACGTGCTGCTGCTGAACGACGGCCTGCTGGTGCTGACGGTGGACGTGGTGCGCGGCAGCGTCGTGCACACGACGGTCAAGATCGGCGGCATCCTGTCCAACAACAAGGGCATCAACAAGCAGGGCGGTGGCCTCACCGCGCCGGCCTTGACCGCCAAGGACATGGATGACATCAAGACCGCGATGAGCTTCCAGTGCGAGTACCTGGCGATCAGTTTCCCGAAGAACGCGACCGACATGGAAATGGCCCGCCAGCTCGCCAACGTGGCCGGCGAGCCCTACCGCCACAAGCCCGCGCTGATCGCCAAGATCGAGCGCGTGGAAGCGATCCCGAACCTCGAGAACATCCTGCGCGCCAGCGACGGCATCATGGTCGCCCGCGGCGACCTGGCCATCGAGGTCGGCAACGCCGCGGTGCCGGCGCTGCAGAAGCGCATGATCAAGATGGCCCGCGAGATGGACAAGGTCTCGATCACGGCCACGCAGATGATGGAGTCGATGATCGTCAACCCGGTGCCGACGCGCGCCGAGGTGTCCGACGTCGCCAACGCCGTGCTCGACGGCACCGACGCCGTGATGCTCAGCGCCGAGTCCGCCGCCGGCCGCTATCCGGTGGAGACCATCGAGCAGATGGCCACCATCGTCGTCGAGGCCGAGCGCCATGAGTTCGACAGCCTGGACACCGATTTCACCGGCCGCCAGTTCGGCCGCATCGACCAGTCGATCGCGATGGGCGCGCTGTTCACCGCCTACCACCTGGGCTGCAAGGCCATCGTCGCGCTGACCGAGTCCGGCTCCACCGCGCTATGGATGAGCCGCCACCAGATCAAGACGCCGATCTTCGCGCTGACCAGCAAGGAATTCAGCCTGCGCCGCATGTGCCTGTACCGCAATGTGCAGCCGCTGCTGATGCCGAACTTCGACGACCGCGACTCTGCGCTCAGCGCGGCGGAGAAGCTGCTGGTGGAGCAGGGCGTGCTGAAGCCGGGCGACACCTACGCGATCACCTGCGGCGAGCCGATGGGCTACCCGGGCGGCACGAACATGCTGAAAGTTTGTCGAGTCGGCTGATTCGAAAAAATCAGGCTGCCGCTGCGGCAGTCTGTGCCTGCTTGACCAGCGCCGCGATCCGCGGCGTCATGTTCGTCGGCTGCAGTTCCACGTTGCGGTGCGCCCGTGCGAACACGCGGAACAGTTCGTCGGTGAAGGCATGGCCGACGTCGACGACGCCCTCGAAACTCAGCTCGGCGCGCTGGAAGGTTGCCAGCCGCGCTGCCACGCGCCGTGCCTGCGCGCGTGAGTCCAACGGCTGGCCCGGGCCGGCCAGCATCTGCAGGTTGATGACGGTGCGGTCTAAGTCCACCCCGCTGCCGTCCAGGCTCCAGGCTTCCAGCACCTGGTCCAAGGTGCGTGTGGTGTCCAGTGCGATCGACATGTAGATCGAACTGCCCTGGCGTGGCAGCGGTTTCGATCCCTTCTTCCAGCCGCCGGACTCCCAGGCGCGCCGGTGGAAGGCGGTGTTGTTGGCGTGGATGTCGAACACGTCGGCCAGTTGCGAGCTGAAGAACAGGCCGCGGCCGGTGTGGGCTTCGGGCTGACTCGTCAGGCGACCCTTGCTGAGTTCCAGCATCGCGTGCTGCGCATCCGGCAGGCGGAAGGCTTCGCAGATGCGGTCGAACACACCGCAGCCGTCGTCGGACACCAACAGTTGCGCGTGGCTGGGGGTCTGCCGCAGCGAGACGGTGACGCTGGTGCCGCCGCTGTGGTCGGCCGCGTTGTTGACCAGCTCGGTGAAGCCGTGTTGCACCATCCGCGCCACATGCGGCGGCAAGTCGAAATGCGGGGCGAAGTCGCGCTGCCAGGGCAGGTCTTCCTGCAGGCCGAAGAGCGTGTAGCTGCGCGCCACCTGGCGCAGCGTGCCGGGGCCGTAGACCGGCCGCTGCCGGCTGCCGGAGCGCTGCAGCCAGCCGGTGTCGACGAGGCGGCGCAACGCGGCGTGGCAGGCACGACGGCTGGCGCCGGTGCGTTCCTCCAGGTGGTCGGCGAGGTCGTGCGAGTGCTCGTTCGCGGCTGCGCTGATCCAGAGCGTTAGGTGGTCGAACGAGAGGCGGGTCATGAGGCCGAGAGCCTAATGGCTGCGACAGGGCGGTGCAATCTCGCCATCCCGGCGGTCCTCTAGAATCGCGCGAGTTACGGCGTGGTTACATCGACCCAAGCACAAAGTTTGACGGTAGGCTGCGCCGAGGAAGATTCCCAACTTCACTGGAGACTCTCTCATGGCTCTCGTCTCGATGCGCCAGTTGCTGGACCACGCCGCCGAACACGGCTACGGCATCCCGGCCTTCAACGTCAACAACCTGGAGCAGGTGCAGGCCGTGATGGCCGCGGCCGACGAGGTCAACGCCCCGGTGATCCTGCAGGCCAGCGCCGGTGCCCGCAAGTACGCCGGCGAGGCCTTCATCAAGCACCTGATCCAGGCCGCGGTCGAGGCCTATCCGCACATCCCGCTGGTCATGCACCAGGACCACGGCCAGACGCCGGCGATCTGCCAGGGCGCAATCGACCTGGGCTTCGGCTCGGTGATGATGGACGGCTCGCTGCAGGCCGACGGCAAGACGCCGGCCTCGTTCGACTACAACGTCGATGTGACCCGCAAGGTCGTCGAGATGGCGCACAAGGTCGGCGTCACCGTCGAGGGTGAGCTGGGCTGCCTCGGCAACCTCGAGACCGGCGAGGCCGGCGAGGAAGACGGCATCGGCGCGGAAGGCAAACTCGACCACAGCCAGATGCTGACCGACCCCGAGGAGGCCGCGGTCTTCGTCAAGGCCACGCAGCTGGACGCGCTGGCCATCGCCATCGGCACCAGCCACGGCGCCTACAAGTTCTCGCGCAAGCCCACCGGCGACATCCTGGCCATCGGCCGCGTCAAGGAAATCCACAAGCGCATCCCGAACACCCACCTGGTGATGCACGGCTCCTCGAGCGTGCCGCAGGAACTGCTGGCCGTCATCAACCAGTACGGCGGCAAGATGAAGGAAACCTTCGGCGTGCCGGTCGAGGAGATCCAGGAAGCGATCAAGCACGGCGTGCGCAAGATCAATATCGACACCGACATCCGCCTGGCGATGACCGGCGCGGTGCGCAAATTCCTGTTCGAGAACCCCGACAAGTTCGACGCCCGCGAATGGCTGAAGCCGGCCCGCGAGGCGGCCAAGCTGGTCTGCAAGCAGCGCTACCAGGAGTTCGGCTGCGAAGGCCAGGCGCGCAAGATCCAGGCGCGCACCTTGGTGGACATCGCCGCCGCCTACGCACAGGGCGAACTGGCCCAGGTCGTCCAGTAAGCGAAAATAGCTCTTGAACCGCAGCCCGCTTCGGCGGGCTTTCTTCTTTCTTCGCCGCTGGAACCGCCATGACCGCCGCCCTGCTGAACTCCTCGCTCACGTCCCTGCCCCTGATCGCCCGCGGCAAGGTGCGCGAAAACTATGCGGTCGGCGACGACCGCATCCTGATGGTCGCGAGCGACCGGCTGTCGGCCTTCGACGTGATCATGGGCGAGCCGATTCCCGGCAAGGGCGCGCTGCTGACGCAGATGGCGCTGTTCTGGTTCGACAAGCTCGACGGCATCGTCCCGAATCACCTGACCGGCGACGATCCGCTGTCGGTCGTTTCCACCGAGGCCGAGAAGGCCCAGGTCAAGGACCGCTCGATGCTGGTCAAGCGGCTGAAGCCGCTGCCGGTCGAGGCGGTGGTGCGCGGCTACCTGGCCGGCAGCGGCTGGGCCGAGTACCAATCGAACGGCGAGGTCTGCGGCGTCAAGCTGCCGGCCGGCCTGCAGAACGCCAGCAAGCTGCCCGAGCCGATCTTCACCCCCGCCACCAAGGCCGAGATGGGCGATCACGACGAGAACATCTCGTTCGACAAGATGGTGGGCATCATCGGCGCCGACCTGGCCACCCGCGTGCGCGACATCGCGATCCAGCTGTACCGCCGCGCCGCCGATTTCGCGCTGACCAAGGGCATCATCATTGCCGACACGAAGTTCGAGTTTGGCCTGGATGCCGACGGCACCTTGAGCTTGATGGACGAGGTGCTGACGCCCGATTCCTCGCGCTACTGGCCGGTGGAGAGCTACGCCGTCGGCAGCAACCCGCCCAGCTACGACAAGCAGTTCGTGCGCGACTGGCTGGAGCAGGCCACCGTCGACGGCAAGCCCTGGGGCAAGACCGCGCCGGCGCCGGCGTTGCCGCAAGAGGTGATCGCGAAGACCGCCGCCAAGTACCAGGAGGCGCTGGAGCGCCTCACCAAGTAAGCCTTTAGAACAAGGCCATGCTCAGCTTGCGGCGGTACTGGTCGATGACCGGATCGCTCTGCGGCACGACGGCCTTGCCCGCCACCTCGACCTTGCCCTTGGCGGCTTCGGCCGCCTGGGCCTTGGGCACCGGCTTGGTCAGCAGCTCCAGGATCGCGACGTAGAGCTTGCGCGCGGCTTCGCCGTTCCAGGCCTTGTCGCGCATGATGATCTCCAGCAGCTCGTCCATCGCTTCGGTGAAGCGGCCGATGGCCATCAGGCCCTGGGCCAGCGCGAAGCGGGAATCGAAATCGCGCTTGTTCGTGGCGATGGCGGCCTGCAGCGCGGCGCCGTCCAGGCCCGCGGCGGCGCGCTCGGAGGCCACCAGCCAGGCACCCAGCGCGGCGAAGCGCGCATGCGGCGTGATCGTGTCGGCGGCCTGCGCGGCCACCGGCGCGAACGCGGCCTGCGCCTCGGGCAGCAGGCGCATCTCCAGCAGCGCCTTCACGTAGTCGAAGCGGGCCGTCTCGTTGGCGGGATCGGTTTCTACCGCCGCAGCCAGCTTGTCCAGCGCCGCTTCCAGGTCGCCCGAGGCGGCCAGGTCCTCGGCGGCGGCCAGGTCTTCCTCGGCCTCCAGCATCTCGCCGGTCGGCACGTGCTTGTCGAGGAATTCGCGGATCTGCGCCTCGGGGATCGCGCCGACGAAGCCGTCCACCGGCTGCCCGCCCGAGAACATCACGCAGAAGGGGATGCTGCGCACGCCGAACATCTGCGAGAGCTGGGACGAGATTTCCGGCACCTCGTCGGCGTTCAGCTTGGCGAGCTTGAAGCGGCCGGCGTAGGCCGTTTCCAGCTTCTCCAGGATCGGGCCCAGCGTGCGGCAGGGGCCGCACCAGGGTGCCCAGATGTCCAGCAGCACGGGCGTGTTCAGCGAGGCCTGGATCAGCTCGGCTTCGAAATTCTGGAGGGTGATGTCGATCATGGTTCTCGGTGCGGCGGGTCGGAATCGGGGGGAGGTGGCGCTGGCCGCCTACAATTCAAGGCTTTGCAGCCCGTGGGTGTCGGACTTTGCCAACAGCAGCTTCTCCTCTCGTCGGCGTGGTGATGGGTTCCAGCAGTGACTGGGAAACCATGAAGCACGCGACCGACATTCTGACCGAGTTCGGTGTCGCCTTCGAGGCGCAGGTCGTCTCCGCGCACCGGATGCCCGACGAGATGTTCCGCTACGCCGAAGGCGCGGCCGCGCGGGGCCTGAAGGCCATCATCGCCGGCGCTGGCGGTGCCGCCCACCTACCGGGCATGCTGGCCGCGAAGACGCTGGTGCCCGTGCTGGGCGTGCCGGTCGCGAGCCGCCATCTGCAGGGCGTCGATTCGCTGCACTCGATCGTCCAGATGCCCAAGGGCATCCCCGTCGCCACCTTCGCGATCGGCACCGCCGGCGCCGGTAATGCCGCGCTGTTCGCGGTGGCGATGTTGGCCGGCGAGGACGCCGCGCTGCGCGACAAGCTGGCCGCCTACCGTCTGCGCCAGACCGAGCATGCCCGCGGCATGACGAAGGACCTGGTCTGATGGCCGTGGTGACCGGGCTGCCGACGAAGCTGCCGGGCGAGGCCACGCTGGGTGTGATGGGCGGCGGCCAGCTGGGCCGCATGTTCGTCCACGCTGCCCAGGCGCTGGGCTACCGCACCGTGGTGCTGGATCCGGATCCGCAGAGCCCGGCCGGGCTCGTCGCCCACGAGCACATCCACGCTGACTACCTCGACGCCGCCGGCCTCGCCCGGCTGGCCGAGCAGTGCGACGCGATCACGACCGAATTCGAGAACGTACCCGCGCAGGCGCTGAACACCCTGGCCGAGCGCCGCTTCGTCGCCCCGTCGGGCGCGGCCGTGGCGATCTGCCAGGACCGCGCCGACGAGAAGGCCCACTTCACCGCCAGCGGCGTCGCCTGCGCGCCGCACGCGGTGATCCGCAGCCAGGCAGACCTGGACGCCGTGGCCGACGCCCTGTTGCCCGGCATCCTGAAGACCGCCCGCATGGGCTACGACGGCAAGGGCCAGCAGCGGGTCAAGACCCGCGCCGAGCTGGCGGCCGCCTGGGAGGCGCTGAAGCGCGTGCCCTGCGTGCTGGAGCAGATGCTGCCGCTGAAGCTGGAGCTGAGCGTGATCGTGGCGCGCGGCGCCGATGGTCAGGTCGTCCAGTTTCCGGTCCAGCAGAACCTGCACCGCGACGGCATCCTGGCCGTCACGCAGGTGCCGGCGCCGGATGTCAGCGAGGCGATGCAGGCCGAGGCCGGCGCCTCGGCAGCGCGCATCGCTGCCTCGATGGACTACGTCGGCGTGCTCTGCGTCGAGTTCTTCGTGCTGCAGGACGGCCGCCTGGTCGTCAACGAGATGGCGCCGCGCCCGCACAACTCCGGCCACTACACGATGGACGCTTGCGAGGTCTCGCAGTTCGAGGCGCAGGTCCGCGCAATGGCCGGCCTGCCGCTGTGCGCGCCACGCCTGCATTCGGCCGCCGTGATGCTGAACCTGCTGGGCGACCAGTGGTTCGACGGCAGCCAGGAGCGCACGCCCGCGTGGGACCGCGTGCTGGCCTTGCCCGGCACGCACCTGCACCTGTACGGCAAGACCGAGGCGCGCCGCGGCCGCAAGATGGGCCACCTGAACGTGACGGCAGCGACGCCGGCCGAAGCGCTGCGCGTCGCTGGCGAAGCGGCGGCCATCCTCGGCCTGCCGGCACCGACTGCTGCATAACCATGCTTCTCGACGGACGAGATCCGCAAGCGATCGCCCAGGCCGCCCGCGCGCTGGCTGCCGGCGAACTGGTCGCGCTGCCCACCGAGACCGTCTACGGCCTCGGCGCCCGTGCCGACCAGGACGCGGCGGTGGCGAAGATCTTCGCGGCCAAGGGCCGACCGGCCGACCATCCGCTGATCGTCCACGTGCTCGATGCCGACGACGCCGCGCGCTTTGCGACGGAATTGCCGGCGATCGCCCAGCGCCTGATGGCGGCCTTCTGGCCCGGCCCGATGACGGTGATCGTGCCGCGCGCGCCGGCCATGGCGGCGGCTGCCGCCGGCGGCCAGTCCAGCATCGGCCTGCGCTGCCCGGCGCACCCGGTGGCGCGTGCACTGCTGGCCGCCGCGCGTGCCGAGGGCGTGCTGGGCGTGGCCGCGCCGAGCGCGAACCGCTTCGGCCGCGTCAGCCCGACGCAGGCGCGCCATGTCGTCGACGAATTCGAACCCGGCCTGATCGTGCTGGACGGCGGCGAATGCGAGGTCGGCATCGAATCGACGATCGTCGACTGCAGCCGCGGCCACCCGGTGCTGCTGCGCCCCGGCGTGCTGACGCCGGCACAGATCGAGGCCGTGCTGGGCGAGCCGCTGCTGGCGCCCGACGCGGCCGCGCCGCGTGCCTCGGGCACCTTGGCCGCGCACTACGCGCCGCGCGCCGTCGTGCGGCTGTTCGATGTTGACGGGGCGGTGACCGCCCCGAAACAAGCCGGCGCGGCGCTGGCGGTATATTCGCGCACTGCCGATGCCGGCCCGGTCGATGCGGCGCTGCGCCGCCGGATGCCGGCCGATGCCCGCGCTGCGGCGCACGAGTTGTTTGCGGTGCTGCGCGAGCTGGATGAGGCCGGTGCCGCCGAGATCTGGATCGAGCGGCCGCCGTCAGGCAGCGAATGGGATGGCGTCCGTGATCGCCTGTCCCGCGCTGCGGCGGCGTTCGAGTTGGAGTGATATTGGAGTGTTCATGAAGAGTTTCAGCGGCGCGAGCCGATTGCTGGCCGCGTTTGCCCTGGCCGTCCTGATGAGCGCCTGTGGCGGCGGCAGCAGCCAGATCGATCCGTTCCATCCGACGCGCATCATCAGCTTTGGCGACGAGACCAGCGCCATCACGGCGACCGGCCAGAAATACACGGTCAACGGCCTGGACGCGACGACCAAGCTGCAGGCCTGCCAGGTCAACCCGAACTGGGTGCAGATCCTGGCGACGGCCTTTGAGCTCGTCTTCCCGCAATGCAACCCCGATCACATCGCGTTGCCGCAAGGCCTGATGTACGCGACGTCCGGCGCCAAGGTGGACGACCTGGCCACGCAGATCGACCGGCACCTCGCGGTCAGCAATTTCTCGTCCAAGGACCTGGTGACCATCCTCATCGGCACCAATGACGTGCTGGAGCTGTACAAGCAGTACCCGGGCCAGAGCGAGGATTCGCTGATCACCCAGGCCAAGCAGCTGGGTATCGCGGTGGCCGACCAGGTCAACCGCGTCGCCAACCAGAACGGCCGGGTCATCGTGTCGACCTTGCCGGACCTCGGCTACACGCCCTATGCATTGAAGGAGCAGTCGACCAAGTTCGACATCGACCGCGCCAAGCTGCTCAGCGATCTGAGCAATGCCTTCAACGTCGCGATGCGCCTGGAGCTGATCAACGACGGCCGCATGATCGGCCTGGTGCTGCTGGACGAGTCGGTGCAGACGGCCGCCAAGTTCCCGACTGCCTTCTCGCTGACCAACGTGACGGATCCGGCCTGCCTGACCACCGTCTCGCCGGTGAATTGCAACGAGAACACGCTGGTCGTCAACGCCACCGGCACCACCTGGCTGTGGGCCACCGACACGCTGCTGAGCGCGATCGGCCAGTCGCGTCTGGGCTCGCTGGCGCAGACGCGGGCGCAGAACAACCCGTTCTGATCCGACGCCGCTCCCGACGAACCCGGCTGCGGCCGGGTTTTTTATCGCCCCGGCGACCCGCCGCTACACTTCTCCGATGACTGTTCTCCTGGCCTTCGACAGCTCGACGGAATCCATGGCGCTGGCCCTGGTGACGCCGTCCGGCGAGCGCATCGCGGTCGATGCCGAAGGCGGTCCGCAGGCCTCGGCCCGGCTGGTGCCCGAGGCGCTGGCGCTGCTGGAGCGGGCCGGCCTGACCCTGGCGGACGTGGACGCGATCGGCTTCGGCCGTGGGCCCGGTGCCTTCACCGGCCTGCGCACCGCCTGTGCGGTGGCCCAGGGCCTGGCCTTCGGCGCCGGCAAACCGGTGCTGTCGCTGGACAGCCTGATGCTGGTGGCCGAGGACGCGCGCCAGCAGGCCGCTGCCGCCGGCGAGCCGTCGGTGGACCGCATCTGGGTCGCGATGGACGCGCGGATGGGCGAGATCTACGCTGGCGCTTATCGCTTCGATGGCGAGCGCTGGATCACCGAATCCGAGCCGGCGCTGTACGCACCCGCCGCGCTGCTGGCGCAGTGGGGCGAGCCCGGTGCCGTCGCCGGCTCCGCGCTGGTGGCTTTCGAAGGCCAACTGGGCCTGGCCGGCCGTGCCGTGCGCTGCTGGCCCGCAACGATCTCGCGCGGCGGCGCGCTCGCCGAGTTGACCCAGCAAGCCTGGGCCGCCGGCGCGCTGCTGGACCCGGCCGACGCGATGCCGATCTATGTGCGCGACAAGGTCGCGCAGACGACGCAGGAGCGCCTGGAAGCGCGCTCCGCGCTGAGTTCCTCATGAGCGCCCTCGCGCCACCGCGGCCCTCGCTGGGGCCGGGCGTCAAGTTGAGCCGGCTGCAGGCCGTCGACGTGCCCGAGGTGATGGCCATCGAGACGCGTGCCTACCTCGTGCCCTGGTCGGCCGGCAACTTCATCGACTCGCTGGCCGCCGGCTACCTGGCCTACGCACTGCGGGACGAGAACACCGGCGAGCTGGTCGGCTACTTCCTGGCGATGAAGGGCGTCGAGGAAATGCACCTCTTGAACATCACGGTCGAGCCCGAGCGCCAAGGCCAGGGCCTGGCGCGGCTGATGCTCGACAAGCTGTGCGAAGTCTGCCGCCGCGAATCCTGCCCGCAGCTGTGGCTGGAGGTGCGCGTCAGCAACGAGCGGGCGCGAGCGGTCTACGCGCGCTACGGCTTCACCGAGGTGGGTGTGCGCAAGCGCTACTACCCGATGCCGGGCGGCGCGCGCGAGGATGCGGTGCTGATGAGCCTGGGTGTGGCCGCATGAGCTGGGACAGCCGCCAGACCGCGATGCTGCGGGCGATGGGGCTGCGGGTCTGGAGCCCGCCGTTGCCGCGCCCGGTCGAGGAAACCGATGTCGCGACGATGGCTGTGCCCGAGCCTGCGGCGCCTCCTGCACCGGTGCGCGCCGTCGCGGCGCTGCCGCCTCAGCTGTTGCGCCAGGCCCCTCAGGCCTCGGCACCTGTCGATGCCGATGAACGCACCCAGGCGATCGCCGGCATGGACTGGGACGCTTTGCGCGACAGCGTCGCCCAATGCCGCGCCTGCGGCCTGTGCGAGAGCCGCAAGAACACCGTCTTCGGCGTCGGCAACACCCGCGCGCACTGGATGATCGTCGGCGAGGCGCCCGGCGAGAACGAGGACTTGCAGGGCGAGCCTTTCGTCGGCCAAGCCGGCAAGCTGCTGGACAACATGCTGCGTGCGCTTGGCCTTTCGCGCAGCGAGGGACCGCCAGAGCGGCAGGTCTACATCGCCAACACGCTGAAGTGCCGCCCACCGCGCAACCGCAACCCGGAGCCGTCCGAGCTGGCGCAGTGCGAGCCCTATCTCGATCGCCAGATCGCGCTGATCCAGCCCAAGGTGATCCTCGCGATGGGCCGCTTCGCCGTGCAGTCGCTGCTGCGCAGCAGCGATGCGATCGGCCGGCTGCGCGGCCGCGTCCACCAGTACCAGGGCGTGCCCTTGATCGTCACCTACCACCCGGCTTACCTGCTGCGCAATCTGCCCGACAAGGCGCGCGCCTGGGAAGACCTCTGTCTCGCCCGCGAAGCCTTGGCATCGTCCTCATGACCAGTCCGCTCGACCAGCAGATGCACCAGGCCATCGCCGATGCCGGCGGCTGGCTCCCGTTCGATCGCTTCATGTCGCTGGCGCTGTACGCGCCGGGCCTCGGCTACTACGCGAACGCGCGGCAGAAGTTCGGCCTGATGCCGACATCCGGCTCCGACTTCGTCACCGCGCCCGAGCTCTCGCCGCTGTTCGGCGAGGCCCTGGCCGTGCAGGTCGGCCAGGCGCTGGAGGCGACGCAGACCGACGAAGTGTGGGAATTCGGCGCCGGCACCGGCGCGCTGGCGGCGCAACTGCTGGAAGCGCTCGGCGACCGGATCCGGCGCTACGTGATTGTCGACCTGTCCGGCAACCTGCGCCGACGCCAGGCCGAGAAGCTCGCGCCGTGGCACGCCAAGATCGAGTGGCTGGACCAGTTGCCGGCGCGCTTCGAAGGCGTAGTCGTCGGCAACGAAGTGCTGGATGCGATGCCGGTGCAGCTGCTGCATTTCGACGGCACGCAGTGGCTGGAGCGCGGCGTCGCCAGCGCCGCCGACGGCCGCCTCGCCTACGCGGACCGGCCCACGGCACTGCGCCCGCCCGAGGCGCAGGTCGACGCGATGCCGCCCGGCAGCGTCACCGAGATCCACCCGCAGGCCGAGGCCTTCGTCCGCACCCTGGCCGAGCGCCTGGCGCGCGGCGCGGTCTTCCTGATCGACTACGGCTTCCCCGAGGGCGAGTACTACCACCCGCAGCGCCACGGCGGCACGCTGATGTGCCACCACCTGCACCAGAGCGATCCCGATCCGCTGGTGCAACTGGGCGAGAAGGACATCACCGCGCACGTCAACTTCACCGGCATCGCGCTGGCCGGCCAGGACGCAGGCCTGACGGTGCTGGGCTACACCAGCCAGGCCAACTTCCTGATCAACTGCGGCATCGTCGACATGCTCTGCCACGCGACCTTGCCGCAGCGCGCGATGGCGCACAAGCTGATCGCCGAACACGAGATGGGCGAGCTGTTCAAGGTGGTGGGCTTCGCCACCGGCGAGGGTTTCGACGCCGTCGGCTTCAGCGCCGGCGATCGCTCGCACACGCTCTGACGACCCCCGCGCGCCTTACTGCTCCAGCCGCGCCTTCAGCTTTTCCAGCAGCGCCAGCAACTGCGCGCATTCCTCGTCGCCGAGGTCGGCCACCGCATCCTTGCTGAGCTTGCGGGACTGCGCCTGCAGCGCCTTCTGCACCGCCTTGCCCGCCGCACTGACGGCCAGGCGCTGGACGCGGCGGTCGTGCTCGTCCGGCGTGACGTCCAGCAGGCCGCGCTCGCGCAGGCCGCCGATCAGGCGCGCGATCTGTCCCTTGTCCCGGCCGGAGTGCTGCACCAGCTCGCTCTGCGTCGCGCCTGGATGGCGGGCGAAGAAGCCGAGCGCCTTGGCCTCCATGTGCGCGAGTTCGTGCGCACCTTCCTTCAGCGCGCGGAACTGGCGCGCGCGGAACAGATGCATCACCGAATGGATGGTTTCGATGACCTCGTCGGCGGTGGTGTCACCGGACTGATGGTTGACAAAATCAACTTGTTTGCGCATGATTGGATGACATTATCAACGATATAGAGAAACACCATCATGGAAAGCCCAAACACCCCAGTGCGCCGCGTCCAGCGCGTGCGCCATGAACTGCACCGCCGCGACGTCGAGGTCGTGCGCATCGAGCGCCCGAGCCCGCACTTCGTCGCCATCACCTTCGCCGCCGATTCGCTGCGCGAATTCGTCTCGCTGGGTTTCGACGATCACGTCAAGTTCATGTTCGACGCTGGCGACGGCGGCGAGCCGGTGCGGCGCGACTACACGCCGCGCTCCTGGGATCTCGCCCGCGGTGAGCTGACCCTGGAGTTCGCCGTGCACGGCCATGGCGGCGCTGGCAACTGGGCGGACCGCGCAACGGTCGGCCAGCGCGCGATCATCGGCGGCCCGCGCGGCTCGATGATCGTGCCGGTGGACTACGACTGGCACCTGCTGGTCGGCGACGCCTCGGCGTTGCCGGCGATCCATCGGCGCCTGGAAGAACTGCCCGACGGCACCCGCGCGATCGTGGTCATGCTGATGCCCGAGCCGGCCGACCGCCGCGAGATCGCCAGTCGTGCCCAGGTCGAGCTGCACTGGGTCGCCAGCGACGAGGAACTGCTGGCCGCCGTGCGCGCGCTGGCCCTGCCGCCGGGCGAGGGCTTCAGCTGGTGCGCCGGTGAGGCCGGGCTGATGGCCCGCCTGCGCACCGTGCTGGTCGAGGAAAAGGGCCAGGTCAAGGAGGCGATGAAGGTCGCCGCCTACTGGAAGCCCGGCGCTGCCGATTTCCACGAAACGCTGGAAGCCTGAAGGGCTTTCACGCTAGGGCAGGGCGAACGCCGTCAGCGCATCGCCCATCTTCGTCCCGAAGGAGCCGTGGCCGCCCGCCATGATCACGACGTACTGCTTGCCGCCGACCTCGTAGGTCATCGGTGTCGCCTGGCCGCCGGCCGGCAGGCGCGCTTCCCACAGCAGATCGCCGTTGTTGGCATTGAAGGCGCGGAGGTAGTTGTCCTGCGTGGCAGCGATGAACACCAGGTTGCCGGCGGTGGAGATCAGGCCGCCGAGGCCCGGCACGCCGGCCTTGATCGCCGGCAGCTCCATCAGCTTGGGCAGGCTGTCGCGGATCGTGCCCACGCGCTTGCGCCACACGACCTGGTGCGTCGTGAGGTCCACGCCCGCCACCGTCATCCACGCCGGCTGCTTGCAGGGCAGGCCCAGCGGCGAGAGGAAGGCGCTGATGTTCACGCCGTAGGGCACGCCGTACATCGGCTGCACGCCTTGCTCGGTGCCGGCGCCTTTCTCGAGCTGCGGGCGGTTCGGATCGGTCGGGATCAGGCGCGACACGAAGGGCAGGCCCAGCGGGTTCATGAACGCGGCCTGGCGATCGCTGTTCACCGACATGCCGCCCCATTCGAAGATGCCGAGATTGCCCGGGAACACGAGCGTGCCGTTCTCGGACGGCGGCGTGTAGATGCCCTCGTAGTTCAGGCGGTGGAAGATCACGCGGCACATCAGCTGGTCGAACGCGGTGGCGCCCCACATCTCCTTGTCCGTCAGCTTCTCGTGCGGGCCCATGTCCAGCGGCGAGAAAGGCTGCGTCGGCGAGTAGTGCTCGCCGCGGGTCTGCGGGTCGCGCCGCACGGTCTGCGGCACCGGTTTCTCGGTGACGGGCAGGATGGGCTTGCCGTCGCGGCGGTCCAGCACGAAGACCTGGCCGGTCTTCGTCAGCACGTAGATCGCCGGCACGGTGGCGCCGTCCGGCCGCTTCAGGTCGACCAGCGAGGGCTGCGAGGGCACGTCCATGTCCCACAGGTCGTGATGGGTCGTCTGGAAGTTCCAGATCAGCTTGCCGGTGCTGGCATCGAGGGCTAGCATCGAGTTGGCGTAGCGCTCCTTCAGCTCGCTGCGGTCGCCGCCCCAGATGTCGGGCGTGCCGACACCGGTGGGCACGTAGACGACGTCGGTGGCGGCGTCGTAGGCCAGCGGCGCCCAGGCATTGGGCGAGTTGTGGGCGAACTGCGTATCGCCGCCGGGCATCTGGTTCGGGTCCTGCGCGCCGGTGTCGAAGACCCAGCGCAGCGCGCCGGTGTTGACGTCGTAGCCGCGGATCACGCCCGAGGGTTCCTTGTTCGACAGGTTGTCGGTGATCGAGCCGCCGATGACGATGGTGGAGCCGGTCACGACCGGCGGCGAGGTCGGGTTGTAGCCGCCCGGGTACGGGAAGGGCATGTTGGCCTGCAGGTCGATCTGGCCGTCCTTGCCGAAATCGCTGCAGGCCTTGCCGGTGTCCGGATTGACCGCGAACAGGCGGCCATCGTTCACCGGCAGGATCACCTTGTGCGGGCACTCGGCGGAGACGGTGCTGAGCTTCTTGTCCACGCTGGCGGCATTGCCCGCAGTGTCGGCGCCGTCGTAGTAGGACACGCCGCGGCAGGTCAGATGCTGGAAGGTCCGGTCGGCCTTCAGCTTCGGGTCGAAGCGCCACAGGCGCTTGCCGGTCGCCGGGTCCAGCGCGTCGAGGAACTGGTGCGTGGTGCAGATGAACATCCGGTCGCCGATCTTGATCGGGGTCAGCTCGTTCGTCGTCTCGCCCGAGTCGTTCTCGCCCTTGAAGTCCTCGGTGTGGTAAGTCCACACGACCTGCAACTGGCCGACATTGCCGTCGTTGATCCGGGCCAGCGGCGAATAGCGCACGCCGGCCTGCGTGCGGCCGTAAGCCGGCCAGTCGCCGTCGGCGATGCCGGCGACCGGCGCCGCCTGGGCGGGCTGCGCACGGGCGAGGCTGCCGCTGATCTCCTGCGGGTCATGGAACCAGCTGAAGCCCAGCGTCGCCAGCACGGCGATCAGGCTCAGCGATAGCAGGCCCTTGGCCGATCCGGCGTTCGGCAAGGGCCGGCTGGCCCAGGGCAGCACCAGCCACAGGCCCAGCAGGAACCAGATATCCAGACGCGGTGCCAGCGCCCAGAAATCGGTGCCGGACTCCCACAGACCCCAGACGATGGTGCCCAGCAGCAGCGCGGTGTAGAGCCACAGGCTGCTGGTCTGGCCCCGTGCATAGAGCCGGACCACCACGGCCAGCACCACCCCGGCGATGAGGTAGTAGGGCGAGCCGCCCAGGGCGAGCAGCCACCCGCCTCCGACAACAAAGAACAGGGCCGCCAGAACCATCACGACGATGGTGAGTGTTCTGGCGATCGACTTGATGTTTGATGGCACCTGGTTCCCCTTTTGCGATTGATGTTCGACAGGACGATTTGAAGGGCAAATTCGAGGCCTGTGCGTGCCTGTCACTGGATTAAGCCAAGCTCCGTATGATGTCGGCATCGTGAGCAAGACCTTCCGCCTCTTCCTGCTGCTGTTGCTGGCCGTGCTGTTGCCGGTGCGCGGCGCGCTGGCGGCCGCGATGCCCTGCGAGCCGGGCGCGGCCATACCGGGCGACATGGTCGCCATGGCGGGCGAGGGCCATCACGAGCATCACCATCGTGAGGGCGCCGCGTCCTCATCCGCGCAGGACAAGTGCAAGCACTGTGCGGCCTGCGTCTTCAGCCCGATGACCGCCAGCGAAGCCGAACTGCCGGCCACGCCGGTGCCGCAAGGCCTGCGCTACCCGGCCTGGTCCGTGTCCGTGACAGCCTTCCTGTCCGACGGGCTGGAGCGACCTCCCCGAAGCGTCTGAACCCCTGCATGGGCGGGCCCGCGTCTGCGGCCCGATCGACCGCCTGCGCGGTCAATCAGACTTCTTCGGATCATGACTAGAAAGAATCGATGGATGGCGGTGCCGTTGGCGCTTGCCTTGACAGGGTGTGCCTCGTTCTCGCCCGACGGTGGCATGGACAAGGTCGCGGCATTGAGCCGCGAGCGCACCGGGCAGGGCGTGGCGGCGCAGCGCACGCAGGCCGATGCCGACGCGGCCGCTGCCCGCAGCGCCGAGATCCTGAAGGCACTGCTGACGGCGGACACGGCCGTCGAGTTGGCGCTGCTGAACAACGCCGGCCTGCAGGCCAGCCTGGCCGAGTTGGGCATCGCCGAGGCGGATCTGGTGCAGGCCGGGCGCCTGCGCAATCCGGTCTTCGGCTTCGGCCGCTTGGCTGGCGGCGGGGCGCTGGAGATCGACCGCTCGCTGGTGTTCGACCTGCTGGGCCTGCTCTCGATGCCCGCGGCCACGAAGGTGCAGCAGCGGCACTTCGAACAGGTGCAGCTGGAGGCAGCACAGGCCGCGGTGAGCCTGGCCACGCAGGCCCGGCTGGCTTACTTCAACGCACTGGCCGCGCAGGAGTTGGTGAGCTACTTCGAGCAGGTGCATGACGCCGCCGATGCCGCAGCCGAGCTGGCGCGGCGCATGCAGAAGGCCGGCAACTTCAGCGCGCTGGAGCAGATGCGCGAGCAGTCCTTCCAGGCCGACGCGGTGGCCGATCTGTCGCGCAGCCGCCAGGCCGCGGTGACGGAGCGCGAGCGGCTGGCGCGTGTGCTGGGCGTGGGCAGCGGCTTCACCCTGCCCGAGCACCTGCCCGAACTGCCGGCCGAGGCGATGGCACCGCAGGCCGCCGAGCAGACGGCCATCGACCGGCGCCTGGACGTGCTGGCCGCCAAGCGCCGCGCCGAGGCCAGCGCCGCCGAGCTGGGCCTGACCCAGGCCACGCGCTTCGTCAACGTGCTGGACCTGGGCTACCAGAACCGCAGCGAGCGCGGCACCGCCTCGCTGGCCCAGGGCTACGAGGTGTCGCTCGCGCTGCCGCTGTTCGACTCCGGCAGCGCGCGCAATGCACGCGCCGAGGCCGTCTACCGGCAGGCGCTGCAGCGCACGGCCGAGGCGGCGCTGAACGCGCAGTCCGAGGTGCGCGAGGCCCATGCCGGCTACCGCAGTGCCTACGCGCTGGCGCGCCACTACCGCGACGAGGTGCTGCCGCTGAAGCAGCGCATCTCCGACGAGACCCTGCTCCGCTACAACGGCATGCTGGTGGGCGTGTTCGAGCTGCTGGCCGATGCGCGCGAGCAGATCCGCAGCGTCGCCGCCTCGGTGCAGGCGCAGCGCGATTTCTGGATCGCCGACACGCAGCTGCAGGCCGCGCTCGGCGGCCGTTGAGAACCAGGACAAGAACACCATGAACGATCGCAGAAACTTCCTGCGCGGCGTGAGCGCGGGTGCGCTCGCGCTTGGCGCCACCGCGGCCAGCCGCGCCGCCTCGCTGCCCGAGGCCGTCTACCAGGCTTCCCCGCAGATGCAGCCGCCCCGCCCGCCCGAGACGGGCCGGCCCTTCCGCCCGGTCGCCACGCTGAACGGCTGGTCGCTGCCCTGGCGCATGGCCACCGGCAACGTCAAGGAATTCCACCTGGTGGCCGAGCCGGTCGTGCGCGAGCTGGCGCCCGGCATGACGGCGCGGCTCTGGGGCTACAACGGGTCCAGCCCGGGGCCGACGATCGAGGCCGTCGAGGGCGATCGGGTGCGCATCTTCGTCACCAACAAGCTGCCCGAGCACACGACCGTGCACTGGCATGGCCTGCTGGTGCCCAACGGCATGGACGGTGTCGGCGGGCTGACGCAGCCGCACATCGCGCCGGGCAAGACCTTCGTCTACGAGTTCCAGCTGCAGCGCGCCGGCACCTTCATGTACCACCCGCATGCCGACGAGATGGTGCAGATGGCGATGGGCATGATGGGCCTGTTCATCGTGCATCCGCGCGATCCGGGCTTCATGCGCGTGGACCGCGACTTCGCCTTCCTGCTCAACGCCTATGCGATCGAGCCGGGCGCCGCGGTGCCGCGCACGGCCGAGATGACGGATTTCAACCTCTGGACGTGGAACAGCCGCGTCTTCCCCGGCATCGACCCGCTCGTCTGCCGCACCGGCGACCGCGTGCGAGTGCGCGTCGGCAACCTGACGATGACCAACCACCCGATCCACATGCACGGCCCGCACTTCACCGTGACCGGCACCGACGGCGGCTGGGTGCCTCCGACCGCTCGCTGGCCCGAGGTGACCACCGACATCGCCGTGGGCCAGATGCGCGCCTTCGAGTTCGAGGCCATCGCCGGCGACTGGGCCATCCACTGCCACAAGGCGCACCACACGATGAACGCGATGGGCCACCAGGTGCCCAACATGATCGGCGTCGACCACAGCGAGCTGGCCGAGCGCATCTCGCGCCTGATCCCCGACTACATGGCCATGGGCGACAAGGGCATGTCCGACATGGGCGCGATGCGCATGCCGTTACCGGAGAACACCTTGCCGATGATGGACGGCAAGGGCCCGTTCGGGCCGCTGGAGATGGGCGGCATGTTCAGCGTGGTCAAGGTGCGCGACGGGCAGAAGCCCGGCGACTACGCGGACCCCGGCCCCTTCAAGCACCCGGCCGGCACGGTGGCCTACGAGTACGAAGGGCCGATGCCCAGCGAGCCCGCACGTGCCGCCGAGCCGGCGATGGACGAGCACACGATGCACGTGCACAAGCCGCAGGGCCACGAAGGGCACGAGCACTGAGCTGCGCTCAGACCTCGGACGCGATGCGCTCGCCGATCGCCAGCGCCGCGGTGAGCCCCGGCGACTCGATGCCGAACAGGTTCACGAGGCCGCCGTGGCGCTCGATCGCGAAGTCCGCCGCCGGCTCGCCCGGGCCGGCGATCTTCGGGCGGATGCCGGCGTAGGCGGGCTGCAGCGCGTCGTCCGGCAGGGCCGGCCAGTAGCGGCGGATCGCGGCGTAGAAGCCCTCGGCGCGGCGCGGGTCGACGCGGTAGTCGATGTGGTCCACCCACTCGACGTCGGGCCCGAAGCGCGCCTGGCCGGCCAGGTCCAGCGTCAGGTGCACGCCCAGGCCGCCCGGCTCCGGAAGCGGGTAGACGAGGCGCGAGAACGGCGCGCGGCCGGCCAGCGCGAAGTAGCTGCCCTTGGCCAGCCAGGCCCGCGGCGCGGGCGTGGCCAGCGCGGCGGCGAGCCGTGGCGCGTCGAGCCCGGCGGCGTTGACGATCAGCCTGCGTGCCTCGATCCGCATCGGCTCGGCGCCGCCGACCTCCAGCGCGAGCCCGCTGTCCCCCAGCACCGACGCGCCGAAGGCGAGCATGCCGCCGGCGGCCTCGAAGTCGCCGCGCAGCGCCAGCATCAGCGCGTGACTGTCGACGATGCCGGTGGCGGCGCTTTCCAGTGCGGCGACGCAGCGCAGCTGCGGTTCGATCGCCTGCGCCTCGACTTGCGTCAGCATCCGCAGCGCCTCGACCCCGTTGATGCGGCCGGCCTCATGCAGTTGGTCCAAGCCGGGCACTTGCTCTGCCGACGTCGCCACGATCAGCTTGCCGCAGCGCCGGTGCGGCACACCGTGCGAGGCGCAGAACTCGTACAGCAGCCGCCGGCCGCGCACGCACAGCGTCGCCTTCAAGCTGCCCTGCGGGTAGTAGAGGCCGGCATGGATCACCTCGCTATTGCGCGAGCTGATGCCGGTGCCGATGGCCGTCTCCCGCTCCAGCACCAGGGTCTCCAGCCCGCGCTGCGCCAGCGCCCGCGCGACGGCCAGTCCCACCACGCCGGCGCCGATGACGACGGCGTCGACCCGTTCAGCCACCCAGCGCCTTCAGCCGGGCCTGCTGCACGGCCTTGCCGATGGCCGGGCCCTTCTTGCCTTCGGCCAACGCGGCGGCGCTGACGGCGGCGAGATCGACCGTCAGCGTCGCATCGAGGTCCTGCTGCAGCCTTTCGCGCTGCGGATAGTCGCGGGCTTCCAGTCCCAGCCGGCCGCGTGCATCGCACTCGCAGGCCCACAGCATCTGTCGGAAGCGCTCGGGCCGGCGCCAGGCATCGCAGCGCTCCAGCAGGCGCAGCCGCGCCTCGGGGCTGAAGCCTTCGCTCTGGTGCACGTGGGTGTGCTCGCGCGCGACCAGCTCGGCCAGCTCGCGGCAGTCGGTCGGCACGCGCCAGCGCTCGCTGACCTTGCGGGCCAGCCGCTCGCTGCGACCCTCGTGGCCGATGTGGCGCGGCAGCACATCGGCCGGCGTCGTGCCCTTGCCGAGGTCGTGGCACAGGCAGGCGTAGCGCACCGCCAGCGGCGCCTCCTGCAGCGCGCACTGGTCCAGCACCATCAGCAGGTGGATGCCGGTGTCCACCTCCGGATGATGGGCAGGAGGCTGCGGCACGCCGAAGAGCCGGTCCACCTCGGGCAGCAGCCGCGTCAGCGCGCCGCAATCGCGCAGCACCTCCAGCATGCGCGAGGGCTTCTTCTCCATCAGCCCGCGAGACAGCTCCTGCCAGACCCGCTCGGCGACCAGCGCGTCGACCTCGCCTTCATCCACCATCCGGCGCATCAGCGCCAGTGTCTCGGGCGCCACGCTGAACTCGGAGAAGCGCGCGGCGAAGCGCGCCAGCCGCAGGATGCGTACCGGGTCCTCGGCGAAGGCGGGCGACACGTGGCGCAGCACCTTCTCTTCGAGATCGCGCTGGCCGCCGTAGGGATCGACGATCGCGCCGCTGTCCGCGTCCTGCGCCATCGCATTGATCGTCAGGTCGCGCCGTACCAGGTCTTGCTCCAGGCTCACATCCGGTGCTGCATGGAAGGCGAAGCCGTGATAGCCGCGCGCCGTCTTGCGCTCGGTGCGGGCCAGCGCGTATTCCTCGTGCGTCTCGGGGTGCAGGAAGACCGGGAAGTCGCGCCCCACCGGCGTGTAGCCGGCCTCCAGCATCGCCGCCGGATCGGCGCCGACGACGACCCAGTCACGGTCCTGGACCGGCAGGCCCAGCAGGGCATCGCGGACCGCGCCGCCGACGAGATAGCTGTTCATTGCTGAAGCTTGTCCGGGATCCGGTCTCATTGCAATTTCATTTCCGTCCGTCGTCCTGCAGGTGAAACCGGTCCCTGGAAAACCCTGTGGATTGGGGCAAACACGCCCCGTGCCTGCGGGGGAGTGTTGAAGCATTTTGCCGGTACATCCTGTCCGCAGCGCTGGACAATTTCCTCTGAGTCATCCGAGAACAACCCACCCACTTATCCCATGAAGCAAAAGCTAATCGTTGCCGCCGCTGCCGCCGCTGCCGCCCTGATCGCCGGCGCCGCCCATGCAGACCAGATCGGACCGGTCACGGTCGGCTCCTCGTTCACCGATGTCATCATCGGCACGATCCACGTTGCATCGACCTCGGACGTCGTCGGCAGCCTGTTCGCCCTCGACTCGGCCAGCGTGTCGATCGGTGGCCAGACGATGAGCTTCTCGCTGCAGTCGGTGGTGTTCAGCGGCGCCAGCGTCGGCAGCCTCGTCGACTCCGATCCCAGCGCCGCCGGCTTCTCGTTCACCAATGTCAGCGCCGGTGACTACGTCCTCACGGCGACCGGCTATCTGACGGGCAGCGCGCAGATCAGCGGCACCGGCTTCCTCGGCGCCAACTACACGGCAACACCCGCCGCCGCTGTGCCCGAGCCGCAGAGCTACGCGCTGCTGGCCGTCGGCCTCGGCCTGGTGGGCTGGATCGCGCGCCGCCGCGGCACCCGCGCCATCTAAATCCAAAAGTCGTCCGGCATTCAGCGAGCCTTGCGATATGGCTCGTCCTCGGCCACGTAGCTCTGCTCCTGCAGCGCCGCGGCGATCCATTCCTGCATGGCCGGCAATTGCTCGATCGTCTTCGCGTAGGCCGCGGCCATCGGGCTCAGCGGCAGCGCGAAGCGGGTGACGCGCATGACGACCGGAGCGAAGTAGGCATCCGCCGCGCCGAATTCCTTGCCGAACAGGAAGGGGCCGCCGCTGGCCTGCAGCGCCTCGTTCCAGATCTGGTCGATGCGGGCCAGGTCCTTGCGCAGGCCCGGTTCCGTTTCGATCAGCCGCGCGCCGACGTCAGGGAAGAAGGCCTCGATGTTCATCGGGCACAGGTTGCGGATGCTGCCGAAGCCGGCGTGCATCTCGGCGCAGTAGCTGCGCGCGCGGGCACGCGCCTTGGCATCGCGCGGCCACACCGGCGATTCGGGATGACGGTCGGCGATGTACTCGGCGATGGCCAGCGTTTCCCACACGGCGAAGCCGTCGTCCTCGACCAGGATCGGCACCTTGCGCACGCCGGCACCGAGCCGGTCCAGTGCTGCATGGAACTGCGAGCCGGGGCCGAAGTCGTCGAACTGCAGTTGCACCTCTTCGAACGGAATGCCCAGGCCCTTCAAGGTGAGCCAGGGGCGCAGCGACCAGGACGAGTAGTTCTTGTTGCCGATGTAGAGCTTCATGCAGGGGTCTCCGTTCAAGAAGACCTCAGCTTAGCCAGCGCGCCGTTCGGCCGGGGTGAGATTTGCGCATGCGATTGATGCGAGCCCGGCATCAGGGCGGATCGGTCGGCAGGATGTCCGGTGCACTGCCTTTGGGACCGATCTGCTTGCCGAGGCGGCTGCGCAGCGTGGTGCCGGCCGTGCCGTCGGCGCCGAGCAGTTGCGCGTAGACGGTGGTGTTGACCAGCACGTTCTTGACGTAATCGCGCGTCTCGTTGAACGGGATGTTCTCGGTCCAGATGGCGGCGTCGAGCAGCGGGCCGTCGCGCCAGCGGCGTGGGCGGCCGGGGCCGGCGTTGTAGGCGGCGGCGGCCATGGCCATCGAGCCGCCGAAGTCGTCCAGCACCAGCTTCAGGTAGCTGGCGCCGATCTTGATGTTGAACTCGCGGTCCTGCATCAGCTCTGCACTGAACGGGATGCCGGCCTTCTTCGCGGTCCACTTGGCGGTGGCGGGCATCACCTGCATCAGGCCGGAGGCGCCGACATGCGAACGCGCGTCGATGACGAAGCGCGATTCCTGGCGGATCAGGCCATAGACGTAGGCCGGGTCGACGCCGACCTCGCGCGTCTTCGCCAGCAGCTCGCGGCGGAAGGGCGTGGGGTAGCGCTGGGTCAGGTCGATCTCGCTCTTGGTGCGGTCGCTGGCGCTGATGCAGCGGTCCCAGACCTCGCGGTCGCAGGCCTCCTGCGCGGCGGCCAGCAGCTCGCGGTCACTCAGGCCGCGCAAGCTGAAGTTCCATTCGCGCACGCCTTCATTGCGCAGGCCCAGCGAGATCAGCTGCAGCGCGCGGGCAAGGCCGACGGTCGTCTGCGCCTTGCCGCGCTCCAGCGGGGTCAGCGGCGCCGGGGCGGCGGGCAGGGTTTGGGGCTGGTTCAGGTCGTCGGCGGCGAGCTGGCCGTAGAAGGTGAGGGGCGTGGCCAGGCCCTGCAGCAGCGAGCGGGCTTCGGCGCGCTGGGGGTCGCCGCCGGCACCGTCGGTGGCCGTGGCGATCAGCGCGCGGGCGCGCCAGTAGCGCCAAGCCTGCTGGTTCTGCTCGTTCGCGCTCAGCAGCCCGATGGCGCGCAGCAGCTGCGGCCAGCGCGGCGTGCCGTCGGTGCCGCGCAGGGCGGCGCGGGCGGCCCAGGCGAAGGTCTCGTCGCTCCACTCGGGATCGGTCTGGCCCTTCTTGCCGTGCAAGCTCAGCGCACGGTCGAAGTAGTCGTTGGCCTCGGGCATCAGGCGGAACGCGGCCTGGCGCGCGACCTGGGCCCACACGGCTGCTGCCAGCTCGGTCGGCAGCGCGCGTTCCCAGCGGGCGCGCAGCAGCGCGGCGGCCTGGTCGGGGTCGGCCGAGGCCACGCGCAGCAGGGTCAGCGTCGCCAGTTCGGACTGCTGACGGTTGGCGGCGCTGGCCTTGCGCGTCATGTACTTGCCGGCGTTGTCCTGCAGCTCGGCCACGGCCTTTTCCACCGGCGTGCCCAGCAGCGCGGCGGCCTGCTTCACGGCGCGCGGCCGTTGCGCTTCGACGGCCAGGCGCAGCTTCAGCCACACGTCGTCGGGCTTCAGCAGCTTCCCGTCGAACAGGGTGCTGGCGAGCAGCTGGCAGCCCTCGTCGCCGTCCTTCTGCGCCAGCCAGGCGGCACGGGCGCGGTCCTTGAAATCGGGCTTGGGCTTGCCGCCGGCCTGCTGCTCCACCACCAGCGAATAGCACAGCACCTCGCGGTCGTCGCGCATCTGGAAGCGCGGGTACTCGGTGGCGAAATTGCGCCAGTCGCGCCGGTGGCCCAGCTCCAGCAGCCAGTCGTTGCGCAGCCGGTCTTCCACATAGCTGCCGGGCCAGCGCGCGTAGAAGGCGTCCAGGTCCGGCTGGCTCACTTCCGACAGGCGCAGTCCGATGTCCCAGTAGTCGATCCAGGGCGCGAGCGGGTAGCGCTGGGCCTGGGCCGCGGCGTTGATCGTGGCGAGCTTCTTGCGGTCCTTGGTGCGGACGGCGTCCTTGGCGTCCAGCACCCATTCGGTCGCCCCGGGCGCCTGGGCCGGGGCCGCTGCCACGAACAGCAGCAGGCCTGTGGCCACCGCTCCATATACTGCCAACGCACGCTTCACCAAACTGCTTCCTTCATCGATGACGACCACCCTGCCGCACGAACGTCCCGCGCTGCGCGCCAGGCTCAAGGCCGAACGCGCTGCCTGGTTCGCCACGCCCGCCGCCCATGCGGCCTCGGCCGCGCTGGCGCGCCATCTGCGCGAAGTGCTGGAGCAGCTGGAGCCGCAATGCCTGGGCTTGTACTGGCCGCTGGAGGGGGAATTTAACGCAGTGGAGGCCTTGTCGGCGGCAGCTTCGCAATGGGCCTTGCCCTTCTGCCTGCGTTCGCCGCGCCGGATGGACTACCGCCTGTGGGACGGCGGCACGCCGGGCCAGGTGGACGAGGTGGGCATCGCGGCCAGCGGCGGTGCCGTCGTCGTGCCGGACGTGGTGCTGGCGCCCTGCGTCGGCTTCACGCGCGAGGGCTACCGGCTCGGCTACGGCGGCGGTTATTTCGATCGCTGGCAGGCCGCGCATCCGGGCGTGACGACGGTGGGCGTCGCCTGGGGAATCGGCGAGGCGCCGTTCGCGGTGGAGCCGCACGACCTGCCCCTGACGGTGATCGTCACCGAGCGCGAAATCATCGCGCCCTGAGCCGAGACGGCGATGCCGGCTGGCGCCTCCGTCCACAAGACCCTGCAGTGCCCGCAGTGCCGCCAGCCGATGACGGCGCTGCCGTTGGAGGGTCACTACGGCAACACCGTCCACACCGACCTGTGCGCGCCGTGCCGGCTCGTCTGGCTGGACGAGCTGGAGGCGGTCAACCTGTCGGGCCTGGGCTGGGTGAGCCTGCTGCGTCGCCTGCAGCAGGCCCGTGGCGATGCGCCTCCGTCAGCCGTCGCGGCCTGCGATTGCCCGCGCTGCGGCGCGACGCTCAAGCCGGTGCACAACCTGACCGTGATGGGTCGCTTCGGCGAGCTCGAATGCCCGCGCTGCCGCGGTGGCCTGGCCGGCTTCGCGGCGCTGCTGGCGCGACGCGGCCTGGTGCGCGCGATGACGCGCCGCGACCTCGACGCGCTGAAGACCGAGAACCGCGAGCCGGCCTGCCTCAATTGCGGTGCCGGCCTGGAGCGCGAGGCCTGCGCGCGCGGCCTGCTGGACCGCGATGCGCGCTGCGGCTATTGCACGAGCCCGCTGCTGGTGATGGACATGCCGCGCTTCTTCACCGCGCTGCTGAGCCGCCATGCCGAGCCGGTGTCGGCCGAGCGCTTGGCCTGGCCCTGCCGGGCCTGCGGTGCGACGGTGGAGCCGACGCAGGGTGCGGCCTGCGTGGACTGCGGCCATCCGGTCGTCGTGCCCGCGCTGATCGACCTGAGCCCGTTGCTGGACCGCGCGGAGCCGCTGCTGCGCGGCACGGCGGCGCGCGGTGCCCGGCCGCATGGCAGCCGCCTGCGCGAGCAGCGCGGCGACTACCGCACGACCGGGCTCTATCGCTTGCTGCTGCGGCTGAAGGACTTCGTGCTCAACCGGTCTTGAGCACGGGCGCGAGGTCCTCGCCGATGTCGATGCGGGTCTGCGCCGCCTGCGCCAGCACCCAGTCGCAGAACTGTTTCACCTCCGGCCGGCTGCGGCTGTGGCCCGCCTGCACGAGCCAGTAGGCATAGGGACTGGTGACCCGACCGACCTGGGCGAAGGGCTCGACCAGGTCGCCGCGCTGCAACTGCTCGCTGACGAGCGCCACGCGCGCCAGTGCCAGCGCCTGGCCGGCCAGCGCGGCCTGCACCTGCTGGTAGGTGAAGTTCAGGTACATCCAGCGGCGCGGCTGCAGGCCGGGCACGCCGTTCTCGCGCAGCCAGCGGCGCCAGCTCAGGTATTCGGCGCCGGGGCGCTGGTCGTCTTCCTCGGCCAGGGTGTAGCGGGCCAGGTCGGCCGGCGCCGCCAGCGGCGGGGCCTGGCCTTCGGCGGCCTGGCGCATCGCCGCGGCGCTGACCACCGGCGTCAGCGTCTCGCCGAACAGGCGCTGCGCGCCGGCCTCGGCCTGGGCCGGGTCGGTGTAGCGCAGGGCCAGGTCGATCTCGCTGTCGTCCAGGTCGACGATGGCGTCGGAGGCGGAGACGCGGATATCGATGTCCGGGAAGTCGCGCTGGAAGGCCTCCAGCCGCGGGATCAGCCACAGCGAGGCGAAGGAGGGGAAGGTGGTGACGTTGACGACGCTGCGGCCGCGCGATCGGCGGATCTGGCGCACCGTCTGGTCCAACCGCTCCAGCGCGGCGACGGCCGTGCCCTGCAGGATCGCGCCGTCGGCCGTCAGCTCCACGAAACGGGTGCCGCGGCGGAACAGGGAGCAGCCGATTTCGTCCTCCAGCCCGCGGATCTGCCGGCTGATCGCCGACTGCGTCAGGCTCAGTTCCTCGGCGGCCTTGCGGAAGCTCAGCGTGCGGGCCACGGCCTCGAAGGCGCGCAGCGGGCCGACGGCCAGCGGCCTATGACGGAGAGGAATGGGTTGATTCATGAGCGGATGGTATCAATCCGGCGCGTCGATCTCATTGGACCCAGCTTCGGGTCGACCCTAGTATTTACCCATGAGGAACGCGAGGTCCGCGTCCCTTGGCAAGGAGATGCAATCATGAGCCAGTCTCAACAACATTCGCTGTGGTCCGTTTCGCAGGGCGAGGCGATCAGCATGTCCATCGGCCCGGGACCGCGTGAGCTGAGCGTGTCTGAAGGCCGCCTGTGGCTGACCCTGCGTGGCGCGCTGGACGCCCCGGCCGAAGACCACTGGCTGGAAGCCGGCGAGAGCGTGCAACTGCCCTCGGGCAGCCGCGTGGTGATGGAGGCTTGGCCGCAGGCCGCCTTCCAGCTGCTGGTGCCGCCGTGCCCCGAGGTGATCCGCCGGCAGGCCGGCCGTGCGGCTAGCCAGCCTTTCTGGAAGCGCTTCCTGGCTTCTTCTTCGCAGTCTTCGCAGCCGCTTTCGGCCGCTTGACCGACACCTTGGCCCGCGCACGCAGCGCGGCGCCGAACGCCAGCCGTGCCCAGGGCTGCATCAGCGCGGGCGATTCCATCGCCTCCTCGGGCGGGCGGAAGTAGCTGAGCGAAATCGACTCGCCGCCCTGCTTGGCGTAGCGGAAGGGCTCGCAGCCGGCGGCCTCGAAGCGCGGACGCGTCTCGTCGTCGGCCTTCAGGTAAAGCTGGTCATAGGCGATCAGCGCCATGAACAGATCGTCTACATAGATGCCGTGGCCGCCGAACATGCGGCGCGTGCGCACGGCGCCCAGCGGCGCCAGCAGTTCCTTGCAGTGGTTCAGCAGTTCGGCATCCATGGCGCTCACTGTAGCGAAGGCTGCACAATGCGCCACCGCTGGATGGAGTGCCGACAAGTGGACTGGATGAATGACCGCGCCGCGCTGCGCAAGAGGCTGATTCAGGAACGCATGGACCTGCCCGACCGGCTCGAGCTGGCCGAGCAGTTGCAGAGCGTGCTGCGCATCTGGCTGGTACGCCGGCGCGAGACGACGATCGGCGCCTACTGGCCCATCAAGGGCGAGTTCGACCCGCTGCCCGCGCTGTACCGCTGGAGCGAGGCGGACCCGACGCGCCGCATCGGCATCCCGGTGGTGGACAAGGAACACGGCACCTTGCATTTCCACGTCTGGTATCCCGGCTGCCCGATGGAGGAGGACGCCTACGGCATCACCAAGCCCAAGGACACCGAGACCTTCCAGCCCCAGTTGCTGCTGGTGCCCTGCGTCGGCTACGGGCCGGCGGGGCTGCGCATCGGCTACGGCGGGGGCTTCATGGCGCGCACGGTGCAGGAGATGTCGCCGCGGCCGGAGATGGTCGGCGTGGGTTATGCGCACGGCTTCCTGCCGCTGCTCAAGCGTGAACCGGACGACGTGCCGGTCGATTCGATGCTCACCGAGGAAGGCGTGGTGTGGGAGCGCGACCCGGGATGAGCCCGGATAATTGTTCGATGAATTCCACCGATATTTCCTACGCCGGCCACCTCGCCGGCCTGCAGTGCGAGGCTGAGGCCGCGCTGGCCCGCAGCGGCTTCGATGCCTTGCTGATCGCCTCCGGCGTCGAGAAGTACGCCTTCCTGGACGACCGGCCCTACCTGTTCCAGCCGAATCCGCATTTCAAGCACTGGCTGCCGCTGACGAACCATCCCTGCAGCTGGATCGTCGTCCGCCCGGGGCACAAGCCGAGAGTCGTCTACTACCAGCCTGACGACTACTGGCACGTGCCGCCCAGCGACCCGAGCGGGGAGTGGGTGCAGCATGTGGAGCTGGTCGTCATCAGCGAGCCGGGCGATGCGGTGGATCACCTGAAGCTGCCGGGGCGCCTCGCCATCGTCGGCGAGGCCGATGCCGCCCTGGGCGAATTCAAGCCGAACAACCCGCCCGAGCTGCTGAACCTGCTGCACTGGCGTCGCGCCTGCAAGAGCGGCTGGGAGCTGGGGCAGATGCGCGCCGCCTCGCGCCGTGCCGCGCCGGGCCACATCGCCGCGCGCGACGCGTTCCTGGCCGGCGCCTCGGAGATCGAGATCCATCGTGCCTACCTTGAAGCTACCGGCCACACGGACCGGGACCTGCCGTACTCCAACATCGTCGCGTTGAACGAGCACTGCGCGGTGCTGCACTACCAGTACCAGGACACGCAGCGGCCCGCCGAGAGCCGTTCCTTCCTGATCGACGCCGGCGCCCAGGTGAACGGCTACGCCTCCGACATCACCCGTACCTGGAGTCGTGGCGATGATGCCGATTTCGGCGCGCTGCTGGCCGCGATGGAGCAGGCCCAGCTGGCGCTGGTGGACGAGGTGCGCAACGGGGTCGACTACCGCGACATCCACCTGTCCACGCACCGTCGCGTGGCGCAGATCCTGTCCACCCAGGGCATCGTGCGGAACATGAGCGCCGAGGCGATCGTCACCGAAGGCGTCAGCAGCACCTTCTTCCCGCACGGCATCGGCCACCTGCTGGGCCTGCAGGTGCACGACATCGGCGGCTTCATGGCCACCGAGGAGGGCGGCACGCTACCGAAGCCCGCCGGCCATCCGTTCCTGCGGCTGACGCGTCCGCTGCAGCCGGGCATGGTCGTCACGATCGAGCCGGGCCTCTACTTCATTCCAACCCTGCTGAAGAAACTGCGTGCCACGCCGGCCGGCGCCAACGTGGACTGGGCCAAGGTCGAGCACCTGGCGCGCTTCGGCGGCATCCGCATCGAGGACGACGTGGCCTGCCGCGCCGAGGGTGCGCCGGAGAATCTGACGCGGGACGCGTTCGCAGTGCTGCCAGGCTGATTGATAACCTGGCTAGATATGGCTATGTTTTCATCAGTCTGGCCAGGTTGTGTAAAATGAGCCATCTGTTGTTGTGGAGGTGCTCGTGATGCAGGTCAACGTGCTGGAAGCGAAGAACAGCCTGTCGCAACTGATCCGATCCGCGCAGGCGGGAGAAGAGGTCGTGATCGCCAATCGCGGCCAGCCGGTTGCGAAGCTGGTGCCCATCCACCCGACGGACTCCGCAGAGACTGGCCAGGAACGGCCCAGGGACTTTGTGGCCTGGCTGCGCGCCAACCCCTTGCCGGCGCATCTGCAGCGCAGCCATGAGCTGATCGAAGCAGGCATCCAGGCTGAGCGCGAGAGCTGGGATTGATCTACCTGGACAGTTGCCTGCTGATCTACGCCATCGAGCAGGATCCGGTCTTTGGACCGCCCGCCGTGACGGCCATCGCATCGGTGCCGCCCCTGCAGCTGTGCGTGTCACCGCTGGTTCGCATGGAGTGCCTGGTCAAGCCGATGCGCGACGGCCATGTGCTGCTTCAACGCCGCTTCGAAACCGCGTTGGGTGAGTTGAAGTTGCTGGAGATGACGGAGCCGGTATTCCAGCAAGCCACCGAACTCCGCGCTCGCTTCGGGCTCAAGACGCCCGATGCTTTGCACCTGGCCTGCGCGATGCACCACGGCTGCTCGGCGCTGTGGACCAACGATGACCGGCTTGCCAAGGCCGCTCATGGTCTGGCGTTGAACGTTCTCGCCACGATCAAGCGCTGACCTTCAACTGCTTCAGCAGCCACTCGCTGAAGCAGCGCACCTTCTCCACCCGTTGCTCGTTCGTGCGCAGCGAGAGGAAGTGCATCTCCCGCTCGATGGTCTTGAAGACCTTGGCGCCCACTTCGACCAGTTCGCCGCGCTGCAGCTCGCGCGCGGCGAAGCGCACGCTCTCCAGGGTGACGCCCAGGCCGTCCACCGCGGCGGAGATGGCCAGCGCGCCGCGGTCGAAGGACTGGTGCGGGCGCTGAGGCATCACCAGGCCGTTCAGCGCGAACCAGTCGCGCCAGGTGACGTTGTTGAGCTGCGAGTCGATCAGGGTCAATTCACCGATCAGTTCCTTCCAGGCGCGCTTGGGCGGCTTTAGCGAGGGTGCGCACAGCGGCGCGATGCGCTCCTTGCCCAGCGGCGTCACCACCACGCCGGGGCGCTGCAGCGCATGGCCGTAGCTGATCGCCAGGTCCACCTCGCGGGCCTGGGTCAGGTCCATCGGCTCGGCGCCGGAGGTGAGGCGGATCGTGATCTCCGGATGCTGCTGCATGAAGCCGGCCAGCCGCGGCCCCAACCACTTGGCGGCGAAGCTCGGCGCGCAGTAGACGGACAGCACCTGGTTCGACGGCGCCAGGGCCACCTCGGAGCAACTGGCATCCAGCGCATCGAACACGCGCGTGAGGCCTTCGGAGAGCCGCCGGCCCTCGGGCGTCAGGTCGACGCGGCGATGGCTGCGCAGGAACAGCGCGCGGCCGAAGTGAGCCTCCAGCTCACGGATCTGGTGGCTGATGGCCGAGGGCGTCAGGTGCAGCTCGTGCGCTGCGCCCGTGAAGCTCTGCAGCCGGGCCGCGGCCTCGAAGGCGCGCAGCAGTACGAAGTTCGGGATCTTTCTCATCGTGGTCGCAGTGTGGCCCAGCCGGCGCTTTGTGTGAATGGCGCTCACATGAAGTTGAACAACGATCGTTTGTCATTCATGCGGCGGAATTCGAAGATGCACTCATACCGCATCACCACACGCATTGAGGACCGACCCGCATGTCAACGACCGTTCTTGACCGCCCGCAAGCCAGCAGCAAGCCCACCACCGCACCGCTGCTGCGCGACGGCCGCACCTCCATCTACCAGCCCGAGCAGCCCGGCCTGATCTTTCCGGAGAAGCCCGTCTTCGAGGACGTGGCCGCCGAGCGCCAGCACCTGAAGGAGCGCCTGGTCGCCGCCTGCCGCGCCTTCGCGCTGGAAGGCTTCGACTACGGCTTCGCCGGCCACCTGACCGTGCGTGATCCGGAGCATCCGGAGCTGTACTGGACCAACCCGATGGCCGTGCACTTCGCCCAGGTCAAGGTCTCCAACCTGATCCTGGCCGACCACAAGGGCCGCGTCGTGCAGGGCCGCCACGCGATCAACCGCGCCGGCTTCGTGCTGCATGCGGCCGTGCACGAGGCGCATCCGGACATCCTCGCGATGTGCCATGCGCACACGACCTACGGCACCGCCTTCGCCGCGCTGGGCCGGCCGCTGGAACCGATCTCGCAGGACGCGGCGGCCTTCTTCGAGGACCACGTGGTCATCAAGGACGAGGCCGGCCAGGTGGCCGTCGAGGAGAAGGCCGGCATGGCCGTCTGCGACTGGTTCAAGGACGTGAAGGCGGCCATCCACCAGAACCACGGCCTGCTGACCGCCAGCCGCCACAGCATCGAGGCCGCGGCCTTCTGGTTCATCGCGCTGGAGCGCTGCTGCAAGCAGCAACTGCTGGTCGAGGCCACGGGCCACAAGCCGATGCTGGTGTCGCCCGAGCGCTCGCGCTACAGCCGCGAGCACGTGGGCTCCGAATACATCGGCTGGCTGCACTTCCAGGCGATCTACGAGCACATCGCCGAGACGCAACCGGACATGTTCCGCTAGGGCGGTTCCCCCAAAGCGCCAGATCAACAACCGGCCCGTACAGAGGCCGGCTGGCGCAGCCATTCCCATAAACCAGGAGACAAGGAATCATGTATTCCGATCTAGCCAGCCATCCGGTCCGCACCGCGGGCGAGGCCGCCAGCACTTATTCGAAGGTCGCTTGGCGACTATTGCCCTTCCTGTTCCTCTGCTACGTCTGCGCCTACCTGGACCGCATCAACGTCAGCTTCGCCAAGCTGCAGATGAGCAAGGACCTGGGACTCAGCGACGCGATGTACGGGCTGGGTGCCGGCATCTTCTTCATCGGCTACCTGATGTTCGAGGTGCCCAGCAACCTCGTGCTGCTGAAGGTCGGCGCGCGGCGCTGGATCGCGCGGATCATGGTCACCTGGGGCCTGATCTCGGCGCTGATGATGTTCGTCAGCGGGCCCATCAGCTTCTACGTGCTGCGTTTCTTCCTCGGCGTGGCGGAGGCCGGCTTCTTCCCGGCCATCCTGCTGTACTTGACCTACTGGTTCCCGAACAGCCGCCGCAGCAAGGTGACCGGCCTGTTCATGACGGGCATCCCGATCTCGGGCGTCGTCGGCGGACCGCTGTCGGGCTGGATCATGAACCACTTCAGCGGCGTGCACGGCATGGCCGGCTGGCAGTGGCTGTTCCTGCTGGAGGGGCTGCCCACCGTGGTGATCGGCGTCTGGGCCTTCTTCTTCCTCGACGACCGGGTGTCTGACGCCAAGTGGCTTCGCGCCGACGAGAAGGCGCTGATCCAGCGTGACCTCGCTGCCGAGCAGCAGGGCCAGCACCTGCACTCGATCAAGGACGGGCTCACCAACCCGCGCGTGCTGCTGCTCAGCGGCATCTACTTCTTCTTCACGATGGGCCTGTACGGCGTGAGCTTCTGGCTGCCCAGCATCGTCAAGGCCAGCGGCGTGACCGATCCGCTGGAGATCGGCCTGCTGTCCTCGATCCCCTACGCCGCGGCGGCCGTCGCGATGGTGCTGGTGGGCCGCAGCTCCGACGCCACCGGCGAGCGGCGCTGGCATCTTTCCGGCGCCGGCGTGATCGGTGCGCTGGCCCTGTGCGCCAGCGTGTACTTCGCGCACGACACCTTGCTGGCCATGGTGGCGCTGACGATCGGCACGATGGGCGTGATGACGACGATCTCGCAGTTCTGGGTCATGCCACCGGCCATGCTGAGCGGCGGCGCGGCGGCGGCGGGCATCGCGCTCGCCAACTCGGTCGGCAGCCTGTCGGGTGTCGTCAGCCCCTACGTGATCGGCTGGGTGCAGACCAGCAGCGGCACCACTGGCGCCGGCGTGCTGGGCCTGGCGGCCAGCATGGTGATCGGCAGCATCCTGGTGTTCACCGTGCCGGCGAAGCTGGTCAACGTGATGCGGAAGGCGCGGCGCTGAGTTGCAGCATCTCGCCGAGCCGGGCCACGAGGTTCTCGCTGGCCCGGCGGATGTGCAGCTCGGTCAGCATCACGGCACGCTCGGCATCGCCCTGGGCGATGGCATCGGCGATCGCCTGATGCTCGTCCCACAGATTGCTGCGGCCGCTGGAGCTGCGGTGCACGGCACCCATCACGCGGCGCAGGTGCGTCCAGTAGCGGCCGGCGTTCTCGGCGATCAGCGGATTGCCGGAGGCGGCGTAGATCGCGTTGTGGAAGGCCAGGTCGGCGTCGACGATCGCCTGCAGGTCTTCGCCCTCGACGGCGCGGCGGCCACGCTCGATCAGGGCGGGGTCGAGCGCATGGCGGGCTTCGGCCGCGAGGCGCGCGGCCAGCACGTCCAGCGCGCCGCGCACCTGGTACAGATGCGCCACCCAGGCCGGGTCTAGCGCCACGACCTGGACGCCGCGGCCGGGCGCGTCCTCGATCAGGCCGTCCTTCTTCAGCAGGCGCAGCGCCTGCAGCACCGGCGAGCGCGAGACGTGCAGCTGCTCGGCGATCTCCTCCTGCGTCAGCCGCTCGCCGGGGGCGAGGCTTCCGTCGGTGATCGCGTCGAGCAGCACCCGGTAGACGGTGTCCACGTAGTCGGTCTTGGTCGGCAGGTTCTGAGTGTTCAGGCGCATGAACAAATTTTAAATTGGATACAGAGCGCAACGTACAGAACGACCAAGAACGCCGCCCAGCCGATGCGATTCAGATAAATAAAGGGTAAACCCTTTGGTGTTGGCCTCATTTTTAACCTAATCTCTGTATACAGAGTTCAGAACACGGTATGTAAACCGACGGAAAAGCAGCATGAGTGACCCCAAGCAAGAGAAGTTCGAAGACAGGCAGAGCGCCGGCGGCGCCACGGTGAAGAAGCTGATCCCTTATGGCGGCTACTACACCAGCAAGGTGCCCGGCCATGACCCGGAGCTGACCGAGGTCGGCCCCGGCACGCCGGCGGGCGAGTACCTGCGGCGCTTCTGGCACCCGGTGTGCATGTCCATCGAGCTGAGCGATACGCCGCGCTTCCTGAAGATCCTGGGCGAGGAACTGGTCTGCTTCAAGGACGGCAGTGGCGCGCTGGGCCTGCTGCACGCCCACTGCGTGCACCGCGGAGCCTCGCTGGAGTACGGCAAGATCGAGCAGCACGGCATCTCCTGCTGCTACCACGGCATGCAGTTCGACGTGGACGGCGCCTGCATCCGCGTGCCCTTCCCCGAGGGCGAGGAGGAAGAGGGCGAGCGCTACCGCTGTTCGATCCGCCAGGGCGCCTACAAGGCCATCGAGCGCCACGGCCTGATCTTTGCCTACATGGGCCCGCCGGACGTCGAGCCGCCTTTCCCCGAGTGGGAGGGCGACTTCACCGTGGCCGAGGGCGACGAGTTGGTGCCGTACAGCAACTTCCAGCACTGCAACTGGCTGCAGGTGCAGGACAACGCGGCCGACAACTATCACACGATGGCCCTGCACGCGAAGCGCCAGGTGACCGGCGAGAACTACCAGGGCACGACCTTCGACGAGGTCGGCTCCGCGACGATGGAGGTGCCGCCCGACATGCAGTTCGTGCCCATCCACGGCGGGCGCGGCCTGGCCTGCTCCGGCGCGCGGCGCTCCAACGACGAGCACATGTACATCCGCGTCCAGCACCAGGTGCTGCCCAACCTGAGCCTGCACGCCTACACCTCGGAGGACGGCCAGGCCAAGAAGCTGTTCGGCCGCTTCCACATGATCCGCTGGACCGTGCCGGTGGACGACGAGAACGCCAAGATGATCGGCTGGCGCGTGATGGGCCCCGGCATCGATACGCGCGGCATTGGCGACAAGTCACTGGTCGGTTACGAAACGATCGACTTCCTCGAAGGCCAGGTCGCGATGCGCCGCCCGGAGCGCTTCGGCAAGTACAAGCTGCAGGACCTGCCCCCGATCCCGGCCGACCACCGTGCCCGCGAGCACTACAAGGACTGCCAGTACGCACCGGGCGACTACGAGGCAATCGTCAGCCAGCGCCCGATCGCCGTGCATGCGCTGGAGAATCCGACCAAGTTCGACGCCGGCCTCTACATGTTCCGCAAGCTGCTGCGCGATGCCATCCGCGGCACCAATGCGAAGGCGGGCCCGGAGGAGTTCGCCCAGTGGCTGCGCGACTGCGCGGGCCAGCCGAACAGCTACTGCGCCGGCAATGTGTTCGAGCTGCCGGTGGGCCGCACGACCGAGGAAGAAGTGACCTTGCGGCGCTACCTGGCGCGCCAGGTCGTCGTCATCCTGACCGAGTCCGACAGCCTGCGCGGCGAGGAGCGCCGGCGCTTCGTCAAGGACAGACTGGAAGCCCTGCAGCAGGACGTGCTGGCGCGGAGGCATGCGTGAATGCGCCGCTGCCGGCCGGGGTGCTGACGACACTGCAGGTCCGCATCCGCGCGATCCGCTGGCAGGCCGAGGGCATCCATGCTTTCGAGCTGGCCGACCCCGAGGGGCGTGAGCTGCCCGGCTTCGAGCCCGGCGCGCATGTGGACGTGCACCTGCCCGGCGGCGTGGTGCGCTCCTACTCGCTGGCCGGCGACCCGGCCGAGCGCCGGCACTGGACCCTGGGCGTGCTGCGCGAGGCCCAGGGCCGCGGCGGCTCGCAGGCGATGCACGAGCGCCTGCGCGTCGGCGAAACGCTGACGCTCGGTGCGCCGCGCAACGCCTTCCCGCTGGCGGCCGACGCGGCGCATAGCATCCTGCTGGCGGGCGGCATCGGCATCACGCCGCTGAAGGCGATGGCGCACGCGCTGGCCGCGGCGGGCCGCTCCTTCGAGCTGCACTACTGCGCGCGCACTCGGAACAACGCGGCCTTCCTCGATGAGCTGCAGGCGCTGGTGCCCGAGGGCCGGCTGCACCTGCACTTCGACGGCGGCGATCCGGCCAAGGGCCTGGATATCGCCGGCCTGCTCGCCGAGCCTGCGCCGGGCGGCCACATCTACTTCTGCGGCCCGGGCGGCTTCATGAAGGCCTGCGCGGCGGCGGCCTCGCACTGGCCCGCGGGCGCGGTGCACAGCGAGCACTTCAAGGCGCCGGAGCGGGAGAAGCCCGCCGGCGCGGTGGACGGCAGCTTCGAGGTGAAGCTGGCCCGCAGCGGCATCACCGTTCAGGTGGGGCCGGAGCAGAGCATCGTTCGCGCCATCGAGCTGGCCGGCCAGCGCGTGCCCACCTCCTGCCTCTCGGGCCTGTGCGGCGCCTGCAAGGTCGGTGTGCTCGAAGGCGAGGTCGACCACCAGGACTTCATCCTCAGCGACGAGGAGAAGCGTACGTGCATGACCGTCTGCGTGTCGCGGGCGAAGAGCGCCTGCCTGGTATTGGACCTCTGAGGCTGGGCCTGTAGTTCTCAGCCTTCGTTGACCGCCGCCGGCGGCGCCTCGCCGTCGAAGTCGAACACCTCGAGCTTCACGGCCCGCGCAGCCCCCTGCCGCAGCACCTTGTGCTCCGGCCCGATCGGCTTGCCGGTGCGCGCGTCGATCAGCGCCAGCTCCACCGGCTCGCCGGTCGTCGTGTCGATCAGGCGCAGCGGCCGCGGCGTCGGCATCGCGTGCTTGTTGCCCCAGGCCAGCAGGCTCAGCAGCACCGGCCGCAGGTCGCGGCCCTTGGGCGTCAGCAGGTACTGGTAGCGCGGCGGCTTCTCGCTGTACAGGCGCTTCTCCAGCAGATCCTTCTCCACCAGTTCCTGCAGCCGCCGCGTCAGCGTGTTCGACGGGATGCCCAGCTCGGCGATGAACTCGTCGAAGCGTGAGCGGCCGTAGAAGGCCTCGCGCAGGATCAGCGTGTTCCAGCTGTCGCCCAGCGTGTCGGCCGCGCGGGCCACCGGGCAGTCCATCGATTCAAAGCTGGTCCGTCGCATGGCACCTCCTGATGCTTCGTGCCGCCCGGGTGATGGGCGGACTTGGCTTTCATTATGCAACTAACTCGGGATCCGGCAATCCGATCCTTCCCTTTGACCCTACGATTCCCAAGTAACTTGCATGATTGAAGTTACTTGCCTACAGTCCGGCTCCACCCCGAACACGGAGTCACCGATGAGCTCGCCGACCACCCCTCAAACGCCATCCGCCCCGCGCCGCTCGCTGGGCCGCAGCGCGCTGCAATGGACGCTGCCGCTGCTCGTCGTGGCCGGTGCCGCCGTCTACGCGACCCACTGGTGGACCACCGGCCGCTTCCACGAGGAGACCGACGACGCCTACGTCGGCGCCGACGTCACCGTGATCGGCGCCAAGATCTCCGGCTACATCGCCGAGTTGCCGGTGGCCGACAACCAGTTCGTCCACGCCGGCGACCTGCTGGCCCGCATCGACGTGCGCGACTACGACGCGCTGTCGCAGCGCGCCGCCGGCGCGGTGGAGGCGCAGCAGGCATCGCTCGCCAACCTGAAGGCCAACGCCGCGCTGCAGCAGTCGCTGATCGCCCGGGCCCGTGCCGGCATCGACGCGGCTTCGGCGGAAGAAGGCCGCGCCCGCGACGACTTCCGCCGCCATGAGGACCTGGTCAGCCGCGCCTCGGTCTCCGTCGAGAGCGCGCAGCGCGCCGAGGCCACCTACAAGTCCGCGCAGGCCGGCTCGATGCGCGCGCGCGCCGAGTTGCAGGCCGCCCAGCGCCAGCTCGACGTGATCGCCACGCAGCAGCAGCAGGTGCAGGCCGCGCTGGCACAGGCGCGGGCCGAGCAGCGCGTGGCGCAGCTGAACGTCGGCTATACCGAGCTGCGCGCCCCGCGCGACGGCTATGTGGGCAACCGCAAGGCGCGCGTGGGCAGCTATGTGGGCGCGGGCACGGCGCTGCTGTCCATCGTGCCGGCGCAGGGCCTGTGGATCGATGCCAACTTCAAGGAAGACCAGCTCGCCCGCATGCAGGTCGGCCTGCCCGTCAGCGTGCGCGCGGACGCCTGGCCCGGCCAGGTGCTGCATGGCCGCCTGGGCAGCCTGGCGCCGGCCACCGGCGCGCAGTTCAGCGTGCTGCCGGCCGAGAACGCGACGGGCAACTTCACGAAGATCGTCCAGCGCGTGCCGGTGCGCATCGAGCTGGACGCGGCCGACAGCGCGTTGGGCCGCCTGCGGCCGGGCCTATCGGTGATCGTCGACGTGGACACGGCCACCACGGCGAACGCCACAACGAAAACCGCGAGCGCGCAATGAGCCGCCCGCCCTTCTGGTCCGACGAGGTGATCCCGGTCGACCGGCTGTCGACCCGGGACAAGGTGCTCGCCTTCGCGACCATGTGCGTGGGCATGTTCATCGCGCTGCTGGACATCCAGATCGTCTCGGCCTCGCTGCGCGACATCGGCGGCGGGCTCTCGGCCGGCGCCGATGACACCACCTGGGTGCAGACCGCCTACCTGATCGCCGAGATCATCGTGATCCCGCTGTCGGGCTGGCTGGCCAGCGTGATGTCCACGCGCTGGCTGTTCGCCGCCTCGGCGCTGGGCTTCACGCTCAGCAGCCTGCTGTGTGCGCTGGCCTGGAACATCCAGAGCATGATCGCCTTCCGCGCGATCCAGGGCTTCCTCGGTGGCTCGATGATCCCGATGGTCTTCACGACCGCGTTCATGTACTTCAGCGGCAAGCAGCGCGTGGTGGCCGCCTCGACGATCGGCGCCATCGCCTCGCTCGCGCCCACGCTGGGCCCCGTGGTCGGCGGCTGGATCACCGACACCCTGTCCTGGCCCTGGCTGTTCTACATCAACCTGCTGCCGGGCCTGGTCGTCACCGTCGTCGTGCCGCTGATGGTGCGGGTGGACAAGCCCAATCTCGCGTTGCTGAAGGGCGCCGACTACCTCGCGATGGTGCTGCTGGCGGTGTTCCTCGGCTGCCTCGAATACACCTTGGAGGAAGGACCGCGCTGGAACTGGTTCGGTGACAGCACCATCGTCATCACCGCCTGGACCGCGGGCCTCACCGGCATCGCCTTCATCTGGCGCAGCCTGATCGGCGAGCGCCCGATTGTCGACCTGCGCGCGCTGAAGGACCGCAACTTCGCGCTGGGCTGCCTGTTCTCCTTCGTCACCGGCATCGGCATCTTCGCCACGATTTACCTGACGCCGCTGTTCCTCGGCCGCGTGCGCGGTTTCAGCGCGCTGGACATCGGCCTGGCCGTGTTCTCCACCGGCGTGTTCCAGGTCATGTCGATCCCGCTGTACGCCTTCCTCGCCTCGCGCTTCGACCTGCGCTGGATCCTGATGGCGGGCCTGGCGCTATTCGCGCTGTCGATGTGGGACTTCGCGCCGATCACGCACGACTGGGGCTCGCACCAGCTGCTGCTGCCGCAGGCGTTGCGCGGCATGGGGCAGCAGCTCAGTGTGCCGCCGGTCGTCACCCTGGCGCTGGGCGGCCTGCCGCCGGCGCGGCTGAAGCTGGCCTCGGGCCTGTTCAACCTGATGCGCAACCTGGGCGGCGCCATCGGCATCGCCGCCTGCGCCACGATCCTGAACGACCGCACGAACCTGCACTTCCTGCGCCTGGCGGAGCACATGAACCCGCCCGATGAAAGCTCCGCGCTCGGCCTGCGCCAGATCTGGCAACTGACCTACCGCGAGGCGCTCACGATGACCTTCTCCGACGCCTTCCTGATCGTGATGGTCTGCTTCCTCGCCTCGCTTCTGGTCGTGCCGCTGCTGCGCAAGATCACCCCGCCGCCGATGCCTTCGGCTGATGCCCACTGAGGCCCACTGAGGACTTCCCGATGAAGACCTACCGAAACACCTGGACCGCGCTGGCCGTCGCCACATTGCTGGCCGCCTGCGCCCACGCCCCCGAAGCACCGCCGCAGGTGCAGCCGCCCGCCGCGCATTTTTCGAGCGAAGCGCTGCTGACCCATCAGGCCGCCGACATGCCGGCCCCCGCGCTGGACGACTGGTGGCAAGGCTTCCAGGACCCGGTGCTGAGCCGCCTGGTCGAGCGCGCGCTGGCGCAGAACCTGGATCTGGCCGCGGCGCTGGCCCGCGTCGAGCAGGCGCGCGCCGCGGCGCAGGGCGCCGGTGCGCAGCGGTTGCCGCAGGTCGGCGTGCAGGGCACGCTGCTGACGCAACGCCAGTCGCTGAAGAGCCCGGAAGGCGCGCTGGCCAGCGCCTTCCCCGGTTATGAGCGCGAGCAGACCCTGCAGTCGCTGGGCCTCGGCGCGAGCTGGGAGGCCGACCTGGCCGGCGGCCTGCGCCAGGGCGAGAGCGCCGCCGTGGCCGAGTGGCAGGCGGCCGAGGCGGCGCGGATGGGTGCCCGCATCAGCGTCGTCGCCGAGCTGGCCGATGCCTACTTCCTGCTGCGCGGCGCGCAGGCCCGCATCGCCGTGGCCGAGGCGCAGATCGTCACGCAGCAGCGGCTGCAGGCGCTGGTGCAGGACCGCTTCGATCACGGCCTCGCCACCCAGGGCGAGCTGGCCGAGGCGCGCGCGCTGCTGCTGCAATCGCGCGGCCTGCTGCCGCCGCTGCGCACCGAGCTTGCGCAGCAACTGCACCGCATCGACGTGCTGGCCGGCGATGAAGCGGGCAGCGGCGCCGCCTCGCTGCTGGCCGTGCCGCCGGCCGCGGACGTCCCCATGAACATCCGCATCCCGGCGCTGCCCGCCGACCTCACGCCCGCCCAGATGCTGGGCCGCCGGCCCGACGTCATCGCCGCGCAGCGCCAGCTCGATGCGAGCCAGGCGCGCATCGGCGTCGCCACGGCCGAGTACTACCCGCGGCTGTCGCTGGGCGGCCTGCTGGGCGGCGAGAGCCTGCATGGCGCGCTGTTCTCGTCGGCCGCCTTCCAGCCGCAGGCCTTCCTGGGCCTGCACTGGCGGCTGTTCGATTTCGGGCGCATCGATGCCGAGGTCGCGCAGGCGCATGGTGCCCGTGCCGAGGCGCTGGCCCGGCTGCGCCAGCAGATGCTGCGTGCGGGCGAGGACGTCGAGGACTCGCTGGTCACCTTGGCGCAACTGGAGGCGCAGCGCGCGCTGCTGGTCGACGAGGTCGATGCGCACCGTGCCGCGCGTGATGCTGCCGCCGACGCCTACCGCGGCGGCGCCGTGGGCCTCTTCGAAGTGCTGCAGGAAGACCGCCTGCTGCTGACCGCACGCGACCAGCTCGCCCGCCTGCAGGCGCAGCGCGCGCGGGCGGCGGTCGCGGCGTTCCGTGCACTCGGCGGCGGCTGGACGCCCGCGGCCTGAATCCCTTTCCTTTCCCCTCAACCCACGAAGCAAGGAAGTACCCATCATGAAGATCCAAGGTTCCGTCGTTCTCGTCACCGGCGCCAACCGCGGCCTCGGCCAGGAGTTCGCCAAGCAGGCGCTGGCCCTGGGCGCCGCCAAGGTCTACGCCACTGCGCGCGATCCCTCGTCCGTCACGCTGCCCGGCGTCGTGCCGCTGAAGCTCGACGTTACGGACGCGGCCGAGGTCGCCGCCGTGGCAGCGCAATGCCCCGACGTCACGCTGCTGATCAACAACGCCGGCATCGGCCGCATCGGCGGCATCACCGGTGGTGCCGAGGGCAACGAGGTCTCGGTGCTGCGCGAGCAGCTGGAGACGAACGTGTTCGGCATCCTGCACATGAGCCGCGCCTTCGCGCCCGTGCTGGGCCGCAATGGCGGCGGCGCGATCTTGAACCTGCTGTCGCTGCTGAGCTGGGCCAACACGCCGCTGATCGGCGCCTACGGCGTCAGCAAGGCGGCGGCCTGGGGGCTCACCAACAGCCTGCGCCACGAGCTGAGCGCGCAAGGCACGCAGGTCGTCGGCTTCCACGGCGGCTTCATCGACACCGACATGATCCGCGCCTTCGACGTGCCCAAGGCCCGCCCCGAGGACGTGGTGCGCCAGTCCTTCGCCGCCATCGAGGCCGGCGCGCTGGAAGTGCTGGTCGACGACTCGACCCGCGAGGTCCACGCCGCGCTCTCGCAAGGCGTCTACCTCAAGGACATCCTCGGCCGCTGATGCGGCCAGCAAGAAAAGAAAGGAACATGCCATGAACCGCAAGCTCTCTCTCCTGATCGCCGCCGCCGCCCTGGCTGCTTCCGCCGCGCACGCGCAGGACACCCGCCCCGCCGTCGAGCCCACCCGCGCCGAGGTGCTGGCCGACCTGGTCGTCTACCGCGAATCCGGCCTGCAGCAGCTCGACAACAGCGATCTCGTCTCGAACTTCACGCCCGAATACCGCGCCGCGCAGAAGCGCTACCAGGACCTGCGCCGCTCGCCGCGCTACGCGGAACTGGTGCGCTCCTTCGAGACGCACGACGGCCACGCGGCCGAGGGCACGCGCACGGCGGGAGTGACGACCAAGCCTTGAGCGTCAGGACGCCAGCTTCAGCCCCACGATGCCGGCGACGATCAGCCCCAGGCTGATGAGGCGGCCGATGCTGGCCGCCTCGTTGAACAGCACCATGCCGAGGATCGCGGTGCCCACGGCGCCGACGCCGACCCATATCGCGTAGGCGGTGCCCACGGGCAGCGACTTCATCGCCAGGCCCAGCAGGCCGACGCTGGCGGCCATTGCGGTGGCGGTGCCGATCGAGGGCCAGAGGCGGGTGAAGCCCTCGGTGTACTTCAGGCCGATGGCCCAGCCCACTTCGAGCAGACCGGCGATGACGAGCAGGATCCAAGCCACTTTTAGAACTCCTTGAGGTGGTCGAGCAGCCGCTGCAGCGCGGCGGCGAAGGCGTCGATCTCGAAATGCTGGGGATCGTCGTGCGCATCGTCCAGGCCTTCGTCGAGATCGGCGTGGAAGGCCGGCACCAGCCAGTGGCCGGCGCGGGCGCTGGCCGCGGCGTAGAGCAGGGCAAGTTTCTCGTACTGCGCGGGGGTGAAGCCGGGCAGCGGGGCGATCAGGTCGTTCTTGGGCGAGCCTTGCGGATCGCGCCGACGCGGCTGCATCAGTTCGATGTGGACGAAGAGGCCCTTGGCCGGCTGGCCGATGACCTTGGTCTCGAACTTCGTCGCTCGCCAGGGCTCGGCGAAGTCGTGGCCCAGTACCGTCTCGCCGAGGCGGTTGACGAACACGTGCGCCACCGCGTTCGGCCCGGCGTAGTGGGCGATGCGGTTCAGCTCGGGCGCGTCATTGGGCGGAAAGTCCGGTGCATCGCCGAGCCAGGGCGTGCTGGTGTCGTGGATGACGAAGTAGCGCACGCGCTCGAGCCGCTGGCCGAGATCGCCGCCGATCTCCGAAACCGGCTTGCCAGCGGCATAGCGGATGAAGTCGACGGAGGGCGCGGTGGTGCCGACCAGCGACGCCAGCAGCGGCGGCAAGGTGGCCGGCTTCGCATCGACCACGCCACCGCGCGACACGTAGCGCAGCAGGCAGCGCGCCTGTGTCTCCGGCGTGCCGGCGAAGCTGAGCGTGGTGGTGTCGAAGCCGCAGGGCAGGGCGCTGGCGAACAGCGGGATCGCGGCCAGGGCCGCGACGACTGCGCACTTCATCCCAGCTGGAGCCGCTTGCACAGTTCCAGCGTCAGCGCCGACTGGTTCAGCGTGTAGAAGTGGATCGCGGGCACGCCGCCGGCGATCAGCCGTTCGCAGACACCGGTCATCACGTCCAGGCCGAAGGCGCGGATGGAGGCGGCGTCGTCCATGAAGCCTTCCATCTTCAACGCCACCCAGCGCGGGATCTCGATGCCGTCGCGCGCCGCGAACTGCGCGATGCGGGCGTAGTTGTGGAAGGGCATGATGCCCGGGATGATCGGCTGCTCGACGCCCAGCTTGCGCGCCTGCTCGACGAAGTGGAAGAACGCGTCCGGGTTGAAGAAGAACTGCGTGATCGCCGAGCTGGCGCCGGCCTTCATCTTGTCGGCGAAGTGCTGCAGGTCGCGCGCGGCGTAGCGCTGCTGCGGGTGGTACTCGGGATAGGCGGCGACCTCGATCGACCAGTCCGGCCCTTGCGTCTCGCGGATGAAGCTCACCAGCTCGGAGGCATAGCGGAACTCGCCGGCGAAGGCGGTGCCGCTGGGTAGGTCGCCGCGCAGCGCGACGACGCGGCGGATGTTCTGCGCGCGGTAGGTGGCGAGGATCTCGGCGATGCTCTCGCGGGTGGAGCCCACGCAGCTCAGGTGCGGCGCGGCTTCATGGCCGGCGGCGGCGATGTTCATCACGGTGGCGAGCGTCTTCTCGCGCGTGGAGCCGCCGGCGCCGTAGGTCACGCTGAAGTACTCGGGCTTCAGCACGCTCAGCTCCTGCACGACGGTCTTCAGCTTCTCGCTGCCGACGGGCGTGTTGGGCGGGAAGAATTCGAAACTGACGGGGGTCTTCATGAATGGGCCCAGAGAAAGAATTCGGTGTTGCCATCACCGCCAGTGATGGGGCTTTCGAACCAGTCGCGCAGCGTGAGCGGCAGCGGCGCGATGGCCTCGCGGGCGCGCACTTCCAGCTCGGCGTATTGCCTGGGGTCCTTGACGAGGCCGCCCTTGTTGAGCGCCTTCTTGCCCAGCTCGAACTGCGGCTTGATGAGCAGCAGCAGCTGGCCGCCCGGCGCGAGCCAGGCAGCGATGCGAGGCAGTTCGCCCAGCATGGAGATGAAGGACAGGTCGCCGACGATCAGCTCGAACGTGCGTCCTGGTTGGTATTCGCGGACGTGGGTGTTCTCCAGCGCAGTGACGCGGGCGTCCTCGCGCAGCGCCGCATGCAGCTGGCTGTGGCCGACGTCGATGCCGGTCACGTGCCCCGCGCCGGCCTTCAGCAGCACGTCGGTGAAGCCGCCGGTGCTCTGGCCGATGTCCAGCGCCTGCAGGCCCTGCACGGCGATGCCGCAGTGCTTCAGCGCGCCTTCGAGCTTGAGCCCGCCGCGCGAGACGTAGCGCAGCTCGGCGTCGTCGGTGACGACGAGCTGCTGATGCTCGGCCAGGTCTTCCCCGGCCTTCTTCAGCACCCGGCCCGCGCACTGCACGGCGCCGTGCTCGATCAGCCGCTGCGCGGCCGAACGCGTTGGCGCCAGGCCTTGTGCGACGAGCAACTGATCGGCACGCATCGCTTGCTTAGTAGCGGTAGGTGTCGGGCTTGTACGGGCCCGACTTGCTCACGCCGATGTAGGCGGCCTGCTCGTCGGTCAGCTCGCTCAGCTGCGCGTTCAGCGTGACGAGCTGCAGGCGTGCGACCTTTTCGTCGAGGTGCTTGGGCAGCACGTAGACCTGGCCGACTTCGTAGTTGGCCTTGTGCGCGAACAGCTCGATCTGGGCGATCGTCTGGTTGGCGAACGAGGACGACATCACGTAGCTCGGGTGGCCCGTGCCGCAGCCCAGGTTCACCAGGCGGCCCTTGGCCAGCAGGATGATGCGCTTGCCGTCCGGGAAGATCACATGGTCGACCTGCGGCTTGATCTCTTCCCACTCGTACTTCTCGATCGAGGCGATGTCGATCTCGTTGTCGAAGTGGCCGATATTGCAGACGATGGCGTTGTGCTTCATCGCTGCCATGTGCTCGTGGCGGATCACGCCCTTGTTGCCGGTGGTCGTCACGAAGATGTCGGCCTTGTCGGCGGCGTATTCCATCGTCACGACGCGGAAGCCTTCCATCGCCGCCTGCAGCGCGCAGATCGGATCGATTTCGGTGACCCACACCTGGGCCGACAGCGCGCGCATCGCCTGCGCCGAGCCCTTGCCCACGTCGCCGTAGCCGGCAATCACGGCGATCTTGCCGGCGATCATCACGTCGGTGGCGCGCTTGATGCCGTCCACCAGCGATTCGCGGCAGCCGTACAGGTTGTCGAACTTGCTCTTGGTGACCGAGTCGTTGACGTTGATCGCGCGGAACAGCAGGGTGCCCTTGTCGCTCATCTCCTTCAGGCGGTGCACGCCGGTGGTCGTCTCCTCGGTCACGCCGATGATCTCGGCGCTCTTGCGGGTGTACCAGCTCGAGTCGACGGCCAGTTTGGCCTTGATCGCGGCGAACAGCACGCGCTCTTCCTCGCTGCCCGGGTTGGCCAGCACGGAGAGGTCCTTCTCGGCCCGCTGGCCCAGGTGCATCAGCAGCGTCGCGTCGCCGCCGTCGTCCAGGATCATGTTGGGGCCTTCACCCGCTTCGCCCTTGCCGGCGAATTCGAAGATGCGGTGCGTGTAGTCCCAGTAGTCGGCCAGCGTCTCGCCTTTGTAGGCGAACACGGGCGTGCCGGCAGCCACCAGCGCGGCGGCGGCATGATCCTGCGTGGAGAAGATGTTGCACGAGGCCCAGCGCACTTCGGCGCCCAGCGCCTGCAGCGTCTCGACCAGCACGCCGGTCTGGATCGTCATGTGCAGCGAGCCGGTGATGCGCGCGCCCTTCAGCGGCTGCGTGGCGGCGTACTCGCGGCGGATGGCCATCAGGGCCGGCATCTCGCTCTCGGCGATGCTCAGTTCCTTGCGGCCCCAGGGCGCCAGGCTCAGGTCTTTGATCAGGTATTGGTCGGCGGACAGCGTCGTGGTCGTGCTCATTGCTTGCTCCAGAAGAATGGGGCCGCAATGCCTGACGGGTCTCTCGAGCGGAATCGATCACCCACGTCCAGACAGTGCGGGTGAGCGCGGTTGCAGTATTGATTCCGAGCCTGGCCTCAAAGGGTGCTGAGGTTGCAACGCTCCTCGGAAGCCGCGAATTCTAATCGCAAGCTTCAGCGGCATGGACAATGCCCGCGTGCAAGCCTTCGAACTCTGCCCGCCCGTGCAATTGCGCACGCTGTGCGGCGTGCTGACCGATATCGACGACACGCTGACGGCCGACGGCCGCATCGAGCCCGTGGCCTTGGTGGCGCTGCAGCGGCTGCATGACGCGGGCATGCCCGTCATCGCGATCACCGGTCGGCCGGCGGGCTGGAGTCGGCCGTTCGCTCTTGCGTGGCCCGTGGCGGCCATCGTGGCCGAAAACGGTGCAGTGATGCTGCGGTCGGTCGATGACCGGCTGCGCGCGTACTACGTGCAGAAGCCTTCGGTCCGCACGGCCAATGCCCTGCGTCTTCGGGCATGCGTGGATGCAGTCCTGTCAGCGGTACCCGGCGCGATGCGGTCGGTCGACAGCGTCGGACGCGAGACTGACATTGCCATCGACCACAGCGAGTTCGCCCATCTCGACGCCGCGCAGATCGACGCCGTCTGCGCGGTGATGCGCGAGCACGGCCTGCGTGCGACGGTCAGCTCCATCCACATCAACGGCTGGATCGGAGAGCACAGCAAATGGACCGGCGCGCGCTGGGCCGTCGAGACGGCGCTGCATGTGCCGTTCAATCCGCAGGAGTGGCTCTACGTCGGCGACTCGACGAACGACGAGACGATGTTCGAGCGCATGCCGCTGTCGGTCGGCGTGGCCAATATCGCCCGCTTCGCGCCGCGGATGCGCCATCTGCCTACCTACGTCACGCGGAGCGAGCGCGGCGCGGGTTTCGCGGAAGTGGCAGCGGCGCTACTCGCAGCCCAGGAATAGCCGCATCCGCTCCAGCTCCTCGGCCAGCGCGAGCTTGAAGGCCGCGCCCTTGGGCCGGGCGCCGATGAAGCCCAGCTCGTGCTTCAGCCGGCCCTTGTCCAGCCTCAGATTGGCCCAGCCGAGCATCTCCTCGCCCCACAGCAGCGGCAGCGCGTAGTGGCCCATGCGGCGCTTTTCCGCCGGCACATAGGCCTCGAACTTGTACTCCCAGCCCCACAGGGTCTCGAAGCGGCGGCGGTCCCAGACGACGGGGTCGAACGGTGCCAGCAGGCGCAGCCGCTCGTCGGGGGCGTGACGCTTGGAGCGCGGGTTCTCATCGGCGGGCCAGTACCAGGTCTGGCCATCGACGATTGCGTGCGCGTAGCGCGTCCTTGCCGCCTTGCTGAAGGCGTGCCGTGCCTCGGCACGCAGGTGCGGCACGCCGTAGCCGAGCAGGCTCGTCAGGTAGCCGAGGCTGGCCGAGGGCAGCGGCGCGTAGAGCGCGACCACGCGGTCCAGCAGCAAGGTGGCGCGCTCCAGCCGGGCGGCGTCGCTCTGGTCCTGCTCGGGATGGCTGATCGCCTCGTAGATCCGCGTGCCCTGGTCGCGCCGCTTGACGCGCAGATGGCCGCGGTAGTGCAGCCCGTCCAGCAGCTGCGTGCTGACGTTCAGCTCGCCACCCCAATAGCCCGGCATGCGGCCGTGGTGGGCGAATTCATCCAGCAGCGATTTGGGATGCGTGGGGCCGCGCTCGCGCACGGCGGCCAGCAGGGCCTGCGCGCGTTCGTGCGTGGCGGCGTCCCAGGTCTTGCGCGGCGTGCGTGGGTGCAGCAGCGGCAGCCAGTCGCGCGGCACGAAGCCGTAGTTGACGAAGCAGTCCTCCTCGATTTTCAGCCTGGCGTAGCGCTGTTCCAGCTCGCCGGCGCGGTAGTTCGTGACGCGGTGGCGCAGGATCAGGTCCTGCGCGCGGGCCGGCGCGCGCATCGGGTCGGCCTGGACGAAGCCCAGCTTCGCGATGGCGCGCGGCAGCGTCGTCGGCTTGAACAGGCTGCGGGCGATCGCGTAGCGGCGCAGCTCGTCGAGGGTGGGGGAGGCGGCTTTCATCGTCGGCATTTTGATCCGCCGAAAGGTATCGCGTGATTTTGTTCGCGCAGCCCGGGACCGGCTCTTGCTCTGCGATGACTCGACTGGGGTTGAATGAGAACGAGGCCGACTCGAGAGCGGTCCATGGGAGGAAAACAATCAATGGACTTGAGCTCCGCGACGACGGGCCCGCCGCCCACAGCCATGCCGACCCTGATCCCGCTGCAGCGCGTGGCAGCGCGGTTGCGCGTCGGTGCGGCCCTGCCCTTCAACGTGCGCGATGCACGCGGCGGCCTGCTGCTGCCGCGCGGTCAGACGGTGGCCGACGAGGCGATGCGCGAGCGGCTGCTGGCGCAGGGCGTGGGCATCGATGCCGACGAGCTGCGCGAGGTCCAGACCCGCATCGACAGCCAGCGTGCCGCCGTCGAGAGCGGCTTCTTCGAGCGCTGGCTGCGCCTGCAGGGGCGGCTGCGCACCTTGCTGGGCGAACCCGCTGCGCCGGATTTCCTGAAGCGGCTGCGCGACTGTGCGGCCGTCATCGCGAGCCTTGCCGAGACGAGCCCGGACCGGCTGATCTTCTCCGTCATGCGGCACGAGCACAGCCGCCACTACGAGAACTACGGCAGCGCGCATGCATTGCACGTTGCCGGCCTCTGCGCACTGCTGGCCCGCCGTGCCGGCTGGTCGGCCGATCGTCTGCACAACCTGCTGGGCGCGGCGCTGTCGATGAACCTGTCCATCGTCGAGCTGCAGGGCCAGATGGCCGTGCGTGGCGGCATTCCCAGCGCGGCGCAGCGCCGTTCGATCGAGCGCCATCCGGAGGACAGCGTCGCCCTGCTGCGCCAGGCCGGCCTGGGCTTTGCCATCGACGACGAGGAATGGCTCACCGCGGTGGCGCAGCATCACGAGGACGAATCCGGCGGCGGCTATCCGCACCGCCTGCAGAACCCCAGCGAGATGGCGCAGATGCTGCGCTTCGTCGACATCTTTCTCGCCAAGCATGCCGGCCGCGCGGACCGCAACCCGGTGCCGCCGCAGCAGGCTGCGCGCGATCTCTACATGGCCAGCGCCGGCCACCCGGTGGCGGCGATGCTGATCAAGGAGATGGGCATCTTCCCGCCGGGCAGCTTCGTGCGCCTGGCCTGCGGCGAGATGGCTGTGGTCGTGCGCCGCGGTGCGCATGCCAGCATGCCGCTGGTCTGCGCGATCGCCACGGCCCAGGGCGAGCCATTGGCTGCGCCACGCCGGCGCGACACCGCGCAGCCGGAGTTTGCGATCACCGGCTCGCTGGCGGACAAGGCGGTGAAGGTGCCGGTCGAGGCCGAGCGGCTGTACGCCGCTGCGGCCTGAGCTTGCCTGCGTTTAGCGGCGGAAGGTCTTCGGCCGCGCCGGCATCGGCGAGGACGGCCGGTCCAGGTGACGGAAGGTGATCCGGCCCTTGGTCAGGTCGTAGGGCGACAGCTCCAGCGACACGTTGTCGCCGGCCAGGATGCGGATGCTGTGCCGGCGCATCTTGCCGCCGGTGTAGGCGATCAGCTCATGTCCGTTGTCGAGACGGACCCGGAACCGCGAGTCCGGCAGGACTTCGTTCACGATGCCACGCATCTCGATCAGTTCTTCCTTGGCCATGGGGCCCTCCTCGTTGTTGTGGTCGATCAGCGCTGCAGCGCCCAGGCCGTTCCTTCGGCCGTGGCGTACTGCAGTGCGGCGCGGGCGTTGGAGAAGCTGGACCTGAATCGGAAGACTCGGTCGACGCTGCTCATGCCTTTGCCGGAGCGAATGGAAACCGAAGCGACGAAACGTCCGTCGTCATCGGGTCGGGTCATGGGTGAGACAAGGAAACGCCCCACCTCAATGCTTTTGTTGTGCATGTTCTTTTGAGGTGTGCGCCTTGATCGGGATGAACCGTCTAGGCGCGGTTTGAATGATGGGCAAGCCGACAGGCCCGCCCGGCCCTCTTTCGAAGGCCGACGAAAATCCTCCGCGACCGACATGGCCTGCGAAGACAGAAACACTCAAGAGCAATCAGCTGGGAGGAAGCTGTAGCGAGCCGCTCGCGAGAGGGAGCCTGGGGAAGGCTGGCGGGGCTGCAGATAAGACCTTAGAAGAAGCGGTCTCGTGCGAATCTATTTGCGGAGTTTACCACTGCGGGGCTTTTGTCGTTTGGTTTGCGCGTTATGCGTCATGGATAGTTGGGTACTACTGCGGCGGTGCCGGGGCGAGACCCGGCGCCGTGGCAGTGGCGAACTGCAACATCCAGCTCAAGCCGGCCCTGCCACCTGCACCATCCTCACCCTCTCCGACGTACACGCCGCCTCGAAATCCGCCTCGATCTCGCCCAGCGCCGCCGTGTCGCGCGCATCCACGGTCGCGATCCCCATCGCTCGGTTGCGCCCCTGGGCTTTGGCAACATAGAGCGCCATGTCCGCCCAGTTGACGGCCTGCTCCCAGTGCACCGGCAGTTGCGCCGGCGGCAGCGGGAAGTGGGCGAAGCCGACGGAGACGGTGACGCGCAGCGGGCCGTCCTCGGTGTCGACCGGGCTGCCGCCCACCGTCTGCAGGATGCGCTCGGCCAGCAGGCTCAGCTGTTCCTGGCCGACGTCCGGTGCGAAGACGAGGAACTCCTCGCCGCCCCAGCGCACGACCAGGTCCTCGGTGCGCACCGCATGGGCCAGCCGGCGCGCGACCTCGCAGATGACGACGTCGCCGATGCCGTGGCCGTGCTGGTCGTTGACGTGCTTGAAGTGGTCGATGTCCACCATCAGCAGCGCGCCGGAGAACTGTGCGGGCGCCGCCATCAGCGCCTGCTGCTGCTCCATCACGGCGAGGAAGTGGCGGCGGTTGGCCAGATCGGTGAGCGGGTCGCGCTCGCTCTGCGCGCGCAGCAGCGCCTGGCTGGCGCGCAGGCGCTTGTTGGCGTCGCGCACGCGCTTGATCATCACGCCCACGAGCACCAGCGACAGGCCCATCAGCACCGCGACGGCGATGCCCAGCTGCTGGCCGAGACGGCGGTTGGAGAGCTGGCGGTCCTTCAGGTCGCGGTCGCGGGTGAGCAGGTCCAGGTCGTGCCGTTCGCGGGTGCTGTCGTACTTCAGTTGCAGCTGCTTCAGCGAGGCCTCGCGATTACGGGCATTGGCCTCGGCGGTGAGCTGGCGCTCCAGGTGGAAGAGGGCGATGGCTTCCTTCGGCTGGCCGGCGCTGGCCCAGGCCTCGCCCAGCTCGCGCAGCTCGTTGATGCGCTGTGTGGTGTCGGGCTGGCCGCGGCGCAGCTCCTCGACGCGTGCGATCTCGCGTCGCGCCGCGTCCACCTGCTTGAGCTGCAGCAGCGCGACCGAGATGTTGTGGCGCAGGACGCGCTCGCTGCGCCGGTCCTTGTAGCGCAGCACCACCGGCAGCGCCTCACGCGACAGCGCCAGCGCATGTGCCGGATCGCCCTGGTGCATGTAGTAGTCGGCCAGGTTGTTCTGCTCGCGTGCGATGAAGCGCGGCGCATCGACCTCGCGCGCCAGGCGCAGCGATTCCTGCAACGCATGCAGCCGGCCGGGCTTGTCGCCGAGCCGCGAGCTCACCATGGACTCGAAGTTGCGCGCGTGCATCTGCAGCATCTTGTCCGCGCCGCTGAACGAGCGGGCGCGCTGCAGCCATTCGTGCGCCTCGGCATAGTTGCCCTGATCCGCGCTGAGTACCGCGAGCAGGCCGGCGCTCTGGGAGGCCTGCTCGGCATAGCCCCCCGCTTCGGCCAGCAGCAGCGATCGCTTGTACAGCGCCTGCGCGGCCGTCACCGCGCCGCGGCGATCCTGCTGCACGGCGAGGATGCTCATGGCTTCCGATAGCGTGCGGAAATCGCAAGCCCGGGCGCTGCGAAGCGCGGCGAGGTCCTCGCCCTGGCAGGCTGGCCCCAGCAGGTCGGCAACCTGCTGGGCCGCGTCCCCGGCTTGCTTGATCTGCGCCTGCCGCGTCGCCACCGTCGCGCGCAGCAGCGCCGCGTGGGCGGCTTCGCCCGGCTGGCCGGCCAGTTGCTCGGCCAGCGCCAGCGCGGCGGCGCTGTCGCCGTTCTCCAGCTGCGTGCGTGCCTCGGCATAGTCCAGTCGAGCCGATGGCCCATGTGCGGCGCGCAGCTCGGCCAGCTGCTTCAGGGCCTGCTCGGGCTGGCGGCGGCCCAGGTCGACAACGGCTTGCAGCTGCGCTTCGTCGGGGCCTGGCGCGGCTTGCGCGGCCACGGCACCGAGTAGCGCCAGCATCGTTGCGACGAACGCCGTCCTCATGGCCGGACCTCGCTGCTCTCGGCCCGGCCCACCGGCCCCTGCAGCGCCACCAGCCTCAGCCGGCCGGCATGGCAGGCGGGCTCGACGGCGGCGGTGATCTGCGCCAGTTCCTGCTCATCGTGTGCGTCGACGTGCTCCACGCCGTAGGCCTTGTTGCGGCCATGCGCCTTGGCCATGTACATGACGGTGTCGACGAGGTCGATCGCGCGCTCCCATTCCAGTCGCAGCTCGTTCGGCGCCAGCGGGAAGCTGGCGAAGCCGATCGAACCGGTCGTCGGGATCAATTGGCCGCCGTGGTGGATCGGCGCGGCGATCAGGTCCAGCAGGCGCTGGGCCAGGCCTTGCGCAAAGGCCGGCTCGCGCGCCTTGACGGCGATCAGGAACTCCTCGCCGCCCCATCGCACGACCAGGTCGTCCTCGCGCAGCGCGCTGCGCAGCCGCCGCGCCACCTCGACCAGCACCGTGTCGCCGGCCGCGTGGCCGTGCTGGTCGTTGATGCGCTTGAAGTGGTCGATGTCGATCAGGAAGAGGCTGCCGTCGAGCTTGCCGTCCGCGGCCAGTTCCTTGATCGCCGACTGGAAGTGGCGCCGGTTGGCCAGGCCCGTCAGCGGGTCGCGCTCGCTCTGGATCTTCAGCTTCGCGTTGCTGCTCGCCAGTGCCTCGTTGGTGCGGCGCACGCGCTTGTAGAACAGCACCATCAGCGCCGAGGTCACGACGATGCAGCCCGCGAGCGAGGCCCACAGCTCCAGCTCCAGGTCGCGGGCGCGGATCTGCTCGGCCATCAGGCTGTTGTCGCGGTTCAGCAGCTCGATCTCCTTGGTCCGCTGGTCGGCGTCGTAGCGCTCCTGCGCTTCCAGCACGGCCTTGCGGGTGTCGTCGCGCAGCACCTGGTCGATCAGCCGGCGGTACTCGTGGTGTGCCTCGATGGCGCCGGTGAGGTCGCCGGCGCGCTCCAGGTATTCGCCCAGCTCCTGCCAGCTCTCGGTGACGCCGGTGGTGGCGCCTTGCTGCTCGTCCAGCGTGATCGCGGCGCGGGTGTCGATCTTGCCCTCGGCCACGCGGCCCATCGAGATCTTGGCCAGGCCAAGGTTCTGCCGCGCGGTGATCTCGGCGTTGAGGTTGCGCGTCTTGCGCGCCAGCGGCAGCGCGGCCTGCGCCAGTTCCAGCGCGCGGGCGAACTTGCCGGAATGGAGGTAGGAGTCGGACAGGTTGGCCATCGCCTGCGCGCTGAAGGACTCGGCGCCCGCTTGCGAGGCCTGCTCCACGGCGGCCAGCAGTGCGCGCTGCGCGGTGCTGGTGTCAGCGTCGCGCGAGTAGATGATGCCCTTGATCGTCTGCAGCTTGTAGATCAGGATCGGATCCGGATCGAGCGCTGCCTGCTCGGCGGCCTCGGCGACCGTCTGCTTGGCGCGGTCCGGCTGCTCGGCGCGGTAGTAGATCAGCGCGAGCTGGGTCAGCGTTTGAGCCACCCGCCAGCTCTGGCCGAGACCCTGTGCCAGGCGCAGGGCGTGGTGGCCATCGGCGATCGCGTCGTCCAGCTCGCCGGCATCCATGCGCACGAGCGCGCGCAGGTTGTGCACGCGGATCAGGTCGGCCGCCGGGGCCTTGCGCAGCGGCTCGGCATCGATGCCGGCCAGCACCTTGCGCGCCTCGCGCACGTCCTGCTGCCCCTTGTAGAAGAACTGTCCCTCGACATAGGCCAGGGCCAGCGTCGCCTGCGCGTGCGTGGCCGGGTTCGGCCAGGCGCGCAGCTGCTGTGCGAAGGCATCGACGCGCAGCCGGTCCTGCGCCAGCGCGGCCAGCGCGCCGGCCTGCGCCAGCACTTCCGCGCGCTCGCCGCTGCCGGGAGCGGTACGCGTGATCAGCTCCTGCAGCTCGGCGTCGTGCGTGGCCGGCTGGGCGGCGCCCGTACGCTCCAGGCCGTCGAGCTGATGGGCGATCTGGGCGGCCACGCTGCGCGCCTCGCTGCCTGCCGAGCTGGCCGGGCGACTGCCGATGAGCATCGCCGAGCCCACGGCTGCCGCCAGGGCGGCCACGCAGGCAAGCGCCCAGCGCCCGCGCCGGGGCGGGCGGAGGTGGCGTTGAGGTGAGGCGTTAGCCCGGTTCATCGGTCGTGGCGGCATGGCCGGAATCAGCGCAGAAGTCTGCCATTTCCGGTCAGCGGGCCGTTGGCGATCGGCGCGGCGTAATTCTCGCTATCGGCGCCTGTATGTATCGATCGCTCGGCTTTTGCATGCCTCGGCCACTGCTTTTGTTCGAATTTGTAAGCGCGCAGTGTAGGCAGGCTGCGGGATTCGCCCGAGAGTAGTCGCCCTAATGGCAATCTTCAGCGGCCTCAGGTCTGTTGTTCAGGCCGGCTGGTAGCCGCGCGGCACCGCGCCGAGCAGGCGCCTCGTGTAGTCCTGCTGTGGCGCCGCCAGCAGCGAGCGCGTTTCGTTCTGCTCGACCACCGCGCCGTTCTGCATCACCAGCACCTCGTCGGCAATGAAGCGCACCACGGCCAGGTCGTGGCTGATGAAGACGTAGCTGAGGCCGAACTCGTCCTGCAGATCCTTCAGCAGGTTCAGCACCTGGGCCTGCACCGAGACGTCCAGCGCCGAGACTGCTTCGTCCAGCACCAGCACCTCCGGCTGCAGGGTCAGGCAGCGCGCGATCGCCACGCGCTGGCGCTGGCCGCCGGAGAACTCGTGCGGGTACTTGTGCAGGGCCGAATCGTCCAGGCCCACCTTCTTCAGCAACTCGCTGGCCCGTGCGGCGCGCTCGGCGGTGTTGGCGCCGATGCCGTGGATCTCCATCGGCTCCAGCAAGGTCTGCCCGATCGTGAAGCGCGGGTTCAGCGAGGCGTACGGGTTCTGGAACACGATCTGGATGCGGCGGCGCATCTTCTGCCATTCGGCGCCGTTCATCGTCAGCAGGTCGCGGCCCTCGAACAGCACCTGGCCGCCGGTCGGCTCGTGCAGGCGCAACAAGGTGAGGCCGGTGGTCGTCTTGCCGGAGCCGGATTCGCCGACGATGCCCAGCGTGTGCCCCTTGCGGAGCTGGAAGTCCACCCCGCGCACAGCCGGGAACTCGCGGCGGCCGAACAGGCCGGCCTTGAAGAAGAAGCTCTTCTTCAGGCCCTTGGCTTCGAGGACGACCGGGGCGTTCGGGTCCTTGGCCTTGCCCGTCTGCTGCGCGGCGCGGCCGGCGATGTGGTCGTCGATCACCATCAGCCGCGCCGGATTGTTCTGCGCGTCGATGCTCGGCCGGCAGGCCAGCAGGGCCTTCGTGTAGTCGTCCTGCGGGTTGCCGAAGATGGCGGCCACCGGCGCCTGCTCGCGCACCTGGCCGTGGCGCATCACGACGACGTGGTCCGCCACCTCGCCGACGACACCCAGGTCGTGCGAGATGAACAGCAGGCTCATCCGGTGCGATTCCTTCAGCCGCGCCAGCAGGTCCATCACCTGGCGCTGGATCGTCACGTCGAGCGCCGTGGTCGGCTCGTCGGCGATCAGCAGCTTGGGCGAGCAGGCCAGCGCCACGGCGATCATCACCCGCTGCTGCTGGCCGCCGGACAGTTCGTGCGGGTAGGCCGAGAGCCGCCGCTTCGGCTCCGGGATGCCGACCTCGTTCAGCAACTCCTCCGCACGCGCCAGCGCCTGGCGGCGGCCCATGCCGAGGTGCTTCACCAGCGGCTCCATGATCTGCTCGGCCACGCTGAACACCGGGTTCAGCGAGCTCATCGGATCCTGGAACACGCAGGCGATCTCGCGCCCGCGGATGGCCTGCAGATCGCGCAGCGAGGCGCGCAACAGATCGCGACCCTGGAACTCGATGCGGCCCTCGCGCTCGGCGTTGTCGGGCAGCAGGTTCAGGATCGACATCGCGGTGACGCTCTTGCCCGAGCCCGATTCGCCGACCAGCGCGACGGTGGTGTTCTCCGGCACGTCGAAGCTGATGCCCTTGACGGCCTGTGTGCGCTGAATCTCGCCGTTATGGCGGCCCATGCGGAACGAGACCTTGAGGTCCTGGATGCTCAGCAAGCTCATTCCAGACCTCGCAGCTTCGGATCGAGCGCATCGCGCAGCGCATCGGTGAACAACGCGAAGGCGGTGACGAACACGGCCATGCAGGCGGTGACCGCTACGAGCTGCCACCAGTAGCCGAGGATCAGCTCCGACTGCGCCTCGGCCAGCATCGTGCCCCAGCTGACCTGGTCGACACCGACGCCCAGGCCCAGATAGGACAGGATCACCTCGCTCTTGATGAAGGCCACGACGTGCAGCGAGAGCTGCACCAGCGCCACGTGCGAGACATTGGGCAGGATGTGCTTGAACATCCGGCTCGTGCGCGAGGCGCCGATCGCCTCGGCCGAGCGCACGTACTCGCGCACCGAGTGCTTGATGAACTCGCCGCGGATCAGCCGGTAGATGCCGGTCCAGCCGGTCAGCGCCAGGATCAGCACGACCGAGCCGACACCGCGCTGCACGATGGCCGCGAACGCGAACACCAGCAGGATGCTGGGGATCGCCGTGAACACGTTGTAGACCCACTCCAGCACGTCGCCCACCACGCCGCCGAAGAAGCCCGACAGCGCGCCCAGCACGGTGCCGATGATCGTCGCCACCAGCGCCGCCAGCAGGCCGACGAGGATGGACACCTCGGCCCCCTTGATCGCCTTGGCGATCACGTCACGGCCGAGCCGGTCGCCGCCGAAGGGCAGGGTCTCGGCCTTGGCCGTGTCGGTCGTCTTGTACTGCGCGGCGCGCTCGGCCCACTCCTTGTAGCGCGGCACCAGCGGGTCGATGTCGCTGAGGTCCACGTTCGGGCCGGTCGGCACGGCGATCGTGCCGGTGGCCTCCGGCGGCGCCGGGCCGATGAAGGTGGGCGAGGCGTTGGGCACGCCCAGCTCCTTCTGCCAGTCCTTCGCCACCAGGCCCGTCGCCGCGGCCAGCACCAGCAGCAGGAACAGGCCGACGATCAGCATCGAGACGATGCCGACACGATCGCCCTTGAGGCGCCGCCAGGCGGCGAGCCAGACACCTTCAGAGGGCCTGACGAACGATGCGTTGCTCACGGCTGCGTTCATTTCAGCACCACCCGCGGATCGACCAGTTTGTAGAGCAGGTCCGTCACGAGATTGACCACCATCGTCAGGAAGGCCAGGTAGATCGAGAAGGCCTGGATGACCGGGTAGTCCGCGCGGTTCACCGCCAGCAGGATCTCGCGGCCCAGGCCCGGGATCGAGAAGAACACCTCGATCAGGAAGGAGCCGACGAAGATGCCGGGCAGGGCCACCGAGACATTGGTGAGGATGGGCATCATCGCGTTGCGCAGCACGTGCTTGAACAGCACCGTGTTCTCGCTCATGCCCTTGGCGCGCGCGGTGCGCACGTAGTCGTGGCCGATCTCGTCGAGGAAGAAGCTGCGGTAGAGGCGGATCTCCGGCGCCAGCGCCACCATCACCACCGTCAGCACCGGCAGCGGCGCGTATTGCTTCAGGTTCGTCCAGGTGCTGTCGCTCCAGCCCTGCACCGGGAACCAGCCCAGGCGGAAGGCGAATACGTACTGCGCCAGGATCACGTAGACCAGCAGCGAGATGCTGACGGCCACGGTCGTCAGGATCATCACCATCCGGTCCGTCAGGCTGCCACGCACATAGGCCACGGCCAGCGCGAACGGGATCGCGAGCACCACCTGCAGGATCAGGATCGGGATCATCACCGTCAGCGTCGCCGGCATGCGCGTGGCGAACAGGTGGCCGATGGACTCATGCGTCGCCCAGCTCTTGCCCCAGTCGAAGGTGACGATCTGCTTGATGAAGATCCAGAGCTGTTCCCACACCGGCTTGTTCAGGCCCAGCTGTTCGCGGATCGACTCCACCATCTCCGGGCTGGCGTTCAGGCCGCCCAGCACCACGGCCGGATCGGCACCGAAATACTTGAACAGGAAGAACACCAGCAGGACCACGCCCAGCAGGGTCGGGATCATCTGCCACAGGCGTCGGATCAGGTAGGCCGCCACTTGCGAGGACTCCAGTGCGAGCGAAGCGGCCGAGTCTAGTGCAGCACTGGCGCACGCCTCATTCATGTTTGCCCAGGGTTGCCGTGCATGGCCCCGGAGGGTGGCAGCCACTAGACTCGGCGGCTTCGCAAGAATCGAGGTACTGGATGTTGTTGCGTCGCGCCTTGCTGGGCCTGCTGATGGTGCTTTCGAGCACCGTGTTTGCGCAGGCGGCCGCAGATGGCACCAAGGTGTTGCGCTATGCCTTCCGCATCGCCGAGACCGGCTTCGATCCGGCCCAGGTCTCCGACCTGTATTCGCGCACGTTGACGGCCGGCATCTTCGATGCGCCGCTGAAGTACGCCTATCTCGCGCGCCCGTACCAGCTCAAGCCCAACACCTTGAGCGCGATGCCCGAGGTCTCGGCCGACTACAAGACCTGGACCCTGCGCGTAAAGCCGGGCATCTACTTCGCCGACGATGCGGCCTTCGGCGGCAAGCGGCGCGAGCTGACCGCGGCCGACTATGCCTACGCGATCAAGCGCCACTACGACCCGGTCAACAAGAGCGGCAATCTCTACGTGTTGGAGGCCGCCGGCATTCCGGGCCTGCCCGAGTTGCGGCGCGAGGCGATGAAGAGCGGCAAGCCCTTCGACTACGAGCGTGCGGTCGAGGGACTGACGCTGGCCGACCGCTACACGCTGCGCATCCGCACCGAGGCCGGCAACCCGCGCTTCCTCTACTGGCTGGCCGATCCGATGCTCGGCGCGGTGGCGCGCGAGGTGGTCGAGCACTACGGCGCGAACATCATGCAGCACCCGGTCGGCACCGGCGCCTGGAGGCTGGGTGCGTGGCGCCGCAGCTCGCGCATCGTGCTGGAGAAGAACCCGGGCTTTCGCGAGGTCTTCTACGACGAGCAGCCGCCGGCCGATGCCGATCCGCGGCTCATCGCCGAGGCCGCACGGCTGAAGGGCAAGCGTCTGCCGCTGGTGGACCGCGTGGAGATCTCGATCATCGAGGAGTCGCAGCCGCGCTGGCTGGCCTTCCTGAGCGGCGAAGCCGACATGATCGAGGAAGTGCCGGCGGACTTCACGGCCATCGCGATGCCGCACAACCAGCTCGCGCCCAATCTCGCCAAGCGCGGCATCCGCATGGACCGCTACGCGCGTGCCGATTTCGTGTCCTCCTACTTCGCGATGGAGAACCCGGTCGTCGGCGGCTTCGAGCCGGCCAAGGTCGCGCTGCGCCGAGCGATCTCGCTGGCCTATGACAACGCGCAGGAGGTCCGCCTCGTGCGCCGCGGCCAGGCGGTGCCGGCGCAAAGCATGGTGGCGCCGGGCACGGCCGGTTTCGATGCGGCCTTCAAGTCGGAGATGAACGAGTTCGACCGTGGCCGCGCCGCGGCGCTGCTGGACCTGTACGGCTACGTGGACCGCGATGGCGACGGCTGGCGCGATCAGCCCGACGGCAGCCCGCTGGTGATCGAGTACGCCACCCAGCCCGATGGCCAGAGCCGCCAGCTCGCCGAGCTGTGGCAGAAGAGCATGGATGCGCTGAAGATCCGCATCAAGTTCCGCATCGCCCAGTGGCCGGAGAACCTGAAGACATCGCGCGCCGGCAAGTTGATGATGTGGGGCGTGAGCTGGAACGCCTCGGTGCCCGATGCCGAGGACTTCCTCTCGCTCGGCTTCGGGCCGAACAAGGGCCAGGCCAATCACTCGCGCTTCGACCTGCCGGCCTACAACGCGCTCTACCTGAAGCAGCAGCACCTGCCCGACGGCCCCGAGCGCCAGCAGATCATCGGCCAGATGCAGCGCCTGATGGTGGCCTACATGCCGCTGAAAGGCCACGTGCATCGCGTCTACACCGACATGACGCAGCCCTGGGTCATCGGCGCGCAGCGCAACCTGTTCCTGCGTGACTTCTGGCAGTACGTGGACATCGACACCGACCTGCTGGCGAAGGCGAACGCATCATGATGAGCTTGCGGCGACGTGAACTGCTGGCGCTGCCAGCCGCGCTGGCCGGCATCGGCACCCGCGCGGCCGAGGCCCCGTCATCCAAGGTGCTGCGCTACGCCTTCCGCGTGGCCGAGACGGGCTTCGATCCACCGCAGCTGAGCGACCTCTACTCGCGCATCCTCACCGCGCACATCTACGAATCGCTCTACACCTACGACCCGCTGGCCCGGCCCGCCAAGATCGTGCCGCTGATCGCCGAGGCCATGCCCGAGGTCAGCGATGACTTCCGCACCTGGACGATCCGCATCAAGCCCGGCATCTTCTTCGCCGACGACCCGGCCTTCGGCGGCAAGCCGCGCGAGCTGGTGGCGCAGGACTTCGTCTACAGCGCGCAGCGCTACGCCGACCCGGCCAACAAGGCCCAGGCCTGGGTGCAGTACGAGGACGCCGGCCTCATCGGCCTGAACGCGCAGCGCCAGCGCGCGCTCAAGGACAAGAAGCCGTTCGACTACGCCGCGCCGCTGGAAGGCCTGCGTGCGCTGGACCGCTACACCTTGCAGTTCAAGACCGAGGAGTCGCGCCCGCGCCTGATCCAGCTGATCCTGGCCGGCAGCGACCTGTACGGCGCGGTGGCGCGCGAGGTGGTCGAGTTCTACGGCGACAGGCTCGGCGAGCACCCGGTCGGCACCGGTCCCTTCAAGCTGAAGAGCTGGCGGCGCAGCTCGCAGATCGTCTTCGAGCGCAACCCCGCCTATCGCGAGCGCTACTACGAGGCCCAGCCGGCAGCCGACGATGCCGAGGGTCAGGCCTTGCTCGCCCGCTTCAAGGGCCGGCGCCTGCCGATGATCGACCAGGTGGAGGTCGTCATCATCGAGGAGCCGCAGCCGCGCTGGCTGGCCTTCCTCGGCGGCGAGCAGAACTTCGTCGAGCGCGTGCCGGAGGACTACATCAGCCAGGCGATGCCGCACGGCAAGCTCGCGCCCAACCTGGCCAAGCGCGGCATCCAGGGCTTCCGCACCTTGGCGCCGGACGTGATGCTGACCCTGTTCAACCTGAACGACCCGGTCGTCGGCGGGCTGGAGCCGGCCAAGGTGGCGCTGCGACGGGCGATCGGCCTGGGCCTGGACGTGCCGCGCGAGCTGCAGGACGTGCGGCGCGGGCAGGGCATCGTCGCGCAATCGCAGGTGCAGCCGCACACCAGTGGCTACGACCCGGCCTATAAGTCCGAGGTGGGCGACTACGACCCCGCCCGCGCGAAGGCTCTGCTGGACCTCTACGGCTACCTGGACCGCGACGGCGACGGCTGGCGCGAGCAGCCCGACGGCAGCCCGCTGGTGCTGGAGCGCCGCACGCAGTCCGACGGCCAGTCGCGCCAGGTCGACGAGGTCTGGGATCGCAGCATGCGCGCGCTGGGCATCCGGCTGCAGCTCACGGTGGCGCAGTGGCCGCAGAACCTGAAGGCCGCGCAGGCGGGCAATTTCATGACCTGGGACGTCAACTTCTCCGCCTCGCAGCCCGACTCCATCGGCGCGATGCAACTGCTCTACGGCCCGGCCGCCGGCACCTTCAATTTCCCCCGCTTCGCCAACGCCCGCTACGACCACATCTACCAGCAGATGCAGTCGATGCCCGACGGCCCCGAGCGTGCTGCGCTGTTCCGCGAGGCCAAGCGCATCCAGGCCGCCTGGGCGCCGCTGAAGCCGCGTGGTCATCGCATCATCACCGACATGGCCATGCCCGAGGTCATCGGCTTCCGCCGGCCGCTGTTCTGGCAGGACTGGTGGCAATACGTGGATATCGTCGCTGCATGAAACGTCTGTTCCTTGCGCTGCTGCTCACCCTGGGCATGGCCCTGCCGGCCCACGCCGAGAAGGTGCTGCGCTACGCCTTCCTGATCGCCGAGACCGGCTTCGATCCGGCGAAAATCAGCGACGAATACTCGCGCGCCGTCACCGCCCACATCTTCGAGTCGCCCTACTGCTACGACCCGCTGGCCCGGCCGGTCAAGATGAAGCCGCTGACCGCCGAGGCGATGCCGCAGGCGGATGCCGAGTTCAAGACCTTCACGATCAAGCTGCGCCCCGGCATCTACTTTGCCGACGACCCGGCCTTCAAGGGCCATCGCCGCGAGCTGACCGCGCAGGACTACGTCTACAGCCTCGAACGCCTGGCCGACCCCGCGCTGAATGCGCCGGCCTGGGCGCTGCTGTCGGACCAGTCGATCCTCGGCCTCGACGAACGCCGCGAGGCCGCGCTGAAGGGCAAGAAGCCCTTCGACTACGACACGCCGCTCGAAGGCCTGCGCGCGCTGGACCGCTACACGCTGCAGATCCGCACGGCCGAGAGCCGGCCGCGACTGCCGCAGATCGTGCTGAGCGGCAGCGACCTGTACGGCGCGGTGGCGCGCGAGGTCGTCGAGGCCTATGGCGACGACATCATGGCCCACCCGGTCGGCACGGGGCCGTTCATGCTCAAGTCCTGGCGCCGCAGCTCGCAGATCGTGCTGGAGCGCAACCCCGGCTATCGCGAGCGCCACTATGACGCGGAACCGGCGCCGGACGACGCCGAGGGCCAGGCGATCGCCGCGCGCCTCAAAGGCCGGCGCATCCCGATGATCGACCGCGTGGAGATCACGATCATCGAGGAGTCTCAGCCGCGCTGGCTGGCCTTCGTGAACGGGCAGCAGGACCTGCTGTTCCGCGTGCCGCCCGAGTTCGTCAATATCGCCATGCCCAACAACAAGGTGGCGCCCAACCTGGCCAAGCGCGGCATCCAGCTGTTCCGCGTGCCGGCCTCGGACCTGGGCTACACCTACTTCAACATGGACGATCCGATCGTCGGCGGCATGGAACCCGCGAAGGTCGCGCTGCGCCGTGCGATCTCGCTGGCCTGGGACATCGAGCGCGAGATCCGCCTGCTGCGACGCGGCCAGGCGATCCCCGCGCAGTCGGACATCCCGCCGGCGACCAGCGGCTACGACCCGGCCTACAAGAGCGAGATGAGCGACTTCGATCCGGCACGCGCCAACGCGCTGCTGGACCTGTACGGCTACAAGGACCGCGACGGCGACGGCTGGCGCGAGATGCCCGACGGCTCGCCGCTGGTGCTGGTCTGGGCCACGCAGCCGGACTCGCTGTCCCGCAGCTATGACGAGCTGTTCCAGATCAATATGCAGCGCGTCCACCTGCGCACCGCCTTCGCGCCCGCCAAGTGGCCGGAGAACCTGAAGTCCGCCGAGGCCAACAAGCTGATGATGTGGTTCCTGGCGAACACGGCCGATAACCCGGACGGCCAGTACTTCCTGCAGCTGCTCTACGGTCCGGCCGTGCACACGGCCAACTACGGCGACTTCCAGCACCCGCGCTACGACGAGATCTACCGCCGCATGCAGTCCCTGCCCGATGGGCCGGAGCGCGACGCGCTGTTCCGCGAGGCCCAGCGCATCCAGGCCGCGTTCGCGCCGATGAAAGTGCACGTGCACCGCATCATTGGCGACATGGCCTACCCTTGGGTCATCGGCTACCGCCGCCCGAAGTTCGCCAGCGATTTCTGGCAGTACATCGACATCGCCCCGCACTGACATGCAGATCTCCGCCAACGGCATCACGCTCGAAGTCGAAGACCACGGCCCGGTCTCCGGCGAGCCGCTGTTGCTGATCATGGGTCTGGGCATGCAGCTGATCGCCTGGCCCGAGGGCTTCGTGCAGCAACTGGTGCGCGCCGGCTTCCGCGTGATCCGCTTCGACAACCGCGACATGGGTCTCAGCCAGCGCTTCGACCACCTGGGCCGGCCCAACGTGGGCATGGCCGCGTTCCAGCACCTGCTGCACCTGCCGGTGCAGGCGCCGTACACGCTGGCCGACATGGCGAACGACGCGGCCGGCGTGCTGCAGGCGCTGGGCATATCGAGCGCGCACGTCTGCGGCGCGTCGATGGGCGGCATGATCGCGCAACACCTGGCCCTGGATCATCCGGCCCTCGTGAAGAGCCTGACGCTGATGATGACCAGCTCCGGCGCGCGCGGCCTGCCGCAGCCATCGATCAAGGTCGGTGCCGCGATGATGAGCAAGCCGTCCGATCCCAAGCAGGTGGACAGCGTCGCCGCCTACTACGTCAAGCTGTTCCGGCTGATCGGCAGCCCTGGCTATCCGACGCCCGAGCCGCAGCTGCGCGCACAGATCGAGGCCTCGATCCGCCGCGGCGGCTTCGCCAACCGCGGCACGGCGCGGCAGCTGGTCGCGGTGGGTGCCGACGGTGCGAGCCGCGCGGAACGCCTGGGCGGCATCGCGGTGCCGACGCGGGTGATCCACGGCGAGGCCGATCCGCTGGTGCCGGTGGCGCACGGCGACGACCTCGCGCGGCGCATCCGCGGCGCCACGCTGGATCGCGTGCCCGGCATGGGCCACGACCTGCCCGAGCCGCTTTGGCCGCGCTTCGCCGAAGGCATCCGGCAGGTCAGCGGACGCTAGGCTTTCCGTCCTTCATCAACATGCCGCCCTCGCTGGCGGCCACGTCGATCAGCGCGGCGGTCTCGGCATCGAGCTGGCCGTCGTAATTGCTGTTGCGGTACTTCATCTGGAAGGCCGAGATGACGTTGCGCGTGTGCTCGTCGAGCTGGCCGGTGGCGGGCACGATGTAGCCGATGTGCGCCAGGCGCTGCTGGGCCCAGGCGATGTCGGGCAGGGCGGCCGCGTAGCCGGCCTGGCGCTGGGCCACCTGGGCCGGGTCCGGCCAGCCGATCACGCCGGCCTCGTAGAGCCGGTGCCAGGGGAAAGCCGGGCCGGGGTCGCGGCGGCGGTCGGGGGCGATGTCCTCATGGCCGATCACGCGGTCCGGCCGGATGTGGTGGCGCGCCACGATGTCCTTGACCAGCGCCACCACGGCGTCGACCTGGGCCGGCGCATAGGGCTGGTACTGGCCGTTGCGCTGGCCGGTCTTCAGGTCCTTGTCGCCGGGGTTGACGATCTCGATGCCGATCGAGGCCGAGTTCAGGTTCTGCGTGCCCTGCCAGTAGCTGGTGCCGGCCTGCCAGGCGCGGCGGTTCTCGTCCACCAGCTGGTAGACCTTGGCCGGCTCCTCGCGCACCAGGTAGTGCGCGCTGACCTTGCCGTAGGGCGGCTCGGCATGGGTGAGCACGCGCAGCGAGTCGTCCCAGCTCTCCTCGGTGTAGTGGATGACGAGGAACAGCACGCGGCTGTCCTCGTTCGCCGAGACGAATTCGCGGCTGGCGCCGGCCGAGCCCAGCGGCGCCTGCGCGCAGGCCGAAAGCAGGAGGGCAGCGGCGGCGCCGGCCCAGGTCATCTTCTTCATGTCGCTACCGGAAGTTCAGCGGCGACGGTAAGGGCCGATGCTGGGCCCAGCCAATCGCTTTCCGGACGCCCGGCATAACCCGGGCGAATACGGACCCTATTGGTTGATCCGCCGCCAGGTGCCGCCCTGCAACTGCATCAGCTCGCGCCCGCGCTTGTCGAAGCCGGAGTGATCGGCCGGCGTCATCGTGTACACGCCCTGCGTGCCCACGACCTCGCGCAGGCCCTCCAGCGCATCGCGCAGCGCGACGCGGAAGGCCTCGGTGCCGGGTTGTGCCTTCTTCGCCGCCTCGGGCACGGCGCGCTGCAGCAGCAGGCCGGCGTCGTAGACGTTGGCGCCGAAGGTGGCGGGCCTGCTGCCGTAGAGCTTCTCGTAGGCGGCGATGTAGTCCTGCGCCAGCTTCTTCGACGGGTTGTCGTCCGGTACTTCGCCGAGCACCAGCATCAGGCTGGCCGCCATCACCGCGCCGTCGACCGCCTTGCCGCCCAGGCGCACGAAGTCCGGCGTGGCCGCGCCGTGAGTCTGGTAGACCTGACCCTTGTAGCCGTGCTCCACCAGCGTCGTCTGCGGCAGCACCGTCGGGCCGCCGGCGGCGCCGACCAGCACGGCGTCCGGCCGCGCGGCGAGGATCTTCGTGGCCTGGCCCAGCACGCTCTGGTCGGTGCGCTGGTAGCGCTCGTCGGCCACGAGGCGGATACCGGCCTTCTCGATCATCGGCACGAACACGCGGTGCCAGGATTCGCCGTAGGCATCGCCGAAGCCGATGAAGGCCACGGTCTTGATGCCCTTCCTGACCATGTGGGCGACCAGCGCCTCGCAGATCAGGCTGTCGTTCTGCGTGGTCTTGAAGACCCACTTCTTCTGCTCGTCCATCGGCAGCACCACCGCCGTCGTGCCCACCGGCGCCAGCAGCGGCGTCCTCGCCTCGGCGACGAACTGCAGCGCCGCCATCGCGTTCGGCGAGCCCGAGGGGCCGATGATCGCGTCGACCTTCTGTTCGCTCAGCAGCTTCTTCACCAGGGTGACGGTCTGCGTGGAGTCGGAGGCGTCGTCGTAGACCGTGTACTCCACGTCCAGCGCGCCGATCTTCTTCGGCAGCAGCGCGGCGCTGTTGCGCTGCGGAATGCCCACCGCGGCGGTCGGGCCGCTGGCCGAGGTGATCACGCCGATGCGCAGGGTTTCGGCATGAGCGGCGAGGGCGGTTGCCGCCGCGGCGAGGGCAAGAAGCAGGCTGCGTTTCATGAGTTGTGCGAAGGGTGGATGTCAGGCTGCCGATGATGCCTTCAACCGGCGCGCCGCGCATGGCGCAGCAGCATCCAGGCCGACAACAGGCAGGCGATGCCGCCGACGCCCATCACCGCTCGCACCGACAGCAGCGCCAGCGCGCTGCCGACCAGCGCGATCAGCACGTTGGCGATGCAGAAGGTCGTCGTCAGCAGGCCCATCACGCGGCCCTGGCCGTGCTCGGCGAATCGTTCGGACATCCAGGCCGGCAGCACCGCGTTGTAGAGCGACTGCGAGGCCCCGGCGCCGATGATGCACAGCACGCCCAGCCAGCCCGGCGCGAGTGCCAGCGCGATGATGCAGACCGAGGCCAGCAGGGCGGCCCGTGCCGCGCCGGCGAGCCGCGGCTTGCCGCGCGAGAAGCGGCCCGCGGCGAGGCTGGCCAAGGTCATGGCCGCGCACTGGGCGGCCGTCACCCAGGCGATGCCGACGCTGCTGAGCCCCAGCTTCTCCAGCAGCCACAGCGGCGAGAACTCGTACAGCGCGTTGATGCCCAGCGTATAGGACAGTTGCAGCAGGAACAGCGGCACCAGGCGCCGGTCCTTGGCCAGCAGCCCGAGCGCCTGCTGCTCGCGCATCGCCTTCAACAGATGCAAGGGTTCCGAGGGGCGGGGCGCCTGGCGCGGCAGCGCGAGCTGCAGCACCAGCTGGCAGGGCAGCATCGCCAGCGCCGCCAGCACGAAGGGCACCGGCTCGCCCAGCGGCAAGGTCAGCCCGCCGACCAGCGGCCCGAGCAGCCAGCCCATGTAGAGGCAGGCATTGAGCGAGGCGAAGGCCTTGGTGCGGTCCACGCCCTGCTCGCCCAGGTCGGCCAGCAGCGCGCGGGCGACGGCGGTGTTGCCCTCGGTCAGGCCGGTGGCGAAGCGGGCGGCGATGAAGAGCAGATACCAGCGCTCATGCAGCGCGAAGGCCGTGATCAGGTTGCCGACGAAGCAGGCCGTCAGCGTGAAGGTGAGCAGCGCGCGGCGGCCGTAACGGTCCGACAGCGGGCCGATGAACAGGCTGCCGATCAGGATGCCCAGCGGATTCGCCGCCAGAGCCACGCCCATCAGCAGCCGCGGGTCCAGCCCGGCGAAGCGTGTGAAGCCGTCGGCCGCACCGCCGACGAAGATCGGCGCGAGGATGGGGTAGGCCATCGACACGCCGATGGTGCTCATCATCGACAGTGCACAGACGGCGGCGACGACCCACTGCGGGTGGCGGATGTTCGGGGACGGGGCGAGGGGCGTGGTGGAAGCGCTGGACATGGGCCGGCATTGTGCAAGCTCAAGTGCGCTTGAGCGCAAGCGGGATCGGAAGCGGGGCCCTGGCGGATTTCTGGCCGGTCCGTTGGAGCGAACGCCGCTCCCGCCCAAACCTTGGTAGGGGTTGGACAAACCTACATCCAATGGTGAGGCCCTGTCGATCCTGGTGTCATACGTCCACCCCTCTGAAGGACAACCATGATCCGCACGAACCCATCCATCTACGCGATCTCCACGCCCTCGTCGCCGGCGAATCGCACCTCCCTGTCGAAGCTCTATCTGTGCCGCGGCCTGCTCGCGCTGTTGTGGGCAGCCGCCTTCGCTCCGGTGCACGCGAGCTTGGGCGCCGCGGCGACGGCATTGCTCGTGATCTATCCGCTGATCGACGCGATCTCGTCGCTGGTCGACTACCGCGCGCTGCAGCGCGATGCGGAGCGCCGCATCACCGCCTTCAACGCAACGCTGAGCACTCTTGCGGCGATCGCCACGGGCTCAGTCGCAGCCTACGGCCCCGCCGCCGTGCTCGCCGTCTTCGGCGCCTGGGCGGCCATCGCCGGTGCGGCGCAGTTCGCGCTGGGCATTCGCAGGCGTGGCGAGGAGTTCGGTCGACAGTGGCCGATGCTCGTCTCCGGTGGCCTGTCCTTTCTCGTCGGCATCACGTACTGCATCCAGGCCACCGGGCCCATGCCGTCCCTGGCCGTGCTGTCGGTCTATGCGACCGGAGGCGGCGGATTCTTCGTCATCCAGGCGGGACTGCTGGCATGGCGCTCGCGCCGCCAGCGTCGGTCCCGATACCTCGTTCGTTGACCTCCCGCCTGCCGGCTCGTCCGCAGAACCCTTTCAGCGACCCATCTGTCTCCACATCGGAGCAATCAAAGGACACCCCATGCACAAGCAAATCGTATCGACACCCGATGCACCGGCCGCCATCGGCATCTACTCCCAGGCGGTTCGAGCCGGCAACACGATCTGGCTATCGGGCCAACTCCCATTGGATCCGCGGACCAACAAGATGGTCGACGGCGATGCCGAGCCGCAGATCCGGCAGGTCTTCGAGAACCTCCGCGCGGTCGTCACGGCAGCCGGCGCGACCTTCGACGACGTCGTGAAGGTCAATGTCTACCTGACCGACCTGGCCCATTCCGCGCTCCTCAACAGCCTCATGTCGGAGTACTTCCAGAAGCCTTACCCCGCACGCGGCACGGTCGGCGTGGCGGCGCTCGCTGGCGGGGCGCTGGTCGAGATTGAGTGCGTTGTCGCGCTGTGAGGCGCCGGATCCAATTCAAGAGGAGCACACGATGACAAGAACCGTCGCGGATCAGTTCGTGGACACACTTCGGGCCGCTGGCGTCAAGCGCATCTTCGGCGTTGTCGGCGACAGCCTGAACGGGTTGACCGATGCCGTGCGCCGCCGAGGCGACATCGAATGGGTGCCCGTCAGGCACGAGGAGGTGGCCGCCTTTGCCGCCGGCGCGGAAGCGCACCTGACGGGATCGCTCGCCGTCTGCGCCGGAAGCTGCGGGCCGGGCAACCTGCATCTGATCAATGGGCTGTTCGATTGCCATCGATCAGGCGTGCCGGTGCTCGCCATCGCCGCTCATATTCCTTCACCGGAAATCGGCACAGGCTATTTCCAGGAGACTCATCCGCAGACGCTCTTCCAGGAGTGCAGTCACTACTGCGAATTGGTCTCCGACCCCGACCAGATGCCTCGGACCCTGGAGATCGCGATACGCGAGGCGGTGAGCAAGCGCGGGGTGTCTGTCGTGACGATCCCGGGCAATGTCGCGCTTCTTCCGGCTACCGATGCACCGGTAGCGAAGAAGGAGAGTCTGCTGCCGGCACCGCCCTTGGTGACGCCCGCCGGAAGCGAGTTGGTCAAGCTCGCGGAGATGTTGAACAGCGGTCGGCGGATCACGGTGCTGTGCGGCTCCGGATGCCAGGGTGCCCACGATCAACTGATCGCTGTCTGCGAGCGATTGAATGCGCCCGTGGTGCATGCGCTCCGGGGCAAGGAGCACGTCGAATGGGACAACCCCTACGACGTCGGCATGACCGGCTTGATCGGCTTCTCGTCGGGTTACTACGCCATGCTCGATTGCGATGTCCTGCTGATGCTGGGGACCGATTTCCCCTACCGGCAGTTCTACCCCCGCGAGGCGGGTGTGCGCATCGCCCAGGTCGACATCAGAGCGGCGCACATCGGACGTCGTGCACCGGTCGACCTCGGAATCGTGGGAGACGTCCGGGCGACGCTGGAGGCCTTGCTGCCGCTGCTTCAGCAGAATCCCGACGCGGCCCACCTGGCGCGGGCACGCGAGCATTACCGGAAGACTCGCAAGAGTCTCGACGATCTGGCTGCGCCGGGTCGACGGGGCATCCATCCGCAGCAGATTGCCAAGGCGCTCAGCGACCAGGCCGCCGATGATGCGGTCTTCACCTGCGACGTCGGCCTGCCGACCGTGTGGGCCTCTCGATATCTCGCCATGAACGGCAAGCGCCGCTTGATCGGCTCGTTCTGGCACGGGTCGATGGCGAACGCGATGCCACACGCCATCGGCGCGCAGGCCGCATTTCCTCGCAGGCAGGTGATCTCGCTTTCAGGCGATGGCGGGTTCACGATGCTGATGGGTGACTTCCTGAGCCTCGCCCAGCTGGGACTGCCGGTGAAGGTGGTCGTCTTCAACAATTCGGCCCTGGGATTCATCGAGCTGGAGCAGAAGTCGACCGGCACGCTCAACGTCGGTACGGAACTGAAGAACCCGTCCTTTGCGGCGATGGCGGAGGCCGTCGGCGTGCGCGGAATCCGGCTTGAGCATCCCGACGAGGTGGACCGAGGCATCGCGGAAGCGTTGGCACACGACGGCCCCGTCCTTGTCGATGTGGTCGTGAACCGGAGCGAGCTTGCGATGCCTCCTGCCATCACGCTTGAGATGGCCAAGGGCTTTTCGCTCTACATGCTTCGGGCCGTGATGAACGGCCGCACCGACGAGGTGATCGAGCTCGCACGCTCGAACCTGTGGCGCTGAATTGCGGGAGCATTGAAATGAAAAGAGATGTTGAACTCTGGCGGCTTCCCGCGACCGAGCTTGCGCAGTGGGTGCGGCTTCGCAAGGTCTCCGCCCGGGAAGCCGCTGTGGATGCGCTGAAGAGGCTGGACGAGGTCAATCCGCGGATCAACGCGGTGGTGGCGCATCGACCCGAACAGGTGCTCGCACAGGCAGACGAGGTGGATCGCCGGATCGGCCGTGGCGAGGATGTGGGGCCGTTGGCTGGCGTTCCGGTGACGGTCAAGATCAACGTCGACATGGCGGGCTTTCCGACGACGAACGGGACACACCTTCAAAGGGACTTCATCGCCAAGGTGAACAGTCCCGCAGTCGAGAACCTGGTACGTGCGGGTGCGGTGCTCCTGGGGCGTAGCAACGCGCCGACTTTCGCGCTGCGTTGGTTCACGAGCAACTCGCTCGACGGCGCGACCCGCAATCCGCGCAGTTCCGCGCTGACCCCTGGCGGCTCGTCGGGCGGTGGTGCCGCCGCCGTTACCGCCGGCATCGGGCAGCTCGCCGTAGGTACGGACATCGGCGGATCACTGCGCTATCCGGCCTACGCCTGCGGCATCCACGGTTTGCGGCCCACACTCGGGCGGGTTCCGGCCTACAACGCCTCCTCTCCCGAGCGGCCCATCGGCCCCCAGATGATGTCGTCCACGGGACTGATGGCCCGAACGATCGACGACCTCCGGGTCGGCCTCGCGGCCATGGCGGCGCCCGATCTGCGCGATCCCTGGTGGGTACCCGTGCCCCTCGAAGGGCCCGAGACGCCACGGGTCGCGGCGATGTGTCTGCGCCCCGGGGGCATGGAGATAGACGAGCACGTCGAGGCGGCCATGCTGGATGCGGCACGACGCCTCTCCGATGCCGGGTGGACCGTGACGGAGATCGACGATGTGCCGATGATGCGAGAGGCGGCTGACGTGCAGATGCACCTGTGGCTTGGCGACGGCTTCGCGAACCTGGTCAATGCCGCTCAGCGCGACGGCGATGCAGCCGCACTCGCCGTGGTCAACGCGGTCAGGGGCATGGCCGAGGCGCTGCCCGGCGATGTCGTCAGCCGCGCCTTGGTGTTGCGCACCACCGTGCAACGGGCATGGCGGCTGTTCTTCACCGAGTATCCGGTACTGCTCCTGCCGGTCTCTGGTGAATTGCCTTTCCCGGACGGGCTCGATCTGCAGGGACAGGCAGGATTCGAGCGCGTATGGCGAGCTCAGCTTCCCATGAGAGCGCCGCCGGCCCTCGGCCTGCCGGGCCTGGCTGTATCCACCAATCTTGTCGGCTCGGTACCTGTCGGCGTGCAGATTGTCGCCAGTCACTACAGGGAAGATCTGTGCCTCCTGGCCGGCAAGGCAATCGAGGCTCGCGGGACGCCTGCCTCTCCCATCGATCCGCTCGTCTGAGCGAGCGCCATCGATTCGTGGGTATCGGACTTGCGGCTCAAGAAGCGCGGCCCGGAACAAGCAATGCAGACATCGCGTCGCCGATCACATCCTCGCCCCGGGCCTTCAACTGCTCGGCGGCCCCGTGGATGTCGCGCACCTCCTTGTTCTGGCTCAGCTTGAACTTGCCGACCAGGCGGGTGATGCGAATCTCGATGCCGATGATCGCCTTCAGCAGCGTGTCGATGTACTCCGGGGCGCTGTCGGTCATCTTCCACGGTGTCGGCAGCGCGGCCTCGTGGGTGCGTGTCAAGCGCGCGACGAGGCCGCGGACGAAGCGTTCGTCGTCGCGCACCGCGATGCGGCCATGCGCGTGGACGACGCGGTAGTTCCAGGTGGGCACCTGGCGGTGCTGCTCGTGCTTGCTCGGGTACCAGCTCGGCGAGATGTAGGCGTCACCGCCGCGGAAGACGACCAGCACCTCGTCGCCATCGGTCAGCTGCTGCCAGACCGGATTGGCCCGCGCCACGTGGGCACGCAGGGTGCCGAACTCGCCCTCGGCCGCCGCCAGCTCGAACGGGATGTGGTTCGCGTCCAGGCCCTGCGGGCCGTGCGTGATCAACGTGCCCAGCGGCGCCTCGTTGATCAGCGCATGCAGGGCCTCGGGGCGGGACTCGTCGAAATGGGCGGGGATGTACACGGGCACGCTCCTTGGTGACGCCGCCATTCTGGCGCAGCGATCGCGGTCGCTTACAGTGGACCCGCCCGCCTTGACCGCGAAGGGATGCGACCGATGACTCCCGGCTACTCCGGAACGCCTCTGCCCAAGAAACTCGGCATCACCAAGCCCGCGATGCGCGTGCACGTGCAAGGCCTGCCGGTCGGCGACTACCGCACGCTGCTCGGCACCGCGCTGCCGGACGGCGTGCTCGTCAAGCGCGCCAAGGGCAGCGCCGAGACCGATCTGATGCACCTCTTCGCCACCGAGCGCGTGGACCTGACGGCGCGGCTCGCCGAACTGCGCAGCACCTTGCGCGAGGACGTGCCACTGTGGGTCTCCTGGCCCAAGAAGGCAGCCAAGGTGCCGACGACGATCACCGAGGACGTGATCCGCGAAGTGGCCCTGCCGTTGGGCTTCGTGGACATCAAGGTCTGCGCGGTGTCGGACGTGTGGTCTGGCCTGAAGCTGATGGTGCGGCGGGAGTTCAGAGGGTGATGGGGATGCGACGGCCGCGTCGCTTCGATGATGCTTTGATGGAGCCACCGGACTTTCGCGCGCCGGTGGACGCCGCGCTTCTTGCATCGCTGCGAGCGTGGTGCGAAGGCGGAGCCTTCCCGACGCTGACCGAGCCGCTGCGCGTGGCCAGTATCGCGCCGCATGCCGGGCTGGATGGTGTCGCTTGTGTGCTGGATGGCAGCCATGAGTTGGCACGCCTCGGTCGCTGGCGCGGCTGGGCGTGGCGCTTGCGGATCCTGTTGCGGGAATCCGTGGCGGGGCGCGTTGCCCGGCCTGGCGACCCCTGGGATTGCGGTTGGTGGAGGGATAGTGCGCTAGGTCCCGCTGAGAAGTTCCGGCCGCGCCGGGCCACGCTGCTGATGGTGCGGGAGCTGACTCCGACTGCCGCGGCGACGCTGCTGTTCGCGCTGCGCGCGAAAAGTATTGTCTACGACAAGCCTGTGCGGGTCTTGGTGATATCCGAAGCGGCCAGTGCCGGCGTTGTGCGGCTCTAACGGGGTGCTTGCCGGCGGCGCTGGGCTGGCACTAAGCAGGCCGCGGGGACCGACCCTCAAAAGCACTGGGCATTAGGATCGGAGCCTGCGTCGGTGAACTGCCAAGCCACCGACAACACACAGACCCAGCAGCATCGCCAGCCATGTGGCAGGTTCAGGGACCGCGGTCACAACCAGACGCCCCGCCTGGCTTGCACCGAACTCAACTGTGTCGTAGGTTCCCGGCGTCGAGAAGGCGCCGCTCGGAAAATAGTAGGCCAAGCTCCGACTGGGGTCGACGCCGAAAAAGATTGTGTCGTGCAGTGCGGGAACGGTCGTCTGAGTGAACTCGACGAACGCGCACGACGTTGCCGGGCCCACTGATGGCTGGACGGAACAACCGGATGTCTGGCTCGCGTCGTAGTGAGGCCATCCCGTCGGCACACCCGGTAAGGTGATTGAAAACGACCCTGTGTACGAGAGCGGTGGATCGCCGATCTCAAATGAGGAAAGAGCCGTGAAGTCATAGCGAATCTCCTGGGCTTGCGCCGATAGACCGACTGTGCCCATCAGGACGGCTGTACTTGCAGCAACAAGCCATGTAGGAATGATCCTTTGCGTCATGAGTTCCCCTGATTGGTCGATTGTTTGAATGATGGATCTGCGCCCGAGCACCACGATTGATAGCAGTGCCTGTTCACGTGGGACATGTTCTCATCGAATCCATCGAGTTCGTGGCGGGAATTACCTGTCCCCAGAACGGGGGGAGTTCGATCGCAAGCGTATTGCCGCTTACCAGTGCTGCGGCGGCCGGGTGCGGGATGGATTAGTCTTTCCACCGAAAGGTGACAAGGGCAAGTCCGCAGGCTCATCTGGCAGTCTGTTACCCATAATCGGGCGCATGACCTCGTGAGAGTCGGCGCTACCCGCACGACAGAGGGACGCTGACTGCGTCTGACTCCATGCCGCCATTCCATCAATGTACTTCCATCAAATGTCTCGAATCGCTATCCAATGGATCGGACTCTTTCTGACTACTCTCTTGGGTGCATGCTCTGGCACGCCGGTCAGCCCCAATGCAAGCGCATCTGATATCGGGCAGAAGGCCATCGTCCTCATTTCTGTTTCGCACGATCAAGGCGCAGGAAACGGGGCCAACGCGATCTTCTATCTCGACGAGTCCCGGTATCCAGGTCGCGTTGTAATGAAGTCCATTCAAGACAATCTGAGTATCCCCGTGAAGAGCGATTTTCGTGACAGGAGGGGGCATCTCTACGTCCTTGAATTGGAGCCGGGCTCTCACACAATCGACGGGTGGCAAGTCGCGAGTGCCGGCGCACGGATCTCCGCCCCGGTCGAGCCCCTTCAATTCGAAGTCAAGCGGGGTGAGGTCTTGTACCTTGGGAATCTCCACGCAAAGCTTGTTCTCGGGCATGGGATGCTCTTCGGTGCGCGCTCTGCGTCGAATGCCATGCCTGTCGTTGTTGACCGGCACGAGGAAGACATTGCGCTTGCTGAGGCGCGAGTACCTGCCATGAAGGGGCAGATTCGGGTGGCGTTGCTCAGTCTCGGGCCCTTGATGCCTGTCGGCGAAGCCAGCAAGAGATATGACCCCGTGGTCATTCCCAAGGTGCCCACGAAGTAGTCCTCTGCACCACTGGACGCGTTCCCGTACTCTGAACTTGAGCGCTCTAGATCGGATGAAGCTCATGCCATCGCGATTCCTGGTGCTGTCGCTCGCATTACCCCTCCTGATAGCGGCTGGCTGCGCAAGCAATCAAGCGGTTTCGCGTCCATTGGGACTGAATTGTTCACAGACCAAACCGCCACAGGAGGCCGGCGAGGCAGCGGGCCACGGCGTGTTCCTCCAAGTCTTCCCGCGAAGCGGAAGCATTGATCCCGAATACACCGGTTGTCAGGCTGTCTTCCTCACGACCAAGGGCGAGCCGGTCACGCTCGGATGGCTGGTGGAGGTGGTCGAAGGCGATCCGGTACGTATGTGGTCCGAGGATCCGTCCTTGCGTGACCTGCTGGGTTGTCGCTTCCGCAAAGGAAAGCTCGTGGCTGGAGATGTGAATGTTTGCAGCCGGAGGGCTGTCATCCTCATGCCGTCTCAGCCAGCGGGTTGCGTAGCTGAAAGGACGCCGTCGGAATCATGCGAGGACGACGAGCCGCCGGTGTCTTCTTCGTTGCATCGTCCGACCCGCGCCAGTCGGGATGGCGCGGTCGGCTAAGCGTCAGCGTTGAGCGGCCTCCTCACCACACCTTGCACCGCTCCTCCGCCTTCTTCACCATCTTCTGCCCCGGCTTGCAGGCAAAGGCCTTCTCGAACTCGGGCATGTTCACGACCACGCCGTTGATCCGGTAGCGGCCCGGGGAGTGCGGGTCGGTCTTGGCCTTGACGCGGAGGTACTCGGGGCGGGCATCGTTGCAGTCCCATTGGGCGTAGCCGACGAAGAAGCGTTGCTCGGGCGTGAGGCCGTCCTTGGCCGGGTCCAAGGTCATGTTGGCGACGTGGGCCTTCCAGGCGGTGTAGGCGAGCACGAGGCCGCCGAGATCGGCGAGGTCTTCGCCGAGGGTGAGCTTGCTGTTGATTTTGATGTCGTCGACGACGGTGTACTGCGCGTACTGGTCGACGACGCAGGCGGCGCGGGTTTCGAATTCCTTGGCGTCCTTCTTGGTCCACCAATCCTTCAGGTTGCCCTGGGCGTCGAACTGGCGGCCTTCGTCGTCGAAGCCGTGGGTCAGTTCGTGGCCGATGGTGCCGCCGGTGTTGCCGTAGTTGGGGGCGTCGTCCATCTTCGCGTCGTACAGCGGCGCCTGCAGGATGCCCGCGGGGAAGTTGATGTCGTTCATCTGCGGGTCGTAGTAGGCGTTCACCGTCTGCGGCGTCATGCCCCATTCGCCGCGGTCGATCGGCTTGCCGATCTTGGCGAGCTGGCGCTTGGCCTCGAAGATGTTGCCCTGCTCGACGTTGGTGGCGAAGCCGTCGCGCGTGACCTTCAAGGTGCTGTAGTCGCGCCAGCGCTCGGGATAGCCGATCTTGTTGGCGATGGCATGCAGCTTCTGCTGCGCGCGCTGCTTGGTGGCGTCGCTCATCCAGGTCAGCGAGTCGATGCTCTTGCCCATCTCGGCTTCGATCTCCTGCGTCATCGTCAGCGTAGCTTTCTTCAGGTCAGGGCCGAAGTTCTGCGCGACGAACTCCTGGCCCAGCGCCTCGCCGAGCTGCTGGTCCACCAGCGCGACGCAGCGCTTCCAGCGCGCCTTGAGCTGCGGCACGCCGTTGAGCGTCTGGCCGAAGAAGTCGAAGTTGGCCTGCACCAGGTCGCTGCCGAGGTAGGGCGCGTTGCTGCTGATCAGCTGCCAGCGCAGGTAGGTCTTGATGTCGGCGACGCTCATCGCCTTGAGCTGCTTGTCCATCGCCTTGAAGAAGGCCGGCTCGGTGACGTTGTAGACGTTCAACCCGGCCGGCAGGCCGAGCGCGCGGCGGTAGGCGGCCCAGTCGAAGTCGGGCGTCAGTGCCTGCAGGCCCTTGGCGTCGTACTTGTGGAAGGTCTTGTACGGGTCGCGCTTCTCGACGCGGGTCAGCGTGGCCTTGGCCAGCGCGGTTTCGGTGGCAAGCACCGTCTTCGCGGCGGCCTGCGCCTCGGCCGGCGCGGCGCCGGCCAGCTCGAAGGTGCGGGCGACGTGGGCCTCGTACTGGGCGCGCAGCTTCTGCGACTTCTCGTCATTGGCGACGTAGTAGTCGCGGTCCGGCAGGCTGATGCCGCCGCCGACGGCGAAGGCGATCATCTGCGTGGAGTTGGCGAAGTCCTGGCCCGAGCCGAAGCCGAAGAAGAAGCGGCCGTTGTTGCTGGCCAGGTGCAGCGCGGCCAGCAGCGCCGGCAGGTGCTTCTTGCTGCCCAGCGCGTCGATGCGTGCGAGTTGGGCCTGCAGCGGCGCCAGGCCCGCCTTGTTGGCGGCCTCTTCATTCATGCAGGCGGCGAAGTAGTCGCCCATGCGCGCCTGGTTGGCCGTGCGCTCGCTGCCGCCCTGGGACAGCTTGTCGAGGATGCCCCAGAGGTAACGCTGGTTCTCGTTGGCCATCTTGGCGTAGACGCCCCAGCGCGACTGGTCGGCCGGGATCGGGTTGTTCTTGAGCCAGCCGCCGCAGGCGTACTGGTACAGGTCCTCGCAGGGATCGACGCTGCGGTCCATCGCCGTGGTGTCGAGGCTGGGCGTGTAGGGCAGGGCGGTGAGCGGGGTCTCGGGTGTCGTCTGGGCCGAAGCGGCCAGGCAGATGGCGGAGAGGCTCAGCGCGAGCAGGGAGGGCAGGCGTGCGGTGGACGGCATGACGGGCTCTCGATTTTTGGAAGCCCGCATTCTCTGCGAATGCCTGGCCCCCGGCCGAAAGCCATGCCGCCCTTCAGCGCAGGCCAGCGTTGATTTTCTCCAACGCCGCGGCACCCGGGCACAGCTCCGCTTCGGCGAGCCGGTTCAGCGGCGTGGCGGTGGTGTTCAGCGCGCGGTGCAGGTCGCCGGCATCCGGGTCGACGTAGAGCAGGCCGGTGGCGATCTCGCCGGTGGCGGCGAGCGCCTGGACCTGGTTCATCGCGGCGATGCGATCGGTCGGGCGGTAGTCGTCGCGCAGGCGGCGCAGGCGCATCGCGGTGCCATCGGGCTGCGGGACGACGATCACGTCTTCGTCGCCGGCGGCGAGCTGCTGGGCGGCCAGGTCGATGAAGTCGACGCGGCTGACCGCCTCGTTGTGCTCGCGCACGTAGTCGTAGCTGCGCGTGCTGCCGGCGTGGTTGTTGAAGGCTACGCAGGGGCTGATGACGTCGACGAAGGCGGCGCCGCCGTGGCGGATGGCGCCTTCGATCAGCGGCACCAGCTGCGCCTTGTCGCCGCTGAAGCCGCGGGCCACGTAGGTGGCGCCGAGTTGCAGCGCGAGGCTCACCAGGTCGATCGCGGCATCGTGATTGACGGCGCCCTTCTTGGCCACCGAGCCGCGGTCGGCCGTGGCGCTGAACTGGCCCTTGGTGAGGCCGTAGACGCCGTTGTTCTCGACGATGTAGACCATGCGCACGCCGCGCCGCATCGCGTGGGCGAACTGGCCCAGGCCGATGGACGCGGAGTCGCCGTCGCCGGAGATGCCCAGGTACAGCAGCTCGCGGTTGGCGAGGTTGGCGCCGGTCAGCACGCTGGGCATGCGGCCGTGCACCGTGTTGAAGCCGTGGCTGGCACCGAGGAAGTAGTCGGGCGTCTTCGAACTGCAACCGATGCCCGACAGCTTGGCGACCCGGTGCGGCTCGATGTCCAGTTGCCAGCAGGCCTGCACGACCGCGGCCGAGACCGAGTCGTGCCCGCAGCCGGCGCACAAGGTGGAGACCTTGCCCTCGTAGTCGCGCCGGGTGTAGCCGACGGCGTTCTTCGTCAGGCTGGGGTGATGGAGCTTCGGTTTGGCGATGTAGGTCATCGGTTTTCCAACCCTAGAAGGCTTGCGTGGCCAGCACGTGCACCTGCCGCGTGATCGCCTCGGTGATGAAGCGGGCGGTGATCGGCGTGCCGTCGAAGTGCAGGATCTTGATCAGCTTGTCGGGCGCGGCTTCCAGCTCGTTGATCAGCAGCGTGCGCATCTGCGCGTCGCGGTTCTGCTCGACGACGAAGACGTGGCCGTGCGAGTCGATGAACTCGCGCACCGACTCCGGGAACGGGAAGGCGCGCAGCCGCAGTCCGTCGAGCGCGATGCCGGCCGCGCTCAGCGCGTGCAGCGCCTCGTCCATGGCCGGCGCGGTGGAGCCGAGGTAGATGACGCCCAGGCTGGTCTTGCGCATCGCCGGCCGGGCCACCGGCTGCGGCACCAGCGTGGCCGCGGTGGCGAACTTCTTCAGCAGGCGCTCGACGTTGTAGACGTAGTCCGGGCCCTTCTCGGAGTACAGCGCCTGCGGGTCGCGCGTGGTGCCGCGGGTGAAGTAGGCGCCGCGGCTCGGGTGCGTGCCCGGCAGCGTGCGCCAGGGGATGCCATCGCCGTCCACGTCCTTGTAGCGGGCGAACTCGCGGCCGGCTTCCAGCTGCTCGGCCGTCATCACCTTGCCGCGGTCGTAGCGGCGCGCGTCGTCCCATTCCAGCGGATCGCACAGGCGCTGGTTCATGCCGATGTCGAGGTCGGTCATCACGAAGACCGGCGTCTGCAGCCGGTCGGCCAGGTCCAGCGCCGCGGCCGCATGGTCGAAGCATTCCTTCGGGTCTTGCGGCAGCAGCAGCACGTGCTTCGTGTCGCCGTGCGACGCATAGGCGCAGCTGAGCAGGTCGGCCTGCTGGGTGCGCGTGGGCATGCCGGTGGAGGGGCCGCCGCGCTGCACGTTGATCAGGGTCAGCGGGATCTCGGCGAAGTAGGCCAGGCCCAGGAACTCGGTCATCAGCGAGACGCCGGGGCCGGAGGTGGCGGTGAAGGCGCGCGCGCCGTTCCAGCCGGCGCCGGTGACGATGCCGATCGAGGCGATCTCGTCCTCGGCCTGGACGATCGCGTGGCGGCTTGTGCCGTCCTCGGCGGTGCGGAATTTGGTGCAGTACTTCTGGAAGGCCTCGGCCACCGAGGACGACGGCGTGATCGGATACCAGGCGCAGACGGTGGCGCCGCCGTAGACGCAGCCCAGCGCCGCCGCGGCATTGCCTTCCATGAAGATGCGCCGGCCGATCAGGTCCTTCTGCGCGCGCACCTTCAGGCCCATGATGTCGTGCAGATGGTCGCGCGCGAACTCGCGGCCGGCGTGCAGCGCGCGCACGTTGGAGTCGAGCAGCCGCTCCTTGCCGCGGTACTGCTCGGCGAACAGGGTCTCGATGACCTTCGGGTCCACGTCCATCAGCTGCGACAACGCGCCCAGCACCATGATGTTCTTGAACAGCTGGCGCTGGCGCGAGTCTTCGTAGGTGGCGTTGCAGATCGCCGTGACCGGCATGCCGATCACGTGGATGTCCGGCCGGAAGGCCTCGGGCGGCAGTGGCTTGGTGCTGTCGTAGAACAGGTAGCCGCCGGCATCGACCTCGGCCACGTCCTGCGCCCAGGTCTGCGGGTTCATCGCCACCATCATGTCGACGCCGCCGCGCCGGCCGAGCCACCCTGCCTCGCTGACCCGCACCTCGTACCAGGTCGGCAGGCCCTGGATATTGCTCGGGAAGATGTTGCGCGGGCTCACCGGCACGCCCATGCGCAGGATGGCCTTGGCGAACAGCTCGTTGGCCGAGGCCGAGCCGCTGCCGTTGACGTTGGCGAACTTGACGACGAAGTCGTTGACGGCATCGATGCGGCTCATGCTGCGGCCACCTTTCTGACCGGCAGATCACGGCAGGCATGGCCCGCCTTGGTCGTCAGCAGCAGGAATTTCTGCATGTCCCAGGCGCCGGTCGGGCAGCGTTCGGCGCAGAGCCCGCAGTGCAGGCAGACGTCCTCGTCCTTGACCATCACCCGCGCGGTCTTTAGCGGCGCGCTGACGTAGAGGTCCTGCGTCTCGTTGAGCGCCGGCGCGTTCAGCCGCGGGCGCAGGTCCGCCTCGTCGCCGTTGGCGGTGAACGTGATGCAGTCCATCGGGCAGATGTCCACGCAGGCATCGCATTCGATGCAGGCCTTCTCGGTGAAGACGGTCTGCACGTCGCAGTTCAGGCAGCGCTGCGCCTCCTTGAAGGCGGTGGCGGCGTCGAAGCCCAGCTCCACCTCCACCTTGATGCTGGCCAGCGCCTTCTCGGCCGCGCTCCAGGGCACCTTGTGGCGCAGCTCGTTGCTGGGGCCGTTGTCATAGCTCCACTCGTGGATGCCCATCTTCTGCGAGATCAGGTTCACGTGCGGTGGCGGCCGCTTGGTCACCGGCTCGCCGTGCAGGTAGCGGTCGATCGAGACGGCGGCCTCGTGGCCGTGGGCGACGGCGGTGATGATGTTCTTCGGCCCGAAGGCCGCATCGCCGCCGAAGAAGACCTCGGGCCGGCTGGACTGGAAGCTCACGGCGTCGAGCACCGGCATGCCGCGTTCGTCGAAGGCGATGCCCGCGTCGCGCTCGATCCAGGGGAAGGCGTTCTCCTGGCCGACGGCGACCAGCACCTCGTCGCAGGGGATGGTGATCTCGTCGCCCTGCGTGACGCGTTTGAAGCGCATGCCCGTCAGCCGGCCCTGGCCGTCATGCTCGAAGGCAAGGGGAACGTGAAAATCGAGGATCGGAATGCCCTCGTGCTCGGCATCCTCCTTCTCCCAGGGCGAGGCCTTCATCTGCGCGTAGCCGCTGCGCACGGCCACGGTGACCGACTCGGCGCCCAGCCGGCGGCTCGAGCGGCAGCAGTCCATCGCCGTGTTGCCGCCGCCCAGCACGATCACGCGCGGCTTGACCTTGTCCACATGGCCGAAAGAGACGCTGGACAGCCAGTCGATGCCGATGTGGATGTCGGCCGCGGCCTCCTGCCGGCCGGGCAGGTCCAGGTCGCGCCCGCGGGGCGCGCCGCAGCCGACGAATACCGCGTCAAAGCCTCCGTCGTCGAGCATTGCCTTCATCGAATCGATGCGCTGGCCGGCGCGGAACTCGACGCCCAGGCCCAGCACGTAACCGCATTCCTCGTCGATCACCCGCTCGGGCAGGCGGAAGCGCGGGATCTGCGTGCGGATGAAGCCGCCGGCCTTGGCCTCGCCGTCGAACACCGTCACCGCATAGCCCTGGGTGGCCAGGTCGCGCGCCACCGTCAGCGAGGCGGGGCCGGCGCCGATGCAGGCGACGCGCTTGCCGTTCTTCGCCAGCGGCGTGGGCAGCATCGCGCGCAGCTCCTGGCTCTTGTTGTCGGCCGCCACGCGCTTGAGCCGGCAGATCGCCACGGCCTCGGGCTTGGCCGCGTTGTGTTCCTCGACCCGCCCGCGCCGGCAGGCCGGTTCGCAGGGCCGGTCGCAGGTGCGGCCCAGCACGCCGGGGAACACGTTCGACACCCAGTTGACCAGGTAGGCCTCGTCGTGGCGGCCCTGGGCGATCAGGCGTATGTATTCGGGAACCGGGGTGTGCGCGGGGCAGGCCCACTGGCAGTCGACGACCTTGTGGAAATAGGCCGGATTCGCGGTGTCACTTGGCAGCACGGACGCTCCCCAATGCCTGAGACGGCTCGGGTCAGTCTACGACTGGGCCCCGGCCGCGACATGGCGGCAAACCCTTCTTCGCGTCCCTTTACAGTAGGGGACGGAAGGTGCTGCGCGGGCGCCGATAATGCGCCGTTGCCATGCCGATGAATCCCGCGTCCATGTTGTTTCTGTTGCCGAGGCGGCGCTGGCCGCTGACTGTTCTTGCGGCCGCGTTCGTGCTGGCCGGTTGCAGCTTCTCCAACCCGCTCGCGCCGATGCCGAAGGCCGTCTACCAGAGCGAGCGTTTCCAGTCCGACGAGACCTTCTCGCGCCTGTTCGACGGCAGCGTGGAGGACACCTGCGAGGCCGCGCGCCGCACGCTGCTGAGCCAGGGCTACATCATCAACACCACGTCCACCGGCCAGATCACCGGCATCAAGCGCTTCCAGCCGAACGGCGAAGACCACGTGGAGATCAACTTCACCGTCGTCTGCGTGCCGGACGGCAAGGGAGCCGCGGTGTCCACCGCCTACGTGTCGGCGCAGCAGGACCGCTACGTGATCAAGCGCAGCGCCAATTCGGCCAGCGTCGGCGTGGGCGCGATCGGCTCGATCTCGGTGCCGCTGTCCTCGTCGCAGGATTCGCTGGTGAAGGTGGCTTCGGAAACGATCCCCGCCGGCGAGTTCTACGACCGCTTCTTCACCTTGATGCAGAAGATGCTCAAGGAACAGATCAGCGACAAGGGCTGAACGCGGTCAGTGCCTTTGCGGCGGCGCTTGCGCTGCCTCGGCCGCCCGCTGCAGCAGCAGTTGCCGCTCGCGTTCGTTGCGCGTCAGCGCGGCGGCCTTCTCGAACTCGATCTGCGCCTCGGCCAGCCGGCCGAGCTTGAGCAGCAGGTCGCCGCGCACGCTGGGCAGCCAGTGGTAGCTCTTCAGCGCCGGCACGGCCATCAGCTCGTCGACCAGCGGCAATGCCTCGGCCGGGCCGAAGGCCATGCCGATGGCGACGGCGCGGTTCAGTTCGACGACCGGGGAGGGGCGCAACTCGGCCAGTGCGTCGTACAGCGCGACGATCAGCGGCCAGTCGGTGTCCTCGGGCTTGCGGGCGCGGGCGTGGCAGGCAGCGATGGCGGCCTGCAGGCCGTAGTTGCCGAGCGTCACGCCGCGGCCGGCGATCAGCGCCTGGGCCTTGGCCAGCGCGGCCAGCCCGCGGCGGATCAGCAACTGGTCCCAGCGTGAGCGGTCCTGGTCCAGCAGCAGCACCGGCCGGCCCTGCGCATCGGTGCGCGCGGCGGTGCGGGAGGCCTGGATCTCCATCAGCGCGAGCAGGCCGTGCGCCTCGGCCTCGTCCGGCACCAGGCCGGCAAGGATGCGGCCCAGGCGCAGCGCCTCCTCGCACAGCGCCGGGCGCATCCAGTCCTCGCCGGCGGTGGCGGAATAGCCTTCGTTGAAGATCAGGTAGATCACCTCCAGCACCGAGGCCAGGCGCTCGGCGCGCTCCTCGGCGCGCGGCACCTCGAAGGGCACCTGCGCGGCGGTCAGGCTGCGCTTGGCGCGCACGATGCGCTGCGCGATCGTCGGTTCCGGCACCAGGAAGGCGCGGGCGATCTCGTCGGTGGCGAGGCCGCCGAGCAGGCGCAGGGTCAGCGCCACCCGCGCCTCGGTGGACAGCACCGGATGGCAGGCGGTGAAGATCAGCCGCAGCAGGTCGTCGCCGATGTCGTCCTGGCGCGCGGCGTCGAGCGCGTCGACAAAGTCGGGCTGGTGGTCCTCGCCGAGCGCGGCCATGTCGGCGCCGAGTTCCTCCTCCTTGCGCGCATGCAGTGCACGCTGGCGCAGGTGGTCGAGCGCGCGATTCTTGGCCGTGGTCATCAGCCAGGCGCCGCCGTTGGCGGGGATGCCGTCGCGCGGCCAGGTCTGCAGCGCGGCGAGCAGCGCGTCCTGTGCCAGCTCCTCGGCCAGCCCCACGTCGCGGACGATGCGGGCCACGCTGGCGACGATCTTGGCCGATTCGATCCGCCAGACGGCGGCCACTGCAGCGGCGCTTGGGCGGTCGATCTCATCGCGGCCGGTCCTGCTATCCATCAATCAACCCGGCTGGCCCGACATGTGGACGAGTTCCCACTTGTGGCCGTCCAGGTCCTCGAAACCATGGGAGTACATGAAGCCGTGGTCCTGCGCCTGCTCCTGCGGCTTGCCGCCGGCCGCGGCGGCCTGGGCGACCAGGCCGTCCACCTCCTCGCGGCTGTCGCAGCTGAGGCACAGCAGCGCCTCGACGCTCTCGTGCGCGTTGACGATGGTCTTCTTCGTGAACGTGGCGAAGAAAGGCTCGGTCAGCAACATCGCGAACAGGTTCTCGCCGAGCACGAGGCAGGCGCCCTGGTCGTTGCTGAACTGTGGGTTGAACTGGTAGCCCAGCGACTCGAAGAAGGCACGGCTCTTCGCCATGTCCTTGATCGGCAGATTGATGAACAGCTGCTTGTGGCTCACGTCAGGTCTCCGGATTCTGTTGGTGGGGCTGGACGAGGTTGATCAGGTTGCCGCAGCCGTCCTCGAACATCACGAAGGTGATCGGGCCGGCGGCCTTCGGTTCGCCGCGCACGGTGACGCCGGCGGCGCGCAGCCGCTCGACTTCCCGCGCGATGTCCTGCGTGATGAAGGCCGTGGCCGGGATGCCGGCTTCGAACAGCGCCTTCTGGTAGGTGGCGGCCGGGGGGAAGGCCAGCGGCTCCAGCACCAGCTCCGCGCCGTCGACGCCGTCCGGCGAGGTGACGGTGAGCCAGCGGTACTCGCCCATCGGGATGTCGGCCATCTTCGTGAAGCCGAGCTTGCTGGTGTAGATCTCCAGCGCGGCCTGCTGGTCGGGCACCGTGATGCTGATGAACTTCAGTTGCATGGTGAAAGAAGTCTCCCTTGGGTTACTTGGCTTCGGCGGCGGCCTTCAGGTTGGCCAGGCCGGCGGCAAAGTCATCGCCGACCATCTTGTCCATGTCGAACAGCACGCCCATCAGCTTGGTCAGGTAGGGCGCCGGGCCATCCATCTTCCAGCTGACGCGGGTGCCGGCGCCGTCCGGCGTCAGCGTGAACAAGGCGCGGTTGTGGGCTTCGAAGGGCTTCATGAAGTCGAGCTTGTAGACGACCTGGCTCGACGGCGTCTGCTCGGCCAGCGTCATGCTGCCCTCGCCGCTCTCCTTGCCGACCCAGCTGTAGCTGGCGCCGGGGCCGCTGGTGCTGGCGCCGCTGTAAGTCAGCTGCACGCTCGGTTCCTTGCGCAGCCAGGGATTCCAGGTGTTGAAGGCCTTCACGTCGGCGATCAGCGGGAAGATCTTCTCGGGCGGTGCGTCGATGCGCGTGCTGCGCTCGACGACGAATTCGTTGGGCCGCGTGGCAGCGTAGATCAGCAGCAGTGCTATCGCCGCCAATACGAGCAGCGCGAGGGTCTTGATGACTTTCATGGCTTGTCTCTCTCCTGTTGTGGGCTTCAGGCGCGGTGCAGTGCGCCGCCCGGCTCGAAGTCTTCGTTCTCGTACAGCGGCCGCACCTCGATCTCGCACTCGATGCCCTTGCCGAACGGTGACGGAAAGCGGCGCGCCCATTCCATCGCCTCGTCGCGCGAGCGCACCTGGATCAAGGTGTAGCCGGCCAGCAGCTCCTTGGTTTCGGCGAACGGCCCGTCGATGACCTTGCGCCCGCCATCGCGGCCGTACTGGATGCGCCAGCCCTGGCTGCTGGGCCTGAGGCCGTTGGCGTCCAGCAGCACGCCGGCCCGGGCCAGTTCCTCGTGGAAGCTGCCCATGTCCTGCATCACCGAATCGTCGTCCGGCAGTTCCCCGGCCTCGCTGGTCGAGGTGGCCTTGACCATGATCATGAAGCGCATGATGTCGATCTCCTGTCGTATTGCCTGCCAGGACGACGGACGGCCGAGCGGCGGATCGACAATCCGCCGGAAATTTTTTTTCTGCCGTGGGACTTCAGTCCTCGTAGCAGGGGCCGACGGCGCGCACCTCGATCGTCGCCCACTCCGCCGCCGGGCAGCGCGCGGCGATCGCCAGCGCTTCCTCGCGCGTCTCGACGTTCAGCAGGAAGAAGCCTCCGACCATCTCCTTCACCTCGGCGAAGGGGCCGTCGACCAGCGTCTGCCGGCCGTTGCGCACCTGCAGGCGCGTGGCCCGGCGCGTCGACTGCAGCGAATTGCAGGCCGCCAGCACGCCCTGCGACTCCAAGGTGGCGGTGAAGTCCAGCATCCGGTTGTAGACCTCATGACCCTTGTCCAGCCCGCGCTCGGTGCGCTGGCCCACGGGTTCGACGATCAGGAGCATGTGTTGCATGGTGCTCATCCCTTCAGTTTTTCCTTGAAGAACGCGACCGTGCGGTCCCAGGCGAGCTTGGCCGCGGCGGCGTCGAAGCGCGGGGTCGTGTCGTTGTTGAAGCCGTGCTGCGCGCCGGCGTAGACGAAGGCCTGGTAGGGGACATGGTTGGCCTTCAGCGCCTGTTCGTAGGCGGGCCAGCCGGCGTTGATGCGCTCGTCTTCGCCGGCGTAGTGGATCAGCAGCGGCGCCTTGATCCGGGCGACGTCGGCCGCGGCGGGTTGGGCGCCGTAGAAGGGCACGGAGGCCTTCAGCTCCGGCACTTCGGTGGCCAGGTAGTTGGCGATGCCGCCGCCCCAGCAGAAGCCGACGACGCCGAGCCGGCCGTTGCCCATCGGCACGGTCAGCAGGTGGCGCGCCACGGCCAGCATGTCGGCACGGGTCTTGGGCGCGTCGAGCTTGCCGAACAGATCGCGGGCCTTGTCCTCGTCGCCGGGATAGCCGCCCAGCGGCGTCAGCGCATCCGGCGCGACGGCGAGGAAGCCGTCCAGCGCCAGGCGGCGGGCGATGTCCTCGATGTGCGGGTTCAGGCCGCGGTTCTCGTGCACGACCATCACCACCGGCAGCTTGCCCGTCGCACCCTTCGGCCACGCGAGGTAGGCCTGGATGCTGCCGTTGCCGGCGGGCGAATCGATCTGCGCCCGGTGGATCGCCAGCCGGACGTCGTCCGGCTTCACTTGCTGGGCGGCGGCGAACTGCGGGCTCAGGGCGGCCAGCAGGCCGGCGGCGCCGCCGATCGTGCCGACGGCGTATTGCTGGGCCTGTTCGAGGAAGCCGCGGCGACTGAGATCGCCGTGGACGTAGCGGTCGAACAGCTTCAGGACTTCGGGGGCGAAGTCGCGGGCACTCAGGCGCTCGGTCATGGTCGGGGCCTCCTGGCGATTTTTGATGGGCCGGCGCATCTTCCCGACGCGCCGGCCGGCCGTCAACCGGTCCCTTGTTGACGTCGCCTTACTTGCTGGCGGTCAGCGCTTCCAGCTCGTCCATCACGCGGTCCATGCGCTTGACGACGGCCTTGTAAGGATCCGGCTTGGCCATGTCCAGGCCGGCGGCCAGCAGCAGCTTGTACGGATCGTCGGAGCCGCCCGCCTTCAGCAGGGTGAAGTAACGGTCGCGCAGCGCCGTGTCGCCCTTGCCGATGCCCTCGGCGAAGAAGGCGGCGGCGCTGATGCAGGTGGCGTACTGGTAGACGTAGAAGTTGCGGTAGAAGTGCGGGATGTAGGCCCACTCGATGCCGTACAGCGGATCGATCTTCACGACGTTCTCGGCATCGCCGTGATAGCGCTTGAGCAGGTCGAGGTAGATGGCGGAGAGCTTCTCGCCGGTCATCGCCTCGCCCTTCTCGACGGCCTCGTGCGCCTTCAGCTCGAACTCGGCGAACATCGCCTGGCGGAAGAAGGTGCCGCGCAGGTTCTCCAGCTCCTGGCTCAGCGCGAAGATCTTCTCGTCCTTGCTCTTGGCGTGGCCGACCATGTAGTCGGCCAGCAGCAGCTCGTTGGCGGTGGACGGGATCTCGGCGATGAAGGTGGCGTAGTTGGAGGTCTCGTAGGGTTGCGTGCCGGTCGTGTAGACCGTGTGCATCGCGTGACCCCACTCGTGCGCCAGCGTGGAGACGCTGTTGTAGTTGTTGGTGAAGCTCATCAGCAGGTACGGGTGCACGTCGTACGCCGCGCCGTTCATGTAGGCCCCCGAGCGCTTGCCGGGCTGCGCCACCGCGTGCATCCACTGGCCCTTGAAGCCGTCGGCCAGCTTGCCGGTGTACTCAGTGCCCAGCGGCTTCAGCGCGTCCAAGGTCAGCGCCTCGGCCTCGGGGATCGTGTACTGGCCCTTCGGCTTGGCCAGCGGCACGTAGATGTCCTGGTAGCCGGCGCTCTTCAGGCCCAGCATCTTGCTGCGCAGCTGGAAGTAGCGGTGCAGCGTCGGCAGGCCGTTGTTGGCTTCCTGCACCAGCGTGCGGTAGACCGCCTCGGGGATGTTGTCGCCGCTCTGTGCGGCCGCCACGCTGCTGTCGAACTTGCGGGCGCGGGCCTGGAACACGTCGCCGCGCAGCTGCGCCGAATAGATCGAGCCGAGCGTGCGCTCATAGGCCTTGTAGACCGGCCAGAAGGCCTTGAACACCTGCAGGCGGATCTTCGGATCCGGGTCGGAGCGGAACGCGACGTATTGCTCCTGGTCCAGCGTCACTTCCTTGCCGTGGATCTTGATCTTGGGCCAGGGCAGGTCGGCGTTGGTCAGCAGCGAGTAGATGTTTTGCGGCTGCTGCAGCGGCTCGGCGGCGGAGGCCAGCAGGGCCTCCTCGGGGCCGCTCAGCACGTGCGAGGCCAGGCGCACGATCGTGCGCAGCGAGTAGGCGTGCTTGGCGAGGCCCGGCTCGGCCTTGATGAAGGCCTCGACCTTGTCGCTGCCCAGCGCGGCGATCTCGGTGTTGAGGAAGGAGGTGGCCTCGCCGAACTGGTTGTAGGCCGCGTCGCCGAGCTGGTTGCGGGCCTGGTTCTCGGTGTTCTTGGTGTCGACGTCGGCGGCCAGGCTGGCGTAGACGGCCATGCGGTCCAGGCGCTTGCGCAGTGCGCTGACCTGGTCCATGCCGGCGCGCAGGCCGGCGGCGGTGCCCAGCGTGCCCTTCAGGATCTGCAGCTTGGGCAGCTCGGCGAGGATGGCCTTGCGCTCGGCGTCCCAGGCTTCGACGCTGGGGTACAGGGGCTTCAGGTCCCAGACAGCGTCGGTGGCGGCCGCGGTGGCACTGGTGGCGCTGGCGGCGGCCGTGTGGTCGGCGGCCTGGACGCTGAGGATCTGCAGCGCGGCGGCCAGGGCGATGGCGGTACGTTTGGCGTTCATGGGCAGGCGGACGGCTCGTGGCCGTCGTGTGGAATGAAGCGGCCGATTGTGCAGGCCCGACCCGGGGGTGCCGGTCGTCACCTGGGGCGCCTGCCTACGGAAAAACCCGCAGGCCGGGGCCCGCCGTTGACCCCTATCGGAGCGGCAGCACGAGCGTTGCCCGCAGCCCGCCTATCTCTCTACCTTCATGTCGGTTCGCCAGCGTCAGCGTGCCGCCCTGGCGCTGCGCCAGGTCGCGCGCGATGTAGAGGCCCAGGCCCGTGCCGCCGGTGTGCTTGCTGCGCGAGGCGTCCACCCGGAAGAAGGGCTGGAACACGTTGTCCATCAGCGCCTGCGGGATGCCGGGGCCGGCATCGTCGATCGTGATGTGCAGCTCGGAGCCCACGCGTTGCACGTTGACATCGGCCCGGCCGCCGTAGCGCAGCGCGTTGTCGACCAGGTTGCCGAACACGCGGCGCAACGCGGCCGGCTGGGCCAGGGTCACCATTTCCTGCTCGCCCGAGTACGCCACCGGCTGGCCCTGCTCGGCGAGGTCGTCCGTCATCGACTGCAGCAGCGCGGCCACGTCGATCTTCATCATCGGCTCGGGGTTGCCGTCGGCGCCGCGGAACACCTCCAGCGCGTTGTCGATCAGCGCGTTCATCTCGCGCAGGTCGGCGATGTTCTTCTGCTGCAGCTCCGGCTCGGGCGATTCCATCATTTCTAGGCGCATGCGCATCCGGGTCAACGGGGTGCGCAGGTCGTGGGAGATCGCGGCCATCATCAGGCCGCGGGCGCGGAACTGCTCGCGCAGCTGGCGCGACATCGTGTTGAAGACCTTGGCGGTCTCGCGCACTTCCATCGTGCCGGTCGTCTCGTCCAGCTCGCGCGGCGCGGCGCCGCCTTGCGCCAGCGAGTCGCCCAGCGCCTGCGAGGCGCCGACCAGCTTGCGCATCGGCTGCGAGACCCAGCGCGAGCCGTACCAGGCCGCAATGCCGATGACCAGGAAGCGCACGCCGTAGTCGATCAGCAGCAGGCGGAGTCCCATCTCATGGCGCCGGCCGGGCATGTCGCGCGGCCGGTCGTCGGGGGGATGGCCCCATTCCCCTTCGTTGGCATCCGGCGGCGCGGGCCCGCGCGGCATGCGTCCGCCGTGGCCGGGCACGCCCGGCGTGGGCGGCAGCACTGGCAGCGTGGCCATCGGCCCCGGGATGCCACGGCCGCCGAACATGCCGCGCTCGTCGCCGATGGACACCAGCTGCACCACCGACACCGCCAGCAGCTGCGCGACGATCAGCGAGCCCCAGATCAGCACGAACAGGCGCTTGGCCAGCGTGTCCAGCCGCAGGTAACGCTTCAGGAAGCGTTTCATCAGCCTTGGACTTTGAGGTCGAACAGATAGCCTTCGCCGCGCATCGTGCGGATCATCCGCGGCTCGCGCGAGGAGTCCCCGAGCTTCTGGCGCAGGCGCGAGACGCTGAGGTCGATGCTGCGGTCGTTGACGACGACGCCCGGCGCGCGGGTGAGGTCGATCAGCTGGTCGCGCGTCAGCACGCGGCCGGGCCGGTCGACGAAGGCCGAGAGCAGCCGGAACTCGGCGTTGGACAGCACCACGACGACGTCGTCCGGCGAGCGCAGCTGGCGCAGCACGCGGTCGAACCGCCAGCCGTCGAAGCTGATGCTGCGCGACTTGGACGGCTCCATGCCGCGCTCGCCCTTCTTCGTGCGGCGCAGCACGGCATTGATCCGCGCCACCAGCTCGCGCGGCTCGAAGGGCTTGGGCAGGTAGTCGTCGGCACCCATCTCCAGGCCCAGCACGCGGCTGACCGGATCGCCCTGGGCGGTCAGCATGATCACCGGAACCTGGCTGCTCTGCTGCACCCACTGGCACAGCGTCAGGCCGCTCTCGTCGGGCAGCATCAGGTCCAGCACGATCACATCGAATTCATTGCCCGAGGCCATCGCGCGGCGCATCTCGGCGCCGTCCTCGGCAGTCGCGACTTCCATGCCGAAGCGGCGCAGGTAGTCACTCACGGAATGGCGGATCTCGGCGTCGTCGTCGACGACCAGGCAGCGGGTCATGGTTTCCTCCAGCGGCGCCACGCGCGCGGCTGCGGAGGCCGTGAACTGGCCAGGCGCGGGCGGACTGGCGAACCATACACCCGTCCCGTTCTTCATCACGATCATGCTGTGAGCCCCCCGCCCAGCGGGTACGCTGGTCGGCCCCCCGAGGGGGCGGCGATGCTCGCGGCATCGAGCCGCAAGCACATCGCCAGGTGGGCCGGCTTGGGAGCGGCCCGGCGCTCGGCCCGGATTGGAATTCGCATCGTGTTGTCTTTCATGCGGCGACGGCCATCGTCAATGCGGCCGTGTAGCCATTCGTCAGGTCACCGGTGACGGTCGCCATTTCCAGCGTGACGCCGTCGCTGAACACCATGTCGCTGGAAAAGCTGATGCGCGAGAAGTTCGCGATGCTGGCGCTGTAGCCGGTGGCGTTGTTGTAGACGGTGTTGCAGACATCGGTCGGGAAGGCGATCTGCGTGGTCTTCAGGGCCTTCGTGTAGGCGGTGGCCGTGGCGGCGCTGGCGTAGACCTCGACGTGGATGTGTGGCATGCGGCCCGAGTAGCAGGCAGGGAAGACGGTGGTGAAGCTCAGTGTGCCGTCGCTGGCGCTGACCTGCACGCCGCGCAGATAGTTCTCGTTGGTCACGCCGCTGCTGTACATCGAGTAGCGGCCCTCGCGGTCGCAATGCCAGACGTAGACGGCATAGCCGGAGAGATCGGTGCAGGAGGCGCTGGCATTGACCAGCTTCAGGTTCAGCGTCAGCGGCACGCCGCCGGCGACGGTGCTGCTGCTCCCGCCGAAACTGCTGCGGATGTCGCTGCGCACGATGCCGCTCTGCACCAGCACGTTGGCGATCGAGCCGTTGGCAGTGTTGGACCCGTCGGCCGGGTAGGGGCCGTTGGTTTCTTCGGGGATCACCGAGCAGCTGCTGGTGGTGGTCGTCGTCGTGGTGCCGCCCGTGCTCGTGCCGGTGCCCGAGCCGGTGCCGGTGCCGCTGTCGGTTGTCGTGCTGCTGCTGGTGTCTCCTCCACCGCCGCCGCAACCGAGCAAGGTCATCGTGCCGAAGCCCGCGGCGCTGGCCAGCCAGGCCAGCGCGATGCGGCGGCGCTGGCGGGTGGCTTCCTTGCCCAGTTCTTCGAGGTCGTGGGCCAGGCCCTGGTCGTGATCGTGCTGCATGACGCCATTGCAGCGGTGGCGCTTGTCATCCGCGTAGCGACTTTGTGTCGAGCTCGACACAAGAGCCGCAAGAGCCGGTCCGGCAGGGGAATTGCCCGCTGGCCGAGAATGCGGGCCAGTCAAGTTTCGAAGAGGAAAGATGTGCCGATGAACAAGAACAAGCTCTTCGTGGGGGCGCTCGCCCTGGCCGCCTGCGCGGCGCTGCATGCGCAGACCTTCCGCTGGGCCAGTGCCGGCGATGTGCTGACGCTGGACCCGTTCGCGCAGAACGAGACCTTGACCAACACGGTCAACGGCCAGATCCACGAGTTCCTCGCCACGCGCGACCAGAACCTGAACCTCGTGCCGCAGCTGGCCACCGAGTGGAAGCAGACCGGGCCGCTGAAGTGGGTGTTCAAGCTGCGGCCGGGCGTGAAGTTCCACGATGGCCGGCCCTTCACCGCGGACGACGTGGTGTTCTCGGTCAATCGCGCGAAGCAACCCAGCTCGCAGGTGGCGGTGTACGCCAACGCGCTGGGCGAGCCGAAGAAGATCGACGACCTGACCGTGGAGTTCACGCTGAAGCAGGTCAACCCGATCTTTCTGCAGCACGTGACCACGGTCTACATCATGAGCCGCGGCTGGGCCGAGGAGCACAAGGCCACCAAGACGCAGGATTTCTCCGCCAAGGAGGAGAGCTACACCGCCTTCCACGCCAACGGCACCGGGCCCTTCATGCTGGTCAGCCGCGCGGCCGACGCCAAGACCGTGCTCAAGCGCAACCCGAACTACTGGGGCAAGATCGAAGGCAATGTGCAGGAAGTGATCTACACGCCGATCAAGAGCGATGCGACGCGCACCGCGGCGCTGGTCTCCGGCGAGGTGGATTTCGTGCTCGATCCGGCCCCGCGCGACATCGAGCGGCTCTCGCGCACGCCGGGCGTCAAGATCGTCAACGGGCCGGAGAACCGCGTCATCTTCATCGGCCTGGACCAGGGCCGCGACCAATTGCTGTACGGCGACGTCAAGGGCAAGAACCCGTTCAAGGACGTGCGCGTGCGCCGCGCGCTGTACCAGGCGATCGACATCGAGACGATCAAGGCCAAGCTGATGAACGGCCAGTCGGCGCCCACCGGCGCCGTCGTGCCTTCGCCGCTGGGCGACTACAACGACGCGCAGATCGAGAAGCGCCTGCCCTACGACCTCGACGCGGCGAAGAAACTGCTGGCCGAGGCCGGCTACCCGAGCGGCTTCGGCTTCACGCTCGACTGCACGAACGACCGCTACGTCAACGACGAGCGCATCTGCGTGACCCTGGCCTCGCAGTGGGCCAAGCTGGGCCTGAAGGTCAGCGTCAACGCGCAGCCCAAGGCCATCGTCTTCCCCAAGCTCGAGAAGCTGGATACCAGTGCCTACATGTTCGGCTGGGGTGGCTCGATCACCGACGCCGAACCGATCTTCACCACCCACTTCCGCAACCGCGGCCCGAACGGCCAGGGCGAATACAACCGCGGCAACTTCAAGGACGACGAACTCGACGCGCTGGTCGTCGCGTCATCGAAGGAGGCCGACCCGAAGAAGCGCGAGGACCTGGTGAAGAAGGCCTTCCTGCGCGAGCAGGACCAGGTCCACTACATCCCGCTGCACCGGCAGTTCATTCCCTGGGCCGCGCGCAGCAATGTGACGGTGGTGCACCGGCCGGACAACTGGCTGGAACTGCGGTGGGTGACGGTCGGGGCGGGAAAATAGCCGGCGGCAATAGCTTGTGAGAATGGCTCGTGAGTTCAGATCCACAGGATCTCCCCATTGAGGCTGACGGCCCCTATCACGGCGACATGAAAATCGTCGCTCGCTACCTCACGCCGACGGAGGCGCACATGCTTTGCTCCTGCCTCCAGGCGGCTGGAGTACCTGCTGAAGCGGGTGATACGAATCTCGTGCAGGCACCCTCGCTGCTGGCCGGCGCTGTCGGTGGAGCCTGTTTGTGAGTACCAGAGCAATTCGTTCCGGAAGCGATGGCCGTTATCGCGGCATTCAAGCGTGGGGATTTTGCGCTTGGCGAAGACTTCGATGTCGATTCATAGGATCCAATCCTTCGCACGCCCGCGGAGTGTGAACATGGGGCCGCATGCAGTCCACACGGAACCCTCGCCTCATCTTCGAGCCTCTCCGGACCGATCACCTGGATGCACTCGCGCTTGAGTTGCTGAGACCCGAGGTGCTTGAGTACATCGAGGACGATCTCCCCTCGCTCGAAGATTTCAGGCTTGGCCTGTCTCGCGCCATTGCGGGGCCCCCGCCGAGTCGATCCGACGAGTCTTGGTTGAATTTCCTGGTCCGTCATGCGGGAACAAATCAGATGCTCGGGCGCCTGGAGGCGACCGTTCATGACGGGATCGCCGAAGTCGCATTTCTCTTTGGAGCGCGGCACTGGGGCAAGGGCTATGCGACGGAAGGTCTTGCATGGCTGCAAAGCGAGGTGCGTCATCGCTGGGGCGTATCCGGCTTCTGGGCAACAACTGTCCCTGCCAACCTCAGATGTCAGGCCCTGCTGGTGCGGAGTGGGTACGTCGAGGTGACTGCACCATTTCCCACCTTGCTCAGCTACGGACCGGGGGATCTGGTTTTCTCTAGCGAGATGCGGACTTGAAGCGAGTCAAAGGTCTCTAGCTCCGGCCATCGAGTACCGCCGCGGTGGATTCCCGCCCGCTTGTGCTCAGGGCCAAACCCCGCGACGATAGGGTCAGGTCTTGCAACCTCGGGGGCGAGGCCGAAGGCTCTTCGCCGCTGAGACATGGGTCATGTCGTGAATCCCGCATCGCGGGGTCATCCTTGCGGCAGGGGGCTGCGCTCTCACAACCAGCAGTCGGGGAGGTGGGTCATGGACGCCGAGTTCGCTTCGCCAGAAGCCAGCCGAAAATGGGCTTCGCACGGGTGGGCTTTGCATGCCGGGGGGGCGATTCAGGCGCGTCTGGCGCTGTGGGTGACGGCCATACGTGAGGCCTACGTGGCGCTGTTGCCGCTCACGGTCGTCGGGGCCTTGGCGCTGTCGCTGGCCAGCGTGCCTTACCCGCCCTTCATCGACGCCATGAGCGCCTGGTTCGGCCCGGGCTGGATGCGGGGCGCCCTGCTGGTGTTCCAGTCGACGATGGGGATGATGGGCCTGTTCGGTGCCATGTCGGTGTCCGCGCGGACGATGAATCTGCTGCACCGGCCGGACGACTCGACAGAGCTCCGAGGCATGGCCACGGTCGCCTCGGTTGCCGCCGCGGTGTTCGTCCTGTCCGTCTGGTCGACCGGCGGCGCGAACCTGCAGTCCCTGGGCTACGTCAGCGCGTTCCAGAGCTTGGTCGTGGGTGTGGCCACGGCGGAAGTGATCCTTTGGCTCAATCATCGATTCCCCCTGCACACGGAGCTGAATGTTCTCGACACCGGCGTGCATCTGCGCGACTCCCTGCACCTCACCTTCACGGCGGGCTCGGCATTGCTGCTGGTCGGCGGCGGCTACTACCTGTGCTCGTTGTGGCTGGGCTGGTGCGTCAGCGGGCTGCTACCGCATCTCGCGCCCTGGTTTCAGTCCCTGGGTCCAGAGTGGCTGAACATGGTTTCGGTGCTGTTCAATCAGCTCTTGTGGGCGATCGGGGTGAACGGTGGCCAATTGCTCCTGCACCTCGCTTCGGCGAGTTCGTCCCTGATGGCTCCCGAGCAGGTCCTGTGGTCGAACGTCGCTGCGACTCCGATGTTCATGAACGCCTTCGCCCACCTCGGCGGAGCGGGGGCGACCTGGGGCCTGATCCTCTACTGTGCGTTCCGGGGGCGCGATGCGAACTTGCGCAGGCTCGCCCTGTACTCCATCGTGCCCGCGCTGTTCAACGTGAACGAACTGCTGCTGTTCGGCATTCCGCTGGTACTCAGCCGATCCTTGCTGCTCCCGTTCATCCTGGCACCGTTGGCGAACTGCGCCATCGCGCTGGTGGCGTTTCGCCTGGGGTTCATCGTGCTCGATGGGCAGGCCGTGCCCTGGTCGATGCCGATGCTGGTCTCGGGCTACCTGATGACCGAGTCCTGGCACGGCACGCTGGTGCAACTGATGGGTCTGGTGGTCAGCACCGCCATCTACGCGCCCTTCCTGCGTCAGCTTGAACGGCTCCGCGCCGAGCGCCATGGTAGGAACCTGAAGGCCGCGATGAACGAGTTGATGCGTGAGCGCACGGGTGAGTCCACGCGATTGATCGACCGGCCGGATGCCGTGGGGGCCGTGGCCCGCTGCCTGCATCGCGATTTCCAGGCCGATCTCGGCTCCTCACGGGTCCGTTTGGCCTATCAACCTCAGCACGACGCGGATGGCCGCGTCGTGGGGGTCGAGGCGCTGCTGCGGTGGACCCATGCCAGCTTCGGCCCGATTCCGCCCGCCGCGATCATCAACATCGCCGAAGAATGCGAGCTGATCCACGACATCGGCGGCTGGGTCCTGGACCAGGCCTGCGCGGACACGCGGCGGTGGCGGGACGCTGGGTTCGCCGGGTTCAAGGTGTCGATCAACATGTCTCCCCGTCAGCTCGACGACCCGGCCTGGGCCACGACCGTGTGGCAGGCGCTTCGACGCCATGGCGTCAGCCCGCAGGATCTGGACATCGAGATCACCGAAGGGCAGTCGCTGTCGTCGTCGCCCCAGTCCGAACAAACCCTGCAGGCGCTGCAGGCGATGGGTGTGGCCCTGTCGATGGACGATTTCGGGATGGGATGCACGTCGCTGCTCTACATGCACCGCTTCCGTCTGCATTCGATCAAGCTCGATGGCCGTCTCACGCGCGAAGTGCTGACCAACGAGGTCGATCGCGACATCGTCCGCTGCATCGCCGGGCTGGGACGTGCCCAGCATGTCCATGTGATCGCCGAGTTCGTCGAGACCGCGGAGCAGCAGGCCCTGCTGCAGGAACTGGGCTGCGACATGTTCCAGGGCTGGCACTACAGCCCGGCGATTCCCGCGGCGGACCTGACGCCCTACGTCGCGAACTGGGAGAACAAGGCTTCGGCGCTGCATAGGTGACGCGATGCACTCCTGTTTGGGCGACATGCGCCCAAACCAGGGAAATTGCAAGAAGTCGGACACCTCGGACCAGTTGGGAAGATGCAACAGTCGGGATGCGGTCAGCCCGAATGAAATTCATGCATTTCGAGCAGAGCGTCCTGTATCGCGCGCGCATTTGATCGTGAATTTTTGTTAACTTTCACTGTCATTCCTATGTGTCCGCGGCGACAAATTCGCGCTAGCAAAGCGTCGATGCCTCGCCCAGTCAAGACTTTCCCGCCCCCGCGATCGAGGGGCCGGCTTCAGGGGAAACGGTTCTTTACGACAGCGCCCGCATGAACCCAAATGGGAAGACGAGACCGGTTTTATTTCACTGAAATACCCAATTCAGCGGCCGGTCGATCGTGCAACCGAGATGGGAATTTCATGAAATTCGGCAACAAATTGACCCTGGGCTTATCGGCCCTGGCCCTGGCGGGCGCAGCACACGCGAACGGCGTGGTGTTCACGGAAGGTTTCGATGACTTCGTCAAGTCTGGCTGGATTCAGACTAACCTGAGTTCGCCCGTCGGCAAGAGCTGGTCGCAAGGCATTGGCGACGCCAGCTACGCCGCGCAGAGCGGAGCCGAGACTTCCTACGCGCAGGCCACTTACTTGAGCGCTGATCTGGGCTCCGGCAGCATCGACAACTGGCTGATCAGCCCGGTCATCTCCTTGGGCGGCAGCACCGTGCTGAGCTTCTACGCCCGCACCGAAGACGTGGCCGGCTTCGCCGATAGCTTCAGCGTGCTGTTCAGCGCCGGCTCCGGCAGCGCCACCTCCGGCTTCACGACGATCCTGGCCTCGGTCACCGCCAGCACCGCCGACTGGACGCAGTACACGGTGACGCTGCCCAGCGCCGCGACCGGCCGCATCGCCTTCGAATATCTCGTGGCCGATGCCAACAACGCCAACTCGCTGGGCATCGACACCGTCTCGGTCAGCGCCGTTCCGGAACCCGCCACCTACGGCCTGATGGCCATGGGCCTGGCAGGTCTGGCCATGCTGCGTCGCCGCAAGGCTTCCTGAGCCGCACCCGCACGAACAAAGGACAAACCATGTCTATCCATAACGCCCAAGGCCGCATCGGCCTGGCCGCGGCGATCGCCGTCGCCGCCCTGATCTCCACGCCCGCCGCCCAGGCCCAATCGGCCGCCCAGCGCGTCGCCAAGGACCCCGTCACCGGCGCGCTGCGCGCCCCGACCGCCGACGAAACCAAGGCGCTCGACGCCAAGGCCGCAGCCAAAAGTCGCCTCACCGGCGCACGCGGCCTGCGCACCGGCACGCTCAATCCGCAGCCGATCCAGCACGCCGACGGCAGCGTCGAGCAGGAGCTGACCGAAGACACGCAGATCTTCTCGGTCGCGCGTCGCAACGACGACGGCACGCTGGACACCGCCTGCGTGACCGGCAAGACCGCCGCCGACGCCGCCGTCCTCGACAAGAAGGCCTTCAAGGCCGCCAAGGCGCAGGAACACAGCCATGAAGTCAAGTGAGAAGAACAGCATGATCAAGACCGCCTTCGGAACCGTCGCCTTCGCCGGTGCGCTGCTGGCCCTTGCCGGCCAGGCTCAGGCCGCCGCCACCATCGTCATCAACAACGTCAATGCCGCCGGCATCGGCTTCAATGACAGCACGCCGGCTACGCCGGTCGGTGGCAACAACGGCACGACGATCGGCCAGCAGCGCCTGATCGCCTTCACCCACGCCGCCAACATCTGGGGCGCCACGCTGACCAGCACGCAGCCGATCGTCATCAACGCGCAGTTCTCCGCGCTGACCTGCGACTCGGCCAGCGCCACCTTGGGCAGCGCCGGCGCGACGTCCACGTTCCGCAACTTCGCCAACGCGCCGCGCACCAACACCTGGTACTCGTACGCGCTGGCGAACAAGCTGGCTGGCGCCTACCTGGGTACCGCGAACGCGGCGCAGATCAACGCCAACTTCAACGTGAACCTGGGCAACACCGGCTGCCTGGACGGCACGCACTGGTACCTGGGCTTGGACGCCGCCCACGGCAACGACATCGACTTCGTCGCCACGCTGCTGCACGAAATGGCGCACGGCCTGGGCTTCCAGACCTTCACCAACGGCTCGACCGGTGCATTCAGCAGCGGCTATCCGTCGGCCTGGGACTACTACCTGACCGGCTCGGCCACGGGCCTGACCTGGGCCAACATGACGGCCGCCCAGCGCAAGGCCTCGGCCCTGAGCGTGGACAAGCTGTACTGGGCCGGCCCGCTGGTCACCGCTGCGGTGCCGAGCGTGCTGCGCCAGGGCCAGCCCGGCCTGACGATCAGCGGCACGAACGCCGGCACCGCCGCCGGCGTCTACGCCGTCGGCGAGGCCTCGTTCGGCAACCCGGTGACGAAGACCGGCCTCAGCGGTCAGGTGATGCCCGTCGTCAATGCCGACGGCTCGCTGAGCCTGGCCTGCGACCCGATCTCGGGCTCGGCAGCGCTGGCCGTCAAGGGCAACATCGCCCTGGTCAGCCGTGGCACCTGCGCCTTCACCGTCAAGGTGAAGAACATGCAGGACGCCGGCGCCGCCGCCGTGTTGATCGCCGACAACGCCGCCGGTGCACCGGCCGGCCTGGGCGGTTCGGACAGCACCGTGCTGATCCCCTCGGTCCGCATCGAGCAGGCCGCCGGCGCCGCGCTGCTGGCCCAGCTGGGCAAGCGCACTCGCACGGCCTCCGGCGTCGTCGCGCTGCTGAACATCAGCGGCACGCAGTACTCCGGTGCCGACGCACAGGGCCACATCCTGATGTACGCCCCCAGCGTCTACGCCAGCGGCTCGTCCGTGTCGCACTACGACACCACGCCGTTCCCGAACCAGCTGATGGAATACGCGATCAGCGGCGATCTGACCCACTCGGTCATCCCGCCGGAAGATCTGACCTTCCGTCTGCTGCAGGACATCGGCTGGTAATCCCAGGCAAGCCCGGCTGCCGGGCTTGATGATGACGATGAACGCAAAGGGGCCTCCATCCGGAGGCCCCTTTTGCCATGCGGGCGGGCACACTCACGCCATGAAGATCTCATTCGTCAAGGGCAAGGGCAAATACGACCGCATGGTCGTGCATCGCGGCGACGCGAGCGAGTCCGTCGATTGCCCGAAGCAGGGCATCATTCCGCACGAGATGGTGCACTTCGCCGTCGAGGGCACGCTGCATCGGCGCGGTTTCCTGACGCGTGTGCGCGATGGCGAGGCCGCCGGATTCCAGATGAGCGCCGATGCGGAGAGCGACGGCGTGGAGCGACTGGTCGAGATCGTCCAGGGCGATGCCTGGTCGGGCGGGAACGGCGATCCGGCCGAGCTGCTCGACCTGTACCGGCTCACCTGCAGCGCGCGCCAGTGCCCGCCGCTGCCCATCGTCGCGGAGGACATCCTGGCCATTCGCGCCAGGGTTGTCGAGCTGGACCAGGAGTGGAAGGCCGTGCCGATCGGGGACGTGCTCGATCTTCAGTTGTGAGCGACAGCTTCAGTAGGCGAAACGACCATGCACCACCCGCTGATCCTTCCGATGGCCGCCCATGTCGCGCTGGCGGCGCTGCTGTACCTGCTGCTCACGATCGCGCGGGCGCCTGCTGTCTGGGGCATCGGGCGCCGGGCGGATGGCGCCAATCCCTGGGCGGAGATGGAGCCTCGCATCAGCGCCAACCTGTCCAACCAGTTCGAGTGGCCGCTGTTCTTCTACGCGGCCTGCCTGGTCCTGATGCAGATGCCGTCGCCCAGCACGGCGGCCGTCGCGCTGGCCTGGGTCTTCATCGCCGGTCGGGTGCTGCACAGTGCCGTCCAGATCCTGACCCGGAACATCCGATTCCGGGGTCTCGTGTTCACGATCAACTTCCTGGCCGTGCTGGGGCTGTGGGCCTGCGTGGTGCTGCCCTAGCGCTGCCAGGCGGCCAAGACGGCGGGCAGTGCCGCCATGTCGGCGAACACCGTTGCCGCGCCGGCGTTCTTCAATGACTCGGCCGAGCCATGGCTCGGCCCGCCAGGGCTGAAGCCGAAGACGGTGGCGCCGGCCGCCACACCAGCGGCGACGCCGGTAGGCGTGTCCTCGATGACCGCGCAGTGCCTCGGGTCGACGCCCAGCGCAGCGGCCGCGGCCAGGTAGACGTCCGGTGCCGGCTTCGAGCGCGCCATCTCCTGGCCGCTGAAGATGCGGCTCGCGAACAGATCGAACAGCCCGACCTTGCGCAGTTGCAGCTCGATCTTCGGCCGGTCCGCGCCGGAGGCGCATGCGATGCGGCCGCCATACGCCGCATGCAGTGCGGCCACGGCGGCGGTGGCGCCGGGGATGGCTTCCAGCTCGCGCTCCAGCGCGTCGTTGCGCCGGGTGCGGAAGTCGTTCATCCACGCATCGGTCAGCGGCTGGCCGGTCATGCGCTCGATCAGCGCGGCCTCGTCGCGCACCATCTTGCCGATGAAGATCCGCATGCATTCGTCCAGGCTCAGCTGCCAGCCGGCTTCGCCGAGCTTCTTGCGCAGCACCTGGTGCGTGATGGTCTCGGAGTCGACGAGCACGCCGTCGCAGTCGAACAGGATCGCTTCGAAATTCATGGTTGCGGATTGGACCATGTCATGCCGGCTTCACAAGCGTTCACGATGATCCGTCATCGTCCTGACACTCTGTTGCTCGCGCGTGCCGACCGGTTTCCACTTCCTCATCGCCGCGCAATTCGCCTCGGCATTGGCGGACAACGCCTTGCTGATCGTCACCATGGCGCTGATGCAGCAGCAGGGTCTGCCGGCGTGGTGGGCGCCGCTGCTGAAGTTCGGCTTCACCTTGTCCTATGTGTTGCTGGCGCCCTTCGTCGGCCCGCTGGCCGATGCGATCCCGAAGGCGCGGCTGATGGCCTGGATGAACGGCGTCAAGCTCGTCGGCGTGCTGGCGCTTTTGGTTGGCCTGCATCCGGTGGCGGCGTTCACGATCGTCGGCTTTGGCGCCGCTGCCTACGCGCCGGCCAAGTACGGCCTGATCACCGAGATCTGTGGTGCCGAACGCCTTGTGGCGGCGAACGGTTGGCTGGAGGTGACCGTGGTCTGCGCGGCACTGCTCGGCGCGGTGCTGGGCGGCGTGCTGGTGAGCCCCTGGCTGCTGGGACTGCTGCCTGAGGGCGTGGGCTTGGGCGGGCCGATGGCCGTGCTGGTGGGCGTCTACGTGCTGGCCAGCCTCCTGAACCTGGGCATCCCGGACAGTGGCGCGCGCTATCCGGCCTGCGGCCTCCACCCCGGCGCGCTGGTGCGCGACTTCGCCGCGGCCAACCGCACCTTGTGGCGCGACCGCGATGGCGGGCTCTCGCTGGCGGTGACGACGATCTTCTGGGGCGTCGGCGCCACCCTGCAGTTCGCCGTGCTGCGCTGGTCCGGCGAGGCGCTGGGCCTGAGCCTCGATCGCGCGGCGATCCTGCAGGCGGCGGTGGCGGTGGGCGTCGTCGTCGGCGCCGGCATCGCAGGGCGCTGGGTGCCGCTGGCGGCGGCCAAGCGGATGCTGGTCTTCGGCGTCGTGCTGGGGCTCTTGATGCCCATCGTCGCGATGACGCGCTCGCTGCCCTGCGCGATCGCGCTGCTGATGCTGACGGGCGCGGTCGGCGGGCTGATGGTGGTGCCGCTGAATGCGCTGCTGCAGCACCGGGGCTATTCGCTGCTTTCAGCCGGCCGTTCGATCGCCGTGCAGGGCTTCAACGAGAACGCCAGCGTGCTGGCGATGCTGGGTCTCTACGCCGCGCTGCTGGCGCTGGATGTGCCGACGGCCACGCTGATGTGCGGCCTGGGCCTGCTGGTGGCGCTGGCCCTGGCGCTGCTGATGCGCCGCGAGTGGCGGCGCCGCAATGCCGGCCAGCAGGCGCTCAGGCCAGAGGCAGCGCCGCGCTGAGGCGGCCGGCCGGCAGGGCGCTGCCCTGCTGCATCACGCCGGTCAGCACCGATTCGAACTGCGCGACGATGCCGGCCCAGTCCAGCGGCTCGGCGCTGGCGCGGGCGTTGATGCCGACCTGGCGGCGCAGCGCCGCATCGGCGGCCAGCGCGAGCGCGGCGTCGATGAAGGCCTGGCGGTCCGACAGCGGCGCGAGCATGCCGTTCTCGCCGTGGCGGATCAGCTGCGCCGCAGCGGCGTAGTCGAAGGCGACCACGGGCAGGCCGCTGGCCATGGCCTCGGTCGTCACGTTCCCGAAGGTCTCGGTCTGGCTCGGGAAGGCGAACAGGTCCATCGACGCGTAGTGCGCCGCCAGGTCCTCGCCGCGGCGCTGGCCGGCAAAGATCGCCGCCGGGCAGCGCTGCTGCAGTTCGGCGCGCAGCGGGCCGTCGCCGACGAACAGCAGGCGTGCGCGCGGATCGCGGCGCTGGACCGCATCGAAGGCGGCCATCAGCGCGTCGAGGTTCTTCTCCGGCGCGAGGCGGCCGACGCAGCCGACGACCAGGTCGTCCTCGGCCACGCCCCACTGCGCGCGCAGCTCGGCGCTGCGGCGCAGCGGGTTGAACAGTCGCGTGTCCACACCGCGGCTGACCACCATCAGGCGTTCGAAGCCCTGGGACTGCAGGTCGCGCCGCAGCGCATCGGTCGGCACCATCGTGCAACCGGTGCGGTTATGGAACTTGCGCAGGTAGGCCATGATGGGCTTGTGCAGCCAGCCGATGCCGTAGTGCGCGCTGTAGGCGTGGAAGTTGGTGCGGAAGTCCGAGCACACCGGCAGCTTCAGGTGCACGGCCGCCTGCAGCGCCGACCAGCCCAGTGCACCTTCGGTGGCGATGTGCACCACGTCCGGCCTCTGCACCGACCACAGCTTCACCAGCGCCCGCTTGGACGGCATGCCCATGCGCAGGCTCGGGTAGCGCGGAATGGGCAGGCCCAGCACCAGCTCCTCGTCGAAGCGCTCGCTGCTGCTGGCCGCATCGCTGCCGTTCTGGCGCGGGCGGATCAGCTGGATGTCGTGGTTGCGCTCGTGCATGCCATCGACGAGCCGCGCGACCGTCATCGCTACGCCGTTGACTTCCGGCGGATAGGTTTCGGTCACGAAGGCAATGCGCAGGCTGCGCCTCGCAGCGGGCAGATGATCCACTTGAAGGCGCTCCGGCTCGGGGTTGCGTGGCGTTGCGGGCATGGTGGCGCGATGCTGACGGCGCCATGCAACAGAGCGATGACGGATTCATTGCAGTACGAAGACAGCAAAACCGTCACGTGGATTTCATGCGCGCTCGTCACCATCGCGTCACGCTTCCACTACTCCATGGGCGAGGACACAGTGTCGACTTTCAAGGACCTCTACAAGACTCTCCAGGTGCAGCGCTGGGACGACCACCGCTTCTACCACCACAGCCGGATCAACCAGAGCCTGCACCTGCTCAGCGCGATCTGCTTCGTGATCTCCTACGGGCTGATGTTCGTGGACCCGGCCTGGGCGGCGCTGCTGGCCTGGACGGTCTCGATGACCAGCCGCCAGTGCGGCCACTTCTTCTTCGAGCCGCGCGGCTTCGACCACGTGAACAACGTGACCGACGAGTACAAGGAAGACATCAAGATCGGCTACAACATCCGCCGCAAGATCGTGCTGATGGCCGCGTGGGCGCTGATCCCGGTGCTGCTGTGGTTCCAGCCCTCGATGTTCGGGCTGATCCAGCCGGCCACCGACATGACCGGCTATCTGCATGACGTCGGTACCGCCTGGCTGGCCCTGGGCATCAGCGGCCTGCTGTTTCGCGTGATGCAGCTGTGGCTGCAGCAGAGCCTGATGACCGGCCTGGCTTGGGCCACGAAGATCATCACGGACCCGTTCCACGACATCAAGATGTACCACCGCGCCCCGCTGTACCTGCTGCGCGGCGAACTGATCGACCCGATGACGCACGTCACGAGCCACGACTGATCCGGTTCCTCCTCAAAACAAGCGACCACGGAGCCGGGCTCCGTGGTCGCTTTCTTATGTGCCCTATGTCGTCAGCGCTTGAACAGATGGCCGAGCGTTTCGCGCAGGATGCCGCGGCGGATGCTCTTGTTCGTCAGCTGCTCGTCCTGCCACCACCAGCCGTCCTTCTTCATCTGCTGGCAGGCGGAGACGAAGCGCTGCGTGACGGCATCGAAGTCGGCGTCGGTGTAGTTCAGGCTGAAGATGAAGCGGCCGGTGCCCACCCACGACAGCTGCAGGCCCTGCTCGCGCAGGTAGTACTGCAGCATCCAGTTGTAGCGCGAGGGTTCGGTGTAGCTCACCGTCCAGATCGACTGCAGCGCCGCCACCTGCACCGGCACGCCGGCCGACATCAGCTCGGCGTTGAAGCGGTCGGCGCGGGCGGTCCAGCGCGTCTCCAGCCCGTCGTAGACGGCGCGGATGGTCGCGGTCTCCAGCCGCTTCAGGAACACGTTCATCGCGCCCATCACGTAGGGGTGGGCGTTGAAGGTGCCGCGGGCGAAGCAGATGTCGGCCGGGCGTTCCTCGCGGTAGCGCTTCATCAGCGCGTGCTTGCCGCAGACCACGCCCACCGGCAGACCGCCGCCGAGCGTCTTGCCGTAGGTGACCATGTCGGCCTTGACGCCGAAGTACTCCTGCGCGCCGCCCGGCGCGAGACGGAAGCCGACGAAGACCTCGTCGAAGATCAGCACGATGCCGCGCTCGCTGCAGACCTCGCGCAGCTGCTTCAGCCAGGCGGTGTAGGCGGCGCGGTCGAAGCCGGCGCGGCGGCTGCTGTCCAGCAGGGCCGAGTCGCCCGGCGCGTTGGCGTTCGGGTGCAGCGCCTGCAGCGGATTGATCAGCACGCAGGCGATGTCCTTGCGCGTGCGCAGCACTTCCAGGCTCTTCGGGTCCAGGTCCTTCAGCGTGTAGGTCTCGCGCGGCGGCAGCGGATTGCCGACGCCCGGCTGCACGTCTTCCCACCAGCCGTGGTACGCGCCGCAGAAGCGCACCAGGTGCTTGCGCTTCGTGTGATAGCGGGCCAGACGCACGGCCTGCATCACCGCCTCGGTGCCCGACATGTGGAACGAGACTTCGTCGAGACCCGAGATCGCCTTCAGCCGCGCGACGTTGTCGGCCACGCAGGGGTGCAGCAGGCCCAGCACCGGGCCCAGCGGCGCGGCCAGCGCGCTGCCTTCGGCGATGCACTCGCGGTAGAAGTCCACGCCGAACACGTTGACGCCGTAGGAGCCGGTGAGGTCGTACAGCACATTGCCGTCCATGTCCTCGACCGTCACGCCCTGCGCCGCGCGCACGAAGCTGCCGCTGGGCAGGTGCTCGCGCAGGTAGGGGCTGAAGGGGAAGGGCACGCGGTAGCTGCCGGTGAACTGCAGGTCCGAGAGGCCTTCGCGAGCCTCGCGCGTCATCGCGATGCTCTGCGCGAAGCGCTGCTTGTAGACGCCGGAGAGGCGCTGGAAGCCGGCGCGGCGCTGCGCGATCACCTCGGCGGGCGCGCCGTCGGCGGCGAAGAAGCGGGCCTCGTCGTAGGCATAGCCGGGCATCAGCCGGGCCAGGCGCTTGGACCACTTCGAATGACCGGCCAGCGAACGGTGCTTGGCACGCGAGAGCTGCAGGCGGCGGCGCGCGGCCGGCAAGGTCAGGGCCAGCGCGGCAAGCGCGATGGCAGACAGGGTGAAGGTTTCTTCCATGGTCGGGCCGGTGTTGCGGTGGCCCGAGATTTATCAGCATTGCTTGACAGGCCCGTGAAACGATGAAGCAACTCCAAAAAGTCCTCCAGCAGGAAGACCTGAATTTCCTGCTCACCAACCGCGTGCCGCGCATCGCGCTGACCCGCTTCATGGGCTGGTTCAGCCAGATCCGCTCGCCGCTGCTGGCGCGGCTGTCCATCGGCATCTGGCGCATGTTCACCGACCTGGACCTCAGCGAGGCGCGGCAGCAGAGCGGTTTCCGCAGCCTGCACGAATGCTTCATCCGGGAGCTGAAGCCCGGCGCCCGCACGATCGAGCCCGATCCCGCGCTGCTGGCCAGCCCCTGCGACGGCATCGTCGGCGAATGCGGGCCAGTGCGCGGCCGGCAGGTGTTCCAGGCCAAAGGATTCCCGTACTCGATCGAGGAACTGTTCGGCCCGAGCCAGGACATCACGCCCTTCGAGGATGGCAGCTACATCACCTTGCGGCTGACCTCCAGCATGTACCACCGCTTCCACGCGCCGGCGGATTGCGAGGTCGACCACGTCACCTTCATCAGCGGGGACACCTGGAACGTCAACCCGATCGCGCTGAAGCGGGTCGAGCGGCTTTTCTGCCGCAACGAGCGGGCCGTGGTGCGCGTGCGCTCGGGCGGGCATCAACTGGCGATCGTGCCGGTGGCGGCCATCCTGGTGGCCAGCCTGCGCCTGCATTTCGTCGACCTGCTGCTGCACCTGGGCTACCGCGGCCCGAAGGAAATCCCCTGCCGCGACGCCCGCTACGCCAAGGGCCAGGAGATGGGTTGGTTCCAGCACGGCTCCACGATCATCCTGTTCGCGCCCAAGGGCTTCACGCTGTTTGACGGCATCGTGACGGGCGCGCGGGTGCGGATGGGCCAGGCGCTGATGAAGCTGCCGACGGCAACCGACGCAGAAACTGTGCGGTATGCGGAATCCGCCACAAACGCGGCGGACTGTCATACGCACGCCGGGTGATCGAGGATCAGACTGCGCCCATGCCACCTTGAACCCCGAAAGGTCCGCCATGAGCCCGATGTCCCTGGTCCATCTGTCCGGTCAAACCCTCCAGGCCTCGCACGAGAACGGCGATCTGCCGTCCCCGCACGGCGAGCGCGGCGAGCGCAACTGGGCCGCCTTCATCGGCCTGGCGCTCCCGCTGTTCGTCGCGACCCTGATGGTCTTCGCCCGGTTCCACTGAACATCAGGCTGCCGCCAGCGCCTTGGCAATCTTGTGCCGGGGCACCGTCGGCTTGGGCACGCGGATGTCGAACCAGCGGCGCACGTCCTGTTCGATGCCGATGCCGTGCATGAAGTTGTAGATCGCCTTCTTCAGCGAACGGCCCAGCTCGTCGTGGTCGACGCCGGTCGGGTCGACGAAGCCGACGTCGTTCTTCGCGAACGGGCTGTCGGGCAGCGGCAGCAGGGTCACGCCGTAGTCCTCGGGTGACTTGCCCACCGGCGAGTGCACCGTGCAGGCGAAGCGGTGGAAGAAGCCGCTCTGGATGCAGCCGTTCTCGAACAGCTGGCGTACGTATTCGAGCGCATCGACGGTGTCCTGCACCGTCTGCGTCGGGAAGCCGTACATCAGGTAGGCGTGGACGAGGATGCCCGCGTCGCTGAAGGCCTTGGTGACGCGCGCCACCTGCTCGACGCTGACACCCTTCTTCATCAGGTCCAAGAGTCGATCCGAGGCCACTTCCAGGCCGCCCGAGATCGCGATGCAGCCGCTGTCCGCCAGCGCCTGGCACAGCTCGGGGCTGAAGGTCTTCTCGAAGCGGATATTGCCCCACCAGGAGATGTCCACCTGCCGCGCCTGCAGCTCGGCCGCCAGCGCCTTGAGTGCCTTCGGCGGCGCAGCCTCGTCGACGAAGTGGAAACCGGTCTGCCCGGTCTCGGCGACGATGGTCTCGATCCGGTCCACCAGCGTAGCGGCGGAGGCGCCCTCGTAGCGCGAGATGTAGTCGAGGTTGATGTCGCAGAAGCTGCACTTCTTCCAGTAGCAGCCGTGCGCCACGGTGAGCTTGTTCCAGCGTCCGTCGGACCAGAGCCGGTTCATCGGGTTCAGCATGTCCAGCAGCGACAGATAGCTCTGCAGCGGCAGGCCGTCCCAGGTGGGTGTGCCGACCTCGGCGAAGGCGATGTCGGGCTCGACGAAATTGATGTAGCGGACTTGGCCCTCCTCACGCACGAACGTGCGCACCAGCCGCTGCTTCGAGCGCTTGCCGCCGATGTGCTCCAGCAGCGCCAGCAGCGGGCGCTCGCCGGCGTCCAGGGTCACGAAGTCGACGAAGTCGAACAGGCGTGCTTCGCTCAGCTCGCGCAGCTCGGTGTTGACGAAGCCGCCGCCCAGCACCACGGCGATGCCGGGGTCGTGTGCCTTGGCCGTCTGAGCGATCCGCAGCGCCGCGTAGACGGCGCCGGGGAAGGGCACGGACAGCAGCAGCACCTGCGGGCGATGCTGTTCCAGGGCGCTGACGGTCAATTCGCGCAGCGTCTCGTCGACGAGGTTTGGCGGCGCGGCCAGCGCCTCGGCCAGCGGGTCGAAGGTGGGCTGGCTGGTGGCGAGCTTCTCGGCATAGCGGACGAACTCGAAGCGCGGGTCCACCGCGTCGCGCAGCACGTCGGCCAGGTCGTTCAGGTAGAGCGTGGCGAGGTGGCGGGCGCGGTCCTGCAGGCCCAGGGCGCCGAAGGCCCAGGCGAGCGGGTCCTCGCCGGACTCGGGATCGGCGGCGACGTAGTGGTCCAGCGCCGCGAAGCGCGGGCCCTCGGGCAGGAACTGGCGCGTGTTGATGCGGTGCGCCAAGGTCGGGTCGCGCCCCTGCAGGAAGGCGATCACCGGCGCGATCGTCGTGCGGTAGCGCGCGTAGGCCGAGTCGAAACATTCGATGACCGGCGTGCGCTTTGTCACGGCCCGGGTGCGTTCGTGCAATTGTTCCAGCCCCTCGCGCGAGAACAGCTTCAACATGAGACCTAACGCCAGATCTACCTGCACAGCGTCGACGCCGCGCGAACGCAGGAAGCCGGTGAGGTAGGCGGTCGAAGGGTAGGGCGTGTTGAGCTGCGTCATCGGCGGGATGACGCTCAGCACGCGCAGCGAGGGGAGCGGGGAAGACATGGGCGAATTTTGCCAGTCGCACATGCTGGACACGGTAGTTTCCCGAGGCGAGGCCGTCGATGTCACGCCTAGCGCTTATCCTCGCGCCCGGCAATCACCATGAATCTCTTCGTCTCGCTTCGATATCTGGTCGCGCTGGACGACCATCGCCACTTCGGCCGCGCCGCGCTGGCCTGTCACGTCACCCAGCCGGCGCTGTCCAACGCGATCCGCGCGCTGGAGGAGCACTTCGGCTCGGCCATCGTCAAGCGCGGGCGCACCTTCGCGGGCTTCACGACGGAGGGTGATCGCATCCTCGCCAGTGCGCGCAGCATGCTGCACGAGCACGAGCTGCTGGAGCAGGACCTGAAGAGCCAGGCCGACAGTCCGGTCGGCCATCTGGTGATCGGCGCGGTGCCCACGGCGATGCCGATCGTGGCGCGCTTCGGCGCGATGCTGCAGGACCGGCATCCGGGCATCCGGCCGACGCTGCGATCGATGAGCTCGATCGAGCTGGAGACGGGGCTGGAGAGCCTGGCGCTGGACATGGGCCTGGGCTACACGGAGCGTATCGATGAGAACCGCTCGGCGCTGCGCCTGATCCCGCAGTACACCGAGCACTACTACCTGCTGTCGCGCGCGCCCGGGCCCGCGGCCGGCGGCGCGATGACGATCGGCCCGCCGATCAGCTGGCGGGAGGCGGCCGAGCTGCCGCTGTGCCTGCTGTCGGCCGAGATGCACAACCGCACGCTGATGGACCGCGCCTTCCTGAGCGCCTGCCAGCGCGTCGTGGAGCCGGTGATCGAGACCAATTCCAGCCTGACCCTGGCGCTGAGCGTGCGGGCCGGGCGTGTCGCCAGCGTGATGCCGGGGGCGCTAGTGGGGGCGATGCAGGGCTATGGCGACCTGGTGGCGCGGCCGCTGCAGGCGCCGCAGGTCGGCGTGCCGATTGCCTTCATGGTGCATGACGGAAACCGCCCCTCGCGCACCTTGGAGGCCGCGCTGGCCTTCGCCGCCGATCCGCTGTGGGCCGAGCAACTCACGCTTCATGCGGGTTCGCTGGGTATCGCATTGGGTGTTGATCAGGGTTAACCCTGATTCGCCAGTCGAATCGGGCCATTCGGGGAATGAATTTGACCGTGGCAATGGGGCTGCGGACACTGGCCAAACACGCGGCCACATGCGTGAGAAGTAGAAGCAATCGAGAGGAGCGACATTCATGTCCGCCGTGATAGGGAACGACGTTGGGGCCGGTAACGGCTGGTTGGATAAGGAAAGAACGATTGCAGGGGCCGGCTACAACCGCTGGCTGGTACCGCCGGCCGCGCTGGCGATCCATCTGTGCATCGGCATGGCCTATGGCTTCTCGGTGTTCTGGCTGCCGCTGTCCAAGGCGCTGGGCGCCGGTGCCGCGGCCTGCGGCAAGGACGTCAGCCTGCTGACCGAGCTGTTCGCGGCGGATTGCAACTGGCGCATCTCCTCGCTGAGCCTGATGTACACGCTGTTCTTCGTCGTGCTGGGCGTGGCCGCAGCACTGTGGGGCGGCTGGCTGGAACACGTGGGCCCGCGCAAGGCCGGCGTCGTTGCGGCCTTCTGCTGGTGCGGCGGCCTGCTGATCTCGGCGCTGGGCGTGTCCACGCACCAGCTCTGGATGATGTGGCTGGGCTCCGGCGTGATCGGCGGCATCGGCCTGGGCCTGGGCTACATCTCGCCGGTGTCCACGCTGATCAAGTGGTTCCCGGACCGCCGCGGCATGGCGACCGGCATGGCCATCATGGGCTTCGGCGGCGGCGCGATGATCGGCTCGCCGCTGGCGGTGGAGCTGATGAAGGCCTTCGGCGGCAGCGTGGCCGCGACCTTCGTCTGCATGGCGGTGATCTATTTCATCTTCATGATGGGCGGCGCGATGAGCTACCGCATCCCGGCCACCGGCTGGAAGCCCGCCGGCTGGACGCCGCCTGCTGCGCAGAACAGCAACGCGATGATCACGCAGCGCCATGTGCACGTGAAGAAGGTCTGGGGCATTCCGCAGTTCTGGCTGATCTGGATGGCGCTGTGCATGAACGTGACGGCCGGCATCGGCGTGATCGGCATGGCCAGCCCGATGCTGCAAGAGGTGTTCGGCGGCACGCTGATCGGCCTCACCGGCGACGCGGCCAAGTTCGGCAACCTGGACAAGGATTCGCTGGCCAAGCTGGCCGTCATGGGCGCGGGCTTCGCGGCGCTCTTGAGCCTGTTCAACATCTGCGGCCGCTTCTTCTGGGCCAGCATTTCCGACAAGCTCAGCCGCAAGCTGACGTACGCGGTGTTCTTCATCCTCGGCGGCCTGCTGTACGCCAGCATCCCGAGCAGTGCGGACAGCGGCGCCAAGCTGGCCTTCGTCGGCGCGATCTGCATCATCGTCTCGATGTACGGCGGCGGCTTCGCCACGGTGCCGGCCTATCTGGCCGACATCTTCGGCACGCAGATGGTCGGCGCGATCCACGGCCGTCTGCTGACCGCCTGGTCCACCGCCGGCATCCTGGGCCCGGTGCTGATCACCTACATGCGCGAGTACCAGCAGAGCCTGGGCCTGCCCAAGAACGAGGCCTACAACCAGTCGATGTACATCTTCGTCGGCGTGCTGGCGATCGGTCTGGTCTGCAACCTGCTCGTGCGCCCCTTGAACCCGAAGTGGTTCATGAACGACGCCGAGCTGGCCGAGGAAAAGCGCCTGGCGCATGACCGCGCAATTGCCAACGACGTCGGCACCGGTTCGGGCGGCAGCGCTTCGGCGGCTTCGTCGTCGACGCTGGTGGCCGTGCTGGCCTGGCTGGCCGTTGGAATTCCGCTGGCCTGGGGTGTGTATCGCACGCTCTTGAGCGTGGTCAAGTTCTTTGGCTGATCGAAGTGTGAAGATGCTGTAGCCGCGGTGGGCTTGCATTGCAGGCCCGCCGGACTACAACAGAGACAAGAGGATTTGATGGAGACGACGATGAACGCAGCCGACCCGGAAGCGACAGTGAGCGAGGTGCTCGCGGAACGCGCGGGCATGCCCGGCGCGCTGCTGCCGATCCTGCACGACATCCAGGACCGCCTGGGCCACGTGCCCGGCGGCTCGGTGCCGGTGATCGCGCAGGCGCTGAACCTGTCGCGGGCGGAGGTGCACGGCGTCGTCACCTACTACCACCACTTCCGCACCCACCCGGCCGCGCGCCAGGTGCTGCAGATCTGCCGCGCCGAATCGTGCAAGGCGATGGGTGCGGATGCCTTGATGGCGCATGCCGAGAAGACGCTCGGCTGCGGCCAGCACCAGAATTCCAAGGACGGCGAGTTCACGCTTGAACCCGCCTTCTGCCTGGGCCTGTGCTCCTCCTCGCCGGCGCTGATGCTGGGCGACGAACTGCACGCCCGGGTCACGATCGAAGACTTCGATGCGCTGATCGAAGAAGCGAGGAGCGGCGCATGAGCACCACGATCTACATTCCCCGCGACTCGGCGGCATTGGCCGTCGGCGCGAACCGCGTCGCGAAGAAGATGGCCGAGGAGGCTGCGGCCCGCGGCATCGAGCTGAACATCGTGCGCAACGGCTCGCGCGGCATGATGTGGCTGGAGACGCTGGTGGAGGTCGCCACGCCGGCCGGCCGCGTGGCCTACGGCCCGGTCACGGTGAAGGACGTGCCGGCCCTGTTCGATGCCGGTTTCCCGAGCGCCGAATCGCACCCGCTGCATCATGGCCTGACCGACGCGATGCCCTACCTGAAGGGCCAGGAGCGCCTGACCTTCGCCCGCATGGGCATCACCGATCCGGTCTCGCTGCCCGACTACGAGGCGCACGAGGGCTATGCCGGCCTGCGCGCCGCGCTCGCTCTGGCGCCCGAGGCGATCGTCCAGCAGGTGTTCGACTCCGGCCTGCGCGGCCGCGGTGGCGCCGCCTTCCCGGCGGGCATCAAATGGAAGACCGTCGCCGGAGTGCAGGCGGCGCAGAAGTACATCGTCTGCAATGCCGACGAGGGCGACTCGGGCACCTTCTCGGACCGCATGACCATGGAGGGCGATCCCTTCATGCTGATCGAGGGCATGACGATCGCGGGCCTGGCCGTCGGTGCGACGCGGGGCTACATCTACTGCCGCTCGGAGTACCCGCACGCGATCGCCGCGCTGAACGAGGCGATCGTCAATGCCGAAGCCGCCGGCTTCCTCGGCGACAACGTGCTGGGCAGCGGCAAGGCCTTCCGCCTGGAAGTGCGCAAGGGCGCCGGCTCCTATGTGTGCGGCGAGGAAACGGCGCTGCTGGAGAGCATCGAGGGCAAGCGCGGCATCGTGCGCGCCAAGCCGCCGCTGCCGGCGATCGAGGGCCTGTTCGGCCAGCCGACCGTGATCAACAACGTGATCACCTTCGCCAGCGTGCCGGTGATCCTGGCCAAGGGCGCCGAGCACTACAAGAACTTCGGCATGGGCCGCTCGCGCGGCACCTTGCCGATGCAGCTGGCCGGCAACATCAAGCACGGTGGCCTGGTCGAGAAGGCCTTCGGCGTCTCGCTGCGCGAACTGGTGATGGACTACGGCGGCGGCACGATGAGCGGCCGGCCGATCAAGGCGATCCAGGTCGGCGGCCCGCTGGGCCCCTACGTGCCCGAGAAGCACTGGGACCTGCCTTTCGATTACGAGAGCTTCGCCGCGGCCGGTGCCACGGTGGGCCACGGCGGCATCGTCGTGCACGACGACACGGCCGACATGGCCGAGCTGGCGCGCTACGCGATGGAATTCTGCAAGCTCGAATCCTGCGGCAAGTGCACACCCTGCCGCATCGGATCGACGCGCGGCGTCGAGGTGATCGACAAGATCACCCGCAACCAGAACCGCGCCCAGCAGGTGATCCTGCTGCGCGATCTCTGCGACACGATGGTCAACGGCTCGCTCTGCGCGATGGGCAATATGACGCCGCTGCCGGTGCTGTCGGCACTGAACCACTGGCCCCAGGACTTCGGTCTTGAGACACCCGACCAGGCCGCGGCCTGAACGAGGAGGAAGAACATGCTGATCCAGGAAACCGACTACGGCACTCCCGCCCGTGAATCCGACATCGAAGTCACGCTGGAGATCGACGGCCACGAGGTGACCGTGCCCAAGGGCACGTCCGTGATGCGTGCGGCGGTGGACGCCGGCATCCAGGTGCCCAAGCTCTGCGCGACCGACAGCCTGGAGCCCTTCGGCTCCTGCCGCCTGTGCCTCGTGGAAGTGGAGGGCCGCCGCGGCTATCCGGCCTCCTGCACGACGCCCTGCGAGCCGGGCATGAAGGTCAAGACCCAGAGCCCGAAGCTGCAGGAACTGCGCAAGGGTGTGATGGAGCTCTACATCTCCGACCACCCGCTGGACTGCCTCACCTGCGCCGCCAACGGCGATTGCGAGCTGCAGGACATGGCCGGCGTCACCGGCCTGCGCAATGTGCGCTACGGCTACGACGGCGAGAACCACCTGGACGCGAAGAAGGACGAGTCGAACCCGTACTTCACCTACGACGCCAGCAAGTGCATCGTCTGCAACCGTTGCGTGCGCGCCTGTGAAGAGACGCAAGGCACCTTCGCGCTGACGATCTCGGGCCGTGGCTTCGAGTCGCGCGTGTCGCCGGGCATGGACGAGCCCTTCATGGAATCCGAGTGCGTCAGCTGCGGCGCCTGCGTGCAGGCCTGCCCGACGGCGACGCTGCAGGAGAAGTCGGTCATCTGGCTGGGCCAGGCCGAGCACAGCGTGATCACCACCTGCGCCTATTGCGGCGTCGGTTGCTCGTTCAAGGCCGAGATGAAGGGCAACGAGGTCGTGCGCATGGTGCCGTGGAAGGACGGCAAGGCCAACGAAGGCCATTCCTGCGTCAAGGGCCGCTTCGCCTGGGGCTACGCCACGCACAAGGATCGCATCACCAAGCCGATGATCCGCGCGAGCATCGACGACCCGTGGCAGGAAGTCAGCTGGGAAGTGGCCATCGGCCATGCGGCCAGCGAGTTCCGCCGCCTGCAGACCAAGTACGGCAAGGACTCGATCGGCGGCATCACCTCCAGCCGTTGCACGAACGAGGAAACCTACCTCGTGCAGAAGCTGATCCGCGCCGCCTTCGGCAACAACAACGTGGACACCTGCGCCCGCGTCTGCCACTCGCCGACCGGCTACGGCCTGGGCGCCACGCTGGGCACCTCGGCCGGCACGCAGACCTTCAAGTCGGTGGAGCAGGCCGACGTGATCATGGTCATCGGCGCCAACCCGACCGACGGCCACCCGGTGTTCGCCTCGCGGATGAAGAAGCGGCTGCGCCAGGGCGCCAAGCTGATCATCGTCGACCCGCGCAAGATCGAGCTGGTCAACAGCGCCCACATCAAGGCCGACTACCACCTGCCGCTGCGCCCGGGCACCAACGTCGCGATGATCACCGCGCTGGCGCACACGATCGTCACCGAGGGCCTGGTCAACGAGGCCTACGTGGCCGAGCGTTGCGATCCGAAGTCCTTCAACGAATGGCGCGAGTTCGTCGCCAAGCCCGAGAACTCGCCCGAGGCGATGGAAGCCGCCACCGGCGTGCCGGCCGCTGACGTGCGTGCAGCCGCGCGGCTCTACGCCACCGGCGGCAACGCGGCCATCTACTACGGCCTGGGCGTCACCGAGCACAGCCAGGGCTCGACGATGGTGATCGGCATCGCCAACCTCGCGATGGCCACCGGCAACGTCGGCCGCGAAGGCGTGGGCGTGAACCCGCTGCGCGGCCAGAACAATGTGCAGGGCTCCTGCGACATGGGCTCCTTCCCGCACGAGCTGCCGGGCTACCGCCACATCAGCGACAGCATCGTGCGCGGCCAGTTCGAGGAAGCCTGGGGCGTGACGCTGGAGCCGGAACCGGGCCTGCGCATCCCCAACATGTTCGAGGCGGCGCTGGACGGCAGCTTCAAGGGCCTGTACTGCGAGGGCGAGGACATCGTCCAGTCCGACCCGAACACCCAGCACGTGGCCGCGGCGATGCGCTCGATGGAGTGCGTGGTCGTGCAGGACATCTTCCTGAACGAGACCGCCAAGTACGCGCATGTGTTCCTGCCGGGCTCGTCCTTCCTGGAGAAGGACGGCACCTTCACCAATGCCGAACGCCGCATCAGCCGCGTGCGCAAGGTGATGCCGCCGCTGCCCGGCCTCGCGGACTGGGAAGTCACCTGCAAGCTGTCGGAAGCGCTGGGTTACCCGATGCCCTACAAGAACGCCGAAGAGATCATGGACGAGATCGCGGCGCTGACGCCGACCTTCAGCGGCGTCTCGTACAAGAAGATCGAGGAGATGGGCGGCAGCGTTCAGTGGCCTTGCAACGAGAGCGCGCCGAACGGCACGCCGACGATGCACATCGGCAAGTTCGTCAAGGGCAAGGGCAAGTTCATCATCACGCAGTACGTGCCGACCGAAGAGAAGGTCACGCGCAAGTTCCCGCTGCTGCTGACGACGGGCCGCATCCTCTCGCAGTACAACGTCGGCGCGCAGACGCGCCGCACACCCAACAACGAGTGGCACAGCGAAGACCGGCTGGAGATCCATCCGCACGACGCCGAGGACCGCGGCATCAAGAACGACGACTGGGTCGGCATCACGAGCCGCGCCGGCGAGACGGTGCTGCGCGCAGTGGTCTCGGAGCGGATGCAGCCGGGCGTCGTCTACACGACCTTCCACTTCCCCGAATCCGGCGCCAACGTGATCACGACCGACAGCTCCGATTGGGCCACCAACTGCCCCGAGTACAAGGTCACGGCCGTGCAGGTGCTGCCGGTGATGCAGCCCTCGAGCTGGCAGAAGGAGTACAGCCAGTTCAACAAGACGCAGCTGGAACTGCTGGATGCGCGGGCCGAGGTGATCCCGGCGAAGTAGAGAATCGCAACGATGAACGCCCTGAACGAGTCCCTGCCGCCGCCGGCCGACGAGCCCTTCTGCGAAGGTGCCCGCCAGCTGCCGGTGCGTGGACTGCGCCAGGGCCAGGTCTTCGAGGCGCCCGACTGGGTGGCCGAGGAGGTGCCGGTGGCGCTGGAGTTCAACGGCATCTCGCATGCGGTGATGCTGGCCACGCCGCTGGACCTGGAGGACTTCGCGCTGGGCTTCTCGCTCAGCGAGGGCATCCTGGATGCGGCGCACGAGCTGTATGGCGTCGAGGAAGTCGTCTCGCCGGAAGGGATCACCCTGCAGCTCGAAGTGGCCAGCAGCGCGTTCATGAAGCTGAAGGAACGCCGCCGCTCGATGACGGGCCGCACCGGCTGCGGGCTGTGCGGTACCGAGAACCTGGCGCAGGTCCGGCAAGACCTGGCCCCGCTGGATTCCCGGTCGGTCTGGTCTGCTGCCGCGGTATCCAGGGCCATGGCGCAGTTTCGCGAGCACCAGTCGCTGCAGCAGTTCACCGGTGCCGTCCATGCGGCGGCCTGGTGCACGGCGGACGGCGACGTCCGCTGGCTGCGCGAGGACGTGGGCCGGCACAACGCGCTGGACAAGCTGATCGGCGCGCTGGCCCACAACGACGTGGACGCTTCTCAGGGCTTCATCGCGGTGACCAGCCGCGCCAGCTTCGAGATGGTGCAGAAGGCGGCCAAGGCTGGCGTCTCGCTGCTCGCGGCGGTCTCCGCGCCGACGGCGCTGGCCATCGAAACCGCGCGCTGCGCCGGCGTGACGCTGTGCGGCTTCGCGCGGCAGCAGGACCTGGTGGTCTACAGCCACGCAGACAGAATCAGCTTAGGCAACTAGTTATGCATATCGAGAACCTGATCCACATGGCCAACCAGATCGGCGCCTTCTTCAAGGACATGCCCGATCACCCCGAGGCGCTGGAGGGCGCGGCGCAGCACATCAAGAAATTCTGGGAGCCGCGGATGCGCCGTGCGCTGCTGGCCCATGTGGACAACGGCGGTGCCGAACTGGGCCCGTTCATCCGCGAGGCGATCGACACGCATCGCGAGCTGCTGGAGCCCCTGGTCCGCGCTTAACTGGAGGCGGCGAGCTGGCAGGTCTGCGCGGAGTTTGTCGCGCAGGGGCCGGTCCAGCGAATCTGCGTGGCGGTGGCTGGCGGGCGGGGCGCGGTGAAAGTCTGCACCCTGGCGCGCGAGGCCGCGGTGAAGCTGGCCAGGTTGATCCAGCTGCCGGTGGAACTGGTGCGGTATTCGAGCGCGTAGCGGCTGCCCGGACGGAATGCGCGGCTCGTGATCAGGTAGTTGTCGCCGCTGATCGTGAAGCTCGGCGTGTCGGGCCAGGGACGCGCCAGCGGCTCGCCGACGAACAGGCCTTCGCCTGGCGTCTTCACCGATTTCCAGTAGGCTTCGATGAGGGTGGCGCCGCGCCAGTACTGGTCGATCAGCACCGAGGCCTCCGGGAACTTGTCGGTGATGTTGTACGGTTCCTCGACGGTGCCGTAGCTGGCGGTCAAGCCTGCGTCCAGCCAGGCCGTGACGGGCGTCTGGCCGTTGCCGGTGGGCAGTGTGCCGGCGGATGACGTCAGCGCATCGCCGACGGCGCCGGGTCGGTAGGTGTTGGTTGTCAGCGAGCTTACCGTGGGCAGGCCGGTGAAGTAGAACAACACGTCGGTCTTGCCGCTGATGACGTTGTTCGCGGCACTGCCGGTCGAGTTGTCCACGTAGTTCAGCGTCAGCGTGTCGGCCCATAGTGCGGGCAGCGGCACGAAATCCGGATAGCGGACGTTGCGATTGACGTCGCTGGTGCGGACCAGCCAGCCTGTGCCCGCCGGCGCGCTGCCGTCGGCGGCCACGCCGCGTTCGATCAGCAGATTGGCCGTGTCCAGTGTGCTGCGCCCCAGCATCATCGAGGGGCGCAGGTTGGCGAGTTCGCTGGCGGGTGCCTGCGATTCCGAGTCGAAGTAGAGCGACCCGGTCGTCGTGCCGCCGGTGGTGGAGCAGTAGCCCGACTGGTAGCCGAAGGCCATCGCGCTGGTGATGCTCATCGAACAGGTCGGGCCGGCCACGCGCGATGGCGCGCTCCAGGTCAGCAATGTGGCCTGGATGCCGGCGGGCAACTGGGCGTCGATGTTGGCCTTCAGCGTCGCGAAATTGGCGGAGGTGATCGAGTCAGTCGTGCTCGGCAGCGTCACGCGGATGATGTTGGCCGCCGGGATGCCGCGCTTTTGCTGGTAGCTGGTGGCAATGGCCTCGGAGGTCGCATCGCCGGCCGCAACGATCACCGCCAACTGCGACGGCCCGATGCCGTGCGCGGGCAGGGCCAGCGTCAGTGTGGACAGCGGCGTGGACGGCGTGCCATCGACCGGTGGTGCGCTGCTGCTTCCTCCACCCCCACCGCCGCATGCGACGAGCAGCAAACAAGCCAGGACGGGCAGCCGGTTGGCGTGCCGCTGGAGCCGTGAGTGGGGACGTGGCTGATGCATGAATGCATTCTGACGCAGCGTCCGTCGCCAAATCGTTGCTGCCAGGCTGCGCCGGCACCGAAACGTCAAGACCAATCAAGTGCGTCGCCGTAAGGCCCTCAATGTCCGACGCTTAATCGCTTAATCGAAAGTTTGCGCAAACTAACATCACTAAAATGGTGCATTTGCTGCAGGAAAACCCCAAGTGCGTGCGTCGACGCTCGCTTCTACAGTCCGTAGCACTCGATGCGGGTGCCTGTGAAGAACAGCAATCGCTAGGCGGGGCTGAGGAGACAAACACAATAGAAAGCAAGATCAACGAATAGCAGTGACACTGTCACAATTCGCAGGCGCCGGAGTTTTTACTCCGGCGCCTTTTTTGTTGCCTACGCTTTTGATCGATCCCGATGTTTGAACTGCTGACCGCGGCCGCGGCCTCCCTGCTGGCCGGATTTGTTGATGCCGTTGTCGGCGGTGGGGGCCTCGTTCTGGTGCCTGCGCTGTTCGGCGTCTATCCGACGAGCCCACCGGCCACCTTGCTGGGCACCAACAAGGGCGCCTCGGTCTGGGGCACGGCCTGGGCCACCGTCCAGTACGCCCGCCGCGTCAGCCTGAACTGGGCTGCGCTGGCACCGGCGGCGGCCTTCGCGCTGGTCGGCGGCTTCCTCGGGGCCTGGGCGGTGACCTTGGTCAGCACCGACGGGCTGCGCAAGGCCCTGCCGCTGATCCTGCTGGCCGTGCTGGCCTACACGCTGGCCCGCAAGGACATGGGCCGGCATCACGCGCCGCGCTTCCAGGGCATGGCCGAGACCTTGGTGGCCGGCGGCATCGCGCTGGTGATCGGCTTCTACGACGGCTTCTTCGGCCCCGGCACCGGCAGCTTCTTCGTGTTCCTGTTCGTGCGCGTGCTGGGCTACGACTTCCTGCATGCGTCCGCCACCGCAAAGCTGATGAACGTGGCGACGAACGCGGCCGCCCTGTCGCTGTTTGCCTACACCGGACACATCTGGTGGCACGTCGCCGCGGTGATGGCGGTGACCAACGTGCTGGGCAGCCTGCTGGGCACGCACATGGCGCTGCGCCGCGGTGCGGGCTTCGTGCGGGGCATGTTCGTCGTCGTCGTCGGCCTGCTGATCCTGAAGACCGGCTGGGACGCCTTCTTGCGTTGACATGAAGACCGACGGGCGCGGCGCTAACATGCAAGTTCCGCTGACACGCCGAACATCCGCCCACCATGCCCGTTGATCCGCAACTGCGAACGCTCGACATCGAGATCCCGACCCAGCCGGAGGTCCTGGTCAAGCTGTCGCTGCTGATGGCGGCGGAGGACGTCGACCTGCAGGCAATGTCCTCGCTGGTCGAGCTGGACATGGCGCTGGCCGCCGCTGTGCTGAAGGCGGTCAACTCATCGCTGTACGGCCTGCGCGGGCGCGTGCAGACGGTGCAGCAGGCGCTGACCTACCTGGGCATGCGCGAGGTGGCGGCGATCACCTTCGAGATGGGTCTGCGCGCGGCCTTCCCGACCGCGGCGGAGCTGGAGCAGGTGTGGCAGCGTGCATCGCGCCGCGGCCTGCTGATGGGCCGCATGGGCCAGATGCTGGGCATCGACCCCTGGGCCGCTCATTCGGCCGGTCTGTTCGAGGAATGCGGCAAGGCGGTGCTGTACCGCCATGCGCCGGCCCACTATCCGGCGATGCTGCGCGCGGCCTCGCGCGATGCGGACCTGGTGCAGCTGGAGCGCACGGCCTTCGGCGTCAGCCACGACGCGCTGGGTGCCGCGCTGTGCGAGAGCTGGGGCCTCGCCCCCGCCGCGGTCGCCAGCGTGCGCAGCCATGTCGAGGTACAGGCCACGCTGACCATGCCCGACAGCCTGCAGCGCCGCAGCGTCAGCGCGATCTCGACGATCGCCTGGGCGATGCTGCAGCACCCCGATCAGCTCGAAGGCGTGGCGCAGGCGATTTCACCGCAGGCGCAGCTCGACGAAGGCCTGGTGCTGCGCGCCGCGCGCCGGGTGACGGAACAGCTCGAGCAGGCCGAGGAGCACGGCCGCTAGGCCTCAGCCGTTGCCGCCGGAGGCGGCCAGGCTGAGCCGGTCGCGCCCCGCGTGCTTGGCGATGTAGAGCGCCTCGTCGGCTGCCTCCATCAACGTCTGCCCGCTCAGGTAGGGATGGAACGGGCTGTAGCAGGCCAGGCCGATGCTGACCGTCAGCGCACCCGCGCCTGTGCCCTCGTGCGGAATCTGCGGCGCTTGCAGATCGCTGCGCACCTGTTCCAGCAGATCCTGCGCGGCGCCGACATCGAAGCCCGGGAGCAGCGCCACGAACTTCGCTCCGCTCAGCCGGGCAACCAGATCGGTGTCGCGCTTGAAGCGTATCGACAGCAGCTGCGAGAAGCGCGCCAGCGCCGCGTCACCCGCGGCACCGCCGTAGTGGTCGTTGTAGGCCTTGAAGTGATCGAGATCCAGCACGGCGAGCGCCAATAGGCCGCGTTCGCGCTGCGTCCGCTTGAACTCGCGGCGCAGCGCCTCGTCGAACTCGCGGCGGTTCGCTAGGCCGGTGAGCCCGTCGATCCGGCTCATGCCGCTCAGCTCGCGGGTCTTGCCGTCCAGCGCCTGCTGCGTCTCGAGCAGGACGCCGCGCTGGCGCGTGATCTCGCGCTCCAGTTCGGCCGCGCGGTCCTGCTCGTCGCGCAGTTGCTGCCAGAGACTGCGGTGAACGCGGACCAGTGATTGAGAGATCTGCTGCAGCTCCGCCACGGGTTCAGCGCCATCGGCTTCCGGTGTGAACGGCAGGGGCGGCTGCGTGGGGTCGAAGGCCGCGGCGCGTGCAGCCGCGCGGCGCAGCGGCTGCAGCACCATCCGGTCCAGCGCGATGACGATGCCGATGCTCAGCGCGGCAATGAGCAGCGCATCGCGCAGCAGCAGCGACCACAGGCCCGCGCGGATCACGCTGCGGAGCAGGCCTTCGTCGCTGGCGATGTACAGCGCGTCGGCCAAACCCACGACCAGCACGCTCATCAGCATGACCACGGCCGTCATTCGCAAGTGCAAGGAGGCTTCGGGGTTGGTGCTGGACTCGGTCATGGCTGGCAATGTCGCGCGGTCGCTGGCTGGCGTTTCAGTTTAGGAGCGGCCCGGATGCGGCCAGGCGAGATTCGGCCTCATCAGTGAGGGGTCCCCCTAGCTTGTGAATAATCAGTAATTACTTATATAGTGATTTTCATGCCCGATACCCCATCGCCGTCGATCCAGGCCGACCGGATCTACGAGATCGCCGCCGAGCTGTTCTCGCTGATGTCCACGCCGATGCGGCTGAAGATCATCAGTGCGCTGTGCAACGGCGAGAAGAGCGTCGGCGAGCTGCTCGCCGAGATTCCGACGACCCAGCCCAATATGTCGCAGCACCTGAGCCAGCTGTACCGCGCCGGCATCCTGGCGCGGCGGCGCGAGGGCCAGTCGATCGTCTACCGGGTGCAGAACGAGCGCGCCGTGGCGCTGTGCCGCGCGGTCTGCACGCAGATCGCGATCGAGATCGACGACCCGGAGGCCATGGAGCCCGCCGAACGCCTGATCCTGCCGAGGACTTGACGATGGATGCTTCCTCCGACACCTGCCCCGGCCGCCTGTTGCGCGCGCCCGAGAACCTGCTCTCGCGCGAGCAGCTCGCCGCGCCGCCCGCCGAGCGCCGCCGCTTCCTGCGCGGTGCTTTCGCGGCCGCCAGCGCAGCGATGGCCGCGGGCATCGCGCGCGCCGAGCCCGAGGGCGATGCCAACATCCTGAAGCTGCCGCCGCAGTCGCTGGCGCTGGGCCAGCCCGTCGCGCTGGAAGGCTACGGCAAGCCCTCGAAGTACGAGGCGAACCTGCAGCGCCGCCAGAGCCCGGGCCTCACGCCGACGCGCCAGGCCTCCGTCTCCTTCGCGCCGCTGCAGGGCCTGTTCGGCATCGTCACGCCCAGCGGCCTGCACTTCGAGCGCCATCACCAGGGCTGGTGGGACATCGATCCCAGCACCCATCGGCTGATGATCAACGGCAGCGACGAGAAGATGCTGAAGCGGGCGATGGTGTTCACGATGGACGAGCTGATGCGCCTGCCCAGCGTCTCCCGCTTTCACTTCATCGAATGCGGCGCCAACACCGGCATGGAGTGGGGCAACGTCGCGGTGCCCACGGTGCAGTACTCGCACGGCATGCTCAGCTGTAGCGAGTTCACCGGCGTGCGCCTGATCGACGTGCTGGAGATGTGCGGCGCCGATCGCAAGCGCGGCCGCTTCGTGCTGGCCGAGGGCGCGGACGGCTCGTCGATGACGCGCACGATACCGATGGAGCTGGTCGAGCGCGGCGACGTGCTGCTCGCCTACGGCCAGAACGGCGAGATGCTGCGGCCCGAGAACGGCTATCCGCTGCGGCTCGTCGTGCCGGGCGTGCAGGGCGTGTCCTGGGTCAAGTACCTGCGCCGCATCGAGGTGGGCGACATGCCCTATGCGACGAAGGACGAGGACGTCCACTACGTCGACCTGATGCCCGACGGCCAGCACCGCCAGTACACCTCGATCCAGGAGGTGAAGAGCGTCGTCACCACGCCCAGCGGGGGCCAGGTCTTGCTCGACAAGGGCTTCTACAGCATCAGCGGCCTGGCCTGGTCGGGTCGTGGCCGCATCAAGCGGGTGGACGTGTCGGTGGACGGCGGCCGCAACTGGCGCGAGGCCCAGCTGCAGGCGCCGGTGATGGACCGCTGCCTGACCCGCTTCAGCCTGCCCTGGACCTGGGATGGCAAGCCCGCGCTGGTGATGAGCCGCGCCACCGACGAGACTGGTCAGGTGCAGGCCACCTACCAGCAGATGCGCGCGGTGCGCGGACGCCGCTCGATCTATCACAACAACTCGATCCAGACCTGGCTCGTGCAGGAAAGCGGGGAGGTGAAGAATGTCCAGCTCAGCTAAGGCCCTGCTGGCGCTGGCGTTGCTCGGCACCACTGCTTTCGCTCAGGTGCCTAAATTTGAAGGAATAGGCCGCACCGCCACCCCCGCGGAGATCCAGGCCTGGGACATCGACGTCCGCCCCGATTTCAAGGGCCTGCCGCCCGGCCGCGGCACCGTCGCGCAAGGCCAGGACCTGTGGGAGGCCAAGTGCGCCGGCTGCCACGGCATCTTCGGCGAGTCGAACGAGGTCTTCAGCGCCCTCGTCGGCGGCACGACCAAGGACGACATCGCCACCGGCCACGTCAAGCGACTGCTCGATCCGTCCTTCCCGGGCCGCACGACCTTGATGAAGGTCTCGCACATCAGCACCTTGTGGGACTACATCCACCGCGCGATGCCCTGGACCGCGCCCAAGAGCCTGAAGCCCGACGAGGTCTACGCCGTCACCGCCTACCTGCTCTCGCTGGCCGACGTGCTGCCGGCCGACGGCGAGCTGTCCGACAAGAACATCGCCGAGGTCCAGCAGCGCCTGCCCAACCGCAACGGCAAGACCTGGGAGCATGACCTGTGGCCCGGCGCCGAGTTCAGCAAGGTCGCCAAGCCCGATGTCCAGGGCTCCACGTGCATGAAGGACTGCGCCACGGAGCCCAAGGTCGCCTCGCTGCTGCCCGACTTCGCGATGAGCGCGCACGGCAACCTCGCCCAGCAGCAGCGCCTGGTCGGCCCGCAGCGGGGCCTGGACACGCAGCCGCGTGCGAAGACCGAACCGGCCGTCGCATCCGCCGCACCTGCCGCCAACGTCAGCGCGCTGCTGAGCCAGCATGCCTGCCTGGCCTGCCACCAGATCGACAGCAAGGTCGTCGGCCCGGCATTCAAGGACGTGGCCGCCAAGTACAAGGACCGGCCCGATGCGCGCGACTACTTCGTCGCCCGCCTGAAGAGCGGCAGCGTCGGCATCTGGGGCAGCGTCCCGATGCCGGCGCAGGATGCGCTGCCGGCCGCCGACCTGACCGCGATCGCGAACTGGCTCGCGAACGGTGCCAAGCAGTAAGTGACAATTCACCTTGTTCCCCCGTTGGAGATGACCGTTATGAACCTCACCCTGAACCGTCGCGACCTGCTCAAGCACAGCGCTGCCGTCGCCGGTCTGCTGGCGGGCGCCGGCCTGCTGCCCCAACTGGCCCACGCCGAAGCCGTCAGCCAGGCGGCCTTCGCCGCCAAGTCAATGGACGAGCTGTACAAGGCACTGGGCATCGCCAAGCCGGTCGAAAGCCCGCTGGTCACGCTGACCGGCCCGGACATCGCCGAGAACGGCGCCGTCGTGCCGCTGGCCGTCGCCAGCACCGCGCCGAACGTCAAGCGCCTGCTGGTGCTGGTCGAGAAGAACCCCAACATCCTGACGGCCACCTTCGACGTCACCGAGTTCGTCGAGCCTTCGATGTCCACCCGCGTGAAGATGGGCCAGACGTCCAACGTCTACGCCGTGGCGATCACCAGCGACAACAAGGTGCTCTTCGCGCAAAAAGAGATCAAGGTCACCCTCGGTGGCTGCGGCGGCTGATCGGCCGGTCGACAAGTAACAGATTGGAGAATTGACATGGCAGATCCGATGCGAATCCGCGCCCAGGCGCAAGGCGGCAATGCGGTCGTGCGCGTGCTGATGGCCCACGAGATGGAAACCGGCCAGCGCAAGGATGCGAACGGCAAGACCATCCCGGCCTGGCACATCACCGACGTCAGTGCCCAGCTCAACGGCAAGACGGTGATGACGGCCCAGTGGGGCCCGGCGGTGTCCAAGAACCCCTTCCTGCAGTTCACCGTCAAGGGCGCCAAGGCCGGCGACAAGATCACCATCAACTGGGTGGACAACCACGGCGACAAGCGCACCGACGAAGCGACCGTGTCCTGATCGGCCCCGGCAACAAGGAGACAAGCCGATGATGCAGAAGACCCTGTTGGGAGTGGCGCTGGCCGCCGCGGCGCTGGCTGGCGCGCAGGCCCAGAATTCCACCGCCGACGGCATCGCCCAGTACCGCGCGATGCTGGCCGACGGCAATCCGTCCGAGCTGTTCGAGGCCAAGGGCGAGGACCTGTGGAAGCAGGCGCGCGGCCCCAAGAACGCCTCGCTGCAGCAGTGTGACCTGGGCAAGGGCCCGGGCGTCGTCAAGGGCGCCTTCGTCGAGCTGCCGCGCTACTTCGCCGACACCGGCCGCGTGCAGGACCTGGAATCGCGCCTCTTGACCTGCATGGAAACGCTGCAGGGCTTCGACGCCAAGGCCATCGCCGCCACGCCCTTCGGGAAGGGCGAGCAGTCGAACATCGAGGCCTACGTGGCCTGGATCTCGTCCGAGTCCGGCGGCCTGAAGTTCAACCTGCCGCAGTCGCACCCGGCCGAGAAGCAGATGTACGCCGTCGGCAAGAAGCTCTTCTACCTGCGTGCCGGCCCCTACGACTTCGCCTGCGCCACCTGCCACGGCGAGGAAGGCAAGCGCATCCGCCTGCAGGACCTGCCGGCCCTGTACAAGAACCCGGGCGACGGCGTGGGCTTCGCCTCCTGGCCGGCCTACCGCGTCTCCAGCGGCGAGCTGTGGAGCATGCAGCGGCGCCTGAACGACTGCTACCGCCAGCAGCGCTTCCCGTACCCCGGCTATGCGTCGGACGCCACGATCGCGCTGGCGACGTACATGGGCGTGAACAGCAAGGGCGCGGTCTCGGTCGCGCCCGCGATCAAGCGTTGAGGACGGAGAGCAGCCGATGAACAAGACCCACATTGCCATGGCCCTGGCAGCCAGCGCGGCCGCGCTCGTCCTGGCCGCCTGCGCCACGAGCTCTTCCGAACCCGACCCCGCCCAGGTCGACGCCGCCGCCCAGGCGATGCTGAAGACCTCGTTCCGCGAGCAGGGCATCGCCAAGCTCGACCGGCTCCAGCAGGACGAGATCCAGCAGGCCTGCTCCGGCGACAAGGCGCCGCCGGCGGCCGTCACGGCCAAGCTCGAAGCCGCCCAGATGGCCACCGTCAAATGGCCGGCCGACGGCAAGTACCTCGGCGACTGGAAGGAAGGCGAGAAGCTCGCGCAGAACGGCCGCGGCATGACCTGGACCGACAAGGCCGGCGAGCCCAGCGGCGGCAACTGCTACAACTGCCACCAGATCGGCAAGAGCGAGATCTCCTTCGGCACGATCGGCCCCAGCCTCTACCAGTACGGCAAGCTGCGCGGCGTCGCCGATCCTTCGGCCAAGGAATCGGAAGCGATCGTCAAGTACACCTGGGGCAAGATCTGGAACGCCAAGGCGACCAACGCCTGCTCCAACATGCCTCGCTTCGGCCACTTCGGCGTGCTGAACGAAAAGCAGGTGCAGGACCTGATGGCGCTGCTGCTCGATCCCAAGTCGCCCGTCAACACGCAGTGAGCCAGCTCAACCGGCGCGAGTTCGCGCAGCTGCTCGGCGCTGCGGCGGTGGCGGGCTTTGGCGCCCAGGCGCATGCCGCTGATGCAGACCGTTATGCCATGCCCGCGCCGTTCAAGGGCCCGGGCACCGGCAGCCTGCTGCACATGACCGACTGCCATGCGCAGCTGATGCCGCTGTACTTCCGCGAGCCCAGCGTCAACCTGGGCTTCGCGGACCAGAAGGGCCAGTTGCCGCACCTGGTCGGCGAGCCCTTGCTGAAGGCCCTGGGCCTGAAGCCGGGCACGCCGGAGGCCTATGCCTTCAGCTACCTCGACTTCGAGCGCGCGGCCCGGCGCTACGGCAAGGTCGGCGGCTTCGCGCACCTCGCCACCCTGGTCAAGCGCATGCGCGCGAGCCGCCCCGGCGCCTTGCTGCTGGACGGCGGCGACACCTGGCAGGGCTCGGCCACCTCGCTGTGGACCAATGCCCAGGACATGGTCGACGCCGCCAAGCTGCTGGGCGTGGACGTGATGACCGGCCACTGGGAGTTCACCTACGGCCAGGACCGCGTCAAGGAGATCGTCGACGGCGACTTCAAGGGCAAGATCGATTTCGTCGCCCACAACGTCAAGACCAACGACTTCGGCGATGACGTCTTCCCCGGCTACACGCTGAAGGAAATCAACGGCGTGCCGGTCGCGATCATCGGCCAGGCCTTCCCCTACACGCCGATCGCCAACCCGCGCTACATGGTGGCCGACTGGAGCTTCGGCATCCGCGAGCAGGAGCTGCAGCAGGTGATCGATGCGGTGAAGGCCAAGGGCGCGCAATTCGTCGTGCTGCTGAGCCACAACGGCATGGACGTGGACCTGAAGCTCGCCTCGCGCGTCAGCGGTCTCGACGTGATCCTCGGCGGCCACACGCACGACGGCATCCCCGTGCCCGTGCCGGTGAAGAACCGCGGCGGCCAGACCCTGGTCACCAACGCCGGCAGCAACGGCAAGTTCCTCGGCTTGCTGGACTTCAAGGTCGCCAAAGGCCGCGCCCCGGAGATCAGCTACCGGCTGCTGCCCGTGTTCGCCAATCTGCTGCCCGCCGATGCCGAGATGGACGCGCTGATCGCCAAGGTGCGCCAGCCCTTCGCCGCGCGCCTGGCCGAGCCGCTGGCCGTCACCGAGGGCCTGCTGTACCGCCGCGGCAATTTCAACGGCTCCTGGGACCAGCTGCTGTGCGATGCGCTGATGGACGTGCAGGACGCCCAGATCGCCTTCTCGCCCGGCTTCCGCTGGGGCACCAGCCTGCTGCCCGGCCAGACGATCACGCGCGAGTTCCTGATGGAGCAGACGGCCATCACCTATCCGCACACGACGGTGACGGAGATGACCGGCGAGACGATCAAGACCATCCTCGAAGACGTCGCCGACAACCTGTTCAACCCCGACCCCTACTACCAGCAGGGCGGCGACATGGTGCGCGTCGGCGGCCTGGCCTACACCTGCACGCCCGAGGCCAAGATGGGCGAGCGCATCACCGACATGCGGCTGGCCGGCAAGCTGATCGACGCCGGCAAGACCTACAAGGTGGCCGGCTGGGCGCCGGTCGGCGAGGACGCGGCCAAGGCCGGCACCAAGCCGGTGTGGGAACTGGCCGAGGACTGGCTGCGCGCCAAGGCGGGTTCCGCTGCTAACGGCCAGCCTGGACGCATCCCCACGCGTCGCATCAACACGCCCAAGCTGATCGGTGCCGACGGGAACCCCGGCATCGCCTGATGTCATGGTGCCGGCGGCATACTGCCGGCCATGAGTAGCAAGGAAGGCAAATCGCCGATCGGTTTCACGACGCTGGGAGGCCGACAGCTGGGTACGCGCGAGGAACTGCTCGCCGAGTTGCGCCGCCTGCGCGGCGAAGACGCCGAGGACGCGCCGGCACCGGCGAGCGTGGCGCCGCCGCCGGAGGCCGATCTCCAGGCGGTGCAGGATGCGCTGCTGCTGATCGGCGGCATCCGCGGCGCCGCCGGCCTCGCGCTGTGGCTGGAAGCCGTGGAAGTGCGCAGCGAGGAGAGCGGCAAGCCCTTGCGCTCGGCCCAGGTCACGGCCTGCCTGCGCGAGCTGGTGCGCCAGGGGCGCGCCTACAACACCACCAGCGGTACCTACGAGATCGACCTGGCCGACCATGCCGAGCGGCTGGAAACCCTGCTGCTGCGACCCGAGGCCAAGCGCTGGTGGCTGCTGCTGGGCAACCTGATCGGCGGCGGCCACGGGCCCGAGGACCGGCTGCCCTACTGGATGAGCTACCGCGGCGAGGCCGAGCGCCTGGCGCTGCTGCGCCTGATGCTGTACTCCCGTGTCGACGGGCCGACGCTGCGCCAGCGCATCGCCCAGAGCGCTCACCCGGTCGGCACGCCGCCGGAGCTGGTCGACGTGCTGCTGCACCCGTGGATGCCGCGCGCCGTCGAGGCGATGGACCCCGAGCTGCGAGACGAGACGCTGAGCCAGGCGCTGGACCTGCTGCCGCCCGGCGACCCGCGGCTGGTGCCGGTGCGCCGCTGGCTTCACGAGCTTGCGAAGTCGCGGCCCGAATCGCTGCAGCCGGCCCTGCTCACGCGGCTGGCCGAGGCCAGCCTGCTGGCGCTGGACCTGCCCGGCGCGCGCACGCTGATGCAGGGCATCGAAGGCCCGCTGCAAGCCATCATCGATGCGGCGGAACGCACGCAGCGCGGCGAGTGGGTTACCGCCGCGTCGAGCTTCGAGGCGGCACTGAAGCAGGCACGCCAGCTCGGCGGCTCGCGCCGCGGCGCGCTGCGGCCCGAGGTGTCGCGCCTCTATCTCGTCAGCCTGCTGGCCCAGCCCGATCCCAAGGCCTGGCTGGCGGCGCGCAAGTACAGCATCGGCGAGTCCGGCTCGCGCAACCCATCGCCGCGCGAGCGCTGGGGCCTGTGGGCCCACGTGATCGGCGTGCGCCTGGGTGAGGAGGCGCTGGAGCCGGGCCTGTTCGATTTCCAGAGCGGCTTCGAGTCGCGCGAGGCGATCACCGAGCTGGTGGCCGACCTGTTGCTGCTCGCCGCCTGGCTGGGCAAGCCCGCGCCCGGCTGGGACCACGCGATGGTGCAGCAACTGGGCGAGCGGCTCGTGCGGGCCGAACAGCTGTGGCACGCGGCCCTGCTGGCGCAGGCGGCCGAGCGGCTGGAACTCGGCCCGCTGGCGATCGACCTGCACGGCAATGCGCCGCCGGTGAGCTTCCTGGGGGCGCAGCGCGAGCCCTGGCGCGATGCGCTGGCCGCCATCGCCGCGCTGGGCGACGAGGGGCAGACCTTGCCCGGCAAGGCCACCAGCCTCGACCTGGCCTGGCAGCTGACGCTGGACGGCGAGCACCGCGTGCTCGACCTGGAGCCGCTGGAGCGCAGCACCGGCACCCGCGGCGCGGCGAAGTTCAAGCCCATTTCGCTGTCCAAGCTGAAGAAGGGCGCCGGCGGCGCAACACCGCAGGACAACGCCGTGCTGCGCCACATCGAGCGGGCGCCCTGGGGCGGCGTCAACAGCTGGCAGCTGGACGTGGCATCGGCCGCGCAGGCGCTGGTGGGCCACCCGGCCGTGATGTTCGCCGACGCGCCGGGCGTCTGGGTCGAGCTGAGCGAGGCGCAGCCGGAGCTGGAGGTGCAGCGCCGCCCGGGCGATGAGGACGGCAATGGGGGCAAGGACCAGTTCGTCTTCCGCATCGAGCCGCCGCTGATCGCCACCGCGCCGATGTCGCTCAGCTACTTCCCCGGCCGCGACGAGAACGAGGCCGAGAAGCGCAACGCCTTCCGCATCGTGCGCGACGGGCCGCAGCAGGCGCGGCTGATCCGCATCGGCCCCGCGCAGCGCCGCGTGGCCGAGCTGGTCGCCCAGGGCTGGTCCGTGCCCGCGGACGCCACGGCCGAGCTGGGTGCCGCGCTGCAGGTGCTCAGCGGCCATTTCCAGCTGCACAGCGATGCCGCGGCCGGCCAGCAGGTGCCGGGCGACAACCGCCTGCATGCGCGCCTGGTGCCGCTGGGCGACGGCCTGCAGCTGCAGCTGGTGGCGCAGCCCTTCGGCAACTTCGGCCCGGCCGTCACGCCGGGGCAGGGTCGTGCCCGGCTGATGTGCATGCACGAAGGCCTGAGCCTGGCGACCGAGCGTGACCTGGCCGCGGAACGCGAGCACCGCCGCGCGGTCATCGAGGCGCTGCCCTTTCTCGACCCCGAGCAGGCGCCCGCGTCGGCCTGGCTGCTGGCCGATGCCGAGGAGGCGCTGCGCGCCGTCGAGCTGCTGCCCGCACTGCCCGGCGTCGCCGCGCTGGACTGGCCCAAGGGCAAACCGCTGCGGGTGAAGCCGGTGGAGAGCGCAGCCTTGAGCGTCAACGTCAGCAGTGGGCGCGACTGGCTGGCGGTGGACGGCGAACTGGCCGTCGACGAACAGCGCGTGCTGAACCTGCAGCAGCTGATCAAGCTCGCGCGCGACTCCAAGAGCCGCTTCGTCCGCATGGGCGAGGGCGACTACCTCGCGCTCAGCGAACAGCTGCGCCAGCAGCTGCGTGACCTCGATGCGCTGGCTGTCGCGCGCAAGGATCAGCTGCAGCTCCCGCTGGCCGCCGCCTCGTGGCTGGACGACACCCTGGACGGCATGGCGCTGGAAGGCGACAAGCCCTGGCTGGCGCGCATGGATGCGCTGGCCGAAGCCGGCGCGCTGCGCCCCCAGGTGCCCGCCGGCCTGCGCGCCGAGCTGCGCAGCTACCAGGCCGAGGGCTTCTGCTGGATGAGCCGCCTGGCCGCCGCCGGCCTCGGCGCCTGCCTGGCCGACGACATGGGCCTGGGCAAGACGGTGCAGACGCTGGCGCTGCTGGTGGCCCGCGCCGATACCGGCCCCGCGCTGGTGCTGGCGCCGACCTCGGTGTGCGGCAACTGGCTGGCCGAATGCGGCGTCTTCGCGCCCGGGCTGCGCGCCACGCTCTACGGCGACGAGCCCGACCGCGCCGCCCAGATCCAGCGCATGGGCCCGGGCGACGTCTTGATCGCCTCCTACGCGCTGGCCCAGATCGACGCCGAGCTGTTCGCGCCGCTGGACTGGGGCACGCTGGTGATGGACGAGGCGCAGGCGCTGAAGAACGCGGCGACCAAGCGCGCCAAGTCGGTGGCCGAGTTCAAGGCCGGCTTCCGGCTGGCGCTGTCGGGCACGCCGGTCGAGAACCGGCTGTCGGACCTGTGGTCGATCATGAACCTGATCAACCCGGGCCTGCTCGGCACGGCGGCCCAGTTCGCCGAGCGCTTCGCCACGCCGATCGAGCGGCAGCAGGACCCGGCCGCCCGCCAGCGCCTGCGCCGGCTGGTCTCGCCCTTCCTGCTGCGGCGGACCAAGTCCCAGGTGCTGCAAGACCTGCCCCCGCGCACCGAGATCGTCCACCTGGTGCAGCCGAGCCTCGAGGAGAAGCACTTCCTCGAGGCGCTGCGCCGCAGCGCGCAGGAGGCGGTCGTCGATGCCGACGGCCAGCCCGCGCCGATGCAGGTGCTGGCCGAGCTGATGCGGCTGCGCCGCGCGGCCTGCGACCCGCGCCTCGTCGCGCCGGAGCTGGGCCTCGTCGGCAGCAAGCTGGCCGAGTTCGAACGCATCGTGCGCGAGCTGGTGGACGGCTCGCACAAGGCGCTGGTCTTCAGCCAGTTCACCGACTACCTGGGCCTGCTGGCCGAGCGGCTCGACGCGATCGGCCTGCCTTACCAGTACCTCGACGGCAGCACGCCCGCCGCCGAGCGCACGAAGCGCGTCGCGGCCTTCCAGCGCGGCGAGGGCGAGGTCTTCCTGATCAGCCTGAAGGCCGGCGGCTTCGGCCTGAACCTGACGATGGCCGACTACGTGCTGATCGTCGACCCCTGGTGGAACCCCGCCGCCGAGGACCAGGCCACCGGCCGCGCGCACCGCATGGGCCAGCAGCGCCCGGTGACGGTCTACCGGCTCGTCACCGCCGGCTCGATCGAGGAGAGCATCATCGAGCTGCACCGCGACAAGCGCGGCCTGGCCGAGGGCGTGCTGGAAGGCCAGGAAGAGGCGTCAGTGCTGGACGCGAAGGCGCTGGCCGAGCTGCTGCGGGGCTGAGCCTGGCTCAGCGCAGGAAGTAGGCCTGCGGAATCGCGCGGAACTCGGGGCTCAGGTCCGGGTTGTCGATCCGCAGCTTCAGCGCCGCCGCCCCGCGCTTGGCCGCCTCGGCGTAGCCGGGGTCGGCGAGCAGCAACTGCTGCGCGCGGCCGCTGATGAAGGCCTTGCGCAGGCCGGTGTCGATCAAGTCGTGCAGCACGGTGTCCGTCTTGCGCGTGAAGAAAAGGCGGCCGAAGGGGTAGACGATGGCGACGCCCGGCGTGACCTCCAACGTGTCCGGTGCGGAGGCGTAGCGGCGCATCAGGTCGTAGGCCTCGTCCATGCCCAGCGGCAGGTAGTCGAAGCGGCCGGCCTCCAGGCTGTGGAACAGCGAGTCGAGCTGCGGGAAGGTGCGCACGTTCAGCCCCGCGTGGCGCAGGATTTCGGCGTCGGGCCAGCCCAGGCCCTGGCCGGCGACGAAGCGGCGGAGCTCGTCGATCGAGCGCACGTTCTCGAAGGCAGCGCGGTCCGCCCGGCGGATCACGAGCAGGCGCCAGCCGTTCAGCCCGCGGTCGATCGGCAGGAAGATGGGGGCGTAGCGCTGCTCGAACTCCGGCGTGCTGCCGAAGTCGATCACATCGGCCTCGCCGTTCTCCAGCAGCGCGCGCACGCGCGCTGGATTGGCCGCATCGGGCAGCAGCTCGATCCGGTAGGCCCTGCCGCAGCCGGACAGGGCCAGATCGAGCATGCGGTAGCCGAGGCCGCGCGGGCCCATGCCGTTGATGTTCGGGTAGCGGACGACGAGCGGCGCCTGGGCGGCAGACGGTGCTGCAGGAGGTGCCGCGCGCAGTACGCCGCCCGACAGTGCGAGCGACAACGCGGCGAAGTCGCGCCGGCGCATCGGCCCTCAGCCCTGCGTCGGCTGCTGCAAGGCCCGCAGCGTCGCGCGCAGCGCCGGGTGGTACTGCTCCGGCGCCAGGCCGCGCAGCTCGGCCGGCAGCCAGGGATTGGGCAGGCCGATCAGCGTCTTCGGCAGGGGGCGCTTGCCCGTCAGCACCGGGCCGATGCCCGGCGTGTGTTCCAGCAGCGCCGCCAGCGAGCCGTCTTCGCGCGCCGCCTTCAGGCCGCGCAGCAGCGCCGCCTGCAGCGCCGTGTTGCCGCGGGTCAGGAAGAAGATGCGGGGATAGGGGTAGAACAGCCCGACGCCCTCGTCGACCTGCACGTCCGGCGCTTGATCCCGCTCGCGCTCCAGGATCGCGTGCGCTTCGTCGCAGCCCAGCGGCAGCAGGTCGAAGCGCCGCCCCTGCAGCATGCGCAGCAAGCTGGAGAAATCGGCCTCCTCGACGCGCAGGCCCGCGTTGCGCAGGATGCGGCCGTCGGTCCAGTCGAAGCCCTGGCCGAACACGAAGCCGCGCAGGTCCTCGACACGGCGCACGCCGCGCAGGCGATGCAGCACCTCGCGCCGGCCCAGCAGCATCCGGCAGCCGGCCAGGCCGAAGTCGATCGGCACCGGCACCAGGTCCACCCGCTCGGGAGAGCGGCCCGCGCTGGAGTTGTCTACCACGTCGACCCGGCCCTGCTGGAGCGCCTGCCAGGCCGCCTTGTTGGACATCAGCGCATCGCCCACCTGCAGCTCATAGGGCTGGCCCGCGTGCTGCAGCGCCAGCCCCAGCACGCGGTAGCCGAAGGCCTGCTCGGGCCGCTCCAGCATGCGCGGGTAGATCACGCGCAGCGGCTTGTCCTCCGTGGCCATGCCGACCACGGGGGCCAGCGCGGCACTGGCCAGCAGCCTGCGACGGGCGAGGAAACGGGGGCTCATCTTGTCTCGGCTGCACGGGGGAGGGCAGTCGATCATACGGGCCTAACGCGACGCTTCGACGGCAGCTGCCGCACGGGCGGCATACTTCGCCGCCGTGAGCACGAAGCTGCAAACCCCGTCCTCGCCATCGCCCGAAGTGCTGCGCCGCCTGCTGCGCGCCAAGGACCGCATGGACGCCGCCTCGCACGAGGCCTGGCCGGTGGCGCGGCTGGCCAGCGTCAGCGGCGTGTCGGAGGCGCACTTCTCCCGCTCGTTCCGCCAGGCCTTCGGCCTGCCGCCGCACCGCTACCTGCTGACGCGCCGGATCGAGCGGGCCAAGCTGCTACTGCGCGAGACCGCGCTGCCGATCACCGAGATCGCCTTCCAGACCGGCTGGGCCAGCCTCGGCACCTTCGGCCGCGTGTTCCGCGACGTCACCGGAGAAAGCCCCGGCGAGCTGCGCGAGCGCGAGCAGCTCGCCGCGCTGGTGCACGACTTCGGCCGCATGCCCGGCTGCCTGCTCAGCGCGGCGCAGCGGCCCGACCTGACGACAGCAGTTTCGGAGAAGCGCCGCAACGGCGAGGCCGAAACAATGAACTCCATCGACAACACAACGACGAAGGAGAAACGACGATGACTCAAGCGACGACTCAGGGCATTCAAGTGGCAGGCATCTACGTCCGCGACCAGGACGAGGCACTGGCCTTCTACACCGAGCGCGTGGGCTTCCAGGTACACACCGACGTGCGCAACGGCGACTACCGCTGGCTCACCGTGCGCCACCCCGACCAGCCCGACTTCCAGCTCGGCCTGTTCCGCCCCGGCCCGCCGCTGCACGACGAGGCCACCACACAGACGCTGCAGCAGATGGTCGCCAAGGGCGCGATGCCGCCGCTGGTGCTGCAGGTCGACGACTGCCGCGCCGCCTGCGAGCGCATGCGCACCCACGGCGTGGAGTTCACGCAGGAGCCGACGGAGCGCTACGGCACGGTCGACGCGGGCTTCCGCGATCCGTCGGGCAATGGGTGGAAGGTGATCCAGGCGCGGCGCTGACGGCTGCCCGTAAGATCCGGCACGCTGAATTTCAGCGTTAGCACGGGATCATTCACGATGCACGTCGAGCCGCCGGGCCACGCCCCGCAGACCCTGAAGGAATTCGGAACCCACTACCTGATGATCGTGCTGGGCATCCTCACCGCGATCGGGATCGAGCAGGGCGTGGAAACGATCCACCACAACCATCTGGCGCATCAGGCCACCGAGCACATCGAGGAGGAACTGCAAGCCAACCTCCAGCAGGCGCGCGAGACGCTGGCACAGAACCGCCAGCGCTTGACCGAGTTGCAGGCGATCCAGGAGGCGGTGATCCGCGACGTGCAGCAGAAGGACGACTCGCTGGCGACATTTGCCGAGCGACTCAAGGCTGTGCATGTCGGCGCGGCGACCCCGGTGCTGCGGCGCGACGCCTGGGACGCCGCGATCGCCAGCCAGGCGCTCAGCTACCTGGACCCGGCGCTCGTGCGGCGCTTCTCCGAGGGCTACAGCGCGCAGCGCGACACGATGCAGACGATCCTCACGACCTTCGCGCTCGGCAACTGGCCGGGGCAGATCCAGAACGTCAGTGTGGATGCCAAGCTCGGCAAGGTCGACCAGCCGGCATTCCTGAAGGCGCTGGCCGCCTACCAGCTGGCGCTGTCGGCCATCAGCAGCAACGAGCACGAACTGGAGCAGGCTTTCAGCGCGGCGCTGGGGAGCCCGGGGAAGGCGCCGCACTGACGAGCAGGCGCAGGCTCGCGTCGTCCGGCTGACCGTCGTAGAACCTGTCCAGCGCGGTGCGGAACAACGGCTCCGTACCGCCGGCTGCGCAATCGAACAGGGTCAGGCAAGACTGGAACTTGCGCGCATCAATGCCACCCAGCACTTGCTCGGCCGAGGTGCCCGCATCGAGCGCGTTCATCGCCGCCACGCACTCGCGCAGCCGCGCGCCGAGCAGCGGGTGCGCGAGATAGGCCTTTGCCTCATCCAGCGACTGGACCGCATAGCGCTTGGCCATCGGGCTCGTGCCCAGGCCGGCCAACTGCGGGATCACGTACCAGCTCCAGTGCGTCGTCTTGCGTCCCGCCCGAAACTCGGCCAGCGCGTCCTCGTAGTTGCGAGCCTGCGCGTCGACGAAACGCTGCAGGTCGAAAGGATCGAGGGCCTCAGTCACCCCAGCGCCATCTTGGTGGTTCGCCCTTGAGATAGCACACGCCCACGAAGGCAGCGGTGCAGCCAAGGACGACGGTGGCGAAACCCTCGGGATGCGTAGCCGGCGGGAAGATGGCGACGCCGATGACGACGAGCGCGACGTACAAGGCCAACGCCACCCATCCCTGCCAGACGAGCGGAAGGCCCCAGCCCCAGCCGTATCTCTTCATCGGAAACCAATAGCGTCCTGCTTGACTCATCAGCGATCTCCAAAGTTCACAACCGCAGTACTTGCGATGGCAAGCCGACGGTAGCCCTTGGGGGATAAGCGAAGCATAAGTGTGGCCGCCGCTACGCTGTGTTGCGGGAGCCCTAAGCTGCTACGGGATCGTCGACGCCCGCCCACTTGAGCGCGTCCTGCCGTTCGCCGAAGGACAGGTACTCCGTGATCCTGCCGTTGCGGAACACGAAGCCATCGGCAAACCGCCCGCCCATCCACTCGGTCTCGCCGTGCAGGCGCACCCAGGCATGCAGGTACACGACGACCTTGTCTCCGTTGACCAGGTAACGCTCGGGCTCGCAAGTTCCCTCAGCCCAAGTCCCACGCCCCTTGCGAACGTGCTCTTGGACCTCGGCGATGCCGCGATAGGTGCCGGCGGTTGGAAAGCCTTCGGGCTCGACGCGAACGATCGCCGGATCGAAGTCCCGCGTGATCGCATCCATGTCGTTGCGATTGATGGCGGCGAAGAAGCGTGTCAGGGCTTCGATGTTGGTCATCGGGTCGGTCCTCGCGTGCGAACGCTAAACACTGACCACGTTGCCCTTTGCGGCGCGTCGATACAAGAAGATGCCCATGGAAAAGAAGAAGAGAAATCCGATCAGAAAGGGCGGCCCATGAGACAGGAAGCCTGGCGATAGGCGCCCCGGTAGCAGAACCGACGACTGAGGGGATGTCGGGTCGTATCGGACAGGAATGCCAACGGTCATGCCGGCCGCCATCGCCTGCAATTCGTGTTCGTCCCCGCTCCAGCGATCCCCAAAGGCGAGTCGAGATCCGACGAACTCCTGATCTACGACTTGGTATCGATAGACGACTTCCAGGAAGTACCTTCCGCTGCTTCGCCCATGGCCCTTGACCACCGCGGCCTCAATCCGAGAGACCGTCGTCATCGGCCATTCCCGCGATAGCCGGGAGTCGATGTAGTCAGCCACAACCCAATGCAGAAATAGCAAAGGTATGAACGAGCCCGCGATGAGCAACAGGGCCGTCAACTTCCCAGGCGGTTCGCGGGATGACCGACCGTTCATAGTCCACGACGGTGCAGTTTATGGCGCATTTGCTTCCGCGCCGATGGGTTGAAGCACGGACATCATTCCCTGCGCGCCGAACTCACTCATCTCCGTCCATCGTCGAGCCCCGATCGGAGTCTCCGTGGGCGTAAATATCGGTACGATTCCCGCTCCCGTTGGCCCGAAGCCGGTGCTGACGGAGCTCTTGGATGGCACAGAAGAATAGAGAAACCGACGTTCACCCGCGGCCAGCCTGACTACCGCCGGAGCCGATGGAGTGGACGTCTTTGGTGAAGTCGCCAGCAACTCGTGTTGCCCAGGCTCGAGTGCAATGGCAGTGAAGGTCTCCGTGCTCAGTAGCGCAGTCCGGACGCCGTCGACACTGACGACAAGATCGAGCGGTTCGCGGGGAATTCTCAGCAGATACAAAACTGCCTTGCCCGGCTGGGGTGTGATCAGCGGTCGCGGGTCGGGCAGTCGAAGCGGTCCGTGGTCGACGGCGCAGCCGGTGATGCCGAGAGCGAGAAGTTGCCAAGCTGTTCTGCGATACATGGTTATCAATCCTTGCGAGCGGAGCAGTGCAGGTATTCCGATTGAACGAAATGCTAGCCCGCGCTGTTGATAACCGCCTCGATGCGATGACCGTCCGGATCGATGACGAAGCAGGCGTAGTAGTTCGGGCCGTAGTCGGGCCTGGGTCCGGGGCCGCCGTTGTCAGTGCCCCCATTCAGCAACGCCTGCCTGTGGAACTCATGCACCGAGTTTCGATCCGGTGCCGCGAATGCAAGGTGAAAGCCGTGGCCTTCGCTGGCTGAAGATCTGCTCGCCTGCTTGATGCAGAACTTGTCACCTTGTCCTTCAAGACCATAGCCGACGGCCTGGTCTTCGTCTCCCGGACACAAGTCTTCGAAGACTCTCACGTATCCGAGCGCCGCCAATGTCTTGTCGTAGAACTTCGCGGCGCGCTCAATGTCGGTGACGGCGAAGGAGATGTGATGAAGCATATGCATGTTTTCGGAAGCCCGCCGCAGAAAGATGCTCAGGGACCGGTGGATAGATTCCCGCGGTCAGAAAACCTTCGGGCTCGATTCGAACGATCGCCGGATCGAAGTCCCGCGTGATCGCGTGCATGTCGTTGCGATTGAAGGCAGCGAAGAACCGAGCCAGGATTTCGACATGGGGATTCATGGTGGCGTTGTGCGCAGCGCGATGCGTTCTACGGGATGCGCCTGACTGCAATCACCCGGCATTCATTCTGCTCGTGGCCGATTGCAGGCCCTCTCGTGCCTCCACCAGCGGTCCCACCTTGCCTAGGCCAAACGGGGACATGTTGACGTAGACGTTCTCGTACGTCCCGGCGGCGGCCTTGTAGGTCTCATGCCAGATCCCCACGGCGCCATCGGTGCCGATGGCCTTGTTGAAACGCTGCCAAGCCGGGAGATGCTCTGATGACCGGGCTTTGGCATAGTCCAATAGCAGGTCCATGCTCCGCCAGTACTGCACCAGAATGATCGTCTTCGAGAACCACATCTCGTGGCTGAGCAGGCCGAGCTGAGGCTGCCGATAAAGCTCCTTCAGCATCCGGGGCATGGCCTGGGCAACCGGCAGCCATTTGTGGACGTGCAGCGGCTTGTTGATGCGCATGCCGATGAGGAATACGACGAAGTCTCCGTCGGGGCGAGATGTCATTCGGGCGTTGTGGAGCATCTCGAGGTCACCTCTCTAGGGCCGGATATGCCGAGGGCTCGCCTTCAGATCGCGTACCACAGCACGGCGAAGAAATGGCAGAGGCTTCCGGCCATGACGAACAGATGCCACACCGCATGCGCGTAGCGAATGCGGTTGTCCAGCAGGAAGACCGCCGCCCCCGCGGTATAGGCAACGCCGCCTGCGACCAGCCAGGCCATGCCCTGCGAAGGCATCACTGCCAGCAAAGGCTTCAGGGCGACCAGAACGATCCAACCCATGGCGACGTACAAGCCCGTCGACCAATAGGGATGGCTCAGTCGATTGAAGAGCTTCGCCGCGACCCCGATGGCGGCAATTCCCCAAGTGAGGCCGAACAAGGTCCAGCCCCATCCACCGCGCAGGACGCCGAGCGCGAAGGGCGTGTAGCTGCCTGCGATGAACAGGTAGATCGCTGAATGATCCAGGCGGTTGAGCCAGCGCTTGGCGGTCCCTTGTGGCAGCGCGTGATAGAGCGCAGACACGGAATACAGCAGGATCATCGTCGCGGCGAACAGGCAGACGGCGACCACGTTGATGGCCGTTCCATGGGTCGCAGCGAAGTACACAAGAATGGGCAACGCAGCGACCGCCAGTGCCGCGCCCAGGCCATGGCTGACAGCATTGGCAATTTCCTCTCCCAGACTCTGGGGGCGATCGATGGTGATGTTCGACTTCATGCGGACGATTGTGCACGTGGCGCTGGCACGCTATGGCCGAACTGAATCTGGCCGTGGGACTTGAGCGGACGAGGCCGCAGCGACGGCCTATCTGTGATCCTGCGGCCTCATGCGAAATTCAACGGGTGGCTTCGAAAGCAAGCAATGAGCGGGATGCCTTCGGTCGAGAGATTCGATAGGTCGAGTGAGTTCTCACAATGAATCATCATCGATCTCCACAAGACGCCACGTCTTGTTCCATCTCGCAAACGTGAAAGTCATGGCGTATATGTCGGAGTTCTCGACATTGAGCTTGACTGCGCAGCGGCCCGTTTTGTCCCTGACGAATGCTCGTTTAACGTGGAGGCGAGCCTGATCTTCCGGGCTGGGGAACGATTCGAACGTCGCCGCACGACTTTGATCGAGCCAGAGCACCTTGCGTGTGAGTTCCGGACCGTCGCTGTCCAGCAGCGAATAGCGCAACGGAAATTTCGTGTGCTCGGTCTGGTCGATGACGCCGCGCTCGAACTTGGAAATGAACTCCACAAATCCGGGCGCGCACCTTGTTGCGCTGTGGGCAGGGGTGAATGTCGCTGCGCCAAGCAGGGCAAATGTCAGGCGTGCACGGAGGGAGATTGGTGTCATGGCGCCGATGGCATCTGCACACTGAACTTCACCTGCGCATAGCGCCCGCGTCCGTCCAGAGCCGTCAGCGACTGCGATCCCGCACGCGCCAGCGTGAGCTTCAGCGGCCCGCCGCCGTTCGCGCCGACCCCGCCCACTGCCTGTCCGTTCAACAGCCAGCTGAGCCCCTGCTGCGCGCCGACCGCCTGCAGAGCCAGCTCCACCTGCCGATGCCCCGGCGCGGGCCGGAGCACCGAGCCGGGTTCCAGACCGACGATGCGCAGGCCTTGCGTCGCGGTGCGTGGCGCACAGTCGCCGGACCAGGCGAGGCGTTCGACGGGGCTGCGTTCGTCCGGCTCGATCCAGGGCTGCACCAGCGTGGGCCAGCGGGCGAATTCAACGCGTTCGGGTTCGACGCTGGCAGCCGCGCAATCCGGCCGCGTGCGGCGGCCCTGCCGGTCGACCCAGGCGACGTCGATCAGGCCGGTGCCGCTGAGGCGGTCGGGCAGCGTGGGCGGCGTGCTGCCGTCCAAGGTCCAGGCCAGGCGGTGCTGCAGGCACTCTGCAGGGGCGGTGAGGTTCTCGGCCAGGCCCAGCGGCCAGCAGACGGGCACGGCCTTGACGGTGGCGGGCACGCGGCGCGGGGCCAGTTGTTGCGGGCCGAGCGTGGCGGCGATGTCTTTCATCAGTGGGGCGGCGCTGTTGGCGCCGAAGTGGCCGGGGTTGGGCGTGCCGTCGGGGCGGCCCATCCAGATGCCGATGGTGTAGCGGTCGGTCACGCCGACGGCCCAGGCATCGCGGAAGCCGAAGCTGGTGCCGGTCTTCCAGGCGATGCGCTGCTCGCTTTCGCGGAAGGGGGCGCCGGGGCGGCCGCCGTTCTCGAGGATCTCGCGCACGATGAAGGCCGCGCCTTCGCTGACAAGCGGCGTCTCGACCAGCGGCTCGCTCTCGCGCAGCCGGGGTCGCACAGCGATGCCGCGTCGTGCGAAGGCGGTGTAGGCGCCGACCAGTTCCTCCAGGTTCGTGCTGCCGCCGCCCAGGATCAGGCTCAGGTTGGGCTGGGCGTCCTGCGGCAGGCGCAGGCGCAGACCCGCCGTGCGCAACCGCGCGGCGAAGCGCGCCGGGCCGAGCCGTTCCAGCACGTCCACGGCCGGCACGTTCAGCGAGCGCTGCAGCGCCTCGCTGACGCTGACCGGGCCGGAGAAATCGGCCTGGAAGTTGCCGGGTGCGTAGCCGCCGAAGTTCTGCGGCGCGTCGATCAGCAGGCTCTCCGAGTGGATCAGGCCCTGGTCCAGCGCCATCGCGTAGAGAAACGGTTTCAGGGTCGAGCCGGGCGAGCGCAGGCCGCGCACCATGTCGACATGTGCGGCGCGGCTGGCGTCGCCGAAGTCGACCGAGCCGGCGTAGGCGCGGATCTCGGCGTGCTCGTTCTCGACGATCAGCGCGGCGATCGACACCTTGACCGGCAGCACGCCGATGCGGTCGGCCAGCACCTGCTCCAGGCGCATCTGCAGGCCGGCGTCGATCGTGGTGCGGATCAGCGCGTCCTCGTCCGGCCGGCGCTGCTGGCGCAGCCGCTCGGCGGCCAGCGGGGCGAGCCATTGCGCCCGAAGGGGCGGGGCGAAGACCCGTTCGAGCTTGGCGTCCTTCACCGTCGCGGCATCCCAGACGCCGCGCGTCTGCATGCGGTCCAGCACCTTGTCGCGCGCCGCCTGGGCCCGGGCGGCGGCGCGGTCGGGGCGCAGCCGCGAGGGCGATTGCGGCATCGCGGTCAGGAGCGCCGCCTCGGCATGGCTCAGGTCCTTGGCGGGCTTGCCGAGGTAGGCGCGGCTCGCCATCTCGACGCCTTCGATCATGCCGCCCATCGGCGCCTGGTTCAGGTACAGCGTGAGGATCTCGTCCTTGCTGAGGTGCAGTTCCAGCTGCAGCGCGCGCAGGATCTGGCGCAGCTTGGCACCGACGCTCTTGCCCTGCACGCCGGGGTCGACGATGCGCGCCACCTGCATCGTCAGCGTGGAGCCGCCCGAGACGATGTGGCCGTGCCGCGCCCATTGCCAGGCCGCGCGCGCCAGCGCCTTCGGGTTGACGCCGGGATGCCAGCGGAAGGCCCGGTCTTCGTAGTTCAGCAGTGCCTGCAGGTACAGCGGCGACACCTCGGCCAGCGTGACCGGATGCCGCAGCGCCCCGTCTTCGCTGGCCCAGGCCCGCAGTGGGGTGCCGTCCGCGGCCAGCACGACCAACGTGGACTGGCCGGGCCCGGGGTCGGGTCTTGCCATCCGCGGCAGCGGGAAGGCGAGGTCCAGCGCAAGCACCAGCGCGGCAGCTGTGCCGCCGCCGATCGCTGCCAGCTTGGCCCAATGTCTTTTCATGCGCTGTGTGCCGAGGGTGGCGGGTGGTTCAGGCCGAATCCCCGCCGGGATGCGCTTTCAGCCACTGCCGCCCGATGGCCGTCAGGCGGTAGCGCTGCTTGCTGCTGAGGGGCTTGTCGGGCAGGGTCATTTCGATGAAGCCCTGTTCCAGTGCCGGGGTCAGGTACGTCTTGCGGAAGTGTTCGCGGTCGGCCAGTCCCAATGCTTGCTGCATGGCCTGCCGCGTGACGTCGCCATCGACCACTGTCAGCAGCGCCGCGATTTGCCGGGTAACTTGCGGGGTAACTTGCGGGGTAACTTGCGGGGTGTCAGTGGGGACCAGGGCCAGAGGATGCCTCGGCAGCCGGATCACGAACGCCAGCCGATCATCATCCGTCTCGAACAGCGGCGCAGGCGAGCCGTTGGCCGCCATCTCTTTGAGGATCTTCGGGATGCCGGTGGAGCGCCCTTCGGTCATCTGCAGTTCCTTCAGGAACTCACCGACGCGCCGGTTGCGGTAGCGGCGGCTGACGGCGCGGCCCGCCTTCAGGTCTTCCATGCGGATCGATCTGTCCGGGCCGGGGTAGCTCACCACCACCAGTTCCTCATGGCTGATGCGCACTTCGATGGGTTCGCGCTCCTCGTAGGAGCGGTGATACACGGCGTTGACCACGGCCTCCTCGATGGCTGCATAGGGAAAGTTCCAGAGCCGCGTCGCTTCGGCCCGGTCCGGGTGCTTGATGACCGTCTCGTGCAGAAAATTGCGCTCGATATAGCCCAGCGCCTCGCGCGTCATTCGCGCCAGCGGCCCCTTGAATATCTTTTCGTCGAAGCGGTCGCCGCCCGCACCTTCGGGAAACCAGACCACGTCGATCTGCACGCCGGGGAAGAACCGTTCCGGCGTTTCGTTGAAGAACAGCAGCCCCACGTTCTTGGACCAGGGCGATTCAGTCGGGCCGCCCGCCACGTTCATCTGCCGACCCAGTGCCTCGACGGAAAGCCCCGGCGCATCCATCGCCAGCGCGCTACCGACTTCCTCCAGGAAGTCCTGCATCAAGGCCTTGGCGAGATCATCGACGCGCGCGAATTGGTTGAAGCGATCGTCGAACGGCACCTTGGCCGCCAGGCTCATCAGTTCCTGCTCGGTCTCGCCCTTGGCCTCGACCGTGCTGCTGTAGCGGCGGATGTAGTAACGCCACGTCTTCTTGCTGGCCGTGACTGCTTCCGGCGCCTTGTAGGGGCGCGTCTGCCCGCCCGGTGCTTGCAGCACGATCAAGTTGCGGCCTTCGACGACTTCGAGACTCAATATCGGGAAATACGGCGGCTGGATCAACTGGCAATGCGCCAGCAGTTCGCGCTGGATTCTGTCGAGCTGCTTGTCGGGCAGGCCGACCGGGGGAAAGACCGGTCTGCCGTCGGCATCGCAGTCCTGCCCGATCACCACATAGCCGCCGCCCAGATTCTCGAAATCGTTGGCGAATGCGCAGAGGGTGCGGATGATCGCATCCGGGTTCAAGCCGGCCTTGTATTCGATGCGCTCCCCCTCGACCGTGCGCTGGCGCAGCAGATCGTCGAGGTTGATGGGGAGTTTGTTGCTTGCAATCATTTCATCGCCGGTCGATGACGTTGATGTCCGCCTCGGCCTTGCCGATGCCGCGCAGCTCGGGCCGGTACATGTCTTCCGCGTACGGTGCCGGCACGACGTAGTGGCCCGGCGTCACCGCGCGCACCAGGTAGAACACCTCCAGCTTCTCGCGGCCCAGCTTGGCCGCGGCGACGAAGCGGTCGTCGCGGTACTCGGTGTGGACGATGCGCGGGTTCGCGTTGGCCTCGGCGATGTTGGTGCCCTGCACGGCGAACTCGCCGCCCTGCGGGCCCTGGCTGAGGGTAAGGTTCTCCACCTCGAAGCCGGCCGGGATGCGGTCGACGACCAGGCCGTCGTTCATCTGCTGCTTGGCTGTCACGCGCAGGCGCACGATCAGCAGGTCGCCGGTGGCGAAGTCGCGCTTGCCCGACACCGACTGGCCCTTGGTGTCGAACAGCTCGCGCTCGATCGTGATCGCGTCGGCCTGCGGCACCGGTGGCTTGACCGGATAGCCCTGCGCCGCGGCCTCGACGAACAGCGGCGCATCGCCGTCGTTGCGCAAGGTGGCGCCGGCCTTCAGGCGTTCGGCGGTGACGGGCTGCTGCAACGAATCCTTGCCGCTCAGCGCCTGGCCGTCCAGCTCGGCCTTCCAGCCCTTGCCGTCCGCCGCGCCGCGCGCGCTGTACACGGCGAGGAACAGCGCGAGCCGCTCCTGCGTCGAGTAATAGCTGCGGCGCTGGAAGTCGGCGGCCAGGTCGAACAGCAGGCCCTCGCGGCGCTCATGCGCGATCTTGTGGCGATGCATCAGCGCGTAGCCCAGCGCGTAGTCGCGCACGCGCGAGCCGTAGTCGCCGAGCCAGTCGTTCCAGTAGTCGTAGTAGCCGCTGCCGTCGTCGGAGGCGGTCTGCAGCTGCAGGCCGTAGGGCTTCTTCATCGCCTCGTCGATGGCGACCTTGGCGCGTGCCTCGTCGCCCATCAGCTGCAGCGCGATGCCCAGTTGCAGCAGCGGCAGCGGCGAGCGTGCGTTGCCGCGCCACTGGTCGAACAGGGTACGCAAGGTGGCCAGCGGCGCCTTCTGTTCGCGGGCCAGCACGTAGCCGGCGAAAGCGGCCTCCGCGAAGCGCTGGTGCGCTTGCCGCAGCGCCTCCACGGCGCGGTAGTCCGAGATGCGGCCCTTGGCATCACGGGCGACTTCCTTGGGCGGCTGCAGCTGGTAGCCGGGCGCGCGCTGGAACTGCTCGGTCAGCGAGTCGAGCGAATGCTTCAGCATCGCCTCCGGCACGTTGAAGCCGGCCGCGCGTGCGTCCTGCAGGAAGCCGGTGACGTAGGCGCTGAGCCAGGCCTCGTACGGGCTCGATGCCGACCACAGGCCGAAGCCGCCCTTGGCCTGTTGCATCGCCGAGAGCCGCGCGAAGCCTTCGTCCAGCCGCTTGGCGCGCTCCTCGCGGGAGATGCCCTTCAACTTGAAGCTGTCGGCCGCCGCCTCGTCGATGTAGAGCAGCGGATAGGCGCTGCTGGTGGTCTGCTCCAGGCAGCCGTAGGGGTAGGTGAGCAGGCCCTGCACCTGGGCGCGGATGTCGATCGGCGGCGAGGACGACAGGGTCACGCTCATCGCGGCCGAGCCGGGCCAGTAGCTGTCCAGCGCGGCGGCGTCGAGCTTCATCGTGGCGCCGGGCTCCAGGCGCTGGCGGACGATGCTGCGCGTCAGCGGCGTGGCCGGCTGTACCTGCAGCGCGGCCTCGCGCGTGAGCTTCAGGTCGCCGGCGCTGACGGTCAGCTTGATCGGCGCGAGGCCGTAGGCATCGGTGGCCTGGGCCTGCAGCTTCAGGATCTGGCGTTTCTTGTCGGCCAGGGTCACCGGCTCGGGCTTGCCGGTGATCTTCAGCGGGCCGCTGGCGTCCACCTGGACGTTGATGGTCTGCGTGCTGCCGGAGAGATTGGTCAGGTCCAGCGCGATCGTGGCCGTGTCGCCCGGCGCGATGAAGCGCGGCAGGTTCAGCTCGGCCACCAGCGGCGCGGCGACGACCGTCTCGGCCTGCGTGCTGCCGTAGCTGTCGGCGCTGGACACCACGGCCATCAGCCGCAAGGTGCCGTTGAAGTCCGGCAGCTTCAGCTTGATGTTGGCCTCGCCCTTGGCGTCCAGGGTCACCGGGCCGGAGAACAGGTCCACCAGCAGCACCTTGCGCGGCATGCTCTGCGTGTCGCGCTTGCCGGCGTCGCCGCCGAAGCGCTGCTTGGCCGCGGTGCCGTCCATCTTCTCGATCAGCTTGCCGTAGAGGTCGAGGATGTCGGCGTCGTAGCGGTGCTTGCCGAAGAAGAAGTCGACCGGGTCCGGCGTCTTGTAGCGGGTGATGTTCAGGATGCCCACGTCCACCGCCGAGACGGTGACGATCGCCGGCTTGCCGGCCAGCGCCGGCGCGCTGACCTTGACCGGCAGCTCGGTCTCGGGCCGCGTCTTGGGCGGCGCGGTGAGGGCGATCTTGATCTTGCGTTGCTCGCGGTCCAGCGGCAGGTAGACGAGGCCCAACGCGCGCGCCGGCGTCACCTGGTCGCCCTGGCTGCCGGGGCGGAAGGCGGCGACGGTGATGTAGAGGTCGTGGCGCTGCCAGGCCGGATCGTCTGCAGCGATCGGGATCTCCACGTCGGTGCCCGAGGCGCTGACGGACAGGCGCTTCTGGTACAGCACGCGGTCGCCCTCGACGGTCAGCAGCGCCTCGCCGTCATGCGGCGGCTTGATGTTCAGCTTCGCGGTCTGGCCGGGCTTGAAGGGCGCGCCCTGCAGCTTCAGCTGGACGCGGTCCGGCCGGTTGCCGGCGTCGTCGGCATCCTGCGCGCCCCAGCCGGCGTAGAAGGCGTAACGGGTCGTCAGGCTGGTCTCGGGGTCGGTCACCTCCAGCCGGTAGCGGCCGTACTTGACCGGCACGGCGATCTTGATGCGGTCCTTGCCGCTGAGCGCGACCGAGCGGGCGTCGGCGGTTTCCTCGCTGACGTTGAAGCCCGAGTTCCAGCCGCGGCCGTCGTCATAGCGCCAGTACCACTGGCGCTCCTCGTAGACCAGGCGCACCTGCAGTTCCTTGGCCGGCTGGACGCGGCCGGCAGCGTCCACGCGGGTGACTTCGAATTCGGCCAGCGCGCCTTCTGGCGCCACGTTGCGATCGAACAGCGGCCGGATGCCGACCAGCTTGGTCGCCGGCCACCACGAGCGTTCGATCGAACGCACGACCGGCCGCCCGCCCGACTCCAGCAAGCTGAAGCTGCCGCGGATCAGCATTGGCGACTTGCGCTCGCCCAACTCGGGGGCCAGCGTCACCTCGGCCTTGCCCTGCTCGTCGAGCGACTGGGCCTCCAGGTTCTCGTACTTCTTGGCCTTGTCGTCGGCGAAGTCGCCGAAGATGAAGCCGGGCAGCTTCTGCGCCAGCGGGTTGGTCTGGCGCTCGGTGTAGAGGCTGGCCTGCAGCTGGTTGCCCGCGGCCGGCGCACCGTAGAGGTACATGCCGCTGACCTGCACCGGCACGCCGGTCTCGTCGCCGCTCAGCACCGCATCGGGCGCTTTCAGGTCCAGCTTCATCCGCTCGGGCAGGAACTCCTCGACCTTGAACGGCCACTGCGCATCGGGCAGCTTGGCCGCGGGGTCGACGCGGGCCTGCAGCATCCAGGTGCCGGTGGGCGCGTCGGGCGGCAGGGTGATGGTCTGCTGGAAGTAGCCTGAGCCTTCCTTGCGCGGCTGGATCAGCTGGTTCGAGACGTTGGAGCCGTCGGGCTTCTTCAAGGTCAGCGTCAGCGGCGTCAGCTTGGCCGGCAACTGGCCGTCCGCGTTGCGGGCGAGGATCGAGGCCTGGAAGCTCTCGCCAGGGCGGTACAGGTCGCGGCCGGCGTAGACGAACAGCTTGTTGTTGCGCGAGGGCCAGCCGATCGCGTCGAACTCCGACAGGTCCAGCGCCGGATCGCGCAGCGCCAGCACCGACATTTCCTGGTCGCCGCGCCGCGCCAGCAGCACGCGCGCACGCTCGCTGCGGCCGCTGAACACCGCATGGCCGTCGCCATCGGTCTTGGCCTGGCCCAGCGACTTGCCGGCGTCGTCCACCAAGGTCAGCTCGATGCCCGACAGGGCCGTGCCCTTCTTCAGCGAGGTGGCGAAGACGTCCAGCTGGTCGAGGTGGCGGCGCAGGTGCAGGCCGATGTCGGTGACGTAGTAGTGGGTGACCTGGTAGTCCCAGCCGAAGCGGCCGGGCTGGCTCATCACCGCGATGTAGATGCCGGGCTCCTGCAGCTCCTTGATCTTTTCCACCGGCAGGAAGTTGACGTTGCGGCGGTTCGGTCGCTGGTCGGTCGTGAAGCGGCCGATGTAGATGCTGTCGGACATGGTCCGCAGCTCGTCGAGGATGTAGCCGCCGACGGTGCCCTTGAGCTTGCGGCTGCTGTCGTAGTAGTCGCCGTAGTAGCCGCCGCCTTCGCCGTCCTCGCCGGCGTCGACGCTCTCGCTCTCCTGCTTGTTCTCGCGCCGGCCGCCGACCTGTTCGAGGAAGCGCGGCAGCGCGTCGGGCCGCACGCGCAGGAACTGCACGTCCACCTCGGGCACGTTGACGCTGATCACCGGCAGGCCGCCGTTCTGCCCGGCCGGCAGCACGATGCCCTTGCTGGCGAAGTAGAAGCTCGTCGGCATGCTCTCGCTGGCCAGCTCGCAGCTTTGCGCCACCGGCAGCTTCGCGCCGTTGGTGGCGGCCACGCCGGCGTCGATGGCGATGTGGAACTGCCGCTCCGGCGTCACGTAGGGCAGGTAGAGCACGCGCGGGTTGTCGCCGAGCACCCAGCGGGCCTCGACCGGCTTGGCATCGGGCGTGGACGGGTTCTTGGCCTTGGGGTCGGGGATCGCGCTCTCGGTGGCCTTCAGCAGCGCGCCGAAGTCCTGCTTGCGGTCCAGCGGCTGGGTGAAGCTGACCGCGATGGCCGGCGAGCCGTCGAACATTCGCGGCTTGCAGTCCATGAAGGCGAAGGCCTGTTCGCTGCCGATCTCGGCCGTGGAGCCCAGGTCCTGGCCGCCGTGCGGATGGCTCTGCCAGAACCACCAGCCGCCGCCCGCGGCCGCCGCCACGACCAGGGCCGCCAAGCCCGCTTTCATGCCGCCCGTCATCGCCATTGCTGCTTCCCCCTGTGTGCGAACTCGCGGGGCAGTGTATGCACGCGTTGCTGGGGTGCAAAGTTTCGGTCTGTACCGGCTTGCGGGAAAACGACGACTGCGAAACGAGGGGGAGGTCGGCGTCCGGTCAGTTGGGCGTCAAGCAGGCGCCGCTACAAGGGGCGGCGTTTCAACCGGCCATCGACCCGATGGCATTTTTCCCCGGAGTACAGCCAATGAAGTTTTCCACCAGGGCGCTGCTGTTCGCGCTCGGCATGGCAGGCGCCGCCATCGCGGCCGCGCAAGTGCCGGCAGATGCACCCGCCGGGACGACCGGCCTCTGCAAGGACGGCAGCTACAGCAGCGACGCCGCCAAGAAGGGGGCCTGCCGCGGGCACAAGGGGGTCAAGACCTGGTACGCCGCAGCAACCGCTCCTGCAGCCGCTCCTGCGCCCGCCGCGGCACCGGCTGCGGTGCCGGCATCGGCCGCTGCTCCCGCTCCCGCTGTGGCCGCTGCGCCCGCGGCCAAGCCCGCACCGGCTGCCAAGCCCGCCGCTGCTGCGGCGCCGGCTCCCGGTGACGTCTGGGTGAACACCTCGACCAAGGCCTATCACTGCGCCGGCAGCCGCTGGTACGGCAAGACCAAGCAGGGCTCGTACATGAGCGAGGCCGCCGCCAAGGCCGCCGGCTACCACGCCGACCACAACAAGGCCTGTTCCTGAGGAGTTCGAGATGGATGTCCAGCAACTGATCGGTGAATTTCTCGCGTCCGAGCATGGCGCGCAGGCGACGCAGGCCCTCGCGGCCCAGGGCGTCAACGCGGACGATGCCCAGCAACTGCTGGGGCACGCGGCCAGCGCGGCCTACGAGCACGTGGAGTCTCAGCAGAGCGAAGGCCTGATGGGCGAGCACGCCGGCAAGAGCTTCTTCTCGGCCTTCGCGGCCGGGCTGGTGCGCGGCGACGGCTTCTTCAAGTCCCTGGTCGACGGCGGCGAGGGCGTGATGACGGGCCGCATCGCCGAGACGCTGGCGGCTCGCGCCGGCATCGATCCGGCCACGGCTTCGTCGATCGCCGCCGCGGCGACGCCCTACGTCGTCGCCTTCCTGAAGCAACGGCTGGGCTAAGCCAGCCCGTCGAGGCGGCGCCGGCTGCTGAACCGCCGGGCCAGGCCGGTGCAGGGATCGGTGAAGCCGATCTCCCGCGCCAGCAGTTGCAGCGGTTCGCGGAAGTCCGGCACCGCCTCCTCCGGCTCCGGCGGCTGCAGCACCGGGTAGATGCGGTCCCCGCGGATCGGAATGCCCAGCGCGCTCAGCTGTGCGCGCAGCTGGTGCTTCTGCCCGGTGCGGGGTCGCAGCTCGTAGCGTGCATATTCCCCCGCGCTCTCGATCAGCCGGATCTCGGTCTCGGCGTTGGGCTCGCCGTCCACAGTCTCCATCTGCATGAAAGCATCGCCGTCGCGCTCGCGCAGGCGGCTGCGGTAGGTCATCGGCAGGGCCAGGTCTTGCCTGACCGGCGCGATCGCCTCGTAGACCTTCTCGACCGTGCGCTCGCGGAACAGCCGCTGGTAGGCATCGCGCGTCTCGGGCCGGATGCAGAACAGCACCAGGCCGGCGGTCTCGCGGTCGATCCGGTGGACCGGCGTCAGGGTGGCGATGCCGGTGCGCTTCTTCAGCCGCGTCAGCAAGGTCTGCTGCACGTAGCGGCCCTTGGGCGTAACGGGCAGGAAGTGCGGCTTGTCGGCGACCAGCAGCCACTCGTCCTGGAACACGATCTCCTCGGCGAACGGGATCTCGGGCTCGTGGGCCAGCAGCCGGTAGTAGTGCAGCCGCGTGTTCGGGCGGTAGGGCGCATCGGGCGCCAGCGCCACGCCGGCTGCATCCAGCACCTCGCCGCGGGCCAGTCGTTGCGACCAGTCATCGCGGCTGACGCGCGGCAGGCGTTCCGTCATGAAGTCCAGCACCGTCGCCCAGGCGCCGGGCGGGCAGGCGACGGTGCTGGCGCCGACGCCGTCCAGCAGCGGCGGCTCGAAGCTCAGTCGCCCTCGACCCACTCGATTTGGGCACCGAGGCGGCGGATGTTCTCGGCAAAGTTCGGGTGGGCGCGGCGCACGGGCGTGGCGTTGCGGATCACCGAGCGGCCCGGCGTGCTCGCGGCCACCATCACCAGTGCGATCGCCACGCGGATGATGTAGGGGCTCTCAACCTCGGCCGGCGTCAGCGGCTTGCCGCCGAAGGTGATGATGCGGTGCGGGTCGGCCTGGAAGGCGTGGCCGCCGAACTTGGCCAGCTCGCTGGTCCAGCCCATCGCGCCGTCGTAGACCTTGTTCCAGAACATCACGCTGCCCTCGGCCTTGACGCCCAGGGCGACGAAGATCGGCAGCAGGTCCACCGGCAGGTAGGGCCAGGGCGCGGCCTCGACCTTCTGCAGGATGTTGCGGGTGAAGGGTTCCTTCACCTTCAGCGGGAACTGCGCCTCGCAGCGGCTCCAGCCGTCCTCATGGACGATGTTGACGCCGAACTTGGCGAAGGTGCGGTCCAGCAGCGGGAACTGCTCGGGCTGGGAGTTCTTCACACGCACGTCGCCGCCGGTGATGGCGCCCAGCGCCAGGAAGGTGACGATCTCGTGGAAGTCTTCGGCGAAGGTGAACTCGCCGCCGCCCAGCTTGTCCACGCCGTGGATGGTGACGCGCGAGGTGCCCTGGCCCTCGATCTTCGCGCCCAGCATCTGCATGAACTGGGTGAACTCCTGCACGTGCGGTTCGCTGGCCGCATTGGTCAGCGTGGATGTGCCCTCGGCCAGCGCGGCGCAGAGGATGAAGTTCTCGGTGGTGGTGACCGAGGCGTAGTCGGTCCAGTGCTTGTTCGCGCGGAGCTTGCCGTCGACCTTCAAGGTCAGGCCGTCGGGCTGGCGCTCGACGGCGGCGCCGAAGCGCTCGAACACTTCCACGTGGGGATCGATCTCGCGCGCGCCCAGCGTGCAGCCCTTGACGTCGTCCTCGATCCGCGCGGCGCCGAAGCGCGCCATCAGGCCCGGCACCAGCATGATCGAGCTGCGCATTTCTTCCGGCAGGCGGTCGGTGGCGGCGTCGAAGTGGGTGTCGCGGTGGTGGACGTCGAGGATGCCGGTCTCGTAGTTCACCTCCACCTGCGAACCCAGCTTGCGGAACACCTCGAGGATCTTGCGCACGTCGGTGCTCTCGGGGATGCCCTTGAGTCGGATCGGTTCGCGGCTCAGCAAGGTACCGCAGAGGATGGGCAGGACGGCGTTCTTGTTCGCCGAGGGGATGACGCGGCCCTTCAGGGGAGTGCCGCCGTGGACGATCAGATTGGACATGGAAGTGGGTGAGGGGCGAGTGGGCCGATTATCCCCAGGCAATCGCCTTGTGCCGTCTGAGGGGTTTCAAGTTTTACCGCTACCGCTCGGCCGAGCCTCGGGCTGCGGCTGGGGCCGTCCACTTCATGTCCCCCGCCCGCTGCGCGGGCTCCTCCTTTACTTCCGTGGCCGGCCCCAGCCACATCCCGAGGCAAACGACCACTGGGGTTCGCTAAGAGGCCGGGTCGAGCCGCTTTGCGCGGGCTAGTCGCCAAGCGCCATCGGGTTCGTCGGCGTAGACCTCTTCGGCCGTTGTTGCAGTTTCTTGCAATTTCGCGTCGATCGCGATGCGCTTGTCGAAGACGAAGCATTCGCCCTGCCAGTCCGCGGCGGCGTCGGGCATGGCCTGGAAGAAGTTCAGGATGCCGCCGTCGAGCTGGTAGACGGTCAGGCCCTGGTCCTGCATCCAGGCGCTGGTCTTTTCGCAGCGGATGCCGCCGGTGCAGTACATCGCGATGCGCTTGCCCTCGGCTTTCCACTGCGGGGCCTGCGATTCGACGTAGGCGGGGAAATCGCGGAAGTGCTTGACCTCGGGGTCGACGGCGCCGCGGAAGCGGCCGAGGCGCCATTCGAAGCTATTGCGGTTGTCGAGCACGACGACGTCGGGCTCGTCCAGCAGTTCGCGCCAGCGCTGCGGCGAGACGTGCGTGTCGTCCTGCGTCTCCGGCGCCGTGACGCCGGGCACGCCGAAGGCCACGATCTCTCGCTTCACGTGGACCTTGACGAGGTGGAAGGGCCGCGTCGCACAGGCGCTGTGCTTGAAGACCATGCCGGCGAAGGCGCCGCCGAACTCCGTCACCAGCGCCTGCTCGAAGGCCTGCAGCACGGCCGGCGGCCCGGCCACGGCGCCGCTGATGCCTTCGGCCGCGACGATCACATTGCCGCCGAGCCCGACCACCAGTTCGCGCAGCCGCTCCGCCACGGCGGACGGATCGTCCAGCGCGGCGAAGCGGTAGAACGAGCTGTGGACCTGCTGCGCTTCAGACATGGACGACGTTGCCCGGCATCAGCGCCAGCCCGCCGGCCAGCGTGAAGGCCTGGCCGTGGCCCAGCCGCGCCAGCGCCTGCGCGGCCTGGCGGCTGCGGTTGCCGCTGCGGCAGAAGAACAGCAGCGGGCGCTGCTCGGCCAGCCAGGGCTCGATCGCGTTCAGCAGGCGCGAGATCGGCATCGCCTGCAGTTCCACGCCCGGCAGCTCCGGCGTGTGCGTCAGGAACTGCTCGTAGGGCTCGCGCACGTCCACCAGCAGCGCGCCCGGGTGCGTGGCGACGAAGGCGGCGAGCTGCATGCCGTCGAGCTGGATCGGCTCGGCGTCCTCGCGCTGCAGCGCGCGGGTGGCGAACAGGGCCGCGTCGTCGTGCGTGGGGGCGGCCAGCGTGTGCGGCGCGAGCATGGCGACGGGCACCTCGCCGAAGGCGAACTGGGCCTCGTCGCCGGCGCCCAGCAGCAAGACCTGGCCCTCGGCCGTCGGGCGGCGCACCAGGCGGCGTGCGCCCAGCTCGATCGCGCCGGCGCCGACGGGCCAGCCGAGCGCGTCGGTCTCGCCGGCGGGCAGCAGCGCTGCAGGCAGGTCGGCATGCAGGATCTCGCGGGCCTGGCGGTGGGCGTCGTCGCCGCTGGTGCTGAGGATCGCAGCCAGCGGATAGTCCTGGCAGCCCAGCGCTTGCACCAGGCGCGAGACCTGCTCGGGCTGCGGGTCGATCAGCAGGCAGCGCTTGGCGGCGGCGTCGGCCAACAGGTAGCAGCAGGCGCCGTCCAGCATGAAGCGGGTGATGCCGTCACCCACCGTCGGCGCGTTGTCCTGCGGGCTCAGGCAGTTCTGGCGCAGCGATTCGCCGCAGGCGCGGATGCGGGCGCAGGCCTCGGCGATGAACTCGGCCGTGGCGGCCGGGCCGATCGACAGGCGCACCGCGCCGGCTGCCTGCCAATGCGGCAGGCCCATCGCCTCCAGTACGAAGCTGGGCGCGGCCTTGGCGGCGCTGCAGGCCGAGCCGCCGCTGACGCGCACGTCGGCCGCGTCGAACAGGTCCTGCAGCAGGCGCGAGCTGAGGCCCGGCACGGCGAAGTTCAGCGTCGTCGGCAGCACATGGGCCAGCGGCGCGTTGAACACCAGGCCGGGGAAGGCCTCGCGCAGCGCGGCAGCGAGCGCGTCGCGGTAGCGGGTGAGTTCGGCGGCGCTGCGGAAGCTCTGGCCGTCTTCCAGCGCGGCCAGCACGGCGCCCAGCGCGGCGATGCCGGACATGTTCTCGGTGCCCGAGCGCAGCGCGCCTTCCTGCCCGCCGCCGGCCATCAGCGGGGTGAACGGCGCGCCCTCGCGCACGTACAGCAGGCCGATGCCCTTGGGGGCATAGAGCTTATGGCCGGAGAAGGGCGCGTAGTCGATGCGGCTGGCGGCCAGCTTCATCGGCAGCTTGCCCAGCGCTTGCACGCCGTCCACCATCCAGTAGCCGGCCAGCGCGGACAGCGCCGCCTCGATGCCGGCCAGGTCGCTGACGACGCCGGTCTCGTTGTTGGCGGCCATCGTGCAGATGAGGCCGGTGCGCGGCGCATGCTCGCGGATGAAGGCCAGGTCGTGCCGGCCGTCGGTGTCGACGGGGATCGCCTTGATCTCCAGGCCCAGGTCCAGGAGCCGGTTCCAGTGCTTCAGCGCCTCGGGCACCGCCTTGTGCTCGGTGGCGCCGTAGAGCAGCCACTGCACATCGCTGCGCCCGCGCAGCGCGGTCAGCGCCGACAGCACGGCGGTCTGGATGCCCTCGGTGGCGCCGCTGACGAACAGCAGGCGGCCGGCGCCGGTGTCCAGCAGGCGCTGGGCGCGGGCGCGGGCGGTGTCCATCAGCGCGCGGGCCTTCAGGCCGGTGCTGTGCACGCTGCTGGGGTTGCCGAAGTCCTGGGCCAGGGCTTGGAGGGCGGCCTGTGCTGCCTGGGGCAGCACCGGGGTAGTGGCGTTGGCGTCGAGATAGATTTCCATGCAGGCCGGATTATCGGCCGCCGCCCCGCTCCAGCGCCGTGCGGATCGCCTCGATCAGCTGCTCCTGGTCGAAGGGCTTGTCCAGGCGCACCGCATGCTCGGGCAGCGTGCCGGGCGTGTGGCCCACATAGCCGCTGGCGACGATCGCGGCCAGGCCGGGGCGCAGGCGTTGCACCTCGGCCAGCAGTTCCGCGCCGCTGAGCCGGGGCATCGCCTGGTCGGTCATCACCAGGTCGAAGGCGGCCGGGTCCTCGCGCAGCAGGCGCAGCGCATCGGGCGCGTCGCTAGCGCAGCTCGGCTGGTGGCCGAGGTCCTGCAGCAGCGCGGCCGTGCTCTCCAGCACCAGCGCGTCGTCGTCGACCAGCAGCACGCGCAGCGGCTGGCGTGGGTCGAGCGCGGCATCGATCGCCGGCGTTCCGCTTGCCGTGCGGGGTTCGGCCGCGGCTGAATCTGCCGCAGCGCGCGCCGCCGGCAACCACACCTCCGCCCGCGTGCCCTGGCCGGGCTGGCTCGTCAGCAGGAAGCGGCCGCCGGATTGCGCCGCCAGGCCGTGGACCATCGACAGGCCCAGGCCCGTGCCCCTGCCGATGCCCTTGGTCGTGAAGAAGGGCTCCATCGCGCGCTGCAGCGTCTCGTCGTCCATGCCCTCGCCGGTGTCGATGACGGCCAGGCTCAGGTAGCTGCCGGCGGGCAGGCTGCCTTCGCTGGCGTCCACTTGCCGAGCGGCCAGCTCGATGCGCACCGGACCGCCGGTGGGCATCGCGTCGCGCGCGTTGACGACCAGGTTCAGCAGCGCCAGCTCCAGCTGGTTGGGGTCGACGAAGGCGGGCGGCAGGTCCTCGGGCGTGTCCAGCGTGAGCGTCAGGGTGGGGCCGACCGAGCGCTGCAGCAGGTCGCTCATGCCGCGCACCAGTGCGCCGAGGTCCACGCGCTCGGGGCTCGGCTCCTGGCGCCGCGCGAAGGCCAGCATCCGTTGTGTCAGCGCGGCGCCGCGCTGGGCGGCGCGGGTGGCCGTCATCACCCATTTGCGCAGCAGCGGGTCGGCCTCGCCGCCGCGCCGATCGATCAGGCGCAGGCTGGACAGGATCACCATCAGCAGGTTGTTGAAGTCGTGCGCCACGCCGCCGGTGAGCTGGCCGATCGCATCGAGCTTCTGCGACTGGAACAGCGAGGCCTGCGCCGCTTCCAGCGCCTGCTGGGCCTGGCGCTTCTCGGTCACGTCGCGCGTGACCTTGGCGATGCCGATGATCTTGCCGTCGTCGTCGTGCACCTGGTCCATCACGACGCTGGCCCAGAACTGGCTGCCGTCCTTGCGCACGCGCCAGCCCTCGCTCTCGAAGCGGCCGCGCTGCAGCACGGTGGCGAGCGCACGCTCGGGCGTGCCCAGCGCGCGATCCTCGGCGCGGTAGAAGGTGGAGAAGTTGCGGCCGACGATCTCGTCGGCCTGGTAGCCCTTGATGTGCTCGGCGCCGGCGTTCCAGCTGACCACGCGGCCCTGCAGGTCCAGCATGTAGATCGCGTAGTCGGTGACGCCCTGCACCAGCAGCCGGAACTGCTCCTGCGTGCGGCGCAGCGCGGCCTCGGTCTCGCGGCGCTCGGTCAGGTCGCGGGTGACCTTGGCGTAGCCGATCACGCGGCCGTCGGCGCTGCGGATCGGATCGATGACGACCAGGGCCCAGAAGCGGGTGCCGTCCTTGCGCAGGCGCCAGCCCTCGCCCTCGAACTGGCCGCGCTCCGCGGCGATCGCCAGCGCCCGCTCGGGCAGGCCGGCGTGCCGGTCCTCAGGCGCGTAGAAGCGCGAGAAGTGCTGGCCGATGATCTCGTCGGCCCGGTAGCCCTTGAAGCGCTGGGCGCCCGGGTTCCAGCTGGTCACCGTGCCGTCCGCGTCGAGCATGTAGATCGCGTAGTCGGTGACGGCCTCGACGAGCAGCCGGTAGCGATCCTCTTCGGGCAGCGAGGAAACAGTGAGGGGCGACGGGGCGGCCATGGCGGTGTGCGTCGAGATTCAAGGTTAGCGAAGCCCCCGGACTCTACGCTGCCATCCACGCCGCCGCGCACAGAAAAAACGACGATTAGCCGGGCTGCAGGCGGAACACGGCCACGCTCTGGACGAGGTCCTGCGCCTGCGAATTGAGGCTCGAGGTGGCCGCAGCCATCTGCTCGACCAGCGCCGCGTTCTGCTGCGTGACCTGGTCCATCTGCTGCACCGCCTCGCCCACCTGCGAGACACCGGCGCTCTGCTGGCGGCTGGCGGCGCTGATCTCGTGCATCAGATCGCCGACCCGGCCGATCGCGGCGACGACCTCTTCCATCGTCGTGCCGGCCTGGTCCACCAGCACCGTGCCGCGCTCGACCCGCTCGACGCTGCTGCCGATCAGCCGCTTGATCTCGCGGGCCGCCTCGGCCGCGCGGCCGGCTAGCGTGCGCACCTCACCGGCCACGACGGCGAAGCCGCGCCCTTGCTCGCCGGCCCGCGCCGCCTCCACGGCTGCGTTCAGCGCCAGGATGTTGGTCTGGAAGGCGATGCCGTCGATCACGCCGGTGATGTCGCCGATGCGGCGCGAGGCCTCGCTGATCTCGCGCATGGTCTCGACCACCTGGCCCACGACCTTGCCGCCGCGCACCGCCACCGCCGAGGCGCTGCGCGCCATCTCGTTGGCTTCTCGGGCGCTGTCGGCGTTGTGCTTGACGGTGGCGTCCAGCTCTTCCATCGACGAGGCCGTTTCCTCCAGCGCGCTGGCCTGGCTCTCGGTGCGGGAGGACAGGTCGTGGTTGCCCTGCGCGATCTCGGCGCTGGCCGTGGCCACGCCCTCCGAGCCGCTGCGCACCTTGTGGACGACGGCGGCCAGGCCGTCCTTCATCTGCACCAGGCCGCGCAGCAGCGCGGCGATCTCGTCGCGGCCGCGGGTGTCGATCTGCACGCCCAGGTCGCCGGCGGCGATCGCGCCGGCCAGCGCGTTGGCCTGCGCCAGTGCCCGGCCGATGCCGGCGACGAGGAAGCCGCCCAGCGCGATCGCGCCCAGCACGCCGATGACGATCGCCGCGATCGCCACCCCGCGGATCGTCTCGAAGTGCGCCACCGCCTTGTCGTACTCGCTCTTGGCCACGCGCAGCTGCAGGTCGATCAGCGCCATCATCTCGCGGCGGGCAGGGGCCCACAGGCCCGGCACGACCTCGTTGGCGATGTGCCGAGCGGCGTCGAAATCGCCCTTCTTCAGCGCCGCCAGCGCCGGCCGCAGCGCGCCGCTGACGTACTCGCCGCGGACGGTCGTGAAGCGCTTGGCGATCTGCTCCTCCTCGGGCGTCAGGTAGGTCGCCATGTAGTTCTTCCACAGCCGGGTGATCTCGGCGATGTTGGCCTCGACCTCCTGGCCGTCGCGGGCCACCGCCTCGGGCGTGGCCGCCAGCGTGGCGGAGCTGATCAGGTTCGCATTCATCAGCATGCGCGCCTGGATGTCGCCGAGCTGACCCAGCACGACGGTGCGGTCCTCGTAGACGGTCTTCAGGCCGGCATTGCTGGCCGCCATGCCGGACAGGCCCAGCAGGCCGACACCGATCAGCAGCGCGGACATCACGGCGATCAGCAGGATCAGACGGGTGGAGATCTTCATCGCGGCGGCTCCTTGTTGGGCCACCGCTGGCATGCATGCGCCGTGCCAGATCCTCCCCGTCGCGAGCAACTACTTCACGGTTGCCAGGTCCAGATCGCGCGTCTCGCGCGAGAACCACAGCGCGGCCAGCGTGAACAGGCCGTTGGCGGCCAGGTAGAGACCCACGCCCTGCAGGCCGTAGTTCTTGTTCAGCTCCAGCGCCACCAGGGTCGGGATCGAGGCGCCGACGATGGAGGCCAGGTTGTAGGCCAGCGAGGCGCCCGAGTAGCGGACCTCGGTCGGGAACAGCTCGGGCAGCAGGGCGGCCATCGGGCCGAAGGTGAAACCCATCAGGCCCAGGCCGATGATGATGAAGACGAGCACGCCGAAGGCATCCGCGCCGCCCAGCAGGTTCTGCATCGCCAGGCCGAAGGCGATGATCGCGATCGTCACGCCGATCAGCCACTGGCGGCGGCCCCAGCGGTCGGCCAGCACGCCACCGACGCTGGTGCAGATGCCGAACACGATGGCGCCGATCAGCAGGATGCCGGTGAAGGTGTTGGCCGGAATGCCCAGGCCTGTGGCGTGGCCGGTGGCCGAAGTGGCGACGGGGCTCTTCGAGTAGACCTGCACGAAGGCCGTCATCAGGTAGAACAGCACGTAGGTCGTCGTCATGATCAGCACGCCCTGCAGCACGGCCAGGCCGTGCTTGGCGAACACGGCCGAGACCGGCGCATGCAGCTTCTTGCCGGCGGCTTCGGCGTCGCGGAAGACCTGGCTCTCGTGCAGGTTCAGCCGCACGTACAGGCCCACGGCGACCAGCACCACCGACAGCAGGAAGGGAATGCGCCAGCCCCAGGCCACCATCTGCTCAGCCCCGAGGAAGTAGCTGACCAGGAAGAACACGCCGTTGGCCGCGAACAGGCCGATCGGCGCACCCAGCTGCGGGAAGCTGCCGAACAGGCCGCGCTTGCCCTGCGGTGCGTTCTCGGTGGCGACCAGCGCCGCGCCGCCCCATTCACCGCCGAGGCCGATGCCCTGGCCGATGCGGAAGATGCACAGCAGGATCGGCGCCGCGATGCCGATCTGCGCGTAGGTCGGCAGCAGGCCGATCGCGATGGTGGAGATGCCCATCGTCAGCAGCGAAGCCACCAGCGTCTTCTTGCGGCCGATCCGGTCGCCGAAGTGGCCGAACAGCGCCGAGCCGATCGGCCGGGCGAAGAAGGCCAGCGCCAGGGTCGACAGGCTCAGCAGCTGCGCCGCGTAGCCGTCGCCTTTGGGGAAGAACTGCGTGCTGAAGACCAGCACCGCCGCGGCGGCATAGATGTAGTAGTCGTAGAACTCGATCGCGGTGCCGACCAGCGAGGCAATGGCGACCTGGCGCGGCGAGTTGCGCTGGGGCGTGGATGAAGACGGGGCCATGGAATGAATCCTTTCGGGCGCGGATCCGACCTCGGCCCGCGTGGGCCGACATTGTCACGGATCAGCGTTCGCGTGCGGCGAAGGATTTATTCGTCCAGCGCACCGACCACGCGGTTCCGGCCGCTGTCCTTGGCGTGGTACAGGCGCTGGTCGGCCGCGCGCATCAGCTCGGTCACCGAGCCGGCATGCTGCGGGAAGGTGGCGACGCCGAAGGAGGCCGTCAGGCTCAGCTCGGTGCCGCCGCCGATGCGCGTCTTCAGCGAGGCCAGCGCGCTGCGCCACTCCTGCGCACGCTCGATGGCGCCGTGGTGGTCCATGCCCGGCAGCAACACGGCGAACTCCTCGCCGCCGAGCCGGCAGGCCAGGTCTTCCGCACGCGAGGTGGAGCGCAGCAGCAGGCCGATCACGCGCAGCGCCTCGTCACCGGCCAGATGGCCGTGCACGTCGTTGACGCGCTTGAAGAAGTCCACGTCCAGCATCACCAGCGACAGCGGCTGCTGCTGACGGCGTGAGCGGGCGATCTCGCGCTCGGCCACGGCGACGAAGTGGCGGCGGTTGTAGACGCCGGTCAGGTCGTCGCGAATCGCCTGCTCGCGCAGTTGCTCGTGCAGCTGGTTGATCCGCTGCACCTGGCCGCGCAGCAGGCGGTTGGCCTCGCGCAGCGCGTGCTCGTCCTTCTTGCGCTGGGTGATGTCGCGCGTGATGCCGAAGTAGCCGATGTGCACGCCGTCGTCGTCGAACACCGGCACGGAGACGGTGTCGCCCCACTTGCCGCTGCCGTCCTTGCAGATGAATTCGCCCTCGTGGCGGATCGCACCATGCTGGTGGATCGGCGCGCCGCGCTCGATCGTCTGGCGGTGGATCTGCAGCTTGTACTCCGGCGTCATGAAGTCCTGCACCGAGCGGCCCACCACCTCCGTCGCCGGGTAGCCCATCATCAGCGCCATGTTGTCGCTGATGTAGACGAAACGGCGCTCCACGTCGACCTCCCAGAAGCAGTCGCCGCTGGCATTGATCATCGACAGCAGGCGCGTATCGTTGGTCGTTCGGGGGGTGACGGGGAGGGCAGGGTCGTGGTTCATGGCCTTGCGAGTTAAGCCGCTCAGCATAAACGCGGCGGGCCGAAAATCCTAATGCTTGATGTGGATATCGACCTTCACGAAGCCGTCACTGCACGGCCCGAAGCTACAGAACCATGACGACGAAGCCTACCGTTGCCCTGGTTTACTTCAACGCGGGGGGCGGCCATCGTGCCGCCGCGCAGGCGCTGCAGGCGCTGATCGCCCAGCAGCAGCGCGGCTGGGAGGTGCAGCTGGTCAACCTCTTCGAGGTGCTGGACCCGAAGCGCCGCTTCAAGCAGCTCACAGGCGCCGCGCCGGAGGACTTCTACAACAAGCGCCTGGCGCGCGGCTGGACCCTGGGCATGGCCCAGGAGCTGAAGATGCTGCAGCGGGCGATCCGCTTCTTCCACGAATCGATCGTGGAGATCCTGCAGCAGCACTGGCTGGCCACGGAGCCGGACCTGGTCGTCTCGCTGGTGCCCAACTTCAACCGCGCGCTGTGCGCCTCGGTCCATGCCAGCCTGCCCGGCGTGCCCTTCGCCACCGTGCTGACCGACATGGCGGACCTGCCGCCGCGCTTCTGGATCGAGCGGGGGCAGCGTCAGCACATCGTCTGCGGCACGCCGCGGGCGCTGGCGCAGGCCCGCGCGGCCGGTCACCCGGACGAGCGGCTGAGCCTGGTCTCCGGCATGGTGCTGCGCCCCTCGTTCTACGACCCGCGCCTGGCCGACCCGGCCGACCTGGTGAAAGCGCGCCGTGCGCTGGGGCTGGACCCGGCGCGGCCGACCGGCATCGTGATGTTCGGCGGCCAGGGCTCGATGCAGATGCTGAAGATCGCCAAGGCGCTGAAGGGCGAGCAACTGATCCTGATGTGCGGGCATAACGCCAAGCTCGCGCGGCAACTGCAGGCGCAGGGCTCGGACGCGCCGCACGCCATCGTCGGCTTCACCGCCCAGGTGGCCGAGCACCTGCAGATGGCCGACTACTTCATCGGCAAGCCCGGCCCCGGCTGCCTCAGCGAAGCGCTGCACCTGGGGCTGCCGGTGATCACCACCGGCGGCCGCGGCACGATGCCGCAGGAGCGCTACAACGCGCAGTGGGTGCGCGAGATGGGTGTCGGCCTGGTGCTGGACACGATGCGCGGCATTGGCGGCGCCACGGCCGAGATGCTGGCGCGGCTGCCGGCCTTCCAGGCGCGCGTGCGCGAGCTGGACAACCGGGCGGTGTTCGAGGTGGTGGACATCTTCGACGCGCTGATGAAGCGCGCCGCGGGGCTCGATCTGCCCCTGCCTCAATTCACCAGCGATTCCTCCGCTTCGCGGGCGGTGGAGACGACCGGGGCGGGCTTGGGCAACAGCGCCTGAGCCGGACGGGCGGCGCGCGCCTGGTGCTCCAGCCGCGCGCTGAAATCGAGGATCTCCAGCCGGCCGTCGGGGTGCTCGACCAGCGCGGTGAGGCTCTCCACCCAGTCGCCGTCGTTGCAGTACAGCACGCCCTCGATCTCGCGGATCTCGGCATGGTGGATGTGGCCGCAGACCACGCCGTCGACCTTGCGCTTGCGCGCCTCGCGGGCCACGGCGACTTCGAAGTCGCTGACGTAGCTGACCGCGCGCTTGACCTTCAGCTTCAGGTAGCGCGACAGGCTCCAGTAGGGCATGCCCAGCTTGGCACGCAGGCGGTTGAAGTGGCGGTTGACCTTCAAGGTGAACTCGTAGGCGAAGTCGCCGACGTAGGCCAGCCACTTGGCGCACTGGATCACGCCGTCGAACAGGTCGCCGTGGGTGATCCACAGGCGCCGGCCGTCGGCGGTGACATGGATCGCCTCGTCCATCACCTCGACACCGCCGAAGCTGTGCTCCACGTACTTGCGCGCGAACTCGTCGTGGTTGCCCGGCACGAAGATCACGCGCGTGCCCTTGCGGGCCTTGCGCAGCAGCTTCTGCACGACGTCGTTGTGCGCCTGCGGCCAGTACCAGTTCCGGCGCAATTGCCAGCCGTCGATGATGTCGCCGACGAGGTAGAGCGTCTCGCACTCCACGTCGCGCAGGAATTCCAGCAGTGCTTCCGCCTGGCAGCCGGGCGTGCCCAGGTGCAGGTCGGAGATCCAGACCGTGCGCATGTGCAGCGGGGCCGGCGGCGTGATCGTCTTGTCCATGCTGTCTTCCCAACGAGTTGGCATGGCTTCACATGGTCTGAGGCGGCGATGACAAGGCTGTGAACCAATGAAAAACCCCGGCCGGGGCCGGGGTTGCTGGGGAGAGCGTTGCTCAGCGCTGCTTGCGGCGGCGGGCCGCGGCGGCGATGCCCAGGCCGCCCATCAGCATCAGCGAGAGGCTGGCGGGCTCCGGCACGGCGGCCGTGGGGCTCAGCACGATCAGCTGCGACTTCACCGCGCCGGTGGCGCTGCCGTCCTGGATCTGCTCGGCCACCAGGTAGATCGTGCCCTTCTCGTCGACGGTTACGCCCTCGATGGCGTTGTGCGGCAGCACGTTCGACAGGTCGAAGCTGCTGATGATGTTGCCCTGGCGATCGGCCTCCACCAGGCTGTGCGAGCCCAGGCTCAGGAACAGCAGATTGTCCGCGCCTGCGGTACCGGCCAGCGAGTCCACCGGCGCCAGCACGGCCACGTCCGACAGCGTCGACAGGCCCAGCTTGCTGGCGTCGAACAGCGTCGAGATGTTGGCGGTGCCGCTCAGCTGGTTGCCGAAGCTCAGCGTGCCGGAGAAGACGGCCTCGGGGCTTTCCTGCTTGACGGCGACGTAGCTGCCGCCGTTGCGCGGGTCGTAGGCGATGCCTTCCATGCCGCTGTTGTCGACCGGGTAGGCGTTGCTGAGCGACACGCTGTTGCTGGACAGCGTGGCCGTGCCACCGTTGACGTAGCCGAACTTGTAGGCGTCGTACAGGCGTTCTTCGCCGACGACCAGCTGGCCGTTGCCGAGGTAGGTGATGCCCTCGGTGTCGTGCTTGCTGCTGCCGGTGTTGGACCAGTCGAAGTTCATGTAGCCCAGCGTCTTGCCGGTCAGCGAGATCTCCACGACGCCGGTGCCTTCATCGCCGACGAAGAACAGCGAGTTGCGGTCCTTCGCGTAGGCCACGCCCGAGGCTTCCAGGCCGGAGATGCCGCCGCTGGTGCCGTTCAGGATGTCCAGGCCGTAGGTGGCGGTGACGCTGTAGTTGCCGAGGTTCAGCGAGCTGGCGGCCTGTGCGGCGCCGCAGCTGGCGGCAGCGGCCAGCGCGAGCAGCAGGAGTTTGATGCGCTTGTTCATCGCGTTCCCTCCCGCTCAGGCCTTGCGGCGACGGGCGACGGCACCGACGGCGACCAGGCCGCCCAGCAGCAGCGCGTAGGTCGAGGGTTCCGGCACCGCGGCGGCGATGGTGCCCGGCGAGCCGATCTCCACGCCGTCGTGCGCCAGGAAGGCGCCGTTCGTGCCGGCGGCGCTCAGCAGGCTCACCGTCACGTTGTTCAGACCCTGCGAGTTGTCGAAGGTCTGGTAGGGCGAGCTGCTGTCGGAGGTGCCGAAGGTGATCTTCGCCTGCTGCACGCCGCTGGCGTTGAAGATGGTGACGGCGTCGCCGTCGGTGGAGAGGCCGACGCCGTTGCCGGTGTAGGTGCCGACCTGCAGGCCGGCCGGCACGTTGGTGCCGAACCAGGCGCTCTTGAAGGAGTTCACCAGCGCGCTGCCGCTGCCTTCCAGGAAGATCACCGATTCGCCGGCGGCGATCGAAGTGATGCCGTTCAGCGCGACGGCGCTGCCGAAGGCGGCGGAGCTGTCGTCCATCTTCCAGCCGGTGATCGTCACGGCGCTGGTGCCGGTGTTGGTCAGTTCGAACCAGTCGGCGCCGACCGGCGAGTTGCCGCTGGACCAGGGAGCGACTTCGGTGACGCGGACATCGGCGTGGGCGGCGGAGGCGGCGACGGCCAGCAGCGCGGCGGCCAGGATTGCGGTGTTCTTCATCGGGTGTCCTCTTGCTTGTGTTGACGGGCGGATGGGGTACGAGGTACTGCGCTGCGCAGCCTAGGGATCGGGTGCGGCATGCTTGTGACAAGCTGATGAACCCCCTTGGTCCGGGGGTGCCCGAATGTGTGCCGTATGTCGCGGATGACGGTCTGATGAATGCGGAGATCCATCCGGCCCGTGTGGCGCCGATAGCAGCGACACGCTGCTGCCATGGACGGATTTGAGAATGCCCGGCATCCCCACCGCAGGAGATTTCCCCATGACGAAGATCGACCGCCGCACCGTGCTGCGCGGGCTGGCCGGCCTCGGCGCCACCGCCGCGCTGCCGGACAGCATCCAGAAGGCCCTGGCCATCCCCGCCGCAGGCACCACCGGCACCATCGAGGACGTCAAGCACATCGTCGTGCTGATGCAGGAGAACCGCTCGTTCGACCATTACTTCGGCATGCTGCGCGGCGTGCGCGGCTTCGGCGACCCGCGCGCGGCCAAGCTCTACGGCTCGGGCGCCCCCGTGTTCCAGCAGCCCAACGTGAACAGCTCCGGCGTGGTGCAGAACCCGCCGGCCATCCTGCCCTACCACCCGACCGCGGCCAAGCTGGGCGAGCAGTTCCTGACCGGCCTGGCGCACTCGTGGTCCGACGCGCACAGCGCCTGGAACAACGGCCGCAACGACCGCTGGGTGCCCGCCAAGGGCAAGCAGACGATGGCCTACCTGCAGCGCTCGGACATCCCGTTCTACTACGCGCTGGCCGACGCCTTCACGATCTGCGACGCCTACCACTGCTCGATGATGTCGAGCACCGATCCGAACCGCTACTACCTCTGGACCGGCTGGTGCGGCCAGAACGGCACGCTGCCCGGCGGCATCGATGTGGCCAACACCGGCAGCACGCCCGGCACGATGGCCTTGAACGCCAGTGGCAGCAACGCCGGCAACGGCACGCCGCCCTATGGCCCGGTCGTCACCAACGCTGAAGCCGGCTACGGCTGGACCACCTACCCCGAGCGCCTGCAGAAGGCCGGCATCGACTGGAAGATCTACCAGGACATCGGCCACGGCCTCAACAGCACCGGCTCCTGGGGCTGGGACGGCGCCAACCCCTACATCGGCAACTACGGCGACAACTCGCTGCTGTACTTCAACCAGTACCGCAATGCCCAGCCGGGCGACGCGCTGTATGACCGCGCCCGCACCGGCACCAACCTGCTCAACGGCGGCGCCTGGAACAACGGCACCCTGTTCGACCAGCTGCGCGCCGACGTCATGAACGACACGCTGCCGCAGGTGTCCTGGATCGCCGCGCCCGAGGCCTACAGCGAGCACTCGAACTGGCCGACCAGCTACGGCACCTGGTACATCCAGAACGTGCTGAACGCGCTGACGGCCAACCCCAAGGTCTGGGCCAGCACCGTCTTCATCATCTGCTTCGACGAGAACGACGGCTTCTTCGACCACGTCGTCGCGCCGACGCCGCCGGCCACGGCCGCGCAGGGCAAGTCCACCGTCAGCACCGTCAACGAGATCTACCCGGGCACCGGCAGCTACGCCGCCGGCCCCTACGGCCTGGGCGCACGCGTGCCGATGCTGGTGATCTCGCCGTGGAGCAAGGGCGGCTGGGTGAACTCGCAGGTGTTCGACCACACCTCGGTGATCCGCTTCATCGAGAAGCGCTTCGGCATCTCCGAGCCGAACATCTCGCCGTGGCGCCGCACCGTCTGCGGCGACCTGAGCACCACGCTCGACTTCTCGCTGCCCAACGCCTCCGCCGCCCGCCTGCCGAGCACGGCCGCCTACGCCGCGCCGCAGGCCGACATCGTCTCGGGCAAGAAGTACAGCAGCTACGTCCCGGCCGTGCCGGCGACGCAGGTGATGCCGGTGCAGGAGCCGGGCCAGCGCCTGTCGCGCGCGCTGCCCTATGAGCTGCAGGTCGACTGGCAACCGAACGCCGACAAGCGCAGCTTCACGCTGAGCTTCGCCAACAACGGCCAGGCCGGTGCCTGGCTGCAGGTGCGCTCGGCCACGCTGGACACGCAGGCTGGTGGCTCGACGGGCCCCTGGGGCTACACGGTGGAGCCGGGCAAGTCGCTGAGCGACACCTGGACCGCACCGACGACGACCAACTACGACCTGACGGTGCATGGCCCGGCCGGCTTCTACCGCGCCTTCGCCGGCAACCTGGACGACGGCGCCGCCAAGCTGGCCTGCCGCACCGCCTACGACCGCAGCACCGGCGGCGTGGCGCTGACGATCACCAACGTCGGCACCACCGCGACGACGGTCACCGTCACCGACCGCTACACGAACGCGACCTCGCACCAGCTGCTCGCCCCGGGCGCCAGCGTGCGCACCGACTGGTCGCTGCAGACGAGCTCGCGCTGGTACGACCTGGCCGTGACGGCCGACGGTGACTCGCGCTTCCTCGCCCAGTTCGCCGGCCGCGTCGAGACCGGCGCCGACGGCCTCAGCGACCCCCATGTCTGAACATCAGGAATCACTGAAAATGAAAAACTTCGCACTCAAGCTGAGCGTCATGGCCCTGCTGACCGCGGCAGGCGTCCACGCCGGCGCCGCATCTCTGTACGACAACCTGGGCTCCGCCCAGGAGGGCTCGGACCCGATCCTCAGCTTCGGCCCGCTGGCCAACTCGTTCACGACCGGCGCCGACGGCGGCGTTTCGCTGGCTGGCATCACCGCGCTGCTGAAGAACGACAGCACCTCGGTCGTCGGCGACCTGCGCGTGAGCCTGCATGCCGACAGCGCCAACGGTCCCGGCGCCGAACTGCTGAGCCTGGGCGTGCTGTCCAGCGCCGGCATCTCCGCCGACGCCTTCGGCCGCTACTCGTTCACGCCGTCCGCACCGTTCGCGCTGGCTGCGAACACGACCTACTGGGTCGAGATCGAGGCGACTTCGCCCAACGCGGTCGAATGGGCCTGGTCTGGCGACCTGACGGCCCCCGGCGTCGCCGGCCAGTCGACGTACAGCAGCATCTACGGCGTGAGCCCGAACGGACTCGCCTACCAGATGGCCGTCACCACGGCCGTGCCTGAGCCGACCAGCGCCTTGCTGCTGGCCCTGGGCCTGGGCGCCGTCACGATGCTGAGGCGTCGCCAGCAGGGTTGAACGCCAACGCCCTAACGCCTGCCAAACATCATCTGGCGGGCCAAGGCGCGCTTGACCGGCGGCAGCTTCTGCAGGGCCGCTAGTCCCAGTCCACGCGCGGCCGGCAGGCCCGGCCAGCGCCAGGCGAAGCTGCGGGCGAGGAAGTCGGTCGCGGCGATCATCGTCCAGCGGTCGGGCGCGCGCTGCCATTCGACGCGGCGCAGCGCGGCGTCCACGCCTTCGGGCCCGGCGCGGCGCAGCGCCTCCACCAGCGAGAACGCATCGCGCAAGCCCAGGTTCAGGCCCTGGCCGGCGACCGGGTGCAAGGTCTGCGCGGCATTGCCGATACGCACCGTGCGGCCCTCCACCAAAGTTCGTTCGGCGTTCAGGCCCAGCGGGAAGCATTTCAATGGCCCGATCGCGCGCAGGCGGCCGACACCGGGCGGTAGCAGCGTCTGGATCACCGCCAGGCGCTGCGCGTCGTCCAGCGTGGCGACATCGTCCTCGTCCTGCGGCACGCACCAGATCAAGGCTGCGCGCTTCTGGCCCTCGCGAGGCTGCAGCGGCAGTAGCGCCAGCGGGCCGTTGCGGGTGAATCGCTCGTAGGCAACGCCGGCCGGGCTGTCGTCCGCCAAGGTCACCGTGCCGACCCAGGCGTTCTGCTGGTAGTCGTGCGTCACCGCCTTGCGCGCCTGCTCGGAGAACACGCCGCCTTCGGCGACCACGGCGAGGTCGAAACCCTCGGCAATGCCGGCATCGATCTCCACGCCTCCGTCGAGCGGCTTGATTGCCGAGACCGGCGCACCGAAGCGTGTGAGCAGGCGCTGCGGCTCCCGCGCCGATGCAGCCAGCCACGCGGCCTGCAGCGGCGCGACGAGCTGGCCATAGGCGAGCACTGCGCCGAGCAGCGGCACGCCTTGCTCGAAGGCGTCGATCGTCACCTCCGGCTCTCCGGCGGCGCCGAACAGCGGGTGCGACAAGGTCGGCGGCGCCTGGCTGACGTGGACCCGCGCGATCGCCTGCGCGGCGGCGTCGTTCCAGGCGCCCAGCCGACGCAGCAGTTGCACGCTGCCCAGGCTCAGCGCCAAGGTGCGCGGATCGGCGGAGACGTCGCGCTCCAGCGGCCGGGCGTCGAACAGGCAGATCTGCGCCTCGGGCAGCGCACGAGCGGCCTGCAGGGCCAGCGTCAGCCCGGCGGGGCCGGCGCCGATAACGGCGAGCCTCAGCGGAGCGGTCGGAAGGGTGGTCGGGAGCGTCGTTGTGCGCATGGCGATGCATTGTCACCGCGCTGCACAAGCTTTGCGCTGGCGCTAAGCTGCCGCCTTCGTTCATTGGAGGCAAGAGCAACACCATGCAATACCGTCGTCTGGGCCGCAGCGGCCTGCAGGTTTCCGAACTGTCCCTGGGCTCCTGGGTCACCTATCACAACCAGGTGGACACCAAGTCCGCCACCGAGATGCTGGCGGCCGCCTTCGACGCGGGCGTGAACTTCTTCGACAACGCCGAGGTTTATGCCCAGGGCGAGAGCGAAGTCGTGATGGGCGAGGCCTTCAAGGCGCTGAAGTGGAACCGGCTCGATTACGTCGTCTCGACCAAGTTCTTCTGGGGTCTGGAGCGCACGAGCAACACCGACACGAACCGCCGCAACACGCTCAATCGCAAGTACCTGATGCAGGCGATCGACGGTTCGCTGAAGCGCATGCAGCTGGACTTCATCGACCTCGTCTACTGCCACCGCCCCGATGCGAACACGCCGGTCGAGGAGACCGTCCGCGCGATGAGCGACATGATCACGCAGGGCAAGGCGCTGTACTGGGGCACCAGCGAATGGTCGGCCGCCGACATCCGCGCCGCCTGGGAGATCGCTGACAAGCACTCGCTGCACAAGCCGGTGATGGAACAGCCGCAGTACCACCTGTTCCACCGCAGCCGTGTCGAGAACGAATACGCGCGCCTCTACGAGGACACGGGCCTGGGCCTGACGACCTGGAGCCCGCTGGCTTCGGGCCTGCTCACCGGCAAGTACAAGAGCGGCATCCCGGCCGGCAGCCGCGGCTCGCTGGAATCGATGAGCTGGATGCGCGACGCGCTGCAGGACAAGGCGAAGAACGAAGCGGTGGCCGAGCTGGAGAAGATCGCCGCCGAGCTGGGCGGCAATGTCGCGCAGCTGGCGATCGCCTGGGTCAACCGCAATCCGCGCGTGTCCACCGTGATCCTCGGCGCCAGCAAGCTGAGCCAGTTGCAGGACAACCTCGGCGCGCTCGCCCTGACGCCGAAGCTGACGCCCGAGGTGCTAGCGCGCATCGACGCGATCTGCAAGCCGCTGGCGAAATAAGTAACCGGCTGGGGCGTTATCTGCGCGCCTGCTGCGACCACTCGGCTTGCAGCAGGCCGTAAAGAGCGCTGTCGGAGACTTCGCCGGCGACGATCCAGCGCTCCCGCAGCAAGCCCTCGCGCGTGAAGCCGAGGCGCTCCAGCACCTTGGCCGAACCGTCGTTGCGCGGATCGATGTCCGCCTCGATGCGGTTCAGCGCCATCGCCGGGCTGAAGCCGAAGTCGATCAAGGCCGTCAGCGCCTCGTTCATCAAACCCCGGCCCCAGGCCGCGCGGCCCAGTACATAGCCGATCTCGGCGCGGCGGCATTGGCGCGACCAGTCGAATAGCGTGCAGTCGCCGACGAAGCGGCCTTCATGCACGATCGCCAGCCGGAGGTGCGTGCCGGCCGCCATGTCCGCGGCGTCCTGCGCGATGCGTGCCTCGGCCTGCGCGAGTTCGGTCCAGGCGGGCCGGCTCAGGTAGCGTGCCACCTGCGCGTCGGCATTGATCTCCAGCAGTGCGGGTGCATCGTCCGGGACGGTCGGGCGCAGCAGCAGGCGGGGCGTGTGCAGCGTCAGTGCGGTGAAGGACATGCCGCTCAGTACCCGGGCGCGGTCACGAGCCGGTTGCGACCCTGGGCCTTGGCCTGGTAGAGCGCCAGGTCGGCCTGCGCCAGCCAGTTCGCGGCCGAGCTGTGGCTGCTGGCCTGGCCGCTGACGATGCCGATGCTGACGGTGATGAACGGCCCCTGCGGCGACACGTCGTGCGGCACGGCGGCCTCGCGCAGCTTCTGCATCACGCGCATGGCCACGTTCTGCGCGCCGCCCTCGTCGGTGTGCGGCAGCAGCAGCACGAACTCTTCGCCGCCGTAACGAGCGGCCAGGTCGCTGGGGCGGTTGGCGCAGATCCTCAGCACGTCGGCCACCGTCTGCAGGCAGGCGTCGCCGGCCGGGTGGCCGTTGTGGTCGTTGTAGAGCTTGAAGAAGTCCACGTCGATCAGCAGCACCGACAGCGGCTCGCTGGAGCGCAGCGCGCGGCGCCACTCGTCCTCGAGCCGGTTCATCAGCAGGCGGCGGTTGGCCAGCTCGGTGAGCGAGTCGGTCGTCGACAGGCGCAGCAGCTGCTCGTTGGCGTGCTGCAGCTCCACCTCGAAGCGCTTGCGCTCGGTGATGTCGGTCAGCACGGCGACGAAGAAGCGCGGGGTGCTGGCGTACTCTTCATCGTCGTCCAGCGGTGCCGGCCGCGTCTCGCCTTCGAGGGACGCCGGATCGACCGGTGCGCTGGCGGGCGCGTTCACCTCGGCCAGCGCCAGCTGCACCGTCAATGCGCGGCCGGACTTGTGCCGGACCTCGACCTCGCGCGGGCGGCCCAGCAGTTCACGGTCTTCCGCGCTGATGTAGGCCTGCACGTCCTGCCGCAGCAGGCGGCGCGAGGTCTCGCCCATCAGCACGCCGACGTCCTGGTCCAGCAGCTCCTCGTTCGTGTAGCCGAGCATCCGTTCGGTCGTCGGATTGGCGCTGCCGATGCGACCGTTGGTGTCCAGCGTCAGGATCGCCACGCCCGCCGTGCCGATGATGGCCTGCAGCTGCGCCTGGCTGGTCTGCAGCGCGCGCTCCTTGGCCACCAGCTCGGTCACGTCGAGCCGCGCGCACACCAGATAACCCTCCGCCGTGCGGCGCTCGTGGATCATCAGCGCGAAGCCGTCCGCCCATTGCTGCAGCAGCGGCAGGTCGCTCTGGCCGTGCTGGGCGATCCGGGCCTGCATCCAGGTTTCGACATCGGTCTGCTGCGCGTCCAGCGGCTGCTCACCGGCCTCGAAGCTCTGGCGCAGCAGCTGTTCGAAAGTGGGGCGCTTGGCGATGTCGAAATCGACCGCAGGGAACCAGTCGCGAGCGCGGCGGTTGGCCAGCAACAGGCGGTCCTGTTCGTCGTAGATCTCGAGGCCGACCGGCAGCACGTCGACCGCGCGCTCCAGCAGCTGTCGTTCCTGCTGGGCCTCGGCGCGTGCCTGCGCCAGCGCCTGATGCGTCTGTGCCAGTTCGGCCTGCGCATCGGCCCAGCCGCGCTGCTGCGCGCGCCAGAGCTGCACGGCGATCAGCGCGCCGGCCAGCAGGGTCAGCCCGTGCAGCGCGGGCGCCCAGGCCGGCGCCAGCAGCAGGGCCGCAAGATCCGCCGCGGCCAGCACCGCGCCGCCCAACAGCCACCAGGGCAGGGCCGCGGACAACTTGGCCTTGTCGGCGATGACCGTCATTGGATAAGGAGGAAGAGGAGGGAGGGGGGACGGGTCCGGGAAGCGAAGTCATTCTGCCCTGGACGCGGAACGGCGCTGAATCGGTGCTAATCCGTAGCGTCCGCGCCACCCGTCCGGGGCAGAAATACCGGGACTTGTCAGCCAAGTAAAATCCCTCGTTTCGTCCTTCGCAACTCCAGCAGCCCACCATGTCTGACACCGCCGCCGTCGTCGCCGCACCGACCTCCACCTCCTTGATGGCAAATGCCATCCGCGCGCTGGCGATGGATGCCGTGCAGCAGGCCAACTCCGGCCACCCCGGCGCCCCGATGGGCATGGCCGACATCGCCGTCGCGCTGTGGGGCCGCCACCTGCGCCACAACCCGACGAACCCGCACTGGGCCGACCGCGACCGCTTCGTGCTGTCCAACGGCCACGGCTCGATGCTGCTGTACGCGCTGCTGCATCTGACCGGCTATGACCTGCCGATCGGCGAGCTGAAGAATTTCCGCCAGCTGCACAGCAAGACGCCAGGTCACCCGGAAGTGGGCATCACCCCGGGCGTCGAGACGACCACCGGCCCGCTGGGCCAGGGCCTGACGAACGCCGTCGGCCTGGCGCTGGCCGAGAAGATGCTGGCCAAGGAATTCAACCGCGACGGCCACGCCATCGTCGACCACCACACCTACGTGTTCATGGGTGACGGCTGCCTGATGGAAGGCATCAGCCACGAGGCCTGCGCGCTGGCCGGCGCCTGGAAGCTGAACAAGCTGGTCGCCGTCTACGACGACAACGGCATCTCGATCGACGGCAAGGTCGCGCCCTGGTTCATCGACGACACCGCCAAGCGCTTCGACGCCTACGGCTGGAACGTGATCGGCCCGATCGACGGCCATGACGTCGACGCCGTCGATGCCGCCATCGCGCAGGCCAAGACCAGCACCGACAAGCCGACGATCATCATCGCCAAGACCACCATCGGCAAGGGCTCGCCGAACCGCGCCGGCACCGCCAAGGCGCACGGCGAAGCACTGGGCGCCGACGAGATCAAGCTGACCCGCGAGGCGCTGGGCTGGCCCTACGAGCCCTTCGTCGTGCCGGCCGAGGTCTATGCCGACTGGGACGCCAAGGCCGCCGGCGCCGCCGCCGAAGGCGAGTGGGACACCCGCTTCGACGCCTACGCCGCCGCCTTCCCCGAGCAGGCCGCCGAGTTCCAGCGCCGCATGGCCGGCGTGCTGCCGAAGGACTTCGCCCAGGTCGCCGTCGACGCGGTGATCGAAGCCCACACCAAGGCCGAGACCGTCGCCACCCGCAAGGCCAGCCAGCTCGCGCTGGAGCACTTCACCGCCAAGCTGCCCGAGATGCTCGGCGGCAGCGCCGACCTGACCGGCTCCAACCTGACCAACACCAAGGCCGCCACGCCCTTCCGCCTGGAAGCCGACGGCACGCCGAACGGCGGCCGCCACATCAACTACGGCGTGCGCGAGTTCGGCATGGCCGCGATCATGAACGGCATCGCGCTGCACGGCGGCTACATCCCCTACGGCGGCACCTTCCTGACCTTCAGCGACTACAGCCGCAACGCCATCCGCATGGCCGCGCTGATGAAGCAACGTGTCATCCACGTGTTCACCCATGACTCGATCGGCCTGGGCGAAGACGGCCCGACGCACCAGTCGATCGAACACGTCGCTAGCCTGCGCCTGATCCCGGGCCTGGACGTCTGGCGCCCGGCCGACACGGCCGAAACCGCCGTGGCCTGGACGATGGCTTTGAGCAATGCATCGCGCCCGAGCGCGCTGGCGCTGAGCCGTCAGAACCTGCCCTACGCGAACAAGCTGCAGCTCGACGAGATCAGCAAGGGCGGCTACGTGCTGCGCGAGCCCGCCAAGAAGGCCAAGGGCGTGATCATCGCCACCGGCTCCGAAGTGCAACTGGCCCTGTCCGCCCAGGCCGCGCTGGCCGAACAAGGCATCCACGTGCGCGTCGTCTCGATGCCGTCGACCAGCGTGTTCGACCGCCAGGACGCCAAGTACAAGCAAAGCGTGCTGCCCGCTGGCCTGCCGCGCGTCGCTGTAGAAATGGGCGTCAGCGACGGTTGGTGGAAGTACGGCTGCGCTGCCGTCGTCGGCATCGACACCTTCGGCGAATCCGCCCCGGCCCCGGTGCTGTTCAAGTACTTCGGCTTCACGGTCGAGAACGTCGTCGACACCGTCAAGGTGGCGCTGGGTGTGGCGAAGCTGAAGGCGCCGAAGAAGCGCTGATTGCCCGCGGTGCGGGTGTGGTCCGGCGTTTGCTTGATCCACCCGTGTAACCGCAAATCGATATCCTTCCGGCTTCGCCCCGGGCGGCGCGCCGCAGTCTGACTTTTCATAGCCTGGAGACTCTCTCATGACGATCAAGATCGGTATCAACGGCTTCGGCCGTATCGGCCGCATGGTGTTCCGTGCTGCCATCGCGAACTTCAAGGACGTTGAAGTCGTCGGCATCAACGACTTGCTGGAGCCGGACTACCTGGCCTACATGCTCAAGCACGACTCCGTGCACGGCCGCTTCGACGGCGAGGTGTCGGTGGACGGCCAGACGCTGATCGTCAACGGCAAGCGCATCCGCCTGACCGCCGTGAAGGATCCGGCCGAGTTGAAGTGGGGCGAGGTCGGTGCCGACATCGTCGTCGAATCGACGGGCCTGTTCCTCGACAAGGCCGGCGGCGAGAAGCACCTGGCCGCGGGTGCGAAGAAGGTCATCATGTCGGCCCCGTCCAAGGACGACACGCCGATGTTCGTCTTCGGCGTCAACGACAAGACCTACGTCGGCCAAGCCATCATCTCCAACGCTTCGTGCACGACCAACTGCTTGGCCCCGCTGGCCAAGGTGCTGAACGACAAGTGGGGCATCAAGCGCGGCCTGATGACAACGGTGCACGCCACCACCGCCACGCAGAAGACCGTGGACGGCCCGAGCAACAAGGACTGGCGCGGCGGCCGCGGCATCCTGGAGAACATCATCCCGTCGAGCACCGGCGCGGCCAAGGCTGTCGGCGTGGTGATTCCCGAGCTGAACAAGAAGCTGACCGGCATGAGCTTCCGCGTGCCGACTTCCGACGTGTCGGTCGTCGACCTGACCGTCGAGCTGGTCAACGAAGCCAGCTACAAGGAAATTTGCGCCGAGTTCAAGGCGCAGTCCGAGGGTGCGCTGAAGGGCGTGCTGGGCTACACGGAAGACAAGGTCGTCGCGACCGACTTCCGTGGCGACCCGCGCACCTCGATCTTCGACGCCGATGCCGGCATTGCGCTGGACGGTACCTTCGTCAAGCTCGTGTCCTGGTACGACAACGAGTGGGGCTACTCGAACAAGGTGCTGGAGATGGTTCGCGTCGTGGCCAAGGCCTGACTGACCGTCGACTGACCTGCAAGAGAGGGCCTGCGTGAGCAGGCCCTTTTTCATGGTCCGTGTCTATTTGATGGAACTGCCCGTTTCTTTGTCTGATTCTTTACCGCGTGTGTCTGGGGCTAACACCTAAACTCATCGGCGCCCGGCGATGATCCGCCGACAAGACACCGCCGAGGTAAGAGCTTATGGGACGACGCATTTCTTCATTCGCACTGGGTCTGGCTGCCTTGCTGGCTACCGGCGTACAGCTCCTTCCAGCGGCTGTCGCTGCCGACACGAGCACAACGAGCAGCAGCGACGAAGTCGGCCGCGTGATCGTCCGCTTCAAGGCCGGCGCGGATTCGGTGAAGGCTCACACGATGACGCGGGCGATGTCCCGCGCCGAGGTCAAGGACATCGCGCAGACCCGCGCGCGGGCACTGGGCCTGCGCCGAGGGCTGGTGAAGACGGCCACGGCCGACTCGCAGATCCACGGTGGCCGCGCGCTGGACGACCGCACGCAGGTCGTGATGGTGAAGGGCATCAGCTCGGCGGCACTGGCGACCCAGCTGGCCGCTGACGGCGAGGTCGAATTCGTCGCCGTCGACACGCTGCGCAAGCGCGGCGCCGCGGCGGTGCCCAACGACCCGATCTACGGCGGCGCGACGATCGCTCCGGTCACCGTGAACGGCAGCGGCGTCTCGCTGCGTACGCTGGACCAGTGGTACCTGAAGGCCCCGACCACCGACGTGGTGTCCAGCATCAACGTCCCCGGCGCCTGGGATGTCACGACCGGCGCGAGCTCGGTCGTCGTCGCGGTGGTCGACACCGGCGTGCGCTTCGACCATCCGGACCTGACGAGCAAGTTCATCGCCACCACGGACACGACGAACTTCCCCAGCGGCTACGTGGGCTACGACTTCATCGGCTACGGCGAGAGCGGCAGCTCGGCCTCGATCGCTGCGGCCAACGACGGCAATGGCGCCGATGGCGATGCTTCCGACCCGGGCGATTGGGTCGCCCAGAGCGATATCGGCAAGCTCGGCAGCAGTTGCACCAGCGACGACATCAGCAACAGCTCCTGGCACGGCACCCGCGTTTCCGGCCTGATCGGCGCGGCCATCAACAACGGCACCGGCATGGCCGGCGTGTCCTGGGGCTCGATGATCCTGCCGGTGCGCGTGCTCGGCAAATGCGGCGGCTACGACTCCGACATCATGGCCGGCATGCTGTGGGCCGCGGGCATCGCCGTACCGGGCACGCCGACGAACCCGAACAAGGCCAAGGTCATCAACATGAGCCTCGGCAGTTCCTCGGCCGAGACCTGCACAGGCAGCGGCTCCGGCACCTATCCGGGCACGATCAGCCAGGTGACCGCGGCCGGCACGACCATCGTCGTGGCCGCCGGTAACAGCGAAGGCCTGGGGCTCGGTATTCCCGGCAGTTGCAGCGGCGTGATCACCGTCGCCGGCCTGCGCCATGCAGGCAGCAAGGTGGGCTTCTCCAGCCTCGGTTCCAACGTGGCGATCGCCGCGCCGGGCGGCAACTGCGTCAACGTGGATGCAAACGGCAACGCGACCGGCGACTGCATCTACACGATCCAGAGCACCGTCAATCAAGGCACAACCACGCCGGGCACCAACGGCTACACCGGCACCACCGCATCGGTCGGCACGAGCTTCTCGACCCCGCTGGTGGCCGGCACCGTGGCGCTGATGCTCTCGGCCAATTCCTCGCTGACCCCGACGCAGGTCAAGAGCATCCTGCAGAGCACGGCTCGAAGCTTCGTGACGAGCGGCGCCACGGCCGGCATCCCTGCCTGCCACGCTCCGACCAGCGCCACGCAGGACGAGTGCTATTGCACGACCAGCACCTGCGGCGCCGGCATGCTGGACGCCGCGAAGGCGGTCGCGCTGGCGCAGTCGGCCGGCAGCGGCACGGTCACGGCGACCGCCTCGCCGACGACGGTGAAGGCTGGTGCCACGGCCACCCTGAGTGCTGCCAGCAGCCTGTCCAGCGGCGTGACGGCGGCAAGTACCGCCTGGACCATCGTCAGCGGGCCGGCCACCATCACCTCGGGCGCCAGCGCGAGCACGGCGACGATCACGACGAACGGCGTCGGCACCGTCGTCGCGCAGGCCACGGTCACGGACAACCTCGGCTTCACGCACTCCGGCCAGGCGACGATCACTGTCAGCGCGGCCGACCCGAGCGGGACGATCAGCGTGAGCCCGTCGACGGCCAGCCCCACCGCCGGCACCTCGGTGAGCTTGAGCATCGGCAGCGGCACGCTGGGCACGGGCCGTTCGATCGCCAGCGCCAGCTGGACGGTGGTCAGCGGCACCGGCACGTTGACGAATGCCAGCTCGACGGTCGCGACCCTGGCCACCTCGGCTGCCGGCACGATCGTTGTGCAGGTCCAGGCGACCGACAACCTCGGCGCCAGCTACACGGCGCAGGGGACGATCACGGTCGCGGAGAGTCTGCCGACGTCCACGACGACGGGCAGCAGCAGTGGCGGCGGTGGTGGTGCATTCAGCGCCGCCTGGCTCGCCTTGCTGGCCGTCGCCTGCGTGGCCCTGCGCCGCAGGGCGGCTGCCTGAGCCGGTTCTAGTTGCCGCTGGCCGCCGATGAGGCGGCCGCGGCGGTTCCGGTCGTGGCGGTACAAGCCTTGAAGCCACCCGCCAGCGCCGGATCCTTCGCCGCAGCGGCCTTCAGACGCGCCTGCAGCGCACCGTCGGCCTCCGCGATCTGCAGGCCGTAGTGCTTGGCCGGTGCCTGCAACTGCATCACCCGCAGCCCCTTCAGTGCCCGTGCCTCGAAGCCGTCCAGCGCGGCCTGGGCGGCGCCGGCGCTGGCGTAGCGGCCCAGCACGAGCGAGGGCAGTTCGTCGGCGGCCACGCCGGTCAGCGGCTCGAAGGCGATGTGCAGGCGCTTGTAGGTCTCTTCCTTGCGGTCGCGGAAGTCCTTCGTGCCGAGCTTGATCGTGGCGACGACCCATTGGCCCGGCAGGTCGCTGGTGCTGGCGGCGGCGTTCGTCACGCCTACCTTGCCAAGCGCCGCCTGCGCGGCCTGCAGCGCGGCCTCGTTGTCCAGCGCGCCGGCGTATTCAAGGCAGCTGCGCTGTTGCAGCGCGGCGGCGGCCTGGGCGCCGAGGATCTGGATGCGTTCGGGGTGGAGCTGGCGCGCCTGGCGCTCGGGCTCGCTGTCGCCGCTGGCTTTGACGCCGACGACGCTGTCCAGCCAGCCACGGGTCCAGCCGAAGAAGAGGGCGTTGACGACGACGAGCAGGACGACGAGCGTGCGCAGCATCGTGGGGGGTCAGGCTTTGCTGCCGGCCAGGCGCACGCTGACCTCGCCGCCGCTGACCGGCTGCACGACCCCGCCGGCCGTCTCGACCTGCAGGTTGCCGCCGGCGTCGACGCCGCGCGAGATGCCTTCCAGCGTGCCGGCGCTGACCGCGCGGTCCAGCGTCAGGTCACGCCGCGCATAGGCAGCCTGCCAGGGCGCGAAGCCGGCCTGCGGGAAGTCGTGCAGGGCCTGGGCCAGCGCCGGCGCGATGCGGGCGAGCACGTCGGGCGCCGTCGGCGCCGGAGCATCGGGCGGATAGAACTCGCTGAGGGCCGCGAAGCCGGTGCTGAACACCGGCGCGCCCATGCCCTCGTGCGGCGCGACGGCCGCCTGCTCGCTGATGTTCAGGCCGATGCCGACGATCGCCATGCGCTGCGCGCCGGCTGGCACCGTCTCGATCAGGATGCCGCCGAGCTTGCGGCCGCCGGCTTCGTTGACCAGCCAGATGTCGTTGGGCCACTTCAGCTGCAGGCGCGGCGCCTGGCCTTCGGCCAACGGCTCCAGCGCGTCGGCGACGGCGCAGCCGACGGCCAGCGACAGGCCGGACCAGTCGTCCATGTCCAGCGCGACGCCCAGCGAGAAGGTGAGCGAGGCGCTGGGCGCGGAAACCCAGGGGCGGCCCATGCGGCCGCGGCCCTGCGTCTGGTGTTCGGCGACGAGCAGGCAGGGCTGCATGTCGTGCGAGCGGCGGCCGTAGGCCTGGTTCTCCCCGCGCGACTCCTTGCGCACCCGCTCCAGCAGTGCGGTGTTCGTGGATTCGGTGCGCGCGACGACCTCGATGCTGACGCCCGGCAACAGCGGCGAGAGCTGCTGCCACAGCGCTTCGACCTTCCAGTTCTGCGGGGTGTCCATGAGCGATGGCTTGTCTTGGTAGGGGTCGATGCTAACGCCGCTGTTCAAAGGCTTCATCCGCGCTCCATCACCGACGCTTTGGGGCCAGCATCGTGCCCCTGCAGTTTGCGCTGCCACAGTAGCAGGCGAACTCCTTTTTGAGCTTCGGCGTGTAGCGCTCGTCGATGACAAGGCCGTAGTCGTAGAACAGTTCTTCGCCGGGCGAGAGGTCGGCCAGCGCCTTGATGAAGACGCGGCCGTCGACCTCGTCGGCCTCGCAGTTGGGGTCGCAGCTGTGGTTGATCCAGCGCGAGCTGTTGCCGCCGTGTAGTGCGTCGATCACCTCGCCGGTGTCGACGTGGAAGTAGAAGGTATGGTTGGGCTGCTTGGGATCGTGCGGATGGCGGTCCATCGCCTCGTCCCAGCTGATGCGTTCGCCGACGTACTCGATCAGCGTGTCGCCGGCCGCGATCGGCGCCACCGCGAAGACGCCGCGTCCATGCACGCCCGAGCGGCGGACCTGGATGCGGCGGCCGGCACCCGCCTTGCCCGGCGTCTGCTTCGTCGTCGGGGGCGTCTTGCGGTCGGCGGGCTTTTTGGGCGTCATCGGAAGTTGTGGTTACATTGAATTCATGGGTGCGCGCGCGTACGTATGTGCGTGCGCGAGGCGGATTGTAGGCAGGGACCTGTTGGAAATTAGTCGATCGATATGAGCAAGACACTGATCATTGCCGAGAAGCCTTCGGTGGCGCAGGACATCGTGCGGGCCTTGCAGCCCGGCACGGGCAAGTTCGACAAGCACGACGAGTATTTCGAGAACGACGCGTACGTCGTGAGCTCGGCGGTCGGCCATCTGGTGGAAATCAAGGCGCCGGAGGAGTTCGACGTCAAGCGCGGCAAGTGGAGCTTCGCGAACCTGCCGGTGATCCCGCCGCACTTCGATCTGAACCCGATCGACAAGAGCAAGGGCCGGCTCAACGCGCTGGTGAAGCTGATCCGCCGCAAGGACGTCACCGCCCTGATCAACGCCTGCGACGCGGGCCGCGAGGGCGAGCTGATCTTCCGGCTGATCCTGCAGTACGCGCAGCCGGCCAAGGGCAAGCTGGACAAGCCGGTGCAGCGGCTGTGGCTGCAGTCGATGACGCCGCAGGCGATCCGCGACGGCTTCGACAAGCTGCGCTCCGACAAGCAGATGCTGCCGCTGGCCGACGCGGCGCGTTGCCGCTCGGAGGCCGACTGGCTGGTCGGCATCAACGGCACGCGGGCGATGACGGCCTTCAACTCGCGCGACGGCGGTTTCTTCCTGACCACCGTCGGCCGCGTGCAGACGCCCACCTTGTCCATCGTCGTCGAGCGCGAGGAGAAGATCCGCAAGCACGTGGCGCGCGACTACTGGGAAGTGCGCGGCACCTTCGACGCCCAGGCGGGCCTCTACGAAGGCAAGTGGTTCGACCCGAAGTGGAAGAAGGGCGACGACGCCGAGGCGCGCGCCGATCGGATCTGGAACGAGGCCGACGCCCAGGCGATTGCCAAGGCCGTGCTGGGCCAGCCGGCCGTCGTCACCGAAGAGAGCAAGCCCACGACCAGTTCCTGCGGCGGCCTCTATGACCTGACCACCTTGCAGCGCGAGGCCAACTCGCGCTTCGGCTTCTCGGCCAAGACAACGCTGTCGATCGCCCAGGCGCTGTACGAGAAGCACAAGGTGCTGACCTATCCGCGCACCGACTCGCGCTTCCTGCCCGAGGACTACCTCGCTGTCGCGAAGCAGACGACCGAGATGCTGGCCAAGGAAGACATGCCCGGCCCGCTGCGCGAACTGAGCGCGCATGCCAAGACCTCGGTCAAGAACGGCTACGTCAAGCCGACCAAGAAGGTCTTCGACAACGCCAAGGTCTCGGACCACTTCGCGATCATCCCGACCTTGCAGGCGCCCAAGAGCCTGACCGAGATCGAGGCCAAGCTGTACGACATGGTCGTCAAGCGCTTCCTGGCCGTGTTCTTCCCGCCGGCGGAATTCCTCGTCACCACCCGCATCAGCAAGGTCGGCGAGCACAGCTTCCAGACCAACGGCAAGGTGCTCGTGAAGGCCGGCTGGCTGGCCGTCTACGGCAAGGAAGAACAGGACGACGACGCCAACCTCGTGCCGGTGGCACCGGGCGAGCTGGTGCGCACCGAGAGCGTGGACGTGAAGGGCCTGGCCACCAAGCCGCCGGCCCGCTACACCGAAGCGACCTTGCTCTCCGCGATGGAAGGCGCCGGCAAGCTGGTCGAGGACGACGAGCTGCGCGAAGCGATGGGCGAGAAGGGCCTGGGCACGCCAGCCACCCGCGCCGCCACGATCGAAGGCCTGATCACCGAGAAGTACATGCTGCGCGAAGGCCGCGAGCTGATCCCCACGGCCAAGGCCTTCCAGCTGATGACCTTGCTGCGCGGCCTGGACGTCGAGGACCTCACCAAGCCCGAGCTGACCGGCAACTGGGAGCACCAGCTGGCCGAGATGGAGAAGGGGCGCCTCGACCGCGACGCCTTCATGGCCAATATCGCGTCGATGACCGAGCGCATCGTGCAGAAGGCCAAGAGCTACGACCGCGACACGATCCCGGGCGACTACGCGACCCTGAAGACGCCCTGCCCGAACTGCGGCGGCGTGGTCAAGGAGAACTACCGCCGCTTCACCTGCATGGGCAAGCATGCCGACGGCTCCGACGCCTGCGGCTTCAGCATCGGCAAGATTCCCGCCGGCCGCAGCTTCGAGCTGCCCGAGGTGGAGGCGCTGCTGCACGACAAGAAGATCGGCCCGCTGGAAGGCTTCCGCTCCAAGGCGGGTTGGCCCTTCACCGCCGAGCTGGCCCTGGTGTTCGACGACGAGATCAAGAATTGGAAGCTCGAGTTCGATTTCGGCGAAGACGCGAAGAAGGCCGAGAACGACGGCGAGCCGGTCGATTTCAGCGGCCAGACCTCGCTGGGCCATTGCCCCAAGTGCGGCGGCAAGGTCTACGATTTCGGCAGCAACTACGTCTGCGAACACGCGGTCGGCGACAAGATCACCTGCGACTTCAAGAGCGGCAAGATCATCCTGCAGCAGCCGGTCGAGCCGGAGCAGGTGCAGAAGCTGCTGAGCACCGGCAAGACCGACCTGCTGGAGAACTTCGTCTCCAACAAGACGCGGCGCAAGTTCAAGGCCTTCCTCACCTACGACAAGAAGGAAGGCAAGGTTGTGTTCGAGTTCGAGCCGCGCCCGGCCAAGGGCGCGCCGCCGGCGAAGAAGGCCGCTGCCAAGAAGACCGCCAAGGCCTGATCAGAGCTCGCCGCGCAGCACCGGCTCCGCGGCGAGCCGCTCGCGTGCGAACTCGATGAAGGCCCGCACCTTGGCCGGCGCTCGCCGCCCCGCCGGGTAGACCAGGTGCACCGGCACCGGCGGCAGCGTGTGCTCGTCGAGCACGGTGCGCAGCCGGCCGGCCCGCAGGTCGGCTGCGGCCTGGTAGATCAGGCAGCGCGTCAGCCCATGGCCGGCCACGGCGGCGGCGATGGAGACCTCGTTGTTGTTGGTGATCCAGTCGATCCGTGGATGGCCGAGCTGGCCATCGCGCAGGCGCCAGGGTGATGGGTTCAGGCCGTCCTGCGCGTAGGCGATGGCACGGTGGGATGCCAGATCCTGCGGCGTGCGCGGCTCGCCGTGCGCTGCCAGATATTCCGGCGACGCGACGACGACGCGCCGCAGCGCGCCGACCGGCAGCGCCGTCAGCCCCGAGTCCGGCAAATGCGCGATGCGCAGCGCCACGTCGATGCCCTCGTCCAGCAGATGCACGACCCGATCGGCGAACAGCGTGCGCACCTGCACCTGCGGCTGCGCGCGCAGGAAATCCAGCACCACCGGCGCCACGTGCAGCCGGCCGAACATCTGCGGCGCCGTCACGGCCAGCCAGCCGCGCGCCTGGCCATCGGCAGCGGCGGCTTCGGCCTCGTCCAGGTCCGCCAGGATGCGCCGGCAGTCGGCCAGGAAACGTTCGCCGGCCTCGCTGAGCCGCACCGTGCGCGTGCTGCGCAAGAGCAGCACCACGCCCAGCCGCTTCTCCAGCGCGCCGATCGCCCGCGTGATCGCCGGCGGCGACACACCCAGGCGGCGCGCCGCCGCGGCGAAGCCCTGCAGGTCGGCGATGGCGACGAAGGCGCGCAGCGTGTCGAGATGGTCCATTGAACTGTTTCGCCTGGAGGAATTCTGAAAGGCCGACTTTCGATATTCCAACCGAATCTGGCAATAGCTATCGTGAACGCAATCGAATCGAGGAGCGTCAGATGAACGTCGAAGTTAGCCCCGCCCAGCCGCTGCGCCTGTACCGCGCCTTCATTTCCGGCCACTGCCACCGGGTCGAGCTGATGTTGAGCCTGCTGGGCCTGCCCTACGAGAACGTCGAGGTGAACCTGCGGGCCGGCGAACAGCGTCAGCCGGCCTTCCTGGCGCTGAACCCGCTGGGCCAGGTGCCCGTGCTGGAGGACGGCGACACCGCGCTGGCCGACAGCAATGCGATCCTGGTCTACCTGGTGCGCCGCTACGCGCCGGGCTCGGCCTGGCTGCCCGAGGATCCGGTGGCCGCCGCGCGGCTGCAGCGCTGGTTCTCGCTGGCCGCCAGCCTGCTGGACTACGGCACGGCCACGGCGCGCTACTCGGCGCTGATCGGCCGCCCGGTCACCGACGAAAACCGCAGCGAAGGCCATCGGCTGCTGGCGCTGATGGAGGCGCAGCTCGCTGCCACGCCCTGGCTGCTGGGCGGCGACGCGCCGACCCTGGCCGACATCGCGCTGTACAGCTACAACTCGCAGGCCGGCATCGGCGGCATCGCGCTGGACGACTATCCGGCCGTGCGCGCCTGGCTGACGCGCATCGAGGCGCTGCCCGGCTTCATCCCTCTGCCATCGAGGCTCGTGTCATGACCGCCGGTGCCAGCTTCCACGCCGGCGAGCAGGCGATGCAGGCACGCGTGGGCCTGCGCGAGCGGATGGCGGCGATCGGCCCGCAGGTGGTGCGCGACCACATGCCCGACCAGCACCGCGAGCTGTTCGGCAAGCTGCCGACCCTGTTGCTCGGTGCGCTGGACGAGGCGGGCCAGCCCTGGGCGACGATGCTGGCCGGGCCGCCGGGCTTCGTGACGACGCCCGATGCGCGGCGGATGCGGATCGACGCGGCACGCCGCGCCGGCGATCCGGCACTGGCCGGCCTGCACGAAGGCGCGCCGGTCGGTCTGCTGGGCCTGGAGCCGCACACGCGCCGACGCAACCGGATGAACGGCGTCGTCGAGCGCTGGCCGGAGGGCGGGGCGCTGGAGATCGCCGTGCGGCAGAGCTTCGGCAACTGCCCCAAGTACATCGTGCCGCGCGAGCCGGAGCGCCTCGCCGCCGTGCCGCAGCCGGTGCAGCTTCTCGGGCCGCAGCTCGACGAAGCCGCGCTGGCGCTGATCCGTCGCAGCGACACGCTGTTCATCGCCAGCGCCTCGGCCCGGCCCGATGCCGACGAGCGCAGCGAGGGCGTCGACGTGTCGCACCGCGGCGGCCCGCCCGGTTTCGTCGCCATCGAGCCCGAGGCCGACGGGCTTGTGCTGGTCCTGCCCGACTATCCCGGCAATCGCTTCTTCATGACCATGGGCAACCTCAGCGTCAATCCGGCCGCCGGCCTGCTGTGGCTGGACCACCACGACGGCACCTTGCTGCAGGTGGCGGCGCAGGCCGAGCTGCGCCTGGACGGCGAGCAACCCAGCGTGCGGCTGCGCGTGCTCGGCGGCGTGCGCCAGCCGGCGGCCTTGCCGTGGCGCTGGCACAAGCTGGCCGTCGCGTGACCAGGGGTCCACCCGTGCTTAGGCTTCGTTCTGTTTCATTTATGCTGCCCTCGCGAGAAATAGGAGAGGAAGAGCAGCATGGTGATGCCCGCGCCGGTCAGGTTTGGTATTCAGGCGCGTCTGATGATCGGCATTGCTTTGGTGGCGAGCGTGCTCGTGTCGGCCATCGGCTGGTACTGGGTGAGCTTCGAGGCGCGCGAGCAGAGCGAGGCCTTGCAGCATCGCCAGGCCCAGATGGCGGGCCTGGTCGCGCGGGGCTTCGCCGGGCCGGTCTGGAACCTCGATGCCTCGGCGATAGACAGCCTGCTCGACGCCGTGATGGCCGATCCGGAGGTCCAGTCGATCGAGATCCGCAGCACAGGCTTGAAGGTGCCGCCGATGCAGCGCGCGCGGGAGACGCCGCCGGTCGAGCCGGTGGTGCGCGAGTTCGACATCCAGCACGAGGGCGAGGTGCCCGGCGCCGACAGCGCGCCGGTGGCCCGGGCGCGGCTGGTCTACACGCAGGCGCAGGTGGTGGAGCGCGTCGCGCGCACGCGGGACTTCGTCGCCGGGCTGCTGGCGGCCGTGCTGCTTGCCGTCCTGGTAACGAGTTATGTGCTCGTCAACAAGCTGATCTGCCAGCCGGTGGTGGCGCTGGGCAAGATGGCGCAGGCGGTGGCGGGCGGCGACCTCGGTGCGAGCGTGCCGGTCGAGCGCACGGACGAGCTGGGCGTGCTGGCCCAGCAGTTCAACACGATGAGCGCGCAGCTGCGCGATTCCTCGCAGGACCTGCGGCGCAGCGAGGAGCGCTACCGCAGCCTGTTCGAGAACGCCACCGAAGGCATCTTCCAGGCCAATGGCCGCGGCCGCCTGATCGGACTGAACCGCAGGATGGCCTCGATGCTGGGCTTCGCCAGCCCCGCGCAGGCGCTGGGCCTGGCGACGCGGCTGCGGCGCATCGTGCAGCTCGAAGGGCCCGAGTTCAAGCGCATTGCACGGGCGCTGATCCGGCACCGGCTGCTGCAACAGGTGCCGGTGCTGATCGCCACGCGCGAAGGGCGGCAGCTGTGGGTGGAGCTGTCCGCCCACATCGTGCCGGCGGCGGATGGCCAGGGCCTGCGGGTCGAGGGCATGCTGACCGACATCACCCAGCGCCGCCTGGCCGAGCAGGAGCTGACGCGCCACCGCGACCACCTGGAGGAACTGGTGGCCGGCCGCACGCAGGAGCTGACCCGCGCGAAGCAGCGCGCGGAAGAGGCCAACCAGAGCAAGAGCCGCTTCCTCGCAACGATGAGCCACGAGTTCCGCACGCCGCTGAACGCGATTCTCGGCTTCTCGCAGCTGCTGCAGATGGACGACAGCCTCGGCGGCACGCAGCAGGGCAAGGTGCGGTTGATCCGCGATTCGGGCGAGCATCTGCTGAGCCTGATCTCCGACGTGCTGGACATGGCCAGCATCGAGGCCGGCAAGGTGCGGCTGCAGCCGGCGCCGCTGGACCTGCATGCGCTGCTGGACGCGGTCTGCGACGCGGTGCGGCTGCGGGCCGAGCAGAAGCTGCTGCGCTTCGGCGTCGACCTGGACCCGGAGCTGCCCTACCGGCTCGTGGCGGACGGCCAGCGCGTGCGGCAGGTGCTGCTGAACCTGCTGTCCAACGCGGTCAAGTTCACCGACCACGGCGAGGTTGTGCTCGCGGTGCGCGTGCAGGCGCAGCAGCCCGGCAACACGCGGCTGCACTTCGAGGTGCGCGACAGCGGCATCGGCATGGACTCGATCCAGATGGCGCGCCTGTTCCAGCCCTTCGAGCAGGTGTCCGACGAGGCACGCCGCCAGGGCGGCACGGGCCTGGGGCTGTCGATCAGCCAGCAACTGGTGCGGCTGATGGACGGCCAGCTGCGCGTGCAGAGCGAGCCGGGCCGGGGCAGCGTGTTCAGCTTCGAACTCGCGTTCCAGACGGTCAGCTGAAAGAAAAAGGAAGTACCGATGAAAGCATGGCGTGACTCGCCCTTGCGCGGCCTGCTGGGCATCGCGCATCCGATCCTGCAGGCGCCGATGGCCGGCGCGCAGGGCCATGAATTGGCCGTGGCGGTCGCCGCCGCTGGCGGGCTGGGTGCCGTGCCCTGCGCGCTGCTGAAGCCCGAGCAGGTGCGCGAGGAGGTGGCGCAGTTCCGGCGCCTGGCGCCCGGCCAGCCGCTCAACCTGAACTTCTTCTGCCACACGACGCCGGCGCCCGACGAGGCACGCGAGCAGGCCTGGCGGCTGCGGCTGCGGCCCTACTACCTGGAGCTGGGCGTCGACCCCGAGGGGCCGATCCCCGTCTCCAATCGCAACCCCTTCGACGCCGCCGCCTGTGTGCTGGTCGAGGAACTGCGGCCCGAGGTGGTGAGCTTCCATTTCGGCCTGCCGGAGCCGGCGCTACTGGCGCGCGTGAAGGCCGCCGGTGCCAAGGTGCTGGCCTCGGCGACGACGCCAGCCGAGGCACGCTGGCTGGCCGCGCGTGGCGTGGACGCGGTGATCGCGCAGGGCAGCGAGGCCGGCGGCCACCGCGGCGTCTTCCTGCGCGACGAGGTCTATTCGCAGATCGGCACCTTCGCGCTGGTGCCGCAGGTGGTGGACGCGGCCGGCGGCCTGCCGGTGATCGCGGCCGGCGGCATCGCCGACGAGCGCGGCATTCGCGCGGCGCTGGCGCTCGGCGCGGCCGGCGTGCAGATCGGCACGGCCTACCTGCTGAGCCCGCAGGCCAAGGTCTCGGCGCCGCACCGCGCGGCCCTGCAGGACCGCGAGCGCGTCGAAGTCACCGCGCTGACGAACCTGTTCAGTGGCCGCCCGGCACGCAGCGTCGTCAACCGGTTGATGCGCGAACTCGGCCCTCTGTCGGACGCTGCGCCCGCCTTCCCGCTGGCCGGCGGCGCGCTGACGCCCCTGCGCGCGCCGTCAGAAGCGCGCGGCTCGGGCGACTTCATGTCGCTGTGGTCGGGCCAGGCCGCGGCGCTGGCGCGTGCGGGCGATGCCGGTGAGGTGACGCGCGCCTGGGCCGCCGCGCTCGATTCGGAGGCCTGATCCATGCCGAGATACGTGGCCTTGCTGCGCGGCGTCAGCCCGATGAACTGCAAGATGGCCGAGCTGAAGGCCTGCGTCGAGGCTGCGGGTTATGCCAATGTGAAGACTCTGCTGTCCAGCGGCAACGTCGCCTTCGACACGGCGCGCAAGACCGCCGATGCGGCGCTGGAGAAGAAGCTGGAGGCGGCGATGCAGCAGCACCTCGGCCGCGGCTTCTACACGATCGTGCGGCCGGTCGCGGAGCTGCAGGAATTGCTGGACGCCGACCCCTTCGCCGAATTCAAGCTGCCGGCGCAGGCCAAGCGCGTGGTGAGCTTCCTGCGCGCCGAGCCGACGGCTACCCTCGAGCTGCCGCTGGCCCTGAGCAAGGCCAGCATCCTGGCCGTGCGCGGCCGCGAGATCCTCTCCGCCTACGAGCCCGGCGACGACAGCCCCGTCTTCATGACCTTGATCGAGAAGACCTTCGGCAAGGACATCACGACGCGCACCTGGGATACGGTGCGCAAATGTGCCGCCGGCTGAACCCGGGCGCATCGGTCAAAATGGCCGAATGAATGCCGTGAATAGCCTTGACGATCTGACTGCCTCGATGACCTCGCTCGGCGCCGCCGCGCGCCGCGCCGCCACCGCGATGGCCGCCGCCCCGACAGCGGCGAAGAACCAGGCGCTGCTGGCGCTGGCGCGCCGCCTGCGCGAAGCCGGCCCGGCCTTGCAGAAGGCCAATGCGCAGGACGTGGACGCCGCCATCGCCGCGGGCCTGGAGGCGCCGATGGTCGACCGGCTGCGGCTGACGGCCAAGGTGCTGGCCACCGTCGCCGAGGGCTGCGAGCAGATCGCCGCGATGCCCGATCCGGTCGGCGAGATCACCGGCGTCAAGCGCCGGCCGAGCGGCATCAGCGTGGGCCAGATGCGCGTGCCGCTGGGTGTGTTCGGCATGATCTACGAGAGCCGGCCGAACGTGACCATCGAGGCCGCCTCGCTGGCCATCAAGAGCGGCAACGCCTGCATCCTGCGTGGCGGTTCCGAGGCCATCCATTCGAACCTGGCGCTGTCCGTGCTCGTCGGCGACGCGCTGGCCGAGGCCGGCCTGCCGCGCGAGGCGGTGCAACTGATCGGCACGACCGACCGTGCGGCGGTGGGCCTCCTGATCACGATGCCGGAGTTCGTCGACGTGATCATCCCGCGCGGCGGCAAGGGCCTGATTGAGCGCATCAGCCGCGAGGCCAAGGTGCCCGTCATCAAGCACCTGGATGGCAACTGCCACTGCTACGTCGATGCGGAGGTGGACATCGAGCAGGCGCTGGTGATCGTCGACAACGCGAAGACGCAGAAGTACAGCCCCTGCAACGCGACCGAATCGCTGCTGGTGCATGCGGCGCAGGCGCGCGCCTTCCTGCCGCGCATCGCCGAGATCTTCGTGGCCAAGGGCGTGGAGATGCGTGGCTGCGGCCGCACGCAGGCGCTGGTGCCGGCCGCGGTGCCGGCCAGCGAGGCGGACTGGGGTACCGAGTACCTGGCGCCGGTTATTAGCATCAAGGTGGTGGACAGCCTGGACGAGGCGATGGCCCACATCGGCCGCTACGGCTCGCATCACACCGATGCGATCCTGACGACCAACCACCCCAATGCGATGCGCTTCCTGCGCGAGGTCGATTCGGCCAGCGTGATGGTCAACGCCAGCACCCGCTTCGCCGATGGCTTCGAATACGGCCTCGGCGCCGAGATCGGCATCTCCACCGACAAATTCCACGCCCGCGGCCCGGTGGGCCTGGACGGGCTGACTTCGATGAAGTGGGTGGTGCTCGGCCAGGGCGAGATCAGGACCTGATCAGCGCATTCCTCCCAGACGCGCGTCCTTCGGGTAGCTGATCAGGTAGTTCGCCTTCAGCGACTGCGAGGCGCCGGGCTGCAAGGTGAATTCCCAGGCGTTGATGCCGGGCTCCTTGCGCCATTCGGTCACCGTGGGCTTGGGCTCGAACGTCGCCGTGACCTTGATGTCCTCATGCTGCGCCACCGGCGAGGCTTCCAGCACCTGCACGGCGAAGGGCGTGCGGTGCAGGTTCTCGACCTTGTAGACGTGGGCGATCTTCTGCTCGGCGCGGGTGCCGATGAAGCCGGTGGTGGCGGCGTTGCGGGCCTCGGGGTCGACCGTCACGCGGACCATGTCGTCCCGGCCGAAGTACAGGTCCAGCTTGTCGAGGTTGGCCAGGCTCAGGCGGCTCTGGCCGACGAAGGTGCCATCGCGATAGAGCTGCAGCGCACCGGCGGGCCACACGCCGGCCGGCCGTGCGCTCTCGGCCACCAGGTAGGCGGCCGCCTCGGCCTGCGGGTTGCTGCGGGCCATCACCCGCGCGTCGAGCGGCACGCTGCCGAGCGCGTAGGCGATGCGCTCGCCGGTGGCGGCGACGGTGGCGCGGCCGGGCACCTCGTACTCGGTGGCGAACTCGCCTTCGAAGACGCTGAGGTCGAAGCTCGGGCCGGCCGGCGCTGCGTCACCAGCTTCCGCGGCCCTTGCGCCCTTGGCCATCACCGGCGCCGGTACGGCTCGCGCGAAGCTCATGGCTTGGGCCGGCGGCAGGATGTCCAGCGTCCACGGGTAGGGCGGCGTCATGCCCGTGGCCTGGCGGGGTTGCGCGGTGGACAGGCGCAGCTTGACGCCGCTCCAGTCCTCGCCGCTGCTCTGCGCCACCTGGGCGTGGCGCTCCAGGCGCACGGCGCCGGTGGCGGTGTCCAGATAGGCGCGGTAGACCGGCTCCCAGCCGGCCTGGCTCAGCCGGTAGCTCAGGTGCAGTTCGGCGTCTTTCGTGGCGGCCATGCGGACCGCCACGGTGCGCACCTGCGGATTGGCGGCGACGAGCCGGTCGCGCTCGGTTGTGAGCGGGGCCAGCTGCTTCTCCAGATCCTCGCGGCGGCGGGCCAGCTGGTGCTGCTTGGCGAGCGCGTCGAGCCCGTTCTTGCGGACGGTGTCGAGCGTGCCGGGCAACTGGCCGGTGGGCGGCACCACGCGGCGCAGCACGTCCAGCGCCACGCCCTGGGCGTCCGACTCGGCGGCCACGGTGGCGATCTGGTCCTGCAGTTCGCGGATGCGCGCATCCAGCGGCGAGTTCGCACACTCCGGCACGGCGGCGCGGTCGACGGTCTGGATGCTGATCTCGCCCAGCGTGATGCCGGGCTCGGGCCGGATCTGCAGCGAATCGGCATCGAAGCGCGCCGGCAGGCAGGCGACGCGCAGCTGCTGCGCGCCAGCCTTTACCGGCACGAGGCGCTCCACGGTGGCACCGCCGGGGAAGACCAGCACCTGGTCGATGCGACCCTGCGCAGCGGCGCCGATTGCGGACAAGGCAAAGGGAACGAACAGGGCAAGGGTCTTTTTCATCGGGTACTCCCAGTGGCGTCGCGGGCAAACATACCATGCAGCTTCACGCGAAAATGTCCCCCATGACTGCACCTCCGCAAGCCAACACGACCCGCAAGGCCCTGGTCCTCTTCTCAGGCGGGCAGGACTCGACGACCTGCCTGGCCTGGGCGCTGGACCGCTATGCCGAAGTTGAAACCATCGGTTTCGATTACGGCCAGCGCCATCGCATCGAGCTCGAATGCCGCCAGACCGTCCGCGCCAAGATCGCGGACCAGTTCCCGCACTGGGCCGCCAAGCTGGGCGAGGACCACATGCTGGACCTGAGCCTGCTGAGCCAGATCTCGCAGACCGCGATGACCGAGAACGTCGCGATCGAGATGCAGGCCAATGGCCTGCCGAACACCTTCGTGCCCGGCCGCAACCTGCTGTTCCTGACCTTCGCCGCCACGCTGGCCTACCGGCGCGGTGCCTCGGTGCTGGTGGGCGGCATGTGCGAGACCGACTACTCCGGCTACCCCGACTGCCGCGACAACACGCTGAAGGCGCTGCAGGTGGCGCTGAGCCTGGGCCTGGACGCGCCGATGACCCTGGAGACGCCGCTGATGTTCATCACCAAGGCCGAGACCTGGGCGCTGTCCGAGCGCCTCGGCGGCGCGGCGCTGAACGAGCTGGTGATCGAGGACACGCACACCTGCTATCTCGGCGAGCGCAAGCTGCGCCACGCCTGGGGCTGGGGTTGCGGCACCTGCCCGGCCTGCGAACTGCGCGCGCGGGGCTACGACGAATACGTCGCCGGGAAGTCATGAGCTGGACGACCGTGCTGGGCGTCGTCGTCGCGATCCTCGTGTTCTGGGGCATCGGCGCCTACAACCGGCTGATGCGGCTGCGCAATGCGATCGGCGACGCCTACGTGCTGCTGGACCAGCACCTCAACGAGCGCGCCGAGCTGTGCAGCGCGCTGCTCGCCAAGCTGCGGCCGCTGCTTGCCAGCGAGCAGGCCACCTTCGACAGCCTGGACAGCGCCCAGGCCGAGGCCCGCACGGCGGCGCAGGCGGCGCGGCTGAAGCCTTACGCGGGCGACCCGGTCGCGGCGCTGGCCGTGTCCAGCGCGGTCCACGCGGCGGCGCTGACGCGGCTGATGTCGCTGCTGGAGCACCAGCCCGATCTGCGCGAGCGCGAGGGCATCGATCCGATGGTGGACGAGCTGAAGCTGGTCGAGCGCCAGCGCGCCTTCGCCCGGCAGGTCTTCAACATGGCGGTGACGCAGTACAACGAGGCGGCTCGCCAGTTCCCCACCCGCATCCTGGCGAGCCTCTACGGCTTCGCCGAGGCGCGATCGTTGTAGCGCCATGAAACGGCGCGGCTTGCTCGGCGCAGCAGTGGCCCTGGCCGGCCTGCCCGTGCGGGCGGCGGTGAAGCCACGGGTGCTGGTCGTCGGCGGCGGCTACGGCGGGGCTACCGCGGCCAAGCATCTGCGGCTGCTGTCCGGTGGCGCGATCGATGTGACCTTGGTCGAGCCCGAGGAGGCCTTCGTCTCCTGCCCGATGTCGAACCTGGTGCTCGAAGGTTCGCAGCCGCTGTCCGTGCTGATTCGCAGTTATGCCGCCCTGCAGTCGCGGCATGGCGTCAAGGTGCTGCGCGACAGCGTTGTCACCATCGACCCGGTGAAGAAGACGGCGACCCTGGCTTCCGGCGCCGTGCTCGGCTGGGACAAGCTGGTGCTGAGCCCCGGCGTGGACATGGTGTGGGACAGCGTCGAGGGCCTGGCCGCCGCGCGCGGGCAGATCCTGCAGGCCTGGAAGGCGGGTGCCGAGACGCTGGCGCTGCGCCGCCAGCTGGAGGCGATGCCCGACGGCGGCGTGTTCGCCATCGCCATTCCCGAGGCGCCGTATCGCTGCCCGCCGGCGCCCTACGAGCGCGCCTGCCTGGTGGCGGCCTATTTCAAGCGGGCGAAGCCGAAGTCCAAGGTGCTGGTGATCGACGCGAACGAGGACCTGACGTCCAAGGGCGCGCTGTTCCGCAAGGTTTGGGCCGAGGACTACAAAGGCATCGTCGACTACCAGCCGCAGACCAAGACCGTGGCCGTTGACGCGGCGACGAAGACGCTGAAGTTCGAGATTCAGGAAGACCTGCGCGCCGACGTGCTGAACGTGCTGCCGGTGATGCGCGCAGGCGATATCGCGGTGCGTGCGGGCCTGGCGAACGGCAATGCGCGTTGGGTCGGCGTGAAGTTCCCGGACTTCGAGTCCACGGCCGCGGCCGATGTTCACGTGATCGGCGATTCGATCCAGATCGCCCCGGCGATGCCCAAGAGCGGCCATATGGCGATGAGCCAGGGCAAGGCGCTGGCGGTATTGCTGACGTCGCAATTGAGCGGATCGGGAAAGCCCGCCGCGGTGCCCCGGCTGGCCAGCACCTGCTACAGCTTCGTCGACGCGAAGCGCGCGATGCACATCGCCAGCGAGCACGAGTACGTGGCGGCCGAGAAGACCTACCTGCCGGTCCACGGCGTCGGCGGCTCGTCGGATGCGCCCAGTGCCGCCGAGGGTGAGGAGGCCTGGCGCTGGGCGCGGGATGTTTGGAGCGAAGTACTCGCTTAGCTACAAGCGATGGCGCCGGCGCTCACCATCTCATGGAACAGCCCGATCAGCGCCTTGCCGCTCATCGCGTAGGGGTCGAGCTTGGCCGACTCCGAATACTTCAAGAGCATCGCCCGGTTCGCGCGCGACAGCTGGGCGTTGCCCATCGCCCAGCCGGCGAACTGGCGCTCCTGGATCTCGTCGTAGGCGAGCAGGATCACGTCCTTGTGGCGGGCGTCGTCGATGATCTGCTTGTAGCGGGCGTTGACGGCGTTGCGACCGCCTTCGAGCAACTGGATGAACACGCCTTCGTTGAAGCACAGCAGGCCGGTGATGCCCTCGGCCTGGTTGTGCTCGCGGGAGGACTTCAGGATCGCGTTGAAGTCGTGCTCGCCGATGGTGGCGGCGGCGCGGCTGGCATAGACAAGGCGCACTAGCATCTCGGATCCCCCGGTCGGTTACTTGTTGCTGAGCAGGGACAGGAACTCGCGGCGCAGGCTCGGGTCCTTCAGGAAGGCGCCGCGCATCACGCTGTTGGTCATCTTGGTCTCGGTGTCCTTCACGCCGCGCCAGTGCATGCAGAAGTGGTCCGCTTCCATCACGATGCCCAGGCCGTCCGGCTGCACACGCTCTTGCAATTCGTTTGCCAGCATCGTCACGGCCTCTTCCTGGATCTGCGGGCGGCTCATGATCCAGTCGCAGATGCGGGTGTACTTGGACAGGCCGATCAGGTTGGAGTGCTCGTTGGGCAGCAGGCCGATCCAGACGCGGCCCATGATCGGGCACAGGTGGTGCGAGCAGGCGCTGCGCACGGTGATCGGGCCGACGATCATCAGCTCGTTGAGTCGCTCGGCGTTGGGGAATTCGGTGACCGTCGGGGCCTTCTCGTAGCGGCCCTTGAAGACCTCGCGCACGAACATCTTGGCGACGCGCTTGGCGGTCTCCTGGGTGTTATGGTCGCTGTCGGTGTCGATCACCAGCGCCTTCAGCACCTCCTGCATCTTGGCCTGGACCTCGGCCTGCAGTTCGTCGAGCTCGCCGTCCTCGATGAAATCGGCGATGTTGTCGTTGGCGTGGTGGCGGCAGGCGGCGCTGACCAGGCGGTAGCGGATGCGTTCGGAAACAGGGACGGGCGGTGCGGACATCGGGCTTCTCGGCGGGTTCTTCTGCCCCGCATTGTGGCGTGTCGATGAAACCCGCGCTCTACACTGGTGCCGTGAATTCGCTTTCCGCCCCATTGAACAAGCTGCTGCTGCAGGTCGCCGACGCCGTGCAGGCGGTGCGCGACGGCCGCTCGCTGACCGAGGTGCTGGCCCGCTGCCCCGCCGAACTGCGACCCGGCACGCAGGCGCTGAGCTTCCATGTGCTGCGCCACCTGGGCGGCGCCGAGGCGGCGCGGGTGCTGCTTGCCCCGAAGCCGCCGCCGCCGAAGGTCGACAGCCTGCTGGTCAGTGCAATTGCGCTGTTATGGCCGGCCGATGATCCTCCCTACGCGGCGCACACGGTGGTCGACCAGGCGGTCGGCGCGGTCCGCAAGCGCGCGCCGGCCAGCGCCGGCTTCGTCAACGCGGTGCTGCGGCGCTTCCTGCGCGAACGCGATGCCACGGTGGCCGCCGCGCAGCGCGATCCGCGCGGTGCCTTCGATCACCCGGCCTGGTGGATCGAGCGGCTGCGGCAGGACTGGCCTGAGCAGTGGCAGGCGATCCTGCGGGCGAACAACGAACATCCGCCGATGAGCCTGCGCGTCAATGCGCGGCACGGGCTCACGGCCTCCGCCTACCTCGAGCGCCTGGCCGCGGCCGGCATCGCGGCGCGCGCCGCCGGCCCGCTGGCGCCGCAGGGCGTGGTGCTGGAGCGGGCGGTGCCGGTGTCGGCGCTGCCCGGTTTTGCCGAAGGGCAGGTCTCGGTGCAGGACGTGGCGGCGCAATTGGCCGCGCCGCTGCTGCTCGGCACGGGCCTGGCTGCGGGAGCCCGCGTGCTTGACGCCTGCGCCGCGCCGGGCGGCAAGACGGCCCACCTGCTGGAGCTGGGCAGCGATCTGGACCTGCTGGCGCTGGATGCCGATGCCGGCCGCCTGACGCGCGTGCAGGACAACCTCGATCGGCTGAAGCTGCAGGCCACCTTGAAGGCCGCCGATGCGCGCGAAACCGCCGCGTGGTGGGACGGAAAACCTTTCGACGCGATCCTGCTCGACGCGCCCTGCAGCGCCTCGGGCATCGTGCGCCGTCATCCAGACGTGCGCTGGCTGCGCCGGGCCGAAGACATCGGCAACCTGGCCCGCATCCAGGCCGAGCTGCTGGACGCGCTGTGGCCCACGCTGAAGCCCGGTGGCCGCCTGGTCTACGCCACTTGCTCGGTCTTCAATGACGAAGGGGTGAACCAAATCGACGCATTTTTGCAACGCCAAAATGGTGCGGGCCGCATCGAAGTGAGCGGCGTCACCGGGCATTTGCTGCCCCTGGCCGACAATGGGCCGGCAGCAGCGGGCGGGGGAGAGCCATCGATGGTCGACGGTTTCTATTACGCCTTGCTGGTGAAGTCCTGAACCAGCGCCCCGCGCCCTCGTCCTTGTCGACCTCTTGAGCCTGCCTGCTTCCTTCCTCCTCCGCCCGGTCCTCCTGCTCCCCCGCGCGCTGCGCCGGGCGGTGCTGCTGCTGGCGTTGGTCCTGGCATCGGTGCTGGCCCCGCGGCTGGCGCTGGCGGCTTCCGATGGCGTCGAGCTGGCCCAGCTGAGCACGCACAAGACCGACGATGGCCTGGAGCTGAGCTTCAGCACCCGTTTCGAGCTGACGCGCCCGGTCGAGGAGGCGCTGATGAACGGGGTGAAGTTCTACTTCATCGCCGAGGTGAACGTGCTGCGTCACCGCTGGTACTGGCGCGACGTGCGGGTCAACCGCAGCACGCGGACCTGGCGCCTCTCCTGGGAGTCGCTGTACCGGCAGTACAAGGTCAGCACCGGCGGCCTGAACCAGAGCTTCGCCAGCCTGCCGGAGGCCCTGGCCTCCTTGCGGGCTGCGGCGGGCTGGCGCATCGCCGACGCCAAGGACCTCGACGGCGACGGCGGCTACTACCTCGAATTCAGTTACCGGCTCGACACCACCCAGCTGCCGCGCCCGATGCAGATCGTCCTCGGTCCGAGCCAGGGCTTCAACCTGTCCACCGAGCGCACGATCGGCCTGGCGCCGGACCTCAGCGCGCAGACGATCACCCCATGACCAAGGTGACGCGCTGGGTCTGGGTCATCTCGCTGGTGGCCGTGACCGGCATTTGCGGTGTGCTGGCTTTCCTGCTGTCGATCGGCGCGACGCCGCAGCGCGGCTTCTTCGAGCGGCACTACTTCTGGCTGTTCTGGCTCAACGCGGCGGTGGCCGGCGTGCTGGCCATCGTCATCATCGTGGCGGCGGTTCGCCTGGTGATCCGCGTGCGGCGCGGCAGATTCGGCAGCCGGCTGCTGCTGAAGCTGGCGGGCATCTTCGCGCTGGTGGGCTTCGTGCCGGGCGTGATGATCTACGGCGTCTCCTACACCTTCGTCAATCGCAGCATCGAGAACTGGTTCGACGTGCGCCTGGCCAGCGCGCTGGAGGCGGGCCTCAACCTGGGCCGCAGCACGCTGGACGGCATGGTCAACGACCTGACCACCAAGACCCGCGACGCCGCCGAGCGGATGAGCGCCGATGCGGTCAACAGCTCCAGCGCCACGCAGCTGCTGGGCCTGGAGCGGCTGCGCGAGCAGATCGGGGCGCGCACGGTGGCGGTGGTGAGCAGCTCGGGCCAGATCCTGCTGGCCAGCGGCGGTGATGCCAGCACGCTGGCTCCGGACCGCCCGGCCAAGGAACTGCTGGCCAAGGCGCGCAATGCGCCGTCCAGCGCTGCCAGCCAGCTGGAAGGCCTGGAGGACGAGCAACTGGCTCTGCAGGGCCTGGCCCGCATCCGCGCGCTGGCCATGCTGCCCAGCGCCGACATGCGGCTGGGCACGGCCGGCGCGAGCGATCGCTTCCTGATGGTCGTGCAGCGCATTCCGAGCCTGGTGCTGGCCAACGCGCTGGCGGTGCAGACGGCCAACAGCGAGTACCAGTTGCGCGCGCTGGAGCGCGACGGCCTGCGCCGCATGTACCTCGGCACGCTGACGCTGGTGCTGGTGCTTGCCGTGTTCGCCGCGCTGCTGCTGGCCGTCACCCTGGGCAACCAGCTCGCGCGGCCGCTGCTGCTGCTGGCCGATGGCGTGCGGCAGGTGGCGCAGGGTGACCTTTCGGCCAAGCCGGTGCTTGCCTCGCGCGACGAACTGGGCGGGCTGACGCGCTCCTTCGCCGACATGACCGGGCAGCTGTCCGACGCGCGGGCCATGGTGGAGCGCAGCGTCGCGCAGCTGGAGAGCGCACGCACCAACCTGCAGACCATCCTCGACAACCTGACCGCCGGCGTCATCGTGTTCGACGCGCAGGGCCGCATCGATACCGTCAACCCCGGTGCCACGCGCATCCTGCGGCTGCCGCTGCTGGCCTGGCGCGGGCGTACGCTGGCCGAGGTGCCGGCGCTGCAGGCTTTTGCCGATGCGATCGGGCCGCACTTCGAGCTGCCCGGCGACGGCACCGAGGCCGAGCATTGGCAGGATGCCTTCGAGGTCCAGCTGCAGTCCGGCCAGGAGCAGCTGACCCTGCTGGTGCGCGGCGCCCAACTGCCGCAGGATGCGCGCCTGATGGTGTTCGATGACATCTCCGAGGTGGTCTCGGCGCAGCGCTCGGCCGCCTGGAGCGAGGTGGCCCGGCGGCTCGCGCACGAGATCAAGAACCCGCTGACGCCGATCCAGCTCTCCGCCGAGCGCCTGCAGCACAAGCTCGAGGCCAAGCTGGAGGGCGCGGACCAGGCGATGCTGAATCGCTCGGTCGGCACCATCGTCAACCAGGTCCAGGCGATGAAGCAGCTCGTCAACGAGTTCCGCGACTACGCGCGCCTGCCCTCCGCACAGTTGAAGCCGCTGGACCTGAACGCGCTGGTCGCCGAGGTGCTGACCCTCTACGCCGAGGCGCAGGAGAAGGGCCAGTTGCAGGCCGATCTGGCATCGAACCCGACCCTCATCAAGGGCGACGCGAGCCAGTTGCGCCAGGTCATCCACAACCTCGTGCAGAACGCGCTCGACGCGATCCAGGACCGCGAGGGCGGGCGCGTCAACGTCTGCACGCAGCAGACCTTCACCGAGGCCGGCGAGGCTCGCTCGCTGCGCCTGAAGATCATCGACAACGGCCCGGGCTTCGCCGAAAAGGTGCTCAAGCGTGCCTTCGAGCCCTACGTCACCACCAAGAGCAAGGGGACGGGCCTGGGTCTTGCGGTGGTGAAAAAGATCGCCGACGAACATGGGGCACGCATCCGCTTGTCCAATGTTCATCAGGACGGCGAGGACGCGCTGCCGGTTATCGGTGCGCAAGTTTCGTTATCATTTTCAAATCTTGTATCGGCTGCTGCAGCAGCCAGCGAGACGGCGGAGACCGCGCAGCGGCCCGCATGACCGGCAGAACTAGGCATCCATGGCAACCATTCTTGTAGTCGATGACGAACTGGGCATCCGGGCCCTGTTGTCCGAAATCCTCAGCGATGAGGGCCATACCATTGAAGTGGCCGAAAACGCCGCGCAGGCCCGTGCCGTCCGCGACCGCTTGCGACCCGACCTCGTCCTGCTCGACATCTGGATGCCCGACGTCGACGGCATCACGCTGCTGAAGGAATGGGGCGGCGCCGGCCTGCTGACGATGCCGGTGATCATGATGAGCGGCCACGGCACCATCGACACCGCCGTCGAAGCCACCAAGTTCGGCGCCATCGCTTTCCTCGAAAAGCCCATCACGCTGCAAAAGCTGCTGCGCGCGGTGGAGCAGGCACTGGTCAAGACCGCACCGCGGCCCGCGGCCCCGGTGGGCCAGGTGCCCGGCAGCTACGGCAGCGTCGGCGGCAGCAGCAACAACGGCCTGCGCAACGACGGCATGATCGGCGGCGGCAGCACCGGCACGAACGCCGCATTGACCACGCAACAGCATCCGGCACCCGCCAGCCTCGGCGGCATGGCGGCGCCCGGCATGCTGCAGCCCGCGGGCCTGGCATCCGAGCAGAGCTTCGAGCTGGACCGCCCGCTGCGCGAAGCGCGCGACGCCTTCGAGAAGTGCTACTTCGAGTTCCACCTGGCCAAGGAAAACGGCTCGATGACCCGCGTCGCCGAGAAGACCGGCCTGGAACGCACGCACCTCTACCGCAAGCTCAAGCAACTGGGCGTCGACCTGAGCCGCAACAAGCGCGGCGTTGGCATCTGACGAAAATCCTGTGCTATAGTCGCGGTCTTCGCTGATCGGCAACGATCACCGAAGACAAAAACAAAGGCCTGGTAGCTCAGTTGGTAGAGCAGCGGATTGAAAATCCGCGTGTCGGTGGTTCGATTCCGCCCCAGGCCACCAACCCCCTTTCCCACGAATTCCCGAGAAGTCCAAAAGCCTAAGCGCAACAAGGACTTAGCCGAAAACGGCGTCTCAGGAAGTCTCGTGAAGTCCCGCAAGATCTCGTCGTTGCGTGTACCCACTGGTGTACCCCAGACTGCTTTTTCAACGCAGTTATTTTTGGGTACACACCATGGGGCAGCTCAACGAACTTCAGATCAGGTCCGCGAAGCCTCGCGACCGGGAATACCTCCTCGCAGACGGTGACGGTCTTTACCTTCGGGTGAGGCCGTCGGCCAAGGTCTGGGTCTATCGCTTCAAGCGCGCCGGCAAGGAGTGCAAGTTGAGCCTGGGGCACTACCCGGCGGTTTCGCTTGCTGCTGCCCGCAAACTCGCGGGTGCTGAAGCCGAGAAGATTTCAGGGGGCGTTGATCCTCGCGTGGCGCGCCGGGAAGAGGCCGAGCGCGTGCGCGTCTTGCATCTCAATACCTTCGAGCGGACGGCTCGTGCGTGGCATGCGCAGGCTCGGAAGGACCGCGAATGGTCCGACGGATACGCGGGAAAAGTCATCCGGCACCTCGAGATCCACATCTTTCCGTGGCTTGGCAGCTACAGCGTTGAAACCATCGCGCCCACTGAGCTGGTGCGTTGCCTCCACCGCATCAAGGAGCGAGGGCATCTGGAGACCGCACAGCGCGTTCGTGAGGCCGTCCTGCATGTCTATCAGTACGCGGTGGACGTTGGCGCCTTGGAGCCCTCAAAGAACTTCGTCAATAGCCGTACTGGCGGCTTGCCTGCCCCGCGTTCGCGCCACTACGCGGCGATCACGGACCCGGAAGAACTGGGTCGGCTGCTGCGGGACATCGCTGCCTATCGCGGCAACGTCGTGACCCGTGCCGCGCTGCGCTTGTCGCCGATGCTCTTTCAGCGGCCAGGGCAACTTCGCTTGGCCCATTGGGAGGACATCGACTTCGATCGAATGCTTTGGCGTTGCCCGCCGGAGAAGATGAAGATGCGAGAGTGGCAGAAACGCGATTCGCGGACCAAGGCGCATCTGGTGCCTTTGCCGGTGCAGGCGATGGACATCCTCGAAGACTTGCTGCCGTTGACGGGGCCGACAGGCCCGATATTCAAGAGCATGGCCAAGCGATCCGAGGCGACACGGTACATGAGCGACAACACCATCAATGCCGCTCTGCGAGCGTTGGGCTACGACACGCAGGAGCAAATGACGGGGCACGGGTTCCGCGCTACCGCGCGCACGTTGATCCGCGAATTGCTGGGATGGGATCGGGAGGTCATCGAGCGGCATCTGGCCCATGTTTCTGATGAGGAGCTAGGTGGGAGCTACGACCGGGCCGTCCATCTCGATCAACGTCGCCGCATGTCTCAGGCATGGGCCGATCTGCTGGACGATCTGATGGATGGCAAAGAGGTCTTGCCCGCACCGGCGGCTGATCTTCGCCGGCCGCGGCCGGCGGCTCGATCGATGCCCCGCTGAAGTCATCGTGACCGGCAGTGGGCTTGTCCACTGTAGCTGTGGACAACTTTGGGGACGACCTGAAGATTCCCGATGTAGGCCCTTGATCCGTCGGTGTTAGCCTTTGCTTGCTCTCAAATGCAGCACCGACTGGAGTGTCTTTTTCGAGGCCATGAGAGAGCGAATCTTCGGGAGATGGCTGTGAGCCACGGTCGAAATGTCGCAGTCCTGTTGACCATGTTTTTGATGGTCAACGCAATGGCCTTAGAACAGACCAGCAAGGTCTACCGATGCGAGCGCGCCGGCCGGGTCGAGTACACGGATGCGCCATGCCTCAATGCAAAGGAGATCGACGTCACGCCGACCAAAGGCGCGGAGACGTATTCCGGCGCAAATCTGAAAAGCCCCGCGGCGATGCGCGAGAAATCCCGCGATCAACTCGTTGAGGCCGTGCGACCGCTTACTGGGCTTGATCAGAAGGGCTTCGAGGTATTCGAACGGCGAAGACGCTTGACTGCGACAGCGCAGCAGGACTGCAAGGTCTTGGATCGCGATCTTCCCAAGCTCGAACTTACCCAACGCGAGACCAAGGGCAAAGAGGGCGATGCTGCGGCCGAGGCTGTTTATCAGGCGCGACTGCGCTTCAAAATTCTCGGGTGCTAGGGAGAAAACGGAAATCGTTCTGACCGCGCGACTGAGGGTTCATTGGTGTCATCGGCCTGCGAGGTGGTCGCAGCAAGCCTTGAGCATCTGCAATGCAAACGCAGCGTCTTTTTTCTTGAGCCCAGAGAGCCAAGTCTCCACCATCAACGCATCGGATGATGGGGCCGGCGGCGTTTGCCCCAGTAGCTCCGCGCAGGTTGATCCGAGCGTTTCCGCCAATCGCTCAAGCGTCTGCAAGGACGGGACGTGTTTTCCTCGTTCAAATCTCGACAGGGTTTCGGTGTCAACGCCGAGGCGCTCAGCTACACCAGCTTGAGTAAGGCCAAGAGCTTTTCGACGTGCCGAAAGGTTTCGTCCCAACCGGGCGGGCAAATCGCTCGAGCTTTCGGGATCTGCCGAGCGAGGCGGCCGGCTTTTGTCAACCATGGTTGTTGTATTCGTAGTCAACAAATATGGTTGCCTTCGATGCGGCTTAGCGCCAGAATCTAATTCGTTGACTTGCTTGTCAACAAATTACGTTGATTTGGCTCGCCGACGTTGTGAAGCTGCGTCGTCACGCGACCAATGCGGAGAAGCGGCAGACGGTTGCGTCCAAGTACCGATCGGTTCTTCGGAAGAGTTCGCCATGTCCAAGGAGATGCGAATGCACAGCGCTGAAAACCAACGAACCTGCAGCTGGCTAGGAAAGGCTTTGTGCAGGAGGTATGCCCTTGTTCACTTCGCCGAGTTCAATGTCTTAGGCATGGAGAACGGCATGGCCAGCCACCAAAGATGGAGTTGGGCATTCGCCTTGTTCGCCGCTGACGAGTTCGACATCCTGGGCGCATGGCCCGTGGGCATCGCTAGAGTTCAGCCAATCATTGAGGACCTGTGGAGTCGGGGCATCCTGAGCATCCGCGTGGTTTCGATCGCCAAGGCGTTGGACTACGCCGCTCCGCGTTCCGTCGAGTCGTGGGCGTCCGCGCTGCGAGGCGCAGAGCCGCGAGTGCTTGAAGTCATCGGGCCGCAGACCGTATTGGGAGCGGCCGTCGAAGGCGTCCCTTCCGCGGCGATCCGATCGACGCTGGGCAAGGCAGGGAAGATCCACGACAGCCTTGTTCGCGGCGTTCGCTCAAGAGCGCCGTTCGCGAGCCCGGTGGCCGCGTCCGAGTTCATCGCCGGCTGGCTCCAAAGGGCTGATCGGCGCCTGTACGAAGTGCGGCGCCCTGCCAGGCCCGCGCTCGTGGTTGCTGCCTAGTTCGCGGCTGCCTCATTCGCTTCGATTGCCATGTCGACGACCATCGTCAAGAACTGGCACGCGATCTATTCGCGCGTGCGTTCAGCACTGATGCGGCGGGGGCGTACCCATCACGAGGCCGAGGACCTGATGCAGGAGGCGTGGATCAAGATGGCAAGCTACGAGCGCGAGCATGCAGTCGAGAGACCGGAAGCTTTACTCATGCGCATCGCACTGAACCTGTCGGCCGATGCATACCGAATGAGCGTCAGTCACGGCGAGGAGGTCGCGGTCGAAGATGTCGTGCTGATCGACGTCGCGCCGCCGATCGATGATGTGGTGCTCGCAAAGGAGCGAATGGCACGTCTCAGCGTCTGCCTGCGCCGCCTGAGCCCGAAGACCCGCGACATCTTCCTGTCCTACCGGATGGGAGACCTGACCTACCAGGAGATCGCCACGCGCCACGGCCTGAGCGTTTCCACGATCGAGAAGCACGTTTCTCGAGCTATGGTGCAACTCGCGGGCTGGATGGAAGACTGGTAAGTCTGCGCCCGGCGGCCGAGAGCTGTGCGGAAGCGAGTCGTGGCGCCGTTGCTCAGGCCGCGCAAAGAAATGTGAATCTTCCTGAGGCGATCGAGACGGCATAGGACGTGGTTGGACGTCTTGCGACGACCCGGGACGAGACAGCGCCATGGAGTCGGCTTTAGCGCTGGCTTTCGCCTGCGGAGTCGACGGAGCACCATCGCGCCATGCGCCTGGCCGCCAACAGCTCTCCGACCCTGCAAATGCCCCTCCAGGGCATTCCAGCGGGTCCAGGCGCGCCCGCCCCAACGGGCGAAGGGGCAGGGCAGGGTGGCGCACGCGAGCGCGTCTCGATCGATCTGCGAGGGCTCGGGCCACGGCTGAAGGTGTATGCAGCTGCCCGCGGGAGAACGCCTGCCGCGGCAGTCCGCTTGGCGCTTGTACAAGCGCTGGACGCCGAGTCGGCCGGCGACCGACTGGATGTGAGTGTTGCGCCAGTCTCCGCTGGAACGATCAAGGTCACGCTGCGCGTTTCTGCGGACCACGCGGTGCGCCTGGCACGGCGCGCCCGAGTTGCTGAGATGTCGCAGGGCGCCTACGTCAGCGCGCTGCTGGACGGTGATTGCCCGGTGCCCTTGCCCGAGAGCCACGATGCCGCCGTCCAGGCGCTGAGGGGATCGACGGATCACCTCGCGGTGCTGGGCGCAGACCTGAACGCCTTTGTGCGCTTGTTCGGACATCTTCCGAATGCCGAGCTTCAGCCCTATCGCGCAAGCGTGGTGTCCGTCGCAGAGGACGTGCGGAAGCATCTTGCCCTGGCCTCGGCGCTGATCGCGGAGGTCCGAGCCGCAAGACGGGGCCGGCGATGACCGGGCCCGCCATCGATGGAGTCCTGGTCACCTGGGGTGAGCGGCTGTTCTATCCGGGCAACCGCGTCGTCAGATCGCCGCCAACGCCGCGGCTTGGCACGATGCTGCGACGCAAGGCCTCCGTCATCCGGCAGCGCATCGAAGCAACGGTTCGACGGGCACCGCAGGTGATGGTCAAGGTGACGGGTGGCGGTAGGGGCATGGGGGCCATTGCGGCGCACTTCCGCTACATCAGCAAGAACGGCCGTCTGGAGATCGAGGACGACCGCGGCGTGGTGCGCACCGGCAAGGAAGCCCTGCATGACCTGGTCGACCAGTGGCGCTATGGCGGATCGTTCATCGACGAAGTCAGCGACCGGCGGGAGGCTTTCAACATCATGCTGTCGATGCCGGCAGGGACGAACCCGGATCTTCTGAAGAAGGCCGTGCGCGAGTTCGCCAAGGCCGAGCTGGACGGACACCGTTATGTCATGGTCCTGCATGGGCACCAGGCCAATCCCCACGTCCACCTCAGCGTCCGCGCCGAGTCCTCGACCGGGAAGCGATTGAACCCTCGCAAGGCCGATTTGCATCGATGGCGCGAGACGTTTGCAGAGAAGCTACGGGGATGGGGCATCGATGCCGAGGCAACGCGGCAGCCGACGCGAGGTGTAACGCGCAACTATGAGGCGCTGTGGCGCCAGCGCGCGAGGGAGGAAGGGCGCCTGTGGTATTCACCGCCGGCGAGCAAGACCGGATCGAAGCAGGCCAGCAGCCGTTCGATGGCGGCTGAGAGTTGGGCACACATCCTCAACGCCTTGGCCACATCGGAATCGGCGGGGGACCGCAAGCTCGCCAAGGACGTGGCGCAATTCGCCAAGGACTTGCCGGTCGCGCGGAAGATCCTGGGGCAGGGGCACCGCGCGCACCCGCTTGACCGGGAACCGCAGCAGCGGCAGTTGCCCCATGAGCGAAAGGCCGGCAGGGCCGGTCCGGACATTGACAGGTGAGCGCAGACCATTTGCTTGACCTCGCTCGACGTCGGCGGCTGCCTATGCTTACTGTCTTTTAACTCATACAAACTGCCGAGAACTGCGCCGGGGAGCCTCCCTCGGTGGGCATGCAAGATTTTCCTCAGTATTCATCGCGCTGGCGATTCGCAGGGCGACTAGAGTTGTAGGCATCCACTCGCTGCAGGGAGCCGTTATGCAAGCACAAGCCCAGGGTGAGACGTTGACCGACTCCGCCATTGAGGCCCTGTTGCGTATGCCGACGGTCCGCCGGCTGACGGGGCTTGGCCGATCGACGATCTACAAGATGATCGCCGAAGACAAGTTTCCGAAGCCCGTCCGAATAGGCGAGCGAGCCGTCGCGTGGCGGGAGTCGGAACTGAATCATTGGAGCCAGGCACGCCCCAGGTCTTCTTGATCGGAGGAACGCCACGTTGGAGCTTTATTAGCTCGGCAGGTCGCTTCCTCGCGGTCCGTTTGACTTAGGATTCGACGCGAAATTCTTCGCGCTGCCGGCCCTGAGACACATACTGGCTCAGCCACCTGGCGGGCTGGCCGCGGCCGCTCCAGGTGTTCTCTGGGTTGGCGGGATCGCGATAGAGAACACGCGCAGTTGACGTCGACGGCGTGGCAGTTCCGCGCCGCTTGGCTTCGGTGTACGGCAGCAAGGCCTTGATGCCTTCTTCAATGCCGAATCCCGCGGCGATCAGCTTCTTCGCATAGCCGTCGGCGAGGACCTTAAGTTCCTCTTCCCGCTTCCCCACGATCTCCTGCTCGAGCTTAGTCTTCAGTGCGACCAGTTCTGCGTAGGACAGTTTCCCGACATCAACGTCTGCCATGTTTTTCAAAGGTTAGCCCGCCACACGGCGGCGTGTGATGGTAGCCCCAATGCAGAGCGCCTAGCGATGAGAGCCGGGGACGCATTGGGCTTGCCGGAGGGAGGTGTCGGCCAGGAGCTGCCGCATAACGCGCCGGGCGCGACGACCGGTCTAGGCAGATTGCGGTCGGTCGGCTTTCGCGGCGCAAGTGCACCGGGCTCCGAAACCTGACGTTCGCTACTCCTCAGTCGTCCGTGTCGAGACGACACATACCTTGGGCACTGGCCCCAAGTCGGTTACAAAATCAGGCCGCTTAGCGACAATCAGATCACAAAGGAGGAGCGAGCGTGGCAGACAAGCATCCGTATATGTCCGGTTCAGGCGGCGTGACGCAACTGATCACCCAGCTGCGGCGATCTTTCCCAGCGGCGGTCACCGCTGATACATTGAGAAAGCTCGGCATCGCGCCGAACAACGAGACGTACATCCTTAACATCCTCAAGTTTGTCGGTGTCCTTGATGCTGAAAACAAGAAGGCTCCCGCCGCTGTGCCGGTGTTCAACAAGCACGACAACGCCGAGTTCCAGGACGGCTTCGCGAAGCTCGTGCAGGGCGCGTACAAGGAGTTGTTCGATTTGCACGGTGACAGCGCGTGGGCGCTGTCCCTCGACAAGCTGATCTCGTTCTTCCGCAACCATGACGGTACAAGCGATGTGGTCGGTAAGCGTCAAGCGACGACGTTCCAGACCCTCGCCCGCATCGGTGGAAAGCTGGCAGAAGGTGCCACTCCCATACCGCGCGCGGCATCGAACGGCATAGCCCGTGCAGCAAAGAAGGCCGCTACGGTTCCGACGAAGCGCGCGTCTTCACCGACGGTCGCGCCCGTTCCGGCTCCTGCGCTGGCCGCGGCCAATCCGCCCGCGCCTGCACTGACTCCTGCCGCGCATGGCCAGGGCTCGTCGGCTGGCGGCATGGGGCTCACCGTGCGCATCGAGATCAATCTTCCAGCTGGAGGTGATCAGGCGACGTACGACGCGATCTTCAAGAGCATCCGCGAGAACCTACTCAATGGCAATAGCGCTTGAGCTGTTCGAGCAGGTCGTCAGGCGCACGCCCGCGCCGGAGATAGCTGATGAAGTCATCGGCGGTGGGGCCTCGGCTCACCCGTTTGAGCTTCGCAACGTCCACTCCGGCTTCCCGCCCAAGGTGCGCAAGTTGTTCGATAACGGGCATGGTGCCGAGGCAACGTTCCTCGCCTTCAAATACGTCGAGAAGGTAGTGCAAAAGCACGCGAACGTGGCGGAGATCGGCGAGAAGCTGATGATGACCGTTTTCAATCCGGACGGCCCCGTACTAAAGCTGAACGGGCTAGCGAGCCTCAGCGAGAAGGACGAGCAACGCGGGTACAGGTTTGTCTTCGCTGGTGCCGTCGTGGCCATCCGCAACCCGGGCGGCCACGAGGTCGAGTTAAGCGACGACCCGGACGTGTGTCTGGATCACCTCACGTTCGCCTCGCTGCTTCTCCGTCGCCTCGAACGCTCAGGCTACAAGTGATGAATTGGTTGCTCGCCATCCTTTCCTGGGTCGTTGCGGCCTACTTCGGCGTCGGCTTCATCAGCAAGGCGGGATACCCGCCGAAGGCGGAACTCCTCGGCGGCGATGCGCTCTTCGTCGGGCTGACGCTGTTCTTCCTGTTCATGCCGTTCTTCAACAAGGTCAAGGTCGGCTCCTGGCTAGAGTTGGAACAAAAGGTCAAGGAGGCCAAGGAAGAGGCGTTTGCTGCAAAGGAAGAACTGCGCGAGTTCAAGGCCGAGGTGCGCAACACGGTGTCGGTGATCAGCTCGAACATCGTCAGCCCGCAGTTCAACGTGTACATGACCGATTTGATGCGGCAGCAAGGCGAGAGGGTCGATGCTGAACTAAATCAGCAGGGCCGTGAGAAGGCGGAAGAGGTCACCAAGGAACTGCAGGCCGACGACGACGTGAACTTCGCCTTGGCAAAGGTTCGCATCGACATTGAACGGTTGCTGCGAACGATCCTTGGCCGCAGCTTCACGGTCGCCACATCGGCAAAGCCGCGGTTCCTGTCGATTAATAACATGTTCGAGCAACTTGTACAGCAGCAACCGAGCCTCGCGTTCCTGCAGGAACCGATGAGGTCAGTTCTCTCTGTCTGCAATGCCGCAGTTCATGCGCAGATCATCCCACCTGCGCAAGCAGCCGAAGCCTTGAAGCTGGGCGCTCAGATCATCGCCACGCTTAGGCAACAGCCGGGGGCGGCTGACAACCTGGCCGCTCCTGAATGAGCTAGCTCAACGGGTGCCAGCGGCCCTGGGCGGTGCTCGCCGTCCTCTGGGCGCTGGGGTCGTGCTAAAGGCTGCGGCTAACCCTCCAAGCAGGGCCGGAGACCGCGAGTTCTGGCTAAACTCGGCGCTGCTGGAAGTCGCCGGTGATAAAGGTGAAGCCATCGGACATGGCCTAGCCTTCGAACTGCCGGTACAGGGCGGGCAGCTGACGTTGGGCTCGCCAGCGTGACCGACCCCTTACGCTGCAAAGCGGCCGGCCGGCCGCGCGAGTCCAAGGACCGTAACGGGTCGCCACCTGCCGGTCATCAGCCAACGTCGTCCGGCCGCTTCCAGCCTGGACCGCTCGATGGCGACGATCAGTTTTGGCAGCGCCTAGTCCTGCAAACGAGGAACTCCGTCTTGAGGGCGGGACTACAAGGCTCTTCGTCGTCATCACGAAAAACTCCCGCCAAGGGGAGAAGAAGGCGAGGGCCGAAGCCAGGCTCAGTAATCCATGGAGCACTTCAAGGTGGCGTCGCCTACACCGCCCATCCGCACGAGCTTGCGCCGACGTACAGAGTGTTGCCACGCGATTCGACGGTCGATCCCCACACGTGGTGACAGTACGCGGCCCTTCCCGTGCCCGCGGACCGCGGGCTTCTCACCTTCACGCGACGCGTGAACGGCCCGCTGGTCGAACTGCCCGGCTGCAGAACTTCGCTTCGCGCGTTGCCGGGCAGATCGCCCCCTCGGTCACCCGCCGGAGCCGGCCCGCGGATGTCCAAGCCCCGGGTCATCGCAGCGACTCGAACGCCCGCCAGGCTACGGGCGCCACAGGCCGCTCAACAGGAACCAGGTCAGCGTCCCCGCGAGGATCGCCGAAGCCGCATGGGTCAGCCAACTGTTCCAGGGATTCGACGTCTCCTTGACGACCTCATACAGACGCTGCAGCGGCTGTGTCAGGCGGTGGATTGCAGGGCCGACGTTGCGTGTGAAGAGCGCCTGCGCTGCCTCATCCATGGCCCGGAGGTGCAGGTCGATCGACTGGCGGGTTGCCTTGTCTGCCTGTTGCGCGATGTGCTTCACGACATGAGCCGTCGCGGCGTCGGTCAGCCTCGTGATGCGTGCGTCGATGGCGGCCGACTGCGCCTGCAGTGCGGCACTGGCCTGCGACAGTGCTTCGCAGCTCGCTGCAAGGCTGGCCTTCACCTCGTCGACCCGGTCGAGCAGCTTTCCGACGTCGCCCAAGGCCTCCAGGATGAGCATCTCGCGTGCTCCACCGGGCGCGCTCATGCCGCCGCCTTCCGTGCGGCTGCGCGGTGTGTGGGTGCAGCGGCAAGCGCTGCCGGTGGTGCGCCAAGGCGAAGCGCCTCGAAGCAGGCATCCAATTCCTCGCCGACGTGCTGGGCCAGGCGCAGCGTCGCGAGCCGCTGCCCCAGGGCCAGCTTGTCCTGCGTGTTCGTGGCCGCCGCGATCAAGGCCTTGTAGTCGGTCTCGTCCGCGGCCAGCTCGGCGATGGAGGGCGAAGGGTCCATCCGGCGCAGCCGGCCGTAGATGTCGTTGGCACCCAGGCAGCAGGACGGATCTGCGGTGCAGATCGCCTGGTCCTTGAGGAAAGCGGTGATGAGGAAGAAGCTCTCATCCACGGACGTCCCGAACTCGGCCATGTTGAAGACCAGCTTGATCCGCGCGGGCGGGACGCCGAGCTGCGAAAGGTCGACCAGGGTCGCGATGGTGTCCTGCTGCTGCTTGATGGCCGGGGTCGTCGGAACGACGAAGTAGTCGTAGTCGGCGTGGCTTCCCCGGTACACCCGCATCAGGTGGATCAAGTCGTCGACATTGCTGGCGCCGATGTCGACCACGGCGCTCTCGATCGTGTGCAGGTAGTCCTGCAGCGCACCGAACTGCCTGCCCCGCATGGCCGTCGATTCGCCCTCGCTGGCGTTGACGCTCTCGACGGAAATCGACTCGGCGCCAGGGATGCGCGGCAGCAGCAAGTGGCGGGCGATGGTGGTCTTGCCGACATTGCCCGAGAAGTTGATCACGGCGATCTTCATGATTTCTCCTTTGCACGGATGAAGGGGTTGGTGCTCTGGCTGCGCCTGAAGGCTTCCGCGACGTCCTTGCCGGTTCGTGCGGCAGGGGGCGCAGCGGCGGAAGTGCCCGGGGAAGTGGACGGCGGCGCCGGTGTCTCCGGCGAGGACGTCAGATCCGAAACTGGAGCGGGTAGGGGCGCGACGGGCGGAGTGCTGCTGCAGGCCGGATTCACCGTCACCGGTCGGGTGCTATCCGAAGCGCGAAGCTCTTCGCGCCAGACTGTGCTGAGGCTCACATGCACGCCAGCGGCGGCCAGCGCCTCGCGGATAGCTTCCAGCGTGTAGCCCTCGGCGCGCAGCTGCGCGATCTCTTGCGTGTAGGCCCGAGCCTTGCGGGACATGCGGCCGGGCGGTTGCAAGGGGAGGAGGCGCATCGTTGTCACCGCTCGGCGAAGGTCGATGGACTGCAACCGGCTCCGGCGTCAAGCGCAGCAGAGCGTCGTGGGAAGCGGAGGGGGTCGGGCATCGCAGTGCCTTTTGACAGGAGCTTGTCGAGTCTTTCGCGGGCGGATCGCAGTCTGTTCGCGCGGGTTTTACGGCGATTTTTCAGATTCTTCCGGCGGGCTTTAGATGGGCTTTCATTGAGCCGATCGTCAACCCAAAACGGGCGGCGTGGCGCGATGACTTTTGACTAAAAATCGTCGCGAGCCGGGGGCTCAAGCGAGATCAATAGCGAAGACATGTTGAGTGCAGGATAGGCTGAACGCCAGCAAATGGATGTTGTTTGGCGACTAAAACTTCTGCCCTCTTCTCTGCCAGCAGATCAGGACATAGTGCCGCCGAGCAAATGTATTGGTTTTCTGTCGACTGATGGCTTGGTGCGGCAGCTACGCAGCGTCAAACGTCAATCCCAGCGAGTGGCCGCCTTTTTCCCTTTGTCTCTGTCCTTCAATGACTTCTTCCTTCAAGGCACCGATTAGGCGCAACGCTACTGATCTGGCCCTTGATTCCCCGGACTCTGTCCATCTCTTGTCCTCGACACAGGCGTAGGACTGTGCAAATGACTAGGGTCAAAGTCACTAAGAGGTGGCCCTCGCGATGCCGGATAAATATGGGCCGACCTGTATCTGAAACTTCTCAGGTACTATTTAGCGGGCATGGACGAAATGGGATATACGCCGTTCAGCCGATGTAATGCACTCAACTCGTTCGAGCGCCGGCGCACTTTTGTCGAATGTATTTTTATGCTTCGTATATGCGCGACTATAGAAGTTTCTTACGATAAACGTTCCGAAACTATTTGGTCCAACTGGTCCTGTAACCGGAATTCGACAGTTTTCATACTGCCCTAGTGTCAAGTGGGACGCTGGATGGAACACGTCTTTGTGGTCCGCCGGTGCGTAGTCGAATCGAATCGGAAATCTGACAAGTCGCTTGGCGACGATGTCGCCATACAGCTCGTCTTGCTCATATAGGCCCGGTGCTTCATCAATTGTTGGTAAGGCCGGACTAGGGAAATAACCGAGTCGATGCTGAAGGAGCTTTCCCGCTTCATTAAATCGATATTGAAGAAGGAGTAGGCCACCGTCGATTAGCTTTACGTCGTACGCGTCATTCGCTTCAAGCTCGTTGTACGCAACGTCATAAGGTATGTCTCGCAACGCTATGGCTGTACTTGCTCGACGACCAATCCATGTTTCACCTTTTTGTTGGATCCGAACGGAGGGCTGGAATTGCTTGACAGAAATGCTTGACGACAATAGCCGGTCGATCAAGTCCACGATTTGCTTTCGAACCGCTTCCGGGCTCATCAGAGCCTTCCCGATCTTTTAAGATTTTCGAGTTCCAAGATCAACTGATCTGGGTCGACCTCGCCGCGCTCGACTGCCTGCAGTAATTGATCACGCTGAAGCCTGGTTGCCTTCCTGCGACGCCGGCCACGACCCTGCAATTCTTTGTTAATTATCCTAAGTTGAGCCTTTTCGGCGGCTGTCGGGTATTTGAAGTGCAATTTGTAGTCGTTGGCGCGAAGCTTGTTCCATTCTTGGATCAAGACATCCATGTTGGGCCCTATGCCAAGTATACGCACCCATGCCTTAGAGCGGGTGATAGCGGTAAATAGACGATTCCTTCCAAGGGCTGTTGCAGTTTTATCCCACCCCGATGCGCAATCTTGCGCATTCATGATGTAAATCATGCCCGCCTCGTTACCTTTTGCGCGAAATATTCCGGTAAATGTTACGCAACCAGCCTTGGTGAAAATATCAGCAGACGTACTGACGCCTGCTAATTCGCTGTTAATGCCAGCTGCAAAGAGTTTTTGTCTGGCTGGCCCTACCTCTCGCTGCGTAGTGAGCGGGTTTGGATTGATCACCACGATGTCTTCTGGCCGAAGATCCTGCTCTCGTATATCAGCTTGAATCGCCTGCACAAGCCAATCCGTCTGCTCAGTGTTTCCATCGAACTTCTTGAACTGAATTAGATCGTCGATGGGCGAATGGTTTTCCAAGAATTCGGGGGATGTATCCGGCGTGCGGGCCAGCGTGACTTGCATCCCTTCGGCCAAGACGCCGTCTTCTACGACATAACCCACGTCCGTCCAGAGCGCGTCTTGGTCGAATATCTGTACCAGTCCGCGTTCTCTATAGATTCCGAATCCTAAGGCATGGGCCGTGGCAAGCAACGGGCGCGAGTTTCGATAGCACTTCTCAAGAATGATGTCCTGCCTGGGGCCGCCATCATCCTGATTTAGCCTGACAATTGGTGTTCCGTCCGCAGCGTTGCCAAATAGCTCTTCTGGGGGCAAGACAGATGCGCCCGTCAATGACTGGAGTTCATCGTAGGCGTATACAAGCCTTCCGGGGTCAGAAAGCGACTTGTAACATAGTCTCAGGAATTCGATAGGGAGATCCTGAGCTTCGTCAATTAGCATAAGGTCGTAGAGCGGAACAGGATTGCTAACGGAAGCTATTGCCTCTGCACAAGCACCTGAAAATTCCTTCTGTTCTCCGAATTTTCTTTTGGCTGTCGAGAAATCAAGAAAATCGATACCATTTGCTCGGCAAAATTTGTGATAGACGCCGTCGCGCTCCTTGTCGCCGGGGCCGCCCCACGCATTAATAATATCGATCTGCTCCCAATCGGGCTCTGTGCCTGTCTGTTCGATTGTGAAGTTGTTTATTAGTCGACGGAACTGTTCCTTCAATGATCGAGTGTTGAACGTAACCGCGATGCGCCAATCGGGGTTTTGGGCGTGGAGGTAGGCGACCTTGAGCGCCAAGACAATAGTTTTTCCAGAGCCGGCAAGTCCACGAATTCGTTGAACGCCATCGACGGTTTCAATAACGGCTTGAGATTGATGTTGGTCAAGATTCGCGATCGATTCCTCGATTCGCTTGAGCTTGGCGCCGCGTGAATCAGCCTTTGTAGGTTCCCGCTTCTGTCTACCGGCTCGAATGGAGGTGACGACCTGAATTGCCGCAACTAAATTCTTGTACACGTCTCCGGAAGCTTCCCATCGAAAATTCCTGATTACCGATAGCGGATTATCGCCGTTGGCAAGAAAATATGGCGGCTGCGTATTAGGTAGAATTTGTTTCGCTGGGGCATACGTGACAACGTTTATGTCGAACTTCAAGGCTCGACCACTCTTTAGTCCAGCGTGGGGCTTTAATCGAACTTCGAGCATGGAGGCGATGTCATCCTGACGCGCTTCAAAGTCGCCGAGCTCCGTCCCTTCAACTAAATCGAAGGCGACCAGACCATATTGCGGCGACACCAAAATGGCATCCATTTTCATTGGACCGGTGGGCGAACCGATAATTGGGTAGCCGATGTAGAGGTAGCCATGTGCGTCATCGTGCGCGCTCAACGCCTCTGCCAACATCCTGGACGCGACTGGCTTCTCTCGTGCAGAACCCCAGATAACCTCAATCACTTTGAACTCCTCGTTTTAGCCAATCTTCGCAGGTTATGTGGTGACGGGCGCGAATGCGATGTCCGGTCGAGCCATGCAAGTACGACTAGAAGCCCCACTCTTCATGCCTAATCGGCAAGCTGTTTAGTTGCTTCCTCAAGTGCTGCCAATGTGGCAAGTACAAGTCCATCAGCGCCGAGAACCGCGCGTTGTGGGTCGGCTCAAGGAGGTGCGCCAGCTCATGCACTACGATGTACTCTAGGCACTCCGGCGGCTTCTTGGCCAGATCAGTGTTGAGCCGGATGTAACCTGACTCGGGCGTACAACTGCCCCACTTTGTCTTCATGCGCTGCACAAAGACGCGCCGCGCTTTTACCCCCAGCAGGGGCTGCCACTTGTCGAGCAGCGCCGGCACCGCATCACGAATTTGCTGTCGATACCAGGCATCCAGCACCTCTTCGCAACGGCCCTGATTGGAAGCAAGGCGCACCTGGAGGTAAAGCTTTCTGGGACTAACGCTGACCGCGGGTGCGGCGTCCGCATGCGTGATCTCCAGCAGGTAGCGCTTGCCCCACAGGTAGTGGCTTTCCTTGCTCAGGAACTCACGAGGCGTTTCGCGCTCCTGCGCCTGCAGCTTGCGCTGCTGTGACCTGATCCAACCCAGCTTCGACACAACGAACAAGCGAATCGTTTCCAGCGGCATAGTCTCGGGTGCTGCCACGCGCACGTTGCCCGCCGGCGGTAGCACACTCAGGTGCACGTGCTTAATCGCCTTGCGGGTGACCTCCGCGTGCAACTCGCCCAAATCGAGCATGTCCCGCACGGGTCAATACTCCTTCTGTGCGAAGACGATAGGGAACAGGCGATTCACTTCCTTGATGTCCTGCAGCACATCGAACATCGCCTGCTTGACCATCTGCTCCTTCGCCACCACTCCACGCCAACCGTCCGGCCTCTTAGCCTTGATGGCAGCGTCCAGCTTCAGCGCCTTGTCCAGCGCCAGTGTCTTGCCAGCATAGGGTGCCTCGGGCTCCTGCGCCGTGTCGGCTGACACGTGGTCCTTCAGGTTGTTGTAGAGGGCCAGTTGGCTAGCCGTCTTCAGCTGAACTGGCGTGTCGTCGGCCTTCCCGGCGCTCACCTTCTTCGCAACGTCGGCGATGCGCGCCAGGTAGTCCTCGTACTCGATGGCTTTCTCTTTGCGCAGGCGAATGATTTCGTCCAGCAGCGACGACATCTTGGCGAAGTAGGCCGGGTCGGTCAGCTGCTCCTTCAGGATCTTGCTGCGGACGTTGTTTTCGATCGTCTCGGCGATGGACTCCTTGTTGCCTTTCATGTCGGCCAGGCGCTCGGCAATCGCGTCCGCGATGCCCGTCTTGACGATCAAGTCAAGCAAGCCAATGCCGTCGAACGGCGAAATCTTCCGCGGGGCCTGGGCCTCGATGTAGGTATCGATGAGGTGGCGCATGTCCGCCTCGTAGGGCTTCAGGTCCAGCGTCTCGTCGGCCGCCTTGCGGATGATCTCGCGTAGGTTCAGGTAGTGCTTCTGCAGTGACTTGAGATTGTCGATCTGTGCGGGTGTGTAGCCCGTCGCCTCCAGCTCGTCAGCCAGGTTGGCATAGGCGCGCACCAACGCCACCACAGCCTTGTAGAGCGCCACGCGGTGTGGCTCGCGTGCCTTCAAATCATCGGCAATCTCGGTGTTGCCGCAGAAATAGTGGATGTGCTCCAGGTCGCTCTTGGGCGGTTCCACCGGCTCGCACAGCAGGGCCAAGGCCTCCACGGCATCGTCCAGACGCTCGCGACCAACCACCAGCCGGTCCTTGAGCAGAATCTCCGGATCACCGCCGCCAGCGCTTTGGTCCAGCTCGGCGGTATAGACGGCAATCACCTTCTCCACCTTCTTGAACAGGTCCTTGTAGTCGACGATGTGGCCGAAGTCCTTGTCGTCGCCGTCCAGCCGGTTGGTTCGGCAGATGGCCTGAAACAGACCGTGGTCCTGCATCGACTTGTCGATGTACAGGTAAGTGCAAGGCGGGGCGTCAAAGCCCGTCAACAGCTTGTCGACCACGATCAGCAGTTTCATCTGGGCGGGCGCCTTGATGAAACGGTCCTTCACCTGCTGCTCGTAGGTTTCAGTCTTGGTCTTGCCGGGCCCGGCCGCCACGTCCTTCAGCAGCTCGGTGTAGGTGCCGAAGATGAACTGCTTGTCGGTGTCGGTATTGGCGCCGGTCTCCTCCTTGCTAATGTCGGAGGCCTGCGGGTTGTACGAAGTGACTACCGCACAGCGACCCTTGAACACCGTCTTGCCGAACAGCACGAAGTACTTGCAAGCCTCGTAGATGCTGGACGCCACCAGGATGGCGTTTCCGCGCTCGTTCGACAGCCGCGGCTTCACGGCAAAGTCGAACACGATGTCGGCCACCACCCGGTCCATGCGGGCGCGTGAGCTGAGCACGTTCTGCATCGTGCCCCACTGCTTCTTCAGCTCGTCCTTCTGCCAGTCGTTCAAGCCCTTGGTCTTGGCTTCGAACCACTGGTCGATCTGGTCTGTGTTGCCTAGCTTCTGGTCGATGTCTCGGGCCTCGTAGACTAGGTCCAGCACCACCTTGTCTTCTACGGCCTCGGCGAACTTGTAGGTGTGGATGTAGCCACCGAACACCTCCAGGCTGGTCTGCGCATCACTCTTGAGCAGCGGTGTGCCGGTGAACCCGATGAACGCTGCGTTGGGCATCATGGCCTTCATCAGCCGGTGCAGCTTGCCGCCCTGAGTGCGGTGGCATTCGTCCACGAAGACGTAGATCTCGCCCTGCGTCTGGCTGGGCTGCGCGGCTAGGTCACGCAGGAAGGCCTCGAAGTCGTCCACATCCCGACGGCCGAACTTGTGCACCAGCGAGCACAGCAGTCGCGGATTGGGCTGCGCCAGTTGGGCCATCAAGTCGCGACCGCTCTGGCTGCGGTGGATGATCTCACCTGCATCCTTGAACACGCGCTCGATCTGCCGATCCAGCTCGTCCCGGTCGGTGACGATGGCCACGCGTGCCGCGGGCTTGTTTTCCAGGATCCACCGGGCCAGCAGCACCATCAGGATACTCTTGCCGGCGCCCTGGGTGTGCCAGATGACGCCGCCGCGCCGCTGCTGCACATGTGTCTGCGCCGCCTTGATGCCGAAGTACTGGTGTACTCGCGGCAGCTTCTTTACGCCGCCGTCGAACAGCACAAAGTCGTGCATCAGCTCCAGCAGGCGCTGCTTGCCGCATAGCTTGGCTAGGTACTTGTCAAGCTTGTAGCCCGCGTTGTTGGCCTCGTCTTCCTTCCAGGTGAGGAAGTACTTTTCCTGCGTCTCAATGGCTCCGTAGCGCAGGCCTTCGGAGTCGTTGCCGGCCAGCACCAGCTGCACAGTGCTAAAGAACCAGTCGTTGAACTCCGGCTGCTGGTTCGACAGGCACTGGCGAATTCCTTCACCCAGGCCCACGCGACTGTTCTTCAGCTCCAGCACGCCCACGGCGATGCCGTTGAGGTACAGCACGATGTCGGGCCGCCGTTCGTATCCGCCCTTGAGCGTCACTTCCTCTGCGATGGCGAAGTCGTTGCTGGCAGGCTGATCCCAATTCACCAGATGAACCGTCTCGCTCAACTCGCCAGCCGCCACCTTCACCGACACGCCGTAGCGCAGCAGCTGGTACACCGCTTGGTTGGCGGCATAGAGCGTGCGCCCGTGCAGCAGGGCCTCGGCACGCAGCCTGTGCAAGGCCGCGGTGATATGCGCCGGGCCGTAGCCCTGGCCAGCCAAGTGGGCCGTCAGCAGCCCTTCGTCGATGCAGTGGTTGCCCTTACGCTCCGACCAGTCGCCCAAGTAGCGGTAGCCCAGCTTCTCGGTGAAAAGCTCGATCACCCGGTCTTGGGTGGCACGTTCGGGCTTGTTGACGTTGTTCATCCGGTGTCCTCCCTGGGCAGCTCTTGGCGGCTGGCGTCAGTGCTTGATCAGTTTGAAGCTCACTTGGTAGCGGTAAAAGCTGACGCTGGGCACCATCTGCAGAGCCCAGCGCAGCTTCTGGTCATCGTCGAGCGCAATGATCGCGCCTTCCACGGTCTGGTGCGGCTCGGCGATCTGCTCTTTGACGTAGCCCATGTAGCGCAGGATCTGACCCACCACCACGTCTGACGCGCGGCCGCGCTTGAGCTCCACCACCAGCAGGCGCTGGCCGTCCTTGCTGACGGCCAAGATGTCGATGGGCCCAGCATCGGTACCGTACTGCTGACCCACCAGCTCGCCTTCTTCCTCGTAGATCTTGAAGGCTTGGGCCAGCTCGGTCTGCGCCCAGTTCTTCACCAGGAAGGCCTCCAGGTGCTTTTCCATCGCGAAGGCCACGGGGTCTTCCACAACCGGGTCGGTGGCCACGATGTTGGGCGCGGCCTGGCCGGGTAGCGCGGCCAGAAATTGCTCGATCTCCTGGTGGTGCTCGGTGATGGTGCTCACCGTGCCGATGGAGCCGGCGGAGTTGCGCAGCGCCTCGCTCATAGCCGCGCGGGCGATAGTCAGGGGCAGCCACTTCACCGCGCGGCGGTGCGGCAACACCTGGCCGGGGGCATAGGTGTAGCCGCCTTGCACCTCGCCCACGTGGTACTGGCCGGTGCCGTCCGGGCAAAGCACAACATCCCCGTTGCGGATGCCCTTGGCCACTGTCCACAGTGCGCCACAGGCCAGACCCGCCGCGATCTTGCTCTTGTTGGGGTGGCCGGCCAGGAACACCGAGATGAAGGCGGCGTTGAACTGCCGCCACTCCTCGGGCAACTGGCCGCTGAGATCCTGCTCGATGCCGAAGTCCGCGCCGATGAAGCCGCCCGCTAGGCAGTCGGCCGCATGCACACTCTGGCGGCCCAGCATCACGCGGTAATAGCTCTTGGCGGGTTGGGTCATGCAGTGGGCTCCACGAGGCGGATGCGTCCGGTCAGCAGGGCTTGGGCCATGGCTTGCTTGAGGGAGAGGGCTTTGGTGAGGCGGGATTCGAGCGCCGTGATTTCCGAGTCCATGTCAGATAGCACACCGGCGATCAGCACTTGTTCGGACACCGGGGGCAGATCGATGGTGAACGCCTTGAGCCAGCGGAGTTCAAGGCTCTCCACCGTCGTGCCCGCCTTCAAGCAGGTCGCCAGAATTCGTTCACCCCAGCACGTCAACGCGTGCAGCAGGAACTCGGCGGCAACTTCCGTGTTCGGCTGAATCGCCTTCAGATCTTGGTTAATCGCCATCGGCTTTAGCGTGATGCCGACCGGCAAACATTTGCGAAGAATTCCGCTCCGCATCACTACGACAACCGAATTTGCAGGCACGACCGTTGTTGTTCCGTCCCGAACCGCGGCCTTCGATACGTACTTCGCGGACTCGGAAAGTTGAGCTGTCTTCAGGTCGCCGGAGGAAAGCCATGGCACTTCTGCGGGAGACCAATAGTCGACCCTTGCCATTGATGGCGTCATCCCTCCTGACCATCTGCCTAGACTGCCTAGCGGCACTTGGCGCCAAGCCTCACCGTTCTCAAGCAACCGCCGCTTGCCGGTGAGCAGTTCCTGCATGGCACCTTGCTTGACCTGGCGCTTCTTGGTCAGCAGTTGCTCCAGCGAGTCGATCAGGGCGTCGGCGTCGGCTAGTGCCTTGCCAATCGCTTTCTGCTCCCCGAGAGGCGGTGCCACGAATGGCATCTGTGCAAATCGTCCAGCGCCGAGGTGCGCGATAGAGGTTGTCTGAAGCGCGATCTTCGAAAACTCGCCGCGACGCAAGTAGCTCTCGAAGACGTACTGGGCGTAATTCGGATCTGTGCGCGGCCCAGCCCGGAAACGAACAAGGGTGTTTTGGAAGCAGCAATTTCGCGGCTCATCGCGGTAGATGGCACTGCGTCCCACGAGCTCCAAACTCTGCCCTTCGTTCAGAAGGATGTCACCGGCGCGCAGCGAAAATCTCGCTCGCTCGTCAGCCGTGAACGGCATCTGAAGCACATCGCTCGTGTCGATCCAACCGGCAAAGACATTGGCCACGCGCAGATAGGGCGTTGGGTCTCCTTGGGCTGAAGGCGAACGCTGCCGACCGCCAAGCACCGCTCCGGCGTCCTCTACACGGGTCAGCTGCCAGTCGACCGGGAGGTTATTTTTCAGGGCCCTACTGGCCTTGGACGCATAGCGAGGACTTGGCTCCTTCACTTCCATGAGAACCCCATCCTCGCCAAATGCCCAGCCACCCGTGCCTCCAGGTCGTCCACCTGCTGCGCCAGCTCCGGCATCGTCCGCCCATAACGCTCGGCCAGTTCCTTCACCCGCCCGGTCAGCGCCTGGCTCACGCGGTCCAGCTCACCGTGAACTGCCGCACCCAGTGCCGCCATCCACTTATGGTCCGCCACCAGCGCCTTCACCTCGTCGGGCGTCAGCGTGGGGTAGTGGGCCAGGGCCTTGGCGTCCAGCTCGGCGTCCAGCGTTTTGAGGCGCCTCTTCAGGCCGCTGGCCTGCTCCGACAGGGCCAGCCACTGCTTCAACACGGCCAGCTCATCGGCCGCATCCGCATCGCGCCCGATCTCCCTGATGCGCGACTTCACTTCCTTGTCGTTGATCTTGTCGAAGCCACCGAACACGGCATCGTCACCGCTGTGCTCTTCTTCCAGTTCGGTCTGCGTGGCCAGCGTGCTTTCCAGCTCGGCGCCCAGCCGGTCCAGCTCGGCCTGCTCGGCGGCAAAGTGGTGCTGCACCAGCAACGCCTTGGGCACCAGGTCGCAGGCCCAGCCTTTGTCCACGGTTTTGCCCGGTGAGCCGTCCTTGTTCTTCTTGGTCTCCAGCACACGGTAGGGTGTGGCCTTCCAGCCGTCTTCGGCGATCAGGTAGGCGTCGTCCTGCATGGTCGCGGCCCAGTAGTCCATCAGGTGTTGGTAGACGGCGTAGGGGTCGATCAGCTTCTCGGCGGTGGGCTGGTCCTCGTAGTGATCCAGCAGGCCTTCGGCGCCTCGGATCAGGTTCTTCGGGTGGAAGTTGCCCTTGTCCAGCGACTTCAGGCGCTCCACCGCTGACGCGCGCCATTGGTCGAAGTGCGCGTTCATCGCCGCCGTGAAGGCCTGGAACTCGGGGTGCTGGTGGATGGTGGGTTTGATGGCGGTGGGCGCCACGGCCAGGTCCAGGTAGCCCGGCCGCCGGGGCTTGAACAAGGCGGCACGCAGCTGCGGGCACACCGCCCAATAGCGGCCGAGTGCCTGCACATCGGCCTCGGGTATGCCGCCGTTCAGATGAGCATCGATGTCCTGCTGGTCTTCTGGCGTGCTGCTATCGATGTAGCGCGGCAGGTTGAGGTTGAAGTCGTTCTTTTCAATCTCGTCCAGCCCCACCATGCGGGCGTAGCGCGGGTCGCTGCCGTCCAGCGTGGTGAAGGTGTCGACGATACGGTGGATGTCGCGCTCGCGCAGTCGGTTCTTGGGGCCGTCCTTCATGTAGCCCTGGGCGGCGTCGATCATGAAGATGCCCTTGCGGGCCGCCGCGCCGGCCTTGTCGATGACCAGGATGCAGGCCGGGATGCCGGTGCCGTAGAACAGGTTGGCCGGCAAGCCGATGATGGACTGGATGAGCCCGCGCCGAACTAGGCTCTTGCGGATCTCGGCCTCGGCATTTCCGCGGAACAGCACGCCGTGCGGCAAGATGCAAGCGGCACGCCCTGCGCTCTTAAGCGAGCGGATGATGTGCAGCAGGTAGGCATAGTCGCCTTGCTTATCGGGCGGCGTGCCAAAGCCCTCAAAGCGCTTGTACTCGTCGCCCTTTAGGCCGTTGCTCCAGCGCTTGTCGGAGAACGGCGGGTTGGCCACCACGTAGTCGAAGGTCTTCAGGTGCTCGCCATCTAGGAACTTGGGGTCGGCCAGCGTGTTGCCCTGCTCGATCACCGCACCAGGGTTGTGGTGCAAGATCATGTTCATGCGCGCCAGGCCACTGGTCGCTTCTTCCTTTTCCTGGCCGTAGACGGTGACCTCGGTTGTGGCGGCCTCGGCCACCTTCAGCAGCAGCGAACCCGAGCCGCAGGTCGGGTCGTAAACCGTGGTATCAGGGCTGGTCTTTGCATTTGCAATACCCAGCACCTGAGCCATCACGCGACTTACTTCGGCCGGCGTGTAGAACTGGCCCTTGCTCTTGCCACTCTCGGTGGCGAAGTGGCGCATCAGGTACTCGTAAGCGTCGCCCAGGATGTCGTCGCCATCGGCGCGGTGCTTCGAGAAGTCGAGGTCTTTGGATTCGAAGATGCCGATCAAGTTGGTCAGCTTGTCGACCTTCTCCTTGCCCTGGCCGAGCAGTGCGTCGTCGTTGAAGTCAGCTTTGATGCGCAGGCGGTTGGCTTCCTCCAGCGGGCGGACGATCTTCTTGTTGATCTGGTCGCCGATGTCGCTCTTACCCTTGAGGGCCACCATGTCGGCAAAGCTGGCTCCCTCAGGAATTTGGATGGCTGCGAAGGGCTGGCCGGCGTACTTGTCGCTGATGTACTTGATGAACAGCAGCACCAGCACGTAGTCCTTGTACTGGCTGGCGTCCATGCCGCCGCGTAGTTCATCGCAGGAAGCCCATAGCTTGGAATAGAGGTCGGATTTCTTGATCGGCATTTGGGGGAATTGGCACAGGTCGCCATGGCACTCCATGGCATCGGCAGGCACTACACGGTGAGGGCCTCCCGCGCCGGCACTGTAAATGAACTGCTCCGCTGGTCGGGCACGTAGACACCGATTCGATATCGCTCGTTGACTCAGCGGGACTGTTTGGAGTCCAACCTTAAGTCCAAGCAGTCGATATGCGAGCCGGCAAACCCAGCGTTCAGGCGGCCCAGCGGCCATTCACCCTGTTCTGCATCGGGCTGGATCCGATACAGAATCGTCAAGAGATCTCACGTCTAACGCTGGGGCGGAACGCAAATGCCGGGAGTTCGCCGTGGACACCCGGCCTAAGTTCTCCCACCGGACAGCAGGCCTGAAGGACGTGCTTGCTCTGGCCGAGCAATCGGCCAGCGTCATGCGGCGTCGTGTATTTTGAGGACCATTATTAGGTCGTCGGTGTCGACACCTGGATCTCGTCGCCGCTGACCCGCACCTCCAGGCCGAAGCCTGCGTGCAGCAGGCGTGCGAAGGCCTCCACGTTGCCGGCATCGAACACGCCGCCGATGCCGATGCGCGCGGCGGCCTCGTCCTTGATCACCAGCTGCTTGATGCCATAGCGGTTGAACTGCCGCGCGGCCTCGGCGAGGCTGACTTCGTTGAACACCAGCTTGCCCTGCAGCCAGCCCAGGCTGGCGTTGACCTGCTGGGGCGACTGCAATGTGACCAGAACATTGCCCGCATCGGCCAGTGCGGCGTGGTCGCGCGTCAGCACCGTGGCCTGGCCCTGGTCCTCGCCCTGCACCTGCACGCGGCCCTCCAGCACCGTCACGTTCAAGCGATCGCCTTCGCGAAAGAGCGAGAACTTCGTGCCCAGCACGGTCACCGTCTGCTTGCCCGCGTGGATCACGAAGGGCCGTTGTGCATCATGGGCGATGTCGAAGAAGGCCTCGCCGCTCTCCAGCCACACCTGCCGCGCCCGCGGCGTCACCGCCGTGCGCAGTTGCGTGGCCGTGTTCAAGGTCAGCTGGGAGCCATCGGCCAGCTTGATGGACTGGCGCTGGCCGCGGGCGGTGGCGTAGTTGACGGTGTCCTGCCGCTGCTGCGGCCTGAAGGCGCTGGCGATGATGAGCGTCAGGACGGCCAGGCTCAGCCCGGCGGCCGCGCGCTTCAGCGTCGGCTGGACCATCCAGTGCCAGCCGCCGATTCGCGTGGGCCGGGATGCTGCCTCCGGCGCCTTCGCCGGCTTCAGCGCGCGCAGGCGATCGGCCCGCTGCCAGGTCTGGTCCAAACGCAGGAAGGCCACGCGGTGAGCCGTCGATTCAGCCAGCCAGCGCTGCAGCTCGGCCTGGCGCTCGGCGGGCAGGTGCCCGTCGCTGCGGTCGCGCTCGGCGATCCAGTCGGCCGCGCGGGCCTCGATGGCTTTCAGTTCTTCGTTTTTCATTGTGTTTTCCGTCCCTTGCGCAGTGGTCCCGCGATGCCGGTCGACGCGCCGCCACTGCCCAATCCGGTGGCCTGCAGCGCCAGTGCCAGCGCGCGCACGCCCTTGGAGACCTGGCGCTCCACGGTGTCTTCGGTGATGCCCATGCGCGAGGCGACCTCGCGCTGCGACAGGCCCTCGATCTTGCGCAGCTCGATCACCTCGCGGCAGCGCGCCGGCAGCAGGTTCAGGGCCAGCTGCAGCAGCTTCAGCTCGCTGCGCGCCGACAGATGGCGCTCGGGGCTCAGTTCGTCCAGGGTCGGCGCCAGCGCGTCCATGTCGGCATAGGTCTCGATCGACACGATCTGCGCGCGCCGTGCGCGGTCGATCAGCAGGTGGCGAGCCGTCGTCAGCACGAAGGCCTGGGCCGATTCGGGCCGCTTGCGCGCGCAGCCGTCGAACACGCGGGCGTAGACCTCCTGCCGCAGGTCGGAAATCTCATCGACGTCACGCCAGTTGCGGCGCAGGAAGCGCTCCAGCAGGCCTTCCAGCGGCAGCACCTCATCCACGAACCAGGCGTTCAACTCATCAGCGTCCAACACGGCTCCTCTCGCCGGCGGAGCTTGCCACGGTCTGTGGACGGAGTCCGCCTGCCTGTAAGGACGAACGGCCGCGAAAAATCCGGTACGGCGCCACAAAAATATTTGCGCCGCGCGGATTTTGGGGGCTGCCTCGTCTTGCCTTTCATGACCGATTCCCAGCAAGCTGCCCTGGATTCCCTGTTCCTGAGCCTGTGCCCCGGCGACGCGCCCGGCCTGGTCGTCGGCGTGGCGCAGCAGGGCCGCACGGTCTACCGCTGCGGTTTCGGCCTGGCCAGCATCGAGCACGGCGTGGCCAACACGCCGTGGACACGGATGCGCATCGGCTCGACCAGCAAGCAGTTCACCTGCCTGGCCGCGCTGCTGCTGGCCGAGGAGGGCCGGCTCGATCTGGACGCCAGCGTGCGCGAGGTCCTGCCCGAGCTGCCGCCGCTCGAAGCCGAGCCCACGTTGCGCCAGCTGATGACCCACACCAGCGGCTACCGCTGCTACCTGGACCTCGGCTTCATCAGCGACGGCATGGCCATCAAGCCGCCCGGCGCGGCCTGGGCGACCCAGCTGCGCCAGCGCGAGGCCAACTTCGCCCCGGGCTCGAACATGGTCTATTGCAACAGCGGCTACCACCTGCTGTCGCTGGCCATCGAGCGGCGCAGCGGCATGCGCTTCGAGGCCTTCCTTCAGCAGCGCATCTTCACGCCACTGGGCATGCGGAACACCTGTTCGGTACCCAGCGATCTTGAGCTGCATCCCGGCGTCGCCACCTTGCACGTACCGCGGCCGGCGGCGCAGGGCGGTGGCTGGCGTCGCGGCATCTTCCCGAGCGAGGAGCTACGCGGGGAGGGGGCAATGATCTCCACGATCGACGACATGCTGCGATGGCTCGCCCACCTGCGGGCGCCGACGCTGGGCAGCGCGGCCAGCTGGCAGCAGATGCTGGCGCCGACGCGGCTGAGCACCGGCCTCGTGAATCCCTATGGCCTGGGCCTGATGCGCCACGACTACCGCGGCGTCGAGGTGATCCACCACCCCGGTGGCGTGATCGGCGGCGCCAGCCAAATGCTGACGGTACCCAGCGAGGGGCTGGACATCATCGTCATCAGCAACGGCGCGCAGGCGAGCCCGCGCGAGCTGGCCCACCGGATCGTCGACACCTTGCTGGGCGACGAGCGGCTCGGGCCCGCGGCCGTGCACGCCGCCAGCACGCGCTTCGGACCGATGCTGGGCCGCCGCTACGTGGGCCGCGATTCGGGCCTGCTCATCGGCTTTGCCGAAGCAGCCGGCGGCACGCTGGGCCTCTGCCTGGCGAACGGCCCGGCGCTGCCGCTGCGCGACGAGGGCGAGCAGCTGCGCCAGCCCTTCGAGGACATGGCGATCGGCCCCTTCGAGCTGGCCACCGATGAGCTGGCGACCGAGGGCGACGCGCCGCCGGTGCTGCAGCTGCGCGAGGCTGGCCACAGCGAACACTTCGAGCTGCTGGCGCCAACGCCGCCCGCCTTGGCCGGGGGTGGCGCCGCGCTGGCCGGCCGCTACCGGTCTCCCGATCTTGCCGCCGACGCGCTCATTCAACTGGAGGGCGGGCGGCTGTTCCTGCAGATCTTCGGCGCCTACGGTGGCAACCGCCTCGAGCTACAGGCCTTCTCGGCCGACGTGTTCGGCTGCCAGGAGATCGACCCGCACCAGGTCCAGCCGCGCGCCGCCGCACTGCGCGTGCAACGCCGGGCCGGACGCGTGGCGGGCTTTCGCATCGACACGCCGCGCACCCGCCATCTGTGCTTCGAACGCCTCGACGACGCTCATCTTCCCAACGACCTTGCTTCCTGAACCGCCACGACATGCTTGTACTTCGCAAACCCTATCTGCTCTTCATTGGTGACGTTCGCAGCGCGGTCGACGCCAAGACCGCCCTCGGCTTGGTCGACTGGTGCCCGGACGACGTGCTCGGCGAGCTCGCCTTCCCGCGGGCCGCGCTGAGCACCGGCAAGCCGGCGATGAGCGTCGCCGAGGCGGCCGCCGCCGGTGCCGGCTCGCTGCTGATCGGCATCGCGCCGGCCGGTGGCGCCCTGCCTGCTCACTGGCTGCCCAGCCTGCTGGACGCCGTGCATGCGGGACTGGACATCGTCAGCGGGCTGCACACGCGGCTGACCGATATCCCCGAGCTGGTGGACGCAGCCGCCGCGGCCGGCGTGCAGCTGCAGGACGTCCGCCACGGCGCCTGGCCGCGCGTCACCGGCACCGGCCGCAAGCGCAGCGGGCAGCGTGTGCTGACGGTCGGCACCGATTGCGCGCTGGGCAAGAAGTACACCGCGCTTGCGCTGACCCGCGCATTGCAGGCCCGCGGCGTGCCGGCAACCTTCCGCGCCACCGGCCAGACCGGCGTGATGATCTCCGGCAGCGGCGTGGCCATCGACGCGGTGGTGTCGGACTTCATCGCCGGCGTGGCCGAGCAGCTGTCGCCCGACAACGCCGCCGATCACTGGGATGTGATCGAAGGCCAGGGCTCGCTGTTCCATCCGGCCTATGCCGGCGTCAGCCTGGGCCTGCTGCACGGCTCGCAGCCGGACGCGCTGGTCATGTGCCATGACGCGGGCCGCCGCCACATCGCCAGCCTGCCCGGCTTCGCCACGCCGTCGCTGCCCACCGCCATCGAGGCCTGCCTGAGCGCCGGCCGGCTCACCAATGCCGCGATCCGCTGCATCGGCGTCAGCGTCAATTCGTCATCGCTTGGCGAGGCGGCCTGGCGGGACTACCGCGAGCAGCTGCAGGCCGAGCTGAATCTTCCGGTCGTCGATCCGATGCGGGGCGGCGTCGAGTCGCTGGCCCAGGTCATCCACCACTACAACAAGGAGTCTTCCCATGTCGCTTGAATGCACGATCAGCTTTGAAAGCTGGGAACTGCAGGAACCGTTCGAGATCTCGCGCGGGGTGCTCACCGAGATCAAGAGCCTCACCGTTCGCCTAAGTGATGGCCGTGGCCACGCTGGCTATGGCGAGGCCGTCGGCGTCGCCTACAAGGGCGAGAGCACCTCGTCGATGGCAGCGCAGATCGAGGAGGTCGCGCCGCGGCTCACTGCCGACCTGAGCGGTGAGGACCTGCTCCGCCTGATGCCGCCCGGCGGCGCCCGCAACGCGGTGGACTGTGCGCTATGGGACCTGCGCGCGAAGAAGTCCGGCCGGCGCGCTTGGCAACTGGCCGGTCTGCCCAGCGTCGAGCCGGTGCAGACCGCCTACACGATCGGTCTCGGCAGCGAGGCCGACGTCCGGCGCAAGATCCGCGCGGCCCGCCATCTGCCGATGCTGAAGCTGAAGGCCGACGCACACCGCCATGTCGACATGGTGCGCTTCGCCCGCGAAGAGCATCCCGAGGCCCGCCTGGTCATCGACGCCAACCAGGCCTGGAGCCGCGAACTGCTGGAGCGCATCCTGCCGGAGCTGCGGGCCCTGCGCGTCGAGCTGATCGAACAGCCGGTGATGCGCGGCACCGATGCGCAGCTGGACGGCCTGCAGTCCCCGATCCCGCTGGCGGCCGATGAATCCTGCGTGGATTGTGCGTCGCTGCCCGAGCTGCAGGGACGCTACCAGTACGTCAACATCAAGCTGGACAAGTCCGGCGGCCTGACCGAGGCGCTGGCCCTGTCGCGCAGCGCCAAGGCACTCGGCTTCGGCCTGATGGTGGGCAATATGGGCGGCAGCTCGCTGTCGATGGCGCCCTCCCATCTGATCGCGCAGCAATGCCGCTATGTCGACCTGGACGGGCCGATGCTGACCCGCACGGACAGGGCTCCGGCGATGCGCTATGACGGGGCCCTGCTGCACCCGGCCGAGCCGGGGCTCTGGGGCTGACGCTCCACTAACGCTCCAAGCGCGCCGGGGACAGCATCTCGGCGCTCAAGCCGAAATCGGCGATGCGGGCCGGCAGCGGCCGGCCCATTGCCAGGGCCGCGCAGGCCTCACCCATCGCGGCACTGGTCTGGATGCCATAGCCGCCCTGGGCGGCGAGCCAGAAGAAGCCCCGCGCCTGCTCGTCGAAGCCGCCGACCAGGCCACCATCCGCCACGAAGGAGCGCAGGCCGGCCCAGGTGTGGCTGGGCCGGCGGATCGTCAGCGTCGTCATCTGCTCGATCCGGTCGATCGCCAGCGCCACGTCCAGCTCCTCGGCCTGCACGTCGTGCGGCACGACCGCGTCGGCATTGGCCGGCGATCCCAGCAGCAGGCCTGCATCGGGCTTGATGTACCAGTCCTCGTTGGCGCCGATGACCAGCGGCCAGGCGTGGGTGTCCAGGCCGGCCGGCGGAGCGAACATGAAGGCCGAGCGGCGCCGCGGCTCCAGGCCGATCGGCCGCACGCCGGCCAACTGAGCGATCACGTCGGCCCAGGCGCCGGCGGCGTTGATCACGACCGGTGCGCGGTAGCGGGCTTGCCCGGCATGCACGGTCCAGTCGGCGCCATCGCGCTCGATGGCCAGCACCTCGGCATTGCAGACCAGCTCGCCGCCGGCGCGGCGCATCTCGCGCAGGAAGCCATGGTGGAGTGCATGCACGTCCATGTCGACCGCCTCGGGCTCGTCGATGGCGCCCAGCAGCACATGCTGGCGCAGCACCGGCACTCGTGCGCAAGCCTCCGCCGGGCTCAGCCGCCGTGTGTTCGAGGTGATCGAGCGCATCACCTCCCAGTGCCGCTCGTATTCCTCGCGCTGGCTTTCGGTGGCGACGAAGAGCGCGCCGCGCGGTGTCAGCAGCGGGTGCTCGGCGAAGCCCTCGGGCGGCTGCTCGAAGAAGCGACGGCTCGCCCGTGTCAGCGCGCGCACCTGCGGATTGCCGTAGCTCTCCATGTACAGCGCGGCCGAGCGGCCGGTCGAGTGATAGCCCGGCTGGCTCTCGCGCTCGAGCACGATCGTGCGGGCCTGCGGCGCAAGCCAGCGCGCGACCGAGGCGCCGGCGATGCCGCAACCGATGACGATGCAGTCGGCTGATGTGACGTCGCTCATGCCGCCTCCTGGAAGCCGTGAGGATCGGCCACGCGAGGCCAGTAGTCGAGATCGCGCACCCGGTAGGGCAACGTCGCGAAGTCCATATTGATCGCGCCAGGCGTCGTCACGTAGAGCACCTGCCGCGCCAGCGGTGCGAACTGTGCGTGGAAGTGCTGGGTGGACTTCACGACGATCAGCTTCTTTCGCAGCAGGTCGATTCCCAGGCCGGTGAACACCGCCGGCGAGAACACCTGGCTGCGCACGCTGACCAGCACGATATCCACGCCATTGCCCGCCTGCAGCCAGACGCTGGGGCCCAGCGGTGCGCGCTCGTCGTTCGAGTTCAGCCCGGTCTGGAAGTGCTCGTCGGCCACCGCCATCACGACCACCTTCAGGTCGACCGGATCGCCGGAGGCCGGGCCGCACTTGCCGCCCAGGCGCAGGGCGATGCGCGCGCCGACACCGGCATCGCGGCAGATCTGGATCGCGCCGAGATCCCAGAAGGCGCCGATCGCCACACCGGCCGTGCCGCGCTCCAGCAGCGCTTGCAGGATGAAGGTGCTGTCGCTCATCGCGCCGCCGCCGGCGTTGTCCGCGATATCGGCGATGACGACGGGGCCGTCCTCCACTTCGGCGCTCTGCTGCAGTGCATCGGCAATCGTCAGCATCGGCGTGGCCGTCTGCTCGCGCAGCGCCCAGAACTCGCGACCCAGCTGCGCGGCCAGACGCGTGGCCTGGGCCTCGTCGTTGTCGGTCACCACCCAGATCTTCGCGCCCGATTCCGACACGTCACCCCAGGGGAAGCCGTGGCCGAGCGATACCGAGAGCACGCCGGGCAACTGCTCGACCTCCTGCATCCGGCGTACGAAGCCGGCCATCGGCTCGCGCGTCGTGTGCCACAGGCCCACCATCTTGCAATCGAACATCGCGGTCGTCGGCCTGACCCGGCCCTGCGCCGTATCGAGCACGATGCGCAGCAGCTCCTGCAGGCGCGGCAGCGCATCGACGTGCGGATATTCCTTGTACGCGATGATCGCGTCGGCCGAGCTCTGCATTAGCGCCGTGGTGTGGCAGTGCAGGTCGAGCTCGACGCCGATCGGCACGCCTGGGCCGACGATCTCACGCACGCGCGCGGTCAGGTCGCCTTCGCAGTCGTCATAGCCATCCGCGGCCATGGCGCCGTGCAGGATCAGGATCACGCCGTCCACGGGTAGCGCCGCCCGGAGGTCCTCAAGGATGTCGTCGCGCAGGCTCTCGTAGACGGTGCGCACGGTGCGCCCCAGCGGCTGGGCGAAGGCGCTGACGCTCTCGACCAGCTCGTGCCCGTCGGCAGCCAGCAGGCGACTCAGGTCGAGCATCGGGCCGCCGATGCCCTGCGGGTCACGGGTGCTGGCGTCGCCGCGATGGACGCCGTATTCCCGGAAGCTGCCCCAGCCGGTTGGCGCGGCCGCGTAGGTATTGGTCTCGGTGGCGAGAAAGGTGGAGAAGATTCTCATGCGGCCGCCTGCTCCTTGATGAAGCGCAGGTGTCGCACGCGTGGCGCGTCCAGGCGCAGGCCGCTCACGCGGCCGGCCGCGCGATCGATGTTGACGACGCCGTAGCCGCCGAGCGCGGCGAACAGCGGGTCGAGCGGGTCAGCCAGCATGACGTCGGCAGACAGAGGGCGCAACCGATAGGCATTGCGGCCGTAGGCGCCTTGCAGCCGCATCGTGATGGAGTCGCCCTCCACTTGGACGCGCACATCGGTGCCCAGGTCGGGCACGCGGTAGAGCCCGGTCAGCTCGTCGGCCGGAATTCCGACGGCGACCGTGGGCAGGCGCTCGCAGCGCAGCAGGTGGCCGCCATCGCTGATCGTGATCGTGTCCGGGGCGGTGTCGCCGCGCAGTTGCTCGAGATCGATGAGCACCGGGTTGAGAGCCGTGTCCTCGCAGGCCAGCAGAGCCTGGTCGCCGGCCCGCCGCAGCGGCGCGGCGCGGCCGCCGATCCATGCCAGGCCCAGCTTGCCGGCCAGGTCCTCGAAACTCAGCAGGGCGCCGGTTTCCGCCGAGTGATAGCGCTGGCCGGGCAGGGCGGCATGGGCCGCAGTCGGCACGGGTTCAATCGGCGGGCCAAGCAGCGCATCGCCGAGCAGCGCATCGATGATCTGGAAGCCCAGCGCCACCGGCGAGACAGCGGCGCCGTTGACCATGATCATGATGTCCAGCCCGTGGCTCGGCACGGTGATCATCTGCGAGGTGGCGCCGAGCACCGCACCCGAGTGATGGATCACCTCGACGCCGCGGTAGTCATGGCGGAACAGGCCCAGCGCGTAGGGCAGGGTGGTGCCGGTCGACAGCGTCGGCAGCTCAAGCATCTGCGCCCAGCTGTCGGGACTGCCGACGATCTTTGACGGGCTGCGCATGTGCGCCAGCCAGCGCAGCATGTCGTCGACCGTCGAGACCAGCGAGCCGCTGCCGCGCAGCTCACCCGGGTACATGCCGCGCCTCAAGCCACCTCCGCCGACCGACGGTGGCAAGACCTGGTACTGCAGCGCCATGCCCGGCCGCACCTCGAAGTCGCTCGTCAGCGACTCTGTGTCGCGCATGCCCAGCGGCTCGAAGATGCGTTCGCGCAGGAAGTCCCCGAAGACCTGGCCGCTGATCCGCTCGATCACCCGCGCGAGCAGCTGGTAGCCGGTGTTCGAGTAGATCATCCGGCTGCCGGGCTCGAAGTTCAGCTCGCCGCCAGCGGCGCTGATCGGCAGGGTCCAGTCCGCAACCGGCTCCAGCGCCAGGCCCTGCAGCAGGGCCGCCATATCGGTGCGCCAGCCGCCGGTGTGCTGCATCAGCTGGCGCAGCGTCGGGCCCGCCGGATGCAGGCGCGGCAGCTCCGGCAGGTATTGATAGATCAGGTCGTCGACGCCCAGGCGGCCCTCTTCGGCCAGCAGCAGCAGGGCCAGCGAGGTGAAGTGCTTGCTGGTCGAGGCGATGCGCACCCGCGTGCGCGGAGACATCGCCACGCCCTGCTCGATGCAGGCCAGGCCGATGCCGCGGCGATAGATGGCGTGGCCCTCGCGCACGATGCCCACAATGAGGCCCGGCGCATTGCTGCGGTTGAACGGCTGCAGCAGCGCATCGATGGCTGCCAGGCCAGTTGGGGTCGGAGTATCGGAAGGAGTCATGGCGTGATCGGAGGGGAGTCCGGCGAGTGGGGCGACCCCTGTTCAGACGAACGACGAGGCGGTTTCCGGCACGTCTTGATGCGGGGGCTCCACGACAGATCAGGGTTTGTGTCTAGGTGCGATGGCTACCGGAATCCGCGGGGGCGTTCGTCTCAACAACTAGCAGTCATCGTTTCCAACCAAGGATTCCCCCATGAAGAAAAACATGCGTGGCCAGACGCTTCGACATCTGGCCCTGGTCTGCACCTTGGCGGTCGCGGCTTCGGCCTATGGCCAGGCTCGTGATTTCAACGTCGCGGCCGGCGACCTGAAGAGCGCGCTCGATGCCTACATCGCCCAGGCCGGCGTGCAACTGCTCTACAAGGTCGACGACATCAAGGGCCTGTCCACCAAGGGCCTGAAGGGCCAGTTGTCCGCCGAGGACGCGCTGGCGCGCCTGCTCGAAGGCACGCCGCTGAAGGTGCGGCGCGACCCGAGCGGCGCGATCGTCATCTACGTCTCGCCGCCGGACGAGCCGAAGCCGCGCGCCGACGTGTCGACGCTCGATTCCGTTGTCGTCTCCGCAGCGCGGCGCCGGGAGCCGGTCAAGGAGGTGCCGCTGAAGGTCGACGTGCTGCAGACCGATGCGCTGGAGCGCAAGGGCGCCCGCGAGTTGGCCGACTACGTGGCCGATCTGCCCGGCGTTGCCCTCATCCACGGCGGCGCCTATGCCGGCGCGCTGAGCATCCGCGGCCTGGCCACCGCCTCGGTCGGCGCTGCCTCCGTCGGCGTGTACGTGGACGACGTTGCCACCGGCTCCAGCGCGCCTTACGGCTTGGGGTCGGTGACGCCGCTGGATATGGGCCTGCTGGACCTGAACCACATCGAGGTGTTGCGCGGCCCGCAGGGCACGCTGTACGGCGCGGGCGCGATGGGTGGCGTGGTCAAGTACGTGACCAACGACCCCGACACCGGTGAGTTCTCCGGCAGCGTGCGGGCCGGGGTATCGTCCACCCAAGGCGGCGGCACCGGCTACACGACCAGCGGCGTGGTGAACGTGCCGATCAAGCAGGACGTGGCGGCCGTGCGGGTCGCAGCGTACACCACGCATTTTGGTGGCCATGTCGACGCGATCGGCCCGGCGGCCGAGAAGGACGTCAACCGCGGCACCACCACCGGTGCCCGCGTCTCGGGCCTGCTGACGCCGACCAAGGACCTGTCCGTGCGCCTGACCGCCACCACACAGGAAGCGCAGCGCGACGGCTATGACTACGAAGATATCAACCTGGTAACCGGACAGTTCCCCTCGGGCCAGGGCGCGCGCCGCATCGGCTCGCGCGAGCCCTACCGCGTGCGCACGAACCTGGTCGGGCTGGACATCGAATACAACCTCGGCTGGGCCCGGCTGAACGCGATCACCTCCGCGCAGGACGTCAACCTGAACGCGCAGCAGGACGCCAGCTCGATCGTCGTGCCGGTGCTGAACGGCGCCGGCGTGCCGGCCACCTCCAGCTGGGCCAACAGCCTCGGCACCCAGCACCGCATCAGCCAGGAATTTCGCCTGACATCGCGCGCCTCGCGCGATGTCGAATGGCTGGCCGGCCTCTACATCAATCGCGAACGCTCCAGCATCGTCGGCGGTATCCAGTACGCCACCGCAGCCGGCGTCGGTACGCTCAAGCTGCTCGAAACGACCAAGCCCGCGACCTACCATGACCTCGCCCTCTATGGTGACGTGACATGGCACGCGACGCCGAAGCTGGCGCTAACCGGCGGCGTGCGCGTCGGGCGCATGGAGCAGACCTACACGAACACCTCGTCGGGCCTGCTGGCTGGCGGCGCCTCGGCCAACGGCGGCAGCTCCAAGGAGACGGCCACCACTTGGCTGGCCACCGCCGGCTATGCGCTGGACAGCGAAAGCCAGCTCTATGTGCGCGTCGCCAGCGGCTACCGTCCCGGTGGCCCGAACGGCCTGCTGGCCACCACCTCTTCGACGATCAAGCCGATGTTCACCTCCGACTCGCTTTGGAGCTACGAGGCCGGCTACAAGGCGACGCTGCTGGACCGCACGCTGTCGGTTGAGGCGGCGCTGTATGACATCGAGTGGAGCGACATTCAGCAGCCGATCAACGACGGCATCTTCAGTTTCCTCACCAACGGCGGCAAGGCGCGCATTCGCGGCGGCGAGCTGAACCTCAGCTGGCTGCCCGGCGCACACTGGCGCATCGACGGCGCGCTGTCGCTGATCGACGCGAAGATGCGCACCGATGCGGCCGGCCTGGGCGCCCACGCCGGCGACAGCATTCCCAACACGCCGCGCACCACTGCCACGCTGGCGGCCTCGCGCAGCTTCGAGCTGGCCGGCCGCGCGGCCTATGCGGGGCTGAACGTGCGCCATCTCAGCGACCGCCATGCCGGCTTCCCGGGTAGCCCGATCCTGCCCGACGCTCCCACGCCGGCCTACACCGTCTACGGCCTGCAGGCTGGCATCGACTTTGATCGCTACCAGGTCTCCGCCTATGTGCGCAACCTGAGCAACACGCAGGGCATCGCCGCCCTCTCATTCAGCCAGCCGACCGCGGCGAAGGCTGTCGTGATCGAGCCCCGCACGATCGGCGTCGCGCTCAGCGCTGCGTTCTGACCATGGTCGCCGTCATTCCCCCCGCCGCGGCGATCGCGGCGGAAACGGCTACGCCTGTGCCGGTCGAAGAGAAGACGAAGGCAGGCCTGGCCGCCTGGTACGCGCTGGGCGTGCTGTTGGTGGCCACGGTGCTGGGCTCGATCGACTCGATGCTGGTCACGTTGCTGACCGAGCCGATGCGCCACACGCTGTCGTTGTCCGACACGCAGATCGGCATGCTCAAGGGCGGCGGCCTTGTGCTGTTCACCGGCCTGGCGACGCTGCCGCTGGGCTGGCTCGGTGACCGCTTCGACCGCCGATTCGTGCTGGCTGGCTGCGTGCTGGTGTGGAGCGCGGCCACCGGGCTGCGCGGCACGGCAATGGACTACGGCATGCTGTTCGTCGCATCGATCGGCCTGGGCGTCGGCGAGGCCGGGCTCGGGCCGATTACCAACAGCCTGATCCCAGACCTGTTCCCGCGGGCACAGCGGGTGCTGGCCAATGCGATCTTCGCGATCTCGTCGATCTTCGGCGGCGCGCTCGGCGCGATCCTGGGCGGCAGCATCGTCGCTGGCATCGAGAAGTCGCGGCACCTGTTGCCGGTGGCGATGCAGGGCCTCGAAACCTGGCGACTGACCTTCTTCGCGATGTCCGTCGTCGGCTTGCCGGTGATCCTGCTGGTGCTGACGATCCGCGGCACGCGGCGGACGCCTGCAGCGAGGAAGGTCCAGGTCGACGCGGCCGAGGGCATCAGCTTCGGCGACTACCTGCGCAACCACTGGGCCACGCTGGCCCGGCTGGTGGCCGGCTCCGGCCTGGCGGCGGTCGGGCTCAGCTCGGTCGGTAGCTGGATGCCGATCGTCGCGGCGCGGCAGTTCGGCCTGCAGCCGCAGCAGCTGGGCCAGGGCATCGGCATCGCCGCAATGGCCGGCACGCTGATCGGCGGTGTGATCGGCGTCACGGCAATGCGCATCGCGCGCAAGCGCGTCGGCGCGGCGGCGCCGGTGCGAGTGCTGACACTGGGCTATGGCAGCGCCGGGCTGATCTCGGTGGGTCTGCTGTTCGTGCGCTCTGGCACCGATGTCTTCGTGCTGCTGGCGCTGCTGCTGATCCCGCTGATCGCCGGCGCGGTGGTGCTGCCCAATGTGCTGCAGGAGGTGGCGCCGCCGCACCTGCGCGCCCGTGTGATCGGCGCGCTGTCGATGGGCGGCCTGCCCTTCGCGGTGCTCGGCCCGCTGGCCATCGGCGTGATATCGGACGCGGTGAAGTCCGTGCCCAACGGCCTGGCCATCGCCATCGTCGCGGCGACGATGACCGGCTGCCTGGCCGGCGCCGCCTTGCTGCGCGCCACTGAACCCGCCTTCGTGCGCCTGCTGAAGGCCGTCAACCCAAGTAGCTGAGGATTTACTTCCATGTCCGATCCGATCCAGGCCATCGACGCCTTGCTCCAACCCTTCAACCGCAGCGATGCACCGGGCCTGATGCTGGGCATCCGCCAGCATGGCCGCTCGCTGGTCCGCCGCGCCGTGGGCCTCGCCAGCCTCGAGCTGGGCGTAGCGAACACGCCGCGCACGCGGATGCGCATTGCCTCGACCAGCAAGCACTTCACCGCGCTGGCGATCATGTTGCTGGCCGAGGACGGCAAGCTCGGCATCGACGATCCGATCCAGCGTCACTTGCCGGAACTGCCAGCCCTGAGCCCCAAGGGGCCGACGCTGCGCCAGCTGATGAACCACACCGGCGGCTGGCGCGGCCATGACGAGCTGTGGACGCTGGCGCACGGCATGGCGCAACAGCCGACCGGCATGAGCCTGGGCGTGATGGCTCGCCAGCGCACATTCAACGCCGAGCCCGGCACGCGGATGCTCTACAGCAACGGTGGTTACCGCATGCTGGCGATGACGATCGAGCGCCTCAGCGGCCTGAGCTTTGCCGAGTTCCTGCGCATGCGCATCTTTGCGCCGCTGGGCATGCTGGACACCGAATCGGTGGCCAGCGACCTCGACGTGCGGCCGGGCATGGCGACGCTCTACGTCCCCGAGTTGAGCCCGGCGGGCCCGACTGGCGGCTGGCGGCGCGGCGTGTATCCCTGCGAATTCGAGGGCAGCGGCTCGCTGGTCTCGACGCTGGACGACATGCTGGTCTGGCTCGCCCACATGCGCAGCGAACGGAAGACGGTCGGCAGTGCGGCCACCTGGGAACAGATTCTGGCGCCGACGACGCTGGCTTCCGGCGAAGTGCTGCCCTATGGCTTCGGCCTGGTGCGGCACGCGTACCGCGGCATCGAAGTGATCCACCACAACGGCGCAGTGCTCGGCGGCAGCTCGCAGATGATCACTGTGCCAGCGCATGGGCTGGACATCATGATCCTGGCCAACGGTGCGCCGGTGGCCCCAGCCCAACTGGCCTTCAAGTGCATAGACGCGCTGCTGGACGATGCCTTGCAGGAGTCGCCGGTGCCGCGCGCCGCGGCGAGCGCCTATGGCGGCCTGGTCGGCCAGCGCTATCACGCGCCCGGCACCGGCAAGCTCGTCGCCTTCGGGCAGGCTGGGGACCGGCTGGGATTGTCCTGGATGGGCGGGCCGCCGTTGCCGCTGCGCGAGCGATCGGGCGGCCTGTTCCTGGACTTCCTCGACGTGGCGCAGAACAGCATCGCGATCGACTTCGAAGGTGTGGGAGTGACGACGACGCCACCGCCGACGCTGACGCTGCGCGAAGGCGGAGAGCTGCAGTTGCTGCAGCGCCTGCCCGAGACGCCTCCCGACACGGCCGTGCTGGCGCCGCAGCTGTGCGGCCACTACCGCAGCGACGAACTCGATGCTGACGCGCAGATCGAGTACGGCGTCGACGGCCAACTGCTGATGACGCTGCAGGGCCGCTACGGCCGACTGATTGCGCGCCTGAATCCGTTCTCCGACACGGTGATGGGCATCACCCCCACTGACCTGCTGATCGCTGCGCTGGGCGCCAGCAACATCGTCAACATAGAACGCAACGCCAGCGGCGCGGTCACCGGTCTGCGCTACGACAGCGCGCGTACCCGCGGCCTGCGCTTCGTCCGCAAACAGAGCAACGTCCAATGAAGATCTTCACCGCCTTCCTGGCCACCGAGACGAACACCTTCGCCGCCGCCCCTACCGGCCAGGGGAGCTTCGAGGAATACGGCATCTTCCACGGCGACGCCAGCACGCGCGACGCGCATGGATACGGCCAGTTCCCGCGGCAGTTGCGCCAGTGGCTGGTCGAAGCCGGCCACGAGCTGGTCGAGAGCGTGACCGCGTTCGCGATGCCCGGCGGCCTGACCGTGCGCGCGGTCTACGAATCGTTGCGCGATGAGATCCTCGCCGACCTGCGCGCCGCCGGTCCCGTCGACGGCCTGGTACTGATCCTCCACGGCGCGATGGTCGCCGAAGGCTATGACGATTGCGAAGGCGACCTGCTGGCCCGGGCGCGCGAGATCGTCGGTCCCGATGTGCCGATCGGCGTCGAGCTGGACCTGCACTGCCACTTCACCGAGCAGATGCGCACCTCAGCGGACGTGATCGTCGCCTACAAGGAATATCCGCACACCGATGCGGTGGCGCGGATGCAGGAGTTGCTGCTGATCGTGCTCGACGCGGCGCATGGTCGTATCAAGCCGACCACCGCCGTGTTCGACTGCAAGATGGTGGGCCTGTGGCACACCACGCGCGAGCCGATGGCCGGCTTCGTGCGCCGGATGCAGGAGATCGAGCGGCAGCCTGGCGTGCTCTCGGTTTCGCTGGGCCACGGCTTCCCCTGGGCCGATGTGCCCGATGTCGGCGCCAGGCTCTGGGTCGTCACCGACAACGACGCGGCGCTGGCCGCGCGGCTCGTCGGCCAGCTGGGCCGCGAGTTCTGGGCGCTGCGCGACGCGACCCGCACGCCAGGCCTGGGCATCGAGGAGGCGCTGACGCAGGCGCTGGCCGTAGAGGGCGGCCCGGCGGTGCTGGCGGACACCGGCGACAACGCCGGTGGCGGCGCGATGAGCGACAGCACCTTCGTGCTGCGCGCACTGCTGGAGCGCGGCATCGACGATGTGGCGATCGGCGCCTTCTGGGACCTCGGCGCCGTGCAGATCTGCCGCGATGCTGGCGTCGGCGCGCGTATCGCGCTGCGCCTGGGCGGCAAGTGCGGGCCGGCGTCGGGCGTGCCGCTCGATCTGGACGTTACGGTCATGGCGGTGGTGGAGGACTTCCACCAGCCGGGCCTTGGCGACGAGGGACACCTCACGCCGCTGGGCGCCAGCGTCTGGATCCGCGTCGAAAACAAGCACGTCGACATCGTGCTGATCAGCCGGCGCAGCCAGGTGTTGGCGCCCGAGCTGTTCACCGGCCTGGGCATCACCTTGGCCGACAAGAAGCTGATCGTCGTCAAGTCGGCCCAGCATTTCTACGCCCGCTTCGCGCCGCTGGCTAAGGCCGTGCTCTATCTCGCCTCGCCTGGCACGCTGGACTCCGACTTCGCCCGCCTGCCTTACCGCGTGCGCAATCTCGACTATTGGCCACGCGTCGCCAACCCGCACCGGCTCGGCCCGACGATGCCTGCACCTGGCGAGCTGCATTCGATCGACGGGCTGCAATTGCACATCAACTGCGTCGGCCCGGCCTCGTCGGTCACGATCGTGATCGAAGCGGGCGCCGGCACGGTCTCGCCCGTCTATGCTCGACTGCAACGCGAGCTGGCGCGCAAGTACCGCGTCTGCGTGTACGACCGGCCAGGCCTGGGGTGGAGCGAGCCGGATACCGAGCCGCTGGACGGCGAGCGCAATGCGCGCCGACTGCATGCCTTGCTGGCTGCGGCCGATGTGCATGGCCCGCTGTTGCTGATCGGCCATTCGATCGGCGGCCTGCTGAACCGCATCTATGTCGGGCTCTATCCTGATCAGGTCGCCGCAGTGATGATGCTGGACGCCAGCCACCCGCAGCAGTTCGGGGTGATCGGCGACTCGATGGATGCGCAACTGGCCGCGGTGGTCGAGGTCGAGCGGGCGAAGCGCCTGAAGTACCGCACCGAGGGCACGCGGCCTGCGGAGTTCGCGGCGATCGAGGCGATCTTCGCAGACATGCCCGAGGTGCTCGAGCAGATGGCCGCCACCTATACGCCCGACGCGCTCGACACGATGGCGCTGGAGATGCAGGGCACCCACTGCGTCGCCGACCAGGCCGGCGCTTCTCCCGATCTTGGCGACCGGCCGATGCTGGCGCTGTGGGCAGCGCAAAAGGCTGGCGTCGGCGGCAGCCCCGGCATCGAGGCGGTGCACGCGCTGTGGCCTGACTACCAGCGCCAGCATGCGGCGCTGTCCAAGCGCGGCCGCGAGCGCATGGTGCCCGGCGCGGAGCACATGACGCTGGCGATGCTACCGCCCTTCGTCGCGCTGATCGCCGACGAGGTCGACACGCTGGTCGCGCAGCTGGGGCCGGTGGATCATTGAGCCCATGAAGCTGACTGATCTGCCCACTCCGAGCCTCGTGCTCGACCTCGATCGCGCGGAACGCAACTGCGCCGCGATGAATCGCCGCGCGCATGAACTCGGCGTCGCGCTACGCCCTCATCTGAAGACGGCCAAATCGGTCGAGGTCGCACGTCTCGCCACGCGGGGGCAGCCGGGCGGCATCACCGTCTCGACGCTGGCGGAGATAGACCACTTCGGCCGCCAAGGCTTTCGCGACATCACCTATGCGGTGGGCATCGCCGCGCACAAACTCGACGCGTTAGCGGCGCTGCAGCGGGAGCACGGCCTGTTGCTCACGCTGCTGGTGGATCACCGCGACACGCTGGCCGACCTTGCGCAACGTGCGGCGGCACTGGACACGCGCTTCGCGCTGTTGATCGAGATCGACTGCGGCGGCGGCCGCGGCGGCGTGGCGCCGGACGGCGAGGAACTGCTAGCGCTGGCGCGGCAGATGGCAGCCAGTTCGCACCTGCGCCTCGCCGGTGTGCTGACCCATGCCGGGCAGAGCTATGCGGTGCAGGGCCGCGAGGCGATCGCCACCGTCGCCGAGGCCGAGCGCAGCGCCGCCGTGCAGGCCGCAACCCGGCTGCGCGCGGCCGGCTTCGAGCTGTCGGTCGTCAGCGTTGGCTCGACGCCGACCGCCGTGTTCGCACAGGGCCTGGCCGGCGTCACCGAGATGCGCCCGGGCGTCTACACGCTGTTCGACCTCGACCAGGTGGCAATTGGCGCCTGCACGATCGACGACATCGCCGCCTCGGTGCTGGCCTGCGTGATCGGGCACAACCCGCGCTCGCGGCGTGTGCTGATCGATGCGGGCGCGCTGGCGCTGTCCAAGGACCTCAGCGCGAATTCCTTCGGCACCGGCCTGCCTGGCTTTCCCGATCTGGGCTATGGCCTCGTCTGCGCGATCGATGGCGGCGCACCGTTGCCGGGCCTGCGCGTGGCGGAGGTCCACCAGGAGCATGGCTTCATCGCCGGTGGTGATGACCTGTTCGAGCAACTGCCGATCGGCCGTCGCGTGCGCATCCTGCCGCATCACATCTGCATGACCGCCGCTCCCTACGCGCACTTCGACGTGGTACGCGCAGGGAACCATGAAATCGTTGCACGCTGGCCCAAGGTCGGCGGCTGGAACCCGAAGAATGAGCCAACTGCATGACCTGAGCGCCGAGGCGCAATGCGCGGCGCTGCGTAGCCGCGAGATTTCGTCGACCGAGTTGACCGCCCACTACCTCGCCCGCATCGAGCAGCAGGGCGAGGCGCTGGGTGCCTTCGTCAACGTGTTCGCCGAGCAGGCGATGGACGCGGCGCGCCAAGCCGACGCACGGACACCCGAAGGCCTGCTGCACGGCCTGCCGATGCCGCTGAAGGATTTGCACCCGGTCGCCGGCCGGCCGACATCGCTGGGCAGCGCGGCCATCGCCGGCTGGCTCCCCGAGCAGGACGGCAACGTCGTTGCGCGCTTGCGCCAAGCCGGCATGGTGCTGCTCGGCAAGACTCACGCGCCCGAGTTCGGCCCCTGCTGCTACACCGAGAGCCGCCTGGCCACGCCGGCGCTGAGCCCGTATGGCGAAGGCCTCTCGGCCAGCGGCTCCAGCGGCGGGTCGGCCGCTGCGGTCGCGGCCGGTCTGGCGCCGATGGCCCATGCCAGCGACGGTCTTGGCTCCACGCGCACGCCGGCTTCCAACTGCGGCCTGGTTGGCATCAAGCCCAGCCGCGGCCGCATCCCGGCGGTGCTGCCTGCCTGGTATCAGTTGGGCAGCGAAGGGCCGGTGGCGCGCAGCGTCGGCGATGCGGCGCTGTTCCTCGATGCCGTCGGCACGGTCGGCCCCGGCGACCTCTGGCGCCAGCCGGGCTGGGCTTCCGACGCGCATCGCGCCGCCGTCCGTATCGCGCCCGCGCCGTTGCGCATCGGCCTGCTGACAGATCCGGGCACCGACGAGACCGCCGCACACCCGGACTGCCTCCGGGCCTGCGATGAAACGGCCCGTGCCTTGGAGTCGCTGGGCCACGAGATCGTGCCGCTGCAACTGCCCGAGCCGCTGCGCATCTGGGCACTGCTGGAACCCTTGTGCGACGTGATCGGCGTGAACCTCAGCCTGACGGCGCAGTTGATGGTGCCGGAGGCCAAGCGCGCCGAGCTGATGCCTTATACGCAGTGGTATCTGGAGCGCTCCTCCGACATCGATGCGATGCGTTATGCGCAGGCCCAGCAGCGGCTGGCGGCAGCCGCATCGGCCTGGCTGAAATGGATGGCCGGCGTCGACGTGCTGCTGACCCCGACCAGCAACGCCCCTGCCGTTCCCGCCGGCGCACTGCGGCTGGACGACGGCTGGGAATCGACCCAGGCGATGCTGCGCTGGAGCGCGTTCACGCCCTGGGCGAACTTCTGCGGCGCGCCGGCCATGAGCCTGCCGGTCCACCAGACCCTGGCGGGGATTCCGGTCGGCGTTCAGTTGATGGCGATGCCGGGGCAGGACGAATGCCTGCTGGGTCTTGCTGGCGCGCTGGAGCAGGTTGTCGAATGGCAGCGCCGCCATCCGCGGGGTTGGTAGGCGCGGGCCGATCTGCGGACTGCGCCTCTTAACCCAGACGGGATGGTCGTACAAACTACGCGCGGCCAAGAAAAGGCTCCCAATGTCACCTAGGGGGAGGGCGCGGACAGATTCGCGAGTGTTATGGCTCAGCTCGTCGCGTTGCCCTGCTTCGCGCAATCGGAGCTGAGTTTCGTTGGTTGGGGGCACGACATCGAAGTCGAATGCTCGGCCAATCCGTTGACCGATTCCCACGAACAAGTGGGGATCGCTGCACCCCCTTCCTTCGAGATCATCGGCGTTCGGATGTACCCAACCGTGTACCCGCCACTGCTGCTGCGTTGGTGACGTCAATGATCGCCATGGTTCACGGCGATCTTTCACTTCCGCCTTGCAGGTCATTGCTGGTGACGGCGATAGGCTGAGTCGTCGGACAGACGGTGTTCGTGGCGGCTTCAACCGATTGACGAATCACATCACCTACTGGCTAGGCGGAAGGAATGTTGCAAATGACGGATTGAGCTTGGTAGGCGTCCAGCGAACACACCTTGACGGCGTTTCCCTGCCCCTCATCTGTTTTGCCCAGCCCCTTTTATAAAGGGGATGGGAATTGGAACGGGGGATGGGAAAAGATCCTCAGGGGCTGGAAATTCGACTTCCGGGGATGGGAATTCGGCGTGACCGGGCGCCCAGCTGAGCTCAAGCGGTTGGCGACCACCGATGCGGCAGAAGCTCGTCAATCTTGCTGGCCGGATGTGTCGGCAAGCGAGCCAAGACGTCCTTGAAGTAGCCATACGGGTCGTGCCCGTTGATGCGCGCCGAGTGAAGCAAGCTCATGATGGCCGCGGCGCGCTTGCCGGCGAACAGCCAGTTGGATCTTCCGACTGCAATTGGGCGGATTTTATTTTCGATCCAATTGTTCGAGATCGGCACGTCACCGTCATTCACGAAGTGCGTGAGTTCCTTCCAGCGCTTCAAGCTGTAGTCGATCGCCTTGATCGTCGCGGAGCCGGCCGGCACTAACAGCCTCTTCGCCAGCAGCCAGCGATGGAACACCGCCAGCACCCGTCGTGATTTGCGCTGCCGTATCCGCTGCCGTTCGTCGCTGGGAAGCTGTTCGATCTGCCGCTCGATGCGGAACAGGCCTTGGTAGAAGCGCAGCGCTTGCTCGCCGACCTGGCTGCCGTGGTTGGCCCACAGTTCGTGGAACTTGCGTCGGCTATGCGCCAAGCACTGCGCGGAGGTCACGCCCTTGTCGACGCAGGCGGCGTAGTCGCTGAAGCCGTCGGTGACGAGCGTGCCTTGCCAGGCGTTGGGCTGTCCAGCCGCAGGAACTCGCGCACGTTCTCGCCGCTGCGGTTCTCGCTGAACTCGAACACCACGGCCTTGACCGGATTGCTGCTCGGCGTGCAGTACGACCAGATGTAGGCCTTGTGGGTCTTGCCGTTGCCCGGTTTGGGCATGGCCACTGGCGTCTCGTCGGCGTGCAGCACCATGTGGCGCCGGAGTTCGTCGGCCAGGGCCTGCACCAGCGGCTGCAGTTGGGCGCCACAGGCGCCCACCCACTCCGCCAGCGTCGAGCGTGCGATCACGTGGCCTGCACGCGCAAAGACGGCTTTCTGCCGGTACAACGGCGAGTGGTCCATGAACTTGGCCACCAATACCTGCGCCAGCAGCCCCACCGTGGGGATCCTTGTCGATGACGTGCGCGGGGACCGGTGCCTGCACGATGCGCTCGCAGCACTTGCAGACCCACTTGCCACGCACGTGGCGCTCGACGCTGAACACGCCCGGCTGGTAGTCCAGCTTCTCGGCCACGTCCTCGCCGATGCGCTGCAGGGCCTCACCGCAGCCGCAGGTCGTGTCCGCCGGCTCGTGCGGCACGTCGCGACGCGGCAGGTGTGCTGGCAGCTGGGCGCACTTGGGTTGCTGCTTCTCGTCTTCGTCCTTCTTGTCGCTCTTCTTGCGGTGCCGCTGCAGCTCGCCGTCTAGTTCGTGGATGTCGGTGTCCACCGTCTCCTCCAGCAGGCTGCGCTGCTCGGGCGAGAGGGTGCTGGCGAAGCGCTCGCTGGTGGCGGCGAACTTCATGCGCTTGAGGACCGCCATCTCGTGCGTGAGCTTGTCGATGAGCGCCTGCTTGAAGGCGATCTCGTGCTCACGCTGCTGGACTTGGTTGAGCAGCGACAGCACCGCCTGCCGCGTCTGCGGATCCAAGGCATCCAGTTGCTGCGCACTGATCTTGGGCGGCCATCGTGCTGTATCGACACGCTCAGCGAATCGGCATATCCGGCAATTGCCCTCACGGGGCAACACGCAGCTCAGATCGTGCGGATGATGCCGGCCTCGCCCAGGCGCTGCCACGGCAAGCCCAGCACCAGCGCGTCGAGCTGCACGCGCGTGAGGCTCTGCGTGCTTCGCGCCGTCCAGCGGCCACACGAACTTGCCGGCATTGAGTCGCCGGGCTGCGAGCCACACGCCGATGCCGTCGTGCACGAGGACCTTCGTGCGGTTGGCGCGACGGTTGGCAAACAGGTAGGCATGGTGCGGGTGCGCAGCGCCAAAGATGCCGACAACGCGAGTCAGAGCTGCCTCGGTGCCCAGCCGCATGTCCAAGGGCTGAACCGCCAGCCAGACGGCGCAGACGCGGATCAACCCAGGACCTCGCGCAGCCAGGCAGCGCTGCGCGAGTCCAACAGCAGCTCGGCCCGCACCGTGGTACCGCCACGGCGGATCGCAACCGCAACGGTGCTCGGCACCTGCGTCGACGCTGGCGGCAAGGTGGGCGGCGTCTCTTGCGGCATGGGCAGCTGCACAAACGCCGGCACAACCGCTGCAGTGGCCTTGTGCTCACTGCTCAACTCGCCAGCCTCCTTGACCCAGCGGCGCAGCATGTTGGCGTTGATGCCATTGGCCATGGCCACTGCCGCCGCTGAGACACCCGGCTGGCGTGCCAACTCGATGACACGCGTCTTGAACTCTTCCGAATGCCGTCGCCAGCTTCGCCCTGCGGGTGTCGTCAGTTCCTCTGCGCTCAAGTCTGAAGTGCCCATTTCTCCACGCATCCATTTCGTGGACACAAGCATCCAAGTCCGGCTACCGGACTTCAAGGTGACTTGGCCGGAGCCTTACTGAACTTGGGCGTGCTGCTCGGTCATGTAGCAGTGATTGATGTGTGAGAGTTGGCGAGATGGCTAGAAGATGGAATTGACCACTCTCCACTTGATTTCCCAAAAGGTGGAGTGAGTCGCCCCGCGGAACGCTCGCTTTCTGTCGCCTGCTGAGCGATTGGGCGAACGCGCCGCGTCGACCGATTGAATCCGCTCCGAAGATTGACGTCCGGCCTCTCGCCTGCGCCCTGCATTGGCGGCCTGCAGAGGGGGAATCTCACTTGCTCTGTACCGTGGAGAGCAGTCGAGCCGCTCCCTCCGGGGTGTCATTCGCAGCTTCTGCCGCACCGCTTCGAGTCGAGCTCGCACTGGTGTAAATCCGCAGGTCGCTTTCCAGTGCCCCCTCCTAGAATTCCCTGCAAAAGAGGGTGCAGCTTAATACCGCAGAGCGACCCGAATAAGCGACTAGGGAGTTTTCTGTCTACTGCTTTTGCAGTTGCATCCGTGCGATTCACGCAGGCGTGTGTATGCTCGGATGGAATGGATCGCTTCAGCGTCGCTTTCTCATAGAAAGCTAAAGATGCTCAGTGATTATGCCTTTGGTTTGCGATGCCAATTCGAGCTCCCTTCGATTCGGCAATGGGCTGAAAATGCGGTGCGGCGATTGGCTGCTAGCGTCATATTCTTGTTGCCACCTGCATTAATGACGCCGGGGCCATTGCACGCGCAGATTGCCATAGAGCCAAATGGCACGCCCTCTTATACAAAGGCGATTGCGGTTCCTCCGGGCGTTGCGGGCATGGCGCCGGCCCTTTCGCTCGCGTATACCGCCGGTAGTACCAACGGGCCGTTAGGCTTCGGCTGGACCCTCCAGGGGGTATCCGTTATTGCTCGATGCCCATCAACTATTGCCGTCGATGGGATAGCGGGGGGGGTTACCTTTGGGGTCAATGATAAGTTATGCCTAGACGGACAGCGGCTTATCCAGACGGACAGTACTGGGACGCCGTTGCCGTTTCCGCAGGTCGGCGATGCGAGTGGTTTGATAGACGGTGCATACATCGAATATCGAACCGAGAAGGATAACTTCGCCCGTATAAGAGCATATGGCTCAGGGTTCGGTGCTAGGCTAGGCGCAGCTTCTGGCCCTGCCTTTTTTCGTGTATGGACAAAGGCGGGGCAGATCTATGACTATGGGAACAGCCCTGGCACCGATCAGGCAAACAATGGTTTGATTGGCGCGTCTAGGACAGGACTATCTGTGCGCGTATGGGCCGTGTCACGCATCAGTGACAATTTTGGAAATCATATAGATTTCAAATACGCACAGAACCTCGTTCCGTGGGGAAGCGGTGCAACTAGTCCCTCCGCTCCGACGTCAGGGCTGGAATGGAACCTTACCGAGGTGGACTATGGTGTGAACAAGGTGTCATTTGCGTATGGCCCCCGTGCGCCAGCGACGCCTGGCCGACCGCTAGACGCTAGTGAGACCATTCATGCAAACTTTAAAACTGTTAGTACGCAACTGCTTCAGTCTATCTCAACTTATGTTGGGAGCTCCCCAGCAACCACTATCAAGATATCCTATAGCGTAGGCCCCGCATCGGGACGAAGCCGGATTGCGAGTTTGCAGGACTGCGCCGGCGACGTCAGCAGCAACCGGTGCTTACCCCCAACAACATTCGAGTATGCGAATCAGGCCAGCGATGCTTATCAAGCACACGCTGGATTTGCAAGCAGCGGCTTGGTAACGGAGGCGACTACCGGAACCTACTATGGCGTACTTACCGGGGATTTTGACGGGGACGGCCGTACAGATATTCTTCGATGGTCTGGATACGCGACCGAGAATGAATTGTGGTTCAGTCGCACCGTTGGTGGCGTGGATACGTTCGTAAAATCAGCAAATGGAACCGGGGCTAATTTATTCAATCTTTCGAATATCAGTCTGTTTAGAAGCAATGGCTGCTATACATCCATCGCGGCTGACTTCAATGGAGATGGACGTACCGATATTCTCAATATCGCCACGGGCGTATCCATCGACGCATCGATTTGTCCTGTTGGCGGGACAAATAAAATATTCTTGAGCAATGGTGACGGCTCATTTGGGGTTGTCACCGTTCCATCAACTATAAATTTTGCCCAAAATTTAAGTGTTCAAGTCGTCGCTTCCGGGAATTTAGGGGTTTCGCAGTCCCAAGGGAATAATTTCTATCTCATTGATGTAAATGGCGACGGAATTCTTGATATTGTCACAACCATTCTGCCTGCATACCCAATTTCAAATCCTAAGCCGACTGTAGCCGCGTTATGCGCTACACAAGTTTGCACGCATGTGTATCTAGGGCAGGCGGACGGCTCTTTTGTGGAGGCTGTAGGAACCAATCTGGCCCATCAGTCTGTATATAGTGCGCCTACTGTTACGACAAACTATTTATTGCGCGTCGCTAATACTGGTGACTGGAATGGTGATGGATTGGTTGATCTCTTGGTGGATAGTGGCACATGGCTTTCCAATGGTGACGGAAATTTTACGCTTTCAGCTACTTCAATTGTAGGCGGCTGCACGAATCCAATTGACTTCAATGGTGATGGCCATACGGACTGCTTGAATACAACTACCGCTGGGTCCTCGTTGGCCGTAGGTGGTAGCCACGAATCTGCGGGCAACTTTAATCTCAACGGGAGCATTCTCGTTAGCGCCAATGCTGCCAATCAGCAAACGTCTGGCGTCATCGCAATTGACGTGAATGGGGATGGTCGACAGGATATTCTGTACTGGTCAGACGCTCCTGCAGGTAATGCCCTGTGGATCAGCAACGGCGACGGTACATTCTCCCAATCGACCACGTTTAACTTGGGTGGTGCGACGGCAGTGCAGTTGCAAAATGCTGCGCGCAATACGGTGTTTATAGCCGGCGATTTCACTGGGCATGGGGCCGTTGAACTTTTGCGCTTGCAGTTAAATACAAATAATGGAGTGCCCAACAATCAATTGTTTACGAAGCTTGACGCGACGCCAATTGATCAGCTGGTGAGCGTGACTTCGGCCGCAGGTAGTAAAACAAGGTTATATTATGTGCCACTCGCTAATAGTATTCCGGCCGCTGGGGTTCCAAGCCAAGCCCTTGGTGCTCGCTATGTAGGAGATCGCAACGATGTTCATCAAAGAGCGATTTATCCAACCGTAGATGTGACTGCGCCCTTGTACGTCGTCTCCACCATGGTGACCGACACTGGTATCGGTTCGACAACTGTCAACAACGAATTTGCTTACAGAGGCTTGAAATCTGACGCATGGGGCCGGGGCTCCCTTGGCTTTCGGGAGGTTCTGCGACAGAGCGTAGCCGCTGACGGCAGTCTCATAACAGGGGATACTCAAACACTTCAGGCGCATCCTTATACAGGACTAACCGCTGCCAGCGCCGTTTATCTAGGTGCATTGAATTCGATTGATTCCAGAACCCCAGTCCGGACAACGTCTAGCATCTATTGCGATTTGTCGACAATTACTGGCGCTGATAGCTCAACGGATGCAGCGGCTGAAAACGCTACGAGTGCAGCACCCTGTCCGGTGGCAGCAAAGGTGCAGCGACCGTTTTTGGTTAGCAAGACGGAAAGCGGGAATGACGTACTTGGTTCGGGATTGTCATTGCCGTCTGTGGTTACGAAGAATGTCAATGACAGCTCGGGAAATCCAAAAAGTGTGACCGTGACAATTGCGGGAAGCGTGGCCGGCGTAACTCAAACCTTTCAGACGCTGAGGAACACCGTTTACCAACAGGACGATACGACCTGCGTTGATTATCTGACTTGTAACTGGATTTTGGGGCGGCTGATACAGGAGACGGTTAATAAATCCGTTCCGAACAGTTTGCCGTCCATCTCCACAACGGCAGGCTCTGCGACTCTGGCGAACGCAACGGCGGGAGCGGGGCCGACGCAGGTCGCGATGTTGCCATCGACATTCGGCTTTGATGGCACGGTCGTTGGTGAGACGTCCGTTCGGGCGATAGTGCTGTCAAATATGGGAGGGTTCCCGGTCACTATCGCTGTCCCGACGGGAAGCAATGTGACCGGAGCCGACTTTGGCTTCTCAAGTACTACGTGTGGAAGCCGACTTGCGGTAGGGGCTAGTTGCGCGATCACCGTATGGTTTAAGCCGACTACCTCTGGGCCTCGATCAGGAGGGCTGTCCGTTAATACCGGTGCCGGTGTCTTGACGAGCAGTTTGAATGGCGTGGGCTTGCAGGCTAAGCTGCGCTTTAGCACCGAAACTCTGGCGTGGGGAAATCAGTCGGTCAACAAGACCTACACATCCGCAGCAGTTACCTTGACCAATGTCGGCGACACCGGCGCGAGCAACCTGCTCCTGTCCTCGCTTTCGTTGCCTTTTCGGTTAGCGACGAACACGTGTCCAACTAGCTTAGCTGTAGGAAGTTCCTGCACTGTGGCGGTCGACTGGCTACCAACTGCGGCTCAGGCTTATTCTGCGACGCTCAGCGTCTCATCTTCGGGGCAAGCGCTTAATGCAATTGCGATCTCGGGTACGGGAACGCAAGGTAATGTGGGCCTTTCGGCAGCGCAACTTAGCTTTGGCAATCAGACGGAAGGACATCCCAGCTCAGTTAAGTCCGTAGTCTTGACTAACACAGGAACGCAAGCGCTCTCGGTTTCAGGGGTCAACATTTCAAGCGGCTCTGGTGACTTTTCTCTTAGTCACAATTGCATCGATGTTCCTGTCAATGGGACATGTTCAGTCGATATTATATTTACACCGTCTATGACTGGCGCGCGTACGGGCGCTGTGACTATCACGCATGACGGCACGGGTGCTAAAACGATCACCGTAGATGGGGTCGGGGTGGCGATGCCTACGTTGAACAGCGTCGCGCTGATACCTTCGACAATTACTGTCGGGGGCACTGCGCAGCTGACTTGGGTCGCCGGAGGCGGTGCGACTTCCAGTAGCGCAAGCTGCGCCAACGCAATTGGTGGATCAGGGGTTGCAAGTCCCATGACGGTGACTGCTACGGTGGCTGGCTCCGGCAGCTGCACGGTTTCGGCGAGCAATGCGGCCGGTACCGTCGTTACTAGTCAGGTAAATGCGACGGTTGTTCCGGTGCCGGTTGTCAGCAACGTGTCATTTGCCACGGGCACGCCAGATACTAGCTCACCTGTGACTCTGAGATGGACGCCCGGTAGCGGTGTTGTCGCCGTAACCGTAGCCTGCACTGGTCCGGGTTATTTGTCAGGTGCAGGTGCCGGGCTGACGGGTTCGAGTATTGCTATAAATACAAGCGCGGCGCCAGGTTCGGCGACCTGTAGTGTGACGCCGTACAACGCGGCTGGTGCTCAGGGGTCGACAGTATCCGCGAGCTTCACTAGCGCACAAGGGACGTTTGCTTATGCAAACAGCTCGCACAATAACTTCGGGAACGGCGGTGACGTTGTCACATTCACCATTCGGAACGCGGGCGGTGGCAATCTTCTGAACGTTGCGGTGGCTTCATGTGTTGGGCAGAGTTTCCATCCGTATGGGGTAGGGCCTTCAACCATAGCAGCAGGAGCCACCGCGCAGTACTACTGTCAAGCCAACGCTGCTGGTAGCACCGGCCCCGTGACCTTGACGATGTCGGGTACGAATGCGTCCAACAGCACTTACACGGTTAGTGATGTGGCACCTTCCGTTACATCGGTTGGTTTCAGTCCTGCAACCATTACCACAAACGATACAGCCACATTTAGTTGGACCGCTAGTGCGGCATTGAGCACTTCGGCAAGTTGCTCCGGTGCAATAACTGGTTCTGGCACGGGGTCAGCTACTGGTGGAAGTATTCCTGTTATGGCCGGCAGCAGCGTTGGAGGGGGGACTTGTACGGTCTCGGTGTCTGGTAACAATGGAAGTGCGACGCGTCAAGGAGCCGTGGATGTAGTCGCAGCCCCAAGCGTTACGGGGGCGACCTTTGCCCCCAATACCGTCATCGCCGGTAGTTCGAGCGTATTTTCGTGGACTACAAGCAATGCGACGTCGGCCTCTGTGGCCTGCGATGCACCAGTATCCGGCGTCGCGTCAGGCACGAGCGGAAGTGTCACAGTTACGCCATCTGCGGCAAGTACGGCGCATTGCACGGTGACTGCGGCCAATGCGGCAGGGCGCACGGCGACGGGCAGCGGTGCATTGACTGTGAATGCGCCGCCTCCGAGCGGGATGACCGCTAGTTTCTCTCCTTCCACTGTGACGACCAATGGCAGTGCTACTTTCAGTTGGAGCGCAACCAACGCGACCTCGACATCCGCGAGTTGCACCGGTGCGGTAAGCGGGTCTGCGACTGGGGCGGCCGGTGGAGGCAGCGTATTGGTCACGGCGGGCTCAAGTGCCGGCACCGGCACTTGCACGGCGACATTCAGTGGGCCTGGCGGCACTACAAGCTACCAAAGTAGCATTGCGGTAGTTCTTCCGCCGACGGTGACGTCGGCTGGATTCAGCCCCATTGCCGTAACGACCGGCGGTAGCAGTTCATTTAGCTGGAATACCAGCAACGCGAGCAGCGCCTCGGTTAGTTGCGCGGGGGCTGCTTCCGGTAGTGGTTCTGGCACCAGTGGAACTATCACTGCTTCAACTTCCGGTGCTGGTACCGGCACCTGCACTGTCACTGCCCAGAACGCTGCAGGTGCTACGGCGACGGGCGGTGCAAGCCTCACTGTGAATCCTGGGATGGGTGTGCTGACGGAATATCAGGGCGTTATTCATACTTCAAATGGAAATAGCAATGACTTTGCGACGTTCTATTTGAAAAATACCGGCACGGGCACGATTAGTAATCTATCGTGGTCGTGCTCAGGGGCGAGTTTCCGCAATACCGGAACCACTACCCTGTCCTCGCTGGCACCTGGCGCGACCTTTGCCGCCCAATGTTGGGCCGCGTACTCCGGTGGCTATAACGCCGCAAAATTGACGGTGAGCGGTACAAACATGACAACTGTGACCTTTGGTCCACAGTAAATAGTGTTGCGACCAGGGAAACCAATGAATATCGTGTTTACCAAGGCATTGCGGGCAACGACCAGTCGTCAGCCTATCCTCGTTGATGCGTTAATATTTCTTGCATTGACAATATTTTGTGGAGGAGTCAAGGCGCAGACCCCCACTGACCCGTTCCACTACAGCCGCACCCGTTCGATCAGTTATTTTCCCCCCGGCACTACACTGGCTGGTCTGCAGTCTGGGGAACTCTCGCAGCCCGTCAATCCGAACTTGTGCGTTTCAACGAGTTATGGCTACGACCCAGCTTTTGGTAACAGAACCTCAATCACAACCTCCTCATGCGCGGGCGCTTCGAACGCGAGTGTCTTTACAACCCGAAGTGAGGGGGTCAGCTACGACGCTCAGGGGCTGTTCCCCCAGACAAGCACGAATGCGCTTTCTCAAGCCGAGACGACCGCGTTTGATCCCCGGTTCGGCTTGCTGACGCAGTGGACGGATCCAAATGCACTAACAACGAGCTGGTCGATTGATGCCTTTGGCCGAAAGACCGCGGAGCGACATCCCGACGGGACCAGTATTCTGGTCGCTTATTGCATCGTCGGTCTGGGTCTGGACTCCTCTTCGAACAGCAGCACTGGCAATGGAGATCCGCTCAACTGCCCAACCGTTGGGCAGCCTGGAAGCCCTGAGGTCCCTACCGATGCGGTCTCTTTTGTGCACTCGGAACCTCATGATACCAACGGAAACAAGATGGGCCCCTTCGTTCGTATCTACATCGATCGTCTGGGTCGAGAAGTGCGTCGGATTTCGGAGAGTTTCGATGGCAGCCTGCAACCTGGCCCCTATCGTGGCACCATGGTGGTCTCCGACACAACTTACAGCGTGTATGGAGCCCGAATACTTCAGACTCAACCATACTTTCTAAGTACGGCGTCCAGCACGACATCTGGCAGTAGTGATGTCGGGGTGACGGCATTCAAGTTTGATGCGTTGGGTCGGACAACGGCGGTCTATACGGTCGACGACCAAGGAAGCCTTTTGGCCAGCTCACCTGGAGCCGCGGACTTCGGCCAATACGGCGGAAAACGACGCGCCGCGGTGCTTGCATTTTCGTATTCGGACCTCAAGACGGCGGTTACCGATGATCATGGCCGTGTCAAGACTGAGGAAAGGAACGCAATTGGGGAGCTCGTTCGGGTTACAGACGCACTAGGTGCGCAAATAGCCTATCAACGCGATGCTTTCGGCAATCTCCTTGTCACCAAAGACGCGCTGCAAAACGTCATCGAAATGAGTTACGACCTAGTGGGTCACAAGCTCTCGTCGAATGATCCTGACGCTGGAATATCCAACTTTTGCTACGACGCTTTTGGTCAACTGGTAGCTCAGCAAAACGCAAATATGAGAGTGAGTGGCGCGTCGACATGCCCTTCGGCGCCGACATCAGGCATTGTTGCCCAGCCGGTGGCGACCTGGACGACTATGGCATACGACGCCGCAGGACGTATGAGGAGCCGGGTTGAGCCCGAAATGACCAGTACTTGGTATTTCGAGAAAAACAAGGATGGAGGTTACTGTATGGCGGGGTCCGGCGCGGCCCGCGGGGCCGGGAGGCTTTGCGAAACCACGACCGACTCTGGGTTGGATCGTAAGTATGTCTACGACAACTTTGGACGTCCACTAGGCAGCCGCTTTGATACGGGCGTGGGGCCGTCCTTTGCGACCGCCCTTACCTATGACGGTGCGACGGGGCGGGCGGTGAATCAGACCTACCCAACGGGCTTACAAGTAGCGTATGACTACACAGCTTTAGGCTACCTTGAAAAACTAAAGCTTGTTACTGCAATAACGTTAAATCCGCTGCCGAGTGTTGGTAGTAATTCAGGTTCCGGAACTGGTCAAGTACAAGGAGTTTCCAGCCCGGCAAACAGCTCACTTTGGCAAGCTCAGGCCGTAAATGCCTGGGGTAATGTGGAATTTGAGCTGTTTGGCAATGCGGTCAGGGGAAGCTCCAAATACGACCCTTACTATGGGCGCATGATTCATGCAACTGTTGGAGCGAACACTTCAAGCGCCCCAGCAATGGACCTGACTTTTGCTTGGGACAGTGTGGGCAACTTAATGTCTCGCAGCGATGGTAATGGCGACACCTCAAGTAACGGACTTTCCTCCGGCGCGGTCACTGACTCGTTTCACTATGATGCTCTGAATCGCCTGAGTAGCTATGAGGTTGATGCGCCGGGAATTTCTGGCATGAGCCGAACCGTTGCGCTTCAATATAACGCATTAGGCATGCTCCTTTATAAGAGCGATGTTGGAAATTATAGCTACAACTCGGCTGGGCAGGCACATCCCCATGCTGTGCAGGTCGTCAACGGAGCCGCCCCCATTACCTATAACTATGATGCAAATGGGAATCTTCTAGCAGCTTCCGATGGAAAGTATCGAGGTATTGAATATAGCAGTTTCAACTTGCCGAGCAGCCGCGCGGGGGTGAATGCATCGTTCGCTGGTATTCCCAATTATGTATGGCAGTACGATGAAGATCACCAGCGCGTCAAAGAGGTCCGTGTTGACGTAAGCGGCACCCGCACCATTTGGTACATGCATCCAGACAATCGCGGAGGCCTTGGCTTTGAGAGCGAGGTCGAGACCGATGGGGCGATCAGCAATCGTCACTTCCTGAACGTTGGAGGACGTAGTATCGGCGTGCTTGTTACGACGGGGCCCCTGATTCCGCTACCGACGGGACAGACATCGCCGACGGTCGTTGCAAGTGCAACCGCTTCCAAGATCGAGTACTGGCACAGAGATTATTTGGGCTCGCTGGTTGCCACGACCGACCATACAGGGGCTGTGACCGAACGCTACGCATACGACCCGTTCGGTAAACGTCGCCATGTCGACGGTAACTATGATGCGGACGGGCAGGTCCAAGCAGACTGGAATGCTACGCGGAATTGGGGCTCTGGGCGTGGCTTTGCTGGGCACGAGCAAATGGATGACATCAGTCTCGTTCATATGAACGGACGCATCTTTGATCCGACTCTTGGCGTTTTCTTGCAAGCCGATCCATTAATTCAGAATATTACTAATCTACAAGCATTTCATCGATATTCGTACTGTGGCAATAGCCCGTTGACTTGTATTGATCCAACGGGGTATGAAAGCGAGTGGCTTCCGCCAGTTTTGATTAAAGGGCCCGAGACTGCGCCGCTCATTGACGAACAGGGATGGTCTCTTGTCGAGGTCCCGAATGTTGCATCTGGCTCAGGATATTTGGCGGACAAGGTTGTCATCTATGGGCGTGCACGTACAAATATTGCCCCAACGCCGGTAATTACAGTTGTGAGTTTTGCTTCGACCTGCGGCGCGACATGCTCCACTTATATACAAGCGGGGCGGAAGACCGTACGGGAGAGTCCGGAGCAGCAAGTTTTTCGACAGGCGCGTGATGTATGGCAAGGGAGTGGGTGTAAGTCACCAACTGTCTCATGCTCGGAGCGGAATAAAACTCTCTATGATTATTATTATAAGTACCTCGAAAAACGACAGGCGCTGGGGAACTTCGATATGGATCTCCTTGGCGTTATACTGCCAATCGGGAAGGTATTCCAAGCGCTGAGAGGTGGCGCGGCTATGGCTGGGGGGGGGGCGGCCGCGAGGGAAATCGGGTGGACCAGTTCAAGTGTTAGAGTGGCCGACAAGGCCTTGTCCCAAGGCGCTTCTTCGGTAACGGTTGCGTCCAGAGCTGAAGCCGAGGAACTCTTTCTTGGTCGATACCAAGGGGCCGGTTACAGAAATTCCTCGGGTTTCGATGGAGTGGGTACAAAACAATACTTTGGGTCTAAGCAGGGGACTTATCATTGGGATGACGTTATGGGCGCCGATGGCTTGGTTGCAGGTCACGCCCCTGGTAATCCCGACAGCTTGTTGCCCCACCTGCAGATTGCGCCGATCGGCGGCGGAAGCACAGTCAGAATATTTTTCCCATGGTGATCAAATGCGCGCGACGCTAGTTAATCAATTGATCATGAACGGAGGCGTGATCGTCGCCGAAGTTGCATCTGTTCGTGCGGGTTGGCGCACGTGGATTGCTGTTCATGCTGTGCCCGTGACGATGTTGCTCGATTCCTCCCGGCCTCCCGGCACGCTTCATATTCCTGGGCTGGACGTTAGTAAGCTGTCAAGTGAAAAAAAGTTTATCTTCACTCTGAAGCGAGTCTCCGTAGACGAGGAGTATCTTCGAAACGGATGGGATGTCGGAGGAAACGAATCTATCGATATTTTCTTGGTTGCCTACTCATTTGAGGAATTGACTCAAATGTTATCTGAGCTTGAGGTTGATACGGGAAATTTTACCGAAGCTTGGAATTCCGACTATCCATTATAGATAAGAGCATGTGGTGATGAGTGACGCCAGTTTTCGCTTCATTTAGAGCAGTGTCAAAGGGGCATTCTCGGATGGTGTGACGGCCACGCTCAGGTTTGCTCTGATCGGCCTTTGCGAGATACCTAGGGCATGAATATTGATCTGCCGTTCGGTGTTTTCGACGATCGAGATGCCGCGCCGACCCACGGCGAGGCCACCGTCCCGTGGAAAGTGGATTCACTTCGTGCCTTGAAAACGATCTGCAGGCCTCCTCCATTGCGCCGGTCGCGTCACTCACATTTGCGCGGCGCCGACGTCGAAGGAGCCGTAGAGCGCCTACGCGAGCCTTCTTCTTACATCCGCCAATACGTGTGGTGGCTGACGCGGGAGCGGGAAAACTCCCCTCCTCGTCAGTGCATTCGCCTTCCTACAATCGGCCCGCTTCCTCAAAAAGAATGCGATACACATAACGACGCGAGCCTCGATGAAGGATCGTGCAGGGAGTTTGCGGGTGCGAAGCCAATCGGGCTGCGCCTGCTGACTTTCGTCGATACCGTGGTTGCGTTTTCCACCCTGAAGAACGCCTCAGCTGAACCCACGGTCGCGATTCATGAAGTTCCCATTCCTTTTGCAACACTCGACGAGACGGCGGGCGGTGGCGTTTGCTCCCCTATTGTTGCTGCTGGGCAGCCTCGGATTCTGGTGGCAACAGGACGCTGCAGTTGGTCAACAGCGCATGAGCTCGGTTCGACTGCAATCGCAATTGCGTGAGATCGAGAGATCGGGAACAGCGCCTTCGGACCCGCGGCCTGGCCCTCCCTGGCCTGAGGCGCTGCCCGTCGCCATTTCAACACCTGAGGTGCTCGGGCGAATCCGCACTGCCGTCGACGATCGCGCCGTTGTCGTCCTGTCGATCAGCTTGTCGAACCAAGCACCGAGCTTGGCGACACAGGGTCGACTGCTGGTGGACCTTGACCTTCGCGGGACCTATGCGGCTCTTAAAGAGGCCATCGCCGAATTACTGTCGCGTGAGCCCGGACACTTGCTGGTCCAGGCAATGTCTTATCGACGCCGCGGCGGAGCGAAGGACCTGGACTCTCACGTTCAGCTTGTCTGGCTTACCCGACCCTTGTTGCAGCAGTAAATCAAATGGCCCCTCGCGCCCAAATTGCCAAAGCCGGCCAACCGGTGAACCCCGCACTTCGATGGGCGCTGATCGCCAGTGTGGTTGCCAGCGTAGTCAGCCTCGTGACGGGTCGGGCGTCGGAGGAATCTGGCTCCCAGCGACTAACCATCGTCCCGAACTCCGCGACTGAGGCCGACAGGCGTGAGGCTCCGTCAATGCCATCAGAGCTTGCGATTGCCGCGTTGGAGCAGGCGGAGGCGGACCCGTTCGCACTGCCGCTTCCGGCGCCGCCACCGCCACCGGCTGCGGCCGCCCCTCCTCCTCTCGCGCCGGCGCCGACCGCGCCGCCGTTGAGCTATCGCTACTTGGGCCAGTTCACCGATCCACAAGGCAAACCCAAGGTCTATATCGCGAATGCAAACAAGGATGTCCTGATCGAGGTGGGAACTGAACTCGACGAGGGCTACCGAGTCGTCGCTATCACTACCGATGAGATCCGGCTTGTCTACCCGCCTTTGCAGCAGAAGGCGAGCATTCAAATCCCACTTGCCAAGACCGTCCAGTAGTGGTGCCCATGGTTTCCCTTTTTCTATCGCGAGTCGGCGATCGCCGCAGCCGCTTGGCAATGCTGTGTGCCGCTGTCATTGCACTCGCCGGTTGCGCCGAAACAGCTATCCGCAATCTGTCCGACAGCGCCATGTCGGCAGGCCAGTACGACACCGCTATTCGCGAACTGGAGGAGGGCGTCCGTCGCCATCCGGAAAGCGTTCAACTGCGCAGCGCGTTGATCCAGGCGCGTGCTCAAGCGCTGGCCGAACTCGTCGCCACTGCTCAGACCGCGAGACAGACCGGCAACCAGGATGAAGCGCGTAAGGCCCTGGAGAAGGCTCTCGCGCTCGATCCGCAGAACGACCGCGTCGTTGCCTTGCTGGAGGATCTCACGCGTGACCAGCGTTCGGCGGCAGACCTGGCTCAGGCTAAGCGCCTGGCAGAGGCCCAGCAAGTCAGCCGTGCTTTGCAATTGCTGGATCAGGCACTCAAGGACAATCCGCGCCATTCCGGTCTGCAGGATCTGCAGCGCGACCTGCAGGCACGGCAGAGAGCATCCCAAGTCCAGGCCTTGACCAGCGGTCTGTCGGAAACCCGGCCGATCTCGCTGGACTTTCGCGAAGCCAGTTTGCGCACTGTCCTCGACGTGGTCACGCGCCATAGTGGTATCAATTTCGTGCTGGACAAGGACGTCCGATCCGACGTCCGTGTGACGGTCTACCTGCGCAACGCCAAGGTCGAGGACGCGCTCGACCTGATCACGGGCAGCAACCAACTGGCCAAGAAGGTGATGGATTCCCGGACCATCGTCATCTACCCCAACACGCCGGAGAAGCAGCGTGAGTACCAGGAGCAGATCGTCCGCGTGTTCACGCTCAACAACGGCGAGGCCAAGGGGGCGGCGGCGTTCCTGAAGTCAATGCTCAAGATTCGCGAGCCTTTCGTGGACGAGCGCAGCAACATGCTGTCGCTGCGCGATTCGCCAGAAAACATCCAACTCGCCGAGCGCCTGATGGCGGTCTATGACAGCCCGGAGCCGGAGGTGCTACTGGAACTCGAGGTGCTGCAGGTTTCCAGCACACGCCTGACGCAGTTGGGCGTTCAGTTGCCGAACACCGCATCGTTGACCTTGCTAGACCCCAGCGGGGGCACCAGCCTGAACCTTGCCAATCTCTCGCGCGTGACCCGTGATCGTGTCGGGGTTGGCATTGGTAGCGCATCGCTGAACCTGCGTCGGGAAGTGGGCGACGTATCGACCCTGGCGAACCCGAAGCTGCGTGTGCGCAACCGTGAGCATGCGAAGGTGATGATCGGCGACAAGATTCCCATCGTGGCAGCGACCGCAGGCACCGGTGGCTTTGTCTCGGAAACGGTCAGCTATGTTGATGTCGGCCTGAAACTCGAAGCCGACCCCACGATCTATGCCAACGATGAGGTTGGCATCAAGATCGGTCTGGAGGTCAGTTCGCTCGGCACCATAACAAAGACGGCCTCCGGAACCGTTGCCTATCAGATCAGCACGCGCAATGCGAACACCGTACTGCGCCTGCACGATGGCGAGACGCAATTGCTCGCGGGTCTGATCAGTCGTGACGAGAGCACCAGCGCCAACCGCATTCCCGGCCTCGGAGATTTGCCCGTTGTCGGCCGCCTGTTTGCCAACACGACGGATAGCGGCCAACGCAATGAGCTGTTGCTGGCGATCACCCCTCACATCTTGCGCAATGTTCGCCGTTTGAGCGCGAGCGAATCCGAGCTGTGGGTTGGCACCGACGCCAATCCGAAACTGCGACCCGTGGGAGGCCTGCAGAGCACAGAGGTGCCTTCGAGCGCAGCCGCCACCCCAGCTCCGACACCGACGTCGGCCGCCTCCCCTGCGACTTCCGCGCCGTCTTCCACAGGCGGAGCGGACGCCGTATCGGAGCGCAAGCCGCCGAGCCTCGTCATCGACGCGCCGAGGCAAGTCAAGGTCGGCGAGACCTTCGAAGTGACGATGAACTTGCGTGATGCCAAGCTGCGCGGCTTGATGACCGACCTGCGATTCAGCCCGGACACCCTGAGCTTCGTGGACGCGGAGGAGGGTGGCTACTTCAAGCAAGGAGAGGCGGCCACGGGCGTCAGCAAACAGCTGAACAAGGATGTGCTGAGTCTTGGTGTGCTGCGAAACCAGGCTTCCAGCGCCGAAGGCAGCGGCACAGTGTTCAAGCTGCGTTTTAAGGCTCTTGCCGCGGGCCGGGCAACCGTTTCTGCAGGAGCGTTGCGGCCGGTTGCACTCGAAACACAGCCGCCGGTGGCCGCGCCGCAACCGCTGACGATTGAGGTTCAATGAGCCGCGGACTCCGGCATGGGCGTAGGAACAGCGGCTTCACGCTGGTCGAACTGCTGGTGTGCCTGGCCATCCTCGGGCTGCTTGCTTCCGTTGCTCTGCCGATGTCCGAGATGACGGTTCAGCGAGAGAAGGAGCGCGAGCTCAAGCGCAACCTCTGGGAGATCCGCGACGCGCTGGATGCGTATCACAGGGCCTGCGAGGACCGCGCGATCATCGTGAGTCCGGACCAGAGCAGCTATCCGAAAAATCTGGTCGACCTGACGCGCGCCATTCCCGACGCCCGCGCCGATCGGCAAGGACAGACCCTTCGCTTCCTGCGATCGATTCCGCGTGATCCGTTCGCGGATCCTGACGTGCCGGCGGACCAAAGCTGGGCGCTGCGTAGTTTCCAGTCCGAGGCCGACAAGCCGCAGGCGGGGGCAGACGTGTACGACGTGCATTCGAAGTCGCGCGCAACGGGCCTCAATGGCATACCGCTGAACCGGTGGTGACATGAGACGCGCAGCCTCTCGCTACAGCGGCGGTGGTTTCACCGTCATCGAACTGCTGGTCGTTCTGGCCGCTTTGGCCTTGCTGCTCAGTATCGCTGCGCCGCGCTACATCCAGCATCTGGACAAGGCCCGCGAGGTGACGCTGAAGCAGGATTTGCGACAGATGCGCGACGCCATCGACAAGTTCTACAACGACCAGGGACGCTATCCCGAAACCCTCAACGAGCTTGTCGAGCGCAGTTACCTGCGCGGCATCCCGACGGATCCGGTGACGGACCGTGCGGACAGCTGGGTCGCAGTGCCGCCGAGCAAGGCCAGCCAGCAGGATAAGGGGGTCTTCGACGTCCATAGTGGGGCCACCGACAAGGCCAGCGACGGGAGCAGCTATGGGAGTTGGTGAGCCTGCTCGCCAGCGAGGCTATGGCCTCGTTGCCGTCTTGGTGCTGTTGGCATTGGCTGCTCTCGGGCTGTCACAAGCCAGTGAAGCCTGGACTCTCGATTCGCGCAGGGCTAAAGAGCAACAGTTGCTGCGGATCGGTCAAGCCTACGCTCATGCGATCACACGCTATCGCGACATGTCTCCGGGCAGCGTCAAGCAGCTTCCCAACGACCTTGGCGAGTTGCTGCTGGACAAGCGCTTCGTCGGCATGGTGAGGCACCTGCGTGAACTCTATGCAGACCCGGTCAACCATGACGCACCCTGGGTCGCGATTCGCGACGACGACGGACGCATCAAGGGCGTCCGCAGCGCAAGCGACGAAACCCCATTGACGACAAGAAGCATCCCTGTGGGAAGGCAGGTGCTTTCTTCGGCAACTCACTATTCCGATTGGCAATTTCTTGCGGATCCGCCCGATGCACAACAACCTCCATCAACGCCCTCGCGCTCACGCCTTGTCTATTGAGCACGCTGGAACAGGCAGGGGTACAAGCAAGGCCGGGAGCGGCGGCTTCACCTTGCTGGAACTGCTCGTCGTGATTCTGATCATCGGGCTGCTGACCGGGATCGTCGGCCCGCGTTTCCTTGGACAGATCTCCCGCTCCGAGGTGACGACGGCGAAGGCGCAGCTCGACGCACTCGACAAGGCGCTACAGGCCTATCGCATCGACATGGGCCGGTTTCCGAGCACGAGCGAGGGGCTCGGTGCTTTGGCCCAAGCTCCTGCGGCGGGTGCTCAAGACAGCCGATGGCACGGACCTTACCTGAAGGGAAGCTTGCCGGCAGACCCCTGGGGCATGTCGTATCAGTACCGGCTGCCGTCAACGCAGCCTGGGCGCGACTATGACCTGTTCAGCTTCGGTCGCGACCGCGTCACCGGTGGCACTGGTGACGATGCTGACATCTATCTGGGCCAGTAAGGCGGAAGGCCAGTGACCATGCAATGTGGCGTCGACCATGCAAGTCCGAATCCGTACCTTTGATCCTCACTCGAGCGTCGTCGGCACCGAGCTGCTGGAGCTGGCGACGCTGCCCTCGCGCGGCGCCGAGCTACCGGATGGCCGCAGGGTACTCCATGCCGAGCAGGTAGCCCGCACCGCGGGCAGGAATCCGGCGCGGCAGTTGGACGTTGCCTGGTGGTGCCACGAGTTGCGCACACTGCTGCAGGCCGGCATGACCGTCGTTGAGGCGATCGACACACTCCAGGCTCAGGTGAGCGATCCGGGGCGGGCGCAACTTCAGGAAGCCTTGTTGCGAGAACTGCGTCGCGGGCGGCCCCTGTCCGACGCCATGCAGGATCTGGAGGTCTTTCCGATGGTGCTGGTGGCCAGTGTGCGGGCCAGCGAGCGCACGAGTTCCTTGCCTGAAGCGCTGACGGACTATTTGCGGTATCACGAGATGGTGGATGTACTGCGTAAGAAGGCCGTGAGCGCCGCGATCTATCCGACGTTGGTGCTGTCCCTTGGCCTGCTGGTTAGCGCATTCCTCCTTGTGGTCGTGTTGCCCCGCTTCGCCACGATGTACAAGGACTTGCGGGGGCAACTGAGCTGGTCCACGCAACTGCTTGTCGGCGCGAGCCGCTTCGTTCATGCGCACCAGGTCGAAGTGGTCGGCATTCTTGGTATTGCGCTGGTCGCGGGCGTGGCCAGTTGGCGCTACGGTTGGGTACATGCCCTCGGTGCTGGACTGGGCGAGCGTATTGGTCCCATTCGACGTGCAGTCGAGGAGTTTCATCGCGCCAAGCTGTATCACTCGCTGACCGTGATGTTCCGTGGAGGCTACACGCTCGATGAGTCGCTGCAACGCTGCGAGGGTCTGCAGCTGGGACAGAACATGGATGCATCGCTGCGGCAGGCAAGGCTTGCCATCGCGCGGGGTGAGCGCGTGTCGCGCGCGTTGTCGGAAGCCGAGCTGACCGACGTCGTCACGCAGCGCCTGCTGGCTGTGGGGGAGCGTTCCGGAAACTTCGATCGCATCCTGCAGACGATCGCTGAGCGCCATGCAGGCAACTTCGGGACCTTCATGGAGAGAGCGACACGCATCGTCGAGCCGTTGATGCTGCTGCTGGTCGCATTGCTGGTCGGCAGCATCGTTGTGCTGATGTACCTGCCGATTTTTGACGTAGCCAGTTCGATTCGATAGAGATGTCTGATATCCAAGACTTGAAGAGTGCGATTGCTGCCGCCCGGCGTGAGTCCAAGGCCGGGCGGGGCGTTGTGCTGGATCTCCTGCTGCGCGCGCTAGGGTGCGCTCCTGATCAGTTGGCCCAGCGCTTGCGCGCCGAAGCCGGCGTTGGAGCCATTTTTGATAGCGAGGGTTGGCGAGAGGATTTTGGGCGGCTCAGCATGGGGCAAGCGCGGGAACTCAAGGCGGTCGTGCTCGCAAGCAGCACAGGCGCTTCCCAGTTGCTGGCAATGGCTGACCCCTGGGATGAGGCTGCGCTGCGGCGCGTGGCTCGCGTCCTCGGCGCCACGCCTCCCGTTGCAGCCGCCTCTCGGCAGGTGTTGGGTCGTGTACTCGACAAAGTGGTCGCCATCGAGGATGAGTCACCTGCTGTCCAGTTGATGGAGACGTCAGATGGCGTGGAGGGACCCGTTGTCCAGTTTGTCGACGCGGCCTTGAGAAGCGGTTACGCCCGCGGTGCCAGCGATATCCATTTTGAATGCAGTCGTAGCGGTGTCGTTGTGCGCCTGCGCAAGGACGGTGTGATGCAGAGCTTTGCTCGGTTGGACGATGCGCGGCGTGCCGAAGAGGTCATCTCTCGCATTAAGGTCCTCGCGCAGCTCGACATTACCGAGAAGCGCCTGCCCCAGGACGGGCGCTTCCGCGTCGCACTTGAAGGCAATGACGTCGACCTTCGCGTGTCCATCATTCCGAGTGTCTTCGGTGAAGATGCTGTGCTGCGGCTTCTGGACAAGGCGCAGCTGCGTGACCCCCGCGACCAGGTGTCGCTGGACCTGCTGGGCTTCGATGCGGACAGCGCCCAGCGAATCCGCGACCTGGCCGAGTTGCCGCACGGTATGCTGCTCGTGACCGGTCCGACCGGCAGTGGGAAGACCACGACGGTCTACGCCTCCCTGTCCGAAGTCAACAACGGCATCGAGAAGATCATCACGATTGAAGACCCAGTCGAATACGAACTGCCGGGTGTGCTTCAGGTGCCGGTCAACGAACGCAAGGGCTTGACCTTCGCAAAGGGATTGCGTTCCATCCTGCGGCATGATCCCGACCGGATTCTTGTTGGCGAGATTCGCGATGCAGAGACCGCGGAGATCGCAGTGCAGTCTGCGCTGACTGGCCATCAGGTGTTCACGACCGTCCATGCGAACAGCATCTTTGACGTCACGGGACGCTTCAAACATTTCGGCTTGGACATGTTCGGCTTCATGGCCGCACTCAATGGCGTGATCGTGCAGAGGCTCGTGCGCTGCCTCTGCCCGATTTGTTCCGACTGGCGTCCCGTTGCGGAGCGGGAGGCCCATTGGCTCGCGAACATGGGTTTTGCCAATACTGCCGAGGTGCCGCAAGTCAGAGGCTGCGCGGCCTGCGACGGCACGGGCTACAAGGGGCGCCGGGTGATTGCCGAAGTTCACTCCGTCGATGACGCGTTTCGCGACCTGGTCACATCGCAGAGCCCGGTCTCGGCACTGCGTGAGCATGTCTACAGCAGAAACGTACGGACGCTTGGACAGCAGGGGGCGGACCTGATTCGCTCGAAGATCACCAGCACCGAGGAGATCAAGCGTGTGGTCGGCTGGCAGTAGCGTTGTGCGCATCTCGGACGCGTACCTGGGGACCCGGCAGGTGTGCCTGCGGCGGCGGGGCGAAATCGTGCTCTGTGAAGGCGTGCCGAACTGGGAGACGGGTTTGGAGCAACTTCTCGACGCATTGGAGAGCTATCCCCGGGAGCGGATCCGACTTTGGCTTAGCGGCGGTCTGTGCCGACCATTTCTGGTCGCTTGTGTGGACGGAGTCGAGTCGTCGCAGGAGTGGGAGCTCGTCGCGCAGACACTGGCTGCGGAGGCGACGGGGCTGAGCGAGCCTTGCGATGTATGGCTTGAAAAGGTTGCAGGTGGTCAAAGGTTGGCAGTCGCTCTTGAGCAATCAGTGAAGCAGCAGATCCTCAAATCCTTTGGAGGCCGATTGCGGGCGTTAGGGCCCTGGTGGAATGAGGTTCAGCGGACAGCGATGAAGAAGGACCGCAATCTGACGACTCTTGTTGTGCTTGATTGCGATGCCGTGACGATTCTGCGATGCGACCACAAAGCCCCGCAGAACTGGATGCATGCGCAAAGCACGGTGATCGGAGATCAGGACGCACTTGCCGTTATCAATCGACTTCGAATGGGACTCGACTGGCCAGAAGGTGACGACATTCCTCTGGTACGCCTACGAGCGGTCGGTGCATCTCCGGATCGGGCACTGCCGGTTAGCCGAGATCGTGAGGAGCAAGCGGTGTTTGCCCAGGAGGCCGCATGAGAGCGTCGCGAGTCGACTTCATGCCAGAGCGTACGCTCACAGTGCCGCTCGCGCTTTGGGTGTGTGTTTGCATAGGCGGTAGTGCGTTCGTTGCTCACCGGGCTTGGCAAGACTGGAGAACGGCGAACGACATTGACCATCAGAACCTGGTGCTGGCACAGCGGATCAACGAACTGACTGCGGAGGCTGACAAGCGCGGGCAGGTTGTCGCACCCGTTGCACCGTATCTGCCGGACGCACGGGTCATTGCCAAGACGGCGAGTTTTCCTGTTCAGCAGGCCTTGCATGCGCTCGAAGTCACGCGAGTCGATGGCATCCGGTTGAACAGCATCGACATTCATGCGGATCAGGGCTCAGTGGAACTGGCCTTGGAGTTTTCCGACTACAAGACCTTACTCGACTATCTTGAGTCGCTCAATGACGGCGAGCCGAATGCTCGCTGGAAGCTAAGGCAGGCGACGGCAGCATCAGGGGCGGGGCAAGCGACGATAGTCGCTGCTTGGTAGGTCCACAGAGGTTTCGCGTATCGCCCTTGGATTCCAAGACTGGGTATGAGCGACAAACCATGCAGTTGATGCAAATTTCGTCAAGTTGGTGACAGACCTTGCCATCGCTCAGGGTTAACAACATTGCAACAAGAGTTCGTCGGTCGTTAGCATGGATTCTAAGAATTGCTGCCACAGACCAACCACATGGTGGCAAGTCAAAACAATGAATGAGTGCTCGCAGGGAGGACTCTATATTCACCGACGCTTTCTCCTGTCGTGAGCGAGATCGTCCGCTGTATCCAGTCTGAGATGCTAGCGGAGAGGTGAGTACGGGCCAGTCCCTTCGGGCACTCTAGGGACTCAGATGCACTGCACATCCGACAATCGGCTGCCAACAATTCCGTACGGCAAGTCACATGGTGATCAATCGCCGATTCATCGCGTAGGTACAAGCGATGGAATGAGAGGGCGCCACGTGGCGATCATTGATGGCGTGCGGGGTGCCTCTCGATCCATGGACCCTGTGGCGGTTCGACCGCAAGACGGGATGCGCATACGGCGATTTGCTACTCCTCTCGTTGTTCTGGTAGTCGCGACTTTTGCTTTGTCCACGGTGACCACTGCAGGGGCGCAGGTCACTGTCGACGCGAACGGAAAGCCTTCCTTTCTCAAGGAAATTGGGGTGCCGCCGGGTGTCAATGGAATGGCTCCCAAGCTGGGCCTTGCGTATTCCGGTGGTAACGTGAATGGCCCGGTGGGCTACGGCTGGAGCATGCAGGGTGTTTCCATCATTACCCGCTGCCCAGCCAATTTGGCAACGGACCGCATTGTTGGAGCGGTCACGTTCGGTGCGGACGACAAGCTTTGTCTTGACGGGCAACGGTTGATTCAGGTCAGTCCTACCTCGGGCGACGTCATCAATGGCAGCTTTCCAGCGTCGGGTTCGACGACTCCCTTCCAGCGAGGCGATGCCGGAGGGCAGAGTAGCGGCAGCTTTATCGAGTATCGAACGGAGAAGGACGCCTATGCGCGGATCCGTTCGTATGGCGTTGCGAACGGTAGCGCAAGTACTGGGCCGGCCTACTTTCGCGTTTGGACCAAGTCTGGGCAAATCAATTCCTATGGTGCCGATCCGAGTGCGAGCGGTACTTCGGCTTTGATTCTTCAGACGTCTCAAGGCAGCGCGAATGCGCCGGCTGTCGCCTGGGCGATTGCAAGAATCAGTGACACCCTGGGCAACAGCATCGATTTCAAGTATCAACAGAGTGAGGTGGCGTGGGGCAGTGGTCCTGCCAGTCCGGCTGCAGCCGCACCAGGACATGAATGGCTTCTGTCGGAAGTGAGCTACGGTTCCAATAAAGTTGCGTTCAGCTACGGCGCGCGCGTGAATGGCGCGGGACCTCTGGATGGCAGCGAAGCCTATCAACTCGGCTTCAAGAATGTGAGCACGCAGTTGCTCCGGTCCGTGACGACCTATGCCGGTGCCACACCGGTCAGCACAATCAATCTGAGTTACACCGTGGGCTCGGTGTCGGGTCGCAGCCTTCTCTCCCGTCTTCAGGAGTGCGCCGGGAGTTCCCAAAGCACGAGATGCTTGCCGGCGACCACGTTTACCTATTCGGCGGGGGGCGGCGATGTCTATCAGCCCAGTGCTGGATTCGCAGCAAGTGGGCTTGCCACAGTCCCTTTGACAAACGCTGTCGGCACTTATGGCGTACTTATCGGTGACTTCGACGGCGATGGTCGCGCGGATATCTTGCGGTGGTCCGACAACCCTGCAAGCGACGCAAATCAGCTCTGGCTGAGCCGCACAAACGCGGGTGTCGATACCTTTGTCAAGTGGCCGGCGGGCTCTGCTGGAAATCAGTTCAACCTCAGTGCAGTCAATCTGAGTAAGTCGAATGGCTGCTTCGCGTCAATCACGGAGGACTTCAACGGTGATGGGCTGACGGACATCCTGAACGTTGCTCCGTCTTCTGATAGCTGCGTCGGCGGAAATACAACCCTGTATCTGAGCAATGGCGACGGGTCGTTTAAATCGATCGTTATCCAGGCAAACATAGACTTGACGCAAGCTGTAAGCACACAGACGAATGATCCTCTATCACCGGATGGTTACTACCGGTCCGAGGGGCGGAATTTCTATCTTTTGGATGTCAACGGTGACGGCTTACTGGACATCGTCACGACGATCTTGCCAAGCTCTCCGATAAACCACCGGCCCTTGCCGCCTGATCCATGTGCATCACGGATTTGTACTCGAGTGTTCTTGGGGCAAGGTGATGGGACATTTCAGGAGTTCGTCGGCACGAACCTGGCACATCAGACTCTCTACAGTCCGCCCGCATCAGCATTAAATGGATTTTCTGATCCTGCGAACACTGGCGATTGGAACGGCGATGGTCTTACGGACCTCTACGCGCTGAGTAGCGGGGTCTGGCTCTCGAACGGAGACGGAAACTTCACCTTCGTCTCAAGTGGGGGTGGTGGTGGATGTGGAACCCCTGTTGATTTTAATGGTGATGGACGGACAGACTGTTTGTCTCTCGGTACCGCCTCGTCATACCTTTTAACTGGAGGGGGCGGCGGACCCACTGGTAATTTCACGCTCGCAAGCCAAGCATTGGTTGGTCGAGATGCATATGGAAAGCAGAACCGTGGCGTTCGAATCCTGGACGCAAACGGTGACGGTCGAGACGACATTCTGGTGTGGTCCGACACGGCCGCAAACAATGCGCTGTGGCTGAGCAACGGTGACGGCACGTTCACGCAGTCCAACAGCTTCAAGCTGGATGGCGCCAACCCGGTTCAGTTGCAGAGTGCCGATCACACGACCGCGTTCGCCGTCGGTGACTTTACGGGGCACGGCGCAGCAGAGGTGCTGCGTATGCGGACAGACGGTGTTAGTGGAAACGGGGCGATCAGCAATCGCCTCTACACCAAGGTAGACGCAAGTCCACCTGATCTCTTGACCGGTGTCGTCTCAGGCTCGGGCGCCAGTACGGCTATCTACTACGTCCCGCTGACCAATAGCGTGCCGGCGGCGGGGGCTAGCCAAGCTCTGGGTCCTCGTTACACCAGCGATCGATCGGACGCTAATTTCAAGGCCGTCTACCCCCTCGTTGATATGGCCACAGCCGCCTACGTCGTGGCGACCGTCGTCGTTGACAGCGGAGTCGGATCTCAGAAGGTCGCCACTGAATACGCATACAAAGGTCTCAAGACTGATGCGTTAGGGCGTGGCCTGCTGGGCTTCCGGGAAGTTCTTCGCCAAGGGCTTGCCGCCGACGGTAGCGCGCTGACGACAGACTCGCTGTTGCTGCAGGTCTATCCGTATACGGGGATGCAAGCATCCGCCGCGACCTATGTTGGCGCGCTCAACACAATCGGTACCAAGACCCCGATCAGTCAAGTCAGCAATGTGTACTGCGACCTGACCAAGCTGACGGGTGCAGACAGTTCCACCAGCGCAGCGGCCGCCGCGGCGACCAGTGCCTCGCCGTGCCCCGTAGGCGCCAAGGTCTTCCGGCCCTTCCTTGTGAGCACGAGCGTGTCCAGCAAGGACCTGCTCGGCAATCCAATGCCAGCCGTGCAGACTCAGAATGTCTATGACGTTGCGGGGAATGTGAAGTCCGTAACAGTGTCCACGACCGGAACTGCGGCGGGCATCAACCAGACGTTCCAAAAGAGCACGAACAACGTCTACCAAGTCGATGACACCTCTTGCAGCGATTATCGGACTTGCAATTGGATCTTGGGACGGGTTACCCAGACTACCGCCACCAGCACGGTACCCAACAGCTTGGCCAGTATCGGCACGAGCCCAGGTTCCGCACCCAATGCCACAGCCACTTCCGGCAATGTCCAAACGCCAACGATTGGTGTTCTTGCGCTGAACCCGGCCACGATCACGCTGGGTCAGGGCGCCGCCCTGACATGGAACGCGAGTGGCGGTACCGCCGCTGCTACTTGCACGGGTGCGTTAGCAGGGTCGGGTTCTACGAGTCCGGTCACGGTCAGCGCTTCCGCTCTCGGGACGGGAGCCTGCACGGTGACCGTTACCAACTCGATAAGTCAATCCATCACCTCTTCGCCAGTGACCGCGACCGTAGTCGCGGCCCCGACGATCGCTACAGCCTCATTCGCAGCAGCCATTGTGACGACCGGTGGCACGAACACATTGACTTGGTCGGTCGGTGGCGGTGCCACCAGCGGTTCCGTGGTTTGCTCCGGTGCCGCAACGGGTTCGGGAACGAGCAGCCCGATGACCGTTGGCACGATGGGAATGGGGTCGGGAGCGTGCACAGTTACAGCGACCAATGCAGCCGGTACCCAGGTGAGCACGAGTCGCACCTTCTCGGTCGTCGGAGCGCCGACGGTGGCAGCCGCGTCGTTTGCCGCGGCCAATGTCACGACGGGGAACACCAACACGTTGATGTGGTCGGTCGGCGGTGGAGCGACCAGTGGCTCGGTGGTCTGCTCCGGTGCTGCGACCGGCTCGGGAACGAGCAGCCCGATGACCGTCGGCACAACGGGAACGGGAACGGGAACGTGCACGGTCACGGCGACCAATGCGGATGGTGCACAGGCGAGCACGAGCCGCACCTTCTCGGTTGTCGCGGCGCCGACGGTGGCAGCCGCGTCGTTCGCTGCGGCCAATGTCACGACGGGCAACACCAACACAATGACGTGGTCGGTCGGTGGCGGAGCCACCAGCGGCTCGGTGGTTTGCTCCGGCGCCGCGACCGGCTCGGGATCAAGCAGCCCACTGACCATCGGCACGACGGGGACGGGAACGGGGACATGCACGATCACGGCAACCAATGCGGACGGCGCACAGGCGAGCACGACGCGCACCTTCTCGGTCGTCGCGGCGCCGACGGTGGCAGCCGCGTCGTTTGCCGCGGCCAATGTCACGACGGGCAACACCAACACATTGACGTGGTCGGTCGGTGGCGGAGCCACCAGCGGCTCTGTGGTCTGCTCCGGCGCCGCGACCGGCTCGGGGTCAAGCAGCCCGATGACCGTCGGCACGACAGGGACTGGCGTGGGAACCTGCACAGTCACAGCGACTAATGCCGCCAACAGTACTGCGACATCGTCAGTGTCATTTAATGTAGTGGCGGCGCCGTCGATTACATCCGCTTCGATGAGTGGCGTCTACGTGACAGCAGGCAACAGCATCGTCTTCAACTGGTCGGCCGCCAATGCAGTAAGTACTGTCGCGACTTGCTCCGGTGCTGTAACAGGAGGTGGCTCAGGTTCCGCTAACAGCGGCAGCATCAGCATCGCTGCTGGCCAAAACGCGGGCACGGGAACATGCACGGTGATCGCAACGAATGCTGCCGGTAGCACTGTGCAGGCTTCAGCGTCGACGAACGTCGTACTAGCGCCATATTGGGATGGCAATCCACGCTTCAGTCCGACCAACTCCGTTACCGTGGGTGGAACCGTCAACTTCAACTGGGGGGACTGGAACGCTACGTCTTGGGCTGCGACCTGCAGCAATGGGGCGAGCGTCAGCGCAGACAACTCCACCGTCAACAACGGCAATGTCAAGGTGATTGGAATCTCGGCAAGCTCGAGCGCGTCTTGTACGGCCACCATTTTCAACGCGGCGGGAACGTCGATATCGCAAACCGTACCGCTTACCGTCGTCCCGGCAAGTGCGAATCTAGCCGCGCAACCAACTAACCAGAATGTCACTTTGGGTTCCAACGGCTCAACCATAGGGACGTTCACAATTTCCAACCAGAGCTCGGTTTCGGCCACGTCCTTGGCTATTGGGATCATCAACTATGGCGGAACTGGGAAAGGCAAGTTCCTGATTGCAACCGGAGGAACTTGCGTCGCGGGTGGGTCCCTTGACGCTGGAGCCTGGTGCACCGTTAAGGTCGAGTTTGATGCGGGATGCGGGCCAGCGGCGACGAAGACAGCTCAACTCAGTGTGGCAGGCGCGGCCGGTGGAACGCCAGCGATCGCGAACCTGGCTGTGTATAACAGCAGTGGAGTGTGCAATTGATCCGGGTACAGCACACCGCTGAGAGCGGCGAGGGTATATCCATGGCAGGAGCACCGATGAACGCTCGGGGAGGCTTTGCTTTGCCGCTGATGCGATTTGCAAGGCAAGTCGCTGCAGCCGTGGTGTTGATACCCACGGTGCTCACACTGCAGCCCGCACAGGCGCAAGCTCCGGCCAATGTGTACAGCTACAGCCGAACGACGGCGCTCAGCTACCTGCCCGCAGGAAGCGCAAAGGCAGGACTGCTGGCCAGCGAGACGACGGAGCCGGGAGCGGGCAAGGCGGACCTGTGCTCGACGACGACCTACGGCTACGACAGTTTCGGCAACCGGACCTCCGCCACCACGACCAGTTGCGCCGGCGTGTCGCCCGCGGCCAATTTCGCGTCGCGCGGCAGCACGGTCGCGTACGACAGTCAGGGACAGTTCCCGACCAGCGCCACCAATCCACTGTCCCAAACAGAAACCGCCAGTTTTGACGCACGCTTTGGCGCGAAGACCTCGTCCACCACGCCCGATGGATTGACGGTCACGTGGACACTTGACGCTTTCGGCCGGCGGACCAAGGAACTGCGCGTCGATCACACGAGCACCCTGACGGCCTACTGTGTCATAGGTGCTGGCCTGGACCTCAGCTCGAACAGCAGCATCCAGAACGGCGACCCTTTGAGCTGCCCCTCGGTCGCCAGCCCGGGAACCGCGGACGTGCCCGCCGACGCCGCCTCATTCGTGCACAGCGAACCCCGCGATGTCCTTGGCCGCAAGATGGGCGCATTCGTGCGTGTTTACAGGGACCGGCTGGGCCGCGAGATCCGCAGCGTCACGGAATCCTTCGATGGGAGTGCTCAGCCCAGTAGCTATCGAGGCGCCCTGATCGCCACCGACACGGTCTACAACCGCTACGGCGCGGTGAGCCTTCAAACCCAGCCCTACTTCATCGCCACCCGATCCAGCACGACGAGCGGCAATGGCGACGTGGGCGTCACGGCGACGACCTACGACGCGCTCGGGCGCCAGACGGCGATCTACCGGACGGACAGCCACGGAAGCGTGCAGGCCGGCTCGCAGAACGCCGTTGACTTTGGACCGTACGGCGGCACCGGCAGGCAAGCGGCGGTCGTCACCATCGCCTATGCCGGCACGACGACGACAACGACCAACGATCACGAACAGATCAGGGTCGAAGAGCACAATGCGATCGGTGAGTTGATCCGCGCCACCGACCCGCTCGGTGCCCAGATCGCCTACCAGCATGATGCCTTCGGCAACCTGCTGTTCACGCGCGATGCGCTGAACAACGTGATCGCGGTGAGCTACGACATTCGCGGCCACAAAGTCGCGTTGGCTGACCCCGATGCCGGCACGTCGGCCTACTGCTACGACGCCCTGGGCCAGCTCGTGGCGCAGCAAAACGCCAAGATGAGAGGGGCCAGCTCCCCGGCCTGCCCAACCAATCCGAACAACGGCTCGACGCTCGCCAATGCGGTGGCGAACTGGACCACGATGGCCTACGACCCCGTCGGACGCCTGGTCCATCGCATCGAGGCGGAGTATGCAAGCAACTGGTACTACGACAAGAACAAGGACGGCAGCTACTGCATGTCCGGCACCGCGCCGATGCGAGGCGCCGGCAGGCTCTGCCAGAGCACGACCAGCACGGGTGTCGGCAAGAAGTTCTCCTATGACAGCCTGGGACGATCCCAGTCCAGCCGAACCGATCTCGGCAATGGGCCCAGCTTCGCAAATGCAGTCGGCTACGACCGGCAAACGGGGAGATTAGCCACCCGCACCTATCCGAGCGGCCTGCAAGTAGGCTACAGCTACACCGGGCTGGGGTTCGTGCAGGAGATGGACCTGCTCACGGCCGCCACCGTGAATCCTCTTCCCGCCACGGGGAGCAATTCGGGAGCGAGCACCGGGCAGGCGCAAGGCATCGCACTGGCCGCAGGCAGCCTGCTTTGGCAGGCCCAGTCTGCGAACGCCTGGGGCGGGATCGAGCAACAGCTATACGGCAACAACGTCATCACGAACAAGACCTTCGAGGCCACGCAGAATCGGCAGATCACCCTCACCGCAGGCCTGAACGGTGCCAATGCGGCCGTGGCCAACCAGAGCTACGTCTGGGACAGCCTGGGCAATCTCAGCTCACGCAGCGATGGCAACGGAGACACGTCCTCGGGCGGTGTCTCCAGCGGGGCGGTCACCGAAGCCTTCAGCTACGACGCATTGAACCGCCTCTCCGGCTACCAGGTCGCGGCCAGCCAGATCGCGGGGCTGAGCCGATCGGTTCTGCTGCAGTACAACGCCTTGGGCTTGCTACTCTACAAGAGTGACGTCGGCAACTACAGCTACAGCGCACAGGGTGGGGCCCATCCGCACGCGCTCGCCGGCGTGGCGGGCGCGGTTACGAGCACCTACACGTATGACGCCAACGGCAACATGGTCACCGCCAGCGGCGGCAAGTACGCAGGGCTGGCCTACACAAGCTTCAACCTCCCCGACGCGCAGACCGGGATCACGGGGCGGGCCGGTAGCCTGCCCAGCTACACCTGGCAATACGACGAGAACCACCAACGCATCCGCGAGATCCGGGCCAATGCCGGTGGCACGCGCATCATCTACTACCAGCACCCCGACAACCAGGGGGCGCTGGGGTTTGAGAGCGAAGTGGAGGTCAACGCCACGACGAGCAACCGGCACTTCCTCAGCGTGTCCGGCCAGACGATCGGCGTGCTGGTCTCGACGGGTGCGCTGCCCGTGCTCGATGTCGCCCAAGCGGCACCGGAGCCGCTGGATAGCATCGTCCTGGTCAAGCTGGAGTACTGGCACACCGACAACCTGGGCTCGCTGATCAGTACGACCGATCACGCAGGCGCAGTCACTGAGCGCTATGCCTACGATCCGTTTGGCAAGCGGCGCTACGTCAACGGCAACTACGACGCCGACGGCCAGGTCCAGGCGGACTGGAGCTACACGGCCAACTGGGGCGCGGGCCGGGGCTTCACCGGGCACGAGCAGCTAGACGATGTTGGCCTAGTGCACATGAACGGGCGCATCTTCGATCCCGCCCTCGGCCTGTTCCTGCAGGTCGACCCGATGGTCCAGAGTCCGGGCAACCTGCAGAACTACAACCGCTACGCCTACTGTCTGAACAATCCGCTCAATTGCACGGATCCCAGTGGTTATGCAGGTGTAGATCATTTGGATGAGGTCACGGTGACGGGCACGCGGACCTACGACATCAGCGGCCTCACCGCGCTGATCTACATGAATATTTCGCCAGATATCTTGCGTTCGCTGTCGGATATTGAGTCCGCTGTCATTCTTGTTACCAAGCGGCCCAGTGCCTGGCCCAAGAGGAGCGCTCAGGCCAGCAGTCAGGCGGCTATCTGCGGGACGTCTTGTGCGACTATCGGGGGTCCAGCCGCGAAGGGCGCAGTCGAGACGGTGGTCGACGGGGCTGTGGACTTCTGGTCCGTAGTGAAAAGGGGCTGGGATCAGTCGATATCGTCGACAGATTCACTGAAAGACACCCTCATCGATAAGGTGCTACCTGCCTTGCCCGAAAGTGCGGCGGTGGGACCGCTCGTCAAGTTTGGAAAAGCGACAGAGGCAGAGATGGAAGCTGCACGGCTCGCTTCGGGAATGGAGAGAACCGCAGCGCAAGAAGCGCTAGCCGTAGAACGAACGTCCGCGAGCCAAATGCAAAAGGCAGTCGAGCGAGGCCAGGCACCTAAGGCAGTGGATCGAGTGGATAAGGCACATCCACAGCCAGGGGCAAAAGATCATGTCCATTTCAAGGACGGCACGTCAATTAATTATGACGGCACTCCCCATGATGCCCATAATGGAGTTCCAAATATCACGAATAAAATTCAGCAATGGCTGGAGAGTCATGGTTGGACTAGGAGATCAGAATGAGTCCTGAATTTTTGGCTGAATATCGATCCAGGATGCTTGCAGTTTGGGAAGAAAAGTCTTTATTTTTTGTACTGTATGCTGATTCAGTCCAATTAGGCTTCAATGACTTAGATGCGCAAACTCTGGGGCGGCTAGGTTTGCCATCCTGGGCGGCCCCGAATATTTGGCTCCACCCTCCAAAGAAGCTGCTAGATCGATACTTAAATTTAGGGGAAGACTCGAATGACCGCGAAATTAGGTATGACACGCATACTGGCAGGGTATTTGTAAACGATGTGACTGGAGAGCTTCTTGTTGCTTTGAGTGTTCTTGATTTTCTAACATTGCTTCTTGAGTTCGCGGAAATGATCGAGAAAAGCATTGCGCTCTGTGGTGCGGATGCATACTCAAATGGCCGTATTCCACGTTATTTGATATCGAAATTTTTGCAAAAGGTCGAAGCTCGACTAGGGACCAACGGCGCCAAGGAATCCATGTGGGGTCCCGAGCTGGATCAGCTGTCGAGAAATTCTTGTTGACGTGAATGCGTTTGCCTCGGAACTCCACACCTCAACCTCAACCCTTCCCGAGTAAATCTTGGATTACCAGGTCGAGACGCTTGGCCAGCGCGGTGAATCAACAAACGGCCTCTATCAAGTCTACCCAGACTAGTTCCCTTCACTCAGCAACTTTTCTCCAAACGACTGATATGGTTTCTGGGGCATTTGGTACGTCTTACAGAAGCAGAGGCCTTGCTTGTTTGTGAAAGGGGCGGTGGTTTGAAGAGCAGTTAGAGCAATAGAACCCGGATGTATGGGATCTTGCTCGTACTGAAACTGTTCGGTCGAATACATGACGTTCAATTCTCGCGACATCTGCTCGAAGTGACCAGTATTGCCTTTCTTCTCTTCAATGCGATCTATAGAATGCGGCCGCAGACAAGACTCGTATGCGGTCAGTTAAGGCAGTGGACGGTCCTTCATCGCTTCCAAAGTCCAAGCGTTCGCACCCGAGTCTCGATGAATACTTTGCATCGCTGCCAGAGATTTAACAGACAAATGGAGCGACATTTTTCCCCCTATCGAATCCAGGAATCGGGCCTAGGCAAATAGGGGCAAGCTTTGTGGCGACTGAGATGCATGTCTGTGGTGTTCTCAGGGTTTTTTCCAGGCGTGACTCTCACCTCTACCGATAGCATCCTGGCCTCGGGCAACAGCATAAATTGCCCACGAATTCAAAAGAAAAGTTCCCACCAGTAGTAGGTGCGGCCAGGGAGGAATGGTGGGTGTAGCACGGCAGAAGACTGCTGTGTGTGCGCATGCGTTCCTCATCTCCGCGGGAATCTGCATGGTGCGAACTCTGGGAAGAGGACGCAGATGGATCGGATGATGAGTCCAGTCAAGGAAGTAAAGCAAAGTCTGCTGAACGCCAGTTGCAGATTGATCGCACTGCTCGTGCCAGTCATCTTTTGCAACGCAGTTCATGGTCAAACGGCAGTGACCCTGCAGGCGCCCAATCTGGCTGGCCCCGTCTCCGGTTCCTTGGCCGGCAAAGCCGGAGTATCAGCGAGTGGCGCGTCGACCTACAGCGTGCCGATCACAGTGCCGCCCGGCACGGCGGGTGTCGTTCCCACGATCTCCCTCGATTATTCGAGCCAGTTCGGCATGAGTTCGATGGGGCAGGGATGGCGAATCGACGGCATGTCGCAGATATCACGGTGCCCGAAGACCATCGCCCAGGATGGCGTGCGACGAGGCATTGCATTGACTGCGGAGGATCAGTTCTGTCTGGACAATCAGCGGCTGCTGATGCTTCCGTCCAGCGGCATTCACGGAGCAACTGCGGAGTATCGACTGCAGATTGATGCGCAGAGCAAGGTGCGGGCGTTCGGCAGCGATCCGGCCAAAGGTCCTGACTACTGGGAAATCCGGACCAAAGCGGGCTTGATTTTCACGTACGGCAAAACGGCCGACGCGACGATCGAGGCTCAAGGTGTTGGCCGCCCCGTGTTGACCTGGGCGCTGTCGCGTGTCATGGACCGGCGCGGCAACTACTACGACGTACGCTACACGAAGATCAACACCAACCGGCAGGGTGAGTTCTATCTCGATCGGATTCTCTATACGGGTCACATCGATCAGTCGGGCAATGCCGCGGGCAATCGGTCGCCGTATAACGCCGTCCAGTTCGTCTATGAGGACCGGCCGGACTTGCAACTCGGCTTCGTCGCTGGGAGTCGCATCACCGGCTCCAAAAGACTCACTGCGGTCCGTACCCGCACCCTGACAGACGCTGATGGCGCCGGCGGCAACCTGGTGAGCGACTACAGGATCGCTTACACCATCGATCCCGCCAATGGGCGAAGCCTGGTCACTTCCATCAGCGACTGCGACGGGCTTGGCAACTGCCTATCGCCGACCAGTTTCGCTTGGTCTGTCCGAGACACCAGCGCAAATACTCTCAACGCAGCAGGTAGCGGCAACTGGGGCGGCCCTCAGGTAACGTTTACGACCAACCAGGTCGATGGCGAAAAGAGTCAACAGGTCCGCAATCAGGTTATCGCCGGGGACTTCAACGGCGACGGGCGTACCGATCTCATGCGGGGGGACGGAAGCGGGAACTGGCAAGTCTGCCTGTCTCAGGGAAGCGGCTTCAGCTGCCAGAACTGGTCGGGGCCGGCAGTCTTGACGCGGGACGCGCTCACTGGAGATTTCAACGGCGATGGCAAGACCGATCTGGCCGTGTACCCGAAGGTCGACGGCCCCGGGAACTGGACCATGTGTCTCTCGACGGGCAGCGGCTTCAGTTGCAGCACCTGGGCTGGATACGGCGCCACCTACCGCTATAGCAACGGCGAAGTTACCGGCGCCCTTGTTGGCGACTTCAACGGCGATGGCCGCGATGACATCGCCCTGGCGGGTGTCAACTCCGGATCGGAGTTGATCTGCAAGTCGACCGGATCCGGATTTGAGGGCGGCTGTGGGAGCTACCCGGGTTCCTATGCGTTCATCTACTACGCGAAGCTCGCGTCGGATGACTTCATCCAGGCTTTCGCGACCAGCCAGATGGCGGGCGATATCGATGGCGATGGCCGTACCGACATCATTCACCTGCAGGGATTTCGGCGACAGCCGACAGTCTACCCAGCAGGGTCCTGGGCGGGCCTCCGGGCAACCGACACCGGCTTCCAGCCGTTTGGCGTTCGCTCAACGGGCCAGTTGCTGGAGGACGGTGTGCCCAGCCCAGGAACCTCAAAATTCACTGACGTCACGGCGGATTCGTTCGCGCCGTTGAGCGATGTCGTCAACGGCTACATATCGGATGGACAGGGCGGCATTGACCGGGTGGAACTCTGCCGGAGCAATGGCACGACGCTCATGACTTGCGCCAATCTACCGGCCTCGGGTTGGATCAGTCCGCTGGTATCGCAAGTCGCCGACTTCGATGGCGATGGCCGCCCCGATGTCTTGATGAGCGATGGTCGTCTTTGTCAGCTCGCAGTTTCCGCATACGGCGATTCGAATGTGGATCAGTACAGCTTCAACTGCGCACCCTGGACATTCCCGACTTATCCTGCAAACGGGCGTCAGAGTGTATGGGGCGATTTCAATGGCGACGGTCGGATGGACTTGGCCACATACGTCGAGACGTCGAGCAGCACCGGCTATTGGACGATCGGCCTAAGCGGTCATGGAGGCTTTCAGAACCTGTTGGATACCGTGACTAACGGCGTAGGACAGCAGACCCGGTTCGTCTATAAGCGCCTTAATGATCCGTCGATCTATACCATCGGCGCTGATCTGCCCTACCCGAAAGCGCCGCTGCGTGGGAGCGGGCCGGTCGTCGCTTCGATGCAGACCGGGAACGGTGTTGGTGGCTGGTTGACCACCGACTTTCAGTACGAGGCAAATAGAACCGATCTGTCGGGTCGCGGTGTGCTTGGCTTTCAGAAAAGACGAGCCATTGACCGCGCAAAGAACATCACCACTCAGACGACTGTCAGCCAGGACTATCCAACGATCGGAATGCCAACTGAAATACGGGCGACCCAGGCCAACGGCATCGTCCTCAGCCTGGAGAGCTCGACGTATGACAGCGTTGCCACAGTGGCTGGTGCGCTCTGTCCATATGCCAAGAACAGCAGCAAGCAGTTGAAGGACCTGAACGGCACGCCCATTTCCACGGTAACCGCTTCGGTAAACACGGGCGGCATCGACGCGTACTGCAACATCACAAACGCGACGGACACGATCAGCACATCTGATGGAGCATCGTTCTCGACTACGACCGTCAGCGACTACGTCAACCGGACGGACACCTGGTTGATCGGCCTGCCGAGCACGAGCACGGTCAGCAAGACGGCATTCCAACCTTACGCCAACCCGACGCCAGCAAGCCTTGTCTTGAAACTGTGCAGCACTACGGTCCCCAGCACCGCTGCGGGATCCATGTCATGCACCTTGGGCAACTTGGGGCAAACGGCCGCAAGCAGCATCGGCTACACATCCGGCTCTGGTACGACGACCACGGGACCGGTGAGTTGTGAATCGGGAAGTGACGACTGCGGTATTGTGAAGGTGACGTCCGGCGGCACAGCTGGAAGCTACACCGGCACACTCACTGCGACGCCTTCTCCGGCCGGCGGCGCCGTTTCGAGGGTATACGCCATCGTCGTCAAGTCGCCCCCGATGCTGACACTGACGAGCTGCAGCACTTCGCCGCCTAGCACGACAGCCGGCAAGATGACATGCACTATCGGGAATGGCGGGCAGACCGCAGCAACTGGCATTGCCTATGGCTATGGCAGCGGCGTCTCAGCATCCGGACCCAGCAGCTGCGCGGCGGGCAATGCCAACTGCGGTACCGTGGTCGTGACTTCCAATGCCGCTGCAGGGAATTACGGTGGCACCTTGACAGCAACGCCCACACCGTCCGGTATCAACGCGACGCAGTCCTACGCCATCGTCGTGAATACACCTCCGGCGCTGACGCTGACGAGTTGCAGCACGTCCTCACCGAGCACGACTGCTGGCGTCTTGAGCTGCACGTTGGGGAACAGCGGGCAAACGACGGCAAGCAGTATTGGGTACAGCTCGGGAAGCGGCACCACTGCTACTGGTCCTGCCAGTTGCGCGGCTGGGAACGCCAATTGCGGCACTGCAACCGTAACGTCCAGTGCTGTTGCGGGAAATTACTCCGGTAGCTTGGCAGTCACGCCTACGCCCACGGGCTCGAGTGCGTCTGCGAGCTACGCCATTGTTGTCAATACGCCCACGGCACTGACGCTGACGAACTGCTCGACGTCTTCTGCGAGTACCGCCGCAGGCACCATGAGCTGCCGACTAGGCAATAGTGGGCAGACCGCTGCCAGCGGCATCAGCTACGGGTCGGGCAGCGGAACCAGCGCGACAGGGCCAGCGAGTTGTGCAGCTGGCAATGCGAATTGCGGCAACGTCACGGTCACGTCCAATGCGGCTGCCGGTACGTACACCGGTACTTTGACTGCCACGCCCACACCTGCGGTTGGTGCTGTGTCTGCGGGCTACACGATCGTCGTCAATACCCCGCCGGTGCTGACCCTAAGCAATTGCAACACGTCTTCCCCGAGCACAGGAGCTGGCTCGATGAGCTGTACGGTGGGCAATAGCGGCCAGACTGCGGCCAGTGGCATCGGCTATGGGGCCGGTACCGGGACCACCGTCGCCGGGCCTTCAAGTTGCGCAGCAGGCAGCACGAACTGCGGCACTGTCATCGTCAGCTCCACCGCTACCGCCGCAACCTATTCCGGAATATTGAGCGTGACGCCTACGCCCGCTGGCACGGTTGCGACCAAGGCCTACACGATCGTGGTGAACACGCCGCCTGCCTTGACCTTGACAAATTGCAGCACATCCGCGCCGAGCACGGCCTCGGGCGCGATGAGTTGCACGCTCGGCAACAGCGGCCAGACATCGGCGAGCAGCATTGGCTTTGGGTCGGGGGGCGGTACCTCGGTGGCTGGGCCGAGCGGGTGCGCCGCGGGCAACGCCAACTGCGGGACGGTGACCGTGACGTCCAGCGCTGCCGCCGGAAGCTACAGCGGCACCTTGACGGCGACGCCGACGCCGGCCGGGAGCGCAGCCTCGGCCGGCTATGCCATCGTCGTGAACACGCCGCCGGCGCTGACGCTGACGAACTGTGCTACCTCATCGCCCGGCACGGCGGCAGCTACGATGACCTGCACGCTGGGGAATGGTGGTCAGACATCAGCAAGCGGCGTCAGCTATGGAGCAGGGGGCGGAGCAACTATCACCGGCCCCGCCAACTGTACCGCAGGCAATCCCAGCTGCGGTACGGTGAAAGTGACTTCCGGTACGACAGCCGGCAGCTACTCGGGCACGCTGACGGCCACGCCCGTACCGAGCGGTTCGGTCGCATCGGCGGGCTACACATTGGTGGTCCTAACGCCACCGGCATTGGGGTTCAGCAGCTGTTCGAGTTCATCGCCGTCTACTGCCGTGGCAACAATGAGCTGCGTCCTGAGCAACGGTGGCCAGGCCAGCACCGCGGTGAACTACGGTGTTGGAGCCGGAGTCTCAATCAGTGGGCCGGGTAGCTGCGCCGGAAATACAGGCAACTGTGGCACCGTGACGGTCACCACATCTAGTACCCCGGGGCCTTACACGGGAACCTTGAGCGCGCTAGGCACGGCCGGCGGCAATGGTGCAAGCGCGGGTTACTCGCTGAGGGTATGGTCCAACGGCACCACGATTTCTGTGTCGCCAGGCATCCTGGACTGGGGGACGGTGACCGGTGGCGGCTCACAAAAATCGGTGACGGTACAGAACACGGGCCTGGCGCCGACGACCCTGTCTTGGGGCGTGACCTACACGAGTGGCAGCATCGGCATGGGAGGCTACTCGACGGCGGGAGCGCAGACGACATGCGTGTCGGGCCAGACCCTGGATATCGGTGGCAACTGCACGATCGCGGTGACCTTCACCAGCCAGTGCACGACGCACGGGTCGCGCAACGGATTGCTGAACGTGTCGGGGAGCGGAGCGACGCAGGTGTCGGCGACGCTGGCGGCGAACTCGCAGCGCTCGACGTCATGCAACTGAGCGCCGGAGCATCCGCGATGGAGAAGAACACAAAGCGGCCCCCACGGGGCTTGGCGCCGAGCCTGATGTTGGGCCTGAGATTGGGCCTGACGTTGAGCCTGCTGGCGTGCGGCGGCGCGCTGGCGCAAACCACGACGACAGTGACGCGCACGATCGCGTACGAGTACGACGCCTACGGCCAGCTGCAGAAGGAGACGACGGAGCCCGGCAACGCCGCGCTGCAGGTGGTCACGCAATATGCGCGGGAACCGGTGGCCGGCGCGGACTACGGACTGATCTCCAAGAAGACACTGACCTGGCAAGACCCGGCAAGCGGCGCGACCCTGTCCCGCGACGTGCAGACCACCGGCTACGACGCACGGGGCCGCTTCGCGCTCAGCCAGACCAACGCCAAGCAGCAGACGGTCAGCAGCAACTACGACGACGGCACCGGCGCCGTCCTCAACGCGACCGACCCCAACCTGCAGCAAATGCAATGGCAGTACGACGGCTGGGGCCGCAAGACGCGAGAAACCCGCCCGGACGGCACGGCCACGAGCTGGGCCTATCGCCAATGCACGGACAGCTGCGGATGGGCCGTAGCGGTGACGATCACGCAGCAATGGTCCGGCACGAGCCAGACCACCGTGCCCAAGGAAGAGTTCAGCGACGCCTCGGGGCGCGTGGTGCTGGTGCGCAGCTGGGGCCTGAACGCCGAGCCCATGGTGACCGAGACCAGCTACTCGAGCCTCGGCTACACGGCGGCCGTGTCCCGCCCGCGGTTCCAGGCGGACACGCCCGTGTGGACCTACTACGACCGCGACGACATCGGGCGCGTCACCCAGATCCGGGCGCCATCGCAGGACGGCAGCGCAACCGACACCACCCAGTATGTGTACGACGGCCGATTGCTGACGATGACCGACGCGCGCAGCCAGGTGCGCGTGGAAGAGCGCAACGGCCTGGGCAAACTCAAGGCAGTTACCGACGCACTGGGCTGGACGACCCGCTACATCTACGACGGCTTCGGCAACTTGGTGCGCACCCTGGATGCCAAGGGCAACCAGATTGACATCGGCTACGACAAGCTGGGCCGCAAGGTCTCGCTGAGCGATCCCGACCTGGGCAGCGTGCAGTACTGGGTCGACCCGCTGGGCCAGACCTGGAAGCAGCAAGACGCCAAGGCCCAAGTCACCACGTTCAGCTACGACGAGCTGGGCCGGCTGGTCCAGCGGCTCGAGCCGGACCAGGACTCCCGCTGGGACTACGACGGTGCCGCTCATGGCGTGGGCAAACTGGCCGAGGCCTACACCGTCATCGGCACCGGTACCAAGGACTACCGCAGCGTCTACGGCTACGACGCGCTGTCGCGGCCGAGCAGCGTGACGACCAGCCTGGACTGGGACTACATCAGCGAGACCCTGTACGACGGCTTCGGGCGCAGCTACGGCACCCGCTACACGCGACGCACCCGAGGCGGCAGCGGCGGCGTGAGCACCCTCGTCTACACCAGCTTCAACGCCCAGGGCTATGCCGACAAGACCTACCGGCAAGACGGCAGCACCAGCACCCTGGTGTGGCAGCAACTGGCCATTGATGGAGAAGGCCACAGCACCCGCCAACAGCTGGGCGCCAGCTCGCTGCTGCTGCGCCAGTACAACCGCTACACGGGCCGCCTGGAAGCCGTGCGCGGCGGTGCACCGGCCGGCGGCGACGTCAACGCCAGCCAGCAAGACGACACCTACCAGTACGACGTGCTGGGCAACCTGATCTACCGGGCACAGCTCACCAACAGCGCCACACTCATCCAGGAGAGCTTCGAGTACGACGAACTCAACCGCCTCGAGACCAGCCAACTGGGGGGCGTCAGCAACAGCTTCAGCTACGACACGCTGGGCAACCTCAAGAGCAAGGCTCACGTCGGCACCTACGCTTATCCGGCGTCCGGCGCGGGCGCCGTGCGCCCGCATGCGCTCAGCGCCATCACCGGCACCGTGGCCGGGCTTGTGAACCCCGGCTTCAGCTACGACGCCAACGGCAACCTCGTGAGCGGACTCAACCGCAGCTATGCGTGGACAGCCGCCGACCAGCCCCGAAGCATCGACAAGCTCAGCGCCGGCGTGGCCGTGCAGCGCACCGAGTTCGTGTACGGACCCGATCACCAGCGCGTCAAGCAGCAGGTCAGCACGATGAGCGGCGGCAGCCCGCAGGCGAGCACCTCCACCATCTTCTATGCCGGGGCCTTCCAGAAAGAGATCGACGCGACGGCCAACGTCACCATCATCCGCATCAGCCTGGGCGACCTGGGCTATGTGGAAGAGCGGCTCAGCGGGACCGCCGTGGCCGCAGACGCCACCGCCACGCGCAACGCCCGGCTCTTCCTGAAAGACCACCTCGACTCGGTCATCGGCGTGATGGACGAGGCCGGCACGGTGCTGCAACGCATGAGCTACGACGCCTGGGGCCGGCGGCGCAACCCGGACGGCAGCGACGACGGCTGGGACAGCCTGGGCACGCTGGCCAACAACCAGGACAACTCCGGCTTTACGGGCCACGAGCAACTCGACCAGCTCGGGCTGGTGGACATGAACGCACGCATGTACGACCCGATCACGGGGCGGCACACGAGTGCGGATCCGACGGTGCCCAACCCGGCCGACCAGCAGGCCTTCAACCGCTACAGCTATGTGCTCAACAACGCGCTGATCTACACCGACCCCACGGGGCTGGCGCCGGAGCTGCTGGTGTTTGCTTCGCTGACCAATCCGCTGGGGCTGCAGCCGAACCAGGTGAGTGAGAATCAGGATCGCGAGAGAGACAAGGATGAAGCGCAGAAGAAGGAGAAGAAGGAGTCGGTCGCAGAGGAGGCCCGGTGCAAGGGGATGGCGGGTACCTGCGCGGTGATCTACCCCAATGGCAAGTCGGGCGAGGACTCGAGCATTGTTGGCAAAGCCAATAAGGCCGCACAGGGCGAAAGTGCCTCCGAAACCGTTGCCCAGTTGCCACCCTCCCTCTTCTTTGCTAGGCCTCCGATCGCACCTGTACCACCAGAGCTGCTGAAACCTGGGCGAATGACGCCGCTCGAAGAATTGCCAGAAGGCTCGGCTGGGGGACCGGGTGAAGGGAAGTATTTCCCGAAGTCGCTACGGAAAAACACCCCCGAAGGCGAGCCCTGTGGATACTGCGGGACACCAACAACAAAAACTCCGGGTCAAGACAATACGTTGAACCTCGATCACGTCGTACCGAGGGCCGGCCCACGTGCTTCGCCGGTTCCACCTGAAGGTGCTGCGGGGGCTCCGAAGGGAAATAATTCTCCGGAAAATAAAATACCATCTTGCCGTGATTGCAATTTGGATAAGAGCAATAGAACTCCTCGGCAGTGGTATATGGATAATGGGTGGGCTGATGCCGGCAGGCATCTTGAAGGAAAGATATGGATGTCGGCAATTTTCGAATTCTTCTCGAGCTAGATTCTTCAGATTGGCATGCACATTCCACTGAAAGATTGTGGGCCGAGAAGGTGGTTAATGATGGGGTCGACTGCTTTCGAATTGTGAACTCTCCATTCTTTTTTAGAGGATTGTCTAATCACGATGTGGTTCGTGCAGTTTGGTCCGATAAATTTGATTCATATATATTTCAAGATGTGCTTGAACATTCTGGTAGATCAACTTATATGATCTTGGTGCCAATTGAATCTTCGCGTCGGTTCGAAGAATTTTCTTGGCCGCCGTTTTCAGCGTTGGGATGCGAGTACGAGAGGACGTCCATAGAGATAAGTATGGGGAAAATGATGTTGTACGCTGTCGATATCCCTGAAGTGACAAATATATTTGATGTTTACAAATTGCTGTCGATGGGAGAGAGTCGGCAAGAATTTCTATTCCAAGAAGGTTACGTCGGCCATGAGTTAACCAATGGTGGAAATCGGCAATAACTTCGCCGCAAGGCGAGGCGACGATCAGCGCCTTTCCGCCGAACTTCTTTGTAGACAATTTGGCTGGGCGCAGCCTTCGGTATCTTGCCGCTCCAGTTGCGCTGGAATTAGCGGACCCCAATAAGCGACACCAGGAGCGCCTTGGTCGCGGCATCTGGGCTACGACGCGCTGTCGCGGCCGAGCAGCGTGACGACCAGCCTGGACTGGGACTACATCAGCGAGACCCTGTACGACGGCTTCGGGCGCAGCTACGGCACCCGCTATCGCCGACCAATGGCGCCAGACATCGGCGGCTCCTGGCGCTCTGTGACCGCGGTCCGCTTGGCCTGCAAGGGCTGGAGCGTCTACCTTCGGTAACGGATTTCAATGACCCATCGAAGGGGCGCCAGCGCTGGCATAATGGCCTCGCGATGTCGGCGGTTCGATCCCTGATGTCGCGTTGTCAGTCAGGTGTACCCAGTGGTGTACCCGCTGCGACGAACGAACTGGACGAAAAAAGGGGCAGAGCCACCCGGGAAAAATCATTGGATCCCGCCCCAGCCACCAAACATCTCAGAAGCCCATCCATCGCGATGGGCTTTTGCGTTTCTGAGGCTTGCTGCCGCAAGTCGCCTCAGGACGTGTCGACAGCAGGACTCGCCCGCATCAACACTTGTCAACTTAAATAATAATGATTATCATTTGAATACGGATCGTCCGGCCGCGTGGGGTGGCGCACGTCTTAGGGGTCCTCCTCAGTAGAGGGGACCATTGACACCAAGCTCACCTCTGAAGGTTCTCCGATGTCCGCTCTTGTTCGGCACTCCCTGGCCGCTGCCTCGTTCACCCTGACCTTGGCCTACGCGTCGTCGGCCCAAGCCGTCTATGTCGATCCCACGATCGGCAGTGCTTATCCATTGTTCACCAGCATCGCCGGCTCCGTTTCGTACGACGGCTGGAACGAACTGAGTCGCACCGGCCTGGGCTTCGCCTCCACCGACACCGCGGGAGCGACCCAAGCCCTGGTCGATGGCATTCAGGCCAATATCATCGGCTCGGGCGACGCGGTGCTGGCGCGGGCTTCTGGAACGCTCTATCCGGCGGGCAGCGCTCTCTACAACGCAGGCAACAACAACCCCCAGGTTCTCTCGATCTCCGACAGCACGGTGGCGTCGGGCATCACGACGCTGGTTCTCCAGAGCTACGTCGGCCTTCTCCAGCCGGCCTCCTACGCCACGGCCGTCCTCGACATCAATGGCGGCACCCAATCGTTGTTGGCGAACAGCGTGACCGGCGTGGTGGTGGGCGCCGACGGCGAAGCCTATCGCACGTGGACCTGGGACCTGACCGGGCTGGGGGCGGTGGATTCCTACTCCTTGCAATTCACCGTGGGCGGTGGTGCGGTGCAGGCATGGGCCTTCCAGGTCGACCAGGTCGCCGCGGCCGTCCCTGAACCGGCCACCACCGCGCTGATGGCCGCAGGTGTCGGCGTGATCGGCTTCATCGGCCGTCGCCGCTCGGCAGCCCGTCGCTAGTCGTCCCAACTTCTCTCAGCAGCCCATCCATCGCGATGGGCTTTCTTGTTTTTGCATGCCATCGCTTCGACTCCTTCCGCTCGCGATGAGATCATCACCGTCCGGCGGGCATCTCGATTGCTCCCGTCCCGGCTAGAAAAATCCAGCGACGAGGGGAAGAGGGCGCATGCGATGAGCGAGAACAACAACAACGAACACGCATCCAGCCCCGAGTTCCTCCAGCGTGGCGGCGAGATGGGTCGGCGGATGCGGGAGTTCGACTGGACCCGCACGCCGCTGGGCTCGCCTGCCGGATGGCCGCAGAGCCTCAAGACGATCGTCCGGATGATGCTGGACTCGCGCTTTGCGATGTGGATGGCCTGGGGACCGGAGGGCACGTTCTTCTGCAACGACGCCTACCTGCCGACGGTGGGCTTGAAGCGCGACTGGGTGCTCGGCGCGCGGGCGGACAAGGTCTGGGCGGAGATCTGGCATGACATCGGGCCGCGCATCGCGCATGTGCTGAGCACCGGCGAGGCGACGTGGGATGAGGGCTTGCAGCTGTTCCTGCAGCGCAGCGGCTATCCGGAAGAGACCTTCCACACCTTCTCGTACAGCCCGGTCCACGATGACGCGAGCCACGTCGCCGGCATGCTGTGCGTCGTCGTCGAGAACACCGACCGGCTGATCGGCGAGCGGCGCCTGCGTCTGCTCAGCGAGATCGCCGCCGTGCAGTCGCGCGATGCGCCCTCGCTGGTGCGTGCCGGCGAGGCACTGCTGCAGGTGCTGGACCGGGATCGCCGCGACGTTGCCTTCGCCGCGCTGTACCTCGCCGAGCCTGGTGCGACGCGGGCGCGCCTCGCGGCCTGCACCTCAGTGGAGGTGCGCGAGCGGATGCCTGCCGAGATGGCGCTGGACGAGTGCCTCGTCAGCGAGCTGGAGCGGCAGTACGGCCCCTTGCCCGGCGCTTGGCCCGAGCCCGTGCAGCAGGCGCTGGCCGTGCCGCTGGGCGGCTCCGCGCAAGCGCAGGCCTTCGGCGTGCTGCTGCTGGGCGTCAGCACGCGGCGGCAGCTGGACGAGCGCTACCGCGACTTCCTGCGCCTGGTGGCGGGCCAGGTCGCCTCGCGGCTGGCCGACGCGCAGGCGCAGCTCGAGGAGCGCCACCGCGCGGAGACGCTGGCCGAGCTGGACCGCGCGAAGAACCTGTTCTTCAGCAACGTTAGCCACGAGTTCCGCACGCCGCTGACCCTGATGCTGGGCCCGCTGGAGGAACTGCTGGACGACCCCGCCCGGCCGTTGCCGCCCGAGGCCGGGCGCACGCTGGCGCTGATCCACCGCAACGGCCTGCGTCTGCGCAAGCTGGTCAACACGCTGCTGGACTTCGCGCGGCTGGAGGCGGGCCGCGTGCAGGCGCGCTACCAGCCGGTGGAACTGGGCGCGCTGACGGCGGAACTGGCCTCAGCCTTCCGCTCGGCGGTCGAGCAGGCGGGCCTGGTGCTGGACGTCGAATGCGCACCGCTGGACCAGCCGGTCTTCGTCGACCCGGAGATGTGGGAAAAGATCGTCCTGAACCTGCTGTCCAACGCGTTCAAGTTCACCTTCGCCGGCGGCATCGGCGTGCGGCTGCAGCGCCGCGGCGATGCGGCCGAGCTGGTCGTCAGCGACACCGGCCCCGGCATCGCGGCCGAGCAGCTGCCGCTGCTGTTCGACCGCTTCCACCGCGTCGCCAACACGCCCGCGCGTTCGCAGGAGGGCACGGGCATCGGCCTGGCGCTGGTGCGCGAGCTGGTGCAGATGCACGGCGGAACGATCCGCGTGGAGAGCACGCCGGGGCAGGGCAGCCGCTTCATCGTCGCGCTGCCGCTCGGCCGCGCGCACCTGCCGGCGGATGCGACCGTTGCCGATGCGGCGCCGCAGATCGATGCAAGCGCCTCGCGTGCCAACTGGGCGTCCTTCGTCGACGACGGGTTGCGCGGCGGTGTCGGCGAAGCCGTGCTGCCTGCCGTCGCACTGGCGCAGGACAAGCGGCCGCAGGTGCTGATCGCCGACGACAACGCCGACATGCGCTCCTACCTGCAGGGCCTGCTGTCGCCACGCTGGTCCGTGCGCGTCGCGCGCGACGGCCAGGAGGCCTGGGAGATGCTGCAGCGCGAGCCGCGACCGCAGCTGCTGCTCACCGACGTGATGATGCCGCGCATGGACGGCGAGCAGCTGCTGCGCCGCATTCGCGCCGACGAAGCCACGCGGATGCTGCCGGTGCTGATGCTGTCGGCCCGCGCCGGCGACGAGGCGCGCATCGAGGGCCTGAACCTCGGCGCCGACGACTACCTCGTCAAGCCTTTCTCGGCCCGCGAGCTGGTCGCCCGCGTCGAAGTGCTGCTGGTGCGTGTGCGGATGCGCGAGGAGCGCGATGCGCTGGACCGCCGCTTGGCCGACGTGTTCCGCTACGCGCCGGTGGGTCTGGCGCTGCTGCGCGGGCCGCAGTTCCGCTTCGAGTTCGCGAATGCAGCCTACCGCCGCATGGTGCAGAGCCGCGATGTCGTCGGCAAGACTTTGCTGGAGGCCTTGCCCGAGCTGGCCGGCCAGGAGATCGAGCGCGTGCTGGCGGGCGTCTACGCCAGTGGCGAGCCCTACATCGGCCGCGCCTTCGCCACCTTGCTGCGCGATGGTGAAGACGGCGAGCTGCGCGAGCACTTCTTCGATTTCGTCTACCAGCCCTTGCGTGCCGAAACGGAGGACGAGCCGCCCGGCATCGTCGTCATCTGCTTCGAGGTGACCGACATGGTCCGCGCACGCCAGGCCGCCGAGCAGGCCAACCGCGCGAAGGAGGACTTCATCGCGATGCTGGGCCACGAGCTGCGCAATCCGCTGGCGCCGATCACCACCGCCCTGCAGCTGATGCGCATGCAGCACGGCGAGGTGGCCGCACGCGAGCGCGGCATCATCGAGCGCCAGGTCCAGCACATGGTGCGCCTGGTCGACGACCTGCTCGACGTCGCCCGCGTCTCGCGCGGCAATGTCGAGCTGAAGAAGGTCGCGATCGAGGCCTCGGAAATCGTCACGCGCGCGCTCGAGACGGTCGGCCCGCTGCTGGAGCGCAAGCGCCAGCAGGTGCTGGTCGAGGTGCCCGCGTCCGGCCTGCCGGTGCGCGGCGACCCGACGCGCCTCACCCAGGTGCTTGCCAACCTGCTGACCAACGCCGCCAAGTTCAGCGAGCCAGGCCAGGCGATCGAGATCCGCGCGCTGGCCGGGGCCGGCGAGCTGGTGATGGGCGTGCGCGACCACGGCGTCGGCATGAGCGACAAGGAGCTGGCCACCGTGTTCGAGCCCTTCGTGCAGGGGCGCCAGGCCATCCATCGCCCCGACGGCGGGCTGGGCCTGGGCCTGACGATCGCCCGCAGCCTCGCGCTGCTGCACGGCGGTAGCCTGTCGGCGCGCAGCGAGGGCTGGGGCCGGGGCAGCACCTTCGAGCTGCGCCTGCCGCTGGACCTGCAGGAGCCGGCGGCAGCTGGCGCTGGCGCGGTGCTTGCTGCGCCGGCGCCCGCGGCGGGCGGCCTGAGCCTGCTGCTGGTCGACGACAACGACGACGCCGCCACCACGCTGGCCGAGCTGCTGGAGATGCTGGGCCACCGTGTGAAGACCGCACCCGACGGCCCGCGGGCGCTGGAACTGCTGGCGCGCGAGCCCTTCGACGCGGCCATCCTCGACATCGGCCTGCCGGTGATGGACGGCTACGAGCTGGCCCAGTGCATCCGCCGCCAGCCTCGTGGCGAGGCGCTGCGGCTGATTGCCCTGACCGGCTTCGGCCAGCCCACCGACACCGATCGCTCGAGCCGGCTGGGCTTCGCGCACCACCTGGTCAAGCCGGTGGACATTGACGCACTGGAGCGGGCGCTGGCGGACGGGCGAGACAGGCGCTAGGGCGTCAGGAGGGCAAGGCATAAGCCGATCGGCCCACGGCATGCCGATTGCCGCCCGCGGACTCCGCCGCCCGCATTCCCTCCCGAGGCCGCCCGATGCTGGACTCCACCGCAGAACTTGCCGCAAGGGCGAGCAACAGGCCGCAGCCTCCGCTGCATGCCCGCGTGGCGGAGGCCGCCGAGCCGCTGCCCGATCCGGACGCTCCGGACTTCGGCGCGCTGATCGACCGCTATGCCGACCGGCGCATCGTGATGCTCGGCGAGGCCAGCCACGGCAGCGCCGAGTTCTACCGCGCCCGCGCGGCGATCACGCGGCGGCTGGTCGAGGCGCACGGCTTCGAGATCGTCGCGGTCGAGGCGGACTGGCCCGATGCCGCCGCGATCGACCGTCACGTGCGGCGCGTCGAACCGCCGCCGCGCCCGCAGCCGGCGCCGTTCCAGCGCTTCCCGAGCTGGGTGTGGCGCAATGCCGAGTTCAGGCAGTTCACGAGCTGGCTGCGTGCACACAACGACGCCGTCGCGGCGCCGGTCAGGCGCGTGGGCTTCTACGGCCTGGACATCTACAACATGCACGACTCGATCGGTGCCGTGCTCGATTACCTCGATCGCGTGGACCCCGACGCCGCCCAGGTGGCCCGCGAGCGCTACGGCTGCCTGACGCCCTGGCAGCAGAACCCGGCGCTGTACGGCCGCGCGGCGGCGCGCCACCCGTCCTTCGAGAACTGCGAGGCCGAGGTGGTCGCCCAGTGCCGCGAACTGCTGGCTCGCCGGCTTGCATGCACCGAGGACGAGCAGTTCTTCGATGCCTCTCAGAACGCCCGGCTCATTGCCGCGGCCGAACGCTACTACCGGGTGATGTACTACGGCGGTGCCCAGAGCTGGAACCTGCGCGATTCGCACATGGCCGAGACCCTGGCGCGCCTGCTCGAGTTCAAGGGGCCGGGGGCCAAGGCGGTCGTCTGGGCGCACAACTCGCACATCGGCGATGCGCGCCACACCGACATGGGCGCCGCGCGCGGCGAGCACAACCTGGGCCAACTGGCACGTCAGCGCTTCGGCGAGCAGCAGGTCGCGCTGATCGGCTTCGGCACCCACGGTGGCGAGGTCGCCGCCGCCCGCGACTGGGACGGCGAGATGGAGGTGATGCCGTTGCGGCCCGCGCTGACCGACAGCTACGAGCGCATCTGCCACGCCGCCGCCATTCCGCGCTTCCTGCTCGACCTGCGCGCCGGCGCGCTGGATCCGGCCCTGCGCCGCGAGTTGCTGGCGCCGCGGCTGGAGCGCTACATCGGCGTGATCTACCGCCCTGAAACCGAGCGCTGGAGCCACTACGGCACCTCGGTCCTGCCGCGGCAGTTCGACGGTTTCGTCTGGTTCGACCAGACCCATGCCCTCACACCGCTGGCGCCCCAGCCGGCCAGGCAGGGCGGCATGCCGGACCTGTTCCCTTCTGGCGTCTGACCCACCGGAGCCCTGCCATGCCCACCCACCGCGCCCACATCACCGGCTCCGTCGAATACCGCGAGGGCGACGGCGCCACCATCGCGATTCCGGTCGGCCCCTGCGAGATCGTCGAGGACGAACTCGACGCGACGATCGGCTGGACCGACGGCGATGCCCACGGTTCCGCCGCGATCCCGATCGCCGACTACCGCCGCCTCCTCGCCGAAGGGGCGATCCGTCTGGACGCGACGCCCTAGCGAAGCCGCCCCGGGCCGGGCCTTGCCCGCCTGTCGCCGCGTGGCAACACCCCTTAGTCGACGGCGGCGCATCCGTCCAATTGCGGTTGTGTTTTTTACCTGCTGATCGCCCGTTTAGGAACGTTTAGCAATGTTGGGCCGGTACTTACGCACAGTCACGTCTAGGGAGAACGCAGCCACTCATCAATCAGGGCTGCTTTCAGAGGAGAACCTTGATGTTGATGTATGCCCAAGAGCCGCAGCAGCGCCCCGCCCCGCACGTGGTGCCGCGCCCCCAACAAATAACCCCCGATCACGACCCGATCGCGCGTTCCACGCTGGACAAACTGGCCTCCGCGCTGATGGACCAGGTCGAATGCGGCCTGATCACCTGCCGCGCCGATGGCTCGCTGATCCATGCCAACCGGGCCGCCCGCCGCGAGCTGGGCCTCGGCAACTCGCTCTGGCTGGCCGGCGACTCGCTGCGCTGCGAGGCCGAGATGCAGTCCGAGCTGAACGCCGCGCTGAACGACGCCGCGATGCGCCAGCGCAGCCGCCTGCTGCTGCTGAACGGCGGCGGTGCCGAGCGCCTGACGGCGGTGGCCATGCCGATCCAGGTCGACAGCCTGGGCGTGCCGGCGGCGCTGCTGATGATCGGACGACGCAACGTGTGCTCGCCGCTGGGTCTGGAAATGCTGGCGCTGCGCCACGGCCTCACGCTGACGGAGCGCCGCGTGCTGCGTGCGCTGATCGCCAGCCAGAGCGCCCGCGACATCGCCGATGCCCACGGCGTGGCGATGTCCACGATCCGCTCGCAGATCCAGTCGATCCGCGACAAGGTGGGTGTGCGCAGCATCGAAGAACTGCTGCTGCGCGCCGCTCAGGTGCCGCCGGTGAGTTCCTGGCACGAGTACCGGAACTAAGCGCCGCACTTGAAGCGGGCAGGCTCGGCGCCATCTAGGGCCGATGATCCTCCCGCTCGCCCTCCTCACACTTCTTCACGCCTACATCGGCTGGCGCATCCTTCCGGCACTGCCGGGGATGCTCGCCCCGGGCCTGTTCGGCGCACTGCTGGCGGTCTCGCTGGCCGTGCAGGTGTTGGCACTGGCCGGGCGACGGCGGCGCCAGCATGACCGCGCTGCTGCCGATCGCTGGTCCTGGGCCGGCATGCTGGCTTTTGGTGCGTTCGGCGTCACCTTGACCCTGACCCTGCTGCGCGAGTTGCTGTTGCTGGTCGCGCCGGAGTTCGCCATGGGCTCCGCGGCGGCCGTGCCGCTGCTGGCGCTGGTGGCCGTGTTCTACGGCATCTTCAGCGCGCGCCGCACGGCCCAGGTGAAGCGGGTGGAGGTGCCGATCGAAGGCCTGCCGGCGGCGCTGGAGGGCTTCACGATTGCGCAGATCTCCGACATCCACGTCGGCCCCACCGTCAAGAAGCCCTACCTGCAGGCGATCGTCGACTCGGTCAACGCGCTGCAGGCCGATGCGGTGGCGATCACCGGCGACCTGGTGGACGGCCGCGTCAAGGACCTGCACGACGACGTCAAGCCGCTGGGCGAGCTGCGCTCGCGCCACGGCACCTTCTTCGTCACCGGCAACCACGAGTACTACAGCGGCGCCGTCGAGTGGATGCAGGCCTTGCGCAAGCTGGGCCTGAAGGTGCTGCACAACGAGCACGTCGTGCTCGACCACGGCGGCTCCAGCCTCGTGATGGCGGGTGTGTCGGACTACGGCGCCCATCAGTTCGACGAGAGCCACCGCAGCGACCCGGACCGCGCGATCGGCGGAGCGCCGGATGACGCCGGCCTGCGCGTGCTGCTGGCGCACCAGCCGCGCAGCGCCGAGGGCGCGGCCGCGGCCGGATTCGATGTGCAACTGAGCGGCCACACCCACGGCGGCCAAGTCTGGCCGCTCAATCACCTCGTGCCGCTGCAGCAACCGTTCACGGCCGGCCTGCATCGGCTGAAGCAGCTGTGGGTGTACGTGAGCCGCGGTACCGGCTACTGGGGCCCGCCGATGCGCATCGGCGCGCCCTCCGAGATCACCGAGCTTCGTTTCGTCGCGGCCTGAGCGCCGCGGCACCGGCGACCAAGCCCAGCAGCCACAGGCCTGAGGTCGCGCCGCCACCACCACCGCCTCCACCCGCGTCAGCCGGCGCGGGCGCTGGTGAAGGAGCCGGGGCCGGGCTCGGCGCAGGAGCGGGCGAAGGCGCTGGTGCCGGACTCGGTGCCGGCGGCGGGATCGGCGTGCTGCCCTGGGCCGCGCCGCAGGAGGCCAGCGCGTCGGAGGTGACGGTCACCGCCGTTGCCGTCGGCGCCGTGTAGCCGGTCGGGGACTGCGCGTACTTCATCGCCTCGGCGGCGTCGAGCAGGCCGGCGCCGCAGGTCGTCGTCGTGCAGGTGCAGCGGTAGCTGTTGTTCGCGTCGGTACACAAGCCAAGGTCCGGCGCCAGCACGTGGGGGCGGGCGCTGGTCTTCAGGCCGGCTTCGACCTGCGCCAAGGTCAGCGAAGGATTGGCCGCCCACATCAGCGCAGCCGTGCCGGCCACCTGCGGCGCGGCGAAGCTGGTGCCGCTGACGGCGGCGTAGCCGTAGCCGGTGGAGGAGGTGTCCGGCTGCTGCGTGCCCTTGTTGAAGGTCGAGACGACGCCGCCGTCGGCCACGCCGGCGATCGCGTCGCAGCGCAGTTGTCGCAGCGGGTTGGCCTGATCGCCGCCGGGCGCGGCCAGCTGCACCTCGGGGCCGAAGTTCGAGTACAGCGCCTTGTAGCCCAGCCGGTTCACCGAGGTGACGGCGAACACGCCCGAGCAGTTGGCCGGCCGGCCGACGCCGGCCTGACGGTTGCCGGCCGCTGCGACGATCAGCACGCCCATCTGGCGCAGGCTGCTGATCGTGTCGCGGTAGAGCGAGGCGGCGGCGGCGATCGTCGCGTCAGGGTCGCTAGTGCTGCAGGAGGCCAGGCCCGCGAAGCCGATCACCAGCACCTTGGCCGGATTGGCGTTGTCCGGCACGCCGTCCACGTGCACGCCGGCCGCCCACTTCATGCCGTCCACCATGTCCGAGACCAGCGCGCCGCACTGGCCGGCGACGCGCACCGGCAGCACCCTCGCATGCCAGTTGATGCCGGCCACGCCCTGACCATTGCCGGTCACCGCGCCGAGCTGGCCGGCGATCAAGGTGCCGTGCCAGCTGCTGGCGGCGCCGGTCGTGGCGGTGGCGTCGGGGTTGCAGCCGTCGTACTTGCTCGGATTGGCCTGCCATTGCGCGGCGGTGATGCCGTCGCCCAGGTCCAGCGCGGTGGCCGTGCGGCCGATGCCGTTGCCGGCGAAGACCGGGTCGCTGATGAAGTTGTAGCCCGGCAGCAGCATGTTGGCATCGAGGTCCGGGTGGCTCGTGATGCCGGTGTCCAGCACCGCCACGACCGGCGAGCCGGCCCCGGTGCCGATGTCCCAGGCGTGCGTGAAGTTGGCGACGGCCGGGCTCGTCGTGGCGCTGTAGTCGTCGAGCCACCATTGCGGCGTCGTCGCGTCGCGGAACAACGTGTCGTTGGGCACGGCGGCACGGTGCTCGTGCGCGTCGGCCATCACGTGGGCGAGCCGTGCATCGCCGCGCAGCGTGCGCACCAGCGCCTCGGCCTGCGCGGCCGGCAGTGGCCGGTCAGCCTCCACCAGCGCCCAGTTCGCGCTCAGGCGGCGTGTGTAGTGCAGCCGGGCGCCGAGCTGGCGGTCGGCCAGCAGCGCGGCGGTCGCGGCCGGCAGGTCGGCCGGCGTCGTCTTGAAGCGGACGAGCACGCCGCGGACCGAGCCCGCAGCGGCGTCGGCCGCGAGATTGGCAGCCATGGCCGGCAGCGTGGCAAGGCCCGCCGCCATCAGCGACAGCACGACCAGAGAACGGCGCAACGGCCGCGGTGCGGGAGGGCAGGGGGGCTTTTGGATCATGCGCGGACGCTAGGGCGGCATCGTGAACCGCGCGTGACAGCAGCCTATGCCGCGCCTCGTCGTCACGTGACTGCCTTGCTCGGTGAGCCGTTCAGCCCATGCGCGTCGGCGGTGTGGTCACGCTGTCGTCGCCAGCCGAGCAGCCAATGAGATCGGTCGGCATGGGACGTTTGGTCCACGCCGTGATCCGAACGGCTCATCGAAAGTGGCGTGCTTCAACAGCCGGTCATTTGGCGCGCCTACAGTCCGCGGCGACGGTTCTTCACAAGCGTTTACACAGAGGCCTTCGAACGATCACCTCGGCAACGCTTGCGCCACAACTCAACATGGAAAACACCAACGATATGCCACTGGGGAGTCAAGCGCAGGTGGAGGCCATCGTGCGCGCCGCCGAGTCGGCGCTGGAGGTGCGCCGCCGCTACCAGTTCTTCGTCTGGACGCAAAGCAATCTGCAGGCGCTGCTGCCGCACCAACTGACCATCTGCGGCGCCTACCAGCGCCAGGCGCGAGAGCTGGTGTTCGACGCATTCAACAGCGTCAGCGTGCCCGAGGCGCTGCTGCTCGGCTTCACCAATCCGCGCGGCGCATTGATGCAGCAACTGCAGGGCCGCTGGCTCGACGCTCGCTGCCGCCCGGTGCGCCTGGCAGTGAGCGAGCTCGACGGCGTGGCCGTGGCCGAGCATCGCGCCGCGCTGGAAGCGGCCGGCTTCAGCAGCCTGGTGGCGCACGGGCTTTCGCGCCCGCAGCGGCCCAGCGAGATGGAGAGCTTCTTCGTGTTCGGCCAGCAGGCGGTGGCGGGCAGTGGTGCCCAGCAGCAATGCCACCACCTCGAACTGCTGATGCCTCACATCCATTCGACTTGGCACCGCGTGCAGGTGCAGGAGCGCGAGCTGCGCAACCTGCCGGACACGGGCTCGCCGCTGTCCGCCGCCGCCTCGGCACAACAGCGCGCCGGCTCGGGCGCCATCGTCACCGGCCGCGAACGCCAGATCCTCGGCTGGCTGCGCGAAGGCATGAGCAACCAGCAGATCGGCGAAGTGCTTGGCATCAGCGCGCTGACGGTCAAGAACCACGTGCAGAAGATCCTGCGCAAGCTCAACGCCGCCAACCGCGCACAGGCGGTGGCGCGGGCGATGACGATGAATCTGCTGGATCGCTCGCCGGTGGATGCGGGCACCAGCGACTAGGGAATCCGCCTAGTCCTTTCGGTCTGTGTACCGCGCCACGACGAACAACGCGCTGTCACCGCCGCCTGCGACATTGTTCACATGTCTTCGGACATGGATTCGTTCTTTGAACCAGGGACGTGCCCGACGGTGCCGCCATTCATCCGACACGGTTGAACAGGGGTTGTCAGTACAGGCGCGGTTTGTCGACCAGGGAGCCCATAGGGCTGGCGACACATCCCCCGCAATGCTGCTGTCAAAACCTAACCGGAGATTTCAGACATGAAACTCAAGCAAATCGCTCTCGCGGCCCTGGCCGTTGTCTCTATGGGCCAGGCTATGGCCACTATCACTGGTTCGCAGGCCACTTCGACGCTGCTCCTGATGGTCGGCGATCAAAATCACACCTACCTGTTCGACACGGGCGTGTCGATGGCCGACGTCATCGGCGGCAATGTCAACTACTCCGCCGTTCTGCCGAACTGGTCGCAGTTCAACTTCGCCGCCACCACGCCGTTCGACGGCCTCTACGACGGCACCGGTGTGCGTTGGGCGCTGATTTCTGGCACTCCTTCGACTGCGACCGCCAACAACACGTTGATGGTGACCGGCTCGCTGGACGCGCTGAACGACGGCTCGCTGAACTCGCAGTTGAAGAATATCAATGTGAAGACCGACGCTTCGGCGCTGGCTCTCTTTGCTGACAGCGTCAACACGCAGCTGGCCTCGGGCAACATCGCCGCCAAGGGCTCCGATGCGTTCGCGTCCGACCCGCAGTTCAACTACGGCTATGGCGGCAATCTCAATGGTCAAGGCTTCAACAATGCGGATGGCACGGGCACGGTCGGCATCTACTTCGAAGCCGCCTCGAGCCTGACGCCGAATAAGAACGTGAACTACACGCAGATGGCCGAGGTCGCTACGCTCGACCCGAAGACCGGCCAACTGACGATCGCCGTCGCTGCCGCCGTGCCGGAGCCCGAAACCTACGCGCTGATGCTGGCCGGCCTGGCTGCCGTCGGCTTCGTCGCCGCTCGCCGCCGCCGCGCTTAAGCAAAGCCGCTCGGACTTTCCGTTAGCAAAGACTTCCTCGCTGCTCTGACATATGTCGGGGCGGCAGGGGTAACCCTTGTCGATCGAAACCTCGAAAGCAGAATCATCATGAAGACTCAACATTCCCTGATCGCTTTGGCCATCCTTGGCCTGGGCTCTGCCACTCAAGCTGCGCCGCTGACTCCGACTCAGGCGGCCGATGCTACTGCCGCCGGCAACGCCATCTACGTCTCGGGCTCCTCGGCACTCCGCTTCTCGCTGGCTTCCGGCTTCGTCTCGATGTGCCAAGCCGGCACCATCACTGTCTTCGGCAACACGAACGGTAGCGCTGCCTCGGGCAACAACGTGCGTGGTTACGCATGTACGCTGGCGAAGGACATCAAGCCGAAGAGCGGTGGCGCCACTGCCTTCCTGGCCGGCACGAATGTGGTGTTCAACAAGTACGACGCTGGCGGCTCGATCAACGGCATTCAGCCGCTCGTCAAGAACACCGCGCTGCCGTACATGACCTACAGCGCCGCCGGCTGCACGGCGACGGGCAACGCTCGCAGCGGTACCTTCGATCTGACCATCGTCGACTACTCCTGCCCGCAGAACAGCAATGTCGTTCCGCAAATGGGTGTTTCCGACGTCGAAGCCGCGACTATCCAGAACAAGCTGAACCTCGCCACCGGCACGACCGCTGTTGCCACGAATACCCTGACGGGCGGCGTCCACTCGGTCGCAATGGCCGGCGTGGCCGTCAACCTGCCGCTGTATCGCGCCCTGCAGGCCGCTCAGAGCCTGACCCTCGACGATGCCGAAGCCAATGCTCCGAGCCTTCCAGTGGCTTTCCTGGCTGCCGTCGAAACCGGCAATGCCTCGCCGCTGGTCGGCACTGGTTTCAATGCACTGATTCCCAGCGACGGCAGCAACAGCGCTAGCGATAGCGCTGCTGAAGCCGTGACCTATTGCACCCGTGCCAATGGTTCCGGCACGAAGGCGATGCACAACGCTTTCCTGTTGAGCACCCCCTGCTCCAACCAGGGCCTGACTCCGGCCGGTACCGCTTCGCCGAACGCTTCGGTCACTGAGATTGGCAACAACGACGCCGTGCTGAACGTCCAGACCAGCACCGGCAACGTGATCGCCTGTCTGGGTGGCGCGGCCGCCGACAACTCGAAGACGACGGGTGGCCAATTCAAGAAGTGGGCCATCGGCATCGTGGGCTCTGAGAATGATCCCGCGGCTAGCGGCACTCTCGACAACGCTTGGCGCTTCGTCAAGGTCAGCGGTACTTATCCGAGCCAGGCCAACGGCCAGAGCGGTGCTTATCCGATGACCTACGAGAACTACATGTACTGGCCGTCGTCGGGTCTGGCCTCCAAGTACAGCCAGTTCGCCAAGTGGTTGCAGACGGACGCAGTCACGCCGCTCGCGCTGGCCGCCACGCCGGACGCCGGTACGCGCAAGGGCATCCTGTCGATCGCTGACATCACTGATCCCGCTTACTCGGGCGTGACGAACTACGTTGCCCGCGCCAGCCGTCAGGGCAGCAGCTGCAAGCCGCAAGTCTTGGTCCAGTAAGAAGCCAGTGACGACGCCTCCGCACCGGCTTAGACCGGTGCGTGGAGGCCTCTTAAGAAGCAGGAGTCCGCGGTCTACGCGGACTCCTTTGAATTTTCTGATGGCCGCGTTCGCCGGCCCATATCGATTGCTTGACTGATCTCTGCAGGGAGCTTGCTATGACCGGCATCCGCATTTCCGCATGGGCCCTCGGCCTCTCACTCCTCTTAGCCGCGACGGCACAGGCACAGACCACGCTGTCCAAGGACAACGACCCCTCTCTGATCCTGTTGATCTGGGATCCGGTGAACAAGGTTTCCTACAGTCGCGATACGGGCTTGCTCGGTTCGACCCTGTACGACCAGCTGTCTGATGCCGGCAGCCAGCAGTTCTGGACTCTTGACCCTGCTGTCGATACGAATTTCAAGAAATTCGTTGATGCCACTGACAAGTTGGACAACGACCTGTGGATGGTCATCGGCGGTGGCAAAGCAGGTTCCGGTAACGGTCCAGGCAAGCAGGTGGTGTTCACGACAATGAAGAACACGACCGCGAACGGTGTTCTCAACCCGCAGTGGGATTTTCTGACCAAGAAGACGAATCTCCAGGTGCGCTCGCAGGCGAGCAATTTCGAGACAAATCTCTATACAGCCCTCGAGGGAGGCAACAGTACGGGATCAAGCTACGCAAGTGCGCCATCGGGCTTTGCCTCCAGTTTCGATACGGCGAGTTCAAATGCCTATGTCGGCAACCTGGGGCAACTCCTTGGTGACATCGAGACCGGTCTTTCAGGTGGCGAAGCGATGTTCGGTGGAGCCGATGGATTCGACACCGGTAACGCGCTTGGTGCTGGCGGTAGCTCATCGTGGTTCTACTACATGACACCGTCAGACTTGAAGACGAACTCGATAAGCACGGTTTCCGCTTTCGCCAACAGCGCCTACGACGCCTACTGGGGCCTCGCCCGAACCACCAACACCGGCGGCCAGCAAGAACTGGTGCTGAGCTTCACGATGCAAGCCTCTGTCACCAGCACGACGACTGCCGCCGGTGCCGTGCGCCGCAACCAGACCGACTACACCGCCGGCTACGGCATCGCCAAGCCGATCAGCACGCCCGGCGGCGAGTTCGCCGGTTGGGTGCCGTCGAGCGAGCTGCTGGGCGGCGGTACGGTGTCGGCGGTGCCGGAGCCGACCAGCGCGCTGCTGATGGCCTTGGGTCTCGGCGGCCTCGTGGCCGCGACGCGCCGGCATCGCCGCGGCTGAGCGAGTGATGGCTGTTTTCTCTCGGATCCTGCTGCTTGCGCTGACGACCCTGTTGCTGACGACCCCGGCCGGCGCGCAGCCGGCCGAGGCGCCGCGCTTCGACATCATGGAGTTCCAGGTGGTCGGCAACACCGTGCTGCCCGACTCGCAGATCGAGCAGGCGGTGATGCCCTTCATGGGTCCGCAGCTGAGCCTCGACCAGGTCGAGGCCGCGCGCATGGCACTGGAGAAGCTCTACCAGGGCGCCGGGTACCTGACCGTGTTCGTCGACATCCCCGACCAGCGCGTGGACGACGGCGTCGTGCGGCTGCAGGTGACCGAGGGCAAGGTCGACCGGCTCAGCGTCACCGGCTCGCGCTACTACGCGCAGGGCCGCATCCGCGCCGGCGCGGCCGAGGTCGCCGAGGGGCAGGTGCCGAACTTCAACGTCGTGCAGCAGCAGGTGGCGGCGCTGAGCCGCAGCGAGACGCGGCGCGTGCAGCCGGTGCTCAAGCCCGGCGCGCTGCCCGGCACGGTGGACGTGGAGCTGAAGGTCAGCGACCAGCTGCCGGCCGGTGCCTCGATCGAGATGAACAACAGCCATGCGGCCGGCGTCGTCGCGCCGCACGTCGTCGCGAACCTGCACTATGACAACTTGTTCCAGCGTGAGCACAGTGCCTCGCTGACTTTGATGGGCACGCCGACGGCGCCCGAGCAATCGAAGGTCGCAGTCGCCGGCTACGCGGTTCCGTTCGATGACGGCGACAGCCTCAGCGCCTCGCTGATCTGGTCGAACAGCAACGTCGCCACGCTGGGTGGCACACAGGCGCTGGGCAAGGGCACGACGCTGGGCCTGCGCTACCTGAAGTCGCTCACCGCACCGTGGAACGGCTGGCATGCGCTGACCGTCGGCGCCGACTACAAGGACCTGCAGGAGCAGACGGTGTTCGGCGGCGGCAGCATCTCGACGCCGCTGCGCTACGTGCCGGTGCAGGCCGCCTACAGCGGAGGCTATGGCAGCGAGCGCTGGCTCTCGCAGTGGAACCTGACCCTGAACTACGGCTTCGCGCCACTGCTGCGCCGCGAGGTGCCGAACTGCCCGAGCGCCAACGGCGGTATCGCGCCGGTCGACCAGTTTGCCTGCAAGCGCGCCGGCTCCGACGGCAGCTTCACCACCGCCAAGCTGGACCTGCGGCAGACCTTGCAGACGGCCGACTGGGGCCAAGTGAGCCTGCACGCCGTCGGCCAGCTCGCCAACGAGCCGCTGCAGAACTCCGAGCAGTTCGTGCTCGGCGGCGTCGACACGGTGCGCGGCTACTACGACTCCTCCGCGCTCGGTGACGGCGGCCTGTTCGGCTCGCTCGAATGGCGGCGCGACTTCGCACCGATGCTGCGCCGCGCGGCCGGCGAAGCCGCCAGCGCCAACCTGCGCGAGATGACGCTGCTGGCCTTCTTCGACGGCGGCCGCGTCTACACGCAGCACGCGCTGCCCGGCACGCCGGGCCACGAGACGCTGGGCAGCGTGGGCCTCGGCCTGCGCTTCCAGAGCGCCACCGGCCTGAGCCTCTCGCTCGATCTCGCACGCGCCTTCAAGGACCTGCCCGGGCAGGCGGTGCCCGGCTCCTATCTGCACGTCCGGCTGGGCCAGAAGCTCTGATTGAAGATGACCATGAAGTACTCGCCGTCTCCGTCGCCCGCGCCCGCTCCGTCGCAACTCGTGCGCCTGCGCGCGATCACGCCCTGGGCGCTGTCGCCGTTGGTCGTCTCGGTCGCTGCCGCCTGGCCGCTGCCGCTGCTGGCGCAGAGCAAGGTGCCGGCGCTGCCGCCGGTGGCGCCGCTCGCGCTGCCGGTGCCGGCGACCAGCGGCTGGCGCTCGAACCCGGCCGGTGCCGCGTTCCCGGCGCCGACGACCCCGGGCCAGCTGAACATCCAGCAGACGGTCCCGCGCGAGATCTACAACTGGCAGAGCTTCAACATCGGCTCGCAGGCCGCGGTCACCTTCAGCATGCCCACCGGCGGCGGCGCCGCGCTGAACCGCATCGCCGACCAGAATCCGACCCAGATCTTCGGCAAGCTCAGCGCTACCAACGGCGGCGAGATCTTCCTGATCAACGCGAACGGCATCCTGTTCGGCCAGGGCGCGCGTGTCAACGTCGGCGGCCTGTTCGCCAGCGCGCTGAACATCAGCGACAGCGAATTCATGGGCGGCATGACGGCCTCGATCGCCGCCGGCACGGCGGCCTTCCAGTACCAGGGCAGCGCTGACAATTTCGTGGACACGAAGAACTTCGTCCGCGTGGACAAGGGCGCCGAGATCACCACCACCGAAGGCGGCCGCATCATGCTGTTCGCCAAGCGCGTGGAGAACGCCGGCACGCTCAGCTCGCCGGGCGGCCAGGTCGTGCTGGGCGCCGGCGGTTCGGCCTACCTGAAGCTGCCGACCACCGAGATCATCTACGCCTCCGAAGAGAACCCAGCCGTGCCCTCGCTGCGCGGCCTGCTCGTCGAGGTGGGCGCCGGCCCGGCCGGTGCGGCGGACAAGAACGGCAGCGCGCTCAACGACGTCGGCGGCCTGATCACCACGCCGCGTGGCAACAGCACGCTGGTCGGCATGGCCGTCAACCAGATGGGCAAGGTCTCGGCGACGACCAGCGTCTCGCAGAACGGCTCGATCCTGCTGCTGGCGCAGGGTGGTGCGACGACGCAGACCACCACGCTGCCCGGCACCACCACGGTGACATCGCTGGGGCGCTCGACCACGACCGGCACGCTGATCCTGGGCCCGAACAGCGAGACGACGATCGCCCCTGACAACAACGGTGCCGACGGCAAGCCGCTGCTGTCCAGCGATAACGCCACCTTCGTCGCCTCGCGGATCGACATGGTCGGTCGAACGGTCTCGCTGCAGGCTGGCGCTCAAGTCGTTGCACCCGGCGCGGACCTGAGCATGCGTGCACTCGCCGTGCCCGACTATCCGTTGGTGGACGATCGCACCCTCGTTCCGAGCGCCGACAAGATGGCGCCCGATGCCAACGTTGTGATCGCCTCCGGCGCCCGTATCGATCTGTCTGGCACAACCGACACCGAGGTCAGCGTCGCGCGGAACTTTGTCACCACCGACTTCCTCGGTAGCAACGACCTTGCCGATGCACCGCTGCAGAAGGACGGCCTGCTCTACCAGAACAAGGTCACGGTCGACATTCGCGACAGTTCGCCAATCCTCGGCTCGCTGGCGAGCTACCGCAACGCGATCCTGCGCACCGCTAGCGAGCGCATGTCTGGAGGCGGCAGCGCGCGTATCTTCGCTGGCGGTGCCGTGCTGATGCAGAGCGGTGCCAGCATCGACGTGTCCGGCGGCGCGGTGAACTACACCGGCGCGCAGGTTGCGCCGACGATGCTGACGGCGCAGAACGGCCAGGTCTACTCGCTCAACAACGCGCCGGCCGACCTCGTCTACACCGGCATCAGCAATGCGTTCAAAAGCAAGGTCGTTTTCGACCGCTGGGGCCAGATCACCAGCTACGGCAGTACCGCCGGCGCTACGTATGCGCAGGGCTATGTGCAAGGCAGCGATGCGGGTCGCCTGCAGCTGCTGTCGCCGCGTGTGTTCATCGACGGCCGTCTCTCGGGCACAACGACGGCCGGCTACCGGCAGACGGCCGGGCTGGACGCGCGTGCCGCGCTTGGCCGGCTGACGCTAGGCACCGACCACAACCTTGCCGACTTCGGCAGCGCCAACTTCGCCGGCGCCGTCCTCGGCAGCTTCAGCCTCACCGCGGACGTCCAGCCCTTGGATGCCAGTCTGTTCGCGCAGGCTGCGCAGGGCAGCGTGGTCGCCCTGCTGCCCGCGAACTCGCGACTCAATGCTGCGCAGCTGAGCGGATCCGGCTTCGGCCAGATCACCATCGCGGCCGACGGCCGCATCAGCACAGCGGCGGGCACCGAACTGAAGCTGCCTACCGGTGGCACGCTGAAGTTGGAAAGCAACGGCGGCGGCGTGAGCTTGGCCGGTAGCGTCACCGCGCCTGCGGGGACCGTACAGATACAGAGCAGCGTAGCCGGCAAGGTCGAGGTGGCTGGCGGCGCGGAGATCGACGTCTCGGGTCAATGGCTCAATAGCCAGCTCAGTTTGTCGCAGGGCCAGCCGCTGGACGCTTTCGGCAGCGCTGGCGGTTCGATCTCGATCGCATCCGTCGATGCGGTGACCCTGGCTGCAGGCAGCCTGCTGAACGTGTCCGGCGGTGCCTTGGTCAACGGCAGCGGCAGCATCACCGGCGGCAATGCCGGCAGCATCGCGCTGAGCGCGGGTCAGTCCCAGGCCACGCCGGATGCGGCCACGCGTGCACTAAGTCTTGGCGCCACGCTGGAGGGCTGGTCAATGGCCGCCGGCGGCAGCCTCAGCCTGACGACGCAGTTCGTTCGGGTCGGTGCCGCGCAGGCCGGCGATGCCGCCGGCACGTTGGACCTGGGTACGGACTTCTTCAGTCGCGGCGGTTTCGCCTCGTTTTCTCTCGATGGCCGTCAGTCGCTGAGCTTTACGCCAGGTACCGCGCTCGCGCCTGTCGTGCAGATATGGATACCGGGCGTTGGCGCAGCGCTCGCTGCAACCGGCAGCGACGTAGCTTCGCTGATGACGGGCCGCGCCGTCGCTGGCACGCTGCCGCAGGCACTGAAGCTCGGCTTCAAGTCCAGCGGCCTGGGCATCAGCTCATTGCCAGCCGGCAATCTGCTGATGCCGGCGAACGCCTCGCTGGCACTACCGGCACAGTCGAGCGTTTCGATGAGCGCTGCGCGCACGCTGGAGATGGACGGCCGCATCGTGGCACCGGGCGGCAAGGTCAGTCTCGACGCCGCATCGCAGACTGTCGATTTCGACCACGCGCTGTATCTCTGGCTCGGCAGCACAAGCGTGATCGATGTCTCTGGCGAAGCACTGATCACCCCGTCGACCGACGGTCGGGTCCGTGGCAGCGTCCTGGCGGGCGGCAGCATCAGCCTGACGGCTGGCGGCAGCAACTACACGCCGAATACGGCGGCCGCAGCGACGAGCCTGGTCTGGCAGGAGGGCAGTCAACTGCTGCTGAACGGCGCATCCGCGTCGCTGGACGTGACAACGCTGGGTTCCGCAGGTCAGCAGACGCTGCGCCAGACGGTGGCGAGTGCCGGCGGCAGCCTCGCCATTACCGGCAACTTTGCGATGACGCTGGAAGGCCGGGCGCAGGCTCGTGCCGGTGGCAGTGGGATGGCGGGTGGCAGTCTCAGTGTGACGTTGAATGCCGGCAGCAAGCAATTGAGCGACAACACGCCGCCGCCGCTGCGTAGCCTCGACTTGGTTGCCGACGCGCTGCACACGACGGATGGCCTCACGTCTGCTTCGCTGGCGAACGCCTCGGCCGCCAGGCTCAGCGGAGATTCGGCGCAGTTGTCCGCCACGCTGCTGCAGGACGGTTTCGTGGACCTGAGCGTACAGGCCGCCGACCGCATCGGCATCGACGCCGGCGTGCGGCTGAACCTGGCGCGCCAACTGAGCCTGGATGCTCCAGTGCTGGCGATGAACGGGGCCGGCAGCGCCTCGCTGTCTGCCGCGCAGCTCATCGTCGGCAATGATCTTCAGCCGGTGCAAAGTCCCGCGGGAACGCCGCGTGCCGCAGCGCAGGCCATTGGCGGCGATGGCGCGCTGAGCCTGTCTGCGGGTAGCGCCGTGCTCGACGGTGACCTGGTGACGCAAGGCATCGGCCGTCTCGCGATCGTGAGTGCTGGAGACTTGCGTCTGCAGAAACATGTGATCGAGAGCGGCAAGCCGATCACCGGCAGCCTGCAGACGCTGGCCGATCTGAACCTCTCCGCGCAGCAGATCTACCCGGCCACCGGCACGGCCTTCACGATCTCGGCACCCGACCACAAGGTCACGATCAGTGGCGGCGACCCGAAGAGCACCGCGCCGCTGAGCGCCGGCGGCAGCTTGACGATCAACGCCGCCGACATCGCCCAGAACGGCGTGCTGCGCGCGCCGATGGGCGGCATCGCGCTGAACGCCAGCGACAGCCTGACGCTCGGCGCTGGCAGCCTCACCTCGGTCAGCGCCGCCGGCCAGCAACTGCTGTGGGGCACGATCTCCGGCAGCAACTGGCTGGCGCCGGACGGCAGCACCGCGGCGCTACCGCCGACGAAGAACATCACACTGTCCGCGCCCGAGGGCAGCATCGCCGCCGACGGCAAGGCGCAGCTGGACCTCAGCGGCGGCGGCCAGCTGCTCGCCTGGCAGTTCGTGCCCGGCCCGGGCGGCTCCACCGACATCTTCAGCGGCAGCACCGGCGCCTTCGCGCTGGTGCCGACGGTCAAGGGCCTGGCGCCCTTCGACGCCACGCTGGCCTCGACCTTGCCGGGCGCTGGCAAGCAACTGCAGATCACCGGCGACGGCGGCCCGATCCCGGCCGGCACCTATACGCTGCTGCCCGCACGCTACGCGGCGCTGGACGGCGCTTTCCTCGTGCAGGCAGCCTCGGGCGGCGCGACGCTGGCGGCAGGCACCTCGCTGAAGAACGTCGACGGCACCAGCCTGATCGGGGCGCGTCTGGTCGATGCCGGCACCGGCTTCGGCGCGGCGCAGTCCAGCACCTGGCGCGTGATGAGCTCCGCCCAGGCGCACAAGCGCGCCGAGCTGGATCTGACCGACGCCAACACCTTCTTCGCCGCGGCAGCGGCCAACCAGGGCAAGACCCGACCCTCGCTGCCGGTCGATGCCGGCCAACTGGTGCTCAACGCTGCGGCGATGCAGTTCGATGCCTCGATCGCCTTCGCGCCGGGCCGCGTCGACGCGGCGGCCGGCAGCTCGACGCCGGCACTGCAGGGCCGTGGCGGCGAGGCCTTCATCGTCTCTCGCGACATCGTCATCGGCGGTGCGGGTGCCGACGGCGCCCTGGTGCTCTCCGCCGACATGCTCAACCAGCTCGGCGCGCAGACGCTGGTGATCGGCGCCACGCCGGACGCCGCCGGCGGCGACGGCGCGTTGAAGGTCGGCGCCGAGTCGATCCGCATCGGTGCCGGCGAGCTGAAGGTCGCCGACCTGATGCTGGCTGCGCAGCAGGACGTGAGCGTCGGCAGCGGCGCGAAGATCACCGCCGCGTCGGACGCGAGCGGGGCCGCGCCCGGCGTGCAGTTCAAGCTCAGCGGCGACGGCGCGGCACTGCGCGTCAGCAATGACGCCAACGCCGGCTTCACCCGCGACGGCGCGCAGCGCGCGGCCGGCGACCTGGCGATCCAGTCCGGCGCCGAGCTTCAGGCCGGTGCCGGCAGCATCAGCCTCGACGCCACGCGCCAGCTCACCGTCGATCCGTCCGCCAAGTTCGGCGCGGCATCGATCGGCCTGGGCGCTGGCGAGGTGCAGATCGGCGGCACCGAGGCCGCGCACACGGGCAGCTTGCTGCTGTCCACGGCGCTGCTGCAGCAACTCGGCGGCAGCGCGGCGCTGAAGCTGCGTGCCTATTCGAGCATCGACTTCGCTGCGGGCGCCACGCTGGGCAGCGGCGACAAGCCGCTGCAGCTGGTGCAGCTCGACGCACCGGAAATCCTGCTGCTGGGCGATGCAGCGTCCGCCGTGTATGCCGACTCGCTGCTGCTGGGTAACAGCAGCGGCAAGGCCGCGTCGGACATGGGCGCGGCAGTCGGCACTCTGGCGCTGAATGCGACCAAGAGCATCACCGTCGCCGGCGGCACCGAGGCCCTGTGGCTCGGCGCGGTCAGCAGCACGCTCAATGCCGGCCAGGACCTGATCGTGGCCGACGGCGCCAAGCTGCGGGCCGCCGGCGACCTGGGCCTCAGCGGACAGCGGCTGATCGCCGCCGCGGGCGCCGAGGCCACCCTCGGCGCGCAGGGCACCTTCACGCTCACCGGCAGCGGCGGAACGCTGTCGACCTCGACGACCGGAGCGGGCGCCGGCGCCTCGCTGACGATCAGCGCGCAGAACATCCGCCAGGCCGGCGCGATCGTGCTGCCCAGCGGCCAGCTGAAGCTCGACGCCGGCGGCGACCTCGTGTTCGACGCCGGCTCGCAGACCCTGCTGCAAGGCCAGCGCACGGTCATCGACCAGCACAACATCGACACGCCCGCTGGCAGCCTCACGGCCGTGGCGCAGGCGGGCGATCTGCTCGTCGCGTCCAGCGCGACGATCGACGTCTCGGCTTCGGCCGGCGGCGATGCGGGCGCTATCTCGCTGTCCGCGCCGCAGGGCGGCGTCTTCGTCGACGGCCGCTTGCTGGGCCTGGGCAACACGACCGGCCAGCAGGCGCAACTGAGCATCGACAGCGGCAGCGCGATCCCGGTGGGCGCGCTGATCCAGCAACTGGCCAACGCCGGTGCCAATAACTTCAGCGGCGCGATCACGCTGCGCCAGCGCAGCGGCGACCTCGACGTCGATGCGGGCACGCGCATCCGTGCATCGAGCATCAGCCTCGAAGCCGACGACGGGCAACTGAGCGTCGCCGGCGTGCTCGACGCCTCCGGCGCCCAGGGCGGCAGCATCGCGCTGTCCGCCGGCAGCAACCTGCTGATCCAGTCGGGCGCGCAACTGCTCGCCAACGCAACGAGCGCCGGCGGCAATGGCGGCACGATCGAACTGATGACCGACCACGGCCTGCTGGCCCTGCAGTCCGGTGCCGTGTTGGACCTGAGTGCCGGCGCGGCTCCGCTGGACTACAGCACCGGCGCGAGCGCCACGCACGGCGGCGACCTGCTGCTGCGCGCGCCGCGCGTGCAGTACGCGGGCGGCTCGCAGGACGTCAATATCGACCGCATCGACGCCGCCATCAAGGGCCTGCGCCGGCTGGACGTGGAGGGCGTCAAGGTCTACGAGAGTTCGGACATCGAGGCGGGCTTCTCGTCGGCACCGGCGCCTGCGCCGGGACCGGCTCCCGCACCTTCTCCGTCACCTTCTCCGTCACCGTCGGCTTCACCTTCGCCGGCCCCATCGCCAGCACCGACCCCATCCCCGGCGCCATCGCCATCGCCTGCGCCCGCGCCGGAACCGGCCCCCGCTCCATCGCCGTCGCCGGCACCCGAGCCGGCGCCAGCGCCGTCTCCGAGTCCGGCACCAACGCCCGCGCCAGCTCCGACCCCCGCGCCTGCACCCACGCCGGCCCCCGCCCCGACGCCCGCGCCGGCGCCGTCCGGTCCGTTCGATCCGAACGGCAACGCCAGCACGACGCAGCCGCCGCCGCCGCCCTTGCCACCCCCACCGCTGCCTCCGCCGCCGCCCCCGCCACCTCCGCCGCCGCCACCCCCGCCCTTCGACCCGAACGGCAACGCGAGCACGACCAAGCCGCCCGCGCCACCGGTGCCGGCACCGCGCGCCAGCGGCCTCGGCGTGGCTGGTGGTCGCGCCTCGTCGTCGACGGCGGCTGCGACAAGCACCGCACCCTCGCTGCTGTCCGGCGCGACGCTGGTCGCCGTCGACAAGTCCTCGACCCTGGGTGTCGAGACCGTCTTCGCCGACAACTACGCCTTCACCGGCGAGCAGGGCAGCAACGCGCAGGCGATGGCACAGCGCCTCGTGGCCAGCCAGCCGGGCCTCATCGACAAGCTGACGATCCATGCCGGCGTGGAGGTGCGTTCCACGGGCGCGCTGACGGTGGGCACCGACATCGCCGAGCAGCCACTGAACCATCTCGATCGTGCCGCGGCACCGAACCTCGGCGGCATGTCGCTGAGCCTGCGCGCGGCCGGCGACCTGACGGTCCAGCACAACATCAGCCTCGGCTTCCAGCCGACCGATGGCAGCGATTCGCGCAGCAGCTCACAGGACACCTCGGAGTGGGTCGCGATCGACGGCAAGGCCGGCTCGATCCGCCTCGCCGCCGGTGCGGACCTCAGCGCGGCCGACCCGCGTGCCGTCGTCAAGAGCATCGCCCCCACCGGCGGCAACCTGCTGATCGGCAGTGCCGACGGCGCCAGCACCGTGGTCGTCCGCACGACGGTCGGCTCGATCGCGCTGGCCGCGGCGCAGGACGTGCGTCTGCTGGACGAGCAGGCGGCCGTTTACACCAGCGGCGCGCCGGTGCTGAGCTTCACCGCGCCGCCCGCCGCCAGCCCGCAGGGCGACGATGGACGCAGCCACGCGCTCGACGGCACGGCGACCAACCCCGGCACCGGCGGCAACGACAACGCCAGCCAGAACCTGCCGCCGCCGCCACCGCTGCCGGCCGGCAGCCCGCCGGCACCGAATCCCTCGCCGAGCCCGACACCGGGTCCGAGCCCATCGCCCGGCCCGAGCCCTTCACCGGGGCCGTCGCCGGCTCCAGGCCCCGCGCCGGCGCCGTCCGGTCCCTTCGATCCGAATGGCAACGCCGGCACGACGCTGCCGCCCGCGCCGCCGCTGCCTGGTGGCGGCAATGCGCCGAGCCCCGGCCCGTCCCCCTCGCCTGGCCCTTCACCGAGCCCGGGCCCCAGCCCCGCTCCGGCCCCCGCGCAGACTCCGGCACCGGTGCCCGCGCCTGACAACTTCCCGTCGGCCAGCCTGCCGGTCAGCCTGTCCGTCATCAAGAACCAGCGCGTGATGGTCGACGGCACGACGACGCCCTTCCTTGATGGCGGCGGCGCGATCAGCGTGAATGCCGGCCATGACGTCGTCGGGGCCACGCCTTCAACTGCGGACAGCGTCAGCACCTGGGCCTACCGCGCGTCAATCAGCAGCACCAACGGTACGCAGGCGGCCTGGTTCTCGCGCTATGACCTGTTCAAGCAAGGCATCGCGACCTTCGGCGGCGGCGATGTGCGCATTCGCGCCGGCAATGACCTCGTCAACGTACGCACGGCCGCAGCCAATAGCGGCTGGGTCATCAACGGTAGCGGCACGACTGCCACACAGGTGTGGCAGTTTGGCGGCGGCTCGGTTTATGAGACAGCCGGCCGCAACGTCGTCAACGGCAGTGCCTATGCCAGTGGCGCGACGTTGCAGGTGAAGGCCGGCGGCCAGATCATGGCAGACGCCGACCTCAGCAACGCGGATGAACACGGCCTGCAACTGGTTTACCAGGATGGCGCCGTGCGCGTCAGCGCGGCACGTGACATCACTGTGGCCTACGCATCCAGCCTCGCCAGCCTGATGGCAGAGTCGGAAAACGGCAATGCGGCGCTGCGGGCCACGGTCACCGGCATGTCCAACGAGGCGTCACTGAGCCTGCAGTCAACGGCTGGTGACGTCAGCTACCTCGCCACGGCGCAGCCGTTGAGGGGCAACAGCCAGGCCGATGGACTCACTGGCCAACTGCCGGGCAGCGTGAGCTTCCAGGCGCCCGTCGGTTCGGTGAACCTCGGCGCGGTAGCGCAGATCAGCACACAGACTGGCGGCTTCGAGGCTCTGGCTGGCCAGGACCTGAACGTCTCCGACCTCATCGTTACAGCGGCCGGTGCGCCGCCAGTGGCCGCAGCGGTGAGCCGCACCGCCGCAGCCACCGGACAGGGCAACACCACGGCTAACGGAACAGGTCTGCTCGACGCCAGCGACCGCAGTCCGCTCGAACTCGTGGCCTCGGAAGGTGATGTCAACATTGGCGGCGGCGGCATCGACAGCGCTCGGCCGGTGCGAATGATTGCAGGCCGGGACATCGACTTCGTCGTCTCCAGCAGCCTGCTGGTGCAGCATCAGCCACAGCGCCTGGCCGCCGACGGCACGTCGATCGGGAGCGTCTCCGAGCTTACGCTGCTGCAGGCGGGGCGCGATGTACTGATGGGTAGCGATCTGGATGGCGTCGTCAGCAAGATCCAGGTGGCGGGACCGGGTGACTTGGTCGTGCTGGCCGGTCGCAACATCGATCTCGGTGTTAGTGCGGGCCTTACCTCGATCGGTAACACTGGGACAAACCCGAGCAGCGCCGGCCCCTCGCCGAGCGTGCTGCTGCCCAGCCGCGGCGCCGACATCACGATGGTGGCCGGCCTGCGCGCGGACGGGCAGGACTACCTAAACGCGACCAGGCAGGGCTTCGCGCTCGTGGGCGTGAGCGGCCTCGCCGGCCATGCCGGCGACCTGTACGCGCTGGTGAGCGGTGCACCGGCGGTATCAGCGGCTTCGTTCAACGCGCTCGGCGGTGCGCAGCAACTGGCCGCGCTGCAATCGCTGCTGGGCAATGCGGCGTACACGAAGGCGCTGTCCGCCTACGCGCAGTCGCTGCCCACGCGCGCCGATGCCGGCGAGCAGGCGATCCGCATGGCGGCGCTGCTGGGCAAGGCGCCCGGCGATGCCGCGGTAGTGGAGGCACTCGCCAAGACCACATCGCAGACGCAGCCCGCGTGGAGCAGCCTGACGCCCGCGCAGGCGCTGGCCGCCTTCGGCATGCTGACGCCGGACCAGCAGGCCACGGCCGTGCTGCCGCTGCTGAGCCAGGCCTTCGCGGCACTGCCGGCCGCCACGCGCTACACGGCGCTGGCCGGCTTCGCCACTGCGGCGCAGAAGGACGCGCTGGGCGACTACGTGCGCAAGGTTACCGGCAACGCGTCGCTCAGCGATGCGGCCGCCGCGCAGTTGTTTGAGACCTTGCCGCTGGAGCGCCAGGCGGTGTGGCTCAACAGCGTGCTGGTCGGCGAGCTGCGCAGCGCCGGCCGCGCGGCGGCCAAGGCCACCGACGACCTGACGCAGGCGGCCGACTACGCGCTGGGCTACCGGGCGATCAACCTGCTGTTCCCGCTCGGCGATGAAGGCCGACCGGCCGGCGACATCCTGATGCCGACCAGCCAGGTCAAGACGACGATGAACGCCGGCATCACCTTGATGACGCCAGGCGGCGGCGTCGACGCTGGCGAGGTCGCGTCCACCGGCCAGGCCAAGAACCCGAGCCAGCTGGGCATCGTCACCTTGAACGGCGGCGACATCGCCGGCGTCGTCCGCGACAACCTTGCGGTCAACCAGTCGCGCGTGTTCACCGTCGGCAGCGGCAATCTGTTGCTGTGGTCGTCGGAGGGCAATATCGACGCAGGCCGCGGCGCGAAGACCGTCGTCGGCGCGCCGGCGCCGGTGCTGCGTCTCGACTCGACCGGGCACCTGTACTTCGACACCTCGGGCTCCTTCAGCGGCAGCGGCATCGCCGTGCTGAACGCCGCCAGCGAGCTGGACCTGTACGCGCCGTCCGGTGCGATCAGCGCCGGCGAAGCGGGCATCCGCTCGGCGGGCAATGCCTTCTTCGGCGCCAAGACCTTCATCAACACCTTCGACTTCAGCGTCGGCGGTACGACGGCCGGCGCACCGCCGCCGGCCCCGGCCGCCACACCGGTCGTCGCACCGGGCGCGAGCAACCTGGCTGCCAACGCAGCGAACGCCGCCGCGCCGGAAGGCGACGACGACGCCCGCAAGAAGCGCCGCTCGCGCCGCCAGCTGCTGCTCGAGTTCCTCGGCTTCGGCGGCAACACCTGACCCCTTGAATGACTGACACGACACCATGCGCAAAGCACTGATCGCCACCGCCCTGCTGGCCGCCACCGGCTTCGCCCACGCCTCCTGGTGGAACGAGGCCTGGACCGAGCGCGCGAAGATCACGCTCAACACCTCGGCCCAGGGCCTGGAGACCAAGGAGGCGTCGGGCGGCATCGCCGTGGCCGTGCGGCTGCACTCCGGCAATTTCGACTTCACCGCGGCCAAGGAAGACGGCTCGGACCTGCGGGTTGTCGCGGCCGACGACAAGACGCCGCTGAAGTTCAGCGTCGAGCGCTTCGATGGCATCAACGAGCTGGCGGTGCTGTGGGTGCAGGTGCCCAGCGTGCTGCCGGGCACTGACAAGAACGTGTTCTACGTCTACGGCGGCAATGCCAAGGCGGCGGCGGAGACCGGTGAGGCCTTCGACCCGGCGACCGTCGCGGCCTTCCACTTTACCGAAGGCGCGGCCGACGCCAGCGGCGCGCTGAAGCCGGCCGCGCCGGTGGCGATCGAGGCCAACGGCCTGCTGGCCGGCGCTGCGAAGCTGGACGGCAAGCCCATCGTCTACGCGCTGAGCGACAAGGCGATCGCCGATGCCGGCAAGCAGCTCACGCTGTCGATGTGGATCAAGCTGGACGACGTGTCCAAGGCCGGCCTGCTCGACTGGGGCGGCCTGAACCTGCGCGTGCAGGACGGCAAGCTGGTCGCCCGCGGCGAGGGCAAGACGGAACTGGCCGGCGGCGCGATCGGCGCGGCGCACTGGACGCACGTCGCGCTGCGCCTGGGCAGCAACAAGGCGACCTTGTTCGTCGGCGGCGCGCAGGTGGCGCAGGGCGACATGGGCACGCCGGCGCTGGAGGGCAACCTGCGCTTGGGCGACGGTGCACGGGGCCTGCTGGATGAGGTGGAGATCGCCAGCACCTTGCGCAGCGCCGACTGGATCGCCGTCAGCGCCGGCGCACAGGGCGCGGAGAGCCGCCTGGTCGCCTCGCAGCGCGAGAACAAGGACAGCGCCGGCGGAGAGGGTGGCGAGGGCGGCGGCTACATGGGCATCCTGATCAAGAGCCTGACGCCCGACGCCAAGGCCGTGATCGCGATCCTGCTGATCATGTTCGTGATCGCCGCCTGGGTGATGGTCAGCAAGAGCGTGCTGGTGGGCCGCGCCGACAAGAGCAACCGCAGCTTCCTCGAACGCTTCCGCGCCGCAGATGACAACTTGCTGAAGCTCGGCGGCAATGACAACCCGCATCCCGATTCGCCGCTGTTCCGCCTGTACGAGGCCGGCGTGCGCGAGCTTGCCAAGCGCAAGGTCGGCGAGGCCGGCAGCGCGCCGCTGTCGGGCGCCTCGATCGACGCGGTGAAGGCGGCGGTGGACGCCGACTTCGTGCGCGAGAACAACAAGCTGAACTCGAAGATGGTGCTGCTGACGATCGCGATCTCCGGCGGCCCTTTCCTCGGCCTGCTGGGCACGGTGGTCGGCGTGATGATCACCTTCGCGGCCATCGCCGCGGCCGGCGATGTCAACGTCAACGCGATCGCACCGGGCATCGCCGCCGCACTGCTGGCAACGGTGGCCGGCCTCGCGGTCGCGATTCCCGCGCTGTTTGGCTACAACTACCTCGCCGCGCGGATCAAGAACGTCAGCTCGGACATGCAGATCTTCGTCGACGAGTTCATCACTCGCGTCGCCGAAATTTATGGTGCCAGGTAGCCGCCATGTCCGCTGACATCAAGGGCGACAACCAGCCCTACGACGACATCAACATCACGCCGATGCTGGATCTCGCCTATGTGCTGCTGGTGACCTTCATCATCCTGACGACCGCTTCGGTGCAGGGCGTGAAGGTGCGCTCGCCGCAGACGCAGGCGCAGAACAACCTGGCCAAGCCGCAGACCCGCGCGGTGACGATCACCGCCGACGGCGCGGTCTACCTGGACGCCTACCCGGTCGACATGCGCCAGCTGCATGACACGCTGGCCCAGTACAAGTCCGCGAACCCGAACCTGCCGGTGGTGCTGAAGGCCGATGCCGCCGCGCAGTACGACAAGGTGATGGAGGTGCTGGAGACAGTGAAGCAGCTGGACATCACCGAGATCGGACTCGTCACCAAGCGCGCCGGATCGGACGGGGGCTGAAGCGATGCAAGTCAACACCGAAGCCAAGCCCTACGACACGATCAACGTGACGCCGATGCTGGACCTCGCCTACGTGCTGCTGGTCGTCTTCATCTTGATGACGACGGCCTCGGTGCAGGGCCTGTCGATCACCTTGCCCAAGCCCAGCAACAAGCCCAGCACCGAGCATCACGAGCTGAAGATCGTGCAGGTGATGCCCGACGGCGCGCTGCTGCTCAACGGCGTGGCGCTGAGCATGGGCGAGCTGGAATCGCAGCTGCAGGCGGCGCATGGGCGCGACGCGCAGATGACCGTGGCGATCAAGGGCCACACGAAGGCGCGCTACGAAGGCGTCATCGCCATCGTCGATCTGTGCAACAAGCTGCAGATCAACATGGCGCTGGTGACATCGAGGATCGGCACATGACCGACACCTCGGAAAGCCGCAAGGCCCGCAAGGAAAGCTGGGTCATGCCGGCCGTGTTCGGCCTGATCGTCGCCGTGCTGGTGATCGGTGGCTGGTGGGCGCTGACGCACATGAAGGGCGGCGAAGGCCCGCGCCGCCAAGTCGCCAAGATCGCGCTGCTGCCCGACACACCGCCACCCCCGCCGCCGCCCAAGGAAGAGAAGAAGCCCGAGCCGCCGAAGGACGAACCGAAGCAGGTCGTCCATGAGGAGCAGATCAAGCAGGCCGAGGCGCCGAAGGCGCCGGAGCCGATCAAGATGGAAGGCGCGGCCGGCGAGGGCAACAGCGCCTTCGCGGCCGGCGGCGTGAAGAACGAGTACAGCGGCGGCACGCCGGTCACCGGCGCCAGCACCGGCGGCACCGGCACGAGCTCGGACCGTGCGCAGGAACGCTTCTTCGCCAACACCGTGCGCCAGCAGCTGCGCGACGAGATCGAGCGCCGGCTCAAGGGCGACGCGGACCAGATGGTGGCGAGCTTCTCGATCTGGCTCGCCCGCGACGGCGCGATCGAGCGCTACGAACTGCAGCCCAGCGGCAACGAGGGCAACGACATCGCGCTGCGCGCCGCGCTGGACGAGACCGTGCGCCAGTTCAAGCTGCCGCCGCCGCCCTCCATCGCGCAGCCGATGCGCTTCCGCCTCAACGTGCGGCCGCAAGCCTGATTTCTGAATTTCGACATCGATCCCCATGAAGAACCCACATCGACTCCGAAGCCCGTTGGCCGTCATCGCCTGCACCTTGCTGTTCACCGGCGGCGCTGCTCATGCGCAGGAGGCCGAGAAGCAGGAGCTTGCTCGCCTGCGTGCGACGACCGAGGCGCTGATCGAAGCGCTGGTCGGCCAGGGCCTGCTGACGCGCGAGCGCGCCGACACGATCCTTCGCCAGGCGCACGAGGCCGGCGCCAACGCTGCTGCAGGTGCCGCTGCGGCGACGACAACAGCGACGCCACCACCGCAGAAGGTCCTCCGCATCCCCTACGTGCCCGAGACGGTGCGCAAGCAGATGAGCGAGGAGATCAAGACCGAGGTGCTGGCGCAGGCGCGCAGCGAGCGCTGGGGCGAGCCCGGCGCGCTGCCCGATTGGCTGGGCCGCCTCACCATCGCCGGCGACGTGCGCGCCCGCGCCGAGGGTGACTACTTCGACAGCGCCAATGTCCCCGCCGTCTACTATCACAACCAGACCGCCTCGCCGGCCTGGTCGCCGGACCTGAACAACACGACGAACACGACGAGCCGGATGACCTTGCGCGCTCGCCTGGGCGTCAGCGCCAAGATCGGCGACACGCTCGACGCGACGATCCGCGCCTCCACCGGCAACAGCAGCAGCGGCCCCACGTCCACCTCGCAGACGCTGGGCAACGACTTCAACAAGTACCAGCTGGTGCTGGACCGCGCGTGGATCTCCTGGCGGCCCTGGGAAGCGCTGACGCTCAACGCCGGCCGCATGCCCACGCCCTTCTACAACACCGACCTGAGCTGGGCCGACGACCTCTCGTTCGACGGCCTCGCCACGCAGATCAAGACGGCGATCGCCGGCGAGCATCAGCTGTTCGCGACGGTCGGCGCCTTCCCGCTCGAATACGGCAGCCTCGGCTCGTCGACGAACAAATGGCTGCTGGGCGCGCAGATCGGCGGCAGCATGCGCATCGCCTCGGGCGTCAAGGCCAAGCTGGGCGTGGCGATCTACGACTTCCACAAGGTCGAAGGTCAGCGCGAGACCGATCCGCCGCCGACCGGCCCGCTGGCCGGCACGCAGCCTTACTTCGCGAGCCAGTACTCGCCGAACTGGCGCCAGAAGGGCAACACGCTGATCGCGCTGAACGACCCGACCAGCACGGCCGCGCCGGTCTGGGGCCTGGCCTCGAAGTTCCGCCCGGTGGACCTGACCCTGGGCCTAAACCTGGAGATGTTCGCGCCGGTGATGATCAAGATGACGGCCGACTTCATCAAGAACACCGCCTTCGACATCAACGACATCAACCGCCGCGCCGGCGTCACGCTGGTGCAGCTGTATCCGAAGAATCGCGCGGCGCAGTTTCGCGTCGATGTCGGTGCCGACACGATCCAGCGCCGCGGCGACTGGCAGGCCTTCACCGGCTATCGCTACTTCGAGCGCGATGCCTGGGTCGACGGTTTCACCGACACCACCTGGAACCTCGGCGGCACCAACTACAAGGGCTGGACCCTGGGCCTGAACTACGGCATCGACCGCAACGCCTGGCTCGGCGCGCGCTGGACCAGCACGCGCAACCTCGACGACGGCGTGCGCTTCACCGACCCCAGCGGCGCCACTTCCGGCACGATGAGCAACGCGCCGCTGAAGATCGACGTGTTCCAGCTCGAACTCAATGCCCGTTTCTGAGGGAGAGGACCATGCATCGTCTGCCGCTTGTTTTGATCCTGGGTTGCTGCATGTCGCTCGCTCACGCGCAGGACGAGGGCAAGGCCTCGCGCGAGCGCGAGGCGCTGCGCCGCGCGCAGAACGCGCTGCGCGCCGCCACCGAGCAGCAGGGCCAGCTGCAAGCCGACAAGGCGACGCTGACGCAGGACAAGGACAAGCTTGCCGAACAGCTGAAGGCCGAGCAGGGCCGCGGCCAGGCGGCGAGCGCCAAGCTGCGCGGCGCCGAGCAGCGCGCCGAGGCACTGCAGGCCGAACTCGACGCGGCCACCAAGGCGCGGCAGCAGCAGGAAGCCGCCGCGCAGCAGCGCGAGCAGGAGCTGACGCAGCAGCTGCAGGCCGCCCGCCGCGAAGGCGCCGAGCACCTGCAGACCGCCCGCGCGCTGACCACCTTGCTGGAACGCAGCACCACCGAGCTGGCCGGCGCGGAGGACAAGAACCGTCAGCTCTATGCGATCGGCCAGCAACTGGTGCAGCGCTACCTCGGCCGCAAGCCGGACGAGATCGCCGGCGTCGCCGACCCGGTACTGGGCCTGACCGCGATCAAGCTGGAGAACCACGCCGAGGAGATGCGCGCGCAACTCGCCGCGCAGCGGGTCAGGTAGCCGCGGGCTCCGACCACACGCGCCCGCGGCCCAGCATCACCTGCTGATGGCCGCAGCCGGCCGGGATCATCGGGAAGCAGTTCTCTTCCGCGGCCACGACCACGTCGAGGAAGAAGGGCCCCGGCGCGTCCAGGCACTGCTGCAGTGCCTCCTCCAGCTCCTCGCGCCGCTCGACCCGCCGCGCCTGCCAGCCGAAGCCGCGTGCCACGGCGACGAAGTCCGGCAGCGCTTCCGTATAGCTGTGGCTGTAGCGGCCGTCGTGGACCAGTTCCTGCCACTGCCGCACCATGCCCATGTAGCCGTTGTTGACCAGCACCAGCTTGACCGGCGTGCGGTGCTGCACGGCGGTGGACAGCTCCTGGATGTTCATCTGCACCGAGGCATCGCCGCTGACGCAGACGACCAGCCGCTCGGGGTGCGCGATCTGCGCGCCGATCGCGGCGGGCAAGCCATAGCCCATCGTGCCGGCGCCGCCCGAGGTGAGCCAGCGCCGCGGCGCGTCGAAGCCGAGGTGCTGCGCGGCCCACATCTGGTGCTGGCCGACGTCGGTGCTGACGATCGCATCGCGCTCGCGCACCGGGCGGGCCAGCGCGCGCAGCAGAGCTTGCGGCGCGATGCGGTCCGCGCGGTCCTCGAAGCCCAGCGAACGCTCGGCGCGCCAGCGGTCGATGCGACCCCACCACGGGGCGAGTCGACGAGCGTCCGGCTGGTCGCGGCGCAGCAGCGGCAGCAGCGCGTCGAGCATCGCCGCGCAATCGCCCTGCAGCGCGATGTCGGCGCGCACGACCTTGTGGATCGAGCGGCGATCGATGTCCATGTGGATCACCTTCGCGCCGGGGCAGAAATCGGCGAGCTTGCTGGTGACGCGGTCGTCGAAGCGCGCGCCGATGCAGACGACCAGATCGGCCTCGTGCATCGCCATATTCGCCTCCAGCGTGCCGTGCATGCCCAGCATGCCGAGCCACTGCGGATCGGAGGCGGGGAAGGCGCCCAGGCCCATCAAGGTCAGTGTGCAGGGCGTGCCGGCCAGGCGCACGAGTTCGGTGAACCGCTCGCAGGCCTGCGGGCCGGAGTTGACCAGCCCGCCGCCGCCGTAGAAGACGGGCCGCTCGGCGCTGCGGATCGCGTCGGCCGCGGCCTGGATGTCTTGCGGGTTCGGCGCAGCAGTGCTCGTTGTGGGTGTGGAGGGCGCAGGGCAGTGCGCCACACGGGCCTGCTGCACGTCCTTGGGCACATCGACCAGCACCGGCCCCGGCCGCCCACCGCTGGCTCGCTCGAACGCATGGCGCAGCGTGGCTTCCAGTGCCTCGGCCTCGCGCACCTGCACATTCCATTTCGTCACCGAGCGGGTGATCGCCAGCGCATCGCATTCCTGGAACGCGTCGGTGCCGATCGCCGTGGTCGCCACCTGGCCGCTGATGCACAGCACCGGCACCGAGTCGCAGTACGCGTCGAGCAGGCCGGTGGTGGTGTTGCTGACACCCGGCCCGGAGGTGACGATGACGACGCCCACCCGCCCGGTCGAGCGCGCATAGCCCTGCGCCGCATGCACGGCCGCCTGCTCGTGCCGCACCAGCACATGGCGCAGCCGCGGCTGGCGGTGCAGCGCGTCGTAGATCGGCAGCACCGCGCCGCCGGGGTAGCCGAAGACGGTGTCCACGCCGAGGTCGAGCAGGGTGCGCACGATCAGGTCGGCGCCGGTGGGGAGTGAGTGGGTGGCAGTCGTTTCCATGCAGGCAAATATCCCGGTAATGGGCCGGAAAGTGCTTCTGAATTTCTGCGCTTTCTTCGATCTGAAAGAAAATCCTTCTGTAAATTTAAGAAACGGCAGGAAAAATGCAACTCGACAAGTTCGACATCGCGATCCTGGAGGCCCTGCAGCGCGACGCGCGCATCAGCCTGCAGGAGCTCAGCGCCCAGGTCGGCCTGACCAGTTCGCCCTGCTGGACGCGCATCAAGCGCATGGAGACGGCCGGCGTGATCGAGGGCTACTCGGTGCGGTTGAACGCCGAGAAGCTGGACCTGGGCGACACGGTGATCGTCCACGTCACCTTGGACAGCCACTCCGACGAGGCGCTGATGGAGTTCGGCCGCGCGCTGCAGGAGATCCCGGAGGTGCTGGAGGCCTTCCTGGTGTCGGGCGACTACGACTACTACGTGCGCATCGCCGTCAGCAGCACGCGCGACTACGAGCGCCTGCTGCGCGAGCGGCTCTACAAGATCCCCGGCATCCGGCACAGCAAGTCGAGCTTCGTGCTGCGGCAGCTGAAGCAAGGCCAGTTGCCCCTGCGGCGGTAGGCCTCGTCCTACCGGCCAAGGGGGTCCAGGCCGGTGGTCTCGGGCCGGCGTGCGGCCCAACATGAACAGGTCCATTCACCGCGGGATGTCCCGCCAAGGAGTAGTTCATGTCCACGAAAGACACCATCAATGCCCTGAACGACCTGATCGAGACCGCCAAGGACGGCGAGTACGGTTTCAGCGAGTGCGCTAAGCGCGTGCAGTCGCCGACGATCAAGGAAACGCTGCTGCGCCGCTCGGCCGAATGCCGCACCGCCGCAGCCGAGTTGCAGTCCTATGTCCGCCAGCTCGGCGGTGACCCGGCCGACAGCGGCAGTGCGCTGGGCGCTCTGCACCGCGGCTGGATCAGCGTCAAGGACGCGCTGACGCCCGACTCCGACCATCGCATGCTGGAAGAAGCCGAGCGCGGCGAAGACACCGCGCTGGCCCGCTACCGCAAGGCGCTGAAGGCCGACCTGACCCCCGATGCGCGCGAACTGGTCGAACGCCAGATGCGCGGCGCGCAGGCGAACCACGACGAGGTCAAGCAGCTGCGCGACGCGACGGTGAACGCCTAAGCACTCAGGCGACGTTGCGCGACCGACCCTGCCAGAACGGCTCGCGCAGCGCCGTCTTGAGCACCTTGCCCACGGCGGATAGCGGCAGCTGCTCCGCGAAGACGAGGCTGCGCGGGCACTTGTAGCCGGCGATCAGCGTGAGGCAGTGGGCGATCAGTTCGCCCGCCGTGGGCTGCATGCCCGGCTTCAGGACGACGACGGCGTGCACCGCCTCGCCCCAGCGTTCGTCGGGGATGCCGATAACCGCGCTGGCGGCCACGGCGGGGTGGCGGGCGAGGGCGCTCTCAACCTCGCCGGAGTAGACGTTCTCGCCGCCGCTGATGATCATGTCCTTGAGCCGGTCGACGATGTAGATGAAGCCGTCCTCGTCCATCCAGGCGCCGTCGCCGGTGTGCATCCAGCCGCCGCGCAGTGCCTCCGCCGTGAGCTCGGGGCGGTTCCAGTAGCCCAGCATGACGTTGGGCCCGCGTACCAGCACCTCGCCCACCGTGCCGCGCGGCACCTCGCGGCCCTCGGGGTCGGCGATGCGCAGCTCCATGCAGCGGCCCGCGCGTCCGGCGGAGGGCAGCTTGCCGAGCTTGCGGCCGTCGGCCGAGTGGTAGTAGCCAGGGTTGATCGTGGCGATCGGGGCCAGCTCGGTCATGCCGTAGACCTGCATGAAGCTCACGTCGGGCAGGAAGGCCATCACCCGCTCGACCAGGGCTTCGGAGATCGGCGAGGAGCCGTAGATGATGGTCTGCAGCGAACTCAGGTCGCGCGGCTCGCGGATGGCCTGATGGTCAACCAGCATCTGGATCATCGTCGGCACCAGAGGGACGACGGTGACGCGGTGGCGCTCCAGCGTGTCGAGCAGGCTGCGCGGCTCGAAGGCCGGCAGGATCACGTGCGTCTGCGCCACCAGCCACTGCACCATCGAGATGCCCAGGTCGGCCAGATGGAACATCGGCGCGACGTGCAGGTAGGTGCCGCCCTCGCGCGCCAGCTCGTCGGAGTGCAGCGCCATAGCGGAGCTGCACAGGTTGGCGTGGCTCAGCATCACGCCTTTCGGGAAGCCGGTGGTGCCGCCGGTGTAGAAGATGCCTGCCAGGTCGTCGCCGCGGCGCAGCGCATCGGGCACCGGCGCGGCCTGCGCCAGCAGCGCTTCGTAGCTGTGCATGCCGGGCGGCGTGGGCTCGTCGCCGCAGTGGATCACCTCGCGCAGCACGGTCGACTCGCGGCGGAAATGCGCCACCCTGTCCTGGAAGGCATCGTCGACCAGCAGCAGGGCCGAGCCGGAGTCGTTCAGCGCGTAGAGGATCTCGGTCGTCGACCAGCGCGTGTTGCACGGGGTGAGCACGCCGCCGCCCCACAGCACCGCCATCTGGTACTCCAGGTAGCGGTCGGAGTTGTGCGCCAGCATCGCCACCCGATCGCCGGGCTGCATGCCCAGTGCCTGCAAGGCACCGGCCAGCCGGGCGACCCGATCGGCGAATTCGCGAAAGCTCTGCTGCCGGTCCCCGAAGTGCACGGCGGTCCGCTCGGGATGCTGTTGCAGCGCGCGATGCAGCGATTGGGTGATGTACATGGCCGGGGACAGGAGCTGCACACGGCTGCAGACTACAGGAGCTTTGGACCGCTTGTCGATCCGGGCTGCGGCCGATCGTCGTGTGGACGGATGAGCCCCTCATTCATTCATCATTCACCCACCCGGACACGCACCAGGAGCACCCCATGAGCAAGATGATCTTCATTACCCTGCCGATCACCGATCTCGCAGCCTCGACCACCTTCTACACGGCGCTGGGCTTCGAGAAGAACCCCGCTTTCAGCGATGACGGTGGGGCCTGCATGGTGTGGAGCGAGGCCATCTACGTGATGCTGGTGACGCACGCCAAGTGGCGCACCTTCACGCAGCGACCGTTCCCGGCAGCGGGTTCGGCCGGGCTGATGCTCTCGCTCGCGCTGGACAGCCGCGCCGCCGTCGACGCGATGAACGAAGCTGCCGCGGCGCACGGCGGGACGGCCGACGTGAACCCGGTCGACGACCTGGGCTTCATGTACACCCGCGACCTCGCCGACCCCGATGGTCATATGTGGGCGGCGCTCTGGATGGATCCGGCAGCGATTCCGCCCAAGCAAGCGCAGTGAAGGGCATGCTCCACCCGGTCATTGCCGGTCTTGCCATCCTGGCAGGGGCCTGCGTTTCTGCGAGGGCCGAGCCGCCGAACTGCAACCAGGCCGCGGCGTCGGCCATCGTCCAGGTCGATGTGCCGGGACACCCTTTCGCCGCGGTGCCGAGCGCGGATGGCTGCACTATCTTCGTGTCGCTGACGGCGCCGAACGGGCGCAGCCAGATCGCCGTGCTGGCGCGTGCGAATGGTGCACTGTCCGTTGCCCGCACCCTGACCGTGCCCGGACAACTCACCGGCCTGGCGCTCAGCCACGACGGCACGGTGCTCGCCGCGGCTAACGGGCAGGGCGTGGCGCTGATGCCGGTGGAGCGCCTGCTGGCGGCAGGCGCCGGTCATCCCCTCGTCGGCCTGCTCGACGAGGGGCGTGGTGCGGGCAGCATCTATGTGGCGTTCAGCCCGGACGATCGGCTGCTGTTCGTCAGCAACGAGCGTGCGAACAGCCTGGGCGTCTACGATCTCGCCGCCGCGAGCGCCGGCAAGCCGGTCCGCTCGATCGGGCACATCCCCACCGGCGGTGCGCCGGTCGGCCTGGCGTTCTCGCCCGATGGGCGTTGGCTTTACAGCACCAGCGAGGTCGCGCCGGGCGAGCGCAGCTGTGCCGCGGAAGGGCGGGGCTCCGCGCACCCGCAGGGCGCCTTGATGGTCGTTGATCTCGCGCGCGCCATCAGCGAGCCGGACAAGGCCGTCGCTGCCCAGGTGCCGGCCGGCTGCAATCCGGTGCAGGTTTTCGATGCGGGCAGACTGATTGACGATCGCGATCACGCGCTGCAGGCGAGCGTGGCGATCGGCCAGTCGCCGGTCGGCCTTGCCGTCGACGGTGCGCACCTGTTCGTGGCGAACTCCGATCGCTTCGGCGGTGGGAAGCTTCAATCCATATCGGTGCTCGACCTGGCGCACCTCGATGGGAGCATGGTGAGCATCCCGGCCGGTGGCTTTCCGCGCGAACTCAGGATCACCAGTGACGGGAAGAGCCTGCTGGTGACGAATTTCGAATCGGGCAGCATCGAGTTGATCGATCTGGCACGGCTGGGCGATGCCGTGCGCGAGGCTGGGAAGTAGCGAGGTTCCGCCAGCGGATTTCCGCAACCGGCACGATTGCCGCGCCCGGCGCGCGAACCTATGCTGCGACATCGATTCGGAGGCCGCGATGGTTGTCGACACGGCATTGGTTCGGGATGTGGTCGTGGTGGTGCCCGGCATCATGGGCAGCGAGCTGGTCGCGCGCGACGGGCGGCCCCTCTGGACGGTCTCGCCCGGCGGGCTCACCGCTGCGATCAAGGCGCTGAGGAGCGGCGAGCTGGTGCTGCCGCGCGACCACGGCGATGGCGCCGCGCCCGATGGCGTGCGGCCGGCGGGCCTGCTGCGCAGCCTGCACGTGATCCCGGGCCTCTGGAGCCCGGTGACCGGCTACGAAGGGCTGATGAACTTCCTGCGCGGCCCGAACTTCCAGCTGATCGAGGCGGATCCCGATGAGCCCGGGGTGATGCCGAACCTGATCCCCTTCGCCTACGACTGGCGGCTCTCGAACCGCTACAACGGCAAGCGCCTGCGCGACGTGGCGCTGCCCGCGCTAGAGCGCTGGCGCGATCAGCCGGGAATGGCCGACGCGAAGCTGGTGCTGCTGTGCCATTCGATGGGTGGGCTGGTGGCGCGCTGGTTCGCCGAGCGCGAGGGCGGCGCCGACTTCATCCGCGCGATCGTCACGATGGGCACGCCGCACCGCGGCGCGCTGAAGGCGCTGACGGCATTGGTGAACGGCCTGGAGCCGCGCTTCGGGCCGCTGCGCCTGTCGCTCAGCGCGCTGGCGCGCAGCCTGCCTTCGCTGTACCAATTGCTGCCGCAGTACGACTGCATCGTCCCGAGCACCGGGCCTCGCGTGGGCATCGGCGCGGCCGGTGGCCTGGGCCTCGACGCTGCGATGTGGAAGGACGCCTGCGACTTCCACATGGCAGTCAACAAGAACGAAGACCCGGCCTACGCGCTGCACAAGGTCGTCGGCATCCGCCAGCCGACGGCGACCACCGCGCGCGTGCTCGGCGAGCGGATCGAGCCGCTGCTGGAGATCGAGCCGGGCAAGAACCAGGGCGGCGACGGCACGGTGCCGCGACTGGCCGCGCAGCCGCTGGCCCATCACGACCGGGAAGTTCACGAACTCGCCGGCCAGCATGGAGAGCTGCAGGTGGCGCCCGCGCTGCTGGATCTGGTCGACGGCATCCTGACGCGCGAGGACCTCGTGTGGCAGTCGGCCAGGGCCGCGCCGGGTTTCGGCGTGGCGATGGAGGAGGTCTGGAGCCAGGGTGACGCACCGGCGCTGGAAGTCGTGGACGCTGGCGACCGGCGCTTGACGGTCACCTTGCAGGACGAGGCCGGCCAGGCGCTCGGGCCTGCCATGCCGCTGCCGCGCGACGACCGTTTCGATTTCGGTCCCTTGCGCGAAGGCGGCTACCGCGCCTTGGTCGCTGCCAGCGGGCCAGGCGCGCCGCCGCCGGTGAGCAAGCCCTTCCTGGTGCTGGCGCCATGAGCAGTGCTCGCCTCATCGCGATCGCGAACGGCGCTTACCGCGAACTGGTGGCGCTGGAACGCGCTGTCCCGGATGCGCAGGCACTGGCGGATGTGCTGGAGGAACGCGGTTTCGCGCCCTTGTTGCTGGCCGACCTGGAGGCCGGGCCGCTGACGACTGCCGTGGCCCAGCACCTGCCGCGCGCCGATTCCCACGATGGCGTGCTGATCCTGTCCTGGACGGGGCATGGCCTCGTCGACGCCAACAACGAACTGCGCCTGCAAGGCACCAGCGGCGGCTTCGACGTCGACGTGGCGCGGGCCAGCGACCTCGGCGAATGGGCAGCACGCACCGGCGCGCGCCGGGTGCTGGTGCTCATCGACACCTGCTTCGCGGGCCGCGGCGTGATCGATGCGGCACGTGTGGCCAGTGCCGTGAGTGCGGGTCGCCGCGACCCGGGCTCGGCCTGGTTCGCCGTGATCGCCGCGAGCCTGGGTGACGAGCCGGCGCGCAGCGGCGCGCTCTCGCGCGTCATGCAGCGGCTGCTGAGCGTGGGGCCGACCAAGGGCAACAAGGACGTGGCGGGTTGGTGGGTGGCCAACCGCCCCTACATCCGCGGCAACGACCTGCTGGAAACGCTGCTGAACGAATGGGACGAGCCGCGCCAGACGCCCACCCGCTTCCTGGGCGGTGGGCTCGACGGCGACTTCGTGCGCAACCCGCTGTTCAAGCCGGACCTGCCAGACCAGCCCGTCGAGGACCTGCTGCACGCGCTGCGTGCCGGCGAAGGAGCCGGCGACCAGCGTTTCTTCACCGGGCGTGAAGCCGCGCTGGAGCGCCTGGTCGGCTGGCTTGCGCTCGCCAAGCCCGGCCTTTTTGTCGTCACGGGGCCGCCGGGTTGCGGCAAGTCGGCGCTGGTAGGGCGCCTCGCGGACTTGTCGGCACCGGCGGAGCGTGCGCGCCTGCTGCAGTCGGAAGCGGTGCCGGCGGCGCTCGATCCGGGCGAGGGGAGCATCCAGGCGCAGATCCAGGCGCGCGGCGCGACGGTGGATAGCGCGGCCGAGGAGCTGGCGCGCCAGCTCGGCGTCGACCCGGCCACCGGCAGCTTCGGCGTGCTGGGCGCGGCGCGCAAGCGCCGGCTCGCGGGGCGGCCGCTGGCGGTGGTTGTCGACGGTCTCGACGAGGCGCTGCAGATGAGCCAGCCGCTGGTCGACGAGCTGCTGCTGCCGCTCGCGCGCGAGGCGCGCGTGATCGTCGCGACGCGCGACCTGCCCCTGGAGAACTCCTCGCTGGTAGCGATCCTGGGCGGCCCGGAGGAACGCATCGACCTTGGCGAGGACCCCGGTGGCACCTTGCGCGATGTGCGCCGCTACGTGCTGCGCCGCCTGGCCGGCGTGGACCCGAAGATGGACCCCGAACGGGTCGCCGACGAGATCGCCCGCGGTGAGGCAGCGCCGGCGGCCGCGGCGCCTTTCCTGCTCGCTCGGCTGCTCACCTCGCAGCTGCGCGACCAGCCCGTCGACACTGATTCGCAGGACTGGCGGCTGCGACTGGCGGGCACGGTCGAAAGCGCGCTGGAGCGCGACCTCGGCGGCGTGGTGATCGAGATCGACGGCCGCCCGCACCCCGGTGCGGCGCGCGAGCTGCTACGGGCGCTCGCCGCTGCGCATGGCAGCGGCTTTCCGGCCGACGACGTCTGGCCCGCGGTCGCGACCGCGCTGTCTCCGAGTGGCACCGTGTATGGGCGCGATGCCGCCTACGCGGCGCTTGGGGCGCTGGGGCGTCACGTCATCGCCAGCTCGGAGGGCGGGCAGCCGGTGTACCGACTGGCGCACCGCCAGCTTTCCGACTATCTGGCACGGTTGCCCCAGGGCACGGCTGAACGCAGCGAGGAGGTGCTGGTGGCCCAGGCCATCGACGAGGTCTACGAGCAGTGGTTGGACGAGGGCCATGCGCCGCAGCGGCATACCTACCTCTGGCGTTTCGCGTGGCGCCATTTCGCTGACGCCGGCGCGCCGGGGCTGCAGCATCTTGAGCGGCTGGTCGAGCGGGATCGTGACGCCTTCCTGCCGGATCTGGCGGCAGCTAATGACCTGGCTGGCGCCATCGCAGGTACCGAGGTGCGGATCGAGGAAGCATTGCACTGCCACGAGCAGGCCGTGAAGGTGCGGCGCGAACTGGGCGATCCCCGGCGGCTGACCTTGTCGCTGTTCCAGCTCTCGCTGGCGCGTTCGATGGTCGGTGACGAGCAGGGCGCGGACAGTGCCGCGGACGAGGCCACCGAGCTGGCCCGTTCGCTGCGCGACGAGCCGCAGGGCCGGTCGACGCTGGCCAGCGCCTTGCTCACCAAGGCCGTTGCGCTGGTGCGCGATGGCCGCTACGAGACCGCCAGACGGCTTGCGGATGAGGCCATCGCGCTCGACCTGCCCTACCCTGAGGATGAGGACGATGAGGCCTGGGTGCGCCGCGTCACTGCGCGGACCACGGCATCGCGGGCTGCGCAGCTGTCGGGTGATGTCGCGGAAGGCGAGCGCCATGCGCGCGTGGCCTTGGATATCGCCGACGCGCATGATGCGCTGACGAACTCACCGCTGATGTTCCTGGAGGTCTGCTCGACCCTGGCCTACCTGCTGGCGCAGCAGGCCGCGATGGCGAGGCCGGGGCCATTGGATGCCTTCGATACCGAACCGGGGCAGCGCGTGCTGGACGAATTCCGCCGCAGCGGCCGGCGCGGCGACCTGGGCGACCTGATGACCGCCAAGGCGCTTGTCGCATTGGCCCGCTTGCACGGCGTCAACGCATCGCGGGGCCTTGCCAGTGCGCAGGCGATTGCGGAAGTGCCGGAGCTGATCGACCTGGCACTCGACTTGACCCGCGCGAACGCGTCGACCGTGGTGGACTATGGGATTCTGTTCGCTGACGCGGCGATGTTGCGCGCGGCCCTGGTGGCGGCCGGCGGCGCTGTCGATGCTGCGGCGCAGGAGCTGAAGGAGCCGATCGCCGCGCTGCGCTGCCTGCCGGCGGACAACCTGATCGTCGGCATGACGCTAGGCCAGGTGCTGGACGCCGCGACGGCCTACCGGCTCAACGACCTGCTCACTGGAACGCTGCAGGACCTGCCGCAGACCACTGAGCTGCAGCAGGAGGCCGTCACGCTGCTGCGGCGCGGCAGCGGTGGCGGGCAGGCGCAGCGCCTGGTGCTGGCCAGTGCGCTGGGCCGTCTCGCCGCACTGCTGATGGCTTCGGGCAACGAGCGCGACACCGACATTCGCGAGGAAGCGATCGGCGTGCTGCGCGAACTCGATACCGATACGCCAGCGATCGGCCTGATGCTGCTCGGCAATCTGGTGGACCAGGCCGGGCGCCTGCTCGGCCAGCGTACCGGGGAGTCGGCCGAATGCTCGCGTGAGGTGCTGCGGCTGGCCGCGACCCTGCCCGACGTGCCGCAGGTGCGGCTCAGCGTTGCAGCGGCGCGGATCAACCTTGCCAACGCGCAGCTGCAGTTTGGCGGCGAGCCCGGGGATATCGGCGATCTGTTCAGGAGCGCGATTACGGCCCTGGACGACGCGCCCGCCCATCCGGCGCTGATTGCCGGCCTGCTCGCCAACGCCCATGCGGGGCTCGCGCAGATCCTCGTCAACGCAGGGGAGTTCGCCGAGGGACTGGTGCATGCGCGCGAGGGCGCCCGGCTGATCGAGCTTGCCATGCAGACGCCCTTCACCGAGGCGACGCGATGGGCGACGCGCGTCGCGCTCGGCCGCGCACTTCGCGGCACCGGTGCTGCCGAGGAAGGACTGCAGATCCTTCGTGAGGTGCTGCAGACGCTCTGCGATGCTGCGCTAGCGTCGGATGCCAACATCGGGCCGCTCGCCGCCGCGCTCAACACCGGGGGGGCCGATCTGTGGGACGACACGCTCGCGGCGCTGAACGAGCACCCGAAGCTGCAGCGTCGCATCGCGCTGATGCGGAACCGCCCGGCTGACGAGATTGGGCTGACCGTGCAGACGGTGCTCGAAGCGCTGGGACAGGTGGAACCGGCAGAGCTGCGCATCGTGCGCGATGCTGCCCGTTCACATCGCCAGATCGACCCGGCGAATTTCGATCGAGCCTGGCGCGAGCAGGGCGCTGAGTTGCCCGACTGGCTGCTGGTGCCGGAGGCTGTCGAGTGGGCCGTGATCGGCTGGTGGAACGTGCCGACCTGGGTGCTCTCCCGCGAGTACCTGCGCACGCATCCTCTGCTGCTGGACCCGCTGGCCGACATCGTGCTTGAGGAATTTGCCGATTCACCCGAGCGCCGCGAAGTGATCGACCTGCATCTGCGACTGCTCGCCGACGCTCGGCGCGACGGCGTCGATGCCGCCTACGCGCCGATGATGCTCAATATCGAGGTGAGCGAATGGCTGCGCAGCGAGGCCCCGCAGGAGTACTTGGCGCGCCATCCCGAACTGCAACGCCCCGAAGTGCAGGAGAAACTGCGGGCCTACAGCGCCGAGGGCGATGCGCGCGCCACCGCCTTCGCCGCGATCCTCGAACTGACGCGGCGCGGTGAACAGGACCTGGCCTTCCAGGCGCTGCAGAAGCCCGACACGATGAGCGGGCGTCTGCGCGCCGCCTGGCGCGACACCGACGCGCCGCGGCTGGAAGCGCTTGCCACGATCGTGGGCCTCGCTTCAGGGGACGAAACCGATGCGCTCCAGGCCGCGCTGGCGGTGATGGTCGCGCAAGTTCTGCAGCAGCGTGAGCCGGTGATGATGCCGGCGCTGCGCGAACGCCTGCCTGTGCAGGACGATGCGATGCGTGCTGGGCTCACCGAGCTGGTGAACGACGCGATCGAACACCACCGCTCCGCGGAGGCTCAGCTGTCGGCACTACTGGCGCTGCTGTGGTGAGCTGCAGCGTGCCGGTGGCGTGCCGCAGGCCCTCCAGCGCCGGCTTGATGGTGGACAGGTCCGCGCCCTCGGCGAAGACCGCGTAGGCGGGATAGAGGAACTCCGGCGCGCCGCGGACGCGGCGCAGGCGGCCGCTCTCCAGGTGCTGCTGCACGACGGCCAGTCGGAAGTAGCCGGAGCCGCCCGCGGCCAGCACGTACTCCCGGCCCAGTGGCCCGAGCCCGGCGCTGACGGCGGGCTGGCTGAGCTCCGGAAAGGCGAGGCTGTGCTGCGCAGCGAATTCCGGACCCCAGTCCACGTAGATGTAGTCCGCCGGATCCAGCTTCTGCCCGCGCTTGCGGGTGGTGACCAGCACGAGCTTCTCTTCGATGAGCAGCTCGATCCGCAGGCCGGGGCGCTGCTGCGGCGCGTAGACCACGGCCATGTCCAGCATGCCGGAGGCGACCCGGTCGATCAGGTCGGACGGCTCGCCCACCTCGGTGCGCAGCGCCAGTTGCGGCGCCGCGGTACGCATCCACAGCAGCCAGTCCAGCAGCAGCGGATCCCACAGGCTCTGCTCGCAGCCCATCGTCAGCACGTACTGCCGCCCCGCCGGCACGGCGACTTGGTTGCGCGCGCGCTCCCAGACCTGCACCAGCATCGAGGCGTACTGCCGGAACTGCTCGCCGGCGGGCGTCAGCGAGGCGCCGGCCTTGTTGCGCACGAAGAGCTTGGCGCCGAGCAGATCCTCCAAGGTGCGCACCCGCGCGCTGACGGCTGTCTGCGTGACGTGAAGGTTCTCGGCCGCGCGGATGAAGCTCCCCGCCGCCACGATGCCGAGGAAGGTGCGAGCCAGGGTGATGTCCATGGCCGCATCGTGGCGCGCTCCACCATTGAATGCAATAGTTTTGCATTTAACTGGCAATAAAGATCGCTTTACCCCGATACAAGCCTGGATGAGGATGAACCTACGTCAACGAAACGAGGAGTAGCTCATCATGAAGACCCTTCCTGCACAGAACACCGGCCTGCGTGTCTCCCATGCGCGCCAGCCCTCGTCGGGCATCTGGGCTGCGATCGAGCAGGAGTTCCGCCGGGCGCTTTCGTTTACGCCACTGGCCATCTTTGTGGCGGCGGTGCGTGGTGATGGCCTGCCGAGCGCGGATGCCGCCCGCAGTCGTGAGGGCTGCAACATTCACTGACGGTTGTCGCGTTCGATATGACTTTCGACCGTTGATCGACATGGCATGCCGCGACAGGATCGCTGCATGCAAGGCAAGCGTCGACAGGATCGCTCACAGCCGCCGCGTCGCCGGGTGTCGCGATGGGCATGACCTTGCGTGCCGTATCGCTGGACGGTGCTTCGCTGACACGGCCGATCACGGCGCTGTTCGGCCGCGAAGGCGGCACCATCGGCCGCAGCGACCAGAACACGATGGCGCTACCCGACCCCAAGCGCTACATCTCGCGCCAGCACGCCCGCATCTCGGCCGACGGCGCCGGCTTCACGATCGAGAACGTCAGCAACGGCAATGCGCTGGTCGTGCGCCAGCAGACGCTCGCACCTGGCGAATCGACGACGCTGCGCCCGCATGATGCCGTGCGCATCGGCGGCTACCTGCTGGAGGTGCTGGACGATAACGATAGCGATGCCCGTCGCACCGGCGACCAGGAGATTGCCGTTGCCGTGATCCCGCGCAGCCAGGGCCGGCCCTTCGGTCGCGGGCCGAGCTCTGGCTTCTCCGTCGGCTCGCTTGGCTTGGAGGATTCCCTGTCGTCCAACAACCCCTTCGCCGAGCTGCTGAAGCCGATCGGGCCGGGCCGTCAGGCCGGGCCGCTTGGCCGGCCACCGCCCGACGAGGATCTGCCGCGCCTGCTGCCGGACATTGACCTGATGGCGCCGTGCCGGCCACCTGCACCGGCCGGCGACCGGACCTCGTTCGATGACCTGATGCCGCAGGGCGAGAGCCTTTCGATCGACGCGCTGATTGGCGGCCGGGACGGTGGGCCCACGCCGGCCGAGCCGTCCCGTGGCATCCTCGATGACGACGAGGACACCCGGGCCGCGCCACTGTCGGCAGACCGCGTGCCCGAGCTCAAGGGCGAATTCGTCCCGCCGCGCGTGCTGGCACCGAAGCCGCCGCCGACCGTCGACGTCCCGGTCGGCCAGGTCGAGGCGCCGCCGGACAGGAGGCTCACCGCCGGCGATGGACATCAGGATCTGTGGTCCGCGTTCTGCCGCGGCGCCGGCCTCGAACTCGATGCGCGCGCGGATGCGGAGGCGATGATGGTCCAGGCCGGCGCGCTGCTGCGGCTGGCGCTGGAGGGCACCCTGCAGCTGATGTCGCTGCGCGCCTCCACGCGCAACGAACTGCATGCCGAGGTGACCGTGATCCGCCCGCGCGAGAACAACCCCTTGAAGTTCTCGCCCGATGCCGCCTCGGCGTTGGAGCGCCTGCTGCTGCCGCCGGCGCGCGGCTTCATGCCGGGCGAGACGGCGATGGCCGAGGCGATGAGCGAACTGGTCGGCCACACGATCGGCACGATGGCCGGCATGCGCGCAGCGTTGGAGGGCGTGCTCGAGCGGTTCACGCCCGAAGAGCTCGAGGCCAAGCTTGACCGCAACGGCATGCTGGAGCGCCTGCTGCCGATGGCCCGCAAGTCGAGGCTCTGGGAACTATACCTGCAGCACTACGGCTCGATCCACGACGCCGCGCAAGAGGACTTCCACGCGCTGTTCGGCAAGGCCTTCCTGGCTGCCTACGAGCAGCAGGTCGACCGCCTGCGCAAGGAGTGGGCGACGCGGACGGCGTGACGGTTTCGGACTGCAGCGAGGAAAGGAGACAGGTGATGGCTCATGTTGCGACGGACTATTTGACCAATCCCAAGGCGCCTCTCGGCGACTGGGTCTGCACGCGGAGTTCCGGCATCGCGCCGTTCACCGACGTGCCACCGGCCGAGAAGCAGCACGGCCCGAACTTCTGCGGCCAGTGCGTGTCGTATGTGACGACAGTCTGCACGACGCTCCCGGTTGCCACCAGTGCGTGGAAGAAGGGCGTCCAGGTCCGAGGGGCGACAGGCATTCTTCCCGGGACGGCCATTGCCACCTTCAACGCGAACGGTCACTATTCTGGTCACGCGGCAGTCTACGAAAGCCAGACGGCGATTGGCATCAACGTGGTCGACCAGTGGGTGACTCCGCCCGCGACGGCCATCCACAAGCGGCTGCTGCGCTTCGGCGCACACGGGAACTCGAACAATGGCGACAACTTCTTCGTGGTTGACTAGCCTGGCGCTGTCGGCGCTTTGCTCGATCGCCCAGGCCGGCGAAGCCGCGTGCCCGAGCGAGAAAGGAGGCGAGCGGCTGGCGAGCGCATCCGTCTTCGATGGCCCTCCGAGCGAGCATGCCGACCTGGTCCCCGACCGACACCGCCAGACGAAGGACGGCAGCCGGTCCGAGTGGGACGTGGCTTACGTCTTCGAGGCCGGGCGGCAGCTCTACGTCGAGTGCCGGTACCGAGGCAATACCGAACCGGTGGTGATCGAGCCGCCACCGGCGACGACCCTCTGCACCTTCGTCACGCGCCATCGTGGGCGAAGCTCGCTCGGCTGCGCGTCGCCCGGCGCTGGCCAGAAGCAGAGGGGCTGACCTCAATCCCCGCAGATCAGGTCCACGAACTGCTCGCCATTGGGCAAGCCTTTCAGGATCTGCATCGAGTCGCGCTCGGCGGTCTGCGGGTCGATGCGCCACCACAGCGAGTGCCCGGCGAGTTCCTGTGTCCAGCGTGCGGCGACCAGCGGTTCGAGCCAATGCATCAGTGGAACGTGGGCGGGTGAGGATGAGGCCGGGCTGAGGACGGCCGGCCACGGCGGCGCGTCGTGCAGCAGCGCCTCGAAGTCATCGACCGAACCACCGGCGTCGCTGAGCGTTTGGATCGTCGCGGCGGCGATGTGATCGAACCAGCGTTCCAGGTGCTCCAGCGCCGCCCGGTCCTCGGGCGGCCGCGGCCGCGGCTGCGCCACCAGCAGCGGGAAGTAGCGCCCCACGTTGTCGCAACTGGGCATCAGCACGCCGAACCACCACTGCGCGTCGACGACGCCCGGCGCCCAGCCGAAGCGCAGCACCGGTGCCCGCAGGTAGGCCTCGACCCAGTGCTCGTGCAACTGTTCGCGGCCGGCCAGCATCGAGGCGGACAGCCAGTCGTCGCAGATGCCGACCCACTGCGCTGACACGCGCCGCTGCGCAAAGTCGCCCAGCGAGGACAGCTTCCCGAACCAGCCCGCTGCTTCGTCCATCAGCGCCCCCGTTTTCTACAGACCCAGGGGACAGGAGAAATCCGTCAGCTCGGCTAGCCGGAACGGGTTGCGCACGCTGCCGGCAGTGATCTCGAACACGGCCTTGCGGCCGTCGATGTCGAAGGTCGCGCGGAAGCGCTCGGGCGACGGGCCGTTCTTCTCGATCTTCACGTGGTCGAACAGATGCAGCAGCGCCCACGGGCCTTCGTAGACCATGCCGGTGGCACCGACGCTGGCGGGCGGGCTCAGCTCCAGCCTGACCTGCGCGCCGCCGCGCGGGCCGGGCCACTGGACCTGCACGGGAATCTGCGGGCCGTGGTCGTAGCGGACGATCTGGCCGTCGACGTCCAGCACGAACTGCTTCAGCGTGGCATCCATCTCGATCGGCTTGAACTGCAGGCGCAGCGTCGGGACGTTGCCGACCGGGAAGAAGGTCTCGCGGATCGCCTGGGCGCGCTGGAACTCCGGCAGCGAACCGGCATCGGCGCCGAGCCGGCCGTTCTCGCCATCGCGGAAGCGCCAGGTCGGCCGCGCCGCCGTGTCGACGAGGGGTGCCAGCTTCTGCTGCATCTGATCGAACTTGCCGCCAGGTGCGAACAGCGTCGCGAAGTCGGCCTGCGTGGCGTCGCGCAGCGCGGTGCGGTCGATCGGATAGCGGCCGGCTACCGCCTGCTGGCAGAACTCGCCCACCTGCGCCTTCACGTCGGCCGACAGGTTTTGCCGCGTCAGCATCTGCGTGATGCGGCCGCCGGTGGCGGTCAGGTCCTCCAGCATCGCGCGCAGCGGCTGCGGCAACTGCGTGGCCGTGGTCTGTAGCGTGACCGGGAAGGGCGGCGGCGCCGTGCCGGCCTTGACTGCGTTGTCCACATTGCTGAGCAGCACCTGGACCTGGCCGACCAGCGCCACCACGTCGTCGACCGGCGGCTTGCCACCCTCGGGCGCCGTAACCATGCGACGCAGGTCGCGGAAGCGGTCGTCGACGATGCTTTCCTGTGCGGGCGCCCCGGCGGCCGGCTTGCCGCCGCCCTCGATCGCGCCGGCGACCGTCTCCCGCGTGGCCTTGACTGCGGCCTGGAATCGATCGCCGATCCGGTCGACCGGGCCCTTGCTGTCCGGTGCCAGCAGCGTGGTCTCGTGCGATATCGCGCGCAGCAGCTTCGGCAGCGGGCTGTCCGAGCCCGACAGCAACTGCGCCATCTGGATCGACTCCGCCATGCTGGCGCGGGGCCGCAACTTCAGCTCGCCGATGAAGCGCTCCCAGGCCGCGACGTAGTCGTTCAGATAGAGGCGGCGCACGTCATCGATCAGCGGCCCGTCGGCGCGTATCTGCGCGGCGGCATCCTTCGGCGCGCTGCCGACCCCCAGCACCCAGGGCTGCTCGCTGGCTAGCTGCTCGGTGACCTGCGTCACCTGCGGCTGGAAGCCGTGGTGGTAGCCGTCGTACGAGAAGAGGCCGGGTACGCCGCGCGGCGCCGCCACGCCGCCACCCTGCACGAACACGAGGTCGGCGCGGTCACCGGCGGCGCGCACGAGGGTGAAGTCGGGGAACTTCGCGCCCAGGCCCTGCTGGCGCATGCGGCTGTAGATGCGTTGCGGCAGCGTGCCTTGCGCGAGCAGGCGCTGGTGGCTCTCGATCAGCGCGCTGTCGGCCGGCGCCTTGGGCAGCGGCACGTCCTGGGTCAGCAGCGCCGCGAGGTGGCTATTCAGCTCGGCGGCCTGATTCGCGTCGATCGAGCGGCCGACCTCCGCGTCCCAGCCGGCCTGGAAGTAAGTGGCCAGTGCCGAGCGATCGAAGTGCTCGGCGTCGTGCAGCATCACGTAGGTCTTCAGCGCTTCGTACTGGCCCTGGCCCGAGGCGCTGGCCAGACGCAACTGGTCCTCTACACGCAGGCCCAGGCGCGGCAGCATCGCGTCGACCAGCATGCGCTGGTAGGCGGCGCGCGAGGCGAGATCGAGTTTGCCGACCTGCTCCAGGCCGAAGCCGAGGAAGCCATGGCCGGCGGCGGCGTCACGTGCCAGATCCCGCGTGGCGTCCAGCGCCGGCAGGATGGGCAACAGGTCCGGCGTGGCGCGGTTCGGGGTCTTCTTCAGCGTCCTGTCGACGAGGCCGACGCGGGCCGCCACGTCGTCCACGTAGCGCCGGTTGTTGAGGTAGCTGACGCCCCAGGCCGTCAGCATGCTGGCCGCCACGGCGGCCAGCGAGACGCCGGTACCGACCGAGAGCCAGCGCAGACGACGCTCGCGGCCGCGGTTCAGCCCGGCCAGGCCGTTCTCCGCGAATACCACCTCGCCGAGCAGGCGCGAGAGGAAATAGCTGCGCCCGCTGGCCTGGTTCGGCGCCATCACGGCGCTCTCGATCCGGAAGGCGCGCGCCACCGTGCCGAGCACGCGGTCGATCGGCGTGCCTTCCTGCGTGCCGCTGATGAAATAGACGCCGCGCAGCAGTGGGTCCGCTTCGAAGCGGGACGGCGCGAACACCGTCTCCAGGAACTCCTGCAGCATGCCCTGCAGCCGCGCGAACTGGTTCGGGAAGCCGTAGATGCGCGCGCGCCTCTGCGCATCGGGCTCGCTTTGCAAGCGCTCGACCAGGCCCGCCTGCAGGCGCCGCTGCAACGCGTCGAACTCCTCGCTGAAGGACTGCAGGTTGGCCTCGTTGCGTGCCTGCAACGGGAAACTCACGCCCCAGGGCGTGGCCCGCTGATCCTTGTCCAGCGTGGCGAAGTAGTCCATGAAGCCGGCCAGCAGGTCGGTCTTCGTCACCAGCAAATAGATCGGGAAGCGGATGCCCAGCTGTTCGTGCAGCTCCTGCACGCGCTGGCGCACCTTCTGCGCGTAGTCGTCGCGCCGGGCGGCACCCTGCAGCAGCAGATCCACCGAGACCGTGACCAGCACGCCGTTCAGCGGCTGGCGCGAGCGCGTGCGCTTGAGCATCGCGAGGAAGCCGGTCCAGGTGGCGCCGCTGCCCTGCTGGCCGTCCTCCTGCGTCGTGAAGCGGCCCGCGGTGTCGATCACCACGGCCTGGTCGGTGAACCACCAGTCGCACAGCCGCGTGCCGCCCATGCCTTTCAGCGCACGCTCGCCCAGCCGTGCAGCCAGCGGGAATTTCAGGCCGCAGTTCTGCAGCGCCGTCGTCTTGCCCGAGCCGGGCGCGCCGATGATCGCGTACCAGGGCAATTCGTAGAGGTAGCGTCCGCTCCACTTGCTGGCCAGGCCGGACAAGCCGGAAGACGCGCCCTTGCGGCCCTGGCCATCACCTGCGAAGCGCGTCTCGCGCAGCGTCTGCATCGCGTCCTCGAAACGCTGGCGCAGCGCGATCGTGTCGGCGCTCTCGGCGGCGGCTGCCGGGGCGGCGGAAAGCATCTCGCTGACGACGGCCGCGTTGCCGCGGCGCGCGCGCCACGCCGACCAGGCCATGCGCAGCGCGAACAGCAGCGCGACGACCGCGATAGCCCAGCCCCGTGCCGCCGCCGTTTCCAGCGGCCGCAGCTCGGCGACGGCGACCAGCGGCCCGACGATCCACAGCACCAGCGCGATGGCGATGAACAGCACCGCGGCGAGCGTCCAGCGGTTGAAGATCCAGCCGAGCAGTTTCTTGATCATGGCGATGAGGCCGCCTTGGCCGGCCAGACCTCGTTGCCCGGGCCGACGAACAGCGTCACTTCGACACGCCGGTTCAACGCACGGTTGGCGGCGCTGTCGTTCGGCACCACCGGGTCGCCGTCGGCCCGGCCTTCGGCCTGGATGCGCCCGGGTGCCACCTTGTGGGCCACCAGCAGGTCCCTCACCTGCTTGGCCCGCTCCTGCGACAGGTGCCAGTTCGACGGGAAGCGCGCCGAGCGCGCAAGCGGCTGGTTGTCCGTATGGCCCAGCACCAGCACCCGGCCCCGGACCTGGGCCAGTGCGTCGGCGATGCGGCCCAGCAGCGCCTGGCGCTCGGGCAGCACGGTCGCGCTGCCGGGTGCGAAGGCTCCGTCCCCAGCGATCGTCACGACGCTGCGGTCGACCTCGTCGCGCACGCTGACCTGGCGCGCCTTGATGTCGGCCTGCAGGAACTGCGCGAGGCGCGGCTGCGCGGCCGGCTGCGGTGCCTGGACGACCGGCGAGGGCAGGCGCAGCGCCTGCGCCTGGCTGAAGACCGGATCCGAGCGGGACGCTAGCGACAGCGACATCGCCACATAAGTGCCCGCCAGCAGCAGCGCCGCCAGCGCCGCCGCCGCGGCCAGCGGCAGCGCGCGGCTGGGCACGCGGCCGGCCCGGGCCTCGCCCTGCCAGTGCTGCGCCAGCGCGCGCGGGTGGTCGCCGCGTTCGCGCCGGATCACCTGGGCCAGCCGGTCGCGCACGGCGTCGAGCTGCGCGCGGCCGTTGTCGACGACGCCGTAGCGGCCTTCGAAGCCGAGCGTGAGCGCGCAATAGATCAGCTCCAGCACGTCGAGGTTCTCGCGCGGCTTGTCGGCGAAGCGCGCCATCAGCTGGAAGACCTTCTCGCCGCCCTTTACATCGTTGTGGAACAGCGCCGCCAGGCTCAGTTGGGCCCAGACGCCGGAGCCGCCCCAGGGCGTGTTCGCGGCGGCCTCGTCGAGCAGCGTGCATAGCACGTAGCGCGCGGCGGTGAGCTGCTCCGGCGGGCTCTGCAGTGCTGTGGCACGCTGCCCGAATTCGCGCACACCTTGGGCCAGCGAGTCGCGCAGCGCGACCGGGTCGTCCACATGCCGGGTCTGGCGCAGTTGCGGCGCAAGCACCAGCAGGCGGTTGGCGGCAGCCACGAGCGGGTTCAGGCCGTGATCGGCCGTGTCGGCCTCCTGCGCCTCGGCGGCGGACATCGGCGCCGGCGCGGGCGGGGTCAGCGGCTGCGGCCGGCCGCTCGGGTTGGGCTTGATGAAGGTCCGCTGCGACTCGTCGGGCTCGGCGAACGGGTCGTGGAAGACGGTGCTGGCCATAGTGCGCTTCTGCTTGCAGCCGGTTCAGCGCGCGGCGCTCACTGGCGCACGGCCCACAGTTCGAGTTCGAGCGAAGGCAGCTCGACCGGCACGTGCAGCGCAAGGCTGCCGCTGCGCTCCAGCTGCTTCCACAGCTCGCCGCCGCGGTCGAGCTCGAAGTAGTGGAAGCCGGCGTGGAAGGGCAACTGGCGCGGCGCGGTCGGCAGTGCGCGGATCGCGATGCCGGGCAGGTTGCGGTTGACGAGGTCGATCAGCCGGTCCGTCGGCCCGAGCTTGCTGCGCGCGGTGAAGCGGGTGCGCAGCTGGTCGGCCGGCATCTGTGCATTGACGGCCAGCACCAGGTTCGAGTTGCGGGGCAGGTCGGCGTCCGGGAACACGGCCACGTGCACGCCGTGCTCGCGGCGTTCCAGCTCGATCTGGATCGCATTGCGCTCCATCACCGAGGTCAGCATGCGCCGCAGCGCGGCCAGCAGCGGCGGGAAGCAGGATTGCAGGTCGTCGTGGCGGTAGAGCGGGAACTCGCCGACATGCCGTGCCTCGCTGGTGAAGGTGGCGAGGTCGCCGGCCAGTTGCAGGCCGTCGCGGTACAGCGCCCAGGGATGCTGGCCGGGCGCCTGCGCGTGCTCGCGGAACAGTGGCTCGGCGCGATTGAGCGCCTGCAGCATCAGGAAGTCGGCCATCTCGGAGACGCCGTGGCTCAGCTGCCCGAAGCGCTCGGCCAGCGCCTGCGCCCGCTGGCCGATCAGCCCGTGCAGCAGTGAGGCGACCGCCGAGAGCTGGCGGCTCGCATCGATGCGGGTCTGCGGAGCGATGTAGTCGCGGTCGATCTCGACCTGGCCGTCGCTGCGGCGCTCGCGCACCCGCGCGACGCCCAGCAGCGCATGGCCCTCCTGGCCGTCGCGGGCGTCCTTGGCGCGCAGGAGCCGCAGCGCCAGCCGGCCGGTCTGCACCGATTCGGGCTCGTCTTCGCCATGGGTGAGGTCGTGCAGTTCCTCGTCCGCCACCGACCAGCGAAAGGGCTGCGTGCCGTCCATCCCGTCGAAGTCCACCTGCGTGACGCCGCTGCGCGCGCGCGGCAGAGCCAGGAAGACCAGCTCGTTCTTCATGTCGGCCGGCACGTCCAGTGGCGCGGGCGGCAGGTCGTGCTGCGGGATCGAGAACGGCGTGCCGTCGGGCAGGATGCCGGTGGCGCGCTCCAGGCCGAGCTGGCCCCGGGCGAGCAGGCCCTCGTCCAGCATCAGGTCGAAGAAACCCCAAGCCTGGCCGCCGAGCGCCTGCACGCGCATGTCCATCGCGTAGTCGACGTGCCGAGCCTCCTGCTGGAAATGGTGGGGCATCAGGAACATGCCCTGGGTCCAGATGACGCGGCGGCTCGGGGTCATGGCCGGCCTACTTCTTCACCGTCACGTCGACGGACAGCGCATCGGCCTGGATGACGGCCTGCAGCTTCTCGCCGGGCGGCACCGGCACGACCTTGCGCCACACCGCGTGCTCCAGGTCGCGGTAGGCGGCCAGCACGCCGATGAAGCGGGTCTCGGGGGCGAGCTTCTTCGTGAAGCTGCGCGTCTCGCCGGGCGACAGCATGTACTCCTCGCGGGCGACGAGATCGGCCGCGAGTTCGGCCTGGTCGCGCTGGTACAGCGCCATGAAGTCGGCCTTGCCGAAGGCGGCATCGGTCTTCAGCTCGTACACACGCAGCAGCAGCGGCGAGGGCCGTGCGCTCGCGCTGGGATTGACGGCCGGCGATGCCTTGATCGTGCCACTCAGCTGGGTCGGCTTGGGCGGGCTGCTGCCGCAGCCGGCGAGCGCGAGCGCGGCGGTGCAGGCCAGCACGGAAAGGAGGATTCGAGATGCCGAAGTCACGGTTGCTTCACTCCAGAGGTCGGGAACCAGAATAGCCACCGGAGTGGGTCCGGCAGCGTGACTTAGGTCATCGCCGCAAGTCGTCTCGCCTGCCGCCAGGCGGGCTCGCAGACGGGGAACAGTGGCAGGCCCGGCGTGAGCAGGCACGCGTGTTGGGCGGCGATGAAGCGCTGCCGCTGCGTGCCTTCGCGCAGCACCTGCCGACAGTGCGCGGGCGAAGGCGGCGCGCCCATGAAGCAGCGCGCTGTGGCGGGCATGCGCGTGGCGTTGGCCTGCCACCAGCGCAGCACGAGTGCCTGCTCGGGCCAGGGCAGGCTTTCGTCTTCGTCGAGCGAGACGTCATCGTCATTCGGGTCCTCGCTGGGCCCCATCCGCGCGCCTTCGGGCGGCTTGCGTTCCAGGTCGAGCGCGGCGAGGTCGGCGCCGGTGATCAGCGAGAAGGCCTCGCCGGCGAGACGGGCCTGGCCGTCGTCGACCATCAGCTCGATCAGCCAGGGCACGAAGCGCGTGTCGCCCAGCCAGCCGCAGGCGCGGATGATGCGACGGCGCTGCGGCATCGCGTCCGGCGGCGCGGCCCGCGCCAGTTGGCGCAGCAGCGCACTGGCCTCGGAGAAATCGGCGGCTAGCAGGAGCAACTGCCGCGCGGGATCGTCGCCGGCGCGGGCGGCCGCTTCCAGCAGGGTCAGCGACGCGCCGTGCTCGCCGAGCAGGCAGGCCGCCCGTGCTGCCTCCGCTGCCTGTTCGTCCGTGTGCCACAGGACGGCCTCTAGCAGGTCGACGCGGCCCAGTTCCGCCGCCGCCCGCAAGGCCGCGCTCCGCAGGCCCGCGTCTTCGTGGCGCAGCGCCGTGGACAGCGCCGGCCCGGGGTCGACGCGGTGCAGCCGGCAGGCGGCGATGCCCAGTTCGCGGCGCGCCGCATCGGGCGCCGTGAGCAAGGTGCCGACAAGGCCCTGCAGGTCTTGCGCGGAGACCCAGCCGAAGGCCGACAGCAGGCCGCGCTTGGCGTCCGGAAACGCGTTGCCGAGGGCGATCAGCCGCTGCAGCGCGGCGTCGTCGCGCTCGTCGATCGCACGGACGGCGCAGGCGAACACCTCGCCCGCACCCACGCGCTCCAACTGCGCGGTGCAGACCTGCGTGCCGTAGCGGCCGGCCACGGCGAGGCCGTCCAGGTGCGCGGCGATTCGGTCGTCCAGCCGCCGCAGGTGCCGCAGTCGCACATGGGGCGCACGGACGAGCACCGAGCGGACGTGGCGCAGCATCGCGCTTTCCTCCGCATGCTGGTGGACGACGACGGGGATCGGTGGACGGGACAGGGCGGAAGCGCTCACGGTAGCGAACGATGCCGCTGCGGCCCGGTCGCCGGCAATGACCGAAAGTCACGCGCGGTACGCGGACGTTTGCGAGAAACTCGCCAGCGACGTCGGGCACCGCGGGCCCGACGAAGGAGAGTCGCATGCGCACCTTCGCATTCTTTGGCCGACCACTGGCGCTGCCAGCGGTCGAGACACCGGTCCGTGCCGCGACGCGCGACCCGAGCGCGTGGCACCACGGCGCCTACGTTACCGTCCGCCTCGCCGCGCCGCTGTCGGCCCTGCGCGTCCACACGGCTGGCCGCTCATACCCGGGCCGGCCGGGATCCGGCGAGCGGGGTGCCTGGATCCTGATCGGCGACGTCATCAAGAGCTCCGGCGAGCTGGCCGATTCGCGGTCCCTGCCTACCCGGAATGCGAAGAGCATGGTCGCCTTCACGCACACCAGCGAAGCGCGGCTCGGCTTCGGGACGGTGCTGAACATCGGCTTGGCCAGCGCGAAGTTCGGCGGCTCGGGCGGCGAATTCCAGGGCGAGTTCGTCGCCGGCCCGCCGATCCGCTTCACGCCGCTGGCCGGCAAGCTCTGGCATGGCAGCGCGGCGTACGCGTAGGCCGGCGGAGCCATCATGATGCTGCTGCGTCTTTCGCTGAGTCTGGGCCTGGCCGGGCTGCTGATCTCCTGTGCCCAGGGACCTGTGAACCATGCGCCGCCCGCTCCGCCGACGCCGACGACACCGAAGAGCGAACCGCCACCTGAGCCTGCCGCGCCGGACCCTGGGCCAGTGCCGGTGCTGTCGCCCCAGCAGGCTGCCAAGTTCGCGATGAGTGCCGTGTCGCTGCTGGAGCAGGGCAAGGAGGCGGAGGCGCGCGAGGACATCCAGCGTGCGCTCGCCGCCGAGCCGTCCAACAAGCTCGCGCAGAGCCTGCTGCGGCAGATCAGCGTCGACCCGGTGGCGACGCTGGGCAAGGAGTCGTTCAGCTACACGGTGCGGCCCAACGATTCGCTGTCCAGCATCGCCGGGCGCTTCATGGGCGACATCTATTCCTTCTATATCCTGGCCCGCTACAACAACATCAGCGTGCCCAAGCAGCTGGCCGGGGGGCAGGTCTTGCGCATCCCAGGCAAGGCACCGCCGCCATTGCCGGCCACCGTGACGCCCGCGCCTGCGCCTACGCTGGTAGCAGCACCCGCGCCAGTGGCGCCGGTGCCGGCGCCGAACCCCGGCGAAGTCTCGATGAAGGCCGGCGAAGCGGCCGAGCGCGCCGGCAACTTGACCCGTGCCTACGCCGAGTACCTGAAGGCGGCCAGCCTCGACCAACCCGGTGCCGACGCGAAGGCCGAGCAGGTGCGCGGCAAGCTGGTGACGAGCCTCTCGCGCGGCGCGCGCACGGCCTTCGCCAAGCAGGACCTGGACGGCGCGATCAAGGCCTGGGACCAGGTGCTGGTCGTCGACCCCGGCAACGACACCGCCAAGCTGGAGCGCCAGCGCGCGGTGAGCTTGAAGCAGAAGCTGTCGGGGAAGTAGGCCGGCCTGTGCCCGTGGGCTCAACGTGCCCGCGGGCACAGGCCCTCGCCCGTCACCGGAGTGGGCTTTGCTTGCAACTGGGGCAGGCGCGCCAGCGCACGCGGGTTGCGGCCGTCCAGCCGCAGGCTCTTCTGCAGCGTGGCCAGCGCACCCGCCTTGTCGGACTGCAGCTGGCCTTCGACCTTCTGCAGGTACAGCTCGGCCAGCATCTGGCAGGCCGGCGGGTCGCTCTTGCTGCGCGCCATATGGCGTTCGAGCAGCACGATGGCCGCGTCAATCTCGCCGAGAGCGCTGAGGATGGCCGCGTGCTCGAGGTCGTTGCGCTCGGCGGGCCCGGTCGTGCGGACCGGCGTTGGCGCCGCTGGCGGTACGGCACTTGCGCCCATCCGTGTCGAACGCGCTGCAGCGCCGCGGCGGAGGCGTTCTCGCTCCACCGCACGCAGGCCGGCGGCGGCGGGCTCCAAGTCCGGCTGCAGCGCCAGTGTGGCGAGGTACTGGTTGGCCGCGGCCTCCAGCTCGCCCTTCTTCTGCAACTGCGTCGCGCGCTGCAGTGATTGCGCGGCGGCCGCCTCGGCGGAGCTGCGTGTCTCCAGCAGCTGCTGTGCATAGCCGGCGTCGCGCGGCTTCAAGGTGACGAGGATCTCCCAGCTCAGCGCCGCCTCGGCCAGTTGGCCCTGGGCAAGCTGCTCGCGCGCTCGGGTCAGCATCTTCTGTTCGTAGGCCTGGACAGGAGGCAGCTCGCGGACCCGCGGCGATGCCGATTCGGGCTGCGTCGCCGGCGCGGATGCGCCGGGCGGCGTCGAAGGCGGCGATGTGCTGCAGCCACTCAGTGCCAGGCCCGATGCCAGACACAGCGCAGCCGCGGCCCGGCAGCACTTCATGGCGCGCTGAAGCCGCGGCTGATCTGCAGCTTGGCCTTGAAGGCATCGAGGTCGGTGTCGCCGAAGATCATGGTCCTTCGCAGCATCAGCGGTGGTGCGAAGAAGCCGTTGCCGCCCGGAGTGACGGTGACGGCCAGCGCGTACTGCTGGCGCTCCATCACATCGAGCATCGCGTCGTTCGCGTCGCCGTACGGGTAGGCGAAGTGCCGCACCTGGACCGGCAGCCGGCGCTGCAGCAGCTCGCGCGGCAGTCGCGCCTCGGCCTCCAGTTGCTGGCGGTACTGCGGCTCGCTCTCCTGCGCGGCGCGTTCGATCAGGTTGCGGTGGGTCTTCGAATGAGCCTGGATGTCGATCAGCCCCGATTCGGCCATCTCCTGCATCTGTGCCCAGTTCAGCGCATCGGCCGAGCCGATGAAGTCGGTGTAGACGAACACCGTGGCCGGGAAGCCGTGCTGGCGCAGCAACGGGAAGGCGTGGCGATAGGACGATTCGTAGCCGTCGTCGATCGTGATGACGACCGAGCGGCGCGGCAGGCTCTGCCGGCCGGCCAGGTAGTCCTGCAACTGCGCCAGGCGGATCACGTGCCAGTCGTTGCGCGCGAGCCAATCGAGCTGCGCGGCGAAGTTGGCCGGCGACACGCTCATCTTGCCGGCCGCGCCACCGAAGCGGTGGTAGCAGAGGATGGGCACGGTCTGGTAGCCGCCCGCATGGACCCCCGTCGGGTTCAGCGGTTTCAGCGGCACGGCCAGCGGCTGGCCCGGCTGCAGCTGCGTGATGTCGTTGAAATCGCCGATCACCCAATCCAGCGCGGGATCGCCGAGGAAGCGCTCGGCCACGCTGCGCAGCGTGTCACCGGGGCCGGGCTGGTAGATGACGAAGCGCTCGCTCTGGCCCAGCACCTCGCCGCCCCGCGCGGGGATTGGGGCTTGCGGCGCAGGCAGCGTGGGCGGGGCCACGGGCGGCACGGGCGCGCTACCGCAGCCGGCCAGCCCGAGGATGGCGGCGAACTGCAGCAAGGCGACGGGTGCTGAGGCGCAACGCATGCGAGGCGCTCCTCCTCACTCGGTTCGTCGGTCGATCAGCTGTTCGGCTGCGGGTCGCTGGCGGCGGCGGGCGCAGGCGGGGCCTGCTCGCGACCGGCCTGCAGCGCCTGCGCCATGCGGTCGAAAGCGGCGAACAGCAAGCCGAACTCGTCCTTGCGCGTTTCGGCGATGCGGTGGTCCAACTGGCCGCGGGCGATCTCGTCCAGCGCCGCGCCGAGCCGCTTGATCGGCCGGGCGATCCAGCTGCCCATCAGGTACATCGTGATCGCTACCGCCAGCACGGTCACGATGACCAAGCCGGCCATCAGGCCGACCGACAACCGCGCCACCTGCTGCAGCGGTTCCTCCGGCAGCGCGAGCGCCACGCGCCCGACCGGCTTGCCCTGGAAGGTGATCGGCGCCTCGAAGCCCAGTAGCGATTCGCCGCCGGCCGGGTAGCGCGTCACCAGCACGCCGCCGGCCCGGCTGCCCAGCGCCTCCGCTGCCGGCGGTCGCGCGTAACGCTTGCCGAGCAGCGCCGGATCGCTGGCTGCGCCGATGACGCCGGCCCCGTCTACCACCGTGATGGCGCGGAAGTCGCCGGTCTTCATCATTTCCTGGATCGCCACGTCGACGACACCCCAGTCCTCGCCCAGCGCCGCCGCCGCGTTCTGCACGGCGATGAACCGAGCCAGAGAGGCGCCGTTGTCGGTCAGCTGCTTCATCAGCGCGGCCTGCTGGCGCTGCGTGATCAGCGTGGCCGACAGCCCAATCACGACGGCCACGATCAGCGCCATCGCCGCGGCCCAGCGCACGCGCAGCGGCACGATGCGCTGGCGGTCCTTGTCGCGCGCGGTCTCGTCGATCTGGGCCTGCACCTGCGTCAGCGCGGCGGCCAGTTCGCGGCCGCTCTGGAAGCGCTGGGCCGGCGCCTTGGCCAGGCAGCGTTTGACGATGCGCCGCAGCGCCGGCGGCACCTCGGGCCGCAGCGCCTCCAGCGCGGGCGGCTCCTGCTGCACGATGTTCATCGCCAGCGCCACCAGGCTGTCGCCCTGGAATGGCCGCTGGCCGGTGAGCATCTGGTAGAGCAGGATGCCAGCCGAGAAGAGATCGGAGCGCCCGTCCAGCGTCTTGCCCTGCGTCTGCTCGGGCGACATGTACTGCGGCGTGCCCAGCACGTCGCCGACGCGCGTGCGCTGGTCCTGGCTGCCGCCGGTGTCGTCCATGTGGGCGATGCCGAAGTCCATGACCTTGATCTTCGGTTCGTCGCCCGGCAGCCAGGCGATGTTGCCCGGCTTGATGTCGCGGTGGACGATGCTCCGCGCATGCGCGTAGTCCAGCGCATTCGCCAGCTGGATGCCGATCGCGACCGCATCGCGCAGCGACAGCGAGACGCCTGCGTCCATCGTCTCTGCCAGCGAGCTACCGTTCAGCAGCTCCATCGCCATGTACGGCCGGCCCTCGATCTCGCCGACGTCGAACACAGTGACGATGTTCGGGTGCGAGAGCGCGCCCGCGGCCTTCGCCTCCCGCAGGAAACGGCTGCGGTATTGCTCGTCGGCGCAGAGGTCGGCGTGGAGGAACTTGATGGCAACGTCGCGGCCGATGCCCGGATCGTGCGCACGGAAGACGGTGGCCATGCCGCCACGGCCGAGGCGCTCCTGGATCAGGTAGCGGCCGGCTTGGTGCACGTCGATCCCGGCTGCGCTGGCGGCGCCGCTGGGCAAGGTCGGGCCGGCGATGTGGGGGGGGATGCGGGTGACGTCAGCGTCCGCCGGCGCAGCCTGCGGCAGCCCGTCAGGCGGAGTGGCGAGGTGCAGTGTCTCGTCGCGGGCGGTTGCAGGCATGGGGACATGCTGAACGCGGTGCGCCGTCGCGGCAATGAACCAAAGTCATTGCGCGGCGTGCTGCATGCCGGCGTAGATGCCGGGCGTGGAGCCGGGGATGTCGATGGCGCCGGCCACGTGGCGGAAGAAGTCGGGCGCGCCGACGGCGCCGGCCACGGCGTAGTCGTAGCCCATGGCGCGCATTTCGTGCAGGCAGGCCAGCAGCAGGGCGGCGCCCACGCCGCCGCGGCGGGCGGCGTCCAGCACGCCGATGGGGCCGACGAAGCCGCGCGCGGTGGCGTCGTAGGCGCAGAAGCCCAGCAGTTCGGAAGGGGCGCCCCGGGTGGCGATGAACAGGGTGATGGGGCGGTTGGCGAGCGCGGCGCGGGCTTCGCTGGCCCAGGCGGGGGTGAAGTGGCGGGCGATCCAGGCGATGACGAGGTCGTGCTCGGGGGCGATGGGCTTGCGGACGCCCGGGCCGGCCGGCACGGGCGCCTCGGGCACGCGCTGCAGAGCGATCAGCATGTCCATGGGCGGTCCTCCATTCACGGGCAGCGCGCCGAAGCCCGGCCCGATCGTGGTGCCGGTGGGCTCCGGCGGGGCCTGACCAAAGTCACGCACCTGCCGCTTGGGTGCGGGCGCGAGGGCCGCGCCGGCGCGACCGTGGCAACATCCGCTCCCATGCAGGAGGGTGGAAACATGTCCGAGCTTGGCAAGCTGCCGAATGCGCTCCGGGTCCGGTTGGCGCTCTACACCGATCTGCCCAACCGGGACCTTGCCGACCCCGCCATCGCGCTCTTCGAGCGCCTGAGCGCGTTCACCCGGGGGCGCCCTCAGCGCCTATGTCGCACCCGGCGGCGACTGGGTCCAGGCCGATGCGGCCAAGGTGGTGCGCGAGGCGCGGGCGCGGCTGGGCAAGAAGAAGGTCAACGGCTCGTTCACGGCCGGCAGTCCCGACGGCGGCCTGTCCGCGTTCGAGTTCAGTTATTACGGCATGTTCACCGACCACCCGCCACACCGAGAGCAGGGCTATCTCAGCAGCCTGCAGGCCTGGGTGCCGGTGGCGTACTTCCAGGCCCACCGGGCCGGCTTCGAGCAGCTCATGGCGGATCTCGCGGCCCTGGTGCGCCTGAGCTTCGCCTACGCGAACCTGGCGCTGGAGGGCTCGGACCGGATCGGCAACCAGCAGTTGGCCAAGCGCTACCGGGCCGTCGACATCGCCGAGGTGTCCTCGGTCGCCTTCGACATCGGCAGCCAGGCGGCCGGTGCGTTCTGGCTCACGCTCTACGGCGGCCAACTGCTGGCCAACCTGCGGGAGCGCCTGGACGCCGCCGCGGCCGGCCTGCCGCAGGGCTGCCAGATGGCCACCGGGGCCAACGGCACGCGGATGCTGCTGCTGGGGCCGGAGCCGATCCTTGGCGACGTGAACCGCCAGGAGCCGGTCGCCGCCTACCAGTGGCTGGCCCGGCTGCTGGACCAGGCCGGCAAGCTGCACCGGCCCCGGCGCGTGCACTACTTCGACGCTGACGAGGCCGAAGGCCTCGGCGATGCCGAGGCGCAGCAACGCTGGCACGAGCGCCTGCTGTCGCTGTAGTGCCCGCGCCTCAGCTCTTCTTGCTGCAGGGCTCGGTGTTCTCGTTGATCATCTTGGGTGTCTTGCCGGTGGCGGTCTTGATGATCTGGTCCTGCGTCAACTCGTCGTCAATGGGGTTGGGCGGCTTGCGCACGCCGTGGACCTTGTCAGCGAAGCCTTCCGCGCTGTACAGCGGCCACTTGGGCGCCTTGCCGGTCGGCGGGCACTGGAACTTGAAGTCGTAGACCTGTTCGGCCGGGCTGCCGACGACGACGTCCGGCTTGCAGAAGCCGCCGTTGGGCAGGTTGCAGCGCGGGTCGGTCTGCAGCTTGGGCAGGATGGGCCCTTGTTGCGCTTCTTCTTCGCGTTCTTCTCCTTGGCCGCCTCCAGCTTCTGCTTGCAGCAGCGGTGCGCGTCGCCACGGGTCTTGAAACGGTTGGGCTGAAGCAGGCGCGCGCAGGTGGGCATGAGGCCCACATCGGGGGCCTGCCGGTTGGCATCGCCTACGGGCGGGCGCATGGCGTTGCGGATGAAGCAGCCGCCGCCGGGCAGCTTGCGCACGTCCGCATCTACCTGGCGCACTGGCGGCTCGGCCGGCTGCAGGAGGCCGAGCAGGCCTTCGGCCGGGTGGTGGCGCTGGGCATCGCCATCAGCGGCCTGGGCGTGAAGCTGCTGTTCAACCCCGGCCGACCGACTTCTGGTCCGATCCCAAGGTCAGCGGCCCCTATGCGATCTGGCTGCGCCAGATCGCACGGCAGACCACGCAGGCCAGGTTCTGCATGCTGATCGTCGGCCACACCAGCCGCACGGACAGCGATGCCTTGAACGACAGGCTGTCGGCGGGGCGCGCCGCGGCGATCCGGCAAAAGCTGGGGGCGGAGCCGGGTGCGGCGGAGCTGCTGGCGCGCATGAAGACGAGCGGGGTGGGGGCGCGGGAGAACATCATCGGGACGGGGACGGATGATGTGGCGGATGCGCTGGATCGGCGGGTGGAGTTCAAGATTGTGGGGTGTTGAGGGGCGCAGGCTCAACCCTCGTGCGGCTCGCGGCCCACCAACGAGGTGGGCATGTCGCGCACGCCATGGAGTACACGCCACACAGCCATGGCCTTGGATTGGGAAGTGCAGTTCGACGGCAGGCTCGCGGATGGCGAGGGCAAGCCTGGGAGACGGGCATCCGAGCACGTCCGAACTCGATGAGCCCTGCCGCGTGACGGCGCTCGACAGCGATCTCAGCATCGACCGGCGACAGGGGCGCAAGGCCATTCCTTTGGTCCGGCCGCGGACGTAGAGCGGGCACCCTGCAGGGCGGCAATGCGATTGCAGTGCGAACGACTGCAGGCGGGCGCGTTGCAAGCTCTGAAATTCGACAAGGCTGTGGGCTTTTGATGTGAGACCTGACCTCAATGCCGCCAACGCCGCCCCAGGTTCTCATGGGGGCCGGGCGGCGGTGAAACGGCGCAAATAGCGCTCGGTGCAGTCTTCATCCCAGGGTTCTTCCGCGAAAGTGCCGTGCCCCTCGATCTGCAGGGGCGACAGCGCTTGGGCTACCGCCGGGTAGTTGCCAAGGGTTTCACGGCGGTTGCGGTCGATCAGGCGTGGTCGCTGCTCCGTCATCAGCATCAGCTGCGCCCCGACGTCGTAGGACGCGAAGGCCATGGCTCTGGCCGCGGCGACGGCATCGGGTCGACGCTCCAGCAGCCGAGGCCCCAGAATCGTCACCCAGGCGATGCTCGGAATACCCTGCTGCGCAACGTCGGCCGTGGCGTCCAGGTCTTGTGCCTGGACCCCCCAATACCGCATCGCGGCAGCGAACCCGAGCCCGTGGTCCGATGTAGCTGCGCGTGCGTCGCCCGGTGCCAACACGTAGCCAAGGCTGCCGCACATGCAATCGAACGCTTGCAAGGTCGTCACGGCAAGTTCAAGCACCTGACGCACATCGACATGCCACTCGAAGTCGAATCGCAGCAGGCTGGCGCGGCCGTATTCGCTCGCGGGTCGCGCGCCGTGGAACAGGAACAAACGGGCATCGGCCGGCGCTTCTTCTCCAAACACATAGCCCCAGGCGGTCCCGCGGTAGAGGTCGGGCAGCAGCGAGGCCTCGAACTCGATCCGCGCCGACTCGGACCACTGGGACGGCAGGTCGCCGAAAGCGGTCGACCGGTAGGCTGTGATCCTGGACCCAAATCGATGCATGTAGGTGCGATAGAGCCCGACCAAGGCGACTGGGTCGGGCGGAGATTCGAGGTAGAGCACCAGCCGCAGCTTCATCTCCAGCAACAGGCCCGGATCCAGCGGGTCGGTCGACGGGTAGAGGATCGGGTTGCGCGGCGCGGCGGCATTCACTTGCGGGCCTTCTTGGGCTTGTCGCGGTCAGCGCGTTCGCGGTCGATGGCGGCGCGCACCTGCTCGAGACGCTCCGTGAGGTAGGCCTCAAAGTCGTCGTAGCGCGTTTCTTCGCCGTCGTCGGCCACGAACACGACGTCATATTCGTCGCCATGCGCTTTGTCGGGATCGAAGGCAAGGAACTCCAGGGACTCGCCCAGTCCGATAATGAAACGCGCGTATCCCGGATACCGTCGCACGAACGTCGCCGCTGGCGGTCTCAGTACCTTGGCGACGCACAGTAGCGAAAAGCCGGACCGGTAGCCCTCCATGCCGTCGCAGACCGCGAGGAAGGCTGCATAGCTCGGCGGAAGGTGCAGACCGGACTGTTCGAGCGAAGCGCGCAAACGGGCGATGTCGTTCACAGGAGCGGGCGCAGCCGCCACGGGCGCGCGAGGCTCGTCCTCCAGGTAGGTCTGCATCTGCAGTTCGGCTTGCACGATCTCCGCGATCAAGTTGGGGGTGATCTTCATAGAACGGTCTCCTTGCGTTAGCCGCAATTGCAGTCCTTGGGTGCCTTGATGCCGCCCGGGTGTTCGCTGGGCGAGTAACCACCCATGTTGCGCCCGAGTTCCTGGTTTGCCTCGGCGTGCATCCAGAGCAGGTTCTTTTCCTTCAGCGAGCCGCCCAGAGCGGCATCCTTCACGTGGTCGGGGTTCATTTCCTGTCGCGAAACCTCGTTGCCGTCCCAGGCCTCGTGGCGGCATGCATGCGTGAAGTACTTGCTGGATCCGGGTGGCTTGCCGGGTTTGCCCGCGGCCTGATGTTCGCGCACCATGCGGTTGAAGCTGTTGGCGAATCGGTTTTTGCCCGCACGGTACGCGTTGTTCAAGGGTGAGCGGTCATTGCTGGGGCTGAGCTTGAGCTTCTTCTTGCCCTTTGATGCGTTGAACTTCTGGATCTTCGCGCAGAGTTCCTTGGTCGCACAACCATTCGGTTGCGGCGGTGCAGGATCAAGGCTCTTGAGCTTCTGGCAATCGACGTCGACCTCGTACTTGGCTGCTTGAACGCTCGTCGGCGTGGTGCCCATCATGCAGAAGGTGTTCTGATGGTTCATCGTCATCTTGTCGCCGAGACGGCAGGCGTTCTTGCCGTCCATCTTGACGTCGAACGAGTAGAGGATGAACTTGGCCTCCTTCATGAAGGTGCTGGAGACGACACCGCCAGCCGAGCCAGCTTCGTCGCCGCTGCAGCGTGCGTACTCGCAATCCTTGACCGCGATCATGTTGCCGCCGTCGGCCTTGACGGTGGTGGTGCCATTGGCCAAGTCGCTGGCCAGCGAGATGATCACGGGGTATGGAATTGGGATCGGTCCGCCCGGACTGGGGGTCTTGCAGACGTCTGGCGCAGTGCTCTTGGCCAAGTGCATGCTGCCCTTGTGGACCAAACCGAACGACGTTCCATTGACCTTGACCGAGAGCATTAGCGTGCCTTCGGCATTGCGCCACGCAGCACGAAGCCGCAGCGTTCGCCGGCTTCCGAACTGGTGTACACGACATGCAACGGACCCGTTGCGTAAGCTTTGCGGCAAGCCGCTTCCGCGAGCACGACATACAGAGGGCCGGAGGCTGCGCCGACATCGCCACAGCAATCGGCCGGCGTCACGAACGCCGACGGGTCGGCGAGCCAGCCTCCGGCACGGATGCTGGCAAAGCCGAAGTCGTCGGCCCGGTACGGCTCGCCATTCATGTCGGTCCACAGACAGTCCGCGCGGCTGCCGTCCAGGCGCGATGCCAGCTGCCTGAAGAGTGTGGTCAGGCCGACGCCGGTGCAGACCTGCGTGGAGCCGAGCCCATGCGGTTCTCGCGCAAGGCTGCCGGCGACGATCTCCATCGAATCGGACAGGCCCCAGCGCTGCGCGGCGTCGGCCGAGACGAGGGCCACGAACGCCGCACCCTCCCCTGGAACAAATCCGTACGGATTGTTGTGGCTGCCTGCCGAGTGAACCTGATCGCGCTGTTCCAACCATTCGAGGGTTTCGGGCTCCAGGTAGGAATCGACGGCACCTGCCACCACCAGCTCCTCGGTGCCGGACAGGATAGCCTGCCAGGCTTCCAGCAGCGCCATCGCCCCAGCGGCGTTACCGGCCTGGACGAGCCGTACACCGGCAGCCCGCAGGCCGCCATCGCTCACCACCTGCTCGAACGCCGACTCAAGCATGGGCCGTTCGACCGAGCAGCCTGGTCGAGACTGTCCCACCCCCAGAAAGACCGGTGCGCGGACACCGCGTCCACGGATCGAGGCCACGCCCTCCAAGGCTTCCTGCAGGGCGCCGCAGGCCAATTCTCTGATGCGCTCGGCGGGGGCACGGTCCGGATCACCAAACGGACAGCGAGCGACGGTGAAAGCTTGCCCAGCGCTGTCGACCGCGAAGGCGTGCTGGCCGAAGCCGTTGAGTCCTGCCCGTACGGCAGCGGCCGTTGATGCTGCGCTGAGGCCGACCGCCGTGACGGCGCCGACACCCACCACGAACGCGCGCTGGTCGTGCTCCGGGCCCATGGTCAAGCAGCTTCTTCCAAGGACTCGGCAGGAAGCCAGCCCGCGCGCGAGTTGATCATGTTGAGTTGGCGAACGAACGTTCGCTCCAAGCGATGGACATCGGCATGCGCGGGCAGCGCCGAATGCCACACCATGCACACTTGGCGCAGGTCGGGCTCGAGGATCACGCTGTTCAGGGTTCCGCGATGGAGCACAGGTTGCCTACCGCGAAAGTGGGTCTCGAACCGGAACGCCAAGCGCGGCAAGGCGAATTGCAGCAGGCCAGTCGGGTCGAGGTTGTACAAGCTCACAGGCTCGCCGCCTCTCAGGTGGGCGAGGGGCCATTGGTCGCGCGGCGCACTGAGGAAGAATCTGTCGTCCAGGTCATCGGGATAGAGTGGCAGTCGGTCGCGGCACCATACCTCGTCGTAGGTGCCGGCATGCGCCAGGCGTTGCGGCCAGTGTGGCGGCAGGGGGCCGAAACATGCCGGTGGTCCCTTGTCTTCGCGCCCCTGGTAGGCCAGGTTGGGGGCTCGCGCGCCAGGCTGCGGCGCGAAACCGGTGCCGAGCGGATTGAGCGGTTCGACTTGGTGCGGGTCGTCGCCGTTACCCGCCAGGCCTCCGTACGCCCGCTCGTACCGCAGAGGCATGCGTTCGAAGGGCTGCGCCGGGCCATAGCCGGTGCCGAACAGTCCCTGTCCGAAGACGCGGTCACCGGTAACGCGCAAGGTTTTCTCCACATCCCCTACCCGCATCGTGACGTCGACACGCGTCGCAGGTCGTCCTGCCGGGGCGTAAGCGTGACCGTGCAGCAGGATGTCGGTCGTCGGCTTTGCCATGTGAAAGTCAGAGTCGAAGCGCAAGCTGGACGTGGCCGGATCACCGAAATGAACCGGCCCGAGCGCTGGCGGAGACTGCCGAGCCGATACGGCCACACGCCCGTTGGCGAGCACATCGAAAGTGCCTCGCACGGCCAGGACCCAGATCTCCGCGCCCGTGCGGCTGCGGACCCAGTTGCCGGCGACTTCGAAGGGGGTGGTGTTCTCGACCTGCCACATGATGCGCGTCAGTTGATGTCGATTGCGGCGCCCTTGATCTTGTTGTAGCCTTTGGAGCGGCTCAAGATGTAAGTGCCCTGTATGAGCACCTTGCCGGCGTGGGTGAGTGTGATGCTCGCGTCGCCGCAGCGCAGAACGATCTCGCGGTCGGCTTCGATGACGTGGCGTTCCCCGTCCACGCGGGTCTGCAGCGGCGCGGCGGCGAGGGTTTGGTGGAGCGGATGCGGCTCCACTACCCCGAGCACGATGGGGCGCCGTGGATCGGCGTTCTCGAAGCACACGACGACCAGGCGGCCGACCATGTTGCGGCTCAGGCGCACTGTGCTGCGCGCTTCAACCGCCTGGTTGGGCAGGAGCGGCAATTCGTCCAACAACGGTTGGCCGAGAGGATCGAAGCCCTGCAGTCGGGCCACCATGACCCCACCGGGAGCGCCCAGTGCCGGAGGGCGGGGTGCTTCGGCGATGGCCTCGCCCAGGACCAGGAAGGGATCATCATGCAATTTCATGTTGGCCACCGTGCCGTTCAATTGATTCCGACCTTCGGCCCCTTCATCACGATGTCGCTGCTCGCCTTCACATTGATCTTCCCCGAGCCGTCGATCGTGATGTCCTTGCCCTTGATCGTGATCGTGCCGTCCTTCTTCATCGAGATGCTGGCGCTGCCGGTCTTGATAGTGACGGACTCGCCGGCGTCGATGACGAGGTTCTTGCCGACCTTCAGCGTGTCGTCCTCGCCGACCTGAGCGGACCGGGCTTTGGCCACCGTGGTCGATTGCGCGCCCCCGACCTTCACGCCGCGATCGGCGGCGACCTGGGTGTTCTGGCTCGCACCCACCGTCGTGCTCTGGCTCGCGCCGACGCTGATGCTCTGGCTGGCTCCGACATTGGTGGTCTGGATCGCTGCGACGGTCACGCTTTGCAGCGCCCCGATCACCACGACCTGCGCGCCGCCGATACCGATCTCCTGAGCGCCGCCCACGCCGATCGTCTCGTTGATGCCGACCATGTGCGTGCGCTGCATCGTCACCGTCGCGGTCTCGCTGCCGCTGACGCTGATCTTGCGGTTGCCGCCGATGCTGATCGTCTCGTTGATCGCTACCGTCTCGGTCCGGTTGGCACCGATGTCGATCGTTTCGTTGCTGCCAACCTTTTCCTTGCGGTCGACACCGATCGTGATCGTCTCGTTGTTGTCGACGGTCTCGGTCCGGTCGTGCTTCACATGGGTCGTCTCGTCATGGTCGATCGTCTTCTTGCGATCGTGGCCGACCCAGTGCGTCTCGTCGTTCTCGACCTCGATGTCCTGGTTCTTCTCGGCATGCAGCCACAGCTGCTCGCTGCCGGATTTGTCCTCGAAGCGGATCGCATTGGCCTTGGCGTAGCTGCCGCCCTTGCTGGAGCGAGTCAGGATGCCGGACTGCGTGGCGTTGGCTGGCAGGTCCCAGGGCGGCATCTGCTCGGCGTTGTAGACGCGGCCGGTGATCAGCGGCTGATCGGGGTCGCCTTCGAGGAAGTCGACGACGACCTCCTGGCCGATGCGCGGCACCTGGATGAAGCCGAAGCTTTTACCCGCCCAGGGCGCGGAGACGCGCACCCAGCAACTGCTCTTCTCGTCCTTCTTGCCATAGCGGTCCCAATGGAACTGCACCTTCACCCGCGCGTACTTGTCGGTGAAGATCTCCTCGCCCGCGGGGCCGACGACGATGGCCGTCTGCGGTCCCTGCACGAAGGGCTTGGGCGTGTTGCGCGGCGGGCGGTACTGCTGGGCCGAGGGCATCGCGGCGAAGCTGCACTCGTAGCTGCCGGCGCCGCTGCCGCCGCCGGCCTCGTAGGCGTCGACGTGCGCGCTGATGTGTGTCTGCACGCACAGGTACTCGACGTTGCGGTCGGCGCGCGGATGGCGCTCCAGCTTGAACTTGCTGCCGACGGCCAGCGCCTGCGCGTTGGTGCCGCCGCCGAGCTGTTCGTGGCGGGCCTGCAGTTCGTCGATGCGGTTCTCGGTGAGCTGCTGGCCGTCGGCCTGCTGGGTGTAGTCGCCCTGCCAGTCGAACTGCTCGTACTCGGCCAGCGCGTGCTTGCGGGCCAGCGCCTTGGTGGCGCGCAGCGAGGTGGAGGGGCGTTCGAAGTCGTAGCTGTCCAATACGACCTTGCCGGTTTTCACCTCGCGCGCGAAGGTCCAGCTGGACACGTAGTCGGTGTCCGGCGGCACCTGCCTGGCGTTGGCGTAGTAGGGCAGCTTCTCGCAGCCCTCGGCCGGGCTGTGGGCGCCGGCGTCGTCGACGAGCATCAGCTTGTGCGTCTTCTCGTCGTGTTCCACGTACCAGTAGATGCCCTCCTCTTCGAGCAGGCGGGCGACGAAGTTGTAGTCGCTCTCGCGGTACTGCACGCAGTAGACGCGCTTGCGGTAGCTGCGGAACAGCTTGAACTCGAAGCTCGCGAGGCCGCCGTGGTCGCTGAAGACCGCCTTGACGATGTCGGGCACGGTCTGGTCCTGGAAGATGCGGCAGTCTGACGTGCGGGTGAGGAACCACAGCCAGGGCCGCACCCTCGCCTGATAGCCGAAGTAGCGGTCCTGCGCGCGGCCGGCGGCGAAGCGCGTCACCAGGCCGTTGAAGTGGCGCTTGCCGCCGTCGCGCAGCGCGACGGTCACCGTCAGCGGTTTGCCGAGCAGGTCTTCGGGCATCAGGTCGGGCTTCTCGCTGAGCAGTTGCAGCTGCATGTCGTCGAGCACGCTCAGGCCTTGCGACAGGCTCATCGACTCGAACAGCAGGTCCGAGGCGGGCAGTGGCGAGCTGAGCTGGATGGACGGCGGCATGCGGGTGGGGTCAGCGTGGGCTGAAGCTCCTGTCGGTTGGATGATCGGGTCGTGTCCACGCGGCGAACAGCGCCGAAAGTCACTTCGCGCCGTGGCTCGCGGCACCGGGATGACGCACGGGGAAGTTGGTCTCCGGCCGCAGGCGCAGGTCCTGGCGGTCGCGGCCGGCCTGCCGGCGGCCGAGCCAGCTGGTCAGGCCCAGGCGCAGGCGGCCGTCCGGCCGGGCGTCCGGCACCTGTGCGGCGGCGAGGACCAGCTTCAGGTCCCAGCGCATGTCCAGGCCGGCGTACAGCTGCACCCACTGCTGCAGCTGCCGCCACGCCGCGGTGCCGGGCAGCAGTGCCTCGTACGCCGCCTTGCTCAAGGGGCCGACGACGACGCGGAACTTGTACTGCCGGTCCAGCTGCTTGCGCCCGCTGTTGGCCGAAATGCCGAGCTGCCCCATGCGTGCCTCGCTGCGCTCCGGCCGGTTCGGCGCGAAGCCCAGCGGCCGGCGGTCTTCCGCCTCGATGTCCAGCCACTGCGGCACGTGCTGCTCGATGCGCACCGGCAGGCGCAATTGCTGGGTGAGCAGCTTGGCCAGGCCCTCCGGGTGGCGGCTGCGCTGGCTGAGCAGGCCGGCCTGGAACAGCTGCGCCGGCGGCGTGGCCTGGGTGCCGAGGCCGGCGCAGGCACCGAGCCACGCCGCGAAGCGGTCGTTCTTCGGCCGGTCGTGCTGCACGGTGGGCTGGTTCTGTGCCCAGCTGCGATAGAACAGCGCCAGCAGCCGGTGGTGGAAGACATCCAGGAAGCGGGCCAGCGTCGGATCCCTGTGGTGCAGCAGCCGCTCGCGCGTGTATTCGGTGATGGGCAGCGGCATTGGCCCGTTGGGGCCGAGCAGGCCGAAGAACAGCACGCGCAGCCGCGGCGCGAAGTCGGCGGGCCGGTCCAGCGCGGCGAGTTCGGCCAGCGCGAAGTCCAGGTCCGGCTGCTGGCCCAGGCGCAGTGCCTCCTGCGAGGGCCGCGGCGCTTCGCCCAGGCGCGGCCATTGCGGATGCAGCGCTTCGATGCGGCGCAGTGTTGCGAAGAAGTCGTGCCGGCGTGGCTGGGCCTGCAGCTCGCGCCACAGCGCTTCCCGTGGATCGTCTTGAGGCGCCATCACACTGCCTCGCGCAGCCCCGTGTGCGGCGGCCAGCGCATCAGCTCGCCGCGCTGCGGCGTGCGCAGGCTCAGCTGGGTGAAACTGTTGATGGCGGCATGGCGCGCGAAGAAGCGCTCCAGCGTGCTGGCGAACAGGAAGGCGCTGTTGCCTTCGAAGGCGAGCTCGTCGAGTTCCAGCTCGATCGCCACGCCGCTGCCGAAGGTCGGCGGCCCGTCGAACGGCAGCCGGCGCACCACCCGCCGCAGCGACAGCGCGCGCACGCCCTCGGTCTGGCGACGCCAGCCGGCATCCTCGTCCGCCGGCGCATAGAGGCCCAGCATCGTGCGCAGCGAGGCCGCCGCCGCGGCGGGCGATTCGCCGACCAGCGAGAGATGGTTCAGCGTCAGGTGGTTGACGAGCTGCCAACCCAGCTCGCCCACCGGCAGCCGCGAGCGCGGCCGCGTCGGCGAGCGCAGCGCGCGAACCTGCAGCACCGGGCCGGGCGAATCCAGGTGCCAGAGCTGACTGCCGCGCGGGGCGGTCTTGTCGTCCGCCTCCACGGGCAGCAGCGTCGGCAGGTCGCGGTTGCTGACCCAGGCCTCCACCGAGATCTGGCGCAGCTCCTCCGCATAGGGCGCGTGCCGAGGGTCGACGAGCGAGAGGTAGACCTCCTCGCCGATGTAGCTGGAGCGCACACCCTGCGCCTGCTGCTGCGAGGACGGTAGCCGCGGTTCGCGGCGCAGCGTGTAGTAGCCCGCGCCGATGGCGTCAGGCGCCGGCGGCGTGGCCTGGTAGGTGGCGTAGAGCGGGGCGAAATCTTGCCGCGCGACGCGACCGCTGCCGAAGCCGGTGACCGACTCGACGCTGTGCACCTCGTAGTCCATCGGCCGCGCGCGGTCGGGCACCAGGTGATGCTCCCAGTCGCCTGGGCCGAGGGTGATGCGGTCCAGGCGCTTGCGGAACAGGTTGATGGCCGGCGTGCAGAACAGCGCCAGGCTGGCCGCATCGACGAGCGGTTCGAGGCGCGCGTCGCCGCGCTGCAGGAAGACGACCAGCTCGACCGTGTCGCCGCGCGTGCGGGCCAGGCGCTCGGCCAGTTCGGTGATCTCGAAAAACAGCAGCCGCTGCGGCATGCTGGCCACTTCCTGCAGCAGCCGGTAGCCCGAGAACGTGCGCAGCGATTCCGGCAGCAGCGCCTGGTCCGCCGCGAAGCCGAGGGGCTGGATGCTTTGCGGGCCACGCCAGTCGCGGGCGGAGATGGCTTCGCCCGCGTCCTCGCGCACCAGGGTGCCGGCCACGGCGCTGCCGAGCAGTTCGTGCAGGCGGAAGGCGGTTGCGTCCGGTGCGCTGATGTAGAAGGCCAGCCGGTCGAGCTCCTGCAGCTGATGGAACATCAGGCCGCCGCCGCAGCGCAGCCTGATGCGCAGCCCGCCGCGCGCGGACCGTGCCTGCGGTAGCCGGGCCAGCGGCAGGTCGGCAGCGAGGCTGAAGTAGCGCACGTCGAGCAGTTCCAGCGGCCACAGCGCGACCTCATGGGCGCTGCGGTATTCGCAATGCGTGTCCTGGCCGCGGGCCAGGTCGCAGACGATGGCGCTGCCACGCGGCACGCGGTGGCCGCGCGCCAGGTTCGGATCGGCCGGGTCGATCTCGTAGCGCGCCACCATCATCGAGGGCAGCGGCGCCAGGAAGTTCGGGTAGATCGCTTCGAGCAGGTGGGCGATCAGCCGCGGTTGTTCGGCCTCGAGCTTGAGCTGCACGCGCGCGGCCAGGAAGGCGAAGCCCTCGAGCAGGCGCTCGACGAAGGGATCGCTGACCTCCAGCCCTTCCATGCCCAGCCGCGATGCGATGCGCGGAAACTCCCGGGCGAACTCCTGGCCCATCTCGCGCAGGTGGCCGAGCTCCTGGCTGTACAGGTGGAGCAGGCGCGGGTCCATCGCGTTAGACCCGCCGGCTGGTCGGCGCGGGCGCGCCGTCGCTGATCTCGACCTGGCCCGCCTCCAGGTTCAGCTGCGTGCGCAGCAGGATCTCCTGCGGCACCGGCTGTGACCACAGCTCGCCCTGGATCCGCAGCTCGATCACGTTGTGCGTCTCCAGCACCCGTGTGGGGCGCAGCGCACGAACGACAAGCGACTCGGCTCGGATGCGCGGCTCGAAGCGCTTGATGGCCTGCGCGATCTCCGCCTCCAGCGCGTCGATGTCGATCTTGTGCTGGAGCCTGCCGGCCAGCGGCGGCAGCCCGAAATTGAGCACGCTGGCGGCGATCGCCGCGTCGGTCTCCCGCGTCGGCAGCGTGCGGGCCGAGGGCTGCGTGGTATTGAGCAGGACGCCGAGGTCACGCAGCACGGCGTGGCGCAACTGCGCCTTGCTCATCACGCGGAAATCGGTGCCGTCGCCCTGCGGGCCGTCGTCGGTCAGCCGGTCCAGCAGCGCGGGTTGCAGGCGGTCGCTGATGTCGGTGGCCATGCGCCGCGGCCCGCTGGTTCAGGCGTTCGGCGACAGGACTTCGTCGCTGAAAGCGATCGCGCCGCCGCCGGTGCCGTCGGAGCGCTGGTCGCTGTATTCGGCATCGAAGCTGGTGAAGGTCAGCGTCACCTGTTCGACCGTGTGCCCGAGGTCGTCGACCGCATAGCTGATGTCGGCGACGCGGGCACCCTCGAGCTTCAGCTTGAAGTAGTCGAGGGCCTCGCCGCCGGACTTGCGCATCGTCAGCGTCGCCTCGGTGATCTCGTCGTTGCGGGCCAGCGCCGCCAGCAGGACCAGTGATGCCGCATCCATGCCCTTGGTGACGACCAGCGGCCCGTACTGGCGGCGCCCGGTGCGGGTGCTGCTGCCCATCGCGTCGCCCGCCTGCGCGCCCCAGGACCAGCCGCTGAGGATGATGTCGTCCTCGTGGTCATCGGTCGTGGATTCGCCCTTGATCTTGCCGCTGCGTCGTGACTCGACGGCAAGAAAGAGGTCGGCAGTCGATGCGTCGGCGCCCATGCTGGTGCTCGCGGTCGGTGTGGCGTTGCGTTGCCTTGCGTTCAGGCCGGCTCAGACGACCTTGTTCGTCGTCTGATCCCAGCCGCCGATGATCTCGCCGCCGAGCGAGCCGTCGGGCTTCTGCTCCTTGTACTTGAACTCGATCTTGCCGAAGTTCAGCGTCACCGAGTCGCTCGGGATCGTCTCCGCACCTTCGGCGCCCAGGTGTGTCAGCGAGCTGACGATCACCTTGCTCAGCACGACGGTCAGGAATTCCTGCTGCTCCTTGCCGGCGCGGCGGCAGACGAGCGTGGCGGTGTCGTAGTGTTCGCCGGAACACATCGCGGCGAACAGCTTGGCGGAGGACTTGTCCACCTTCTTGACGAAGCTGAAATCGTGCAGCGCTACCTTGCCGCTGCCGCCGCCGCCGCCGCTCTGGAACGAGCCCGCATTGGTGCCGCCGAGCGAGTAGGAGATCAGCTCGATCTCGCCTTTGTGCTTGTCGTCGGTGGACTCGCCGTCGACGCCGGTGATCTTCAGGAAGTAGTCAACTTTTGCCATGATCGTGTGCTCCGTGGGTGTGGGGGTGCTTGCCGTCGATGTCGATCAACCCGGTGCGCCGGGGCGTGTCGGGCAGCGCAGTCGACGGGGCTGCGGTGTCCTTTGTGATGCGATGCGGTTGAAGTGGCTCTCAGGCGGCCTTCGCGGAAGGCAGTTTCGAGACGAGCCGCAGCGAGACCGTCAGGCCTTCCAGCTGATAGTGGGGACGCAGGTAGAACTTCGCCGCGTAGTAGCCGGGATTGCCGGCGATCTCCTCGACCTTGACCTCCGCGTCGGCCAGCGGCTTGCGGGCCTTGACCTCTTCCGAGGAACCGGCAGGATCGCCGTCCACGTAGTTCATCACCCACTTGGTCAGCCAGCGCTGCATGTCCTCGCGCTCCTTGAAGCTGCCGACCTTGTCGCGCACGATGCACTTCAGGTAGTGGGCGAAGCGGCAGCAGGCGAACAGGTAGGGCAGCCGGGCCGACAGGTTGGCGTTGGCCGTGGCGTCGGGGTCGTCGTATTCGGTAGGCTTCTGCAGCGACTGCGCACCGATGAAGGCCGCGCTGTCGGAGTTCTTGCGGTGCAGGAGGGGCATGAACCCGTTCTTGGCCAGCTCGGCCTCGCGCCGGTCGCCGATGGCGATCTCGGTTGGGCACTTCATCGCGACCTCGCCCTCGTCGGTCTTGAAGGTGTGTGTCGGCAGGCCCTCGACCGCGCCACCGGACTCGACACCGCGGATCCGCGAGCACCAGCCGTACTGCTTGAACGAGCGGTTGATGTTGACCGCCATCGCGTAGGCCGAGTTCGCCCAGGTGTAGCTGCCATGCTCGCCACCGCCGGTGTCCTCTTCGAAATCGAACTCCTCGACCGGGCTGGTCTTGGCGCCGTAGGGCAGGCGGGCAAGAAAGCGCGGCATCGCCAGGCCGATGTAGCGCGCGTCCTCTGAGGCGCGCAGCGAACGCCAGCCGGCGTAATCGGGCGTGCTGAAGATCTTGGTCAGGTCACGCGGGTCCGCCAGATGCTGCCAGGACTGCATCTGCAGCAGGTGCGGGCTGGCCGCGGCGATGAAGGGCGCATGCGCGGCGGCCGAAACCTTGCTCATCTCGCGCAGCAGCTCGACGTCGGGCGGACTGTTGTCGAAGTAGTAGTCGCCGACCAGGCAGCCATAGGGCTCGCCGCCGAGCGCGCCGTATTCCTCTTCATAGACTTTGCGGAAGATCGGGCTCTGGTCCCAGGGCGTGCCCTTGAAGCTCTGCAGCGTCTTGCCCAGCTCGTTCTTCGAGATGTTCATGACGCGGATCTTCAGCATGTCGTCCGTTTCGGTGTTGTTGACGAGGTAGTGCAACCCGCGCCAGGCGCTCTCCACCTGCTGGAATTCCGCCGCGTGCATCACCGTATTGATCTGCTCGGAGATGCGCTTGTCCAACTCGGCGACCATCGCGTCGATCGAATCGTGGGCATCGCTGCTGATCAGCGTCGCGTGCTTGAGCGCCTGCTCGGCCAGCGTCTGCACGGCTTGCTCGACCAGGGTCTTGGCGCCGTCGGACGTGGGCTTGAACTCCCGCGTCAGCAGGCTGGCGAAGTCGCTGTCGCGGTAGGTGACGCCTTCGAGCGCGGGCGCTTGAGGTGCCTGGGTGGCTTGGGGAGCCTGGGAAATGGTCTGCTCAGCCATGATCGTCTTCTCCTCGGGCCGTTTCAGGATGAGGCGTCGCCGGCCGTCGCGGCAGCGGGCGCGGGCGTTGCCGCCACGGACTTCTTGGCCATCGCGAGCGACTGCAGCAGGGCCGGGTCCTTGATGATTTCGGCGATCAGCACCTCGGCACCGGCCTTGCCATCCATGAAGGTCTTCAGGTTGGCCAACTGCTGGCGCGCTTCGAGCAGTTCGCGCACGCCGTCGACCTTTTCCGCCACCTTGGCCGGTGAGAAGTCGGCCATGCTCGAGAAGGTGATGTCCACGCTCAGGCTGCCATCCTTGGTCAGCGTGTTGGGCACGCGGAAGTTGGCGCGGGGCTGGGTGGACTTCATGAAGTCGTTGAAGTTGTCCACGTCCAGCTCCTTGAACTTGCGCTCCGCCACCGGCGGCAGCGGTTCCTTCGGCGTGCCGGAGAGATCGGCCATCACGCCCATCACGAAGGGCAACTGGATCTTCTTCTCGGCGCCGTAGGTCTCGACGTCGTATTCGATCTGTACGCGCGGTGCGCGGTTGCGGGCGATGAAGCCTTGGCTGCTGTCCTTGGCCATGTCGTACTCCTGGTGATGCCTGGGTTCGTTCGCTAGCTGGTCTTGCCGACGAAGTGCTCGATCTGCTTGACGTTGTCGGGCAGCAGGTCGCGGATGATCTCGATGAAGCTCTTCTGTAGCAGCTGCTGCGAGCGGCGGATGAAGATCGGCGCGGGGCTCGCGGGCTCGTTGCGCTCGATCCAGTCGCAAATGCGTTCCAGCGCGCGGATCGCTTCCTCGCGTGAATTGATCTCGCCACTCATCGCCGGCGCTGGCGCTGTTGCGGCAGCCGTGGCCTCGGGCGTGCTGGCTGCCTCGGCGCCGGCCGCCAGCGCTGCGATCTGGGCCAGCGCCGCCGTCAGCCGGGTCAGCGGGGTGAGCTCCATCGTGCGGGTCGCGCCGAGCCGGGTCGTCAGCACCTCGTCGATACCGATGGCGGCGGTGTGGGCGGCCAGCATCAGCGTGTTCAGCTCCGTCACTTCCTGCCGGGCGGCGGCCATACCGGCGAGCGCGCCTTCCTTCGTCGGCGCCGGCTCGCCCTTCCGCGCCAGGCCGGGGTTGGCGGCCAGCTCGATCTCGCGCACGGTAATGGCGGCGCGCTGCGAGGACAGTCGCGCCGCGCGCAGATCGGCCAGGCCGGCGTCGTCGCGCAGCAGCGGGGCGATCGCGTTGAGCCGCGAGGTTTCGCCCTGTGCCTGCACCGGCTCGATCTGCGGATGCACGGTGTCCCAGTGCTGCTGCAGCAGCGCGTGGACCAACTGCAGGCCGCGCGCCGCATCGGCAAGGCCACCGAGGTGTGCGCCGCTGCGCGTGAGCCAGACGGCCAGGCGCAAGTCGCGTGTGCGCAGGGCCAGTTGCATCGCCAGTTGGCGCACGCTGCGCCAGTCCGGGCCCTTAGCGGGAATCAGCGTCTTGCCGTACTCCCGCTCGGGCTGGCCCGCAGCCGCCTCTTCGAGCGCCAGGAAGTCCGCATCGAACTGCAGGTCCGCGCCGCAGGGCGCGTCGCCTGGCAGCGGTGCGGTCAGCGTCTGGAGTTCGAGCTCGGTCATGGATTGGGATGAGGCAGGACGGTCGAAGGGCTTGTCTGAGCTTGACTCTATGGATCGAGCGGCTGCGGCGCAGCAGCCGAAAGTCACTTTGTGCAGGTGGCGCCGATGCCGTGCCCGATCACGCGACCAGGCTACGGATGCGCAGCAGCAGCTTTCGCGGATCGACCGGCTTGAACAGCACAGGATGGGCGCCGTTGCCCAGCGGCTGGTCGTCGTCGCTGACGGCATCGCCGGTGACGATGATGGCCGGCAGCTCGAAGCCGCATTCGCGCCGGACTTCCTCGATCACCTCGAGGCCGTCGGGGCCGGAGCCCAGGCGCATGTCCGTCAGCAGCAGGTCCGGCGGCAGTTCGATCATCCGCAAGGTCTGGCGCGCGTCCTCGAGGCTGCGTGCCTGAAGCGCCGCGTAGCCGGATTCCTCGAGCAGCAGCGCGAGGCCCTCGCGCACGGCGTCGTCGTCCTCGACGATCAGCACGGTGCGCGCGCGGCCGGCCGGCATCGGCAAGGTGTCGGCCGGCGCGGTCAGGTCCTGCACTTCGGGTGAGCCGCGTTGCTGGACGCTGAGCCGGAACATCGTGCCGCGCCCCGGCTGCGAGGCGACCGTCAGCCGGTGGCCGAGCAGGCGCACGAGCCGGCGCACGATCGCCAAGCCCATGCCGGTGCCCTGCTGGCGCAGCGCCTTGTGGCCCGGCACCTGGTAGTACTCGTCGAAGATGTGCGGCAGCTCGGAAGCCGCGATGCCGACGCCGGTGTCCCAGACCTCGATGTTGAAATGCCGGGCGCTGCTGCGCACCACGACGACGACCCCGCCGTGTGCGGTGTACTTCATCGCGTTCTGGATCAGGTTCGCCAGGATGCGTTCGAGCAACTGCGGATCGCTGGTCACCCACTTGCCGCCGGGCGAGAAGCGCAGGCTCAGTCCGGCCAGGTCGGCCTGGCCGGCGAACTGCATGTGCAGGCGGCGAAAGAGATCGCGCAGCGGGAAGTGCTGGAAATTCGGCTCGACCACGCCGGCGTCCAGCCGCGAGACGTCGAGCATTGCGTTGAGCGAGCGGTCCAGGCCTTCGACCGAGCGCACGACGTTGCGCACCAGCGGCTCGTCGCGGGTGCCGCGCAGGCGCTTGTCGAGCGTGGCGGCGAACAGGCCCAGCGCATGGACCGGCTGGCGCAGATCGTGGCTGGTGGCGCTGAGGAAGCGGGTCTTGTCCGCATCGGCGCGCAGCGCGGCCCGGCAGGCGGCTTCGGCCTCGGCGATGCGCCGTTCCGCGGCGAGCTGGGCCGCGGCGCGGCGCCGCCAGGCCTGCCGGGCAGCCAGCGCGAGCGCGGTGGCCAGCATGGTGGCCAGCAGCGCCTGGAGCAGGATCGTGGGCGAAGGCGCCCAGCTGGCGGGCGCGGTGGAGCGGTCCAGCAGCAGATGCAGCGGCGGCAGGGCGATGGCCGGGATGCCCAGGCGCACCAGCGGGCCGAAGACGAAGGCGCCGCCGCAGGCGACCAGCACCGCCGCTGAGTGCCGCAGCAATTCCGGTGCGGTATGGGGCGGGAGATCCGTGAGCGACTCGGGGGCACCGAGCGACCAGAGCATCAGCAGCACCGCGAGCAAGCTCACGGTGCGGTGGTGCCAGATCAGCGAACGCAGCGGGGTGAAGCGCCACGGGAAGGCCAGGGCCAGGCTCCATCCGGCCACCAGCCCGGCACCGGCCAGAGCCCAGACGATCGACCATGCGCTCAGGTCGGAAGTCAGCAGGCCGCAGGTGATCGCCCCGACACCGGCGGCGGACAGCAGCGGTGCCGTCTCCGTCACCGTCGTCCAGGCCGTGCTGGACAGTACGCCAGCAGGTGCGGGTGAGGCTGGGCCGCTCGGGTCGATCGCGGCAGCTTCGGCATCGACGTGTTGCCCGTCGACCACCACGTAGCGGGCGGCCGGCGCTGCTGCGTTCGCCGGTCGGCCAGGGCTCATCGGAACAGGCTGACCATGTGCGAGCGCGATCGCACGTCCAGCGCCAGCAGCAGCGAGGAGACGTAATTCTTCACTGTGCCCAGGCACAGGTGCGTCGTCGCGCTGATCTCCTGGTTCGTGCAGCCGGACAGTACCAGTTCCAGGATCTCCAAATGCTGCGCGCCCAGCTCCGAGACCCGGTCAAACATGGCCGAGGACGGGAACGACGGGAACAGCGCCTGGACCGGCGGCGTCGGGTAGCGCTGCTGCCCGCTGGTGCGCGGCCACAGCAGCGCCTTCAACGCATCGCGCACCTGGCCTGCCGCCGCGCCCTTGGGCACATAGCCGGCGGCACCGAGCGCGCGCGCCTGGCGAACGACGAACTCATCGCGCGTCGCGCTGAACACGGCCACGCTCGCTTCCGGGAACTCCTGCAGGAAGCGGCGCAGACCCTGAAGGCCCTTGCAGTCCGCCAGGTTCAGGTCGAGCAGCACAGCGTTGATCGCCTCCTCGCGACCATAGATCTGCAGTGCATCCTGCAGCGAGTCCGCCTCGAGCCAGTTCAGCGGTACGCCGTCCAGTTCCTCGAAGCTGCTCTTGACGCCGCAGCGGACGATCTCGTGATCGTCGACTAGCAGCAGCGTGGCAGGTGCACAGCCCGGCGCTGCAGCGGGAATGGGAGTCTCGTTCAGGGCCGCATGGGTCTGGGGAAGCATCGGTGAAGCGTTCATGGCTGTCCTTTGCTGGCAGGAGCACGGCACGTGCCGTGACTCATCGCATCCGGAACCGGGGTCCACGCCTCGGTGCGGGGGCCATTGAGCGCTCGTTCGATGGTGAACACATCCACAGAAAAGCGGAGATCCGGGTTCACATTTGCAGCGGCTTGTAACTGTAATGCCGGACATGCACCTTGCAATGACCCGTCCTGATCTGCGTTGACACATTTGCCTTCAAGAAAGAGCATGTGTGATGGATACGGGCCTGAAGCGAAGCAGCGCGACTACGCGGTGGCGTTTAAGCTCAGCGTCGTAGAGCCGGTCGAAAAAGGCGAGCTGACTTACAAGCAGGCGCAGGCCAAGTATGGAATTCGGGGATGCTCGACAGTGTTGACCTGGATGCGCAAGCACAGTCGCCAGGGATGGGCGCCTACGGCATCATCGGCGGCAATGCCGATAGATAAGACGGGCGCCGGGCATATCACAAGACCACGGACAGCCGTCATCGGTATCGGCGTCATCCGAACCTGGTCAAGGAAGGCCGCGAGCAGATCGAGGTGACGAGAAGCGAACAACTGTGGGTGGCCGACATCACCTACTTGCCCACCGCTGAGAAGTTTGTCTGTCTATCTGAGCCTGGTGACCGACGCTCACTCACGCAAGATCGTTGGCTGGCGCGTTCATCCCACCTTGCAAACGGAAGAAGTGACCCAAGCGATGAAGATGATGTCCGCGTTGCCGAGCAGCTCGACGGCTTCTTCCGTCACATCGAGTACACCAGCCGCGTCCAGCAGCATTGCGCACGGGCGCAGCACACGGCAGGGCAGTACGAGAAGTGCCGGACGGCCGCCTTGGGCGACGACGTGCCCTCAGTCAGCCACTGGCGCCAGCACCGGGCGCCGTGCGGTCAGGCGATCGATCAGGGGCCGCTCGACGTACAGGTGCAGTAGCACCCCGGCCGCGACGGCCGCCATCAGCACCACGGCATAGACTGCCGCGCCCCAGGCCGGCCCACGCAGGCCGACTGCGGCGGCTACCTTGCAGGCCGCGCTGATAAAGGGGTAGTGCAGCAGGTAAATGCTGTATGAGGCGTTGCCCAGTAGCTGCAGCGCCGGATGCGCCCCGATCATGTGCCCCGCGCGTTCCGCCCTCACCAGGCCAAGCACCAGCAGCGCGGCACCGACGCCGTACCAAAAGACCGGCTGACCGCCGCTCACCGTCTCGACTGCACTCGCCGCAGCGAACACCAGAGTGCCTATCAGCGCCACCAGGCGGCCAGGCACCGCGAGCTGGCGGCGGTCGACCACCGCGCACGCGACGCCCGCCAGGAACAGCATCAAGTACTTCGGGCTGCCCGGGAGCCCGATCAGCACCGCGGCCAGCACCGCCAGCGCAAGCGCGGGGTGAACGATCAGTGACGCGAAGAGCACGTAGAAGACAATTTCCCACTGAAGCGACCAGGCGACCGAGATCACGGGCGCCACGCCTGTGGGCGTGAGAAGCAGTCCGTGCAGCACCTCGGCAACCGACAGGTTCAGCAGGCGGTAGGCGCCGGTAAAGGCCAACAGGAAGACGACCCAGTAGATCGGGTAGATCCGCACGAAGCGCTTCCAGGCGAAGCGGCCCAGCCGATCAAGTCGACCGATGTCGTCCCAGTGGGCGCTGGCGATGATGAAGCCGCTCAGGACGAAGAAGAACTCGACGCCGGCGCGACCCCACGGGGCGGCCAGGGCGCCTAAGCCGAAGTACTTCTCGACGGCGGGCCCCATATGGTACAGGACTACCATCAGCGCCGCGATCGCGCGGCCGGCTTGAAGCGACTTCAACATGCCCGTGCTCCTTTCCTTAGGCTCCCAAGCGGACAAAATATCAGACAACTGTCTGATATTCGCCGCCCGAAAAGAAAAAACGGGCCACGCCCTGCGACGTAACCCGTTGATTTATTTGGTGGCGCTTCAGGGATTCGAACCCCGGACCTGCGGATTATGATTCCGTCGCTCTAACCGGCTGAGCTAAAGCGCCTCAAGCCCTCTATTCTAGCCAGCTTTTGGCGGACAATGCAATCGTTGCTCGAAATTTCTTTTCGGGCCTGCTACTCATCATCCATGTTCAGTTTTTTCAAGAAGAAGTTCGGTCTTGGATCGGAGACGCCGGTCGCGCCTCCGGTGACGGAAGTGCCGGCAGCTGCGGAGGCCCCGCCACCCGTCGTCGTCGTTGCTGCGCCGCCGGCGCCGTTGCCGGCCCCTGTGCCCGTCTCGCCTGCGTTGCCCGAACCGCCCGAGCCACCGCGCAAGAGCTGGATGGACAAGCTGCGTGCCGGTCTGCGCAAGACCGGCTCAAGCATCGCCCAGGTGTTCACAGGCACGCAGATCGACGATGCACTGTACGAGGAACTGGAGGCCGCGCTGCTGATGGCCGATGCCGGCGTCAAGGCGACCGAGTATCTGCTTGGTGACTTGAGGCAGCGCGTGAAGGACGCGAAGGCGAGCGATCCGGCCGCCGTGCGCGGCCTGCTGATCGACTCGCTGTCGGAACTGCTGCGGCCGCTGGAGAAGCCGCTGACGGTGGGCGAGGCCACGCCGACGGTGATCATGGTCGTGGGCGTCAACGGTGCCGGCAAGACGACCAGCATCGGCAAGCTGACGCGCCACCTGGCCGAGGCCAACCAGACGGTGCTGCTGGCCGCGGCGGACACCTTCCGCGCGGCGGCGCGCGAGCAGTTGAGCGTGTGGGCCGATCGAACCTCGGTAGAGATCGTCAGCCAGGAGGGGGGCGATCCGTCGGCGGTGACCTTCGATGCCGTGGCCGCGGGCCGCGCGCGCGGTAAGGATGTGGTGATCGCCGACACGGCTGGCCGCCTGCCCACGCAGATCCACCTGATGGAAGAGCTGAAGAAGATCAAGCGCGTGATCGGCAAGGCGCAGGAAGGCGCGCCGCACGAGGTGCTGCTGGTCGTGGACGGCAACACCGGACAGAACGCTCTGTCCCAGGTCAAGGCCTTCGACGATGCGCTGGGCCTCACAGGCCTGATCGTCACCAAGCTCGACGGCACGGCCAAGGGCGGTGTGCTGGCGGCGATCGCGCGGGAGCGCGCGGTGCCGGTCTACTTCATCGGCGTGGGCGAGAAGCTGGAGGATCTGCAGACCTTCAGCGCCCGCGAATTCGCGCAGGCGCTGCTGGAATAAAACTTACTTCATGCCGGGCGGGAGCATGCCTCCCATCCCGCCCATGCCGCCCTTCATCCCGCCCAGCTTCTTCATCATCTTCATCATCCCGCCGCCGGACATCTTCTTCATCATGCCGGCCATCTGGTCGTACTGATTCAGCACGCGGTTGACGTCCTGCACCTGCACGCCGGCACCGGAGGCGATGCGCTTCTTGCGGCTGGCCTTGGTCTTGCCGTCCAGCAGCAGCTTGGGGTTGGCGCGCTCCTTGGCGGTCATCGCGCTGAGGATGCCTTCCATGCGCTTCATGTCGCGCTCGGCCTTGTCCATGTCGGCGGCACCGGCCTTGGCGGTCATCTGCGCGGGCAGCTTGTCCATCAGGCCGGAGAGGCCGCCCATCTTCTTCATCTGAGAGATCTGGGCGAGGAAGTCGTTCAGGTCGAAGGTGTTGCCGGACTTGATCTTGTCGGCCAGCTTCTGCGCGGCGGCGATGTCCACGCCCTTGGTCACTTCCTCGACCAGCGCGACGATGTCGCCCATGCCCAGCACGCGGCCGGCATGGCGTTCGGCGTCGAAGACCTCGAGGCCGTCGATCTTCTCCGACACGCCGGCGAACTTGATCGGTGCACCGGTGATCTGGCGTACCGACAGCGCCGCGCCGCCGCGCGAGTCGCCGTCGAGCTTGGTCAGCACGACGCCGGTCAGCGGCAGCGCGTCCTTGAAGGCCTTGGCGGTGTTGACCGCGTCCTGGCCCTGCATCGCGTCGACGACGAACAGCGTCTCGACCGGCTTCAAGGTCGCATGCAGGTCGCGGATCTCGGCCATCAGCGCTTCGTCGATCGCCAGGCGGCCGGCGGTGTCGACCAGCAGCACGTCGAAGTAGTGCCTGCGAGCGTAGTCGATCGCGGCGAGCGCGATGTCGTGCGGCTTCTGGTCCGGCGTGGAGGCGAACCATTCGGCGCCGGCCTGCTGGGTGACCGTCTTCAGCTGCTCGATGGCGGCGGGGCGGTAGACGTCGGCGCTGACGGTGAGCACCTTCTTCTTGCGCTTCTCGATCAGGTGCTTGGCGAGCTTGGCGGTGGTCGTCGTCTTGCCGGCGCCCTGCAGGCCGGCCATCAGGATCACGGCGGGCGGCTGGGCGGCGAGGTTGATGTCGCTGACGCCTTCGCCCATCGTCGCAGCGAGTTCCTTGTGGACGACGGAGACCAGCACCTGGCCCGGGTTCAGCGAGCCGACGACCTCCTGGCCCAGCGCCTTTTCCTTCACGCGGGCGATGAAGTCGCGCACGACCGGCAGCGCGACGTCCGCTTCCAGCAGGGCCATGCGCACCTCGCGCAGCATGTCCTGGACGTTCGATTCGGTGATGCGGGCCTGGCCGCGCATCGTCTTGACGAGCTGGCTCAGGCGATCGGTCAGAGTGGAGGCCATCGGGGTCGCGCCGCCCTTGGAGTCGGGTGCGCAAAAGTACACTGTGGACCATGATTTTATCTGCCGCATCTTCGGAGACCGCCGGGCGAGTCCTGATCGCCGCCAGCGCGGTGGCCGCGCTGGCCTATCTGGCGGTCGCTGTATTGGTCGGCAAGGCGGCGGACAAGGCGCCCGAAACGGCGCAGCCGCGGCTGCAGCTCGTGCTGCTGGCGGCCTGGCTTGCGCAGGCGGTGGCGCTGACGGTGGACATCGCCGGCATCGGCCTGCCGGAGCCGGGCGCGCGCTTCGGTTTCGCGCCGGCGCTGTCGGCCACGATGTGGCTGGTGCTGGCGGTCTACCTGGTCGAGAGCCGGCTGCTGCCGCTGGCCAGCGCGCGGCGCGTGCTGGCCGTGCTGGGCCTGCTGGCCGTGCTGCTGGCGATGATCTTCCCGGGTGAGAGCCGGCCGCTGGCGGTGTCGCCCTGGGCGCCGCTGCACTGGGTGCTGGGCCTGGCGTCCTACGGGCTGTTCGGCGTGGCGGTGCTGCATGCGGTGCTGCTGAACCGGGCCGAGCGGCAGATGCGCAACAAGCCCTCGAGCGTGAGCGCGATGCCGGGGCTGCCGCTGCTGCGGCTGGAGCGGCTGACCTTCCAGTTCGTCGCCGCCGGCGTGGTCGTGCTGTCGCTGGCGATCGTGCTGGGCTGGTGGTTCACGCCGCACTGGCGCTGGGACCACAAGAACCTGCTGGCGGTGCTCGGCTGGTTCGTGCTCAGCGGCCTGCTGGCCGGCCGCCGGGCCTTCGGCTGGCGTGGCCGGCGGGCCACGCGCTGGCTCTACTTCGGCGCGGTGCTGCTGCTCTTGTCCTACGCCGGTTCGCGCTTCGTACTCGAAGTGATCTTGCAACGTCCCATCCCTTCCTGATTCGCGTCTTGATGAAGTTCCTGTTGATCGTGATCGTGATCGCCGTCGTGGCCTTCATGCTGGGGGCCAAGCAGCGCACCGCGGAGCCGGAGGAGCGCCGCAGCACGCCGCCGACGCCGCCTCCACCCGCGCCGCCGAAGGCCATCGTCCGCTGCGCGCAGTGCGGCCTGCATCTGCCGCAGGACGAGGCACTGCCCGGCCGCGGCGGCATGTTCTGCGGCGCCGCGCATCGCACCGCATACGAAGCGGCGAGCGGGCCGCAGGCATGACCGACGCCGCCCCGTCCTGGTTCGGACCGGGCACGGACTCGGGCCTGGACGAGGACCTGGAGGCCATCGACGCACCGACGACGCAGCCGCGGTCGTCCTCGTCGTCAGGCGATTCCAGCGGCCCCGATACGCAACTCTTCTTCCAGCAGGAACGCCGGCGCGCCGAGCGCAGCGGCGAGAACAGCGCCTTCGTGCGCCTGTTCCGCGCCTTCCTGCTGGCACGTGCGGCGCTGGGCGTCGCGCTGGTGCTGGCCTTGCTGGGCGCGGGCCTGTTCGGCGCGTCCGCGCCGCGCTGGACCATCGCGCTGGTGCTCGGCTATGCCGCGCAGGCGCTGAGCCTGCGGCTATTCCGGCCGCTGCAGCAGGGCGCGACGGTGCAGACGCTGTCGCGCGTCTCCAGTCCGCAATGGTGGGCCAGCATGGGCCTGGACCTGGCCGTGTTCGGCGTGCTGCATGCGCTGGGGCAGGGCGCCAGCATCAACTACGGCGCGCTGTTCGTGCTGCCGGTGCTGATGGCCGGCGTGCTGACGCCGCGGCTCGTCGCGCTGGCCACCGCCGCGATGGCGACCTTGCTGATGCTCGGCGTGGCCGGCTGGACCTTGCTGAGCGGCGCGGACGTGGGCCTGCGGATGACCGAGGCGGGCTTGGTCGGCGCCGGCTTCTTCGCCATCAGCCTGCTGGCCAACGAGATGGCCAACCGGCTGCGCCGCGAGCAGCAGGCCGCGCGCGGCAGCCTGGAATACGCACGCCAGCAGGCGCAGCTGAATCGCCTCGTGATCGACGAGATGCAGGAGGGCGTGATGGTCGTTGACCGTCGCGGCCGCGTGCGCGCCGCCAATCCGGCCGCGCGCATCCTGCTGGCCGAGGCGCCGCAGCGGCCGGTGCGCGCGGCGCCCTTCCAGCTGCGCGGTGTGGCCGCCTGGGAGCCGCTGGTGGCGGCGGTGGAGCAGGCCTTTGCGGCGGGTGCGTGGCCGGAAGCCGGGCGCGACGTCACGCTGCGGCTGGCCAACGGACAGCCGCGCGCGCTGCGCCTGCGCATGCGCTTCACGCAGCGGCGTGCGTCCAAGACCAGCGAGGACGTCTGCGTGCTGTTCGTCGAGGACAAGCGCCAGGTGCAGCAGCGCAGCCAGCAGGAGCGCCTGGCGGCGATGGGGCGCGTGTCGGTGGGCATCGCGCACGAGATCCGCAACCCGCTTGCGGCCATCGCCCAGGCCAATGCGCTGCTGGCCGAAGACAGCACCGACCCGCGCGCCCAGCAGCTGATGCGCATGGTGGCCAGCAACGTCGAGCGGCTCAAGCGCATCGTCGACGACGTGATGGAGCTGGCGCCCGGCCACGGCATGGCCGAATCGCAGCCGGTGGACGCGGGCGAGCTGGTCGCCCAGGCCTGCCTGGACTGGGCGCGCACCAACGGTCTGCCGCCGGGGCCGGACGATCCGCTGACCTGCAGCGTGCCCCTGCAGCCGCTGGTCGTCCGCTTCGAGACCGAGCACCTGCGCCGCGTGCTGGTCAATCTGCTCGACAACGCCCTGCGCCATGCGGAGCGCGCACCGGGCTGCGTGCAGGTGGCGCTGTCGGCCGACCCGCGGGCGCCCGCGGAGCGTGCGCTGTTGTCGGTGTTCAACGCTGGTGCGGCCATTCCGCCGGAGGTGGAGCGGCACCTGTTCGAGCCCTTCTTCTCGACCCGCAGTCGGGGCTCGGGCCTGGGCCTGTACATTTGCCGGGAGCTCTGCGAGCGCCACGGCGCCGGCCTGGAGTACCGATATCGCGCCGCGCAGGCCGACACGCCGGCGGGCAACGAATTCGTCGTGAGGCTGCGCCTCCATTCCGCCACCGCTTCTCCTTCGACCGAGCCCCAATCATGAGTAGCACGGCCCCCGGCTTGAGCCTGCTCGTCGTCGACGACGAGCCCGACCTGCGCACGCTCTACGAACTGACCCTGCTGCGCGAAGGCTACGAGCTGGAGACGGCGGGCAGCGTCGGCGAGGCGCTGGAGCATCTGGCGCGGCGGCGTTACAGCGCCGTCATCACCGACATGCGCCTGCCCGACGGCTCGGGCCTGGACATCCTGAACTGGCTGGACGGCCAGGGCCGGCCCGAGAAGGCGCTGGTGATCACCGCCTTCGGCTCGGCCGAGGGGGCGGTCGAGGCGCTGAAGGCCGGTGCCTACGACTACCTGACCAAGCCGGTGGACCTGCGCCAGTTCCGCCTCGTCGTCGCCACCGCGCTGGGCCGCGCATCGGCGGCCCCACCGGCCGCGACAGCAGCACCGCCCAAGCCCAGCACGGCACCGAAGGCCGCGCCGCCGGCCGCGCTGGAACGGCTGGCTGGCCAGTCGCAGGCGATGCAGCAGGTACGTGCGCTGATCGAGAAGGTGGCGCGCAGCATGGCGCCGGTGCTGCTGCAGGGCGAGTCCGGCACCGGCAAGGAACTGGTCGCGCGGGCCATCCACGACTGCAGCGTGCGGCTGCGGCATCGCTTCGTGGCGGTCAACTGCGGGGCGATCCCGGAGCAGTTGCTGGAGGCCGAGTTCTTCGGCTACCGCAAGGGCGCGTTCACCGGCGCGGCCGAGGACCGCGAGGGCTTCTTCCAGGCGGCCGACGGCGGCACCCTGTTCCTCGACGAGATCGGCGACCTGCCGCTGGCCATGCAGAGCAAGCTGCTGCGTGCGATCCAGGAGCGGGCGGTGCGGCCGGTCGGTGCGGTGACCGAGGCGACGGTGAACGTCCGCATCGTCAGCGCCACGCACAAGGACCTGGGCGCGGAGGTGGCCGCCGGTCGCTTCCGCCAGGATCTGTTCTACCGGCTCAACGTGATCCAGATCCGCGTGCCGCCGCTGCGCGAGCGCATCGAGGACGTGCCCCTGATCGCCGAGCGCGTGCTGACGCGCATCGCCGGCGATGCCGGTGTCTCGCCGGTGCCGCGGCTGACGCCGGCCGCGCTGTCGCAGCTGGCGCGTTATGCCTTCCCCGGCAATGTCCGCGAACTGGAGAACCTGCTGCACCGGGCGCTGGCCCTGTCCGGCGGAGAGCTGATCGACGATGGCGACCTCGGCCTGCCCGAGTCGCTGCTGGACGACTCGCAGCTCGGCGCGCTCGATGCGCTGGAGCCCGCGCCGAGCGGCTCCGCCGCCGACGCCGCACCGGCCGAACTGCCGCGCGACCTGGCGGTCTATCTCGACGAGGTCGAGCGCAGCATCCTGCTGCGCGCGCTGGAGGCCCACCGCTTCAATCGCACGGCGGCGGGCGCCAGCCTCGGCCTTTCGCTGCGGCAGATGCGCTACCGGATGGCACGGCTGAACATCGGTGTGGGCGAGGGGTGAACCATGCCGTCGATGTGTGGCATGAGACCCTATTAGGACTTGCCCGATTGATGAAACCGGCCGTATCGACTTCGACCCGCCGGCGGGCGCCAATCAAGACCTGACCCGCGCTGCGCGGGAGCACCAATCGGCGCGGGTTTGCGGGCCGATTCGGGCCGCCAGCGCAGGCGCCATGCGGGTTCGCGAAAGAGCTTGCAGAAGGCATCGGGAAAAGACGCAAGACGCGGCCCCTGGAGCGCCTCGCAACGACCTTGCGGGCATGCCGATTGCTATCGGGCGGGCCCTTCCCCCTTTCGATGAAAGGCACTATCGCTAGTGCTTGAAGGGGGCTGAGCCCACATATATAGTGTCCTCATGCTATCCTTCAGCCTAGGCAAAAACGCGATGCGTCACCATTGCCCGATCGCCGCTCAGGCCGCTTGCCGGCTCTTCGAGAAGGATGCATCGGGCCGCCGTGACGCCTGCCGGCTGCAAGTGCTAGCAGCCGATCCCGCGTGCCGGATCAAACCCACGAGATAGCGAAGCCCAGGCGCGTTGAGCGCGCGCCTCCGGCCGCGCTTTTTTCGCGTTCATATAGAGACCAGAAGAGGAATATCGATGCAACACGCAACTGCTGTCGCCAGCACAGGACCCGAAGGCGCGGTGCGCGCCATGCCGGCCGCCGAGGGGCATCTGCCCCAGTCGGCGTATCAGGCCTACCAGATCATCCGCCGCAACGGCGCGGTCGTGTCCTTCGAGCCCAGCAAGATCGCGGTTGCGCTGATGAAGGCCTTCCTGGCCGTGCACGGCACCAGCGGCGCGGCCTCGGCCAGCGTGCGCGAGACGGTGGACCAGCTGACCGAGAACGTCGTGCGCGCGCTGCTGCGCTCGCGCCCGGCCGGCGGCACCTTCCACATCGAAGACATCCAGGACCAGGTCGAGCTGGGCCTGATGCGCGGTGGCCATCATGAAGTGGCGCGCGCCTATGTGCTGTACCGCGAGCGCCGTGCGCAGGAGCGTGGCCACCAGCGTGAGGCGGATGCAGCCGTCGAGCCCACCGGCCTGACGGTGATCGACAAGGGCCAGCGCGTGCCGCTGGACATCGCCCACCTGCGCGGCCTGATCGTCTCCGCCTGCGAGAACCTCGGCGCCGACGTGAAGCCCGAGCCGATCCTGGCCGAGACCCAGCGCAACCTGTACGACGGCGTCGCGATCGACGAGGTCTACAAGGCCTCGATCCTGGCCGCCCGCACGCTGATCGAGAAGGACCCCGGCTACAGCCGCGCCACCGCACGCCTGCTGCTGCACACGATCCGCCGCGAGATCATCGGCGGTGAGGTGACCCAGGCCGAGATGCACGCCAAGTACGCCGAGTACTTCCCGGGCTACATCAAGAAGGGCGTCAAGGCCGAGCTGCTCGACGAGAAGCTGCAGCAGTACGACCTGGCCAAGCTGGGCGCCGCGCTGAAGGCCGATCGCGACCTGCAGTTCGACTACCTCGGCCTGCAGACCCTGTACGACCGCTACTTCCTGCACGCGGACGACGTCCGCATCGAGATGCCGCAGGCCTTCTTCATGCGCGTGGCCATGGGCCTGGCGCTGAACGAGATCGACCGCGAAGCCCGCGCGATCGAGTTCTACGAAGTGCTGTCCACCTTCGACTTCATGTCCAGCACGCCGACGCTGTTCAACAGCGGCACGCGCCGCTCGCAGCTCTCGTCCTGCTACCTGACCACCGTGTCGGATGACCTCGACGGCATCTACGAGGCCCTGAAGGAAAACGCGCTGCTGAGCAAGTTCGCCGGCGGCCTGGGCAACGACTGGACCCCGGTGCGCGCGCTGGGCTCGCACATCAAGGGCACGAACGGCAAGTCGCAGGGCGTCGTTCCGTTCCTGAAGGTCGTCAACGACACGGCCGTGGCGGTGAACCAGGGCGGCAAGCGCAAGGGCGCCGTCTGCGCCTATCTGGAAAGCTGGCACCTCGACATCGAGGAGTTCCTGGAACTGCGCAAGAACACCGGCGACGACCGCCGCCGCACGCACGACATGAACACCGCCAACTGGATCCCCGACCTGTTCATGCGCCGCGTGATGGACGGTGGCGACTGGACCCTGTTCAGCCCCTCGACCTGCCCGGACCTGCACGACCTGTTCGGCGCCGCCTTCGAGAAGGCCTACGTCGAGTACGAGGCGAAGGCCGACCGCGGCGAGATCAAGCTGTTCAAGCGCATGCCGGCCAAGGACCTGTGGCGCAAGATGCTCTCGATGCTGTTCGAGACCGGCCACCCCTGGATCACGTTCAAGGACGCCTGCAATGTGCGCTCGCCGCAGCAGCACGTCGGCGTCGTGCACTCCTCGAACCTCTGCACCGAGATCACGCTGAACACCAACGACAACGAGATCGCGGTCTGCAACCTCGGCTCGGTCAACCTGGTGCAGCACTTGAAGGACGGCGGCATCGATCACGAGAAGCTGCGCAAGACGGTCGCCACCGCGATGCGCATGCTCGACAACGTGATCGACATCAACTACTACGCCGTCAAGAAGGCGCGCGACTCGAACCTGCGCCACCGTCCGGTGGGCCTGGGCGTGATGGGCTTCCAGGACGCGCTGTACGCGCTGCGTACGCCCTACGCGTCGGATGCCGCCGTCGAATTCGCCGACCGTTCGATGGAAGCCGTCTGCTACTACGCCTACCAGGCCTCGACCGAGCTGGCCGCTGAACGTGGCCGCTACTCCTCGTACCGCGGCTCGCTGTGGGACCGTGGCATCCTGCCGATCGATTCGCTGGACCTGCTGGCCCAGGAGCGCGGCGGCTATGTGGACGTGGACCGCAGCACCTCGCTGGACTGGGACGCCCTGCGTGCCCGCATCGCCCAGCACGGCATGCGCAACAGCAACTGCGTGGCCATCGCCCCGACCGCAACGATCTCCAACATCATCGGCGTGGACGCTTCGATCGAGCCCTGCTTCGGCAACCTCTCGGTCAAGTCCAACCTGTCGGGCGAGTTCACAGTCATTAACGAATCGCTGGTCCGCGACCTGAAGAAGCTGGGCCTGTGGGACGACGTGATGGTCATGGACCTCAAGCACTTCGACGGCTCGCTGCGCCGCATCGACCGCGTGCCCGAAGAGCTGAAGACGCTGTACGCGACCGCCTTCGAAGTGGATCCGCAGTGGCTGATCGAAGCCGCCGCGCGCCGCCAGAAGTGGATCGACCAGGCTCAGTCACTGAACATTTACATGGCGGGCGCTTCGGGCAAGAAGCTCGACGAGACCTACAAGCTCGCCTGGCTGCGCGGTCTGAAGACGACCTACTACCTGCGCACGACCAGCGCGTCGAGCGTGGAGAAGAGCACGGTCACGAAGTCGGGCCAGCTCAACGCGGTGGCGTCCAGCGGTGGTGCTTCGATGGCTTCGGCACCGGTCGCAGCGGCCCCTGTGGTCGATGAATCGTTGCCTGCGACCGACATGAAGTTCTGCGCCATCGACGACCCGGGCTGCGAGGCCTGCCAGTAAAAAGCCGGCGCACAAGACGCTGGGATCAAACGCCGTGAAGCGAGAGATCCCAGTGTTCATCGGCACAAACGCCGATGCATGGGTTTCCGACGGAAGCGAGCTCATGCATCGGCGACTGCTCACCGAGGCCTTCTTCCCGATGTGATCGGGCAACGCGCAACACGCGTCGATGTCAAGAAGTCCTTGGTGTTTGAACACAACACTCTGATAATTCGACGCATAGGAAGTCCACCATGTTGGTCTGGGAAGAAGAAACGAAACCGTCCTCGAGCGCAGCAGCCGTCACGCACAAGCAAGCTCCGCTCGTCAACACCTCCCCGTCGCTCGCCACGCACGCAGCGACCGCCAGCCAACCGACTCCGCTTTCTGCCGCCGCCTCCGCTCACGCTGCCGATTCCAAGCAGCAAAACGCACGAGTCAAGGCCGCCGACAAGCGCATCATCAACGGCCAGACCGACGTGAACCAATTGGTTCCGTTCAAGTACAAGTGGGCCTGGGAGAAGTACCTCGCCACCTGCGCCAACCACTGGATGCCGCAGGAAGTGAACATGAGCCGCGACATCGCGCTCTGGAAGGATCCCAACGGCCTGACCGAAGACGAGCGCCGCATCATCAAGCGCAACCTCGGCTTCTTCGTCACCGCCGATTCGCTCGCCGCGAACAACATCGTGCTGGGCACGTACCGCCACATTACGGCACCGGAGGCTCGCCAGTTCCTGCTGCGCCAGGCCTTCGAGGAAGCGATCCACACGCACGCGTACCAGTACATCGTGGAGTCGCTGGGCCTCGACGAGAGCGAGATCTTCAACGCGTACCACGAGGTCAAGTCGATCCGTGACAAGGACGAGTTCCTGATCCCCTTCATCGAGGCGATCATGGACCCGAGCTTCGTCACCGGCACCACGGCCAACGACCAGACCCTGCTGAAGAGCCTGATCGTCTTTGCCTGCCTGATGGAAGGCCTGTTCTTCTACGTCGGCTTCACGCAGATCCTGGCGATGGGCCGCCAGAACAAGATGACCGGCGCGGCCGAGCAGTACCAGTACATCCTGCGCGACGAGTCCATGCACTGCAACTTCGGCATCGACCTGATCAACCAGATCAAGCTCGAGAACCCGCAGCTCTGGACGGCCGAGTTCAAGGCCGAGATCAAGGCCCTGTTCCTGAAGGCCGTGGAACTCGAGTACCGCTACGCCGAGGACACGATGCCGCGCGGCGTGCTGGGCCTGAACGCCTCGATGTTCAAGGGCTACCTGCGCTACATCGCCAACCGTCGTGCGGTGCAGATCGGCCTGGAGGAACTGTTCCCCAATGAGGAGAACCCGTTCCCCTGGATGAGCGAAATGATTGACCTGAAGAAGGAACGCAACTTCTTCGAAACCCGCGTCATCGAGTACCAGACCGGTGGCGCATTGAGCTGGGACTGAATTGAAGTGAGCGGCGCAGAAGCCTTTCACCGTTCGGTCCTCTTTTAAAAGAGATCAAGAAGATTGACGAACCGGTTGACCGTTGCATCCATAGAAAAACGGCATGCCTGTTCGCACCCCATTCATCGCATCGGAGCACTCCTCCTGGGTGACTTCCGAGTGATGGATAACCGCACGATGGCAGATCGATCGGCTGCGTGCGGTGCCTTTTCCACTTGATCAAGGAGAACTGAAATGGCAACTGCAAAGAAGGCCGCTCCGGCCAAGAAGGCCGCCCCGGCGAAGAAGGCTGCGGCTCCCGCGAAGAAGGCCGCTCCGGCAAAGAAGGCCGCTCCGGCGAAGAAGGCAGCGCCCGCTAAGAAGGCCGCTCCGGCGAAGAAGGCAGCACCGGCCAAGAAGGCGGCGGCTCCGGCGAAGAAGGCAGCTCCGGCCAAGAAGGCGGCGCCCGCGAAGAAGGCCGCTCCGGCGAAGAAGGCAGCACCGGCCAAGAAGGCCGCGCCCGCCAAGAAGGCAGCTCCGGCCAAGAAGGCCGCCGCTCCGGCGAAGAAGGCAGCCCCGGCCAAGAAGGCCGCTGCCCCGGCGAAGAAGGCTGCTCCGGCCAAGAAGGCTGCTGCGCCCAAGGCCGCTGCCAAGAAGGCCGCTGCTCCGGCGAAGAAGGCTGCTGCCAAGAAGGCCGCTGCGCCGAAGGCTGCCGCTGCCCCTGCCCCTGCTGCGAAGCCTGCCGCTGCTGCCCCGGCTGCCAAGACGGCACTGAGCCCGCAAGCCGCATGGCCGTTCCCGACGGGCAACAAGCCCTAAGTAACGCGCAAGGTCTCGCGACCATCAAAGCCCCGCCTCGGCGGGGCTTTTTTATGGGCGTTCAGGGATGGAAGATTTCGACGCTGTAGCCGCTGACTCTCTGCTCGCCGGTCGACAGCAGCACCTGCAGCGGCATCTCGGCGCCGGGTGTCAGCGAGGCCTTGCCGCCCTTGAAGTCCGATGGCGCCAGCGTGCGCCGCGCGACAGTGCTGCCGCTGGCATCCGTCAGGCTCAGCTCGACCCAGGGCGTGGCCACCTCGAGGCCCGACTTGTTGCGCAGGCTCAGGCTCAGCTGGTACTGGTTGTTCGGCCCGGCCGTGTTCAGCGCACTGGCCTCGACGCCGACGACATCGATGCGCCGCCACGGCTTCAGTTCGCAGCCGCCGAGCTCGCACAGCGCCTGCATTGCGGGCCGCGTGGCCGGCTGAACCGCGACGATGGCATCGTGGAACTGCAGGGCGAACTGCAGGCCCAGTCCTGCGACGAGCAAGGCCGCAGCCGCGCCCAGCGCGATGCGCACCTGCGGCCGACGCCACCGTTCAGCCTGCTGCGCGCGGCGCATGAACTCGGGCATCGGCGGCGGCGCTGCTGCTGCGGTCGCGGCCTCTGCCGGCGAGGAGGTGGCGGCAGCCGCTTCGGCCAGACCGGGGGCGAGGATTGCGTCGGTGCCGAAGTCCTCGATCGGCGCCGGAGGTGGGGGCGGGGGCGGATTGGGTGCAAAGGCTTCCGCCTCCGGCGGCGGCGCATCTTCTTCGACCCACTGCGGCTCGGGATACGAATCGACGGCGGCGTCGGCGACGGCTTCGATCGGCGGCTCCTCCTCGGGCATGGGCGAGGTCGGCGTCACCGTGGGCTCGGGCGCGGGCCAGGTGTGTTCCGGCTCGCGCATCGTGCGAGCCTGCAGGTTCGGAGGCAGGATGGGCGCGGGCTCGGGGGCTCGCGCGTGGGTGTTCACCGACGCGGAAACCGGCGTCGGTGCCGAGGTCCAGACCGGTCGGGGTTCAGGGGGCGGCGGAGGCGGCGGCACCTGCACGGCGACGGCGCCGGGGGCAGCCGCGGGCCAGGGAGGCGGTGCTTCGCGATCGATGTCGAACAGCTGCTCGCGTGCGTCGAAGACCTCGGCGCAGCGGCCGCAGCGGACCCAGCCCTCGGACACGCGCAACTGATCCTGGACCACCCGGAAGATGGTGCCGCAGGCGGTGCAACGGGTGGCAAGACTCATGGTGGCGGATGATGCCACGCCGATGTCGGTCCTCGGCGCCTAGCGGCGCGCCGTCATCAGGATCCAGCCATCCTCGCTGTCGCTGACCTCGAGCTGCACCCAGGGGGCGTAGGCCTCTTTCAGCTCATCGGCCTGCCGCTCGAGGATGCCGGCCAGCACCAGGTGGCCGCCCGGGGTCAGGTGTGAGCAGAGCAGCGGCGCGAGCAGCCGCAAGGGCGTGGCGAGGATGTTCGCGAGCACCAGCGGGTACTCGCCGTTCGCGGCGTCGGGTAGCGCGGCATGCACGCTGACCTTGTTCGCCTCGGCGTTCGCCAGCGTCGCCGTGACGGCCGCCGGGTCGATGTCCACTGCGTCGATGTTCGTCGCGCCAAACAGGGCCGCGCCGATCGCGAGGATGCCGGAGCCGCAGCCGTAGTCGAGCACGCGCGGCCAAGCTTCAGCGTTGCGCGCGATCCAGCGCAGGCACATCCGTGTCGTCGGATGCGTGCCGGTGCCGAAGGCCAGGCCCGGGTCGAGCTGCATCACCTGCTTGGCTTGTGCCGGCGCCTCGTGCCAGGACGGCACGATCCAGAATTCCGGCGTGATCTCCACCGGCTTGAACTGGGATTGCGTGAGCCGCACCCAGTCCTGTTCCTCGACCGCCTGGATCGCCTGCACGTGAACGTCTGCGGCCCAGTCCTGCGCGAGGATCAGCGTCGCCGTCTCGGTCGCCTCGGCCTCGGTGGGGAACAGTGCTCGAACGACCGAGCGCTGCCAGCCCGACTTCGGCGCCGGCATGCCGGGCTCGCCGAACAAGGCCTTCTCGGCATCGGTGTCGGCGTCCGCATCCTCGACGGACACGGCCAGCGCCTCCACCTCCATCAGCGCGTCGCTGACGATCTCGACGTCGTCCTCGCTGCAGATCAGCAGCAGTTCATGCAGGTAGGCCATGCTTGCTCGATCAGTGCTTGTGCTGGGCCATCCAGCCTTCGAGGTAGTGGATGGACGTGCCGCCCTCGACGAACTTCGCGTCCACCATCAGCTCGCGGTGCAGCGGGATGTTGGTCTGGATGCCTTCGACCACCGTCTCGCTCAGAGCGATGCGCATGCGGGCCAGGGCCTGCTCGCGGGTGTCGCCGTGGCAGATGATCTTGCCGATCATCGAGTCGTAGTGTGGCGGCACGAAGTAGTTCGTGTACGCATGCGAGTCCACGCGCACGCCGGGACCGCCGGGGGCGTGCCAGGTCGTGATGCGGCCGGGCGAGGGCACGAACTTGACCGGGTCCTCGGCGTTGATCCGGCACTCGATCGCATGGCCGCGCATCTCGATGTTGCGCTGGGTGAAGGGCAGCTTCTCGCCGGCGGCGATGCGGATCTGCATCTGCACGATGTCGATGCCGGTGACCATCTCGGTGACCGGATGCTCCACCTGCACGCGCGTGTTCATCTCGATGAAGTAGAACTCGCCGTTCTCGTACAGGAACTCGAAGGTGCCTGCGCCGCGGTAGCCCATCTTCTTGCAGGCGGCAGCGCAGCGGTCGCCGACCTTCTCGATCACGCGGCGCGGAATGCCTGGTGCCGGCGCTTCCTCGATGATCTTCTGGTGGCGGCGCTGCATCGAGCAGTCGCGCTCGCCGAGCCAGACGGCATTCTTGAAGCCGTCGGCCAGCACCTGGATCTCCACGTGGCGCGGGTTCTCCAGGAACTTCTCCATGTAGACCTCGGGGTTGCCGAAGGCCGCGCCCGCTTCGGTGCGGGTCATCTGCACGGCGTTCACCAGGGCCGCCTCGGTGTGAACGACGCGCATGCCGCGTCCGCCGCCACCGCCGGCCGCCTTGATGATGACCGGGTAGCCAACCTGGCGGGCGATCTTGATGATCTCCTTCGGATCGTCCGGCAGCGCGCCTTCGGAGCCGGGCACGCAGGGCACGCCGGCCTTGATCATGGCCTGCTTGGCCGAGACCTTGTCGCCCATCATCCGGATGTTCTCGGAGGTCGGGCCGATGAAGGTGAAGCCGCTGCGCTCGACGCGCTCGGCGAAGTCGGCGTTCTCGCTCAGGAAGCCGTAGCCGGGGTGAATCGCCTCGGCGTCGGTCACCTCCGCGGTGGCGATGATCGCCGGCATCGAGAGGTAGCTCTTGCTGGACGGTGCCGGGCCGATGCAGACGGCCTCGTCGGCCAAGCGCACGTACTTGGCGTCGCGGTCGGCTTCCGAGTAGACGACCACCGACTTGACACCCAGTTCGCGGCAGGCGCGCTGGATGCGCAAGGCGATCTCGCCCCGGTTGGCAATGAGAATCTTCTTGAACATCGCCGAGGCCTTATTCGACGACGAACAGCGGCTGGCCGAACTCGACCGGCTGACCGTTCTCGCACAGGATCTTGGTGATCGTGCCAGTCTTGTCCGAATCGATCTCGTTCATGATCTTCATCGCCTCGATGATGCAGATCGGCTCGCCTTCCTTGATCTGGCCGCCGACGTCGGCGAAAGGCTTGGCGTTCGGGCTGGACGCGCGATAGAAGGTGCCGACCATCGGCGAGGTGACGATGTGGCCGGTCTGGACGACGGGCGCCGGGGCGGCGGCCACCGGTGCTGCCGCGGCCACCGGCGCCGCTGCCGCCACGGGCGCGGCGGCCACCGGCGCGGGCACGGCCATCATCTGCATGCCGGCCGGCACGCCGGCAGCGCTGCCGTCGGACTTGACGATGCGGACCTTGCCGTCCGCTTCGGTGATTTCAAGTTCAGAGATGTTCGACTCAGAGACGAGGTCGATCAGGGTCTTGAGCTTGCGCAGATCCATGAGGGTTCTCCAGCGATTTCGGTTTTGTAATGTGTCGACCGTCTTGTGGCGATCGATCGGGCAGGTCCGGCCTGGATCAGGCCGGCTCCTGCAACTTCTTCAGGGCGAAGCTCAGGGCCAGCGAGTAGCCCTGGGCACCGAGCCCGCAGATCACGCCCTCGGCCAGCGCCGAGAAATAGCTGTGATGGCGGAAGGGCTCGCGCTTGTGGATATTGGACAGGTGGACTTCGACGAACGGGATGGCCACGGCCGCCAGCGCGTCGCGCATCGCGACGCTTGTGTGCGTGTAGGCGGCCGGATTGATGATGATGAAGCGGCAGCCCTCGCGCGCACTGGCCTGGATGCGGTCGACCAGAGCACCTTCGTGGTTGCTCTGGAAGCTCTCCAACGTGAACCCGGCTTTGGATGCTATTTCAGCGAGATCTGCATCGATCTGCGCCAAAGTCGTCGCGCCGTAGACCCCAGGCTCTCGGGTACCGAGGAGGTTGAGGTTGGGTCCGTGAAGGACAAGAATTTGCATCAAGGGCGGAGCGGCAAAGCAGAAGAGGCTGGACTTTACGCTTTTTAGGGGCCGATCGATGCAAATGCCAGAAAATTTATCTCTTGACCTTCCCCGCCTTTTGAGCATCCCCTAAAAGTAGGGGGAGGGCGATATTAGCCGTATTTCTTGGCCAGGTCGCGCAGTTCACCCAGGCTGGTGGAGCCGAGTTTCTTCCAGATCAGCTCGCCGTTGGCATCGAAGGCGACCGAGAAGGGCAGGCCGCCCTGGGCGTTGCCGAGCGTGCGCGCGAGGTCGGTGCCGGTCAGTCCGGCCAGGGCGATCGGCAACTCCACCGGCAGCTTCTGCAGGAATTTCTCGACCGCCTCCTTCGAGTCGACCGCCAGGGCCAGCACCTGCCAGGCCGGGGTCTCGTGCGCGAACTGGTTGATCTCCGGCAGTTCCTTGACGCAGGGTGCGCACCAACTGGCCCAGAAGTTCAGAACCAGCGGTTTGCCGCGCAGGCTGCTCGTCAGCAGTTCGCCGCCTTGCAGCTTGTCGAAACGTGCCGTCCAGAAGGCCCGGGCCTCGGGCGACACCGGGGCGGCGGCCTTCTGGTGCCGCCAGGCCAAGGTGGCGCCGACGGCCGCGGCGCCGACGCCGGCGGCGATCAGCAGGTTGCGGCGGGTCGCATTCGGGGAGGTGTTCTTGCTCATGCTTGCTCTTGTTCCATCAGTCGGTTGAGTGCGGCGAGGTCGCCGCGTTCGCTGCGGCCGCGGGCGTCGGGCTTCAGCGCGCCGCGCAGGTCGTCGAAATCCAGGATGCTCAGGTGCACGGTCGCCGGCTCGCCCAGCGCCGGGCAGGGCGTGGACAGGCTCAGCACGTCGATCTGCTGGCCGCGCGGGCCGTTGGTGGCGCCAACGTCGTAGTCCACGTTCTTGTCGATCAGGGCGATTTCGGCCGACTTGCTGTCGTCGCAGAACAGCTGCAAGTGAATTGCCGAGAGCCGGGTCGCCGTGCCGCGCCAGACGGCGCCGGTCAGGTGCGGCCGGAATTCGGCCAGCCGCGTCATCCAGAGCGCGGCCACCTCGCGCAGCGCGCGCAACTCGGCCGGCTGGGTGTCGGCGCAGAAGAGGGCGAGGTAGTCGCGCACCTCGTCCTCCAGCTCCTCATTGCCTGGCAGGGCGCTGCGCTTGGGCAGACCCAACACCTTCAGCGCACGTTGCTTGGCCGGGCCGTACTCCATGCCCTCCTCGACGATCAGCCGCGCCGCGGCCGCGGCGATCTCTCGCTGGACCGAGTTCTCTTCACTCATGGCAGTTCCACCGCATTCATCCGCGCGCCCACGGTCGCCGCGCGGCCGATCAGGAAGGACGAGGCCGGCTGCTTCTCGTAGCGCTTGGGCGCCGGCAGCATCACCGCCAGCCGCGCCGCCTGCGCCGGCGAGAGCTTCTTCGCATCGACCCGGAAGTAGTGCCGCGCCGCCGCCTGGGCGCCGAACACCCCTTCGCCCCATTCGACGTTGTTCAGATAGATATCCAGGATCCGCTGCTTGGACAGGAAAGTCTCCAGCATCAGCGTGACCGCCAGTTCCTGACCCTTGCGCAGCAGGTTGCGCTCGCCGCTGAGAAAGAGGTTCTTGGCGAGCTGCTGCGTGATCGTGGAACCGCCGACGATCTTGGCGGCTACCGGTTTGGCCTTGGCCGACGCCACCGCATTGCGCTGCTCGGCGCGTGCCTCGGCCTTCTGGTTCTTCTCCCAGGCCTTCTCCAGCGCGTCCCAGTCGACACCGCCATGGTCGACGAAGGTCGAGTCCTCGCTGGCGATCACGGCCCGCTTCAGCGAGGGGGACAGCGCGTCGTCGTCCACCCAGTCCTGGCTCCACAGCACCTGGTGCTTCTCGGCCGCCAGCCGCCAGATCTCGGAACGCTGGAAGCTCGTCGACTGGGGCGCCAGCACGGCCATCAGGGCAATGCGGCCGGCGAAGAAGACCTGCAGGCACAGCACGCTGAGCAGGATCAGCGCGAGCAATCGCAGCGCGGGTTTCATGATGACGAGGCGGACTTGGCTTCGACCTTCGCACGCAGCGCCGCCAGCACGCCGGCCGTTTCGGGCTTCACGCCGCGCCAGACTTCAAAGGCCTCGGCCGCCTGCTCGACCAGCATGCCCAGGCCGTCGCGCGCCACCGCGCCGTGTTCGCGGGCCCAGGCCAGGAAAGAGGCGGCGGCCGGGCCGTACATCATGTCCAGCGCCAGCGCGCCAGGCGCCAGCACGGCCGCATCAACGGGCACTCCCGAACCGGCGAGGCTCGTGCTGGTGCCATTGATGAGCACATCGAAACCGTTCGGGCAGTCCGCGAGCGTCGAAGCCCGGATCGCCACGCCGTGCTCTCGCGCCCAGGCCGCATGCGAGTCGATCAGTGCCTGCGCCTTGTCCAAGGTCCGGTTCGCCATCACCACCCCGGCCGGGTGCGCCGCGATCAGGCTGCCCAGCACGCCGGCCGAGGCGCCGCCGGCGCCCAGCAGCAGCACGCGCCGCCCGGCCAGCGGCACGCCGGCATTGCGCTCGATGTCGCGCACCAGGCCGGCGCCGTCGGTGTTGTCGCCGAACCAGCCCTCGGTGTCGTCGAAGCGCAGCGTGTTGACCGCACCGGCCAGGCGCGCGCGCGGGCTCAGCCGGGCGGCCAGCGCGTGGGCCTCGAACTTGAACGGCACGGTCACGTTGCAACCCTGCGCGCCGCCGGCCGCAAAGGCGCGGATCGTGGTGGCGAAGTCGTCCAGCGGGCACAGCAGCCGTTCATAGTTGACGGCCTGGCCGGTCTGCTGGGCGAAGCTCGCGTGGATGAATGGCGACTGGCTGTGCGCCACCGGATTGCCGGCGACGGCATAACGACTGATCTCAGCGGAATTCATGGGGAAGGGTTGGCGGTGAGTCGGGTTTCCACGCCGTCCTCGCGGGTGAAGCGGAAGCGCGAGGTGATCACCAACACCTCGGCACCCTGCCGCATCGCGGCGGTGAAGACGCCGAAGGGCGAGGCGGCGCTGACGATCGCGATGGCGCGGCGGTCCAGGTTCGGGTTGCCGGAGGAGGAAACGATTTCGGTGTCGATCACACGGCCGCGCTGGTCGACGTGGATGTTCATCGTCAGCTCGCCGTACAGCTTGCGGCCATTGTGCTCGGGGAAATCGCGCGTGCCGCGTTCCTCGATCTTGTGGCGCAGCGCGTCGTAGTACTGGGCGTAGACGACCTCACGCGTGGCCGGGCTCAGGTAGCGCTTGCGCGGCCGGGCGTTCTCGTCGTTGACGCGCTTTTCGATCTCGGCAAGCAGTTGCACCAGCGCGCGGCGACGTTCGGCCAGCTCATGGGCGGTCGGCGTGTTGGCGTTGCGTTGTGGGTCGGGCGAGGGCAGCAGTGCCATCTCGCGCCGCAGTTGCGCCAGCAGCTGCTGTTGCTGCTGCTGGAGTGCGGCGATCTGCGCGTGCTGCTCCTCGGCCGCCTCGCCCACCTCCAGCAGCTTGGCCGGCGGCAGCGGCGAGGTGGCGCGGCCGCTGTCGGCATTGCCGCCGCCGGCCAGGTTGGCCTGGGCCAGCGCCTTGGCCTCGGCCGGCGCTTCGTTGGAGCGGGTGTTGACGAGCACGACCTCCAGCGGCGTGTCCTGGAACACGCGATTGAAGGCATCCGGATCCACGATGCGCAGCGTCAGCAGCGCGCCGTGGACACCCAGCGAGATCAGCAGGGAGAGTTGCAGCGCGCTGAGCCGGAGTGCCGCCATCGATGGTGGTGATCAGCTGGCCTGGGCCTCGGCGCCGGTGGTGGCGGTGTCGCCCTCGGCCTCATTGACGTCGATCGCCAGCGTCAGCGGGCCGGCTGTAGCTTCCTCTTCCTCGTCGGGTTCCTCCGCTTCGCCGGCGACGGCGGCTGCCTCGTCCAGGCGCTCGATCAGGTTCGCATGCAGGTCCAGCGTCATCTCGTCGATGCCGGTGATGCGCACGCGCACGTGCGTGCCGCGCGGCAGCGGCTCGCAGCCCAGCGCCTTGAAGACCAGCGGCAGTTCGTCGGCGCGTACCAGGCCGTCCTTCATCACGGTGGCGGTCAGCTCGGTGATGCCGTTCTGCTGCACGTAACGCAAGGTCCAGAAGCGCTCGATCCCGTTCTGGAAACCGTTGTAGGCGCTGTAGGCAGCGTCGAAGCCCGAGATGATCGAGAACAGCTGCGCGTCCTTGGGCTTGAAGGGTGCGACCAGGGCGGCCGTCCGGCCGTGGCGCGCGCAGGCAATGATCTGCCACTGGTTTACCAGGTCCACGTAGCGGCGCAGCGGCGAGGTGGCCCAGGTGTACTGCGCCACACCCATGCCGGCGTGCGGCAGCGCCTTGGTGCCCATGCGCACCTTGATGCCCGGCGCCAGGCTGGCCTGGCTGCGGTAGATGCCCGGCAGGCTCAGCTCGGCCAACCAGCCGCCCCAACTCGAATTGGCCAGGATCATCGCCTCGGCCACGATCAGGTCCAGCGGCGCGCCGCGCACGCGGGTGCTGATGCTGACCGTCTCGCTGCCGTCGGGCTCGTGGGCGCCGCCGGTGTCCAGGCGGAAGTTGTAGTCCGGGCGGTTGAAGGTCTCGGGCTTGCCGCGCACGACCTCGCGCTTGGCCTTCAGGTCCGTGGCGAGCCGGAAGCAGAAGGCCAGCTCGGGCGCAAATTCATAACCGGCAGATTCAGCGGAGCCGGTCAGTGTCGCCTCGGTGATCACCGCGTCGAGCTTGTCGTGGCGCAGGTTGGCCTTGATCGCGACGCGCTCCAGCTTCGTCTCGCTGGCCTTGATCTCCAAGGTGGCTTCGTCGATCGTGAAGTAGATCGACACGGCCGGGCAGTCGCGGCCCTCGATCAGCGTGTAGGCCTGCACCACCTCGTCCGGCAGCATGGTCAGCTTCCAACCGGGCATGTAGACGGTGGACAAGCGCGCGCGGGCGACCTTGTCGACGTCCGAGTCGGGCTGGATCGCCAGGCCCGGCGCGGCGATGTGCACGCCGAAAGTCACCGTGCCGCTGCCCAGGCCCTGGACCGACAGAGCGTCGTCGATCTCGGTCGTGGCCGAATCGTCGATCGAGAAGGCCTGGGCGCTGGAGAGCGGCAGCTCGTCCTTGATCGCCGGCGCGGTCAGCGGCGGGAAGCCGGTGCCCTTCGGGAACTCCTCGAACAGGAAGCGCTTCCAGTGGAACTGGTAGGGGCTGGTGATGGCGCCGGCCGACTGCAGCAGCTCCAGCGGGGCCTTGTGGGCGCGCCGCGTCGCCTCGACGACGGCCTTGTATTCCGGCCCGTTCTTGTCGGGCTTGAACAGGATCTTGTAGATCTGCTCCTTGATCGGCGCTGGGCAGCTGCCGGCCGCCAGTTCCTCCGCCCAGGCCTCGATCTGCAGCGCCTGCTGGCGCTTGCGCTCGATCCCCAGCAGCGCGGCCTTGACGGTTTCCTCGGGCGCCTTCTTGAACTGGCCCTTGCCCATGCGGCGGAAATAGTGCGGCGCCTCGAACAGGCGGAACAGCGCCGCGGCCTGCTGGGCCACGCCGGCCTTGGCGTCGAAATAGTCGCGCGCCAGGTCGGCGAAGCCGAACTCGGTCTCGGGCGCGAACTCCCAGGCGAGGTCGAGATCGATCTCCTGCGACAGGCGCTGGCCCTCGGCCAGCAGCTCGGCCGGCGCGGGCTTGTCGAACTTCAGCAGCACATTGGCTGCCTTCACCTTCACGCGCTTGCCGGAGTCCAGTTCGACCTGCATCGAACTGTCCGCCTCGGACATCACGCGGCCGGCCAAGAATTTGCCGGCGTCATCAAACAATGCGTACATCCGGCGATTGTCGCCGCATCAGGTGTCAGCCCAATTCCAGGAAATCGATGAGTGCGGGCAGGTGCGTGTCGAAGTCGCTCAGGCCATGGTCGCCGCCCTCCAGCAACAAGACTTTGCATTCGGCGTAGCGGCCCAGCATCTCGCGCCAGTCCAGCACTTCGTCGCCCTTGGCGAGGATCGCGAAATAGCGCTGCACCTCAGTCAGCGCGGTCGGCGGCGCCAGTGCGCGCAACTCGTCGACGAACTCGGGCCGGAAGAAGAAGTGCTCGCTCGGGTCCTGCCAGCAGGTCTGCTCGCCGATGTAGTTGGCGAGGTCGCGGGCCGGGTCGACGGCGGGGTTCAGCAGTACGGCGCGGCAGCCGAGCTTCTCGGCCAGCGCGGTCGCATAGAAGCCGCCCAGCGAGCTGCCGATGACGGCGCTGCTGTCGGCCGGCCAGCCGTGCGTGAGCTGCTCGATCAGCGCCATCGCCGCGGCGGGCGAGGGCGGCAGCTGCGGGCATTCGAAACGCAGGTCGGGCCGGTGCTGCCCCACCCATTCGGCCATGCGCAGCGCCTTGGCCGAGCGGGGCGATGAACGGAAGCCGTGCAGGTAGATCAGCTGCTGTGTGCGCATGGCGGCGGAGTGTAGGTGTCGAACGGGATGGGGCGATTCTTGCTGGCATGATGCCGCTGCCCCACTGTCTCCGAGGACGCTCCCGATGCCCGAACTTGCCCGCCTGCCGTCTGCCGTCGCGTTGCTGCTTCTGCTCGGAGCCTGTGCTGCGCCCCAGAACACCGGCAAGCCGGCGGCTCCGGCCGCACCGGCGGCGGCAGTCGCGGCCTCGGCACCTGCGTCGGCAGCGTCTGCCGCCGTACCCGGCGCAGTGCGTCCGCCGGAGCCGGGTGCGCCGCGGCCCTTCGCCGAGGTCACGCGCGGCGCCAAGGTCGACGAGGGCCTGTTCCCGATCTGGCGCAACAACGAGAAGGCCTGGATCGAGATTCCGAAGGACATGCTGGACAAGCCCTTCATGTTCAGCGTCAACGTCTCGCGCTCGGTCGGTGAGCGGGGCCTCTACGCCAGCCAGATGACCGGCGGCGACGTGGCCGAGTTCCACCGCATCGGCAACCAGATCCAGCTGGTGGCGCTGAACACCAAGTACCGCGCGACCGACGACCAGGGCGGCCGCCGCGCGGTGGAGCAGGGCTTCTCGCCCAGCCTGCTGGGGTCGGTGCCGATGGCCGCGGCCGAGCATCCGGAGCGCAAGTCCCTGCTGATCGACGCCTCCTTCCTGTTCTCGGACATCCCCGGCTATTCGACCTTGCTCGAATACGTCTACCGCCTGCCCTTCGGGCCGGACCGCGGCAACTCCTATTTCGAAAGCACGCGTGCCGACCCCGCCCTGAGCACGCTGACCGCGCGCATCCACTTCGCCACGCCGCGCATCCCGGCGCCGCCGCTGGTGATGCCGCCGGTGCCCATCCCCTCGCCGCCGCAGGCCACGCCCGATCCGCGCAGCTTCTTCATCAGCTACGTCTACAACTTCCAGAAGCTCACGGACGAGCCGATGGCACCGCGCCTGGCCGACCCACGCGTGGGCCTGTTCAGCGACAGCTTCTTCGACCTCGGCAACGACCAGCACATCAACCCGCGCGTCCACTACATCAACCGCTGGCGCCTGGAGAAGAAGGAGCCGGAGGCTGCGCTGTCCGAGCCCGTGACGCCGATCACCTACTGGCTCGACAAGAACATCCCGGCCAAGTACCGCGCTTCGGTCGAGGCCGGCATCCTCGAATGGAACAAGGCCTTCGAGGGCATCGGCTTCAAGAACGCCATCGTCGTCAAGCAGCAGCCCGACGACGCCGACTGGGACGACATGGACGCGGCCCACGCCTCGGTGCGCTGGCTGGCCAGCAGCGACGTCGGCTTCGCCGCAATCGGCCCGCACCTGAGCGACCCGCGCAGTGGCGAGATCCTCGACGCCGACATCTCGATCAGCGAGGCGATGCTGCGCTCCGGCCGCGAGTTCGCGCACAGCGAGGCGCCGCAGGCGGCCACGACGGCTACGACGGCTTTCGGCGAACTGCCGGCTGGCGACAGCAAGCGGATGCCGACGCTGTCCTCGCTGCTGGGCCGCAACGATCCGGTCTGCAACTACGCGCAGGAGGCGGCGGGCGAGACCGCCTTCGCGCTCGACGTGCTGGAAGCCCGCGGCGAGATCGAGCCCGGTAGCCCCGAGGCCGAGGCCTTCGTCCAACAGATGCTCAAGGGCGTGGTGATGCACGAGGTGGGCCATACGCTGGGCCTGATGCACAACTTCAAGGGCTCGCTGCTGCTGACGCAGGCGCAGCTGGAGAACAAGGGCTACACCGAGGCCAACGGCCTGTCCGGCTCGGTGATGGACTACAACGCGCTGAACATCGCCGCGCACGGCGAGTCCCAGGGCAGCTACCACGACACCACGCTGGGCCCCTACGACTACTGGGCCATCGAGTACGCCTACAAGACCCTGCCCAAGGAGACCGAGGCGGCGGACCTCGCCAAGATCGCCAAGCGCGGCGAGACCGAACCGGGCCTGGCCTACGCGGACGACATCGATGCCGGCGTCGGCGGCTACTACGACGGCATGGATCCGATGGTCAACCGCTTCGACCTCGGCAACGACCCGCTGGCCTTCTTCAAGCGCCGGCTGCAGCTCTCGCGCGAGCTGTGGACGCGGGTGCAGGCGAAGCCACCCGTGCCCGGCGAAGACCCGCTGCGCCGCCGCCGCGCGATCGTCGACGGCTTCTTCCAGCTCTTCCGCACGGTGGACGTGGCCGGCAAGTACGTCGGCGGCATGTACACGCAGCGCGACCTGCCGGGCGCCGGCGGCCGGCCCAACTTCAAGCCGGTGGAGAACGCCCGCCAGCGCGAGGCGCTGCAGGCCATCGACGCCGGCCTGTTCCGCAGCGACAGCTTCCGCTTCAAGCCCGAGTTCCTGTCCACGCTGACGGTGGACTATCGAGAGTTCAACCGCGGCGGCCCGCTGAACATCGCCGGCCTGCTGCTGGCCGTGCAGACCGCGGCGATGGACCGCCTGATGAGCCCGCTCACCGCGATGCGCCTGCTCGACATGCCCAACTACGTGCCGCCCGCGCAGCGCAAGAGCCTCGTCTCGCTGAGCGAGGTCTACGACACGATGCAGCGCTCGATCTGGTCCGAACTGAAGACCGGCGGCGACATCGACCGCCTGCGCCGCAACCTGCAACGCGAACACCTGCGCCGCCTGCAGATCCTGCTGGTCAAGAGCCCGGGCGTGTTCCCGCCCGATGCGCTGAGCCTGACGCGGCTGTATGCGACGCGGTTGGAGGGGGAGCTGCGCGCGGCGCTGGCGCGGGGTGGGTACTCGGTCGAGACGCGGGCGCACTTGGCGGAGAGCCTGACGGGCTTGAGCGAGGCGTTGAGGGCGACGGTGGTGAAGGGGTGATGTTCATCAGGGGTACCGCGACGTGCTGATGCATTGGGTGAACCGCTGGCCTGTTGACCTTCGCTGGCTGTCAAACCGTGGATGCCGCTTTTGTCGGTTTTGATACTGAGGCATGGGAGCGCAAGATAGAGCGCAGACCGAGCAATGGTGCGGGTATGGACCGATTTCAACTGCCTTGTTGTGCGGACAGCTTGCCGTGATAGACGGACGCGGCTGTCTTCCTACAACAGGTTGGGCATCATGAAACTTGCCGAGATCGTCCGCAGGCTGGAGTCCACCGACGACTCACTATGCATAGTGGTGAAACGCCCTTGGACGGGCGAATCAGAAGCAACGACGCGAAGGGCAAGGATGTTTTGCCTGGCAAGCTGCAGGAGACGTTCGTCGCGTTTGCCAACGCGGATGGCGGTGATATCTACCTTGGCATTGAGGACAAGAAGCACAAAGGTAACCGAGTCCGCCCGTTCGCAGCAAAAGAGGATGCGAACTCGTTCATCCACGTTCTTCTCGAGCAAACAAACCCGACGGTAGAAGGTGTAGTGGTCGAGTTGCTACACGCCAAGGGTTTCGGCCACATTTTGCATCTCTCAATTCCCAAGAGCCCGAAAGTTCATTACACGGCCTCAGGTGACTGTTTTGTGCGTGCCAATGCCGGGAAGATAAAAATTAAGGGTGAACGGGTTACCGCGCTCGCGTACTCGAAAGGAGCGGTAGCGTATGAGCGAACGGCAGTCCGAACCGTAACTATCTCCGAGATGGTTGAATCGCCAAACCTACATGACTACATGACGCGCGTCCAAAGCAGCCTTGAAAAAACGAAATTCCTTCGAAAACAAAGGTTGCTCGCTGAAAGCGACAAGGTTGAAAGTCCTAATGTTTGCTGCGCGCTGCTATTTGACGAGGAACCTCAAGCTACCTGGACACCCGATGTGCGATCAAAGTCTACCGTCTCCGGACCACAGAATCAGAGTACAAGCGTGAGCAACTGGGCGGCGCACCTACCACTATTAACGGCCCAATGGAATCAGCAACTAAGAAGACGATCGACGAAGTTGCCAAATTGCTTGACGGAGCGACTTACTATGAAGACGGAAAACTAAGTCCGCTTAGATATCCTGTGGATGCGATTCATGAAGTCATTGTCAATGCAGTCCTTCATCGCGACTACTCTTTGAATGACGATATTCATGTCCGCGTCTACGACAACCGGATTGAAGTACAGAGTCCAGGCAAATTGCCGGGCTATATGACACTGGAGAACCTATATGACGAACGGTTTTCCCGCAATCCAAACTTGGTACGCATGCTGCACAACCTGCCAAAGCCGCTCAATCACGACATTGGCGAGGGGCTAGACACCGCCAGAACCGAGCTCCGAAAGGCAGGGCTGGTTGCGCCCACGTTCGAGCACCGCGGGAGTAGCTTTGTAGTGACACTCAATCATCAACGTTTGGCTTCGATCGAGGATGTGGTGCTGAAATACTTCACTGATAACCCAAGCGCCACGGTCTCAAACAAGCAGATACGCGCTCTCAGCGGAGAGGATGACATAAACAAGGTGAAGAAGGCACTGCAGCAACTGCGGGCAGACGGAAAGATCGAACCTGTTGATCCGAATGCTCTCGCGTTCAATTTTAGGTACCGCGAAGTCAAGTAGTTGCGGGGTTGCGCCTAAGCCCTCGCTCAAGCCGACGCGCTCCGGCAGCCAACCTTGGCCGAGGTACGCGGTGGTCCATAAGGCTCCGCGCGGCCATGGCCGTCTGTCTCCGCAGGCTGCTCAACTCAAACGTTGACCATTTCTGGAGACGTCCGTATGAAACCCGTACATGTCATCGCTGCGATCCTGGTCTTTGCCGCAATAGTGGTTGCTCTAGCCGGCGAGACGAAGACTGCCTTCGGTTTGTTGGCGCTGTCTACGCTCATTGAGCTGGTCTGGTCGATGATTGCTGGTAGGGGCAAGAACCTGTGAGTTCGCGAATTGGCCCAGTAGCCTTCTTCACTGCGCAGCAGTGCTGCCAGCCAGCAGGCGGGTACCTCAAATTCTTCTACAGCGATGACTATGTCGACTTCCTACGCCTGCTTACTTGAGACCCCATCTGTTCAAACTTATCAGGCATTGCGCATTGGCTCGGGCCTGAGTGGGAAGACGGATGAAGCCGCGGTACGTGGACTGCCCAATACGCTGTTCGCCGTCCAGATCCTTTACGAATCGCAGCCCGTCGGAATGGGGCGGATCATTGGAGACGGCGGGTGTTTTTTTCCAGGTGGTGGACATCGCCGTTCTCAAGGAACATCAGGGCAAGGGCCTTGGGAAGCGAATCATGAGAGAGATCCTGAAATACATTGAAGCCAATGTCCCGGCAAGCGGCTATGTCAGCCTCATCGCGGATGGTCAGGCGCAGGATCTGTACGTGCAGTTTGGTTTCGTGCATACGGCGCCGCGCTCTGTGGGCATGGCTTACAAGCGACCCAATGCTGCGTCGGGTATGGCCAGTGCCTGACCTTGGTCTCGCTGCAGGGAACGACTTCGCGGCTCGCTGAATTTCAACGCTGAATTGCCCATACTGTTCGTCAAGAAGCCCTGCCCCTGCTGTGGCTCCGATCACGGCCATTCGCGCTGGGCCGTGTCGAACTGCTCGGCGATGAAGCCTCTGCGGTGCAAGCACTGCCATCAGAACTTTCACCAGACGGGTGTGACGACCTGGCTGCTGTCCTACGTTCTGGTGCCGACCAGCATCTTCTTTGCGTTTCATTGGTCCATCGGGCTGGGCGCGATAGCGGCTGAGCTCACGCTGGTGTCGCTCTACATCAATCGCAGGAAGCCGCTCGCCGTCGGGCCGAGGTATGGCTAGAGCTGGATTGCTCACTCCCTCCGAGTCATCCCGTCGATAGTTTTCCGACTCGTTGTGTACTGTTCTTGACGAAGGTGCCCAAGTTCTCGCGGCCACCCTTGCTGCATGCCCTATACAGGCGGGAGACAAGAGAGATGGAGCCCGCATGCACGACGCCAGTTCTGCTTCCAAACCATCGGCGGATTCGCTGTTGGCCCAGGCGAATTTCGCAATCGACGAGGAGCGATGGGTGGACGCCGCCACGCTATCGCTTCAGGGTTTGGGCATTTCGCGCGAGCCTCTGCAGAAGGGATGGCTCTACCTGGCTCTGGGGCGTGCCCGTTGGCATCTGGGCGCGATCCCCGCCTGCTGCAGAAGTGCGATCCAGGCCGAAGGGCTCGCCCGGCTCGCCGGCGACGACGGGTTGCTGATCGACGCCGGCACGCTGGCCGCGTTTTCGCTTTCCGAGGTCGGACTTTCGGCCCTTGCCCTGGACTTTGCGCTGCCGGCGCTGGAGGCGGCAAGAAGGCCTGGTCTTCACGACAGGCTGCCGCTGGCGCTGTCCTGTGCCGCCCTGGTCTATGCCGGCCTCGGGGATCTGTTCCGGACGGAGGAGTGCCACATGCATGCGCTCTCGCACGCACGGGAGAACGGTGGGCAAACAGCCCTGTCGCTGGCCTACGGCAATCTGCTCCACTCGTTCGGCCTGATCGCAACGGCCGCGCAAACTCAGGGTGATGCCGACGGGCTCGCCGCGGTGGGCCTTCGCCTGAAGCTGTACTCCGGTCATATTCGCAGCTGCATGCGGCGTGCCGACCTCGAAGAGTGGCGCATTGCCAACCTCATGATCGGTTTCGGCGCGATCTTGAGCCTGTTTCCCGAAGGCGAGGAAGAGTCGGAACAACTGCTTTCGGATGGTCTGCTCAGGGGCGAACGGCTCGGCAGGTTGTCGTATGAAGTCGTCGAGGCGCGACAGGCGCTGGCGAAGCTGCGTTTGCGCCAGCGCCGGTTCGAGGAGGCGCTGCAATTCCTGCCCGATGCGGCCGCCAACGCGGCTCGAGCCACAGGCTGGCACCAGAACGAGGTCCAGAGTCTCAGGATCGTCCACGCCTGCTACGAGGCCCTGGGAAGATCGGACGAGGCCGACGCGCTGGCTCGGCGCATGGACGCTTCAGAGCGTGACCAGGCGCAGACCCGGGATCAGATCCTCAGGTTCGTCTCAGGCGCGCGCCGCCAAAGCTTCCAATAGCTTCCCGTGGATGCCGCCGAAGCCGCCATTGCTCATGCACAGCAGATGGTCGCCTGGCTTCGCAACCTTGACGATCGCCGCCACCAGTGCGTCGACGTCCGGTGCCACGATGGCTTGCTCGCCCATCGTCACCAGCGCCTCCTTCGCGTCCCAGGCGAGGCCGCCCTGGTTGCAGAAGGCGAGGTCGGCTTCCTCCAGCGCCCAGGGCAACTGGGCCTTCATCGTGCCGAGCTTCATCGTGTTGGAGCGCGGCTCGAAGATGGCCAGGATTCGTTCGGCCGGCGCGATGCGGCGGCGCAGGCCGTTGATCGTGGTGCGGATCGCGGTCGGGTGGTGGGCGAAGTCGTCGTAGACCTTGATGCCGCGCACCTCGCCGCGCAGTTCCATCCGCCGACGCACGTTCTGGAACGAGGCCAGCGCCGCGCCGGCCTGCTCGGGCGAGACGCCAGCGTGCTCGGCCGCGGCGATCGCGGCCAGGGCGTTCAGCTGGTTGTGCTCGCCGATCAGGCTCCACTCGACGCGCGCCACCTTCAGGCCGCCGCGCAGCACGTCGAAGGCCTGCGGCTCGCCGCGGGCACGCAGCGCGCCGGGCTCTTCCTTGCGCGCGCCGAAGCGCTGCACCTCGCTCCAGCAGCCCTTGGCCAGCACGCGCTGCAGGGCGTCCTCGCGCGCGTTGACGACGACGCGGCCGCTCGCGGGAATGGTGCGCACCAGGTGGTGGAACTGGGTCTCGATCGCGGCGAGGTCCGGGAAGATGTCCGCGTGGTCGAACTCGAGGTTGTTCAGGATCGCGGTACGCGGCCGGTAGTGGACGAACTTGCTGCGCTTGTCGAAGAAGGCGGTGTCGTACTCGTCCGCCTCGATGACGAAGCACTTTCCTGACCCAAGCCGTGCGCTGACGCCGAAATTCTGCGGCACGCCGCCGACCAGGAAGCCCGGCTGCAGGCCGGCGTGCTCCAGGATCCAGGCGAGCATCGAGGTCGTTGACGTCTTGCCGTGCGTGCCGGCCACGGCCAGCACGTGCCGGCCTTGCAGCACATGTTGGCTACGGCCTTCGGTCTCCGCCGAAACATCCTGCTTCTGCAGGATGTTTTCAGCCAGCCACTGCGGCCCGCTGGTGTAGGGCAGGCCGGCGTCGAGGATGGCTTCCATCAGCTCGTTGCCGCGCGTGACCACGTTGCCGATCACGAACAGGTCCGGCTTGATCGTGTCGAGCTGGCTGGCCTTCCAGCCCTGGACCAGCTCGATGCCCAGTGCCTGGAGCTGGTCGCTCATCGGCGGGTAGACGTTCTCGTCGCAGCCGGTGACCGTGTGGCCGGCCTCGCGGGCCAGCGCGGCCAGGCCGCCCATGAAGGTGCCGCAGATGCCGAGGATGTGGATGTGCATGGCTCAGCTCAACTCAGCGCAGGGCGGTGCGGGCCGCTTCGAGCGTGGCGGCGATGTCCGCGTCGCCGTGCGCTGCGCTGACGAAGCCGGCCTCGTACAGCGCCGGTGCGAGGTAGACGCCGGCGTCCAGCATGCCGTGGAAGAAGCGGTTGAAGCGCTCCTTGTCGGTCGTCATCACGGTCGCGTAGTTCTGCGGCAGCTCGGGCATCAGGAAGAAGCCGAACATGCCGCCCTCGCTGTCGACACTGAAAGGCACGCCGTTCTCGCGCGCCACGGCGGCCAGGCCGTCGACCAGGCGGCGAGTCCTCGCCGACAGCTCATCGAAGAAGCCGGGCTTCTGGATCTCGCGCAGCGTCGCCAGGCCGCAGGCGGTGGCCACCGGGTTGCCGGACAGCGTGCCGGCCTGGTAGACCGGCCCCAGCGGCGCCAGGAACTTCATGATCTCGCGGCTGGCGCCGAAGGCGGCCAGCGGCATGCCGCCGCCGATCACCTTGCCGAACACCGACACATCGGGCTTGAAGCCGGGGATCAGCTTGGCGTAGTGGCCCTGCGCGCTGGCGAGGCCCACGCGGAAGCCCGTCATCACCTCGTCCAGCACCAGCAGCGCGCCGTGCTGCGTGCACAGCTCGCGCAGCCGCGTCATGAAGGGCACGCTGGCGCGGACGAAGTTCATGTTGCCGGCGATCGGCTCGACGATCACGCAGGCCAGCGCCGCGCCGTGCAGCGCGAAGGCTTCCTCGAGCTGGGCGACGTTGTTGTACTCCAGCACGATCGTGTGCTGGGCGGTCGCTTCCGGCACGCCGGCGCTGGTCGGGTGGCCGAAGGTGGCAAGACCCGACCCCGCCTTGACCAGCAGCGCGTCCGTGTGGCCGTGATAGCAGCCCTCGAACTTGATGAACTTGTCGCGGCCGGTGGCGCCACGCGCCAGGCGGATCGCGCTCATCGTGGCCTCGGTGCCGGAGCTGACCAGGCGCACCTGCTCCATGCTGGGCACCAGCTTCAGGATCTCCTCGGCCAGCTCGATTTCGCGCTCGGTCGGCGCGCCGAAGCTGAAGCCCTCGTGCGCAGCAGCCAGTACCGCCTCCATCACGGCCGGGTGGCCGTGGCCGAGGATCATCGGCCCCCAGGAGCCGATGTAGTCGACATAACGCTTGCCTTCAGCGTCATGGATATAGGCGCCTTCGCCGCGGGCGATGAAGCGCGGCGTGCCGCCGACGGCGCGGAAGGCGCGCACGGGCGAGTTCACACCGCCGGGAATCACGCGCTGGGCGCGCTCGAACAGGCTTGCGTTGTCGGACATGGGACTGCGAGAAGAAAGAGAGAAAAGGGGCGGCGCTCAGTGCATGCGGCGCGGCGGGCGTGCGGGCGGCTGGGGCACTTCGGGCTCCGGCTCCTCGGTGGCCTCGGCCGGCGGTGTTTCGCCGTCGACCTCGTCGGCGGGCGGCAGCGCCCAGAAGAAGCGGTCGGGCAGCACATTGCCCATGCCGGGGCGGAAACCCGCGTCCAGCGACTGGTCGAGGAAGGACAGTGCCTCGCCGACGGCGGCGTGGATTTCCGCGCCCACCGACAGCAGTGCCGCCAGCGCGGCCGACAGCGTGTCGCCAGCACCGACGAAGGACACCTCGAAGCGTTCGAACTTCTCGCCGGTGATCGGGCCCTGCGCCGTCGCCAGCACGTTGTCCACGAACTGGTTGGGCAGGCTGATGCCGGTGACGAGCACGTAGCCCGTGCCGTGCTGGGCGGCGGCCACGGCGATCTCGCGCGGCGAGGCCGGGCGGTCGTTGTCCCAGTCGGGCAGCAGGAAGTCGGTCAGCGTCTTGTGGTTGCCCACCAGCACATGCGTCTGCGGCAGGATCAGCTCGCGGAAGGCGTCGTGATAGCTCTGCTGCTGCTCCTCGTCGAGCCAAGTGACGGACGGCAGGTAGGACACCAGCGGCGTGTCGGGGTAGTCGCTGAGCACCTCGGCCACCGCGCTGACGGCCTCGGCCGAGCCGAGGAAGCCGACCTTCCAGGCGCCGATCTGCACGTCTTCCAGGATGTGGCGTGCCTGCTCGGCGACGGTGTCGGCGTCGAGTTCGGTCTGCTCGAAGACCTCGGCGGTGTCGCGCAGCACGATGGCCGTGACCACCGGCAGGCAGTGCGCGCCCATCGCCGCGATCGTTGCGACGTCGCCGGCGATGCCGCCGGCACCGCTGGCCTCGCTGGCGTTGAAGCTCATCACGCAGGCCGGCGATTCGGGTTCTTCGGCCTCGGCCGCGGGGTCTTGGATGTCGGAATCGTTTGTGCTCATGTTCGGGGGCGGCGCAAGAGGGTCAGGATCCGCTGGCCGCGGGCGGTGTGCCGAACCTGGGCGTGTGTCCAATGGTACGCGGGCGGCAGGCCGTGAAATATGGCCGCAAACGCTGGGTGCGCCTGTTGCATGCCTGCCTATTTACCCGAGGAGACTCCACCTAGGGGGTGGCTACAATCTTTCCATTGTAGTTAGCAAACTCTTCCTATCGTGACCGACGCAAGTACCTGGATGTGCCTGATCTGTGGCTGGATTTATGACGAAGCCACCGGCGACCCTGAGCATGGCATCGCTGCCGGCACGCGTTGGGCCGATGTGGACATGAACTGGGTCTGCCCGGAATGCGGCGCGCGCAAGGAAGACTTCGAGATGGTGCGCATCTGATCCTGATCAGGCGAACCCACTAACGCGCTATGTCGACGCCGCTGAGCGGCGAGGAGAAATCGCTTGGACGTTTCTGAGGGCTCCGCGGCGGGCACCAAGGTGCTGGTGATCGACGACAGCAACACGATCCGCCGCAGTGCCGAGATCTTCCTGAAGCAGGGCGGCCACCAAGTCGTGCTGGCCGAGGATGGCTTCGACGCGCTGGCCAAGCTGTCCGACTACCAGCCGGACCTGGTCTTCTGCGACATCCTGATGCCGCGTCTGGATGGCTACCAGACCTGCGCGATCATCAAGCGCAACCCGCAGTTCGCGAAGGTGCCGGTGATCATGCTGTCGTCCAAGGACGGCCTGTTCGACAAGGCCCGCGGCCGCATGGTGGGCTCGCAGGACTACCTGACCAAGCCCTTCACTAAAGAGCAACTGCTCCAGGCCGTACGACAGTACAAGCCTGTGGCGTGAACGAACGAAATCCCGGCCGGAGCCAAAGCGAGCGCCCAATGCCCATCCACAACATCCTGCTGGTCGACGACTCCAAGACGGAGCTGATGTACCTCACCGATCTGCTGACCAAGCGCGGCTTTGCGGTGCGCACGGCGGAGAACGGCGAAGAGGCCTTCAAGCGCCTGGCCGAGGAGAAGCCCGACCTGATCCTGATGGACGTGGTCATGCCCGGCCAGAACGGCTTCCAGCTGACCCGCACGATCACCCGCGACGAGCGCTACACCGGCGTGCCGGTGATCATGTGCACCAGCAAGAACCAGGAGACCGACAAGGTCTGGGGCCTGCGCCAGGGCGCGCGGGACTATGTCGTCAAGCCGGTCAAGGCCGAGGAATTGATGGCCAAGATCAAGGCACTCGGATAACGGGCCCGTCACGTGTCGAACAAACAGGCCCTGCGCGATCTTCAACAACGTCTCGCGCAGCGCATGCAGGCGGCGCGGGAACAGACCCAGGCGGCAAGCTGGCTGGCCGTCGAGTGCGCGGGCGTGGGTCTGCTGTTCTCGCTGAAGCAGGCGGCCGAAATCTTCACGCCGGTGCCGCTGAAGTCCGTGCCCTATGCCCAGCCCTGGCTGGCCGGCGTGGCCAACCTGCGCGGCGGGCTGTTCACGATCGTGGACCTGGCCGCCTTCCTCGGCCTGCGCGATCCGCGCGAGCCGACGCACCAACAGCAGCACCAGCACCATCCGCAGGGCGCGCGATTCGTCTCGCTGAACCCCGAGCTGAACATCAATTGCGCGCTGTTGGTGGACCGGCTCGTCGGGCTGCGCGGCGACGACCAGCTGGTGGCCGAGCCGCTCGATCCGAACGCCGGCCCGCGGCCGCGTTTTGCCGGTCCGCGCATGCGCGATGCCTCGGGGCACGCCTGGCAGCAGCTGGACCTCGACGCGCTGTCGAAACACGAACAATTCCTGCGGATTGTGGTTTGATGAACGGGGCGGCGGCTGCTTGCGCCGCTGGTCTGTGCGGGTGCAACGAACACGCGAACAGTGAACAGAAAGTCACGAGGGTGAGATGAGCTTCCTGGACAAATTCAAGCAACCGGGCCTGGGCGAGGCAGCGCCGGGCGGCGCATCGACGATCGGCCAGGATTCGGGGGCCTCGCGTGCGGGCGATTTGCCGTCGATCATCTCCGAGGTGCTGCCCACCGACGCCGCACCGGCGCCCAGCGAGTTCGTCGAGACCTCGGGCGCATTCGCCTCGTCCACCGTCGCCACCGACAGCACCTTGGCCGCGGCCACGCAGCGCAGCAAGGCCGCCGGCCAGACGCAGCGCCAGATGATGCTGACCGCGCTGGTTGCGCTGGGCCTGATCGGCACTGCCGGCACGGTGGGCCTGAGTCTCGTCGGCGGCAACCGCAACGCTGCCCAGGTGCGCGCCACCGGTCAGGCGCTGATGCAGTCGCAGCGGATGGCCAAGTCGGTCTCGGGCGCGCTGGTCGGCAACCCGGCCGCCTTCGCGGAACTGCGCGAATCGGTCGCGTCGCTGACCGACGTGGTCAACAACCTGCGCACCGGCTACGGCCCGCTCTCCGTGGCGCCCGCTTCGGTGCAGCCCGACCTGGACAAGATCCTGCCGCTGGTGCAGCGCGCCGAGAAGAACGGCAAGCTCGTGCAGTCGCAGGAGAAGGTGCTGACGCAGGTCGGCCAGGCGCTGCGCACGATCAACAAGCAGTCCAGCGACCTGCTGGAAAGCGCCGAGGCGGTGGCCGCCCAGTCGCTGGAGCACGGCGGCTCGCCGGCCGAGATCTCGGCGGCCGGCCAGCTGGTGATGCTGACGCAGCGCATCGGCAAGAGCGCCAACGAATTCCTGACGCAGGAAGGTGTCAGCGCCGAGGCGACCTTCATGCTCGGCAAGGACCTGAACCAGTTCAAGCTGATCAACGAGGCGCTGCTCGCCGGTAGCCCCGACCTGCGGCTCACGCCCGCCAAGGACCCGCAGCTGCGCGAGCGGCTGTCGACGCTGCAGACGCAGTACGAGCAGACCCGCGTGCAGGCTTCGGCCATCCTGTCGAACCTGCAGGGCCTGGTCTCGGCGCGCGAGGCGCAGAACAGCATCCTGGCCGACAGCGAATCGCTGCGCAAAGGCCTGGAGCAGGTCTCCGCCGATCTGGAGGGCACCGGCGGCGCGAGCCTGTGGCTGGTGCTGCTGATGGTTGCCTCGCTCGCCGCCTTGGTCATCGGCGCGCTGGGCTTTCTGCGCCTCTACGTGGCCGACCAGGCTTCGCGCGCCGCCTTCGCCGAGGAGCAGAAGCGCCAGGCCGAAGCCGAGCAGCAGGAGGCCAAGCGCGTCAACGATGCGAACCAGGCCGCCATCTTGCGGCTGATGAACGAACTGCAGTCGGTGGCCGAAGGCGACCTGACGCAGCAGGCCACGGTGACCGAGGACATCACCGGCGCCATTGCCGACTCGGTCAACTACACGGTGGAAGAGCTGCGCAACCTGGTCGGCCAGGTGCAGGCCACCGCCGCCCGCGTGACCGACACGACCGACCAGGTCGACCAGACCTCCACCGACCTGCTGGCCGCATCCAAGGAACAGCTGCACGAGATCCGCGCCACCGGCGAGGCGGTGCTGCAGATGGCCGGCCGAATCAACGACGTGTCCGCCCAGGCGCAGCAGACGGCCCAGGTGGCGCGCCAGTCGCGCCAGGCGGCGGAGTCGGGCCTGGAGGCGATGCAGAACAACATCTCCGGCATGAACTCGATCCGCGAGCACATCCAGGAGACCTCCAAGCGCATCAAGCGCCTGGGCGAGTCCTCGCAGGAAATCGGCGAGATCACCGAGCTGATCTCGGACATTACCGAGCAGACCAATGTGCTGGCGCTGAACGCCGCCATCCAGGCCGCATCGGCCGGCGAGGCGGGCCGCGGCTTCTCGGTCGTGGCTGAAGAGGTGCAGCGCCTGGCCGAACGTTCCGGCGACGCGACGCGCCGGATCGCCGCACTGGTCAAGACCATCCAGACCGACACGCACGACGCCGTCGCCGCGATGGAGCGCTCGACGCTGGGCGTGGTCCAGGGCACGAAGCTGTCCGACGCGGCCGGCAAGGCGCTGGAAGAGATCGACAGCGTGTCGCGCCGCCTGGACGAGTTGATCGCGCAGATCTCCACGCAGGCGCTCGGCGAAGCCCGCTCCGCCAACGAGGTGGCCTCGAACATCCAGCACATCTTCGCGGTGACCGAGCAGACCTCCGAAGGCACGCGCTCCACCGCGCTGATGGTGCATGAGCTGTCCCGCTCGGCCGATGCGCTGAAGGCCACCGTGGCCCGCTTCAAGGTGAACTGACCATGGATTCCTTGACGCGTGACTCGGAATTTCCGGACGACCTGAGCCCCCTGGCCTGGGTTCAGGAGGAAATGCAGCGCACGCTGGACACCGTGCACAAGACCCTGCGCCGGATGCTGCGCGAGACCGACACGCGCCTGTCCAATTTCGCTGGCGCGGACGGCCTCACGCCGCAACCCAGCCCGCCGCTGCTGGCGGCAGCGCAGCAACTGCACCAGGTGGCCGGCGTGCTGCAACTGGTGGGCCTGCCGGCCGGCGCGACGCTGTTGCGCGCGGCCGAGCGTGCGGTCGAGAACCTGGCCGAGCATCCGACCTCGGTGGACCTGCCGGCCGTCGAGACGATCGAGCGGGCCGACTTCGCGCTGATGTCCTACATCGCTCGCGCGCTCGCCGGCAACAAGACCTCCACCTTGGCGCTGTTCCCGGCCTACCGCGAGCTGCAGCAGTTCAATCACGCCGAGCGCATCCACCCGGCCGAGATGTGGCAGCAGGAGTGGCGCTGGCTGGAGCTGCCGGCCGACGCGAGCGCCCGGCCGCTGCCGGCCTCGTCCGCACGCGCCGCCTTCGAGGCCGCGCTGCTGAAGGCGATGCGCGAGCAGAACCCGCAGGCCCAGCCCGCGCACGCAGCCGCGCTGAGTGAGCTGTGCGCCGCGCTGGCCGCCGGCCTGCCGCCCGAGCAGCCGCATTCGCGCACGCTGTGGCAGCTGGCCGCCGCGGTGTTCCAGGCGCAGGCGCTGGACCTGCTGGTGCCCGACGCCTTCGTCAAGCGCCTCGGCTCGCGGCTGCTGTCGCAGCTGCGCGTGATCGCCCGTGGCGATGCCGGCATCGCCGAGCAACTCGCCTCCGACCTGCTGTTCTTCTGCGCGCAGGCGCGGCCGCTGTCGCCGGGCCAGTCCGCGCCGCGGCTGCAGACCGTGCTGGAGAGCTACGGCCTCGGCGAGGACGAGCGCGGCGACTACGAGGACGAGACCCTGGGCCGCATCGATCCGAACTGGGTCGAGCAGGCGCGCCGGCGCGTCACGCTGGCCAAGGAATCCTGGTCCAGCGCGGCCGAGGGCGACATGCATCGCGTCGCCGGGCTGGACGAGCAGTTCGCCCAGCTGGCCGAATCGCTGTCGCGGCTGTTCCCGCACGGCGCGGTGCTCGGCGAGGTGCTGCAGCGCGCCGTCGTCGCCACCCTGCGCTCCGGCCAGCCGCCGCATCCGGCGCTGGCGATGGAAGTCGCGACCAGCCTGCTGTACGTGGAAGCGGCGCTGGACGATGCCGCCTTCGACCGGCCCGAGCAGGGCGCGCGCGTCGACCGGCTGGCACGCCGGGTCGAGAACGTCGCCCACGGCGAAGCGCCCGAGGCGCTCGAAGCCTGGATGGAGGACCTGTACCGCCGCGTGTCCGATCGCCAGACCATGGGCAGCGTCGTTCACGAGCTGCGCGCCAGCCTGTCGGAGATCGAGCGCGAGGCGGACGAATACTTCCGCATGCCCTCGCGGCGCGAGCTGCTGATCCCGGTGCCGGGCCAGCTGCAGGCGATGCGCGGCGTGCTGACCGTGCTGGGCCTGGACCAGGCCGCGCTCGCCTGCCTGCGCATGCGCGACGAGGTCGACGAGCTCGCCAATACCGAGGTCGACCCCGAACTGCCCGGCCCGCGCGAGCTGTTCGAGCGGCTCGCCAACAATCTCGGCGCGCTGGGCTTCCTGATCGACATGCTGAGCGTCCAGCCGGCGCTGGCCAAACGCATGTTCCGCTTCGACGAGGCCAGCGGCCGACTCGATCCGGTGATGGGCCGGCGCCGCGGCGCGCGGCCGGTGCCGCCGGTCGAGGTCGTCGCGCCCGTGGCGGAAGAACTGCCGGCGCTGGGCTTCCCGCCGGATCTTCCCTCCTTGGACTTGCCGTCGCTGGACCTGCCCTCGCTGGATCTGGGCGAAACGCCGGCCCCTGCGCCTGCGCCCGTGCCGGAACCTGCGCCCGCACCGCCTCCACCGGTCTCGGTGGCTGCGCCGGCCCCGGTCATGGACGTCGACCCGGAGATGCTCGAGATCTTCCTCGAGGAAGCCGGCGAGGTGCTGGACACAGCGCGTGGTGCGGTCGCCGCGCTGCAGCGCGACAGCCACGACCGCGAGCAGATGACCACCTTGCGCCGCGCCTTCCACACGCTGAAGGGCAGCGCGCGGATGGTCGGCTTGAACGAGTTCGGCGAAGGTGGCTGGGCTTGCGAGCAATTGATGAACGCGCGCCTGGCCGATGCCGAGCCGCATGCCAACGCGCCGCTGCTGGGCTTCGTCGGCGAGGCGCTGGAGTACATGGCCGGCTGGCGCGAGCAGATCGCCGGCCGCCAGGGCGGCCAGTACCTGCCCGACCCGCTGCGCCGCGGTGCCGATGCGTTGCGGCTGGCGCCGCCGGTCGAGCCTGTGGTTGAGCCGCTAGTCGAGCCCATCGCTGAGCCCGTCATCGAGGCGCTGCCGGCGGACTGGGCCTCGGCCCCGCCGCCGGAGCCGGTGGCCGAGCCCGCGTTGGACCTGGTCTTCCCCGAGGCCCTGGCCGAACTGGAACCCGAGCCGGAACTCGAGCCCGAGCCGATCCCGGAACCTGTCATCGACGAGCCCTTCGAGCTCGACCTGAGCAGCGTGCCGATGCCGCTGATCGATGCGGCTGCAGAGCCCGCGCCCGCCACCGGCTTCGAACTGCCGGACTTCCACCTGAACCTGGAGATCGGCGAGCTGATCGAGCCTGTGGCTCCGATCCCTGAGCCCGAGCCTGAACTCCAGCCCGAGCCCGAGCCCGCCCCGCCGGCTCCGTTGCTCGAACTGGTACCGCCGCCCGCGGCGCCGGAACCCGAGCCGGAGGAAGAGGGCGAGGACGACGACGTCAAGGTGATCGGCCCGCTGCGCATCAGCATCGCGCTGTTCAACGTGTTCCTGAACGAGGCCGACGAGCTGTCGCGCCGCCTCGGCGTGTCGCTGGCCGAATGGGCGCTGGAGCTGTCCCGCCCCGTCCCGGCGGCCAGCGAATCGCTGGCCCATGCGCTCGCGGGCAATGCCGGCACCGTCGGCTACGAGGACCTGTCCTCGCTGGCCCGCGCGCTGGAGCATGCGCTGGCCCGCGCGCAGCGCACCAGCCGCTACACCGAGGCGGAAGCGCAGATGTTCGTCCGCGCCGCCGACGACATCCGCCACCTGCTGCACCAGTTCGCCGCCGGCTTCCTGAAGCCGCACGACGCCGAGCTGGTGGCGCGGCTCAACGACTACCTGCCGGTGCCGGAGCCGAGCACGCAGTCGCCGACGCTGGAGGAACTCACGGCTGTCGAGGCCTCGCCGGTCGAGGCGCCCGCGCCCGAACCCGAACTGCAGGCGGCGCCCGAACCCGAAGCTGAACCCGAACCGGAGCCGCAGCCGCAGCCCGAGCCGCACATCGAAGAGGCGCTTGCCCTCGAGATGCCCTCGGCCGATGCCGACGAGGTCGAGCCCGGCCTGCCGGACCAGATCGAGAGCGAGCTGTTCCCGATCTTCGAGGAAGAGGCGCACGACCTGCTGGAAGACCTGCACGGCGCGCTGCGCGAATGGGCCGAGCGGCCCGATGACCGCCGCCGCGCCGCCGCCTGCATGCGCGCGCTGCACACCTTCAAGGGCGGCGCGCGGCTGTGCGGCGCCATGCAGCTGGGCGAACAGGCCCACGACCTGGAATCCGCGATCGAGGCCGTGCTGGCGGCCGGCGCCGTGCAGCCCGCCGACCTGGCGAAGCTGCAGGACGCCGGCGACGCGCTGGAGACCAGCTTCGAGCGGCTGTGCCACGACCAGCGAGCCGGGCGAACCATGCCTATGGCGGTAGCTGACACCGAGGTAGCCGAAGCTTTCGATGGCACGCTGGACATCGACCTGGAGATGCCGCCCGAGCCGGTGATCGGCCCGCAGATCGACTGGGCTCGCCTGGCCGCCAACGAGGGCGAGGTGCACACGTCCGAAGCCGGAACCACTGGCCTGCAGGCGCTGGTGCGCGTGCGCGGCAGCCTGCTGGAACGCATGGCCGCGCAGGCCGGCGAGGTCAGCATCCGCCGCTCGCGCCTGGAGTCCGAGCTGGCGCAGATGAAGTCCGCGCTGCTGGACCTGGACGACAACCTCGACCGCCTGCGCGGCCAGCTGCGCGAGCTGGAGCTGCAGGCCGAGGCACAGATGGGCCGCCAGCAGGAAGCCGCGGCCGCGGCCTCGCAGGACTTCGATCCGCTGGAATTCGACCGCTACACCCGCTTCCAGGAACTGACCCGGATGCTGGCCGAGTCGGTCAACGACGTGGCCACCGTGCAGCGCAGCCTGCAGCGCAATGTGCAACTGGGCGAAGACGAGCTGGCCGCGCAGTCGCGGCTGACGCGCGAGCTGCAGGACGACCTGCTGCGCACGCGGATGGTCGAGTTCGACACGGCGATGGGCGAGCGGATGCACCGCGTCGTCCGCCAGGCCGCGCGCGACGCGGGCAGGCAGGTGCGGCTCGACATCGTCGGCGGCCAGACGGAACTGGACCGCTCGGTGCTGGAGCGCATGGCCGGCGCTTTCGAGCACCTGCTGCGCAACAGCGTCAGCCACGGCATCGAGCTGCCCGAGCTGCGCTCGATGATCGGCAAGGACGCCACCGGCACGATCCGCGTGCAGGTGCGCCAGGAGGGCAACGAAGTCCTGCTCGAATTCGGCGACGACGGCCAGGGCCTGGACCTGGACCGCATCCGCGAACGCGGCCTCGCGCAAGGGCTGATCAAGCCTGAGGATGCACCGGACGAGAAGGCGCTGATGGACCTGATCTTCGCGCCGGGCTTCTCGACGGCCGGCAAGGTCACCGAGCTGTCGGGCCGCGGCGTCGGCATGGACGTCGTGCGGGCCGAGGTCAGCACCCTGGGCGGTTCGATCGAGACGGCATCCACGCCCGGCAAGGGCTCGCGCTTCCTGCTGCGCCTGCCGCTGACGACGGCGCTGACGCAGATCGTCGTGCTGCGCTGCGGCGAGCAGACGGTGGCGGTGCCGGCGGGCCTGATGGACGCCGTGCTGCGCCTGCCCAGCGACCAGGTCGAGGCGGGCTACGCCGCCGGCCAGATCGAGCTGGACGGCAATGCCCAGCCCTTCTACTGGCTCGGCGGCCTGATGGGCCAGAGCGACCGCGGCCACGGCCACGGCAAGACGCAACCGGTCGTGCTGGTGCGCAGCGCGCAGCAGCGCCTGGCGCTGCATGTGGACGAGGTGATGGGCAACCAGGAAGTGGTGGTCAAGAACCTCGGCCCGCAACTGCACCGCGTGCCGGGCCTGGCGGGCATCAGCCTGCTGGCCTCGGGCGATGTGGCGCTGATCTACAACCCGGTGGCCCTGGCCAACTGGTACGGGGTGGCGGCGCAGGAGCGCGTGCGGCAGACGCAGCAGCCGCAGGCCGATGTGCCGCAGGTGGTGGCGGCTCCGGCGCTGGCGCCGCTGATCTTCGTCGTCGACGACTCGCTGACCGTGCGCCGCGTGACCCAGCGCCTGCTGGAGCGCGAGGGCTATCGCGTGCAGCTCGCCAAGGACGGCATGGACGCGATGGAGAAGCTGGCCGGCGAGGAACTGCCCGCGCTGGTGCTGTCCGACATCGAGATGCCGCGGATGGACGGGTTCGACCTGGTGCGCAATATGCGCAACGACGCGCGCCTGTCGCACCTGCCGGTGATCATGATCACCTCGCGGATCGCGCAGAAGCACCGCGACTACGCGGGCCAGCTGGGCGTCGACCACTACCTCGGCAAGCCCTATGACGAAGAGCACCTGCTGGGCCTGATCCAGCGCTACACGAGCCCGGAGCATCTGGCGGCCGTCCAGTAGAGGCGCCCTTCAGCCTGATGAAGGGTTTCCAGGGTGGATCACCGCCCGGGTGCGTGCGAAGCTTGTCCGATAACGATCCGGAGACAAGCTGATGCCGAAGTCACCGCGCGCCGAGCAGCCCCGCGTGTCGCCGCCCCGCAAGCGGGCGGCGCGCAAGAAGCCCGCCGAGCCGGCTCCGGAGGCGCCGTCCAGCCCGCTGGAGGACGCGGCGGCGCGCAACACGCTGGCCGTCAATCCGCTGATCGGCCTGAACCCGCGCGACTTCGGCGAAGGCGCGCAGGCGATCTTCAGCACCTTCATCACCCAGCCGGCCAATGCGGCCAGGCACCTGGGCGCCTACGCCAAGGCGCTGGGCCAGGTGCTGCGCGGCAAGAAGGACGGCGAGGCCGCCCCCGATACGAAGGATCGTCGCTTCGCCGACCCGGCCTGGCAGCACAGCCCCGTCCATCGGCGCCTGCAGCAGGCGCACGCGACCACCGGCGCTGCGCTCAACGACTACCTCGACAGCGTCAAGCTGAAGCCGCGCGACCGGGCGCGGGCCAAGCTCGTCGCGTCCATCTACATCGATGCGATCGCGCCGAGCAACACGCTGATGAACCCGACCGCGCTGAAGCGCGCGATCGACAGCGGCGGCCTCTCGCTGCTGAAGGGGGCGAAGAACCTCGTCCACGACCTGCGCCACAACGGCGGCCTGCCGTCCTCGGTCGACAAGAGCAAGTTCGCCTTCGGCCAGAACATCTGCCTGTCGCCCGGCGCGGTGATTTTCCGCAACGAGGTGCTGGAGCTGATCCAGTACGCGCCGTCCACGCCTGAGGTGCTGCAGCGGCCGCTGGTTGTCTGCCCGCCGCAGGTCAACAAGTTCTACGCGCTGGACCTGTCGCCGGAGAAGAGCTTCGTCAAGTTCGCGGTGGACGCGGGCGTGCAGGTCTTCGCCGTCAGCTGGCGCAACCCGACCAAGGCCCAGCGCGGCTGGGACATGTCCACCTACGTGGAGGCGCTGGACGAGGCCGTGGACGTGGCCCGCAAGATCAGCGGCAGCCCGGACGTCAGCCTATGGGGCGCCTGCTCGGGCGGCATGACCGTGGCGGCCTATCTCGGCTGGCTGGCCGCCACGGGGCAGGGCGGCAAGGTCGTCAACGTGATCTCGCCGGTCTGCGTGCTGGACCCGACCAAGACGGCCGACACGACGATGGGCCTGCTGGTCACGCCGGAGAGTCTCAAGGCTCTGCGCGCCACGGTGAAGAAACGCGGCTACGTGGATGGCAACGAGATGGCGCGAGTGTTCGCCTGGCTGCGGCCCAACGACCTGATCTGGAACTACTGGGTCAACAACTACCTGATGGGCAACGACCCGCCGGCCTTCGACATCCTGTTCTGGAATGCCGACACGACGCGGCTGCCCGCCGCCTTCCACAGTGACCTGCTGGCGATCTTCGAGCACAGTCCCTTCGTCAACGCCGGCAAGATGGTCGTGATGGACGAGCCGATCGACATGCAGCAGGTCAAGGTCGACGCCTACATCGTCGCCGGCATCACCGACCACATCACGCCCTGGAAGGCCTGCTACGACACGGCGCGGATCTACGGCCCCGGCAGCGAGTTCGTGCTCGCCAATGCCGGGCATCTGCAGAGCCTCTTGAACCCGCCGGGCGCACCCAAGGCCTACTTCTTCGCCGGCAAGGCGACGGCCGCGGACGGCGATGCCTGGGCCGCTGGCGCCGGTCGGGAAGAGGGCAGTTGGTGGCCGCACTGGTTCCGCTGGATCTCCGCCCGCTCCGGCGAGCGCGTGGTGGCGCCGAAGAAGCCGGGCAATCGCAAATACCGACCGATGGAAGCCGCTCCCGGCACCTATGTCCTTGAAGCTTGATGCCCTGAAAGACGCCACCCTCGACGCCGCCACCGGCGTCCACATCGGTGAGATGACGATCGGCGAGCAGCGGCTGCGCGTGGGCGTGCGGCCCGCCGCCAGGCACTCCGGCGCCGTCGGCCGGCCGCCGATGCTGCTGTTCAACGGCATCGGCGCCAATCTCGAACTGGCGGCGCCGCTGATGGCCAAGCTGCCCGGCGTGGCGACGATCATCTTCGACGTGCCCGGCGCCGGTAAATCGCCGGCCCCCAGGCGGCCCTACCGGCTGTCCTTCCTGACCGACCTGGCCTGCGAGGTGCTGGAGCGCCTGGGCGTGACGGGGCCGGTCGACGTGATGGGCGTGTCCTGGGGCGGCGGCCTCGCGCAGGAATTCGCGATCAAGCATGCGGACCGCGTGCGCCGGCTGATCCTCGCCGCCACCTCGATGGGTGGCATGGCGATGGTGCCCGGCAAGCCCAGCGTGCTGATGAAGATGGCGAGCCCCAAGCGCTACACCGAGAAGGGCTATATGAAGCGCATCGCGCCGGAGCTCTACGGCGGCGACCTGCGCGACAACCCCGAGGCGATCAAGCTGTTCACCGATCACGCCAAGGGTGGCGACAAGCGCGGCTACCAGTACCAGCTGCTGGCCATGCTCGGCTGGAGCAGCCTGCCCTGGCTGTGGCGGATGCGCATGCCGGTGCTCGTGCTGGCCGGCAACGACGACCCGCTGATCCCGTTGATCAACGCCCGGCTGCATGCGCTGCTGCTGCCCAACGCCACGCTGCACGTGTTCGACGACGGCCACCTGTTCCTGCTGACCCGGGCGGCCGAGACGGCCGAGGTGATCGGTGACTTTTTACGCGCGGCCTGAGGCGCCGCCTGAACCAGCGCTTAAACCGCCCTCGGGCGAGCGGCCTGACGGTCCGGCGGCCATCCGTTCCGCCTTAAAATGGTTACATGCCCGACCGGATCGACCTTACCAACCAGTTCCTGATCGCCATGCCCGGCATGGCCGATGAAGCGTTCGCCGGCAGCGTCGTCTACATGTGCGAGCACAACGACAAGGGCGCGCTGGGCCTGGTGATCAACAAGCCGATCTCGCTGACCCTGGGCAATCTGTTCGAAAAGGTCGAGCTGAGCCTGCCGCACGACGAGCTCGCCGCCGAGCCGGTGTACTACGGCGGCCCGGTGCAGACGGAGCGCGGCTTCGTGCTCCACGAACCGCTGGACGCCGAGGGCGGCCACTACAACGCCACGCTGGCCGTGCCCGGCGGCCTGGAGATGACGACCAGCCGCGACGTGCTGGAAGCGCTCTCCAACGGCGCCGGCCCGAGGCGCGTGCTGGTGACCCTGGGCTACAGCGGCTGGGCCGCCGGCCAGCTCGAGGAAGAGATCGGCCGCAACGGCTGGCTGACCGTCAGCGCGGCGCCGGAGATCATCTTCGAGACGCCGATCGAGCAGCGCTACGAGCGCGCACTGGGTTTGCTGGGCATCGATCCGCGCATGCTCAGCAGCGACGCCGGTCACGCATGACGGCTGTGGAAGCTCCAGCCGCTCGTTCGCAAAACTCCTTTCTGGCTTTCGATTTCGGCACCAAGCGCATCGGCGTGGCCACCGGCAGCCGCTTCAGCGGGCAGGCCGAGCCGCTGCGCAGCATCGCCGGGAACGCCCCCTTCGACGCCATCGCCGCGCTGATCAAGGAATGGCAACCCGACGCGCTGGTCATCGGCGTGCCTTTCCATCCCGACGGTGCCGAGCACGAGACCACGCAGCGCGCGCGCCGCTTCGGCCGCCAGCTGCACGGCCGCTTCCGCCTGCCGGTGCATGAGGTGGATGAGCGCTACACCTCCGTCGAAGCTGAAAGCCATGGCGCGCGCGACGTGGACGCCGCCGCCGCCGCGCTGATCCTCGAACAATTTCTCAGGGAAGACCGATGAGCACTCTCCATCTCGATGCCGAAGCCCTGTATGCCGAGCTGCTGAAAGGCGTGCGCCGCCTGCTGCAGCCCGACACCGCGCTGGTCGGCATCTGGTCCGGCGGCGCCTGGCTGGCCGAGCGTCTGCAGAAGGATCTGCAACTGGCCGGCAGCCACGGCGTGATCTCCAGCTCGCTGCACCGCGACGACTTCGGCTCGCGCGGCATGAGCGCGAGCCCCGACCACACGAAGCTGCCCTTCGACGTCAACGGCCGCCCGATCCTGCTGATCGACGACGTGCTCTTCACCGGCCGCACCACCCGCGCCGTGATCAACGAGCTGTTCGACTTCGGCCGGCCCGCCGGCGTCACGCTGGCCGTGCTGGTGGACCGCGGCGGGCGCGAGCTGCCGATCGAGCCGGCCTTCTCGGCCGCGAGGGTGAGCCTCGCCGAATCGCAGAACCTGCAGCTGGCCAAGGACGAGGCCGGCCGCTTCAGCTTCGACATCCAAGCCAGGTAAGACATGCTGAGCAAACGAAACCCCCAACTGAACAAGCACGGCGAGCTGGTCCACCTGCTGTCGATCGAAGGCCTGCCCCGGCCGCTGATCCACCAGATCCTGGACACGGCCGGGACCTTCCTCTCGGTCAACGATCGCGAGGTCAAGAAGGTGCCGCTCTTGCGCGGCAAGTCGGTGTTCAACCTGTTCTTCGAGAACAGCACGCGCACCCGCACGACCTTCGAGATCGCCGCCAAGCGCCTCTCCGCCGACGTGATCAACCTCGACATCGCGCGCAGCTCGACCGCCAAGGGCGAGACCCTGCTCGACACGGTGGCCAACCTCAGCGCGATGCACGCGGACATGTTCGTCGTGCGCCACAGCGAGTCCGGCGTGCCCTACCTGATCGCGCAGCACTGCGCGCCGCACGTCCACGTCGTCAACGCCGGCGACGGCCGCCATGCGCACCCGACGCAGGGCCTGCTGGACATGTACACGATCCGCCACTTCAAGAAGGACTTCACGAAGCTGACGGTGGCGATCGTCGGCGACATCGTGCACAGCCGCGTGGCCCGCTCGGACATCCACGCGCTGAACATCCTCGGCGTGCCGGAGATCCGCGCGGTGGGTCCTAAGACCTTGGTGCCGGGCGACCTGCGCGAGATGGGCGTGCGGGTCTGCCACGACATGGCCGAAGGCATCCGCGACGCCGACGTGATCATCATGCTGCGCCTGCAGAACGAGCGCATGAGCGGCGCGATGCTGCCCTCCGCCGGCGAGTTCTTCAAGCACTTCGGCCTGACGCCGGAGAAGCTGGCGCTGGCCAAGCCCGATGCGATCGTGATGCATCCGGGCCCGATCAACCGCGGCGTGGAAATCGCCTCCGACGTGGCCGACGGCAAGCAGAGCGTGATCCTGCCGCAGGTCACCTTCGGCATCGCCGTGCGCATGGCCGTCATGAGCATCCTGGCCGGGAACGAAGCATGAAGATCCTCATCAAGAACGGTCGCCTGATCGACCCCGCCTCCGGCCTGGACCAGGTCGGCGACCTGGCCATCGCCGCTGGCCGCATCGTCGCCATCGGCGATGCCGGCAACTTCGAGCCGGAGCGCACGATCGACGCCACCGGTCTGGTCGTCGCCCCCGGTCTCGTGGACTTGGCCGCGCGGTTGCGCGAGCCCGGCCACGAGCACGAGGGCATGCTGGAAACCGAGCTGGAGGCCGCGGCCGCTGGCGGCGTCACCAGCCTCGTCTGCCCGCCGGACACCGACCCCACGCTGGACGAGCCGGGCCTGGTCGAGATGCTGAAGCTGCGCGCGCGCAAGCTCAGCCGTTGCCGCCTGTTCCCGCTCGGCGCGCTGACGAAGAACCTCGAGGGCGAGGCGCTCACCGAGATGGCCGAGCTGACCGAGGCCGGCTGCGTCGGCTTCTCGCAGGCCGAGGTGCCGGTGCAGGACACGCTGGTGCTGGTGCGCGCGCTGCAGTACGCCGCGACCTACGACTACACGGTCTGGCTGCGGCCGCAGGATGCCTGGCTCGGCAAGGGCGTGGCGGCCAGCGGCGCGGTGGCGACGCGACTGGGCCTCTCCGGCGTGCCGGTGATGGCCGAGACTGTGGCGCTGCACACGCTCTTCGAGCTGATGCGGGCCACCGGCGCGCGCGTCCACCTGTGCCGGATCTCGAGCGCCGCCGGCGTCGAGATGGTCCGCGCGGCGAAGAAGGAAGGCCTGAAGGTGTCGGCCGATGTGTCGATCAACTCGCTGCACCTGACCGACGTGGACATCGGCTACTTCAACCCCGCGATGCGCGTGACGCCGCCGCTGCGCCAGGGCCGCGACCGCGACGCGCTGCGCGCCGGCCTGGCCGACGGCACGATCGACGCGCTGGTCAGCGACCACATGCCGGTCGGCGCCGACGAGAAGAACGTGCCCTTCGCCGAGGCCACGCCGGGCGCCACCGGCCTGGAGCTGCTGCTGAGCCTGGCGCTGCGCTGGGCGGCCGACGAGAAGCTGCCGCTGTCGCGCGGCCTGGCGGCCATCACCTCGGAGCCGGTGCGGGTGCTCGGTGCCGCGCTCGGTTCGCTGGGCAACAGTGCCGGCCGCCTGGTGGCCGGCGGCGTGGCGGACGTCTGCGTGTTCGACGCCGATGCGAGCTGGTCGGTTAGACCTGAGCTGCTGCGCAGTCAGGGCAAGCACACGCCGTTCGCGTTCGAGATCAGCGGCTTCGAGCTGCCGGCCCGCGTGCGCTATACGCTGGTGGCGGGGCAACTGGCCTACACGGCCGACGAGTGATGCCCAGAGGCCTGGTCGCCGCCGGCCGTCTGGCGCGGCTGCTGCTGCATGTGCTGCGCGGCCTGGCCATCGTCCACCTGCGCTTCGGCGCGCTGGATGCGGCGGGCCGCCAGCGCCACATCCAGCAGTGGTCCGCCGGGCTGCTGCGCGTGCTGGGCATCGGCATGACGGTGCACGGCACGGCGCAGCCGGGCGCGAAACTGATCGTCGCCAACCACGCCTCGTGGCTGGACATCTCGGCCGTCCACGCACTGATGCCCGAGGCGCGCTTCGTCTCCAAGGCAGCGATCCGCGACTGGCCGGTGCTCGGCAAGCTGGTCGACGGCGCCGGCACGATCTATCTGGAACGCGGCAGCAAGCGCGATGCGCTGAGAGTCGTCCACCAGACCGCCGATGCGCTGAAGGCGGGCGACACGGTGGCCTTCTTCCCCGAGGGCACGGTCGGCCCCGGCACGCCGCTGCTGCCCTTCCACGGCAACCTGCTGCAGGCCGCGATCGCCGCGCAGCAGCCGGTGCAGCCGCTGGTGCTGCGCTGGCACGAGCCGGGGCAATGGTTCAGCACCTCGACCGAGTTTGTCGGCGAGACGACCTTGCTGCAGAGCGTCGGGCGCATCCTGACGGCGAAGGGCTTGGCGATCGAGCTGACCTTGCTGCCCTTGGTGCCGGTGACGGCGCAGTCCGACCGGCGTGCGTTGGCTGAGACGATGCGTGAGCAGATCGCGACCGTGCTGACGCCGGTTGCGGGGTAAGCTCGGAGTCGGCTTTTCTTACGTTCGGCGAGCTCGATGCTCGCCGCGAAACTTGCAACTGCTTGTCCGGCAAAGGATTTCTGGGGTCGGGCCCATCATTTGCTAACGTTTGATATCTTTTCGAAACGTTGTACGAGGATTCCCGATGCAAGCAAGTCGACTGCTTTCCCTGTTCCTGGCTGCTGCTCCGATCGCCGCGATGGCCGGCCCGGTCGGTCTCGACGGCGTCATCGGCAGCGACTGGGCGGGCGTGACCCCCGCCCACGTGCTGTACGACGCCACCGCGCCGAATACGAACTTCGGGGCGCCGACCAACCTCAGCGACAACGTCGCCTACGACATCTACATGCGAGCCGATTCGCAGTACCTGTACGCCGCCGTGAAGACGACGGGCCCGGCCGTCAACGACTCACTGGTGTTTGCGAACCTGTACTTCCGTCTGTACTACGGCGGCAGCGGCAGCTACTCGTCGATCGGCTTCGAGACGACCAATGACAAGGCCTTCTATCCGAACACCGGCGCTTCGGTGTACGACACTGCGGCCAACTTGATCCAGACGGCGGTGTTCACCGGCACGTCGGCCGATCCCGATGTGATCGAGGTGGCGATCGACCTGTCCGTCTTCACGCAGAACGCGCTGGGCGTGGCCGGCTTCACCGGCGTGCCCGCCGGCCAGACGCCCGACGGCATCGTGATGACGCTGTCCCAGAGCTTCGGCTACAGCGTGGCCGGCGGCACGGCGAACTATGGCGCCAACGCTTTGGGCGCCGTCCCCTTGCCGCAGGCGGCGACGGTGCCGGAGCCGGCCTCGCTGGCGCTGGTCGGCCTCGCGATGGCGGGCATGGGCGTGGCATCGCGCCGCCGCAACGCGCGTCGCTGAGACAGTCTCCTCAGCGCCAGGCGTCCAACCAGCCCAGGCCGGCCGATGTGCCGGCCCGCGGCCGGTACTCGCAGCCGACGTGGCCGGCGTAGCCCAGCTCGTCGAGCAGGCTCAGCAGGTAGTCGACGCGCAGCTCGCCCTCGTCGGGCTCATGGCGATCCGGCACGCCGGCGAGCTGGATGTGCTCCAGCACGCCGTCGGCGATGACGCGGCGCAGCTTCATCGCCAGGTCGCCTTCGGAGATCTGGTAGTGGTACCAGTCCATCTGCAGGCCCAGGTTGCTTGCGCCCACCGCGTGGATCAGCGCCAGCGCCTGCTGGTGCCGGTGCAGGAAGTAGCCGGGCATGTCGCGATGGTTTAGCGGCTCGATGCACAGGCGCAGGCCCGCGGCGGCGGCCTGCTCGCAGGCCCAGCGCAGGTTCGTCAGCCACAGCGGCGCGAGGTCGGCGCGCTCGGCACCAGGCGGCAGCACGCCTGACATCACGTGGATGCGCGGCGAACCCAGGGCCGTGGCGTAGCGGATGGCGGTGTCCACGCTGGCGCGGAACTCGTCCTCGCGCCCGGGCAGGCAGGCGAGGCCGCGCTCGGCAGCATCCCAGTCGCCCGGCGGCGCGTTCAGAAGCACCAGCTTCTGGCCATGGGCCCGCAGCCGTTCCGCGATCGCCTCGGGCGGGTGTTCGTAGGGAAACAGGAACTCGACGGCATCGAAGCCATCGGCCGCCGCGGCCGCGAACCTGTCGAGAAACTCATGCTCGTTGTAGAGCAAGCTCAGGTTCGCGGCAAAGCGGGGCATCGGGTCAGGCCTTGCCTTGGTTCGCCACCGCTGCCGCGGCCTTGGCGGCGGCTTCGGCGTCGCCGAGGTAGTAGCTCTTGATCGGCTTCAGGTCGGCGTCCAGTTCGTAGACCAGCGGGATGCCGTTCGGGATGTTGACGCCGACGATGTCGTCGTCACCGATGTTGTCCAGGTACTTGACCAGCGCGCGGATGCTGTTGCCGTGGGCGGCGATGACGATGCGCTTGCCATGCTTGATGGCCGGCGCGATCGAGTCGTTCCAGAACGGCAGCACGCGGGCCACGGTGTCCTTCAGGCACTCGGTCAGCGGGATGTCGGCCGGGTTCAGCTTGGCGTAGCGCGGGTCGCTGCGTTCGCTGCGCGGGTCGCCCGGCTCCAGCGCCGGCGGCGGGGTGTCGTAGCTGCGGCGCCAGACCAGCACCTGCTCGTCGCCGAACTTCTTGGCCATGTCGACCTTGCTCAGGCCCTGCAGCGCGCCGTAGTGGCGCTCGTTCAGGCGCCAGTGGTGGACGACCGGCAGCCAGGTGCGGTCCATCTGGTCGAGACAGTGCCACAGGGTCCAGACGGCGCGCTTGAGCACCGAGGTGTAGGCGACGTCGAAGTCCAGACCGCTTTCCTTCAGCAGGCGGCCAGCCTGCTTGGCCTGCTCGACTCCGGTCGGGGTCAGGTCCACATCGGTCCAGCCGGTGAAGCGGTTTTCGAGGTTCCAGGTCGATTCGCCGTGGCGAATGAGCACGAGCTTGTACATGGGTAATCGGGGTGCGGGAGCCGCCCGGGGATGGGCTGCGAGCGATTCTATCGGGCGGCCTTTCTATAATCTTCGGCTTTCACCTACGGAAGCTGCACTTGAATTTCCTGATCGAAAACTGGATTCCGCTCGTGGCGGCGCTGATCTCCGGCGGCATGCTGCTGTGGCCGGCACTGACGCAGGGCGCGCGCGGCTCGCAGGTGGACACGACCGAGGCGGTGCGCCTGATGAACCGCGAGAAGGCCGTGCTGATCGACGTGCGCGAGGCCGAGGAATACGCCACGGGCCATGTCGCCGGCTCGCGCAACATCCCGCTAGCAGCTCTGGACGGCCACAAGTCGCTGCCCTCGAACAAAACCCTGCCCGTCGTGCTGGTGTGCCAGAGCGGCGCACGCGCCGGCCGCGCTGCTGGCATCCTTCGCAAGCTGGGTTACGAAAACATCCAGTCCCTGGCCGGCGGGTTGAAAGCCTGGCGCGAGGCGAATTTGCCTGTCACGAAGAGCTGAGATCCATTTCAAATGCAAGCCGTCAAGATGTACACGACGCTGGTCTGCCCCTACTGCGTCCGGGCCAAGAGCCTGTTGAAGCAGCGTGGCGTTGAACAGATCCACGAGGTCCGCGTAGATCAGAATCCCGCGGAGCGCGACACGATGATCGCGCTGACCGGCCGCCGCACCGTGCCGCAGATCTTCATCGGCGATACCCATGTGGGCGGCTGCGACGAACTGATCGCGCTGGACCAGCGTGGCGGCTTGCAGCCCCTTCTTGCGGGCTGAACCACCCAATTCAAGGGCGGGCAAGTCCCCACGAAGCTGTCATAAGCGCTGCGCCATAATCGCCGCCAAGCCGCCCGTCAGCGAGCATCGCTGGCGGGCGTTTCATTTTGGACACCCGAGATTTCCGCCATGGCTGACGAAAACAACACCCCCGTATTCCAGATCCAGCGCATGTACCTGAAGGATCTGTCGCTGGAGCAGCCGAACGCTCCGCAGATCCTGCTGGAACAGACCCAGCCGAAGGTCGACATCAACCTGGCACTGGGCGCCGAGCCGGTGGCTGACGGCATGTTCGAAGTCACGGTCACTGCCACCGTCACGACCACCGTCGGCGACAAGACGCTGTTTTTGATCGAGGCCAAGCAAGCTGGCATCTTCGAGATCCGCAACGTGCCGGCCGAGCAGACCGAGGGCATCCTGTCGATCGTCTGCCCGCAGATGATCTACCCGTACCTGCGCGCCATCGTGTCGGACGTCTGCACCCGCGCCGGCTTCCCGCCGGTGATCCTGACGGAAGTGAACTTCCAGGCCATGTTCGAGGCGCGCCAGGCGCAGCTCGAAGCCCAGTCCGGCGGCAGCACGGCGGTCAACTAAGCGAGTCTTCGCTCACAATGCGCCTCGCTGCACACTTGCAGCGAGGCGTTTTTGTTTTCGCCACGGACAGACGATGAAGATCAGCATATTGGGCGCCGGGGCCTGGGGCACGGCGTTGGCGGTGCAGGCCGCGGCAAGGCATGAGGTGGTGCTGTGGGCGCGCGATGCGGCCGCCGTGCAGGAGATGGCGGCCACGCGCCGCAACGCGCGCTACCTGCCCGATGCGGCCTTGCCGCCGAACCTGGCGGTGAGCGCCGACCTGGATGCGACCATCGCGCATGGTCGTGAGGGCCTGATCGTCGTCGCCACGCCGATGGCAGCCTTGCGCACGACGCTGGCGCGGCTGCCAGACGGGGCTTCGGTGCTGTGGCTGTGCAAGGGCTTCGAGGCAGGCACCGGCCTGCTGGGCCACGAGATCGCACGCGAGGTGCAGCCGCGGCTGCGCGCCGGCATTCTGTCTGGCCCGAGCTTCGCGCAGGAAGTGGCGGCCGGCCAGCCGACGGCGCTGGTCGCGGCCAGCGAGGACGAGGCGCTGACGCAGGCGGCCGTTGCGGCCTTCCACAGCGAGCGGCTGCGCGTCTATACCTCACTGGATCCGATCGGCGTCGAGGTCGGCGGCGCGGTCAAGAACGTGATGGCGATTGCCGTCGGCGCGTCCGACGGCCTGCGCGCCGGCCTCAACGCCCGCGCCGCGCTGATCACCCGCGGCCTGGCGGAGATGCTGCGTCTGGGCCTGTCGCTGGGGGCGCGCACCGAGACCTTCATGGGCCTTTCGGGCATGGGCGACCTAGTGCTTACCGCGACCGGGGATCTCTCACGCAATCGCCGCGTCGGCCTGCTGCTGGCCGAAGGCAAGCCGCTGCCGCAGATCCTGGCCGAACTGGGCCATGTGGCCGAGGGCGTCTACAGCGCGCCGACGGTGCTGGCGCGGGCGAGGGCGCGCGGTGTCGAGATGCCGATCACCGAGGCCGTCGTCGCGGTGCTGGACGGGCGCTTGTCCGCGGCCAATGCGGTCGACCTGCTGATGGGCCGCGAGGCCAAGGCGGAGAGTCAGGCCCCGCCGGCGTAGTCGTTCTGGCGCCAGGCCTCGAACACCGCGATGGCCACGCTGTTGCTGAGGTTGAGGCTGCGCTGGCCCGGCCGCATCGGCAGGCGCACGCGCTGCTCCGGCGGGAAGCTCTCGCGCAATGCGGGCGCGAGGCCGGCTGTCTCGGAGCCGAACACGAAGAAGTCGCCAGGCCGATAGGCGGGCTCGGCGAACGGGCGGCTGCCCTTGGTCGTGAACGCGAACATCCGTGCGGGGTCGGGGCTTGCGTCGACCAGGAAGGCGGCCCAGTCCGCATGGCGCTTGACGGCTGCGTACTCGTGATAGTCCAGGCCGGCGCGCTGCAGCAGCTTGTCTTCCATCGAGAAGCCCAGGGGCTCGATCAGGTGAAGCGTGCAGCCGGTGTTGGCGGCGAGGCGGATGACGTTGCCGGTGTTCGGCGGGATTTCTGGCTGAACCAGAACGATGTGGAACATGCGGTCTATCAGTAGCTATTCGGGCGTCCGTGCCACCACCCAGGCCTGCACGTTGACGGCGCCGGCCTGGCGCAGCACGCGGGCGATCTCGAACAAGGTGGCGCCGCTGGTCATCACGTCGTCCAGCAGGGCGACGTGGCAGCCGCGCACTTCGCGCAGCCGCGCCGGATCGACGGCGAAGGCGCCCTTGACGTTCTTCGCCCGCTCTTTCAGCGGCAATTGGGACTGCTGCGAAGTATCGCGCACGCGCAGCAGCAGCTCACCGTCGCAGCGCAGCTTGCGCCGCCGCGCCAGCGCCCGCACCAGCTCCCAGCTCTGGTTGTAGCCGCGCTCGCGCTGGCGCTGCACGGCCATCGGCACCGGCAGCAGCCAGTCGGGCGCCTCGGCCTCGGCGATCGACAGCGACTGGTTCAGCCGCTCCAGCAGCGTCTCGCGCAGGTCGATCGCCTGGTGGAACTTGTAGTGCTGCAGCAGGCCGTCCCAGGGGAAGGCGTAGTCCAGCGCGGCGATCGTGCGGTCCAGCGGCGGTGGGCTGCGCAGGCAGGCGCCGCACTTGGGTTCGCGGTGGCCGATGCGCTCCATCGGCAGCCGTGCGCCACAGGTCCAGCAGCGCGGCGCCGGTCGGGCATAGCGCATCAGGCAATCGGCACAGACGCGCTGGTTCGACCAGTTGCGGCAGACCGAGCACTGGCCCGGGCAACGCATCAAGACCCGCTCGACCAGGGCGGGTTTGGCGGTGCTCAGGGCGCGGCCAGACATGGCTCAATATACTGCCGCCCCATGTCGGAAAGCATCATTGCTGCAGATGAGCGCAGCCCACGGCCGCAGCGCCTGGATCGAGTGGCTTTGCTGCGCCATGCCCGTCGCCTGGCGGCGGCGCCCGCGGGGCCGTGGCTGCATGCCGAGGTGGCGCAGCGCATGGCCGAGCGGCTGGCCATCATCAAGCTGCAGCCGCAGCGCTGGCTGCAGTGGTCGGCCTTCCTCGGCGCGGGCGGCGAGGCGCTGGCCCAGGTCTACAAGGGCGCCGAGCAACTGTGGGTAGAGCCGACGCCGGAGCTGCTGGAACGCAGCGCGACGGCCGCGAAGCGCGGCTGGCTACAGCGTTTGAAGGGTGCACCGAAGGTCGACGTCAGTGCGCCGGACGGCGTGGCGCCGGGCCAGGCCCAGTTGGTGTGGGCAAACATGACCTTGCATGCCCACGCCGATCTGCCGGGCCTGCTCGCGCAGTGGCAGGCCGCGTTGGCGGTGAACGGCTTCGTGATGTTTTCCTGCCTCGGTCCTGACAGCTTCGTCGAGCTGCGCCCGCTGTTCGCCGCGCGCGGCTGGGGCCGCATCGCTCCCGATTGGTGGGATATGCACGACATCGGCGACCTGGTCGTCGGCGCCGGCTTCGCCGATCCGGTGATGGACCAGGAGCGGATCATGCTGACCTGGGGCGAGCCGGAGGCCTTGCTGAAAGACCTGCGCGCGCTCGGCGGCAATGTCGCGCCGGACCGCTTCCCGGGCTTGCGCGGGCGCGGCTGGCGGCGCGAACTGCTGGCCGCACTGGAGGGCCTGCGCGGCGCGGACGGGCGCCTGCGCCTGTCGCTGGAAGTGGTGTACGGCCACGCGTTCAAGGCCGCGCCCAAGCTCAAGGTGCAGCCCGAGACTCACGTTTCCCTGGACCAAATGCGCGAAATGGTCCGTCAGGCAAGTCAGTGAACACCCGAGGTGCAAAGTCGGCGACCGGAGTCCGGTGCGTCGCTGCCCTGGGCTAAACTCCGTGGTCGATCGAAAAACGGCGGCCTCACGCGGGGCCTTCGTTACCCTGCATAAGTTGTTCTCATGCGAGGGTCGATCCCGACGAAGAATCGGGGCGCGATCGATGGAATTCGAAGAACGGTGCGGCAGTGAATCCAGGTTCCTGCCGCATTGTTCGTGGCTTGAATTTGAAACAGAAGTGACGACCATGACGATGATGAACGCACGAGTGCATCGGGCCGGGCGCAAATGGGGACAACTGGCCGGGGCACTGGGCGCCATGCTGGCGGCCCAATCGGCGCTGGCAGTCAACGACCTGAAGGGCGGCCCGGGAGTCGACCAGCTGAATCTGCAGGAGCCGGTCACCCGGATCGCGCACGATCAGATGTGGCTGCACAACTTCATGCTCATCATCTGCCTGGTGATCTTCCTCGCCGTGTTCGGCGTGATGTTCTATTCGATCTTCAAGCATCGCAAGAGCAAGGGTGCGGTGTCGGCGACCTTCCATGAAAGCGTGGCCGTCGAGATCGCCTGGACCGTCGTTCCCTTCGTCATCGTGATCCTGATGGCGCTGCCGGCGACCAAGGTCGTCGTCGCGATGAAGGACACGACCAACGCCGACCTCACCATCAAGACCACCGGCTACCAGTGGAAGTGGGGCTACGACTACCTGAAGGGCGAGGGCGAGGGCATCGGCTTCCTGTCCACGCTGGACGTCGGGCAGCGCGAGTCCTCCAATAGCGGCAAGCCCGAGCCGGTCGACAACTACCTGCTGAAGGTGGACAACCCGCTGGTCGTGCCGGTGGACAAGAAGGTCCGCATCATCACGACCGCCAACGACGTCATCCACTCCTGGGGCGTGCCGGCCTTCGGCGTCAAGCAGGATGCGGTGCCGGGCTTCGTGCGCGACACCTGGTTCAAGGCCGAGAAGGTCGGTGACTACTACGGCCAGTGCGTGGAGCTCTGCGGCAAGGAACACGCCTACATGCCGATCCACGTGAAGGTGCTGTCCGCTGCGGACTACAGCGCCTGGGTGGCTGGCAAGATGAAGGAAATCGCGGCCAAGGCCGATGATCCGAGCAAGGTCTGGGAGTTGTCGCCGCTGATGGCGCGCGGCGAGAAGGTCTACGCCGCCAACTGCGCGGTGTGCCACCAGCCCAACGGCAAGGGCGCTGGCCCGGTGAAGCCGCTTGACGCCTCGCCGGTCGTGCTGTCCGACAAGCACCTCGACCAGATCGACGTCGTGCTGCACGGCCGCATGGACAAGGGCATGCCCTCGTGGAAGGCGCTCAGCGACACCGACCTCGCCGCCGTGATCACCTACACGAAGAACAGCTGGTCCAACAAGACGGGCCAACTGGTGCAGCCGGCCGAAGTGCTGGCCGAGCGCAGCAAGTAACCCGTCAGTGACGAAACACGCTAAGGAATCGACATGAGTGCAGTGCTGGGTCACGACGACGTCCACGACCACCATCACGACGATCACCACGCGCCGACAGGCTGGCGCCGTTGGGTCTTCGCCACCAATCACAAGGACATCGGGACGCTGTACCTGCTGTTCTCGTTCACGATGCTGATGATCGGCGGTGTGCTGGCGCTGTGCATCCGCGCCGAGTTGTTCCATCCGGGTCTGCAGTTCTTCAATCCCGAACTGTTCAACCAGTTCACCACGATGCACGGCCTGATCATGGTGTTCGGCGCGATCATGCCGGCCTTCGTCGGCTTCGCGAACTGGATGATCCCGCTGCAGATCGGTGCGTCCGACATGGCCTTCGCGCGGATGAACAACTTCAGCTTCTGGCTGATGATCCCCGCCGCGATCATGCTGGTCAGCTCCTTCTTCATGCCCGGCGGCGCCCCCGCCGCGGGCTGGACGCTGTACGCGCCGCTGACCCTGCAGATGGGCCCGTCGATGGACGGCGGCATCTTCGCGATGCACATCCTCGGCGCCTCGTCGATCATGGGCTCGATCAACATCATCGTCACCATCCTGAACATGCGCGCTCCGGGCATGACCTTGATGAAGATGCCGATGTTCGCCTGGACCTGGCTGATCACCGCCTACCTGCTGATCGCTGTGATGCCGGTGCTCGCCGGCGCCATCACGATGACGCTGACCGACCGCCACTTCGGCACCAGCTTCTTCAACCCCGCCGGCGGCGGTGACCCGGTGATGTACCAGCACATCTTCTGGTTCTTCGGCCACCCCGAGGTCTACATCATGATCTTGCCGGCCTTCGGCATCATCAGCGCCATCGTGCCGGCCTTCGCTCGCAAGCGCCTGTTCGGCTATGCCTCGATGGTCTACGCCACGGCCTCGATCGCGATCCTGTCCTTCATCGTCTGGGCGCACCACATGTTCGCCACCGGCATGCCGGTGACGGGCCAGCTGTTCTTCATGTACGCGACGATGCTGATCGCGGTGCCGACCGGCGTGAAGATCTTCAACTGGCTGGCCACGATGTGGCGCGGCTCGATGACCTTCGAGACGCCGATGCTGTTCGCCGTCGGCTTCATCTTCGTGTTCACGATGGGCGGCTTCACCGGCCTGATCCTCGCGATGGCACCGGTGGACATCCAGCTGCAGGACACCTACTACGTCGTCGCCCACTTCCACTACGTGCTGGTGGCCGGCTCGCTGTTCTCGATGTTCGCCGGCGTCTACTACTGGGGCCCGAAGTGGACCGGCACGATGTATTCGGAGACCCGCGGCAAGATCCACTTCTGGGGTTCGCTGATCTTCTTCAACGTGACCTTCTTCCCGATGCACTTCCTGGGTCTGGCCGGCATGCCGCGTCGCTATGCCGACTACCCGATGCAGTTCACCAACTTCAACGAGATCGCCTCGGTCGGCGCCTTCGGTTTCGGCCTGATGCAGGTGTACTTCTTCCTGTTCGTCGTCGTGCCGATGATGCGCGGCAAGGGTGAGAAGGCTCCGCAGAAGCCCTGGGAAGCCGCCGAAGGCCTGGAGTGGGAAATCCCGTCGCCGGCACCGTTCCATACCTTCGAAACTCCGCCGAAGCTGGATCGCACCGCGACCCGCATCATCGGCTGATACACGATGCGCCCGACACCCGAGCAACGCCGAAAGAACCTGCGCCTGGCGCTGATCCTGGCGTCGGTGGCAGTGATCTTCGGCGTCGGTTTCGTCGCCAAGATCGCGGCGTTCGGTTTCTGAGGCCCGCTGCATGAGCACCGCCCGCCTCAGTCTCTCCCGCGCGCTGCGCCGCGACAACCTGACGATGACCGCCAAGCTGCTGGTCGTCGTGGTGCTGATGGGCGGCTTCGGCTATGCGATGGTGCCGCTGTACAAGTCGGTGTGCAGCGCTCTGGGCATCAATGTGCTGTCGCTGTCCGAACTGCAGAACGCGAGCGAGTCCTCGCCGGTGAAGAACACGCAGGTGGACACGAGCCGCAACGTCGACATCGAGTTCGATGCCAACAGCCGCGGCCCCTGGGAGTTCCATCCAGCCGTGCGGCACCTGACGGTGCATCCGGGCCAGCTCACCACGGTGATGTACGAGTTCAAGAACGTGCAGAACCGCGTGATGTCCGCGCAGGCCATTCCGAGCTATGCCCCGTCGCAGGCGCAGGCGCACTTCACCAAGCTGGAGTGCTTCTGCTTCAACGAATACACGCTGCAACCGGGCGAATCCAAGCAGTGGCCGGTCGTGTTCTTCGTCGACCCGAAGCTGCCCAAGGACGTGAAGACGATCACCCTGTCGTACACCTTCTTCGAGGTGGCTGGCAAGGGCGATCAGAAGCAGGCCGGTGCCGTGGTGCTGGCACCGAAGAAGCTATGAGCGGCGACGACATCAAGGCCGGCGACGACCTGAAGGAAGCCGTGGCGCGACCGGGTTCGTTCCTGCAGACGGCGCGTGCGGTGGCCTGGTCCTTCTTCGGCGTGCGCCGCGGCGCGGACTACGAGAAGGACGTGGCGCGGCTCAATCCGGTCCACGTGATCATCGCCGGGGTGATCGGCGCGGCGCTGTTCGTGCTGCTGCTGGTCCTGCTGGTCCAGTGGGTGATCGGCAGCGGCGTGGCTGGAAGCTGAATGTTGCTGTTCAACAAGACAACTGACTAAACAAGCAAGCAAGTTCGAGGAGTAGACAACGATGTCGTCATCGACCCACACGGGCCACGCCCCTTACTACTTCGTCCCGGCGCCCTCGCGGCATCCGGTGATGGCCGCGATCGGCCTGTTCTTCGTGATCCTCGGCGCCAGCCAGTGGGTGAACGGTGCAGGCTGGGGCGCGTACTCGTTGCTGTTCGGCCTGCTGTGGTGGCTGTTCGTGCTGAAGCAGTGGTTCGGCGACGCGATCTCCGAGAGCGAAGGCGGCCAGTACAGCCAGCGCATCGATGTCTCCTACCGCTGGAGCATGGGTTGGTTCATCTTCTCGGAGGTGATGTTCTTCGGCGCCTTCTTCGGTGCGCTGTACTGGGCCCGGGTGCACTCGGTGCCCAACCTCGGCAGCCTCGAGAACCAGCTGCTGTGGCCTGACTTCAAGGCCCTGTGGCCCAGCATGGCGCCCGGCATCACGGCCTCGCCGGCCGGTGTCACCGAGCCCTTCTCGACGGTCGGCCCCTGGCCGCTGCCGACGCTGAACACCGCGCTGCTGCTGACCTCCGGCGTGACGCTGACGATCGCCCACCACGCGCTGCTGGACAACAACCGCAGCAAGACGATCGGCTTCATGTGGATCACCGTGCTGCTGGGCATCGCCTTCCTGATCTGCCAGGGCGTCGAGTACCACCATGCCTACACCGAGCTGAACCTGAAGCTCAGCTCCGGCATCTTCGGCTCCACCTTCTTCATGCTGACCGGCTTCCACGGCTTCCACGTGTTCGTCGGCATGCTGATGCTGCTGGTGATGACCTTCCGCCTGATGAAGGGCCACTTCACGCCGGATCACCACTTCGGTTTCGAAGGTGCCGCCTGGTACTGGCACTTCGTGGACGTGGTCTGGCTGGGCCTCTACATCGTCGTCTACTGGATGTAAGTCACTGCACCGTGACTTCGCAGGGCGCCCTCGCGGCGCCCTTTGCATTTCCGATGATGACGCTTAGCGTTGCTGCAGCTCGAGCCCGTGCGGCTCGATCCAGCCCATCTTCCAGCTCAACAGGATGAACAGGAACAAGGCCACCGAGACGCCGATCCGCACCGTCAGCGCGCGCGCCATCTGGCGCTTGCCGGTCTTGTTGCGCAGCATGAAGAAGCCGGCCGAGGCGAGTGCGGCGAGGATGCAGACGAGGGCGATGACGACGATGGCTTTCATGGCCGCGGATTATCCGCGCGTGCCGCGGTGAGGCGGCATGCGGCGATCGTGCTCCTGGCGGCCGTCTGCGCCGTTGGGCTCACCGCGCGGCTGGGTGTCTGGCAGCTCGACCGCGCAGCGCAGAAGCTCGCGATGCAGGCTGCGATCGACAGCAGCGCCAAGCTCGCGCCGCTGGGCAATGCCGATCTGGACACGGTCGATGCGGAGCGCCAGCTCCATCGCGGCGTGCGCCTGCGCGGCCGCTGGCTGGCCGAGCGCACTGTCTTCCTCGAGAACCGGCCGATGCACGAGCGCGTCGGCTTCTACGTCGTGACGCCACTGCAGCTGGAAGGGCGACGCGAAGCCATCCTGGTGCAGCGCGGCTGGGTGCCGCGCGACATGCAGGACCGCACGAAGCTGCCGCCGGTGCCGAGCGCTAACGGCCAAATCGAGCTGACCGGCCGGCTCGAAGTGGCGCCGACGAGGTTGTTCGAGTTCACGCCGTCGGGTGGCGGCTCGATCCGGCAGAATCTGGCGTCCGCCGCGTTTGCGCAGGAGACGGGCCTCGCGCTGATGCCGCTGACCGTCTTCCAGACGCAGCCGCTGGACGCCGAGGATGCCGCCGCGCTGCCGCGCGACTGGCCCGCGCCCGATCTGGGCCTGCAAAAACACTACGGCTACGCATTTCAATGGTTTGCGCTGAGCGCGCTGTTCCTGGGTCTCTATGTCTGGTTCCAACTCATCCAACCCCGCCGCAGGCAGCAGAAACATCGGCAGCAACAGCCATGACGATCCGGTCGAGCTGACCATCCACAGCCTGCCCGACCCGGCCACCGCCTCCGCGCAGAAGCGCCGGGGCCGCCTGGGCATGCTGATGGTGGTGCTGGTCTGTGCGGCGCCGGTGGTCGCCTCCTACTTCAGCTTCTACGTGCTGAAGCTGCATGGCCGGGCGATCGGCGACCTCATCATGCCGACGGTGGACCTGCCCGCAGCGATCGACCTGCACGACCTCGACGGCCATCCGGTCAAGGCCGAATCGCTGAAGGGCCAGTGGCTGCTGACGGTGGTGCAGGACGCTGCCTGCGATGCCGCGTGCGAGAAGACCTTGTTCGCCCAGCGCCAGTTGCGCGAGATGTTTGGCAAGGACCGCGACAAGATCGACAAGCTCTGGCTGATCCCCGACGACGGCGCCGTGCGCCCCGAGCTTCGCAAGGCCGTCACCGAAGGCGTGCCGGTAACGGTCTTGCGCGCGCCGCGCGCGCAGATCGAGGCCTGGCTGAAGCCGGCGCCCGGCCATGGCCTGGCCGAGCACTTCTTCGTCATCGACCCGATGGGCCGCTGGATGCTGCGCTCGCCGCCGAGCCCCGCGCCCCTCGACGTCAAGAAGGACCTCGACAAGCTGCTGAAGGCCAACGCGGGCTGGGACCAACCGGGGCGACCGTGATGGGAAGCACCGCAGCCTACGATCTCGCGCCGCTGGGCCAGTTGCTGGCCTTCGCGACGCTGATCGCCGCCGGCCCGCTGCTGTGGTGGCGCCAGCGCTCGCGCGCGGCCACGCCCGCCGGGCGCCTGCGCGCGTTGACGGTGCTGACGCTGTTCCTGACCTTCGACCTCGTGCTGTTCGGTGCGTTCACGCGCCTGACCGACTCCGGCCTCGGCTGCCCCGACTGGCCCGGCTGCTATGCGCAATCGAACCCGCTGGCCGCGCACGACGAGATCCACGCCGCGCAGACCGCGATGCCCACCGGCCCGGTCACGCACCACAAGGCCTGGGTCGAGATGGTCCACCGCTACCTGGCCGGCGCGGTGGGCTTCCTGATCCTGGTGCTCAGCGCGCTGAGCTGGAAGCACCGGGACCAGGGCGCGATCTCGCCCTGGTGGTCGACGCTGACGCTCGCCTGGGTCTGCCTGCAGGGTGCCTTCGGTGCCTGGACGGTGACGATGAAGCTGTTCCCGGCTATCGTCACCCTGCACCTGCTCTTGGCGCTGGGCCTGCTGATGCTGCTGGCCTGGCAGGCGCAGGCCTACGAGCCCAAGCCGCTGGCGCTGTCGGCTGGCCTGCGCCGCGGCGCCTGGATCGTCTTCGCGCTGGCGCTGCTGCAAGTGGCGCTCGGCGGCTGGGTCAGCACCAACTACGCGGTGCTGGCGTGCAGCGAGTTCCCGAGCTGCCAGGCCGGCCAGTGGTGGCCGGCGGCCGACTTCGCCCAGGGCTTTACGCCGTGGCGGCCGCTGGGCACCGGTGCCGACGGCGGCTGGCTGCCCTTCGCGGCGCTGACGGCGATCCACCTGGCCCACCGCGCCGGTGCTGCCCTCGTCTTCACCGCGCTGCTGCTGTTCGCCTGGCGGTTGTGGCGCGCCGGACCCGAGGCGCAGCGCTGGGCCGTCCGCCTGCTGCTGGTCGCCGCCTGGCAGCTCGCCTCCGGCGTTTCTAACGTCGTGTTGGATTGGCCCATCGTCGCCGCCCTGGCGCACACCGGCGGCGCGGCCATGCTGCTGACCTTGCTGAGCTTTTTACTGGCGCGCCTGCATCAGGCACGCTGAATACCGATACCCTGTCCTGATATGTCTTCGACTTCCCCCGCCACCCACGCGCCGCTGAGTTCGCGCTGGCAGCAGTTCTACCAACTGACCAAGCCGCGCGTCGTGCAGCTGATCGTCTTCTGTGCCGTCATCGGCATGGCGCTGGCGATTCCCGGCCTGCCGCAGGGCCATGAGTGGGGTGTGATCCTGGCCGCCACCGTCGGCATCTGGCTGGTGGCCGGCGCGGCCGCGGCCTTCAACTGCCTGGTCGAGGAGAAGATCGACGCGCGCATGAAGCGCACCGCCTGGCGGGCCACGGCCAAGGGCGAGCTGAGCCATGCGCAGACGCTGAGCTTCTCGGCCATCCTCTGCGCGCTCGGCTCGGCCTTGCTCTGGTTTGCGGTCAACCCGCTGACGATGTGGCTCACCTTCGCCACCTTCATCGGCTATGCGGTGATCTACACGGTGATCCTGAAGCCGATGACGCCGCAGAACATCGTCATCGGCGGCGCCTCCGGCGCGATGCCGCCGGTGCTCGGCTGGGCCGCGGTGCGCGGTGATGTCGGCTTCGAGGCGCTGCTGCTGTGCCTGATCATCTTCCTGTGGACGCCGCCGCACTTCTGGGCGCTGGCGCTGTACCGCACCGAGGACTACCGCAAGTCCGGCCTGCCGATGCTGCCGGTGACCCACGGCGCCGACTACACCAAGCTGCAGATCGTGCTCTACACCTGGGTGCTGCTGGCCGCCACGCTGCTGCCCTTCCTGACCGGCATGAGCGGCTGGCTCTACCTGGTCAGCGCCGTGGTGCTGGGCCTGGCTTTCTGCGTCTACGCGATCCGCCTGTGGCGAAACTATTCAGACATGCTGGCGCGCAAGACTTTCTGGTTCTCGATCTGGTACCTGGCGCTGCTGTTCGCGGCGCTGCTGATCGACCACTACATCGCATGATGATCAAGAAACGACTCTTCCTGACCCTCGCGCTGAGCCTTGGACTTGGCCTGACCCTGGCCGCCTGCGACAAGTTCGGCGGCAGCTCGTCCGCCCCCACCTTCAAGGGCGTGGACCTGACCGGTGCCGAGTACGCCCGCACGCTGAGCCTGCCCGATGCCGACGGCCACATGCGCAGCCTCGCCGACTTCAAGGGCAAGGTCGTCGTGGTCTTCTTCGGCTACACGCAGTGCCCCGACGTCTGCCCGACGACGATGGCCGAGCTGTCCGAGGTCAAGCGCTCGCTGGGCGCCGACGGCGACAAGCTGCAGGGCGTGTTCGTCAGCATCGACCCCGAGCGCGACACGCCCGACCTGCTGAAGGCCTATGTGGCCAACTTCGACAAGAGCTTCGTCGCGCTGCGCGGCAGCGACGAGCAGACCAAGGCCGCAGCCAAGGAGTTCAAGGTCTATTACGCCAAGGTGCCCGGCAAGACCGAGGGCAGCTACACGATGGACCACACGGCCGCCAGCTTCATCTTCGATCCGCAGGGCCGGGTGCGTGTGTTCACCCGCTACGGCTCCGGCGCGCAGGCGCTGGCGGACGACGTCAAGACGCTGTTGAACGAGAAATGAAAAAAGCCCCGCTGAGCGGGGCTTCTGCTTTGCTGGCGACGCCTCAGGCCGGCGTCAGCGCCTTGCGCATCTTCTTCATCGCGGCCACCTCGATCTGGCGTATCCGCTCGGCGGAAACACCGTACTCGGCGGCCAGCTCGTGCAGCGTCATGCCGCCCGAGGAATCGTCGTTGACCTTCAGCCAGCGCTCTTCCACGATGCGGCGGCTGCGCGGATCCAGTGCATCGAGCGCACGCGTGATGCCGTCGCCGGCCAGCGCATCGCGGGCCTGGGCTTCCAGCACGCGGGTCGGTTCCTGCGTCTCGTCGGCCAGGTAGGCGATCGGGGCATAGCTCTCGCCGTCGTCGTCGGTCTGCGGCTCCAGGGCCACGTCGCCGCCGGACAGGCGCGTTTCCATCTCCAGCACTTCCTCGCGCTTGACGTTCAGCGTCGTCGCGACCTGCTCCAGCTGGGCCTCGGTGAGGCTCATCCGGTGCGTCTGGTCGTCAGCCACGCCTTCCTTCATGCTGTGCTTCATCGAGCGCAGGTTGAAGAACAGCTTGCGCTGGGCCTTGGTCGTCGCGACCTTGACCATGCGCCAGTTCTTCAGGATGTACTCGTGGATCTCGGCCTTGATCCAGTGCATCGCATAGCTGACCAGGCGCACGCCCTGGTCCGGGTCGAAGCGCTTGACGGCCTTCATCAGGCCGACGTTGCCTTCCTGGATCAGGTCGCCCTGCGGCAGGCCGTAGCCCAGGTATTGGCGGGAGATGGACACGACCAGACGCAGGTGCGAGAGCACCAGCCGACCGGCGGCTTCCAGGTCGCCGGATTCGCGCAGCTTGCGGGCCGAGGCGTTTTCTTCCTCGGCAGTCAGCAGCGGCAGGCGATTCACGGCCGAGATGTAGGCGTCCAGGTTACCGAGAGAGGGCACCAGCGCCCAGGGGTCGCGAACCGTCAGTGCAGCAGTAGAAGAAGTAGACATCGTCAGCTTCGCTTTCCTTGGCAAACCGAACCTTTTGGGTTCCACGGCGTTGATATTAGCACTCCGCCAAGATGAGTGCTAAACAAGAGGGGGTATCGCGGTGATAGCAAGAATTCATAGGGCTTCAGCGAAGAGTGTTTGCTAACTTTCACGCTAAACCGCCGATTTCTGCCGTCGGGATACGCCGGGGAACGGATGCTTGGCTGAGGCAAATCGGATGCCAGGGACTCGCCCGCCGTAGCATGCGGGCCATGAAAGCACTGACCTTCTCTGAATTCGGCGGTCCCGACGTCCTGCGCTGGACCGAACTGCCCGACCCGGTGCCCGGGCCCGGCCAGGCGCTGGTGCGCCTGCAGGCGATCGGCCTGAACTTCGCCGACGTCTACCGCCGCCAGGGGCGCTATCACCTGCGCGGCGCGCCGCCCTACATCGCCGGCTACGAGGGTGCGGGCGTCGTCGTCAGTGCGCCGCCCGGCAGCGGCTTCGCGCCCGGTGACCGGGTCGGCTTCGCCGATGCGCCTTTCGCCAACGCCGAACTGGCCGCGGTCGACTGCGAGCGCCTGATCCCGCTGCCCGCCACGATCAATGCGGAGACGGCCGCCGCGGCGCTGCTGCAGGGTCTCACCGCGCAGTTCCTCGCCAGCGACAGCCATCCGCTGGCGGCCGGCGAAACGGCGCTGGTGCACGCCGCGGCCGGCGGCGTCGGCGGCTTGCTGATGCAGTGGGGCGCGGCCCGCGGTGCGCGGATGATCGGCCTGACCTCCAGCGAAGCCAAGGCGGCGGTCTTGCGCGGGCAGGCGGCCGAGGTGCTCGTCAGCCCGCCCGGCGCCGCGCCGGACCTCACGGGACTGCCGCCGCTGGACGTGGTCTACGACTCCACCGGCATGACCGTGCTCGATTCGCTGACCCAGGTGCGTACGGGCGGCACGGTGGTCTTCTACGGCATGGCCGGCGGCACGCCGCCGCCGGTGCCGCCAAGCATCTTGATGGATGGCTCCAAGCGACTCGTCGGTGGCGACCTGTGGAATGTGCTCACCGGTGCCGAGGAGCGCCGGCGCCGTGCGGCCGAGCTGTTCGGCTTGATCGAGTCCGGCCGCTTGCGCGTGCCGGTGGCCGCGCGCTTCCCGCTGTCGGAAGGTGCTGCCGCGCATGCGCTGATCGAGGCGCGCGGCACCGTCGGCAAGATCCTGCTGATCGCCTGATGACGCTGAAATAACTCGTTAGCTCGACGCCAGTTCCAGCCGCTTGTAGTACATCGCGCTGGCGTGCAGCCGGCCTTCGGCGCAGGCGCTAAAGTCGGGGATCTCGCCGGCGCGCTGCCAGTCCAGATGGGCGAATACCGCTTCGGCCTGCGAATCGGCGGGCGTTTCCAGCACCAGCAGCGTGCGGCCCAGGTCCCGTACCGTGCACTCCGCGCGGTTCAGCAACTGGGTGGCGATGCCCCGGCCGCGGCTGCGGCTGTGCACCATCAGTTGCCGGAGTTCGCCGCGATGGTGCGCCTGCGCGCAGCCGGTGAACTGCAGGCAGCCTTGCAGCGGGCCGTCGTCGCTCTCCAGCGCGATCCACAGCGCCTGCTTCGGGCCCAGGCTGGCATACACCTGCTCCCAGTAGTCCAGCGCCGCATGGCGCGACATCGGGGCGAGGAAGCCAAGGCTGGCGCCGTGGTGGACGCCGTCCACCAGCAGGTCGGCCAGCTCCGGCAGCCAGCGGCGATCCTCGGCGCGGACCTGGCGCACCTGCACGCGGGAGCGGTGGATCTCGATGACGCTGGCGGGAGCGGTAACGGTGGCCGGAATGGGGGCGGGGGCGGGGCGGCGGAATACTGCAGCAACGGAGGATCTGAACATGAGCGTGGAGGATCGCAAGCCGAGGACAGAAGGCATTACGCAATCCCCGTGCCAACCTGGCACAGACCAGACACAACGTTGCTCAGCCGTGCTCGACCCCGGGTTCCGCCACCAGCTTCGCGCGGCCTGACTTCTTCGCCTCGTACAGCGCGGTCTCGGCCCGGCGCAGCAGGTCGTCGACACTGCGGTCGCCGGGGCGCAGCCGCGCCCAGCCGGCGCTGAACTCCAGGCCGAAGCCCAGTTCGGCCGGCGCGCGCGTGGCCAGCGCGTCGCGCATGCGCCGGTCCATCGCCGTCGGGCCCTGGGCGTCGGCGCGCGCCATCAGCACGGCGAACTCCTCGCCGCCGATGCGGCCCGCCAGGTCGCCGAGCCGCATCTGCTGTTGCACGCAACTGCCGAACAGCGCCAGCGCGCGGTCGCCGGCCTCGCGGGTGTGCGCGGCGTTCAGGGCCTTCAGGTGGTCGATGTCCAGCACCATCAGCGCCAGTGGCTCTTCATGGCGCCGCGCCATCGAGATCATGTCCGCCGCGCGGCCGACGAAGGCCCGCCGGTCGGCCAGGCCGGTCAGGCCGTCGGTCTGCGCCAGTCGCGCCAGGCCGCTCTCGATCTCGCCGCGCCAGGCCAGCACCAGGGCCAGCAGCATCAGCATCAGCGCCCACTGGCACAGCAGGCCCAGCACGGTGTTGACGAGCTGTTCGTCCAGCGGGCTGCTCGCGGCATGGCCAACGAGGCCCAGACTGCCGCGCAGCAGACAGATCACGAGCAACGGCACCACCGCCAGCAGCAGCAGCGCGCGCCAGCGCCGGTTGTCGGCAGCGGGCAGGTGGCTGGCCGGCGCGCCGGGCTCGGGCCGCTTGGGCCAGGCCAGGCTGATCGCCAGCATCAGCAGCTGGAAGGCAAGCCAGTAGTGCGCCCAGCCGACGCGGAACGCCGTGTCGCCGAACTGCAGGGCGTAGACGGCCGGCATCAGCACCGGCGCCGCCGTCATCAGCACCTGGCCCGGCCGCGGCTGAAGCCACAAGGCCAGCGCCCGCCACAGGCAGGACAGCGAGGCCGACAGCGCCAGCATCGCAAGGCTCAGCAACAGCCGCGCCGAGCCGCCGCCGGCGTCCGCCAGCGCCAGCCAGCCCAGCGCCTGCAGTAGCAGCGAGGCCTGGCCCCAGCGCGCGGCCTTGCTGGCGTGCGCGCCCATCAGCAAGGTCAGTACCACCGCCGCCATCAGCGACTGGATCAGCAGCAGGCTGAATAGGGTGGCATTGTCAATATGCATGACGCCTCGATCCCGCTACTGGAACGCCACCTCGGCGAAGCTGCGCAGCTTGCGGCTGTGCAACTGGCTCATCGGCCCGGTGCGCAGCAGCTCGACGGCGCGCAGGCCGATCTGCAGGTGCTGGTCCACGCGGGCGCGGTAGAACTGGTCGGCCATGCCGGGCAGCTTGATCTCGCCGTGCAGCGGCTTGTCGCTGACGCACAGCAGGGTGCCGTAGGGCACGCGGAAGCGGAAGCCGTTGGCGGCGATGGTCGCGCTCTCCATGTCCAGCGCGATCGCGCGGCTCTGGCTGAAGCGGCGCTGCGGGCCGCCCCCGACGGTGGCCGGCAACAGCTCCCAGTTGCGGTTGTCGGTGGAGGCCACGGTGCCGGTGCGCAGGATCTTCTTCAGCTCGAAGCCGCTGAGCTGGGTCACGTCCGCCACGGCCTGCTCCAGCGCCAGCTGGATCTCGGCCAGCGGCGGGATCGGCACCCACAGCGGCAGTTCCTCGTCGAGCACGTGATCCTCGCGCACGTAGGCGTGGGCGAGCACGTAGTCGCCCAGCGACTGCTTGTTGCGCAGGCCCGCGCAGTGGCCCAGCATCAGCCAGGCATGCGGGCGCAGCACGGCGATGTGGTCACTCATCGTCTTCGCGTTGGCCGGGCCGACGCCGATGTTCACCATCGTGATGCCGCTGCGGTCGCGCCGCATCAGGTGGTAGGCCGGCATCTGCGGCAGGCGCGGCGGCGGGGCGCCCAGCGCGTCGTCGGGCTCGGCCGCGCTGCCCACGCGCCGCGTCACCACATTGCCCGGCTCGACGAAGGCGATGCAGTCGTCCAGCTCGCTCGGGTTGGCCGGATCGGGCAAGCGCGCCATCAGTGCGTGGCCCAGGCGCACGAACTCGTCGATGTAGAACTGGTAGTTCGTGAACAGCACGAAGTTCTGGAAGTGCGCCGTCGAGGTGCCCGTGTAGTGGCGCAGCCGCTGCAGCGAGTAGTCGACGCGCGGCGCGGTGAACAGCGACAGCGGCTGCGCGGCGCCGGGGCCCGGCTCGTGCGTGCCGTTGGCGATGCCGTCGTCCATCGCCGCCAGGTCGGGCAGGTCGAAGATGTCGCGCATCAGCTGGCGCCGCGCCGGCGGCAGCGAGCCCTCGACGTGCTCGCGCTCGCCCAGCGCGAAATGCAGCGGGATCGGCTGGTGGCTGGTGCCCACCTCCAGCGGCACGCCGTGGTTCTCCAGCAGCAGGCGGAACTGGTTCAGGTAGTAGCCGGCGAACAGCTGGGGCGCGGTCAGCGTCGTCTCGTAGCTGCCCGGGCCGGCGACGAATCCGTAGGCCAGCCTGGACTCTGCGGCGCGCTGCACGGTGTCGGTATGGACGCGCACGAAGGGATAGCAAGCGCGCACCGGTCCGATGTCATCGCCGGCCACGAAGCGCTGCAGCGCCTCGCGCAGGTGAGCGACGCCGGCGTTGTAGATCTCCTGCACGCGGGCCAGCGCGGCCTCGGCGTCGTCGAAGCGCGTCGGCGCGAAATAGCTGGGACTGTGCATGGGCGTCCTACTTGACGGGGATGGGGGTGGCGCGGTCCACCGCCACGGCGGTGACGCTGTTCTTCGGCGAGCCCTCGATCACGCGGTCGGAGTAGGTGAGGTAGACCAGCGCGTTGCGCTTGGCATCGACCATGCGCACGATGCGCAGCCGCTTGAAGACCAGCGAGATGCGCTCGTTGAACACCTCCTCCTGCTGCGGCAGCGCCTTCGGGATGCTGATCGGCCCGACCTGGCGGCAGGCGATCGACGCATCCGACTTGTCCTCCGCCAGGCCCAGTGCGCCCTTGATGCCGCCGGTCTTGGCGCGCGACACATAGCAGGCCACGCCCTGCACCTTCGGGTCGTCGTAGGCGTCGACGACGATCTTGTGGTCCGGCCCGATCAGCTTGAACACGGTGTCCACCTCGCCGACGGACTCGGCCCGCGCCAGCGCACCCGCGCCGAGGGCCAGCAGAACCAGCAGCAACTTGCACTTCATCGTCGGATCTCCCCTTGTGGAGAGCCCAGTCTACCCATGCGCGCTGTCATCTCGGCGGCAGTCTTGTGAGCTTGGCAACTCTAAAGTGGCCGCTGACACCGAATGAGGAGACCCCGCCCATGCTCGACATCAAGGCCCCGATGAGCGCCCAGCTCGTCCAGATCGTCGTGCAGCCCGGCCAAGCGCTGCGCCGTGGCGAGCCGCTGCTGGTGCTGGAGGCGATGAAGATGGAGCACGAGCTGGTGGCGCCGGCGGACGGCGTCGTTGCCGAGCTGCTCTTCGCCGCCGGCGAGTCGGTGCGCGAGGGCGAGGTGCTGTTGCGCCTGCGGCCGGGTGCCGCGCTTGAACCCGGCCCGGCGGCCGCGGTGCTGCAGCAAGCCGAGGCCGAACGAGTTGAACTTGCCGCGTGGCGTGCCCGCCAGGCCCTGACGCTGGATACGGCCCGCCCGGAGGCGATCGCCAAGCGCCACGCGCTGGGCCTGCGCAGCGCGCGCGAGAACGTCGAGGACCTGTGCGACCCCGGCAGCTTCGTCGAGTACGGCGCCCTGGCCTTCGCCGCGCAGACGCGCCGCCGAGATGCCGACGAGCTGCGCGCCCAGACGCCGGCGGACGGCATGGTCTGCGGCATCGGCCGCGTCGGCGGGTCGGAGACGGTCGTGCTGGCCTATGACGCCACGGTGCTGGCCGGCACGCAGGGCTTTCGCAACCACCAGAAGACCGACCGAATGCTGGAGATCGCGCTGCGGCGCCGCCTGCCGGTGGTGTTGTTCGCCGAGGGCGGCGGCGGGCGGCCCGGCGACACGGACATGCCCATCGTCGCCGGCCTGCACGTGCCCACCTTCGCCAGCTTCGCGCGCCTGGCCGGCCAGGTGCCGCTGGTGGGCATCGCCGCCGGCCGCTGCTTCGCCGGCAACGCGGCGCTGCTGGCCTGCTGCGACCTGATCGTCGCCACGCGCGGCAGCAATATCGGCATGGGCGGCCCGGCGATGGTGGAGGGCGGCGGCCTGGGCGTGTACCCGCCCGAGGCCATCGGCCCGGCCGAGGTGCAGGCGGGCAACGGCGTCGTCGACCTGCTGGTGGAGGACGAGGCGGCGGCGGTGCGTGCGGTGCAGCAGTTCCTCGGCATGAAGGTGACGGTCGCCGGATGGCAGGCGGCCGACCAGCCGCCGCTGCGCGATGCGATCCCCGCGAACCGCCTGCGTGCCTACGAAATCCGGCCGCTGGTGGCGCGGCTCGTCGACGAGGGCTCGCTGCTGGAACTGCGGACCGCGTGGGGCGCGGCGGTGCTCACCTTCCTGGCCCGCATCGAGGGCCGGCCGGTGGCCCTGCTCGCCAGCAATTGCGCGGTCAACGGCGGCGCCATCGATGCCGCGGCCGCCACCAAGGCGGCCGACTGGATGGCGCGTTGTGAGGCCATGGGCCTGCCGCTCGTCAGCCTGGTCGATACGCCCGGCTTCATGGTGGGCCCCGAGGCGGAGGCGCTCGGCCAGGTGCGCGCCAGCGGCGGCCTGTTCCGCGCCGCGGCGCGCATGACGCAGCCGATCGTCGCCGTCGTGCTGCGCCGCGCCTACGGGCTGGGCGCGATGGCGCTGGCGGGTGGCAGCCTGCATGCGCCGCTGGCGAGCCTGGCCTGGCCGGGTGCCGAATTCGGCGCGATGGGGCTCGAAGGCGCGGTGCGCCTGGGCTACCGCAAGGAGCTGGCGGCGCTGCCCGAGGGGCCGCAGCGGCAGGCCCTGTTCGACCAGTTGCTGGCGCGCCAGGTCGACGACGGCCGCGCGGTCCGCATGGCCGAGATGCTGGAAATCGACGCGGTGATCGACCCAGCGGACACGCGTGCGGTGCTCGCACGCCTGCTTGCGGCGTGACTTAGTGCGCCGTCGCGCTTACGGGCGCCTAACTTACAAGTCACACGGGTTCCCTAAAATGGGGCATGCGGCCCCCACGCTCACTTCGTTCGCTGTCCCCCGAGGGGGGGCGTCAGCGCCTTCGGGTGGCCGGGCGGCGCTGACCATGACCCTGGACGTTCCCACCCTCTTCGTTGTCGTGACTGCCGTCACGCTGCTGATGAGCTTCTGGATCTGCCTGATGGCCTGGGGACAACCGCGCGGGCACGAACTGTGGCCGCTGGCGCTGTCGCTGGTGGCCTATGCGTCCAGCAACGTCCTGTTCTCGCTGCGGCAACTGTTGCCCGAGATCGTCGCCGTGGCCGCTGGCAACCTCGCGTACTCAGGCTCGCTCTCGCTGATGCTGGTGGCCATCCGGCGCTTCCAACGCGGCCCGGTCGGGCGCTGGCAGGTGACGCTGCCGATCGTGCTGGTGTTCGTGCTGCTGAGCCCGCTGATGCCCAGCGAGGAAGCCAGCTCGGTCTCGATCAACATACTGTGCGCGGGGCAGATGGTCCTGCTGCTGAGCGCTCTGTACGACCGCCGCTACCCGATCGAGGGCCGCGGCCGCATCATCCTGTTCAGCACCTACAGCGGCATGACCGGCGTGCTGCTGCTGCGCGCCTATGCGGTGTACTCGGGCCTGATCGGCGTTGGCACGGCGGCCGGCGGCGCGCGCTGGCTGGCGCTGGTGTTCGTGCTGGCGATGTGCGCGGTGCTGAGCATCGCGCTGGGCTTCGTCTACATGACGATGGAGCGGGCCGAGCGGCTGAACTACGAGATGGCGATGAAGGACATGCTGACCGGCCTGGCCAACCGCCGCGCGATCAGCGAAGACCTCGCGCACGCGGTGGCGCGCGCGCAGAGGCATGGCGCGCTGCTGAGCGTGCTGCTGATCGACATCGACCACTTCAAGCGCGTCAACGACGACTACGGCCACCCGGCCGGCGATGCCGTGCTGCGCTCGGTGGCGCAGGCGCTGCGGGAGCGCTTGCGGGCGCAGGACTTGGTTGGGCGCTTCGGCGGCGAGGAGTTCCTCGTCGTGCTGCCTGACACCGGGCTGGAGGGCGCGCTGGTGCTGGCCGAGGCGCTACGCGGGGACGTGGAGCGCACGCCCGCGCCTTGGGGCGCGCACCACATCGCCGTGACGATCAGCGTCGGCGTGCGCGGCGGCCGGGTCGGTGGCGCCGACACGCGCGAGAGCCTCGTCGCCGCGGCCGATGCCGCGATGTACCGGGCCAAGGAGGGCGGCCGCAACCGCGTCGAACATACGGCCGCCGGGATATTGACCGAGGTCCGCACGGCAATCCAGGCTGGTTGAGCGAAATTTGACCTCGCTGTGAAATAGCTGGCCTTTCGCCGCGGCGCAGGCTCGCGGCCCCTCGCGGACGCCAATAAGATGCCTGCAAAGAACCCAGGCGACCCTCGCGCCGCCGGAGCAACACCCATGTCCGCCTCGCCATCCCATCTTGAGGGCGCCGCTGCGCCCGCCGTCCTGCAGCAGCTTGTGCACGAATTGCCCGACGCCTGCGAGCGCCTGGCCTACGTCCGCAAGATGACCGAGCAGGCCGCGACCACGGTGCTCGAGTTGGTCGAGCGGGCGCAGGACGATGCCGAGCAGGTGCGCCGCCAGGGCGCCGACCTGTCCGAGATGCTGGGCCGCCAGGCACTGTCGCAGGAGCTGACGCTGGAGCGCGCCCGCTCGATGCTGAAGCTGTGTGCCGCCTATGCGGCCACCGCCGCCGGCTTCGCGGAACGCGAGCGGTCGCTGCACACCGAGCTGATGATGGCCCAGGGCTTCCAGGACCTGTCGGGCCAGGTGATCAACAAGGTCGTCAAGCTGCTGGAGCGCAGCGAGCAGCCGCTGGTCGAAGTGCTGGCTGGCCTGCCCAACGCGATGGCCGCGACGATGGCCGCCGAAGCGGCCGTGGAACAGGACCAATCGCTGGAAGGCGTGCAGACGCCTGATAAGGCGCTGCAGCAGGACGACGTGGACGACCTGCTGGCGTCACTGGGTTTCTAATTTCGGCTTCTGATCAGAAGCTCGCCGGCCGCCACTTCAGCAGCCGCTTCTCCAGTCGCGTCAGCAAAAAGTCCGCGCCCAGCGCGACGATGGCGAGCACGATCATCGCGGCGAACACGCCGGCCGCGTTGAACGCACCCTGCGCCGTGGCGATCAGCAGGCCGATGCCTTCCTTGGCGCCGAGGAACTCGCCCACCACCGCGCCCACCAGCGCGAAGCCGAAGCTCACGTGCAGGCTGGCCAGGATCCAGGACATCGCCGACGGGATGACTACGGCCGTGGTCAGCTGGCGCGGCGAGGCGCCGAGGATCTGCGCGTTGGCGATCAGGTACTTGTCGGCCTCGCGCACGCCCTGGAAGGCGTTGTTGAAGACGACGAAGAACACCATCACGACGGCCAGTGCCACCTTCGACGCCATGCCCAGGCCCAGTGCGATCACGAAGACCGAGCCCAGCACCACGCGCGGGATCGAGTTGGCGATCTGGATGTAGAGGCTGAACACGTCGGACAGCAGCTTGTTGCGGCCCAGCACGATGCCGCAGAACACGCCGGCCACCGAGCCGATCAGGAAGCCGATCACCGTCTCTTCCAGCGTCACCTCCACCTGGCGCCACAGCGAGCCCTGCGAGGTGCCGTTCTGCACCCAGTCGACGATCTGCGCCCAGATGGTGGAGGGCTGGGCGTAGAAGAAGGGATCGATCCACTTCTTGTTCGCGGCCAGCTCCCACAGGCCCAGCGCAATGATCAGCACCGCGAAGCGCAGGCCGATGATCATGTAGCGGCGGCCGCGGATCTTCGCCTGCGCCGCCTCGGATTCTTTCGCCAGCGCTTCGTCGCTGAGGACGGCGGGCAATGCCATGTCGGTCATGTTGTTGTCTCCGTTGTGTTCAGTGCAGAACGGCTTCGTCGCGCAGGTCGTTCCAGATCTGCTTGGAGAGCTCGATGAAGCGCGGGTCGTAGCGGACCTCGGCCATCACGCGCGGGCGCGGCAGGTCGATCTGGTAGACCTGCTTGAGCCGCGCGGGGCGGGCCGACAGCACGAAGACGCGGTCCGCCAGCGCGATCGCTTCCTCGATGTCGTGCGTGACGAACACGACCGAGCCGCCGCTCTGGCCCCACAGGCTCAGCAGCTCGTCCTGCATCAAGGTGCGGGTCTGCATGTCGAGCGCCGAGAAGGGCTCGTCCATCAGCAGGATCTCGGGCTTGTTGATGAAGGTCTGGGCCAGCGCGACGCGCTTGCGCATGCCGCCGGAGAGCTGGTGCGGGTAGTGCTGGCCGAACTTGCCCAGGCCCACGCGGGCGATCCAGTCGCGCGCCAGCTCGTGCGCCTGCGCCTTGGCCATGCCGCGGAACATCGGGCCGGCGGCCACGTTGTCCAGCACGCTGCGCCAGGGGAAGACCGCGTCCGCCTGGAACACAAAGCCGATGCGCGGGTCGATGCCGGCGACCGTGCCGCCCATCACCCTGACCTGGCCGACGGTGGGCTTTAGCAGGCCCGTGATCATGTTCAGCGTCGTGCTCTTGCCGCAGCCGGTGGGGCCGACGATGGCGATGAATTCGCCCTTGGCCGCGGCCATGCTGAAATTGCGCAGCGCCACGGTGGCGTTGCCGTCCTGCGAGATGAAGCGCAGGGAGACGTCGTCGAATTCGATGGCTGGTTTGTTGGCGACCTCGCTCACTTGATGTCTCCCGGGATGAAGGCGTTCGTGTAGGTCTTCGACAAGTCGATGTTCTTGCCCTTGATCAGCGGCTTGGTGGCGGCCAGCACCTTCAGCACCGACTCCGGGCCGCCCGCGGGCATGCGGCCGTCGTTCGTGTACATCGGCAGCGAGGCCTGCAGCGCCTGCACGTACAGCGCCTTGTCGTTGCCGTAGTAGTCCTTGGGCATCTTGTCGGCGATCTCGGCGGCGCTGTGCGTGCTGATCCACTTCATCGTGCGGGCGAAGGCGCGGGCCAGCTTGGTGGCCTCGGCCTTGTGGGCATCGGCCCACGCGTTCTGAACGTAGAGACTGGCGGCCGGGTAGATGCCGCCCAGCGCTGCGATCGTGTCCTTTTCGTTGCGCAGGTCCACCATCACCTTGCCGTCGCCGCTCTTGAGCACCTCGGAGATCGTCGGCTCGGTGGTCATGCCGGCCTGGATGCGGTCCTGCTTGATCGCGGCGATGAAGGTGTTACCGGCACCCACCGGCAGCAAGGTGTAGTCCTTGCTCGGCACGCCCGAGCGCTCGGCGAGGTAGCGGGTCAGGAAGTCGGTGGACGAGCCCAGGCCGGTCACGCCCAGCGTGTAGTTCTTGCCCTTGGCATCGGCGAAGCTCTTGAAACCGGCAGCCGCGGCCTTGGTGGAGACGATCTCGGCCTCGCCCGGCACCTTGCAGAACACTGCGATCGCCTCGATCTCCTTGCCCTTGCTCTGCAGGTCGATCGTGTGGTCGTAGAAGCCGACCACGCCCTGCACCGCACCGGCGATCAGTTGGTTCTCGGCGTCCACGCCAGCCGGCTGCGACTGCAACTCGACGTTGAGGCCTTCTTCCTTGAAGTAGCCCAGCGCCTCGGTCAGCTTGGCGGGCAGGTAGATGATCTTGTTGATGCCGCCGACCATGATGATGATCGGCTCGGCGGCCTGAGAGGAGGCAGCGCACAGGGCGAGCGCGGCGGCAGCGAACAGCGTGCGTGATGAGCCAGGGAAATAGGCAGGGAAGCGCATCGAGCGTGTCTCCATGTTGTTGTAGGCTCGCCCAGCTTACGGAGCGCCGCCTTTCGAACGGCTTTCGCCAGGCATCGCAGAATCTACTGGTTATCCCTATGAAAGTCCTGCTGATCGAGGACAGCCCCGAACTCTCCCGCTGGCTCGCGCAACTGCTGCGCGAGCAGGGCTTCGTCGTCGACCCGGTGGCCGACGGTGAGGCGGCCGATGCGCTGCTGCGCGGCCATGCCTACGACGTGGTGCTGCTGGACCTGAACCTGCCCGGCGCGCTCAGCGGCAAGGGCGTGCTGCGCCGGCTGCGCGAGCGCGGCGACGCGGTGCCGGTGCTGGTGCTGACGGCCAGCGCCTCGCTGGATCAGAAGGTGCAATGCCTGGAGATCGGCGCGGATGATTACCTCGTCAAGCCGGTCGAGATCCGCGAGCTGGTGGCACGCATCCAGGCGATGGTGCGGCGCCAGATGCCCGGCAAGGCCAACACGCTGGTATGCGGCGACCTCGCCTACGACCTGCGCACGCGCCAGTTCGGCTTGAGGGGTCAGGACTTGCCCCTGCCGCCGCGCGAGCGCTCGCTGCTGGAGGCGCTGATGCTGAAGGCCGGCCGCACCGTGTCCCGCCAGGCCCTGCAGGACGCCATCTTCAGCCTCGACGAAGAGGCCAGCGCCGACGCGGTCGACCTCTACCTGCACCGCCTGCGCAAGAAGCTGGAGGCCAGCCAGGCGACCATCATCACGCTGCGCGGCGTCGGCTTCCTGCTGAGAACCCGTGAAGACGACGAAGCCTAGCCTCCGCTGGCGGCTGCTGCTCTGGCTGCTGCTGCCGATGTCGCTGTTCGTCGGCATCTGCGCGGCGCTCAGCTGGCGCAATGCCACCGCCCTGGCGGACTACGTGCAGGACCACGACCTGCTGTCCTCCGCCCAGGTGCTGTCCGACCGGCTGATCTGGGAGGGCGACAACATCGCCGCCACGGTGCCGCCCTCGGCGCTGAGCCTGTTCGCTTCGCCCGAGCGCGACCAGGTCTTCCTCAGCGTCAGCGCGCACGAGGACGGCCGGCTGCTGGCCGGCTCAGCCGACTTTCCGCGCCCGCCCAAGTCGACCGCCAGCGGCGAGCCGCAGTGGTACGACACCGAGTTCCAGGGCCGACCGCTGCGCGTCGTGTTCACCCAGCGCTCGATGTACGAGCTGGGCAGCGCGCAGATGGTGGACATCGCCGTCGGCAAGACCACCGGCAGCCACGATGCGATGCGGCTCAAGCTCTGGTGGCCCAGCGTCGTCTACCTGCTGGTCGCGCTGCTGCTGGCCGGCGCCATCGCCACCCTGGCGCTGACCCTGGAGCTGCGGCCGCTGATGCGTCTGTCGCGCCAGCTGCGCCGCAAGGATCCGCTGCACCTGGACATGGCGATCGACACGGACGGCCTGCACCGCGAGCTGCGCCCGGTGGCCGACACGCTCAACGCCTTCACCGAGCAACTGCGGGCTCACTCCGAAGCGCAGCGCCGCTTCATCGCCGATGCCGCGCATCAGCTCCGCACACCGCTGGCGATGCAGGCCAGCCAGATCGAGTTCGCGCGCTACACGCGCGCGCACCGCAAGGACGAGGACTGGACCAGCCGCCGCGCCGACATGGATGCGATGTGGCGCGAGATGCAGGCCAGCAACCGCCGCCTGGTGGCCGTGACCAACAAGCTGCTGCTGCTCGCCCAGGCCGAGCAGCCCGATGCCGCGGTGGCGCCGGAGCCGGTCGACCTGGCAGCGCTGGCGCTGCACGTGCTGGAGCAACTGGCGGCGCTGGCCGACCGGCGCAACATCGACCTGGGGCTGGAGGCGCCGGACGGCCCGCTCGTCGTCCGCGCCCAGCCCGCGCTGCTCGACGCGCTGGTCGCCAACCTCGTCGACAACGCGCTGCGCTACACCGACGAAGGCGGCCGCGTCACCGTGGGCCTGGCGAAGCTCGATAACGGCGAAGTTCAGCTGACCGTCGACGACAACGGCCCCGGCATCGCCGCGGCGCTGCGCGAGCAGGTGTTCGAGCGCTTCTTCCGCGCCGCGCCGGGTACCGAAGGCACGGGCCTGGGCCTCGCCATCGTGCGCGAGGCGGCACGCGCCTGCGGTGCCCGCGTGACCTTGGAGGATCGGCCCGATGGCGGGCGGGGACTGAGGGTGAGGGTGGTGCTGGCCGGCTGACGGTTCCACAAGATGGGGCTGTTCCCGCTCAGACATCGGGTCAATACTCCGGCCCGCGGACAACTGATGAGATCCATCATCAGGCCGCTCCAAAGGAGACATCCCCATGCCCACCGCTTCCCCGATGCTGCTCAGCCAGCGTGTCGTGCAAGTCTGCCTGTTCCTGATCGCTGCGATTTCGGTGCTCGGCGGCTCGCTGCAGATGTACCTGGGTGAGCCGCAGGTCTCGCCCCGGCTGGACAACGTCCATCGCTTCATGGCGGGCGTCTACCTCTCCACCGGCTTCATCAGCTTCTGGGCCGCCCGGACCATCCGCCAGCAGGGAACGCTGGTGTACCTGCTCGCGCTGGGTGTGTTGCTGGCGGGCACCGGGCGGCTCGTGTCGATCAGCCAGGTCGGTCTTCCCGAGCCGGCGGCTCTGTGGCTTGGCTACCTGATCCCGGAGCTGCTGCTGCCGCTGATCATCGTGCTGGCGCACCGAGCGACGAGCCGCCACGCATCGCACGGCTGAGGGTTTTCAGGCCCGCCGTTACCAACGACTGCCCCTCCCGCGCTGGCTACACTGCCCGCCTCGTTGAGGAGGGCTCATGGGATTTGTGACGACGCGCGAGCTGGCGCGTGACTATGACGTGATCGTCGTCGGCTCCGGTGCCGGTGGCGGCCAGACGGCCTACACGCTGGCGCTGGAAGGCGTGAAGGTGCTGATGCTGGAAGCCGGCCGGCACTACGATTTCCGCACCGAGACGCCGATGTTCCAGGCCTCGCACGATGCCCCGCTGCGCGGCACCAGCACGCCGGACAAGCCCTTCGGCTTCTACGACGCGACGGTGGACGGCGGCTGGCAGGTGCCGGGTGAGCCGTACACGCAGGCGTCCACCAATGAGGAGCAGCGCTTCGACTGGTGGCGCGCCCGCATGCTGGGCGGCCGCACCAACCACTGGGGCCGCATCTCGCTGCGCAACGGCCCCTACGACTTCAAGCCGCACAGCCGCGACGGCCTGGGCTTCGACTGGCCCATCGGCTACGACGATCTGGCGCCGTACTACGACAAGGTCGAGATGCTGGTGGGCATCTATGGCAGCAACGAGGGCCTGGAGAACACGCCCGACTCGCCCGACGGCTGCCTGCTGCCCGCACCCGCCGCGCGCGTGGGCGAGCGCCTCATCGCACAGCGCGCCGGCAAGCTGGGCATCCCGGTGGTGCCCATCCACCGTGCGGTGTTGACGGCCAAGCTCGACGACAAGCGGATCCCCGCGCTGCTGCATCCCGGCAACGCGCGCGCGCAGGCGCTGGTCGCGCAGGCCATGCGCGATCGGGCCGCCTGCTTCTGGGCCACGCCCTGTTCGCGCGGCTGCGCGATCGGCGCGACCTACCAGAGCCCCGCCGTGCACCTGCCGCCGGCGCTGGCCAGCGGCAATCTCGACGTGCTCTGCGACGCGATGGTCTACGAAGTGACGACGAAGGACGGCAAGGCCAGCGGCGTGCGCTTCGTCGACCGCAAGACCGGCAAGCACATCGAGGTCAAGGGCCGTGCGGTGGTGCTGTCCGCCAGCGCCTGCGAGTCGGTGCGCATCCTGCTGAACAGCCGGACCAGCGCGTATCCGCAGGGCCTGGCCAACAGCAGCGGCAAGGTTGGCAAGTACGTGATGGACACCGTGGGCAGCGACCTGTCCGGCCAGGTGCCGCTGCTGGAAAACCTGCCGCCGCACAATGAGGACGGCGCTGGCGGCTCGCACATGTACGCACCCTGGTGGCTGTACGGCAAGCAGGGCGCGGGCTGGGCCGAGAAAGGCCTGGGCTTCCCGCGCGGCTATCACATTGAGCTGGGCACCGGCCGCCGCATGCCCACTGCCGGCACCGGCGCGGGCCTGGAGGGATTCACTCAAGGCAGCTACGGGGCGAAGTTCAAGCAGGATGTGCGCCGCACCTTCGGCTCCTTCGTCTACCTCTCCGGTCGCGGCGAGATGATCCCCAACGACGACTCGTTCTGCGAGATCGACCCGACGACGCAGGACCGCTTCGGCATCCCCGTGCTGCGCTTCCACTGGCAGTGGGCCGAGCACGAGACCCGCCAGGCCGCCCACATGCAGAAGACCTTCGCCGACATCGTCGGAGCCATGGGCGGAAAGGTGCTGGACGGCGGGCCGGAGCTGGACGGCAGGAAGGCCATCGCCCCGGGCGGTTCCATCATCCACGAGGTGGGCGGCGCCATCATGGGCGCGGACGCGAACACCTCCGTCACCAACCGCTGGGGCCAGACCTGGGACGTGCCCAACCTGTTCCTGTCCGACGGCGCACCCTTCGCGTCGAACGCCGACAAGAACCCCACGCTGACCATCATGGCGCTGGCCTGGCGCCAGGCCGACCACATCGTCGACCGCTTCCGCCGCAAGGAGCTCTGAGCATGGACCGCAGAACCACCCTGCAATGGATGCTGGCCGCCAGCGCGGCGCTGGGCGTGCCGGTGTCGGCCGGCGCCACGCCCGCCACGCGCAAGGGCGCCAAGCCCACCGGCTACGGTACCGACCCCAAGCTCACCCAGAGCTACAAGAGCGGCGAGCTGTGGCCGCTGACCTTCAATGCCGCGCAGAACCGCACCGCCCAGGCGCTGTGCGGCCTGATCATCCCGGCCGACGCGCAGTCGCCCAGCGCCGCGCAATTGCAGGTGCACCGCTTCATCGACGAATGGGTCAGCGCGCCGTACCCCGACCAGGCCCAGGACCGGCCCGTCATCATCGACGGCCTGGCCTGGCTGGAGGCCGAGAGCGCGAAGCGCTTCGGCGGCAAGCGCTTCGACCAGCTCGATGTAGCCCAGCAATCGCAGATCGCCGACGACATCTGCTGGACCGAGACGGCCAAGCCCGAATTCGCCGCGGCCGCCAAGTTCTTCCAGCGCTTCCGCGACCTCACCGCCGGTGGTTTCTACACGACGCCGGAAGGCATGAAGGACGTCGGCTTCGTCGGCAACACCCCCTCCGTCACCTTCGACGGCCCACCCCTCAAAGTCCTGCAAATCGTTGGAGTTGCCTGATGCGCATCGCTTCCCTTGCGGCCGCTGCCGCCCTTGTCGTTGCTTCGTTCGCCACCGCGGCTCACGCCGCTGACGCGGCCAACACCCTCACGGCCGAGGAATCCGCCGCCGGCTGGCAACTGCTGTTCGACGGCAAGAGCCTGGACAACTGGCGCGCCAGCGACAAGCCTGGCACCTTCAGCGTGAAGGACGGCGCCATCGTCGTCCACGGCCCGCGCTCGCACCTGTACTACACCGGCCCGGTGCAGCAGCACGACTTCAAGAACTTCGAGCTGAAGGTCGAGGTCATGACCTTTCCGCACGCCAACTCCGGCGTCTACTTCCACACCCAGTGGCAGGAAGCCGGCTGGCCCGAGCGGGGCTACGAGGTGCAAGTCAACAACTCCCACAGCGACCCCAGCCGCACCGGCGGCCTGTGGGGCGTGCAGGACTACATGAAGGTCGTGTCCCCCGACCAGCAGTGGTTCACGATGACCGTGCGCGTCGAAGGCAAGCACGTCACCACCTTCGTCAACAACGAGAAGACGGCCGACTACACCGAGGAGTCCCCGCTGGTCCGCCAGGAGGGCCTGGAGAAGCGCTACCTGTCCAGCGGCACCTTCGCGCTGCAGGGGCATGACCCGGGCAGCGAGACGCACTTCCGGAACATCAGGGTGAAGGTGTTGCCCTGAGTGGTCGGGGCGCTGGCGCTGGGACGCGCAGGCGCTCGACGTCGCGTCGCGGCGGGGCTCCGAACAGCCTGGCGTACTCCCGACTGAACTGCGTCGGGCTTTCGTAGCCGACCTGGAAGGCGGCCGCGGCGGCATCCTGATCCTCCGACAGCATCAGCCTGCGCGCTTCGTGCAGACGCAGCCGCTTCTGGTACTGGAGCGGGCTCATCGCGGTGAGCTGCTTGAAGTGATGATGGAAGGCCGACGGGCTCATTTTTGCGAGATCGGCCAACTGCTCCACCTGCATGGGCTGTCTGAAGTGATCCTTGAGCCAGTCGATGGCGCGCGCGATGCGAAAGCCCTGGCTGCCGGTCGAGACGATCTGACGCAATCGGGCGCCCTGCCCGCCGGTCAAGATCCGGAAATAGACTTCTCGCAAGGCCAGCGGCGCGAGCACGTCGCGTGCGTCCGGCTCATCCAGCAGCGACACGAGCCGCTGCAGCGCGTCGGTCAGCGGCCTGGTCACCGGGGTGACGGAGATTCCTGCGCCCGCGACCGGTTCGACCGGAGAGGGCTTGCACTGAAGCATCAGTTCACCGAGAACGCGCAGGTCCAGCTTCAAAGCCAGCCCCAGGTAGGGGCGCTGCCTGCTGGCCTGCAGCACCTGCATGCGCGCCGGAACGTCGAGCGACGTGACCAGCAGATGCTGCGGGTCGTATCGGAACGTCCGGTCACCCAGCTCGACGGCTTTGGCGCCCTGGACGACCAGCCCGATGCTCGGCTCCACCATGCAGACCATATGTTCGGACAGCTGCTCCTGGCGAAACAGGTGCAACCCGTCGATCGGTGCGTCGAACTGCTCTCGCCCCTCGGTCCAGCGTGCGATGTCTTGGATGAACTGGTCGCTGTGCGGGGTCATCGCCATGAGCTCGTGTGTCGTCGAGAAGAAAGAATAGCGCGCGCTGCGCGGGCGGATGCTCATTCCTTGCCGTCGCAGGAGGATCGGGCAATGATCGAACAGGATCGGGCTACCCGGTCGCCGATCGCCTGAAAACAATGGGGGCTGACCTTTTAGGAGCGCCCCGATGTTCGACGCAAAGGCCCTCGCGGCCATCAGCAAATCCTCCCCGATGTCCAGCACCACGATCCCGCGTCGCGACGTGACCGATCGCGACGTGCAGATCGACATCCTGTTCTGCGGCGTCTGCCACTCCGACCTGCACCAGGTGCGCGACGAGTGGTCGGAGTTCATGCCGACGGTGTATCCCTGCGTTCCCGGCCACGAGATCATCGGGCGCGTCAGCGCCGTGGGACCCGGCGTGACGCGCTTCAAGCTGGGCGACACGGTGGGCGTTGGCTGTCTGGTGGGTTCTGACCACAGCTGCCCCGCATGCAAGGGCGGCATGGAGCAGTTCTGCTCGAACGTCACCTTCACCTACAACAGCCCCGACAAGCACGGTACCGCGCCGGTGACCTACGGCGGCTACTCCGAGCGCATCGTCGTCGAAGAGGGCATGGTGCTGCGCATTCCGCCGAACCTGGACCTCGCGGGAGCCGCGCCGCTGCTTTGCGCCGGCATCACCACCTATTCGCCGCTCAAGCGGCGTGGCGTCGGCCCGGGCAAGAAAGTGGGCATCGTTGGCCTCGGAGGCCTGGGACACATGGGCGTCAAGCTGGCTCACGCGATGGGCGCGCACGTCGTCGTCTTCAGCACCTCGCCGGGAAAGCGCGACGATGCCTTGCGCCTGGGCGCCGACGAGGTCGTGATCTCGAAGAACGCCGACGAGATGGCGGCTCACGCCGGATCGTTCGACATGATTCTTGACTGCGTGTCCGCCGAGCACGACATCAACGCCTACCTCAACCTGCTGAAGCTCGACGGCAACCTGACCTTGGTCGGGGCGCCGGAGAAGCCCTTGCCCGTGGCAGCGTTCGCGCTGATCTTCGGCAACAAGTCCTTCTCGGGGTCCGCCATCGGCGGCATTGACCAGACGCAGGAGATGCTGGACTTCTGCGGCCAGCACAACATCACCGCCGATGTCGAGGTGATCAAGGCGTCGGAGATCAATACCGCCTACGAGCGCCTGCTGCGCGGGGACGTCAAATACCGCTTCTCCATCGACATGGCATCGTTGAGGGGCTGACCGCTTCCGACTACACCGAGGGGTGAGTGAGGGCTAACGCGGCTGACTGCTCCGCTGCACGAGGCGCAAGCAGGGCCGCGGGTCGGAAAGGATTCGGTAAGAGACTTTCCCTGACGATAGCGGCCGGAATCAACCCCCGCCCTCAGGAGTTCTCTTGCTCAACACCCGTCGATTGCAGGCCGTACTTTCGGCTTCGCTGCTGGCCCTGCTACTGCCAAACGTTTCATCCGCCGAAGAGCCAGGCTCCGACGCCACGCCATGGCGCGTCGGCATTGGCGTCGCGAGCATGGCGCGACCCTATGCGGGCGCCGACAACAAGACGGTGGCGTTCCCCAACGTGTCCTATGAGAACGACTACGTCCGGATCGCCGGCCTGGGCGCGGACCTGAAGCTCGGCTCGACCGGCCCGTTCAGTTTCGCGCTGCGTCTCAAGTACGCCCTGGGCGATGGTTACAAGGCCAGCGATGCACCGATCCTGAACGGCATGGACTCCCGCCAGGGCAGCCTCTGGCTGGGCCCGTCCGTGCGCTGGAAGGGCGATCTCGGCAGGATCTCGCTCGATCTCGCGGCGGACGCGCTTGGCAAGAGCAAGGGTCTGCAGCTCAAGCTTGGTGCCGAGCACGATTTCCGCGCCGGCTCCTTCCTGCTCACGCCCCACCTCGCTGCGGAGTTCGTTGACAAGAAGTACGTGGACTACTACTACGGCGTGACGGCAGACGAAGCCACGGCGAATCGCACGGCCTACACGGGGCGCTCGACGGTCAACCTCGAGGCGGGCTTGCGCGCGGGCTTCATGATCGACACGGCGAATTCCATCTTCGCCGACGTGGGCGTCAAGTCGCTAGGCAAGGGCATCACGGACAGTTCGCTCGTCGACAGGAAGACGACGCCGGTCTTTCTCCTGGGCTATGTGCATCGCTTCTGAACGGGCGGGGCGATGATGCGGCGATGAACAGGATCGCGCTGGTCGAGGACCACGACCGCCTGGCCGCGCTGATCGCGCAGGCCTTGACCACTGCGGGCATCGAGGTCGATGTGTTCTCGCGGATCGAGTCGGCGTTCGCTTCCATCGTGCAGAAGAAGTACGCCACGGCCGTCATCGACCGGGGCCTGCCCGACGGCGACGGCATCGATCTCGTGCGACGCCTGCGCCGGTCCGGCAGCACGATTCCCTGCCTGCTGTTGACGGCGCGCGATTCGATCCACGATCGCGTGGACGGCCTGGAAGCGGGCGCCGACGACTACCTTTCCAAGCCCTTTGCGATGCAGGAGATGGTGGCTCGCGTCAGGGCGCTCACGCGGCGCACCCAGAACCTGCAGAGCCTCGACCCCGAGTTCGCCGGCCTGCAGGTGCGGCCGGAGGCGGGCTGCATGACCTGGGCCGACGAGTCGATCACGCTGGCCACCTCCGAGCTGCAGATCATGGTCGCGCTGGTACGTGCCGGCGGCCAGACACTCAAGCGCTCCAAGCTCGAAGACGCGGCCTGGGGCATCGGCGAACCGGTGACGCCCAACGCGCTCGACGTTGCCCTGCACCGGCTGCGGCGCAAGTTGCAGGGCATCGGCAGTGAACTCCAGATCGTGAACATCCGAGGCCATGGCTTTGCCCTTCGACAGATTCCTTAGGCTGCCGCGCAGCCTGCTGGGCCGGTTGCTGCTGGCGTCGATCGGTGCGCTGCTCGGTCTGATGCTGCTGCTGGGCGCTGCCGTGGTGGTTTTGCTCAGGGTGCAGACCGAGCCCTTTTCCTGGGAAGGCGCCAGCAAGCAGGAGGACCACCTGGAACAGGCGATGCGCTTCGATGCCGGCGGACGCCTGATCGCCATCGACAGCTCGGCCGATGCAAGGAGCGCGCTGGACGCGCTGACCAAGGACATTGCCTACCAGGTGCTGGACAGCGCTGGGCGAGAGGTCTTTGCTTCCCCGGAGGGCTCGGCGCTGGAGGTGCTGCGCAGGATGCCGGTCGAGGGTTCGCGGGGCGTAACCCGCATCGCCAACGGTGCGGTCGCGCTGCAGGTGATGACATCCATCGTCGAGCGCGGTGGTGGCCGCTATCTGGTTCGAAACGCGCGCAGCGAACGGCTGGCCATCGGCATCCGCACGCATGGCGGTGCGCTCTTCTATGGCACGGCCGTCTTCACCAGCCTGCTCGCCATCCTGATCTTCTCGACGATCGCCTGGTGGACAGGACGGCGAGCCTTGCAACCGTTGGAGGAGGCCTCCGAGGCGGCGGCCGCGATCCGGCCCGGCAATCTCACCCAGCGGGTGGAAAGCCGCAACCTGCCGAGCGAGGTGGCGCCCCTGGTCGAGGCCTTCAACAGCGCGCTGGGGCGGCTGGAACAGGGCTACCGCGTGCAGCAGGACTTCCTGGCCGCGGCCGCCCACGAGCTGAAGACGCCGCTGACTCTGATGCGCGCAGAGATCGAACTGGGCAACGTCATCAACGGCGACTTGCTGTTGAAAGACATCGACCTGATGGCGATCCACGTCCAGCAACTGCTCCAGCTTGCCGAGGTCAGCGAGATCCAGAATTTCCAGTTCGAACTCTTGAGCGTTCGAGAAGTCGTCGAAGAGGCCATGGCTTACCTGGCACGTTCGGCTGAAAGCCAGAACGTCTATCTCTCGCTCGCGCAGGGCGCTGCCCCCTCACCGATCGAGGCCGATCGAGGGGCCTTGTTGACGCTGGTGAAGAACCTGGTCGAGAACGCCATCCATCATTCGCCGGCGGGCGGTGTTATCACGATCCGCCTCTCACAAACCTGCCTGTCGGTCAGCGACGAAGGCCCCGGCGTGGCCGAGCAGGACGTGCCACGCCTGTTCACCCGCTTCTGGCGCGGCGGGCGTGCGCCCTATCAGGGGGCCGGGCTGGGCCTCTCCATCTGCCGACAGATCGCGACCGCGCACGGCTGGAGCCTGGGTTATCAGGACAACTCCAGCGGCACGGGTGCCGAATTCAGAGTGCTGTTTGGCCCGCTGCCGGTCGACCGCACCGACGGCCAACGCAACTCCGAGCGACCGTTGTAGGGCATTGCCCATCGGGCTTTGACTGCCTTGCCATCTCTGGCGAGGAGCCCCGTTGACGGTGGCGTCGTACAGATCCGACAGGCTCGGCTCGCGCGATCGCTTCGCGCCGGCCGCTTCACAAGCGCCACACATACCGCCCCTAGCATCCGCGCACCTCCACACTTGCCGACGCGCGCCGATGAGATCGCTTGCCCTTCTTGCCCTGACCTTGCCGCTCGCCGCTGCCGCCGCGCCGGACGCGCCGCCGACGACGCCGCAAACCGTGGCCCTGCTCGCCGCGGTCGGGGACCGCGTCGAGTACGTGCGCCAGCTCAAGCTCTCCAGCAGCCGTGCCGAGCCCTACAAGCGCGAGACGGTGCAGGTGTCCAACCAGGCGCTCAACTACGCGGTGCTGCGCGGACTCGACAAAGCGCTGACGGACGAAGACCCCGCCGCCCAGCACGTGCTGCTGCAGTGGGACATGCCTGCCGACGTGGCCGCCAAGATGGCGAAGGCGCGCGGACGCGAGCGCCAGGACATCGTGCTCGCGTCGCTGACCGAGCATCTGCGCAGCCTGCCGGAGCGGCAGGGCTGGGACCGCATCGAGGTGATCGTGCCGGCCTACAGCGACGCGGAGATGCAGGGCGTCGGCACCAAGCTCAGCGGCATCGGCATCTATCTGCAGCCGAACGCGCCGCAGGAGTTCGACATGGACGGCATTGCCGACGGCTCGGCCGCCAACGCCGTCATCTCGACCGAGACCGAGGGCGACTACAAGACCGTCAATCCGCGCACGGGCGAGACGGCGCATTCCGCCACCTATGTGGCGTCCTATATGTACTTTGAGCGCCTGACCTACGACGCCAAGTCGATGGCGCTGCTCAAGCGCGAGCGCCATTTCGACAACACCAAGTACGCCGACCCGGACTCCACGGCGCTGGACGTCGGCAGCCAGATGTCGGGCGCGGCGCTGATCGGCAAGCTGGTCGAATCGGTGGAGCGCTCGGCCTACAAGGCCATCCGCCCGGTCACGAACGAAGTGACGGCAAGCGAACCGAAGCTCGCGCCCATTTCCAGCTCCGCGCCGGCCAGCGGCCCGGCGCCCGTCAAGTCCAACTGACCGGGTCGACGCGGTAGTAGCGCTTCAGCTGCTCGTACAGGGCCGGGTGCTGCCAGGCCATCTCGGCGCCGCGCTCGAAGAACACCTCGCTGGCGACGGCGAAGAACTCCGCCGGGTCGGTGGCGCCGTAGGGGTCCAGCAGGCCTGGCTCGCCGATGGCAGCGCGCTGGCGCAGCGCGTCGTACTCGCGCTGCATCACCAGCGACCAGGCGCGATAGCTGGCCTTGTCCTTCAGCGGCGGCGCGCCGTTGGCGAAGCCCTTGGCCTGGTCGAGCTGGTGGGCGAACTCGTGGATGACGACGTTGTGGCCGTCGTCCGGGTCGGCGGCGCCGGCGACGACGTCGTGCCAGGACAGCAAGACCTGGCCCTGCACCCAGCTCTCGCCGGCCAGCGCGCGGCGCTGGTCCATCTGCACGCCGCCGGGGCCCGGCGCGGGGCGGTCGACGACGAAGGCGCCGGGGTACACCAGCACCTGCTTCAGCTCCGGGTAGAAACCGCGCGCCGCGCCCAGCAGCGGCAGGCAAGCCTGGGCGGCGATGGTGACGCGCATCTCGTCGGTGACCTCCAGGCCGGCGCAGCCGATGATGGGCTTCTCGGCCAGGAAGACCTGGATCAGCGATTTCAGCCGCAGCTGCAGGTCGGCCGGCAAGCGCGCCGCCTGCGGCACGCGGCGGCGCAGGATGCGGCGCCAGGCCTGCGGGAAGGGCTGGGCGGCGATGCGGGCACGCCGGCGCCGTGCGCGCATCGGCTGCGACATCAGCCCCGCCACGATCGCCGTGGACAGGGCAGCGACGACGAGCATGGTGATCAGGGCGGTGTTCATCGGGCGTAGTTGGGTGCGCGCCAGCAAATGACAAGCCCTTCGCGTACGCTCGCGGGATGATTGCAAGCGCCCAGACTGAGACCCGACCCCTGCAGCCCTGGCAGGTCATCACCGGCGGCGTCTGCGCCCTGGTGCTGACGCTGGGCCTCGGCCGCTTCGCCTACACGCCGCTGCTGCCGCTGATGCAGCAGCAGGCCGGCCTCAGCGACACGGCAGGCGGCTGGATGGCCGCGGTCAACTACGCCGGCTACATGAGCGGCGCGCTGCTGGCGTCCTGGCTCGACGGGCCGGCGCTGCGGCATCGCCTCTACGGCATCGGCATCTGGCTGAGCCTGCTGGTGACGATGCTGATGGGCATGGGCGTGTGGCCGGCGGCCTGGGCGCTGTCGCGCTACCTGGGCGGGCTGTGCGGTGCGGCCGGCATGCTGCTGGGATCCGGCCTGGTGCTGAACTGGCTGATGCGCCACGGCCGGCCGCCCGAGCTGGGCAAGTATTTCTCCGGCATCGGCCTGGGCATTGTCGTCTCGGCGCTGGGCGCGATGGGCATGACGCGGCTGGGGTTGGACTGGGCCCGGCAGTGGCAGGGCTTCGCCTTCCTCGGCCTGCTGCTGTTCCTGGCGCCGGCCTGGGCCTGGCGGCCGCCGGTGCCACCGCCGCTGCCTGTCGCGGATCCGGCAGCGCCTGCCGCATCGGCCTCCGCCCCGAGCCGCCGCTGGATGGTGCTGATGATGTTCAGCTACTTCTGCGCCGGTTGGGGCTTCGTGATCGACGGCACCTTCATCGCCGCCATCGTCGAGCGCCAGCCGCTGCTGGCCGGCCAGGGGCCGCTGAGCTGGCTGCTGGTCGGGCTGGCGGCCACGCCCGCGGTGTTCCTGTGGGACCGTGTCGCGCGCCGGCTGGGCGGCCTGCCGACCCTGCTGCTGGCCTTCGGGCTGCAGATCATCGGCGTGCTGCTGCAGGTGCTGTCGGGCGGGCTGGCCGCCGCGCTGGCCGGGGCCCTGATCTATGGCGCCACCTCGATCGGCATCGTCAGCCTGACCCTGGCGCTAGTGGGCCGCCGCTCCCCGGCCAACCCCGGCAAGGCGATGGCGCGGCTGACCCTGGGCTACGGCCTGGCGCAGATCAGCGCGCCGGCGCTGGCCGGCTACATGGTGCACGCCAGCGGCAGCTACGCCGGCACCTTGTGGCTGACGGCGCTGGTGCTGATGGCGGGAATGGCGGCCTTGCTGGTGCTGTGGCGGGCCGGCGAGTAGGAGATTCAGTGCGGCGCGATTGATCCGCCGATGTAACCCGGCGCGAATCGCTTGCAGCAGAATGCGCGCCATGAGCACGAACTCCAGCAGCAACAGCGGCGCCGCGCGCCTCCTCGCCGACGTCGGCGGCACCAACGCCCGCTTCGCCTGGCAAGCCAGCCGCGGCGCGGCGATCACCGATGTGCAGATCCTGCCCTGCGCCGACTACGCCTCGATCGCCGACGCCATCGCAGCCTACCTGCAGCGCATCGGCCGCAGCGCGCCGCCGGCCTGCGCGATCGCGATCGCCAATCCGATCGTCGGCGACCAGGTCAAGATGACCAACCACCACTGGAGCTTCTCGATCTCGGCGCTGAAGGCGAATTTCGGCTTCGAGCTGCTGCGCATGCTGAACGATTTCACCGCGCTGGCGCTGGCGCTGCCGGACCTGAAGGCGGAGGAACTGCGCCAGGTCGGCGGCGGCGCGGCGCGGCCGCATGCGCCGATCGCGCTGATCGGCGCCGGCACGGGCCTGGGCGTTTCGGGCCTTCTGCCCAACGGACACGGCGGCTGGGTGCCGCTGGAAGGCGAGGGCGGCCACATCACCCTGGCCGGCTGCACGCCGCGCGAGCAGGCCGTGCTGGACATCATCGGCGCCCGCTACGGCCACATGTCGGCCGAGCGCGCCTGCTGCGGCCAGGGCCTGGTGGACATCCACCTCGCGCTGCAGCAGCTCGATGGCGTGGCGACACCCACGCCGCTGGAAGCCGCTGCGATCACCGCCGGCGCGCTGGAGCGCGACGAGCCCCGCTGCAGCGAGACCATCGACCTGTTCTGCGCCTTCCTCGGCACCGCGGCCGGCAACCTGGCGCTGACGCTGGGCGCGCACGGCGGCGTCTACATCGGCGGCGGCATCGTGCCGCGCCTGGGCGCACGCTTCGATGCCTCGCCGTTCCGCGAGCGGATGGAGAACAAGGGCCGCTTCAAGGACTACCTGGCGGCGATGCCGGCCCTGGTGATCCTGGCCAAGCAGAGCCCGGCGCTGTTCGGCGCGGCGCGGGCGATCGAGCACTTCTAGGCGCGCGCCTTCCGGAAGGCCGCCGGCGGCCTTCCCAGCAGGCGCTGGAACGAGCGGCGCATCCGCTCGGTGCTGCCGAAGCCGCAGTCCTCGGCGATGCGCTGCACCGAGGGCTGGCCGCCCTCCAGCGCGCCACGCGCCGCCTCCACGCGCAGCCGCTCGATCGCGTGAGCCGGCGTGACGCCGGTCTCCTCGCGGAAGCAACGCGCGAAGTGACGCGGGCTCATGCAGGCGAGCGCCGCCAGCTCGTCCACGCGATGGTCCCTGGCCAGATCACGCCGGACCTGATCGAGCAGCGCGCCGAAGCGGCCCTCCGGCCGCTGCATGTCGAGCAGCGGTGAGAACTGCGACTGCCCGCCCGGCCGGCGGCGCTCAACCACCAGCTGGCGCGCCGCCTCGCCCGCCACCTCTTCGCCGCAGTCGCGTGCGACCAGGGCCAGGCACAGGTCGATGCCCGCCGTCATGCCCGCGCTGGTCCAGAGCTCGGGCAGGCGGCTGGCGCCGCGCCGGGCCGCGGGCTCGCGCACGTAGATGCGGTCCGGCTGCAGCTGCACGGCAGGGAAATCGCTCGCGAACTGGCGGCTGCGCGACCAGTGCGTCGTCGCCGTCCGGTGATCCAGCAGGCCTGCCGCCGCGAGCACCAGGCTGCCGCTGCAGATGCTGGCGATCCGCGCGCCTGAGCGGCTGGCGCGCGCCAGCCAGGCGACCAGCCGCGCATCGCGGCAGGCGGCGTCCACGCCATCGCCGCCGATCACCATCACGAGATCGTCCGCACCGAGTTGCCGCGGCAGCGCCTGCACCGGCCAGTCGACGCCCGCGGAGCTGCGCGCGCTGCGCGGCTGGCTCGCCACCAGGCGCCAGCGGTAGCTGGCCGGCTGCGCCAGCCGCGCGACCTCGAACACGGCCATCGGTCCGGCCAGGTCGAGCTGCTGGAAGCCGGGGAACAGGACGAAGTTGATGCGGCAGGCCATGCGCCATTCTGGCCGAACGGGCGGGCGATGCGTGTGGCAGAAAAGGTGGGAACTGCGTCATGGCGGCCTCGGACCAGTCGCTGCAAAGTGCGAAGCTCTTCAACAGGAGGCATCGCCGATGAACGTGGGCATCGTGGTTTTCGACGAGATGGAGCTGCTGGACATGGCCGGGCCGTACGAGGTCTTCACCACCGCAGCGCGCGTGCACGGGCGCAGCCAGCCGGCCGATGCGCCGCCGCTGTTCCGCGTGTTCGCGCTCGGCGACGGCACGGCGCCGGTCCGTGCGCGGGCCGGCCTGCGCGTGACGCCGGACTGCTCGCTGCGCGAGCACCCGCCGCTGGACTGCGCGATCGTGCCGGGCGGCGTGGTCGACGCCGAGCTGGGCCATGCCGAGCTGCTGGCGTGGATCGCCGCGCAGGCGAAGTCCGCGCGCATCCTCGCCTCCGTCTGCACCGGCGCGCTGCTGCTGGCGGAGGCCGGCTTGCTGGACGGCCTGGAGGCGACGACGCACTGGGAGGACATCGAGGCGCTGCGGGCGCTCCGCCCTGGCCTGCGCGTCCGCGAAGGCGTGCGCTGGGTGGACAGCGGCCGCATCGTCACCTCAGCCGGCATCTCCGCGGGCATCGACATGAGCCTGCATCTGGTAGCGCGGCTGCATGGCCGCGAGCTGGCGCTGCGCACCGCGCGGCAGATGGAATTCGACTGGACGGAGGCGGCATGAACGCGGACCGGAACCTCATCACGATCACGAGCCGGCCCGACCCGGTGTTCGTCGAAGGGCAGGGCTCATGGCTGGTCGACGAAGACGGCAAGCGCTACCTGGACCTGGTCCAGGGCTGGGCCGTCAACAGCCTGGGCCACAGCCCGGCGCTGATCGCCGAGGCGCTGCAGGCGCAGGCCGCGCGCCTGCTGAACCCGGGCCCGGCGTACTACAACCGCCCGATGCTCGACCTGGCCGCGCGGCTCACCGAGCTGAGCTGCTTCGACCGCGTGTTCCTCTGCAGCTCCGGCGCCGAGGCCAATGAAGGCGCGGTGAAGCTGGCGCGGCGCTGGGGCAGCAAGAGGCGCGGCGGCGCGCACGAGGTCGTCAGCTTCGAACACAGCTTCCATGGCCGGACGATGGCGATGATGAGCGCTTCGGGCAAGCCAGGCTGGAGCGAGATCTATCCGCCGATGCCGGCCGGCTTCTCGAAGAAAGCCAGGCTCAACGACATCGGTTCGGTGGAGCGCGCGATCGGGCCAGACACGGCGGCCGTGATGATCGAGCTGGTGCAGGGCGAGGCGGGGGTGAACATCGCCGACCCGGGCTTCGTGCGCGAGCTGAGCGCGCTGACGACCGAGCGGCAAGTGCTGCTGATCGCCGATGAGGTGCAGACCGGCATTGGCCGCTGCGGCCACGCTTTCGCCCACGAGCTGTACGACGTGGAGCCCGACGTGATGACCCTGGCCAAGGGCATCGGCGGCGGCGTCCCGCTGGCCGCCCTGCTGTGCAAGGAGCGCTTCAACTGCTTCGAGCCCGGCGACCAGGGCGGCACCTACTGCGGCAATCCGCTGATGGCGGCCGTGGGGCTCGCGGTGGTGAACGAGGTCTGCCGCGACGGCTTCCTCGCCACCGTCCGGCAGCGCGCGCAGCGGCTGGCCGAGGGCATGCAGTCGCTGGTGCGCGAGCACGGCCTCATCGGCGAGCGCGGTGTCGGCTTGCTGCGCGCGCTGGTGCTGCCGGACGACCGCGCCGCGCAGGTCGTCGAAGCCGCCCGCGGGCTCGAACCCACGGGCCTGCTGCTGAATGCGCCACGGCCGAACCTGCTGCGCCTGATGCCGGCGCTGACGATCAGCGAGGCGGAGATCGACGAGGCGTTGCGGCTGCTGGACCTGGCGCTGCGCTGACGATCAGCGCATCCGCGTGTAGTTCACCGGCACGTAGGTCCAGCCCGAGCCATTGGCTCGCAGGCGACCCATGCCGGGGAACTGCAGGTGGGCGGCGGCGATGATCGTGCCGTCGGCCGCGGCGGCCTTGAAGACCTTGTCGCGCTGCGCGGCGGCGGCGCTGGAGTCGGCGTCGAAGCTGATCGTCACGCTCGGGTCGTCCATCTGCACGGCGGCCACGTGGATCAGGTCGCCGGTGATGATCAGCTTCTGGCCCTGGCTCTCGACCACGTAGCTCGTGTGGCCGGCCGTGTGGCCGTGCGTGGCCCAGGAGCGGATGCCCGGCACGACCTCGCCGTCGGCCTCGATCGGCGCGACCTTCTTCGCGGCCACGTAAGGAGCCAGCGTGGCCTTGGCGCTGTCGGCATCGGCATCCGCCTTGCCGAGGTGCACGGTGGCGTTCGGGAACACGGCGGTGCCGTCCTTGGTCGTCAGGCCGCCCAGGTGGTCGCCGTGGTTGTGCGTGATGCAGATCTCGTCGATCTGCTCGGGCTTGTAGCCGGCGGCCGCGAGGTTGGCCAGCAGCACGCCGGCCGAGGCGGCGGCCTTGCCGCCGGTGCCGGTGTCCACCAGCACGAGCTTGCTGCCGGTGTTGATCAGGAAGGCGTTCACCGAGGTCTCGACCGGCACCTTCTGGAAGTACTTGGCCAGCGCCGCATCTGTCTTCTCGGCGGGCTGCTTCAGCAACTTGTCCACCGGCAGGTCGAAGAAGCCGTCGTTCAGCGCGGTGACTTCGAAGCCGCCGAGCATGATGCGGTAGAAGCCCGGCGCCTGGGTCTTGGCCATCGGTGCGGCGGCCAGCGCGGGAGCGGTGGCCAGTGGCGAGAAGGCGAGTGCCAGAGCCAGCGCCGAAGCAGAGAGGAGCGTCTTGTTCATCGTGTTCCCTTCATGGAGGAATGACTGGAGCGGCCGACTGTAAACGGCCCCAGCCAAACCTGCATCGAGGCGCTCAATCCCGGTCCGGCGCGCCGAGCGGGAAGTAGTGACGGTACTTGCGCGCCTCGTCCACCGCGCGGGCGAATGAGGGCCGCGCGAGCAGGCGGGCGCGGTAGGCCAGCACCTTCGGGAACTGCGCGGCGTCGATGCGGTGCGTCCAGTCGGCGTAGAACAGGAAGGGGGCGGCGGCGCAGTCGGCCATCGTGAAGGCCGTGCCGGTGGCCCATTCGCGGCCGTCGGCCAGCTTCTGTTCCAGCCAGGCGTAGGACGTCTCCAGCATCCGGCGCGCCTCGGCGCAGCCGTAGGCATCGCGGTCGGCCTCGCTCGGGCGGATCGAGTCGAAGACCAGTTTCTGCTGCGGCGTCGAAACGTAGTTGTCGAAGAAGCGGTCCAGCATCCGCACTTCCAGCGCGGCCTGCGGGTCGGCGGGGATCATGTGCGGGGCGATGTACTCGACGATGCAGCTGGCTTCCAGCACCGTGCGCTCACCGTCCACCAGCACCGGGAAGCGCCTCATCGGCCAGATGCGGCCGAGCTCCTGCATCACCGGGTTGTCGGGCGGCCCGTCCACGTTCAGCGGCTCGAAGTCGGTGCCCGTCTCGTACAGCGCAATCAGCGCCTTCTGGCTGTACGACGAGAACGGGTGGTAGTAGAGCTTCATCTTCGCCATGGCGGCATCTCCTCGGGTGGGTTGTCAGCCACGACGAACGGGCGCCGCCCGGATCGACATCGTCGTCAGCCGAAGATGCGCGCCAGGCCGTAGATCGACAGCCCGGCCGAGACCAGCAGGAACACGTTCTTCACCTTGCTGTCGGCCGTCCAGGCGCCGATGGCGCTGCTGGCCAGGATGCAACCGAAGATGATGCTGGTCTTCACTTGTAGAAGGCCTCCACGCGGCCCTTCAGCTTGATCGTCAGGATGTTGCCCTTGCGGTCGCGCGTCTTGCCGGCAGGCACCTTGATCCAGCCTTCGCTGATGCAGTACTCCTCGACGTCGAAGCGCTCCTTGTCGTTGAAGCGGATGCCGATGTCGTGCTGGAACACCTCGGCGTCGTGGAAGGGGCTGCGCGGGTCGACCGAGAGGTGGTCGGGGATGGCGGGCTTGCTGTTGGCGGCGTCGGTCATGGTGCTGACTTGTTATTTGAGCGGTGTCTGAGAGGGTTGGATTTTCCAGCATTTCCAGGCGAGGCTAGGCGAGCGCCGCTTCGGCGAGCCGGGCCGCGGCGGCCACCCGCTCGCGCAGCCACAGATGGCCGGGCTCGTGCTCGTCGCGCCCGTGCCAGACGGCGCGCATTACCGATGTGCCGGCCGCGTACGGCGGCTGGCGGCGCACCAGCTCGCCGCCGGCTGTCAGCGCCACGGCCAGCGAGGCCGGCACGATGGAGAGCATCTGCGTGTCACGCAGCAGCGTGGGGATGGCCAGCGAGTGCGGCACGGTCATGCGCAGGCGCGGCGGCGTGGGGGCGCCGCGCAGCGCCTCCTCCAGCGCGTTGCGGTCGAACATCTCCGACTGGCGGGCCAGGCCGCGTTCCATGATGAAGCCGTCCACCGCGCCTTCCTCCTGGCCGCCGACCGAGAGGGTGACGAGCGGGTACTTGATCAGGTCGTCCAGCACCAGCTTGCGCCGCGAGGCGGGATGGCCCTTGCGCATCAGGATGGCCTCGCCCTGCGTCAGCAGCGTGCGCGAGTTCAGGCGCGGCGGCACCTGCGAGAAGATGCCCAGCGCCAGGTCGATGCGGCCCAGGTCGATCTGTTCGGCCAGGTCCAGCCGCGTGGAGGGGCGGATGACCAGGTCCACGCGCGGCGCGAGCTGCTGCAGCTCGCGCGACAGCGGCGCGATGATCACCGCGGTGACGTGGTCGTTCGCCGCGATGACGAAGCGCCGCTCGGACTGCTCGGGCGCGAAGGGCTCCACGCCCAGCGCGTCCTCGATGCGGCGCAGCGAATCACGCAGCATCGGCGCCATCGCCGTGGCGCGGCCGGTCGGCACCATGCCCTTGCCGGTGCGCATGAAAAGCTCGTCGCCCACCAGCTCGCGCAGCCGGCGCAGCGCATGGCTGACGGCCGATTGCGTGAGGTTCAGCCGCTTGCCTGCCAGTAGCAGGTTGCGCTCCTCGTAGACGGCCTCGAACACCTTCAGCAGGTTCAGGTCGGTACGGCCGATGCTCATGGCGTTTCCTCGAACTTGAATCTCATGCATTTTGCAGTTGCAAAACGATCAGTTCCATTCAATTCACCTTTTGCTCATCATCGGCTCCATCCCTTCACTGGAGACCCGAAATGGCGACCGACACCCTGATCCATGAACGCGAAGCGCTGATCGAGCGCTGCATCCCCTTCCTCGACGAAGTGAAGGACATGACCACCGGCACCGAGGTGGAACGCTGGCTCAACGACAAGTACGGGCCCGGCAGCGAGCTCTACGAGACGCTCGCTCGGCTGGTGCGCCGCGGCGTGGAAGAGGGCTGGGCGGCCAATGTGGAGATCGAAGGCCCGCACTACCGCCGCAGCCGCCTGGCCGAGCCCTCGGCGCACACGCTGCACTTCAGCATCACGGCCGTCTACATGGACAGCAACGGCGTCGACCAGGGCCACGCCGACCAGCGCTTCCGCGGCCAGTACCACGGCCATCCCTACGGCGAGTTCAACATGGTCGTGCCGGTAACGCCCGGTGCGGCGCTGAACGGCCCCAACGGCTGGTGCTTCGGCGGCTGGACCGCGCCGGCGCCGGGCAGCAAGCACTACCCCGAGGCGAAGGGCGGCGGTGTCATCGCGCTGTTCTTCCTGCCCTCGGGCCGCATCTCGTACAACGAAGCGCCGCAGGGGTGAGGCCGTGATGCATGCGCAAGCTGTTTCTCAGGTGATGCGATCGCGCCGCTCGGTGAGGGCGTTCAGGCCGGGCCAGGTACCGCGCGAACTGGTGGAGGAGATCCTGGGCGACGCCGCCTGCGCGCCGAGCGGCGCCAACATCCAGCCCTGGGGCGTCCACGTGCTGGCCGGCGCGGCCAAGGATGAGCTGGGCGAGGCGCTGGTCGCTGCCTTTCGCGCCGATGCTGGTCTGCCGCCCGCGCACTTCCCGCAGCCGCTGCCGGAAGTCTTCCAGGCGCGGCTGATGGACTTCGGCGCGCGCTACTACGGCGCGGCTGGCATCGACCGGACCGATGCCGCGGCGCGCGCCCGGCAGACCGAGCGCAACTTCTCCTTCTTCGGCGCGCCGGTGGGCCTGATCTTCAGCATCGACCGCCGGCTGAAGCCGCACAGCTGGATCGACCTCGGCCTGTTCGCGCAGAACGTGATGATCGCCGCCAAGGCCCGCGGCCTGGACACCTGCCCGCAGGTCGCCTTCGCGCCCTTCCACGAGCTGATCGCCGCGCACCTGCAGATGCCGCCGGAGCAGCTTACGGCCTTCGGCATGTCGATGGGCTACGGCGATACGGACGCGCCGGTGAATCAGGCCCGGATGCCGCGCGAGCGGGTGCAGGACTTCGCCGACTTGATCGGCTTCTAGACCGGCAGCCCGACGTAGTTCTCCGCAATCACGCGCCGGCCGGCATCCGATTCGAGCAGGTAGGCCAGCTCGGCCTCCTGCATCCGTTGCTCGAAGGGGCTGTGCTCGGGGAAGCGGTGCAGCAGGCCGGTCATCCACCAGGAGAAGCGCTCGGCTTTCCACACCCGTTGCAAGCAGCGCGCCGAATAGCCGTCCACACCGCTCACATCGCCCTTGTAGAAGTCGACCAGCGCCTGCCAGAGGTAGCCGACGTCAGACGCCGCCAGGTTGAGGCCCTTGGCGCCGGTGGGCGGCACGATGTGGGCGGCGTCGCCGGCGAGGAAGAGGCGGCCACACCGCATCGGCTCGGCCACGAAGCTGCGCAGCGGCGCGATGCTCTTCTCGATCGGGTCGCCGGTGACGAGGCGCTCGGCCGCATCGTCCGGCAGGCGCCGTTTCAGCTCTTCCCAGAAGGCGGCATCGCTCCATTGCTCGACCCGATCGCTGCTGGGCACCTGCACGTAGTAGCGGCTGCGCGTGTGGCTGCGCTGGCTGCACAGCGCGAAGCCGCGCTCGTGGCGCACGTACATCAGCTCGTGCGACAGCGGCGGCACGTCGGCCAGCACGCCCAGCCAGCCGAAGGGGTAGACGCGCTCGAAGGTCTGCAGCCGGTCCGCCGGGATGCTGGCGCGGCAGACGCCGTGGAAGCCGTCGCAGCCGGCGATGAAGTCGCAGGCGATCTCGTGCAGTTCGCCGCCCAGTCTGTACTGCACGCGCGGCGAGCTGCCGTCGTCGAAGTCCAGCACGCGCACGTCCTCGGCCTCGTAGACGGTGCTGCGGCCTGAGTCGGCGCGGGCCTGCATCAGGTCGCGTGTCACCTCGGTCTGGCCGTAGACGGTGACGTGCCGGCCGGTCAGCGCCTGCAGGTCGATGCGATGGCGCTGGCCGCCGGTGCAGAGTTCGAAGCCCTCGTGCGGCAGGCCGTCGCGGTGCATGCGCGCGGCGGCGCCGCAGGCTTCCAGCAGGCTTACGGTGACCGGCTCCAGCACGCCGGCGCGGATGCGGCCCAGCACGTAGTCTCCGCTGCGCTGCTCGACGATGACGTTGTCGATGCCGCTGGCGCTGAGCAACTGGCCCAGCAGCAGCCCGGCCGGGCCGGCGCCGATGATCGCGACCTGGGTTCTCACTGTCGTCTCCTCCGTTTTCCGCTAGCGTACGTCAGCGGCGCCACAATGCCCGACACAAGAAGCAGCAGGAGACAAAGCCATGGAAAGCTGGATGACTGATGTTCCCCGTGCGGTCGCCGAGGCGCAGCGTGAGCTGCGCGCCGAGGTGCCCGATCTGCAAGGCCGCTACCGCCGCCTGACCGAGGCGCTGAACGACGAAGTCAGCGCGATCCGGGCGGAGCAGGCGAATGGTGGCGCGGTGCCCGAGGTGGCGTTCGCCGACGTCGCCGCCGGGCGGGTGACGCCGGCCCAGGCCGCGCGCATCAAACGCCGGGGCTGCGTCGTCGTGCGGGGCGTGTTCGACCGCGCGCAGGCCGAGGCCTGGAACGCCGAGGTGGGCCGCTACATCGACGCGGTGGGCTATCTCGACCGGATGAAGGACAAGGCCGGCCTGGACAAATACTTCAGCGCGCTCGCCTCCAGCCGGCCGCAGATCTACAGCCTCTACTGGTCCAAGCCGCAGATGGAGGCACGCCAGCATGAGCGCCAGGCCACGACGCGCGCCTGGCTGAACAGGCTGTGGACCTTCGAGAAGAACGGCCGGCGTTTCTTCGATCCGGACCGCCAGTTCAACTACGCGGACCGCATCCGCCGCCGCGAGCCGGGCGATGCGAGCCTGGGCCTTTCGCCGCATTCGGACGGCGGCTCGGTCGAGCGCTGGTGCGAGCCGAGCTTCCGCCCGCTCTACCGCGAGGTGTTCGAGGGCGATCCGCTGAAGTTCGATCCCTTCGATGCCGAGTACCGGATCGCCACGCGCGAGATCCCGTCGCCGGCCGTCTGCTCGGCATTCCGCACCTTCCAGGGCTGGACCGCGCTGAGCCGCCAGGGCCCCGGTGACGGCACGCTGCGCCTGGTGCCGGTGGCGGCGAGCACGCCCTGGATGCTGCTGCGCGCGCTGCAGCCCGACGTGCCCGAGGGCGACCTCTGCGGCGCGCAAGCGGGCCGCGCGCTGGGCGCCTCGCCGCAATGGCACGCGCCGCTGCTGGAGGGCCTGGTGTCCATTCCGGTGATGGAGCCGGGCGATGCCATCTTCTGGCACAGCGACGTGATCCATGCGGTGGAAGACCGGCACGCGGGCACCGGCCCCAGCAACGTCATCTACATCGGCGCCGCGCCCTGGTGCGACAAGAACGAGGCCTTCGCGCACCGCCAGGCGGCCGCCTTCCTCGAAGGCCGCAGCAGCCCCGACTTCGCGCCCGAGGACTACGAGCTGGGCTTCGGCGGCCGCACCACGGTCGACGAACTGAGCCCGCTGGGCCAGCAGCAGATGGGCCTGCGGCCCTGGGGTTGAGCGTGGCTCAGCCGGTGAAGCGGGACAGCTTCATCGCCACCGCCATATCGCCGTCGATCTTGATCTTGCCGGTCATGAACCCGTTCATCGGGTTCAGCGCGCCGGTCAGCAGCGCGGCGAGGTTCTCGCGGCTGATCTTGACCGTGCAGTCGGCGTCGCGGTCGGTGTTGTCGACCGTGTTCGGCTCGGCATTGCCATCGATGTAGACGATGCCATCGGCGCCGCAGTCGAACTTCAGCGTGGCGCCGAGGCTGCTGGTGCTGGCGCCGGCCTTCGCGGCGAGCGATTCGGTGATCTGTTGGATGTCCATGGCGGGAGCTTAGCGCGAGCGTATTTACCGATATGAAAGCGGCCCGACCTTAGCGGAAGCTAGCAAGTTCTTGCGCAAGGACTCGGGAGGCGGAGCAGGCATGGGTGGGCACTACCGTTCGGTCTTTCGTCCGGGGCTCTTCGCCGGGCAAACGATCTGGGTCACCGGCGGCGGTTCGGGCATCGGCCGTTGCGTCGCGCACGAATTGGCCGCACTGGGCGCACAGGTGCTGATCTCCGGCCGCAAGGCCGACAAGCTCGAGAGAGTCGCCGCCGAGATCGCCGAGGACGGCGGCACCTGCCACTGGCGCGCCTTCGACATCCGCGACGAGGAGGCGGTCAAGGCCAACGTTGCCGCAGCACTTGCCGAGCACGGCGCGATCAGCGGCCTCGTCAACAACGCCGGCGGCCAGTACCCCGCGCCGCTGCTGATGATCGGCAAGAAGGGCTTCGAGGCGGTCGTCGCGAACAACCTCACCGGCGGCTTCCTGATGATGCGCGAGCTGTTCACGCAGTCGATGCAGGCGCACGGCGGCGCCATCGTCAACATGACGGCCGACTTCCGCAACGGCATGCCCGGCATGGCCCACAGCGGCGCCGCTCGCGCCGGCATGAGCAACCTGACGATGAGCGCGGCCTACGAATGGGCCCACGCCGGCGTGCGGGTCAATGCCGTGGCGCCGGGCTGGGTCGCGTCCAGCGGCATGGACACCTACGCCGAGCCGGTGAAGGAAGTGATCCGCGGGCTGAAGCAGCACGTGCCGCTGCGCCGCCTGGCCGCTGAGAGCGAGGTCAGCGCGGCCATCGTCTTCCTGCTGTCGCCGGCTGCGGCCTTCATCACCGGCACCACCTTGCAGATCGACGGCGGCGCTTCGCTGGGCAATCCGATGTTCCCCTCGCTGGATCATGCCGGCACACCACCCTTCGACGGCTTCCATCGCGCGCAGGCGCCGGAGGTACTGAGGTGAGCGTACTGGGCTCGTTGCTGAACCCCAAGTCCGCCACCTTCCAGGCGAACGCGCAGCGCATGGCCGAGCGGCTCGCCGAGGTCCGCGCGCTGGAGGCGCAGGTGGTGGCCGAATCGGAGGCCAAGCGCGACAAGTTCGAGGCGCGCGGCCAGTTGCTGCCGCGCGAGCGGGTGGCGCGCTTGCTGGACCGCACGAGCGGCTTCATCGAGTTGTCGTCGCTGGCGGGCCTGGGCATGCATGACGACGATGGCCGCAAATCGGTGATGGGCGGCGGCGCCATCGTCGGCATCGGAACGGTGGCGGGCAAGCGGGTGATGGTCTCGGCCAGCGACAGCGCGATCAAGGGCGGCACCGTGCCGCCGATGGGCTTGAAGAAAGCGCTGCGCATGCAGGAGATCGCGCGCGAGAACCGGCTGCCTATCGTCTACCTCGTCGAGAGCGGCGGCGCCAACCTGCTGTACCAGGCGGAGATGTTCGTCGAGGGTGGGCGCAGCTTCGCGAACCAGGCGCGGCTGTCGGCCGCGGGCATTCCGCAGATCGCCGTCGTGCACGGTTCGTCCACCGCGGGTGGCGCCTACCTGCCGGGCTTGTCGGACTACGTGGTGCTGGTGCGCGAGCGCTCCAGCATCTACCTGGCAGGGCCGCCGCTGGTGAAGGCGGCGATCGGCGAGGACGCTACAGACGAGGAGCTGGGCGGCGCCGCGCTGCACGCGGGCGTGACGGGCCTGGGCGAGTACCTGGCCGAAGACGATGCCCATGCGATCGCGCTGGCCTGCGAGCTGCTGGACAAACTGCCCTGGGATGCCGTCAACGTAACGCGTCATTTCGACGCACCGCTGTTCGACGCCGAGGAGCTGATGGGCATCGTGCCGCAGGACGAGCGCGAGCCCTACGACGTGCGCGAGCTGCTGGCCCGCCTCATCGACGGCTCCGACTTCCTCGAGTTCAAGGCCGCCTACGCGCCCGACACCGTCTGCGGCCATGCGCGGATCGAGGGCCATGCCGTCGGCATCGTCGGCAACAACGGCCCGATCCAGCCCAAGGGCTCGACCAAGGCCGCGCAGTTCATCCAGCTGTGCGACCAGGCCGGCATGCCGCTGGTCTTCCTGCAGAACACCAGCGGCTACATGGTGGGCCGCGAGGCGGAGGCGACCGGCGCGATCAAGCACGGCGCGAAGATGATCCAGGCGGTGGCCAATGCGCGGGTGCCCAAGTTCACCATCGTGCTGGGCGGCTCCTTCGGCGCCGGCAACTACGGCATGTGCGGCCGCGGCTTCGACCCGCGCTTCATCTTCAGCTGGCCCAGCGCGCGCACCGCGGTGATGGGCGGCGCGCAGGCCGCGAAGGTGATGGACATCGTCAATCGCACGAAGCTGGAGCGCGCCGGCGCGCCGGTCAACGAGGAGGCGCTGGCCGCGATGAGCGATCAACTGCGCCAGCGCATCGAGCGCGAATCGCATGTGCTCTACGGCACGGCCCGGCTGTGGGACGACGGCGTGATCGACCCGCGCGACACGCGCCGCATCCTCGGCCAGTGCCTGGCAATGGCCGGCGAAGCCGAGGCGCGCGCGCTGCGGCCCAACAGCTTCGGCGTGGCGCGGCTTTGAACGACAACAGGAGGTACGCGATGAACTTCACTCCCGAACATCAGGCGCTGTCCGACACGGTCGCCCGCTTCGTTGCAAAAGAGATCGATCCGCACGTGCCCGCCTGGGAGAAGGCCGAGCAGTTCCCCGCGCACGAGGTCTTCAAGAAGCTCGGCGACCTCGGCCTGCTGGGCCTGAAGTACCCGGAGGAGTACGGCGGCTCGGGCCTGGACTTCAGCTACTCGCTGGTGATGGCCGAGGCGCTGGGCGGCTGCTACTGCGCCGGCGTGCCGATGGCCATCGGCGTTCAGACGGACATGTGCACGCCCGCGCTGGCACGCTTCGGCTCCGACGAGTTGCGGCGCGAGTTCCTGGCGCCGAGCATCGCCGGCGACTACGTCGGCTGCGTCGGCGTCTCCGAGCCGGGCGGCGGTTCGGACGTGGCCGCCCTGAAGACCTCGGCGCGCAAGGACGGCGGCGACTACCTGATCAACGGCAGCAAGATGTGGATCACCAACGGCATGCAGGCCGACTGGTGCTGCCTGCTCGCCAACACCGGCGAGGGCCCGGTGCATCGCAACAAGAGCCTGATCATGGTGCCCATGGACGCGCCGGGCATCACGCGGCAGAAGATCCACAAGATCGGCATGGACTCGTCCGACACCGCGCAGCTCTTCTTCGACAACGTGCGCGTGCCGCAGCGCCACCTGATCGGCCAGGAGGGCATGGGCTTCGTCTACCAGATGATGCAGTTCCAGGAGGAGCGGCTGTGGGGTGCGGCGTCCACCTTGAAGAACATGGACCGGCTGATCGACCTGACTATCGCCTACACCCGCGAGCGCCACGCCTTCGGCAAGCCGCTGCTGGACAACCAGGTGGTGCACTTCCGCCTGGCCGAGCTGCGCTGCGAGGTCGAGGCGCTGCGCGCGCTGACCTACCGCGCGGTGGAGCAGTACGTGGCCGGCGGTGATGTGCTGAAGCTCGCCTCGATGGCCAAGCTGAAGGCCGGGCGCCTGAGCCGCGAGGTGTCCGACGCCTGCCTGCAGTACTGGGGCGGCATGGGCTTCACACGCGACAACCCGATCAGCCAGTCCTTCCGCGACGGCCGGCTCGTGTCCATCGGCGGCGGCGCCGACGAGGTGATGCTGGGCATCATCTGCAAGCTGGAGGGCACGCTTCCGAAGGGCCCCCGTTGAGCTTCGGCAAGGTCCTGATCGCCAACCGCGGCGAGATTGCCTGCCGCGTCATCCGCACGGCCCGGAGGCTGGGCTACCGCACGGTGGCCGTCTACAGCGATGCCGATGCGGACGCGCCGCACGTGCGCCAGGCCGACGAGGCGCTGCGCATCGGCACTGCACCCGCGGCCGAGTCCTACCTGAACATCGCGGCGATTCTCGCGGCCGCGAAGACAGCCGGCGCCGACGCGGTCCATCCCGGCTACGGCTTCCTGTCCGAGCGCGCCGACTTCGCGCAGGCCTGCGCCGAGGCCGGTCTCGTCTTCATCGGCCCCAGCGCGGATAGCATCGCCGCGATGGGCGACAAGGCGCAGGCCAAGCGCCGCATGCTCGACGCGGGCGTGCCCTGCGTGCCCGGCTATCTCGGCGAGCAGCAGGACGACGCGAGCCTGATCGGCGAGGCCGCCAAGCTGGGCCTGCCGCTGCTGGTGAAGGCGGTGGCCGGCGGCGGCGGGCGCGGCATGCGCCTGGCACGCACGATCGAGGAGGTGCCGGCCGCGCTCGCATCAGCCCGCCGCGAGGCGCAGAGCGCCTTCGGCGACGGCACCTTGATGCTGGAGCGGCTGATCGAGCGTGGCCGCCACATCGAGATCCAGGTCTTCGCCGATGCCCACGGCAACGTGATCCACCTCGGCGAGCGCGACTGCAGCGCGCAGCGGCGGCGCCAGAAGGTGATCGAGGAGGCGCCGTCGCCCATCGTCGATGCGGCGCGGCGCGAGGCGATGGGCCGCGATGCTGTCGCAGCCGCCCGCGCGGTCGACTATCGCGGCGCGGGCACGGTGGAGTTCATCGTCGACGAGGCGAGCGGGCAGCATCACTTCCTGGAGATGAACACGCGGTTGCAGGTCGAGCATCCGGTGACCGAGATGATCACCGGGCTGGATCTGGTCGAGTGGCAGCTGCGCGTCGCCGCGGGCGAGCCGCTGCCTCTGAGCCAGGAGCAGGTCCGCTTCGACGGCCACGCGATCGAAGTGCGGCTCTATGCCGAGGACGCGGGCGAGGATTTCCGTCCGCAGACCGGCCGCATCGCCTGGTGGCGGCCCGAGGCGGCGACGGGCGTGCGCATCGACCACGGCATCGCCGAGGGCGGCGAGATCGGCCCGCACTACGACCCTATGCTCGCCAAGCTGATCGCGCACGGCCGCGATCGCGAGGACGCGATCCGCCGCCTGGCCGCCGCGCTGGCCGACGCGCCTCTGCTGGGCGTCGTCAACAACGGCGGCTTCCTGCGCGCGCTGCTGCTGCACGAGGAATTCCGCGAGAGCCGGCTGCACACGGCGCGGCTGGACGAGTGGACGCCGCCACTGCCCGAACCGGACGAGGGCGACTGGCTGATCGCCGCCGCGCTGCGGGTGCTGGGCGAGGGGGAGTCGGCCGGGCCGCGGCCCGCGGGCCTGGCGCGCTATGGATTGACGCTGAGGCGTCATGACCAAGTGAGATCCTGGCGTGTCGGTGCTCTGGGCCGCCGCGTCGAGATCGACGAGCACGTGGTCGAGTTCCTCGACGGAGGGCGCATCCGGCTCGACGGCCTGGAGCGCCGGCTGATCGCCGCGCGCATCGCGCCGAACCGCGTGCAGATCGCCAGCGCCGCCGCCGTGTTCGAGTTCGAGGAGCCGCTCGCCGCGTCGGCCGCAGCGCCCGCGGCCGACCCGCTGCAGGGCCGTGCGCCGGTGGCGGGCCTGGTTGCGCAAGTGCTGGTGAAGGCAGGCGACCTGGTCGCCGAGGGCCAGGCCCTGCTGAGCGTCGAGGCGATGAAGATGGAGATGTGGTTGACGGCTGGCGCCGCGGGCAAGGTCAAGGCCGTGCATGCCGCGCCGCGCGAGGCCGTGGCGGCCGGCGCGCTGCTGGTAGAGCTGGAGGAAGTTCAACCTAGATCCGGCAGTTGACCGCTTGACATGCTCTACGACATCCGATGAGTACGGACATCCCTCCGATCTGCGCCTCTCACCTTTCGGGTGAGAGCGCTACGCACCCGCTGGTCCGGCGCTACGGACCGCATACTGCGTTGCTTCTCCTCGTGGGCAGGAGCCCACTTCGTCGGCGCGCCTTGCCTGCGGCCCGCCTCGCCAGCCCCTCGGCTGCGTTCAACTACCGGATCTAGGTTCAATGACGAACAAAGCCATCCTGACCTGCGCGCTGACCGGCGTGCTGACCGACCCGCAGCAGCACCCGGTGCCGGTCACCCCCGCGCAGATGGCGGCCGAGGCGCGCGATGCCTTCAATGCCGGCGCCTCGGTGATGCACGTGCACCTGCGTCGCCAGGAGGCCGGCCGCGGCCATCTGCCGAGCTGGGATCCCGAGGTGGCCGCGACCGTCATCGATGCGATCCGCGCCGCCTGCCCGGGTGTCGTCATCAACCTGACGACGGGCGTCATCGGCCCCGACATCGAGGGGCCGCTCGCTTGCATCCGCCGCGTCCGCCCCGAGATCGCCGCCTGCAATGCCGGCAGCCTCAACTACCTGAAGATCAAGGACGACGGCACCTGGGCCTGGCCGCCGATGGTGTTCGACAACCCGGTGGCCAAGGTGCAGGGCTTCCTGGACGTGATGCGCGAATGCGGCGTGCATCCGGAGTTCGAATGCTTCGACATCGGCATCGTGCGCTCGGTTGGCATGTACCTGAAGGCCGGCCTCTTCGACGGCGTGCCCGAATATAACTTCGTGATGGGCGTGGCCTCCGGCATGCCCTGCGACGGCGAGCTGCTGCGCCTGCTGCCGCGCTGGCTGGCGCCGGGCGCCGTCTGGCAGACCACGCTGATCGGCCGCGCCGAGATCTGGCCCGTGCACCAGCTGACGGCCGAACTCGGCGGCATGCTGCGCACCGGATTGGAGGACACGTTCTACCTGCCCGACGGCACCCGCGCCGCGGGCAATGGCGCGCTGGTGGAGGCGCTGACCCGCTGCGCGGCGAGCGCCGGGCGGGCGGTGGCGAGCCCGGCGGAGGCGCGGGCGATGCTGGGGCTGCCGGCGGCCAGATAGCCCTGGCTGTCCAGCCGCCAGGGCGCTAGCGAACGTGGCGTGACCTTGGCGGCGCCGGCCAACCGGCCCGCGATCAAGGCGGCCTGCGCCTGCTCCTGCAGCGTGAGCCCGCCGTGCCAGGTTTTCAGGGCCTCCATCGGCGCGGCCTGCAGCCAGACGTCCCAGCAGGCTTCATCGGGCCCCAGGCGTTTGAGGCCTTCGTGCACGGCATCGGCCAGCCGGCGCAGGCGCTGCTGCGAGGCCTCGCCGTGGCAGGCCGGGCGGAGGTCGCGCACCAGCGCGTTCTTGCCGGCGGGGCGGGCGGCGTGCAGGGTCAGCAGGCGCTGGATCTGCTGCAGGGCCAGCCGCACGGAATGCAGCGGCAGCGGGGCGCACAGCGGCAGCAGCGGCGCGAGCTGGTGGCGGGTGGCGAAGCAGGGGCCCAGCATCAGCGCGGCCAGGCGCAGCCACTGCGCGGGCGTCAGCGCCTCGCCGGCGCCCTCGGCTTGCTGCGCGCGCAGCAGCACCTCGTCGAAGGACAGCGCGGCCTTGGCGCGGTTGGCCCGGACGCTCATCACGGCGAGGTTGGCCGCGGCGTAGGCGCCCTCGTTGTTGAGCCGGTCGACGGACCAGTCGCTGGGGCTGCCGGTCCCGTGAGTCAGGCGCTCGCGGGTGACGGGGCAGTGCTCGACGTCCAGCTCGCGGAGCAGTTCGGGCGTGATGTCGTCCGCCACCGCGCGACGGCGCCGCCAGGCGCCCAGGCGCAGCTGCAGCCACTTGCGCTCGAAGCGGTCGGGCGCGTGGCGGCTGTGGCCGGCGGCTGCGGCGGCGCGGAAGCCTTCTGCGATGCTGGCCTGCCACTCAGGCTGCAAGGGGAGGCGGCTGCGGCAATAGAGGTCGTGGCCGAGCTGGCGCCCCAGCTCGGCCAACAGGAATTCATCGGTGATGTCCATGGCGAGGCATCCTTCCTGGCCGGAGGCCTCCGGCCCCCGAATGCGAAAGTCCCGCGCGCCCGCAGGCGGCGTCCGCGAAGGGAAGCCGGGCCGGCGAGGCTGCGGGTTTGCAGTGGGGCGCGAAGCCCCAGGAAGGCGTCAGCCGCGCGGAGGACGTTCCGCGGGCGTGGGCACGAGGCTGTGCCAGGCAGTCGCGGCGGGCCGAGGCCAGCGCGCACGGCGGCCCGCGGGTGCGGGCAGGGTCAGGAGTGTGGCGAGGGCCAGGGGCAGCGTGGCGCTGCCCAGCGACGCGGCGGCGCTCAGCGCGTCGGTGTGCGAGGAGCCGTGTTCGTCCAGGGCGATGACGCTCGCGTCGGCGGGATCGTGGAGATGACGTTCGAAGAGGCCGTGCTCGTGGACGTGTTCATGCACCTGCCCCGATGCGTGCTGGCGCGCATGGCCGGGATCGTCAAACTGCTCCAGCGCCACGGCCCATGCGGCGGCGCGCTCGCGTTGCCGGGCCTGGTCGTTGCGGCTCTGCGGCAGTGCCTGTCGATGCCATTGTTGAATGCTGCCGGCCAGCGCTGTGAGGCTCTGTGTCAGGACACTGGTGGCTGCCGGGGCGTGCCGGTGCATCGGCCCCAGCATGCTCAGCAGGGTGCTGGACCCGCCATAGACCAGCAGCGCGAAGACCAGCAGCCCGATGAGCGCGCTGCGCCCCACGCTGCGGCGTGCGGCGAGGGCACAGGCGACATGGCGCATCGTCTTCGGGCCTGCCTCAGAACGAGGTCTTCAGCGTGACGCGCACGGCGCGAGGCTCGGCGGGGTGGATGTGCCGATCTGCAACGGGCGCGCTCTCGCCGGGCAGCTGCGACTCGTAGTAGTACTCGATGTCGTTGAGCTTGCGGTCCAGCAGGTTGAACACGTCCATCGTCAGCTCCGCATCCCTGCCGAACCAGCGGCCGAGCTTGCGGCTGATGCGAAGGTTGGTCGTCAGCGACGAATGCGAGCGCACGCTGTTGTCTTCGATCAGCGCGCCGGAGCCCAGGTAGCGCCATTGGATGCTGGCCGACCAGGGGCCCAGGTCGCGCACGGTCACGGCCACGGAGCCGACCTTGTCGACGGCGTTGGGGATGCGGTTGCCGGCGGGGTCGTCGTCGGAGAAGCGGGCGTGGGTCCAGGCCAGGTCGGCGTCGACCAGAAGCCAGGGTATCGGGATCCAGCGGTTGTTCCACTCGATGCCGCGGCGCGTGCTGGGCCGGTTCGGTTCGGTGGCGCCGGCGTCGCCGACGTAGACCAGCTCCGAATCGAAGTCCAGCTTCCACAGCGCCAGCGAGCTTTGCAGGCCCGGAATCCACTCGGTGCGCGCGCCCAGTTCCATGCCACGCGAGGCGACGAGGCCCGGCACCTTGTCGACCGCGTCGCCGGTCTTCGGATCGACGGTGGCCGTGGTGCCGCGGGCGTCGTTGCTGTGGAAGCCGCGGCCGGCGTTGAAGAAGAACTCCGTCTTGGCCCAAGGGCCGGCGATCAGGCTGAACTTGGGCGACACCCTGTGGTCGCGGCTGTGGCCGGAGTTCGCTGCGTTGCTGAGGCTGTCGACCGAGAAGTTCGCGGCATCGGCGCGCAGGCCGACGACGGACCGCAGCCAGGGCGTCAGCTCGACGGCCGTCTGCGCGTAGAGGCCGTACAGGCCTTCGTTGACCTTGTCGTTGCGCGTCGTGCCGATGATCTGGCGCTGCTCGGTGTCGAACAGGCCCACGCGGATGTGGTCCTGGCGGAGCTGGATGCCGACCTCCGAGCGGGCCGGCAGCGAGCCGATGCTGTGGTCCACCGTACGGCTGGCGCTGAAGCCGTAGACCTGACGCTTGTCCTGCTGCGAGAACTGGTCGCCGGTGTCGGGGCGTTCCAGCGCGTAGGTGAAGTTGGAGAAGAGCTTGAGCTGGTAGTCGATCACGTAGGCGGCAAAGCGCGTGCTGCCGCTGTCGGAGCTGTCGTGCCACTCGCCGGACAGGCTCGTGCGATGGGTCTCGCCGCCGTCGCTCGGGTCCGCCGAGTCGAAGCGGCCGAAGGGCTTGCCCTGGTAGGTGCCGGCGTCGGCGAGGCGTTCGGGGATCTGGTCGGTGGAGGTCCAGTGGGCGCTGTAGCCCATCAGGCTGGCGCTCCAGCCGCTGGCGGCCGTGCCGCCGCTGAGCGTCAGCACGCCGTTGCTCTTGTGCAGGCCTTCGGGCACGGTCCAGGGGCCGTCGTTGCGCATCAGCTCGATGGCGCCGAGCAGGGTGAGGCCGCCGCCCAGTTCCGTCGAGCCGGCCGCGATGCCGCGTCGGTAGCCGTTCTCCCCCAAGGTGAGCGCGGCGAAGGGCGCATCAAGTCGTGTCCGATAAGTGATGTCGGCCGAGCCCGCGGAGGCGAAGTCGCCATTCTTGGCGAAGTACGGGCCCTTGCGGTATTCGATCTTGTCGACCAGCTCGGGCATCAGGAAGTTCAGGTCCGAGTAGCCCTGGCCATGGCCGTGCGTGGGCATGTTGACCGGCAGGCCGCCCACAGTGGTGGCGAAGTCGGTGCCGTGGTCGAGGTTGAAGCCGCGCAGGAAATACTGGTTCGCCTTGCCGTCACCGGAGTGCTGGGTGACGATGAGGCCGGGCACGAATTCCAGCACCTCGCCGGGCCGCAGCGCGGGCCGGCTCTTCAGCAGCTCGGCGCGGATCACGCCCTGCGAGGCGGCGTCGGAGCTGCCGATCGAGTTGTCGTAGTGGCGGCCTTCGATCTCCACCGTGTCGAGCTGCGAAACGGCAGCGACGAACGACGGGCTGTCCGCCGGGTCGGCAGCGCCCTGCTCATTGGCCTGCGCCAGCGCGGCCGCCGAGCTCAGCGACAGGCAGGCGATGTGTAAAGCGATGCGGGGTGACGGGGCTGAAGGGACTGAACGGCTCACGACCGGCTTTTCTTGGGTTGATGAGGATTTGCCGATCCTTCATACGCAAGACCGAAGCCAGCGGATGCATGTTGGCGACGCAGAGCTTAGGCAGGGCGTGCGACCGTTTTATTAACAATCCAGCAATGTTCACGCTGCCGAACGGAACGGCCGGGTCAGCGCTGGGCGATCAGGGCGCCTGCGTTGCCTTCATCTGCGGCGAGCCGGCCTTCTGCTCTTCTTCCTGGATCGTCTGCAAGGTCTTCCAGTCGTCGCAGACGAAAAAGGATTCGGCGAACACCAGATCGTGCAGCGAGCCGTCGCCATGACTCATGTGGCCCGACTGGCAGACGAGCGTGCCGCGCTGCTGCTTGGCTTCGGCCAGCGCGGCGCCGGTGGCCATGCTGTCGTGCATCAGCCAGACCAGCGCATAGAGCACGATGGCGCCGACCAGGCCGCCCGACATCCAGCCGACCGCCTTCAGGAAATAGATGAAATCGGACTCGGGCGGGCTCTCGCGCTGGGCGGCCGCCGGAGCCGCGGGCGGGCGCGGCGCGGCCTCGGGCGGACGCGCGGCGGTGGCGCTGGCGTTGCGCAGGGCCGAGCGGTTGATGCCGCCGGTCGAGGTGGAGGGCGAAGGATGGGTTGCCATGTCCCGAGATCAAGGCGACCGCGGGTGCGTGGCACTTAAATCGTTTGTCGACGTCTGTGCGTCCTGCGCACGAGTGCGCGCGGCCTCAGTCGTTCGGCTCGTCGCCGTGCAATTCTTCTGCGCGGTTGCTGACCTTGCGTCGCGTCTTGCGATCCTTGCGCGCGGCCTCGGCCAGTTCGGCCGTGGCGGCCCAGCCGGCGAACTCGGCCGGCGTTTCCAGCGTGATGCGGCCCAGCACGCCCTGGCGGAATTCGTAGACCAGCACCTCGGCGGCCTTCTGCATATTGACCCTGCCGCCGCTCATCATTGCGGCGCGCTTGCGGCCGATGGCGGCCAGCATCTCCATGTCGCTCAGCACGGAGACGTCGCCCAGCTTGTAGCGGGCCTCCACCTGCGCCGCGTAGGGGCCGCGCAGGTAGTGCAGCAACTCGATGGCGACCTCTTCCTCGTCGAAGGCATTGCGGCCGATCGCGCCACTGGCGGCGAGGTTGTAGCCGCTGGGCTCGATGCTGATCCGCGGCCACAGCATGCCGGGCGTGTCGAACAGGTAGAAGTCGCTCTCCAGCACGATCTTCTGCTCGATCTTCGTGATGCCGGCCTCGTCGCCGGTCTTGGTGGCGCGGCGGCCGGTCAAGGTGTTGATCAGCGTGGACTTGCCGACGTTCGGAATGCCGCAGATCAACACCCGCAGCGGCTTGGCCATGCCGCCGCGCAGCGGCGCCAGGTCACGGCAGGCCTTGATCAGCGCGCGTGCCGGTGCGGCGACGCTGGCGTCCAGGCCGATCGCGCGGGTGTCGGGCAGGGCGTTGTAGTGGGCCAGCCAGTCGGCGGTGCGCGCCGGGTCGGCCAGGTCCTGCTTGTTCAGCAGCTTCAGGTTCGGCTTGCCCGCGGTCAGCTGCGCCAGCAGCGGGTTCGCGCTGGAACCCGGCAGGCGCGCGTCCAGCAGTTCGATGACGACGTCCAGCCCCGCCTTCATGCGATCGTTGATCGCATTGCGGGTGGAGTTCATGTGTCCGGGGAACCAGTGGATGGCCATGCGCGCGCGGGGCAGAAGAGGGAATGGGGAGGCGCGCATTGTCGTTTACCGCGCTTACAGCCTGTAGCGAGCTCCGCCGGGGCGGGCCGCATCATTGCCAAAAGAGATGTTGGAGTCGTTGGCGATGAGATTCGAAGGTACCTTGTCCCTGTGGAACCCTGAGCGTGGCTATGGCGCCATCGCTCCCGAGCAAGGCGGGCAGGAGTTGTTCGTCCACGTGTCGGCCTTCCCGCGCGATGGCGCGCCGCCGCAACCCGGCGAGGCCCTGAGTTTCGAAATTGTGACCAGTGGTGACGGACGTAAGCAGGCGGGCAGGGTGCTACGCATCGAACGAGCCGTCGCCGCGACTCCCGCCAGCTTCATGGCCCCGGCACCCCCGCGGCGCAGCCGCCTCCTCGCGCAGCAGGAGCGCAAGCGTCGGCTGGCCCTCGGCGGGCTGGCGCTGGCGGTGTTCGTCAGCGTGCTCGGTTGGGTGCACGTGGCGCATTCGAGCGCGGAGCGGCCGGATGCGGCGGAGATGCAGCGGGTGCGCTGAGCAGGCCAAGCCCCAATGAAGAAAGCCCGCCGGATGGCGGGCTTTCTCTTATGCGCTCGTTCTTTCCCTGAGCGGCTCGATCAGTCTTCGTTGCTGAACACCAGCTTGACCTCGTGCGTCTGCTTTTCGCCGCTGGCTTCGAAGCGCCAATCCATCAGCGCGGCCTTGACGGCGCGGTCGAAGACCTTGCGGGGCTGGGCTTCGATGATGTCAACGGCGCTGACCTTGCCGTCGGCTTCGATCGACAGCTTGGCCCTGACGGTGCCGCTGTTGACGGAGGCTTGCACGGCTTCGCGCGGGAACTCCGGCGGCACCTTCTTGATGACCTTCGGGTCGGCGTGGGCGCTGCCCATGGCGAGGGCGAGGGCTGCGGCGGCGAGGGTGGAGAAAACGACGTTCTTCATGATGTAGTGGCCTCGTTGATGCTGTTGAGGTAACGGGTTATTTAGGCGGATTGACTGGGTTCAGGCAGGGACGGCGCGGAAGAAGCCGACCGCGTCGAGCAGCCGCGAGGAGCTGTTCTTCAGCGCATCGGTGGCGACGCTGAGGTCGTCCACCAGCGTGGTGTTCTGCTGTGTGGCGCGGTCCAGTTCGCTCATCGCGTTGTTGACGACGCCGACGCCGCTGGCCTGTTCCTGGGCGCTGCTCGAGATCTCCTCGATCAGCTGGCCCATGTTGTTCACCTCGTCGACGACCGAGCGGATCGTGACGCCGGCGTTGTCGACGAGCTTGGTGCCGTTCTGCACCTTGTTCGACGACTCCTCGATCAGCGCCTTGATCTCCTTGGCGGCGGTGGCGCTGCGCTGGGCCAGCGAACGGACCTCGGCGGCGACGACCGCGAAGCCGCGGCCATGCTCGCCGGCACGGGCGGCTTCCACCGCGGCATTCAGAGCGAGGATGTTGGTCTGGAAGGCGATGCCGTCGATCACGCCGATGATGTCGCCGATCTTCTTCGAGCTGGCGCTGATCTCCTCCATCGTGGAGACGACGCGCGAGACCACGGCGCCGCCGGCCGAGGCCGATTGGCGCGCCTTCGTGGCGATGTCGGCCGCGCGGCGGGCCAGGTCGCTGGCCTCGTTCAGGTTCGAGGCGATCTGCTCGACCGAGGCGGCCGTGTTCTGCAGGCTGGCGGCCGAGCGGGCCGTGCGGTCGCTCAGGTTGACCTTGCTGCCGTCGATGGCGCTGGAGCTGTGCGCCACTTCGCTGGCGGCGGTGCTGACGCTGTTGACGACGCCGGACAGCGCGCTCTGCATGTCCTGCATCGCACGCAGCATTTGACTCAGTTCGTCCTTGCCCTCGATGGCGATCGTGCGGGTCAGGTCGCCGGCGCTGATGGCCTCGGCGGCCTCTTGAGCACGACGAGCGGGCACGACGATCGAGCGGGCGATCACGAAGCCGCCGCCGATGCCGATGACGGCAGCGACGCTCACCAGCACGAAGGTGACCAGCACCGAGTTGCGGGCGATCTCGCCGCCGCTGACGGCGAGGTCATGTGCATTGTTGAACTGCAGGTCGACGAGGCCCTTCAGGCCGTCCTGGTAGGCCTGCTGCGCGGGGCGCACGACGGTGATCAGGCTCTCGCGGGCCTCGTCGGGGCTGCCGTCGGCCTGGATCTTCAGGAACTGGGCGACCGAGTCGAAGAACTTGCCCTGGCGTTCGCGCACATCGCGCATCAGCGCCTTTTCCTTGTCGCCGTCCACCGTCGCTTCGAGACTGGTGAGCTGCTTCTTGCTTTCTTCCAGCGCGCCGGCGATGGCGGCCTTCTGCTTCTTGATGCCGCCGGCGGTGTCCAGCAGCAGCAGGTCGCGCGAGGCTCGCGCGACGATGGCGACGCTGCTGTCCAGCGCATTGGCCGAGGCGATCTTCACCAGGCTGGAATTGGCCGTGGTGTCCAGATCGTGGGCCAGGCGGCTGGCGTTGGAGGCGCCGTAGCTGCCGATCACGATCAGCAGCAGGATCAGCAGGCCATAACTCACCGCCAGGCGGTGGTTGATGCGCAACTGTGTGAGCAGGTTCATGCGGTATTCCCTCGCGACTTGATATTGGCTGCGCAGCCTCATGGGACTGGCTTGGCATCAGTGTCGCGGGGCTTCAGTTGTTACCGCTTGTTTTGAACGTTAGGGGGCGTGAACAAGTACGCACCAGCTCCTTGGGTTTTCCCTAGAGGGGAGTGCTCGGCGATCGGACGAGGTGTCAGGTCTTGCTGCGCGAACCGAAGATCGCCGATCCGACGCGGACCATCGTCGAACCCTCCGCGATCGCCGCTTCCAGATCCGCGCTCATGCCGATGGAGAGTGTGTCCAGGGTCAGGCCTTGCTCGGCATTGATCTGTGCCTGCAGCGCGGCCAGCGCGCGGTGCGGGATGCGCTGATCTTCGTCGTTAGCAGCCGGCTCCGGTACGGCCATCAGGCCGCGCAGCTTCAGCCGTGGCAGCGCAGCGACCTGCTGCGCCAGCGCCGCGACCTCGCCGGGGGCGAGTCCGCTCTTGCTGGCCTCGCCGCTGATGTTGACCTGCAGGCAGACGTTCAGCGGCGGCAGCTCCGGCGGCCGCTGTTCCGACAGGCGCTGCGCGATCTTCAGGCGGTCCACGCTATGGACCCAGTCGAACTGCTCGGCCACCGGCTTGGTCTTGTTGCTCTGCAGCGGGCCGATCAGGTGCCATTCGACGCCGTCTCGCAGGTCCGCCAGGGCGGCGATCTTGTCCAGCGCTTCCTGGACGTAGTTCTCGCCGAAACGGCGTGCACCGGCGGCGTGCGCCGCGCGGACGTCGGCCGGCGGAAATGTCTTCGAAACCACGAGCAGCGTGACGCTTTGCGCACTGCGTCCGGCCTTGGCGCAGGCGGCGGCGATGCGCTCCTGCGTGCGGTACAAGTTTTCGGGGATCGTCGCCATAATGGCCCGGCTAACTCTTCTTGATCATGGACATCACTCAACTGCTGGCATTCTCAGTCAAGAACAAGGCATCCGACCTTCACCTGTCGGCCGGCCTGCCACCGATGATCCGGGTCCACGGCGACGTGCGGCGCATCAATGTGGAGGCGCTGGATCACCGCGCCGTCCACGACATGGTGTACGACATCATGAACGACGCCCAGCGCAAGATCTACGAGGAGACGCTGGAAGTCGACTTCTCGTTCGAGATCCAGGGCCTGGCGCGCTTCCGCGTCAACGCGTTCAACCAGAACCGCGGCGCCGGTGCCGTGTTCCGGACGATTCCGTCGAAGATCCTGTCGCTCGAGCAGTTGAACGCGCCCAAGGTGTTCGCCGAACTGGCGCTGCGGCCGCGCGGCCTCGTGCTGGTGACCGGGCCGACCGGCTCGGGCAAATCGACGACCTTGGCCGGCATGGTCAACCACCTGAACGAAAACGAGTACGGCCACATCCTCACGATCGAGGACCCGATCGAGTTCGTGCACGAGTCCAAGAAGAGCCTGATCAACCAGCGCGAGGTCGGGCCGCACACGATGAGCTTCGCCAACGCGTTGCGCTCCGCGCTGCGCGAGGACCCGGACTGCGTGCTGGTCGGCGAAATGCGCGACCTGGAGACGATCCGCCTGGCGCTGACCGCGGCCGAGACGGGCCACCTGGTATTCGGCACGCTGCACACCTCGTCCGCCGCGAAGACGGTGGACCGTATCGTCGACGTGTTCCCCGCGGCTGAGAAGGAAATGGTCCGCGCGATGCTGTCGGAGTCGCTGCAGGCGGTGATCTCGCAGAGCCTGTGCAAGCTGAAGGATGGCAGCGGCCGCGTCGCCGCGCACGAGATCATGCTGGGCACCTCGGCCATCCGCAACCTGATCCGCGAGAACAAGGTGGCGCAGATGTATTCGTCGATCCAGACCGGCAACCAGCTCGGCATGCAGACGCTGGACCAGAACCTCACGGACCTGGTGCGGCGCAATGTGATCTCGCCTGCTGAAGCTCGTTCGAAGGCAAAGATGCCGGAAAATTTCCCTGGCTAAAGCCAGGGAAATTTGTCGTGACGCAGTCGCGACAAAACTTTCCGGTCCCGCTCAATCTGTGAGTTAGGACCCCTCCATGGAACGCGACCAGGCCTCCAAATTCATCAACGACCTGCTGCGCCTGATGGTCTCGCGCAAGGGCTCGGACCTGTTCCTGACGGCCGACTTCCCGCCCGCCGTCAAGGTCGACGGCAAGGTCACCAAGGTCTCGCCGCAGCCGCTGACCGGGCAGCACACCTTGCAGCTCGCCCGCTCGATCATGAACGACAAGCAGGCGGCCGAGTTCGAGCGCACGAAGGAGTGCAACTTCGCGATCTCGCCGCAGGGCATCGGCCGCTTCCGCGCCAATGCTTTCCTGCAGCAGGGTTCGGTGGGCCTGGTGCTGCGGACGATTCCGGCCACGCTGCCGACGATTTCCTCGCTGGACCTGCCGCCGGTGCTGCGCGAAGTGGTGCAGAACAAGCGCGGGCTGGTAATCGTCGTCGGCGCCACCGGCTCCGGCAAGAGCACCTCACTGGCGGCGATGATCGACGAGCGCAACGAGACGACGCACGGCCACATCATCACGATCGAGGACCCGATCGAGTTCGTCCACCCGCACAAGAACTGCATCGTCACGCAGCGCGAGGTCGGCATCGACACCGACACCTGGGAATCCGCGCTGAAGAACTCGCTGCGTCAGGCACCCGACGTGATCCTGATGGGCGAGCTGCGCGACCGCGAGACCATGGAACACGCGGTGGCCTTCGCCGAGACGGGCCACCTCTGCATGGCCACCTTGCACGCCAACAGCGCCAACCAGGCGCTGGACCGCATCATCAACTTCTTCCCTGAAGAGCGGCGCAGCCAGCTGCTGATGGACCTGTCGTTGAACCTGCGTGCGCTGGTTTCGCAGCGCCTGCTGCCGCGGCGCGAGGGCAAGGGCCGTATCGCGGCGGTGGAGATCATGCTCAACACGCCGCTGGTGTCGGACCTGATCTTCAAGGGCGAGATCAGCGAGATCAAGGAGCTGATGAAGCGTTCGCGCGAGCTGGGCATGCAGACCTTCGACCAGGCGCTGTTCGACCTGTACGAGCTGGGCAAGGTGACCTACGAGGACGCGCTGCGCAATGCCGACTCGGTCAACGACCTGCGCCTGCAGATCAAGCTGAACAGCGAACGCGCGCGCTCTGGCGACCTCTCCACCGGCACGGAACATTTGAGCATCGTGTAACCTGCCGGGCATGAGTACCCGCAGCTACGACAACACCGTTACCCCACGCAAAGTCGCCTTCCTGGGCCTGGGCGTGATGGGCCATCCGATGGCCGGCCACCTGGCCCGCGCCGGCCACCAGGTCACCGTCTACAACCGCAGCGCCGCCAAGGCTGAAGCCTGGGTCAAGGAATACGGCCACGCCGCCGCGCCGACGCCCGAGCTGGCGGCGAAGGATGCCGACATCGTCTTCGCCTGCGTCGGCAATGACGACGACCTGCGCTCGGTGACCCTGGGCGAAGGCGGTGCCTTCCACGGCATGAAGCCCGGCGCGGTCTTCGTCGACCACACGACCGCCTCGGCCGACATCGCCCGCGAACTGCACCGCGCCGCGATCGGCCGCGGCCTGCACTTCGTCGATGCACCGGTGTCCGGCGGCCAAGCCGGTGCGGTCAATGGCGCGCTGACCGTGATGTGCGGCGGCGATGCCGAGCCCTTCGAGACGATCAAGCCGGTGGCGCTGGCGATGGCCAAGGCCGTGACCCACGTCGGCAGCGCGGGCTCCGGCCAACTCGCCAAGATGGTCAACCAGGTCTGCATCGCCGGCCTCGTGCAAGGCCTGAGCGAGGCCATCGCCTTCGGCCAGACCGCCGGTCTGGACATGAAGCTGGTGCTGGAGGTGATCGGCAAGGGCGCCGCGCAGAGTTGGCAACTGGACAACCGCGGCAAGACCATGGTCGACGACCAGTTCGACTTCGGCTTCGCCGTCGACTGGATGCGCAAGGACCTGGGCCTGGTGCTGGACGAGGCCCGGCGCAACGGTGCCCGCGTGCCGGTGACGGCCCTGGTCGACCAGTTCTACGCCGACGTGCAGAAGCTCGGCGGCAACCGCTGGGACACGTCCAGCCTGATCAAGCGACTGCGTTGAGCGATTGAGTCAGCAGCGCCTGGTCCGCGGTGTCCTGCACCGCCACCGAGGCCAGCCCCGGCTGGCTCTTCAGCAGTGTGGCCCAGTTGCTGTTCTGGTCGATTGCGCTGGAGTCATTGCTGCCATCGAGCTGCGAGCCCAGCTGGGATAGCTGCCGGTAGAGGTCCAGCGGCGATGACGGACCGCTGCTGACGTTCGTGCCGTCCAGGCTGAGGATCACGCTCTCATCCGTTTGCAGCGCCGCCTGCTCGGTCGGTGACAGGTCGGTGCTGCTGCTGGCGCTGGTCGACGCGCTGGCAGGGGCGGCGGCTGTCGTGCCGCCGACCAGACTGCTTAGGCTGATCGAATCCACCATTTCGACACCATAGACCCGCTGGCGTCGGATGTCAGCCGTGGCGAAAGATCTTTACAACTCCCGCAGCGCCGTCGTCACCGGCAGCCGCGCCGCGCGCAGCGCCGGGTAGAGCCCGCCGATCAGGCCGATGGCCAGCGCCCACTTGAGGCCTTCCCACAGCAGCGGCGGCGTCACGCGCAGCGAGAAGCTGAGCTTGCCGACGGAGCCGGCGGCCATCGTCGAGGCGGAGAAGCCGTCGAACAGCGCCCAGGCGATCGCGCCGCCGAGCAGGCCGCCGAGCAGGGCCAGCAGCAGCGTCTCGATCATCACGGCCATGACGACCGGCGGGCCGGCGAAGCCGATCGCGCGCAGGGTGGCGATCTCTCGGGCTCGCGCCGCGACGGCGGCGAACATCGTGTTCAGCGCGCCGAACAGCGCGCCGATGCCCATGATCGCGCCCACTGTCATGCCGATGATGCGCAGCACCTTGACGATGCCCTCGCTCTGCTTGGCGTAGAACTCCAGCGTCGTGCTGACGTCCACGGCGAGTTGCGGGTTGTCGCCCAGCGCCTTCTTCAGGCCGACCAGCGCGTCGGGGCTCGTCAGCTTGGCGATCACCGTCGTGCGGCTGCTGCCGCGCCGGTAGGCGTCGGCCACCGATTCGGCGCTGGCCCAGATCTCGGAATCGAAGGCATCGCCCGTGCTGAACACGCCGACCACCGTCCACAACTGGCTGCCCAGCCGCACTTCCTTGCCCAGCTCGATGCCGGAGAACTGGCGCAGCGCGCCGGCGCCGACGATCAGCTCGCGCAGGCCCGGCTGGAAGCGCCGGCCGGCCGTCAGCTTCAGCTTGGGCCGCACGGCAAACGCCTGCTCACCGGCGCCGCGCAGCTGCACGCTGCCGACATCGTCCGGGCCGCCGCCGCGCACCGGCAGGTTGGCCGCGACGACCAACTCAGCCGAACTCAGCGGCTCGCCCTTGTCGTTGCGTGCAATGCCGGGCGCCTGCTCGATCTGCACGATGTTGTCGCGCGAGAGCACCGACGAGACCTCGTTCGACGAGCCGCCGCGCAGGATGATGGCCACGTCCTCGCTGCCGCTGCCGGTCAGCGCCTGGCGGTAGCCTTCGCCCATCGCCAGCAGCGCGACCAGCACGCCGACGACGCCGGCGATGCCGACGACGATCACCGCCGCGCTGCCCAGGCGCTGCGGCAAAGTGGACAGGCCCACGGCCGTCACGGAGCGTGTTCGCTCGCCCAGGCGCGGTGTCCAGAGCCAGATCAACAGCAGGACCAGCAGCGCCAGCGCGACGAACCAGGGCAGGAAGACCCAGACCACCAGCGTGGCGATGAGCAGCAGGAAGGTGAAGATATTGACGATCACTCGCATTGCGTCTTACCTCCCCGCCAGGGCGTCGACGATGTTCAGGCGCATCGCGCACCAGGCCGGCAGCGCGCCGACGATGGCGCCGATCACCAGCATCAGCACGATGCCCTCGGCCCAACTGCCGGCGCCGGCGGCGGGCAGGTTCAGCGTGCCGCCGCTGCCGGCCGAGATCGCCGGGCCCAGCACGCTGGCGAGGCCCAGGCCGATGCAGCCGCCGATCAGCAGCAGCAGGCCCGATTCGGCCAGCACCATCGCCAGCACCGAGCGGTCACTGAAGCCCAGCGTCTTCAGCACGGCCAGCTCGCTGGTGCGCTCGCGCACCGCCTGCATCATCGTGTTGCCGGCCAGCAGCACCAGGGTGAAGAACACGGCGCCCATGATCGAGCCGACGATCAGGCCGATGTCGGCCAGTTGCTTGATCCACGCAGCGGTGGCGGCCTGCTCGGATTGCGTGCGAGTCTCATGGTCGGAGTTGGACGAGAGCGCGTCGATCGCGCGGGCGACGCGGTCGGCATTGTTGACGTCGTCGACCTTGGTCACGTACCAGCCGGCCGCGCCCTGGTTGTAGGGCGTCGTGTCGTCGAAGAATTTCCAGTGCAGCAGCACCATGCCGTCGAAGAAGCCGCCGGACTTCTTGTCCTTGGCGCGCAGGATGCCGCTGACCTGGAACTGCCAGTTCTTGCTGCCGTCGCGGTCGGGGAAGATCTGCGACTGCAGCGGCAACCGGTCGCCTACCTTCCAGCCGAAGCGCTTGGCCAGCGTCTCGCCGACCAGCACGCCGTTCTTCGTCGCGAGCCAGGTCTTGCGCTCGTCGGCGCTGACGTCGATCTCGGGGAACAGGTCCAGGTAGTTATCCGCGACGGCGAAGCTGAACACCTGGTTGTGCGGGTCCTTGTAGGCGCCGCCGAACCAGTTGGCGTAGGTCACGAGCTTGGCACCGGGCACCTTCTCGATCTGCTGCAGCAGCGAGATCGGCAAGGTCTGGATGAACGACAGCCGCGAGCCGGTCTGCAGCCGCGAGGCGCCGTTGGCGCTCTGGCCGGCCTGCTGGAAGGAGATGCGCACCGCGTCGAGCAGGCCGAACAGCAGGAAGGCCGTGATGATCGACACCAGCGTCAGCACCGTGCGGGTCTTGCGCCGGAACAGCGCCGCCCAGATCAGGTGGAGGTACTTCATCGCGTCAGGCGGCCGCTGCCGCGTCGGACGTGACCAGCGTGCCCTTGTCCAGATGCAGCGTGTGGCGCGCGCGGCTGGCGGCCTTCGGATCGTGCGTGACCATCACGATGGTCTTGCCGTGTTCGCGGTTCAGCGTGCCCAGCAGGGCCAGCACGCCCTCGGCCGATTCGCGGTCCAGGTCGCCGGTGGGTTCGTCGCAGACGAGCAAGGTCGGGTCGGAGACGATCGCCCGGGCGATCGACACGCGCTGCTGCTGGCCGCCCGAGAGTTCGGTGGGTTTGTGGCTGGCGCGGTCGGCCAGGCCGACGAGCTGCAGCGCGATGGCCGCGCGCTTCTTGCGCTCACTGGCCGACAACTTCGTCAGCAGCAAGGGCAGCTCGACGTTCCGCTGCGCCGACAGCATCGGCATCAGGTTGTAGAACTGGAACACGAAGCCGACCTGCGACGAGCGCCAGCGCGCCAGCGCCGTCGGCTTCAGCTGGTCGATCCGCTGGCCGGCGACGCTGAGCGTGCCGCCGGTCGGCGCATCCAGGCCGCCGATCAGGTTCAGCAGCGTGGTCTTGCCGGAGCCGGACGGGCCCATCAGCGCGAGGAAGTCGCCCTGTTCGACGTCGAGGTCGATGTGGTGCAGCACCTCGACCTTCTGCTTGCCACGCGTGTAGACCTTGGAGAGGTCGCGGATCTCGATCAGATGGGCCATTCGATCTCCTCGCTGCGGCCCCGCTGGCCGTCGTCAGTTGCTGGTCGCTGCTGTTGCCGTCGTGGCGGCGGCGCCGTCCTTCAGGGTTGCCGGCGGCGACAGCACGACCTGCTCGCCGGCTTCGATGCCGTCCGGTATCCGTGTCAGCTCGCCGACGTTGCCGGCGGCCTTGACCTTGCGCTGGTGCACATGGCCGTCGCTGCCGAGCGTGAAGACGACGCTGTCGCCGTCGCGTTGTACCACCGCCTGCGCCGGAATCAAGACGCCGCGCGCCGGCGGTGCGCCCGCTGTCGCCTTCTTCTCCGCTTCACGGAGGAAGGAAACGCGCGCGCCCATGTCGGGCACCATCCGCTGGTCTTTCTGATCGAGGCCCACACGTACCTTGACGGTGGCCTTGCCACGGTCCGCGGTCGGGATGATCGCGATCACGTGGGCGGGGATCTTCCAGTCAGGGTAGGCGTCGAGCACGGCCTCGCAGGGCATGTCGGGCTTCACCTGGCCGATCGAGGCCTCGTTCACGTCGACTTCGATCTCCAGCGAATCCATGTCGACGATCGTGCCGACGCCCGTGCGGGTGAAGCCGCCGCCGGCCGACAGCGGCGAGACGATCTCGCCGACCTGCGCCGCCTTGGCGGTGACGACGCCGGCAAAGGGGGCGCGCACGGTGGTGTAGTCGAACTGCACCTGCGCCTCGGCCAGCTGGGCGCGGCTCGCGTCGGCGGCGCGCTGGCGGGCCAGCACGGTGGTCTGGTTGACGACCACGGCCGTGTCGGCCTGCTCGGCCGCCTGGGGCGAGACCATGCCCTGGGCGAGCAGGTCGCGCTGGCGGCGCGCATCGGCCTGGGCCTGGGTGAGCTGGGCACGCGCCTGCTCGATCTGCGCCTCGGCCGAGCGTGCATTGGCGCGCGCCGCATCGAGCGCTGCGCGCTGCGAGGCGTCTTCCAGCCGGGCGAGGACCTGGCCCTTGGTGACCTTGTCGCCGGCGTCGATGTAGACGGCGGTCAGGGTGCCGGTGATCTGCGTAGACACCGTGGCCTGGCGGCGCGCGACGATGTAGCCGGTGGCTTGCAGCACGGCGCCCGCCGCGGCGCCACTGCCGCCGACCGCCTGCGCGGCGGCGACGGTGACCGGCACCGCGCGGTTGGCCATCAACCACCAGGCACCGCCCGCGGCGAGCGCGCCGACGATCACGACGCCTGCCACCGTCGGCCAGACCCAGCCCGGCGGGCCGGCGCTGTCGCGCTCGTCATGCCCGATGCGCAGTTCCTTCAGCAGGTTCGGATCGATGACAGCCTCCCTGGCTGACGCCGTTAGTGGAATCGATCAGATCAGGGCTGCTTCGCGGCGGGGCGGGGCAGCTGGTTCGCCAGCTCGTCCTCGCTGATCATCTCGAAGCAGCGCACGACGCGCTTGACGCCCTGGATGCCGGCGATCAGGTCGCTGGCACGCTTGGCCTCGCGCTCGGTCACGCGGCCCATCAGGAACACGTCGCCGCGCTCGACGACGACGTAGAAGGCGTTGCTGATCAGGTCCTTGGCGTCGACCAGCGTGGCCTTGATCTTGGTCTGGATCAGCACGTCGTTCGAGCGGCTGGACAGCGAGCTCTGGAAGGTGACGGCCGTCTCATCCAGCACTTTCGAGACGTTCTCCACACCGCTGGCAATGCGCACGATCGCCGCCTTGTCTTCCTCGGCGCGAACCTCGCCGGTCAGCAGCACGACGCGGTTGTAGCTATTGACGTTGATGTGGACCCGGTCGCCGAGCTGTTCCTTGATGCGCTGGCCGGCCTTCAGCTCGATGCCTTCGTCCTCGACCTGGGTGCCGGAGGTGCGGCGGTCGGTTGCGACCATCGTGCCGCCGACCATGGCGCCGCCCAGCAGGATCGGCGCGCAGGCCGTGTTGGCGAGCGCGGCGGCGGCCAGCGTGGCGAGCAGCAGGGCGCGGCGGGGGAGGATGCAGATGGATGGGGTCATGTCTTGCTCTGGAGTGTGGGTAGATGGCTTACTCGCCGGTGCCGAGCAGCTGCATGTCGACCGCGTCGCACAGGCAGTGGGCCAGCAGCCGGTGCGCTTCGGCCACGCGCGGCTGGCGGCTGTGAGGGACGCGGATCTGTACGTCGGTATCGCGCAGCAGGCCGCGCAGTTCGTCGTCCTGGCTGCCGGTCAGCGCGATCACGCTCATGTCCTGGGCCTGCGCTGCTTCCAGCACGGCGGCCCAGGCCGCGCGCTGCGAATCGAAGACCAGCAGCAGGTCGCCCGGATGGCCGTGCGTCTGCACCTGGCGGGCCAGCGCCGCGTCCTGCGGCAGGCTGCCGTGGACCAGCGCATCGAGCGACCAGGCGGCGAGGCCCGGCCGGTCCTGCTCGAAACGTCCGATCAGCAGTGCGGCCATATAGCTGGCATCCAGGGCGGAGAGCCCCTGGCCGCAGCAGAGCACACGCCCCCCGCCGGTGATGCCGTCGACCAGCATCTGCGCCGCCGTCGCCACCGGCCGGGACAGGCCTTCGGCGACCTGGTAGAACAGGTCGGCGCTCTCGAAGAATTGTTGTTGAATCCGTTGTTCCAGCATGTCGCGGGATCATAAGTCACCGATCGGTGCCGAAGGCCGCCTGCAGCCACTCGATACCTGCGCCTTCCAGCGCGACCACGTCGAAGCGGCAGGGCGGTGGCGTGGCATGCCGCAACAGGTAGTGCTGCGCGGCGTAGATCAGGCGCTGTTGCTTGACGCGCGTGACGCTGGCAGCCGCGCCGCCGTGCGATGCATCGGCGCGTGCGCGCACCTCGACGAAGACCAAGGTGCCGTCGCGTTCATCGCGCATGATCAGGTCCACCTCGCCGGCGCGGGCGCCGGGTCCGGCGGCGACCCGATAATTGCGCTCCACCAGCCGCAGGCCCTGGCGCAGCAGATGCTGCAGCGCGCGGTCCTCGCCGGCTCGGCCCGCCAGTGATTTCGGAGACTCCCTTTTGTTGAACATCGACGCCTCGCTGCTGATGCAACAGGCGGCTGCCGCTGCCGCCGGTGGCCAGCAGTATCCCGCCGGCACCTTGTACGTCGTCGCGACGCCGATCGGCAATATGGGGGACATGACGTTCCGCGCGGTCCACGTGCTGAGCCTCGTCGACGCGGTGGCCTGCGAGGACACGAGAGTCACCGCAGGCCTGCTGCGCCACCTGGGCCTGCACAAGCCACTCGTTGCCTTGCATCAGCACAACGAGCGCGAAGGCGGCGCGGCGCTGCTGGCGCGGCTGCAGCAAGGCCAGCGCATCGCTTACGTGACGGACGCCGGCACGCCGGCGATCTCCGACCCCGGCGCGGCCCTGGTCGCTGCTGTCGCAGCGGCTGGTCTGCGCGTGCTGCCGATCCCAGGCGCCAGCAGCGCCGTGACAGCGCTGAGCGTGGCCGGCGACACCGCCGCCGAAGGCTTCGAATTCGCCGGCTTCCTGCCGACCAAGGCGGCCGAGCGCCGCACGGCTCTGCAGCGCCTGTGCGGCAGCTCGCGCAGCCAGGTGCTGTTCGAGGCACCACACCGGATCGAGGCCTTGATCGGCCTGCTGGCCGAGTTGTGCCCCGATCAGCAGGTGACCGTCTGCCGCGAGCTGACCAAGCAGTTCGAGACGGTGCACACGGCCGCCGCTGCTTCGCTGCCGGCATGGCTGGCGGCCGATGCGCAGCGCCAGCGTGGTGAGTTCGTATTGGTGCTGCATGCCTTGAGTGCGCGAGCCTCGGACGAGGCGGACGAACTGCCTGCCGAGGCGCTGCGTGCGCTGAACCTGCTGCTGGCCGAACTACCGCTGAAGCAGGCGGTGGCGCTGACGGCCGAGCTCAGCGGCAGCTCGCGCAACCGCCTCTACGACGCGGCCTTGGCGATCCGCAAGGCGCGCGACGAAGAAGGCTGAAGCGACCGAGCCTTGCCGCTCAGCCGGCGACACGGCCGTTGGTCTTGTCCTTCTCGATGCTCTGGCTGGCCTTGTTCTGCATGCGGGTCAGGCGGGCGCGTTCGGCAGGGGTGACAACGCCATCGGCCTTGGCCTGGTGCTCGGCACGATGGATCTTGGCCTGCTGCTTCTCGAGGTGGCGCGTTTCCTTGTGGGTCAGCTCGCCGGTGGCGACGCCTTCGTTGATGCGGGCCTGCTGGTTGGCTTCGCGCTGGTCGATGCGCGGCGTGGCGGTCTGGGCCTGGCTCAGGGCGGCAAAGCCGGCGAGGGACAGCAGGGCGATCAGTCGGGTCGTGTTGCGCATGTCAGGGTTCCTTTGCGGTTGTCGCTCGGACGATCGAGCTTGAGTTTCGAACGCCCCTCCACGGCGAGTGGTGGACCGCCGATGTGTAATGAACTGTGAGCCCTGCGGTCCTAGAATCGGCCGATGATCTCCGTCGAACCCACCATCGCCCGCCTGGCAGCGGCCCGCAGCCAACTGCTGGAGCCCTACGGCCTCAGCGAGGCGACGCTGGCACGTGCCCTGCGCCTGATCACCGAGCATCGCGTCGACGACGCCGATCTCTACTTCCAGACCACGCGCGCCGAGGGCTGGAGCCTGGAGGAGGGCATCGTCAAGAGCGGCAGCTTCTCGATCGACCAGGGTGTCGGCGTGCGCGCGGTGGCCGGCGAGAAGACGGCTTTCGCGTATTCGGATGACATCACCGAGGCCGCGCTGCTCGATGCCGCGCGCACGGTGCGCACCATTGCCGCGGCGGGTCAGAGCCGGCGCGTCAAGGTGCCGTCGGAGCCGACGATCCCCGGCAGCCGTGCGCTCTACGGCGGCGCCGATCCGATCGCCAGCCTGGACAGCGCATCGAAGGTCGCGCTGCTGGAGCGCGCCGAGAAGATGGCCCGCGCCAAGGACCCGCGCATCGTGCAGGTGATGGCGGGCCTGGCGGCGGAGCATGAGGTGGTGCTGATCGCGCGCGCCGACGGCACGCTGGCGGCCGACGTGCGGCCGCTGGTGCGCCTGTCGATCACCGTGATCGCCGAAAGCAACGGCCGGCGCGAGGTCGGCAGCGGCGGCGGCGGCGGGCGTTTCGGCCTGGCCTACTTCACCGACGAGATGATCGCCAGCTACGTCGAGCAGGCGACTTCGGCCGCGCTGACCAACCTCGAGTCGCGCCCGGCCCCGGCCGGCGAGATGACCGTGGTGCTCGGCCCCGGCTGGCCTGGCGTGCTGCTGCACGAGGCGGTGGGCCATGGCCTGGAAGGCGACTTCAACCGCAAGGGCTCGTCCACCTTCGCCGGCCGCATGGGCCAGCGCGTGGCAGCCAAGGGCGTGACGGTGCTGGACGACGGCACGATCCCCGATCGCCGCGGCTCGCTGAACGTCGACGACGAGGGCTGCGCCTCGCAGCGCAACGTGCTGATCGAGGACGGCATCCTGACCGGCTACATCCAGGACGCGATGAACGCCCGCCTGATGCGGGTCGCGCCCACCGGCAACGGCCGCCGCGAGAGCTACGCCCATGTGCCGATGCCGCGCATGACCAACACCTACATGCTCGGCGGCGACAAGGACCCGCAGGAGATCGTCGCCAGCATCAAGAAGGGCCTGTACGCGACGAATTTCGGCGGCGGCCAGGTCGACATCACCAGCGGCAAGTTCGTGTTCTCTGCCAGCGAGGCCTACTGGGTCGAGGACGGCAAGATCCAGTACCCGGTCAAGGGCGCGACCATCATCGGCAACGGCCCGGACGCGCTGACCCGCATCGGCATGATCGGCAACGACATGGCGCTGGACACCGGTGTCGGCGTCTGCGGCAAGGAAGGCCAGAGCGTTCCGGTGGGTGTTGGCCAGCCGACGCTGCGCATCGACGGCCTGACCGTCGGCGGCACCGCTTAAGGCTGGCTTGCCCAGCCGCGAAGCGTGACGCCGGGATTCAGCGTGCTACATTCGACGCCCATGCAAGTCCTGAAGTCCTTTTTCTTTGGCTACTTTTGGTTCTCTGACCGCACCGGCGGCCGAGAGGCGAATGCGTAGACAAAGAAGAACAAAGACACGCAAACGAATCTCAGAAACCGCCGGGTCCCCCCGGCGGTTTTTTTATGCCTGTTCGAAAGCAGAGGTTGATCCGATGAACGCAAAGATCGCAGCAGAAGTCCCGGCCGAACGCTGGTACTCCCCGCAGGACAAGACCAGCGCCACCGATGACGAGCGCATCCTCGACATCACGCCGCTGCCGCCGCCGGAGCATCTGATCCGCTTCTTCCCGATCCGCGGCACGCCGATGGAGCAACTGATCAGCCGCACGCGCTCCCGCATCCGCGACATCATGCAGAAGAAGGACGACCGGCTGCTGGTGATCATCGGCCCTTGCTCGATCCACGACCCGGCCGCCGCGCTGGACTATGCGCGCCGCCTGGTGGCCGAGCGCGAGAAGTACGCGGACACGCTGGAGATCGTCATGCGTGTCTACTTCGAGAAGCCGCGCACGACGGTCGGCTGGAAGGGCCTGATCAACGACCCCTACCTGGACGAGAGCTACCGCATCGACGAGGGCCTGCGCATCGCGCGCCAGCTGCTGCTGGAGATCAACCGGATGGGCATGCCGGCGGGCAGCGAATTCCTCGACGTGATCTCGCCGCAGTACATCGGCGACCTGATCTCCTGGGGCGCGATCGGCGCGCGCACGACCGAGAGCCAGGTGCACCGCGAACTGGCCTCGGGCCTGTCGGCACCGATCGGCTTCAAGAACGGCACGGACGGCAACATCAAGATCGCCACCGATGCGATCCAGGCCGCGGCCCGGCCGCACCACTTCCTGTCGGTGCACAAGAACGGGCAGGTGGCGATCGTCGAGACCAAGGGCAACAAGGACTGCCATGTGATCCTGCGCGGCGGCAAGGCGCCGAACTACGACGCCGCGAGCGTGGCCACGGCCTGCTCGGATCTCGCCGCTGCCAAGCTGGACGCGCGGCTGATGGTCGACTGCTCGCATGCCAACAGCAGCAAGCAGCACCTGCGGCAGATCGATGTGGCGCGCGACGTCGGCGAGCAGATCAAGAGCGGCAGCACGAGCATCTTCGGTCTGATGATCGAGAGCCACCTGAACGACGGCGCGCAGAAGTTCAGCCCCGGCAAGGACGATCCGGCAAAGCTGGAGTACGGCAAGAGCATCACCGATGCCTGCCTGGGCTGGGACGATTCGCTGAAGGCGCTGGATGTGCTGAGCGAGGCGGTGAAGGCGAGCCGCGCCGCGCGATAGAACTCAGCGGTACAGCTCGGGACTCGGCAGTTGCCAGTCGTAGCGGATGGCAGCGAGCCGGATGCCCGCGACGCAGACGATGCCGATGACGAAGGCGATGTCGCGCTTGAGGCCGGCGGCGCGCAGCAACTGGTAGAGCGCGATGCCGGCGATCGCGGCGGTGGCGTAGATGTCCCGGCGCAGCAGCAGCGGCACCTGGCCGCTGAGCACGTCGCGGATGACGCCGCCGCCGACCGCCGTCAGCGTGCCCATCAGCAGGGCCTGGATGCGGCGGATGCCGCAGTCCTCGGCCAGTTCGGTGCCGGTCAGCGCGAACAGCGCGAGGCCCAGCGCGTCGGCCACGCGCAGGCCCTTCATCGCGCCGGGCGAGAGCTGGCCGTAGGTCGCGGTGGCCAGTGCCGCCACTGCGATCACTAAGAGGTAGCGGCCGTCGCGCATCCAGGCGATCGGATGACGGTTCAGCAGCAGGTCGCGCAGCGTGCCGCCGCCGATGGCCGTCACCGCGGCCAGCACCAGCAGGCCGAACAGGTCGAGGCCGGCTTGCATCGCGGCCAGCGCGCCGGAGACGGCGAAGACAGCGACGCCGAGGAGATCGAACCAATAGAGCATGGGCGGCAGTGTGCCTTGAAGGTATTGGAGTTGGCCCCAAAATACCGGCCGCTACCGTTTTTCCGGACAACAACGATGACCAAGCAAACCCATTCCTTCCAGGCCGAGGTCAAGCAGATCCTGCACCTCGTCACCCACTCGCTGTACTCCAACAAGGAAATCTTCCTGCGTGAGCTGGTCTCCAACGCGTCGGACGCCTGCGACAAGCTGCGCTTCGAGGCGTTGGATCATCCGCAGCTGTTCGAGGATGCGCCGACCTTGGAAGTCCGCGTGTCCTTCGACGAAGCCGCCCGCACGGTGACGATCAGCGACAACGGCATCGGCATGAGCGCCGAGGAAGCGATCGCCCACCTGGGCACCATTGCCAAGAGCGGTACGCGCGAATTCATGGCCAATCTGGAAGGCGACCAGAAGAAGGATGCCAACCTGATCGGCCAGTTCGGCGTGGGCTTCTACTCGGGCTTCATCGTGGCCGACCGCATCACCGTCGAGTCGCGCCGCGCCGGCCTGCCGGCCGACCAGGCCGTGCGCTGGACCAGCGAAGGCACGGGCGACTACGAGGTCGAGACGATCACGAAGGCCGGCCGCGGCACCGACGTCATCCTGCACCTGCGCGAGGGCGAGGAAGAGTTCCTCAAGACCTGGCGCCTGAAATCCATCATCAGCAAGTACTCGGACCACATCTCGCTGCCGATCCTGATGCGCAAGGAGGAGTGGAAGCCCGAGGAGGCGAAGTCCGAACTGACGGACGAATGGGAGGCCGTCAACAAGGCTTCCGCGCTGTGGGCCCGCGCCAAGAGCGAGGTCACCGAGGAGCAGTACAACGAGTTCTACAAGCAGATCAGCTACGACACCGAGGCGCCGCTGGCCTACACGCATAACCGCGTCGAAGGCCGCAGCGAGTACACGCAGCTGCTCTACATCCCGAAGAAGGCGCCGTTCGACCTGTGGAACCGCGACAAGCGCGGCGGCGTGAAGCTGTACGTCAAGCGCGTCTTCATCATGGACGACGCCGAGGCGCTGATGCCGGTGTACCTGCGCTTCGTCAAGGGCGTGATCGACTCGGCCGACCTGCCGCTGAACGTCAGCCGCGAGCTGCTGCAGGAGAGCCGCGACGTGAAGGCGATCCGCGAAGGCTCGACCAAGCGCGTGCTCTCGATGCTGGAGGCCCTGGCCGACAACGAGAACGCGGCCGAGAAGCAGAAGTACGCTGATTTCTGGAAGGACTTCGGCTCGGTGCTGAAGGAAGGCATCGGCGAGGACCATGCGAACCAGGAGCGCCTGGCCAAGCTGTTCCGCTTTGCCTCAACGCATGCCGACGAAGGTGTCTCGCTGGCGGACTACGTGAGCCGGGCCAAGGAAGGCCAGGAGACGATCTACTACATCACCGCCGATTCGCTGGCCGCCGCCAAGAACAGCCCGCAGCTCGAGATCTTCCGCAAGAAGGGCATCGAGGTGCTGCTGCTGACCGACCGGGTGGACGAGTGGATGCTCTCGCACCTGTACGAGTTCGAAGGCAAGCCGCTGCAGTCGGTAGCCAAGGGCGCGCTGGACCTCGACAAGATGCAGGACGAGGAAGAGAAGAAGAAGGCCGAGGAAGCCGCCGAGGCGAACAAGCCGCTGCTCGACCGACTGAAGGCCTCGCTGAAGGAGCGCGCGAAGGACGTGCGTGTGTCGACCCGCCTGGTCGATTCGCCGGCCTGCATCGTCGTGGAAGAGGGCGACATGAGCGGTCACCTGGCGCGGCTGCTGAAGCAGGCCGGCCAGTCCGCGCCGGCCTCGCTGCCGACGCTGGAGATCAACGCCGACCACGCGCTGGTGAAGAAGCTGGATTCTTCGGCTCACTTCGACGACCTGGCGAACGTCCTGTTCGACCAGGCCGTGCTGGCCGAGGGCGGCACGCTGGAAGATCCGGCGGCCTATGTGAAGCGCGTCAACGCGATGCTGCTGGCCTGAGTCCGGCTTAAGCGTCCCAGAAGACGTAGTCGTCGTCGACCGGCGCCTGGGGCGCCGGCGGCGAGGTGCCCATCGCGTCGAGCTGTTCCTTCAGCTTGACGACCTCGTCGTTCCAGTAGTTCGGCGTGCCGAACCACGGGAAGGCGAGCGGGAAGGCGGGATCGCTCCAGCGCCTGGCCAGCCAGGCGCTGTGGTGGATCATCCGCAGCGTGCGCAGCGGCTCGATCAGCGCGAGCTCGCGGCGGTCGAACTCGCGCACCGTCTCATAGCCCTCCAGCACGCAGGCGAGCTGCTGGCGGATGCTCAGGGCGTCGCCGGACAGCAGCATCCAGAGGTCCTGGATGGCCGGGCCGGTGACGGCGTCGTCGAGGTCGACGAAGTGCGGGCCCTTGTCCGGTGTCCACAGGATGTTTCCGGGATGGCAATCGCCGTGGAGCCGCAGTGTCTGCAGGTCCGGGATGGCATCGAAGGCCTGCTGGATGGTGGCCAGGCATTGGTCGACCGTGCTGGTCCAGGCAGCCTGAATTTCGAGGGGGATGCTCTCGTTGGCGAGCAGCCAGTCGCGCGCGACGATGCCGGGCTCGGCGCTGGCCCAGCGCATGCGGTGCTCGAAGGGTTTCTGCGCGCCGACGTTGTGCAGGCGGCCGAGCAGGCGGCCGATCCAGGTCAGCACCTTGGGGTCTTCCAGCTCGGGGCCTCGGCCGCCTTGACGCCCGGTGACGGCGAAGCGCTGGCCGCCGTCGTGGCGCAGCGTGGAGTCGCCGAGCATCCAGGGTGCGGCGACCGGTACCTCAGCCTCGGCCAGGTCGGCGGCGAAGGCGTGCTCTTCGAGGATCTGCGCGTCGCTCCAGCGGCCGGGGCGGTAGAACTTGGCCACCGCCACACCGCCAAATTTAGGGCCGTCCTCCAGATGCACCTGGAGCACGCGGTTCTCGTAGGAGTTCAGCTGCAGCATGCGCCCGTCGCCGTGCAGGCCGGCGGCGTCGAGGGCATCGAGCATGAACTCGGGTGTCAGCGTGCCGAAGGCCGCGTTGATGTCTTGTTCTTTCATTCCGACCGCAGTATGCGGCCTGAAGCAAAACTCAGCGGGGCGTGTGGCCGCCGCCGTAGCGCGGCGAGTCGACGACGACGCCGACGATGTCGTTCGGCGCTTCGTCCGGATAGTGGGGCGACTGCTGCGGGTTCAGCGGCTCGCCGGCGAACGAGGAGTCGGCGAAGCGGCTCGAGGGGTAGTTATGGCGGCCGGTGCGGGACGAGTCCATCGCCGTGTTGTCGAAGCGGCTGTCCGGCGCGAAGAAGGAGTCGTTGAAGAAGGCAGAGTCCTGCCACAGGCTGCCGCGCACCGAGTCCTGCGCCGAGCGGCGCAACGGCTGGCCGTGCAGCGCGCCGGGGCGGCTGTTCGGGCCGCTGCGGTCCGCGCCGGGCGTGGGCGCGGCTTGCGGGCCGCGGGTATTGCTGTAGGGCACCAGCAGCTGCAGTTCGGCAGCGCTCGGCAACTGATCGGGCCGGCAACGCAGGTAGCGGACCCGGCAGGCGCCGAGCACCGACTGCTTGATCATCAGGCTGCGGCTCGCGCTGCTGCGCTCGCTTTCGAGATCCACGGCGGCCAGTACCCGGCCGTTGGGGCTGCAGATCGCGAAGCTCACGTGGATCGCGCCGAGCAGCTCGAACCAGTAGCGCACTTCCTTGGCTTCCACCGGCTGGCAGAAGCGCACCAGCGGCAGCTTGGCGAGGATCACATGGTGTGGCAGCGCTTCCCGCAGCTGCCGGTAGACGCGTCGCTCATCGCTGCTGAAAACCGGGCGTGCGGTCAGCGACCATTCGATCGGCAAGGGCTTGGCGGCCGCCGCCGGTTTGCGCAAAAACGCCCAGGCCGCCACCAGCACCGCGGCGAGTCCGCAGAGGCTGGCGATGATCCATGGAAGGGCGCTGTCAGGCATGTGCAAATGCTGGGCGGCAATGGGAATGAGGTGCAATCCGCGGGACTGTAGCCCAAGGAAAATACGCAACGCTCCGTGTCTGCCCGCGTATCACCCCTCGTTTGGACGGAGTCCGTCGATTTTGTCCGTTATGTGGGCATTAGTTCTCGATATCAGCCTGCAAGCTATGCCCGCGGCTTGGGGTCGGACTCGGCGGCGGGCGGCGTGGGCTTCGGCTCGCTGCGGCTTGCACCGGCCATGCTGGCCACCCCGTCGATGATGCTGCCGATCGTGTGGGCGTGGCGCTTGAACTGGAAGTCCAGCTCCGCCATGTGGCGCTCGATCGCCTCGTCGACATGCGACGAGACCGTGTCCTGCGGCAAGCGCAGCCAGGCCTCGGACTCGGAGCCGTCGCGCTCGACCCGGGCGCCGGCCTTGCGGGCGATCTTCAGCATCGGCACGTTCTCGCTGAGCGCGTGGATAAACAGGGTTTCGACCCCGCGGTTGCGCGCATGCAGCGCCGCGCGCTCGAACAGTCTTGCGCCGAAGCCACGGCCGCGCACCTGTCGGGACACCGACACGCCAAATTCCGCCATCGCCGCCTTGCCCGAGCGCTGCGGCGCCGGCGCGTAGGCCAGATGGGCCATCGCCACCAGCTGCAGGCGCCGGTTGAAGATGCCCAGCACCTCGTCGTGCTGGAAGTCCAGCCCGGCGACATAGCGGCCGATTTGCTCGTCGGTGGCCGGGTAGCCGAAACGCAGGTAGCGGTCGCGCTCGCCGAGCGAGACCAGGTGCTGCAGGATTCGTTTGCGGTGGCGGCTGGCCAGCGAGCGGATCGGCACCCACGAGGCGATGTACCGCCCCCACGCGGATTGCTTCGGCGCGGCTGCGGGGCTGTCGGAGTCCGTGGGGTGCGTCGTCATGGCGCTGGTTGATTGGTGTAAACCCTAGATTATCCAGGAGTGTCCCAGAAGTCCGGGAGGAGTTTCAAAGCAGGAGACTAGCGGTAGCGACGGCATTGCTGATACACTCGCGGGCTTTCCCCGATACGGCTTTCGGGGAAGGGGTGTGCGTGAGAGGTTGTCGACTCGTCAAAGCCAAGGCTTGGCGGGACCATAAACAACACCGAACGCGACCATTTTGTAAAAGCCGATTTTGAAAGAATCTCATGAAGACCTTCAGCGCCAAGCCGGCCGAAGTGACGCACGAGTGGTTTGTGATTGACGCCACCGACAAGGTGCTCGGACGTGTTGCCAGCGAAGTGGCACTCCGTTTGCGCGGCAAGCACAAGGCCATCTACACGCCTCACGTCGATACCGGTGACTTCATCGTCATCATCAACGCAGACAAGCTGCGTGTCACGGGCAACAAGGCCACTGACAAGGTGTACTACCGTCACTCGGGCTTCCCTGGCGGCATCTACGCCACGAAGTTCAAGGACATGCAAGCCAAGCACCCCGGCCGCGCGCTGGAGAAGGCCGTCAAGGGCATGCTGCCCAAGGGCCCGCTCGGTTACGCCATGGTGAAGAAGCTGAAGGTCTACGCCGGTGACACCCACCCGCACGCCGCTCAGCAGCCCAAGGCTCTGGAAATCTAAGGAACGACGATGATCGGAAACTGGAACTACGGAACCGGCCGCCGCAAGTCGTCGGTCGCACGTGTCTTCATCAAGAAGGGCACGGGCCAAATCATCATCAATGGCAAGACGATCGCCGAATACTTCGGCCGTCAGACCTCGATCATGATCACGAAGCAGCCGCTGCTGCTGACGAACAATGGCGAGGCCTTCGACGTCAAGATCAACGTCCACGGTGGTGGCGAGTCCGGTCAAGCCGGTGCCTGCCGTCACGGCATCACCCGCGCGCTGATCGACTACGACGCAGCGCTGAAGCCTGACCTGAGCCGCGCCGGCTTCGTCACGCGCGATGCACGTGAAGTCGAACGTAAGAAGGTCGGTCTGCACGGTGCTCGTCGCCGGAAGCAGTTCAGCAAGCGCTGATCGATCGGGCTGCTGCTTCATGCAGCATCCACAAAGGCCGCACTCGATGCGGCCTTTTTATTTGTTGGACAATACAGCCTGCTTTCGACGAAAGAAAAAGGAATTCCCATGAGCGCAGTTCTCGAGACTCCCATCACCGGTGAAATGCCCGGCCCGCTGATCTTCACCGACAGCGCCGCGTCCAAGGTGGCCGATCTGGTGGCCGAGGAAGGCAATCCGGAACTGAAGCTGCGCGTCTTCGTCCAGGGCGGCGGCTGCTCCGGCTTCCAGTACGGCTTCACCTTCGACGAGGCTGTCAACGAAGACGACACGCAGATGAACAAGAACGGCGTGACCTTGCTGATCGACGCGATGAGCCTGCAGTACCTGATGGGCGCTGAGATCGACTACAAGGAAGACCTGCAGGGTGCGCAGTTCGTGATCAAGAACCCGAACGCGACGACGACCTGCGGTTGCGGTTCGAGCTTCTCGGTCTGATCCGCGACTCCCGAAGAAAAAAGCCGCCAGGTCCTGGCGGCTTTTTTATTGGCTCAGACCGGGTAGAGCGCCCCGAGCATCCTCGGGCCGGCCGCGCCAGTGACGGCGGCCAGATTGCCCGCCAGCCCGCGCATGAAGCGCATCGCCAGCCAGGCGAAGGCGGCGGCCTCGACCTGATCGACCGGCAGGCCGCGCTGCGTCGTCGACGTCACGGCGGCACCGGGCAGCAGCGCCTGCAGGCGCCGCATCAATGCCCCGTTCAGCGCGCCTCCGCCGCAGACCAGCAGTTCTATCGTGCCTGTGGGCAGGCTGTCGAAGATGCTGCGCGCCGTCAGTTCCAGCAGCGTCGCCTGCACGTCCTGCGGCTGCGCACCGGCCGGCAGGTAGCGCGACAGCCAGGGCTTGTTGAACAGGTCGCGGCCGGTGCTGCGCGGCGGCGGCATCGCGAAATACGGCTCGGCCAGCATGTCGGCCAACAGAGCTGGCAGCACGGTGCCGGTGGCGGCCCAGGCGCCGTCGGCGTCGTAGCGGGCGCCCTGGTGCTCGTGCACCCACAGATCCATCAGACAGTTGCCGGGGCCGCAATCGAAGCCGAGGGTCGAGCCGTCGGCTGCCAGCAGGCTGACGTTGCTGATGCCGCCGATGTTCAGCACGGCGATGTCGCGCCCGGCCTGGCCGAACTGCGCGCGATGGAAGGCTGGCACCAGCGGTGCGCCCTGGCCGCCGGCCGCGATGTCGCGGCTGCGCAGGTCGCAGACGGTGGCAATGCCGGTCTGCTCGGCGAGCAGCGCGCCGTTCAGCAGTTGCGTCGTGTAGCCGGTGCCGTCGAACTCGCCGGGCCGGTGGCGCACGGTCTGGCCGTGGGCGCCCAGCGCGGCGACTTCCTTCGGCGAGCGGGCGGCGGTTTCGAGCACCTGCGCGACCAGGTCGGCATAGCTGCGCGAGACGGCGTTGGCGGCCAGCGCTGCGCGGTGCAGTTCGTCGTTGCCGTTCGGCGCGGTCAGCGCCAGCAGTTCATCCCGCAGGGCCGGGGCGAACGGTGCATGGCGGTGTGTCAACACTTCCATCGGCTCGCCATCGGCGGGAAAGCGGGCGAGGACTGCGTCGACGCCGTCCAGCGAGGTGCCGGACATCAGGCCGATGAACAGATCGGCCTGAGCGTTCCTGCTCATTCGGCGCCGCTGCCAGCCATCGACTCGGCGAGCGAGAGTTGCGTCTTGACGCTGGCGACGGTCTGCTGGAACTTGGCGCGGGCGTAGGTCGGCAGGGCCAGGGCCTCGGAGGCCTTGGCGATCGTGCGCGGATCCTGCTGCACGCCGCGCACATGGAATTCGAAGTGCAGGTGCGGGCCGGTGGCCCAGCCGGTCATGCCGACGGCGCCGATCTTCTGACCCTGATCGATCTTTTGGCCCTTCTTGACCTCGATGCGGCTCAGGTGGGCGTAGACCGTTTCGCGGTCGCCGCTGTGCTTGATCTTGATGACGTTACCGTAGCCGTTCTGCCAGCCGGCGAAGTCGACCGAGCCGTCGCCGACCGAGCGCACGGCCGTGCCCGTCGGCGCGCCGAAGTCGACGCCCTGGTGCTGGCGCCAGCTCTGCAGGATCGGGTGGAAGCGCATCGCGAAGCCCGAGGTGATGCGCGAAAACTCGACCGGGTTCGCCAGGAAGGCGTGGCGCTTGCTCTGGCCGTCGAAGCCGTAGAAGTTGCCCTTGCCGCTGACGCCGTCCCTGAACCAGATCGACTGGTAGCTCTTGCCGTCGTTGACGAACTCGCCGGCGATCAGGTGGCCGGCCGAGGCGTCCCAACTGATCGGCTCGCCGTCGGCGGTCATGGTCTCGTAGACGACCGAGAAGCGGTCGCCCTTGCGCAGTTCCTTGTGGAAATCGATGTCGCCCGAGAACATGTCGGCCATCTGCGAGGCGATGGCGTCGGGGATGTTCGATTCGTCGGTGGCGGCGAACAGCGAACTGCGGATCGTGCCGCTGCCCAGCCGCACCATCGCCTGCAGCGGCAACGTCTCGACCTTGGCGGTGAAACCGCCGGCGCCGCGCTCAATCGAGAGCCGGGTGAAGTGGGTGGACTGCTGCTCGGCGTTCTCGGCCGGGTAGCGGGCGACGATGCTCTGCACGGTGCCGGAGGCGTCGGCCGCCAGCTCGACCATCTTGCCGGCGCGGCCCTGCAACAGCCGGCGCGCGGTGGCGTCGCTGCGCAGGAATTGCGAGGCGGCGCTGTCCAGCGCGCCCATACGCTTGAGCAGCGAATCGGCGGTATCGCTGCTGCGCGTTGCATCGCTGCGGCGCAGAACCAGCTCGTGTGCGGCCAGTTCGGCCAGCTGGGCATCCAGATTGCCCTCAGGCTGGACCATCTCGGTCACGGTGCGTTGGGGCAGATCGCTGGCATCCGGTGCCAGCGGGGCGATACCGAAGGCGGTCACGGCGAAGCAGCTCAGCAGGCCGACGACGGCGCCGGTCAGCGCGCGCGGGTGCCGAGCGGCAAAAGCTTCTACATGCGTCAAGGTAGCTTTGACGCTATCAATACGGTCAGTCACGCTCAGGAATCCCGCCAAGTCTTGTAGTTCTGACTGGTGCGCGCCTCGAGCCGGGCGGCTGGTCGAACGGAAGGTGGACGCAAACCCGTCCACTAGAATCGCCTACCTGCACCGTTCATGGTGCATAGCAGCAAACAAGGCGCGAGTATACCGGCCCGACCGCTGCGCCAAGGCCAAGAAAACCCGATGAATCAAGGCTTTACACAGCCCCGAGCGCCGTCATGTCCGAATCCCGCACGCCCGTAAAAACCAGTTACCCGATCACCGACAAGGTCCGCGAAGCGATGGAAATTTCGCTGCGCGGCGTCGAGGAATTGCTGCCCGAAGCCGACTGGCTGCAGAAGCTGGCGAAGTCCGAAGCCACCGGCGTGCCACTGCGCATCAAGCTGGGCCTGGACCCGACCGCGCCGGACATCCACATCGGCCACACGGTGGTGCTCAACAAGATGCGCCAGCTGCAGGACCTGGGCCACCAGGTGATCTTCCTGATCGGCGATTTCACCTCGATGATCGGCGACCCCTCCGGCCGCAACAGCACCCGCCCGCCGCTTACCGCCGAGCAGATCAAGGCCAACGCCGAGACCTACTACGCCCAGGCCAAGCTGGTGCTGGATCCGGCCCGCACCGAGATCCGCTACAACTCCGAATGGAGCGACCCGCTGGGCGCCCGCGGCATGATCCAGCTGGCCGCCAAGTACACGGTGGCCCGCATGATGGAGCGCGACGACTTCACCAAGCGCTTCGCCGCCCAGACGCCGATCTCCGTCCACGAGTTCCTCTACCCGCTGATGCAGGGCTATGACTCGGTGGCGCTGAAGAGCGACATCGAGCTCGGCGGCACCGACCAGAAATTCAATCTGCTGATGGGCCGCCACCTGCAGCAGGAGTACGGCCAGGAGCCGCAGTGCATCTTGACGATGCCGCTGCTGGAAGGGCTGGACGGCGTCGAGAAGATGTCCAAGTCCAAGAACAACTACGTGGGCATCAGCGAGCCGGCGAACTCGATGTTCGCCAAGATCCTGTCGATCAGCGACGAGCAGATGTGGAAGTGGTTCAAGCTGCTCTCGTTCAAGTCGCTGGCCGAGATCGCCTCCCTGCGTGCCGAGGTCGAAGGCGGCCGCAACCCGAAGGACGCCAAGGTGATGCTCGCCAAGGAGATCACCACGCGCTTCCACGATGCCGCGTCGGCCGACGCGGCCGAGGCCGATTTCAACAACCGCGCCCGCGGCGGCATCCCGGACGATATTCCGGAAGTGAGCCTCAGCGGCGCGCCGATGATGATCGGCAAGGTCCTGCTGGGCGCCAACCTGGTCGCCTCCGGCGGCGAGGCGACGCGGATGATCGAGCAGGGCGGCGTCAAGATCGACGGTGCGACGATCAGCGACAAGGGCCTGAAGCTCGAAGCCGGCACCTTTGTCGCTCAAGTGGGCAAACGCAAGTTCGCCCGGGTCACGCTCGGCTGATCAGTACTGCGGGATCTTCGGGTAGGCGTTCGGCTTCGGCGTCAGCATCGGCTGCTCGGCCATCTGCTTCTTCAGCAGGGCGATGGCCGCTTCCAGTTGCGCGTCATGGCCCTCGAAGGTGGCGCGCGGCGGGTTGTCCACCTCGACGTCGGGCGTCACGCCCTTGGCCTCGATGATCATGGTGCCATCCGGCAGGATTTGCGCGCTCTCGGCGGCGCGGGCCATGCCGTTGTCCAGCAGGCGGTTCTGGTCGCTGAGCCACACGCCGGCGCCCGCCGTCTTCTTGCCGATCAAGGTGCCCAGGCCCAGGCGCTTGAAGCCCTCGGCGAAGGTCTCGCCGTCCGAGTAGGTGTCCTCGTTGGCGATCACGACCACATGGCCGCGGAAGACCTGCTGCATGTTCGAGGTCGGCGTGCCGCCGTCCGGCGAGCGTGACTGCCAGAACGCCCAGGCACGGCGCATCAGCTTCTCCAGGATGCGGCTCTCGATGCTGCCGCCGTTGTTGTAGCGGACGTCGATGATCAGCCCTTCACGGTCCACCTGCGCGTAGAACTCGCGGGCGAAGTCCTCCATGTCGGGCTGGGTCATCGCGCGCAGGTGCAGGTAGCCGATGCGGCCGCCCGAGGCCTGCTCGACGGCCAGGCCGCGGCTGTAGCGCCAGTCGCCGTAGCGCAGCTGCTGCTCCTTGGGCAATGGCACCGGCAGCACGATCTTCTTGGCCCCACCCTTCAGCTCCAGCAGCACCTGGTGTCCGGCCTCGCCGCGCAGCAGCAGGGCGATGTCCGCGACCCCGGCCGCGCTGCGGCCGTTGACGGCGGTGATCACGTCGCCGGTCTTCAGGTCCAGTCCCGGTGCTGCCAGCGGCGAGAGGCCGTCCAGCAGTTCCGGGTCGCTGCGGTAGATGCGTTCGATGCGGAAGCCCTCCGGCTGCCGGCTCAGCTGGGCGCCGAGGCCCGCCCAGGCCGGGTCGGCAGCGCCGTTGCGCAGGTCCGGCGTGGCGATCTGGCTGTGCAGCGCGCCGACCTCCGAACTCATCATCGACAGGATCTCGCTCAGCTCGGCGCGGTCGGTCACGCGGGCGACCAGCGGCTCGTACTTGGCGCGCACGGCATTCCAGTCCACGCCCTGCATCGCCTTGTCGAAGAAGTAGTCGCGGTGCATGCGCCAGGCGTCGACGAACATCTCGCGCCATTCGGACTTCGGGTCGGTGGCGATCTGCCAGTCGGTCCAGCGCACGCGCACCTTGTCGAGCTCGCCGGGCAGCTTGGGCGCGGCATCCACCAGCAGGATCTCCGAGGCGCCGGTGCCGCGCTCGATCATCAGCTTCGAGCCATCCGCGCTGAGCGCGAAGCGGCGCAGGTCGCCGGTGACGGTGTCCGGCTTGTCACCCTTGTTGCCGATGGCGACGGTGACGAGGCTCTGCTTGCGCTCGGTCGTCACGGCGGTGTCCACGTACCAGAGCGCCTTCGCCGTGGCGCGCAGCTGCGTGTAGTTGCCGGGCGGCACCGGCACTTCGTACAGGCGCTGCGCGAGGCCGGCGGTGACGATGGCGGGCAGCGCGGGCTTTTTGTCTTTGCTGTCCTTGCCATCCTTGGCTTCGTCCTTCTTGTCGCCGCTCTTCTTGTCGTCGTCTTTCTTGTCCGGCGCCGCTGCCAGCTCGTCCGGCGGTGCGAACGGGAAGCGCAGGCCCGGCTGCAGCGCCAGCGCGTAGATCTTGGTGCCGCGGTCGAAGTACGGCCCCATATTGCGGTCACCCCAGGGCGAGGCGTTGCCGGTGATCGTGAAGTCGCGGCGCGACAGGAAGTACAGCCACTTGCCGTCCGGCGAGAAGGCCGGCGCGCCGTTGTCGTAGCGGTCGCTGCTGAGCTGCTGCAGTTTTCCGTCGGCCAGCGTGTAGAGCTGCAGCTGCTGGCGATTGCCGTCGCGCATCGCCATCACGAAGGCGAGCGCCTTGCCGTCCGGCGACCAGCTGATGTTGTCCGGGCCCTCGCCGATCTTGTCCCGCACGATCTCGCGCGTGGCCAAGGTCTGCAGGTCGGTCAAGTAGAGCCGGCCTTCCTTGTCGGTGTGGGCCAGCTGCTTGCCGTCGGGCGAGGGGAACACGGCCAGACGCAAGGTCGTGGCGCCCTTGGTGATCTGCTGCGGCTTGGCGTCCAGGCCGTTGGCGGCGAAGCGCCAGACCTCGACCTCGCCGCTGAAGTCGCACAGCGCAAAGACCGACTTGCTGTCCGCGCTGAACTCGCCGGTGCGGCAGCGGCCGTCCGCCGTTTGCGGCAGCTCGGCACGGCGCAAGGTCGCCACGCCCTGCGTGGCCAGGTGGCCGCGGCTGGCCAGCAGCACGCGCTCGCCGTCCGGCGCCATGGTGACCTGCTTCAGGTAGTCCTGCGGCTTGGCGATGAAGCGCTCGCGCTGCTGGTCGAAATCGCCGCCGAGCTGGATGTTCAGCGCGGTGTCGGTCGCCGCGCCGATGTCCAGGAGGTGCAGGTCCGCGCCGACGGCGTAGGCGATACGCGTGCCGTCGATCGAGGCGCTGCGGATGTCCCAGCCCTTCAGGCGCGTGTGCTCGCGCAAGTCCTGGCCCCAGGCGTTGACGGACCAGACGTTGACCGTGCCGTCGCGGTCCGACAGGAAGGCCACGCGCTGCTCGCCGTACACGCTCCTGTAGGGCATGGGCCGGCGGTCGTTGTTGCCCTCGGGCAGCAGCGGCTTGGCCTCGTCCTGGCTGTCCAGGTCCAGCACCCACAGCTTGGCGATGCCGCCGCCGCGGTACTGCTTGGCGTTGTCGCTATGCGCCGCCAGACCACCGCGGACGAAGTAGAGACGCTTGCCGTCGGGGCTCAGCGCGCCGTCGGTGGCCTGGGCCACGGGCAGCGGGCGGCGCCGCGCGGTCTTCGGGTCGATCGCGTAGAGCGTGCCGCCCGGCTGGCCGCTGGTCGTCGGCGCGGTGATGATCAGTTCGCCTTGCGCGCTGAAGCCCCAGACGCGCACGCCGGCGCCGTCCCAGGTCAGGCGCTTGGGCAGGCCGCCGGCGGCGGGCATCAGGTAGACGTCGCCGCCATCGCGCGCCGTCGTGCCGTCGTACTGCGCGACGAAGGCGATCCACTGGCCGTCCGGCGACACGGCGGGCTGCGTCTCGTAGCCGGGGTGCGTGGTCAGGCGCTGGGCCGTGCCGCCCTTGTCGGCGACGCGCCAGAGATCACCCTCGGCGACGAAGACGATCTGCTGGCCTTGCAGCGAGGGCTGGCGGTAGAAGCCGTTCTGCTGGGCCTGGGCGTGGAGGCCGGAGACGGCGAGCGATGCGGCGAGGGCGAGACGGGAGAGGCGTTGGAGCATGACGCGGCTTCGGGAAGACGAAGCCGCCGATTCTCAGCGAAGCCGGCGACCCGGCCGGACGTCACGGGTTGGCGATGCCCGCCGCCACGTGGCCGGAGGGCACGTGCGCGCTGGCGCTGGCGATGTGGCCGGCCTGGTCGTCGAAGAAGAAGTCGGGCTCGAACTCGCGCAGGAATTCGCCCTTGGCCAGGCCGCCGAGGAACAGTGCCTCGTCCACCTCCACCTGCCAGTCCATCAGCGTGCGGACCGCGCGCTCGGCCGCCGGCGCGCTGCGCGCGGTGACGAGCGCCGTGCGCACCCGCATCGAGCCGATCTGCGCCTGCTGCAGCCGGTGCAGCGCCTGCAGCACCGGCTTGAACGGGCCCGCGGCCATCGGGTGCAGCGCATGCGCGCGTTCGTGGTCCTGGAACGCGCTCAGGCCGTCGCGCTGGTAGACCTGCTCGGCCTCGTCCGAGAACAGCACCGCGTCGCCGTCGAAGGCGATGCGCAGCTCATCCGGATGGGCCTCTGACGCGCGAGCGGACTGCGGCATCACCCGTGCCGCGGCCACGCCAGCGGCCAGCGCTGTGCGCACATCCGCCTCGTTGGTGGACAGGAAGAGCTGGGCCTTCAGCGAGCGCAGGTAGCGCCACGGCGAGGCACCGCGGGTGAAGGCGCCGCGCTGGATGTCCAGGCCGTAGTGCGCCGCCGACTTGAACACGCGCAGGCCCGAGATCGGGTCATTGCGCGACAGCACGACGACCTCGACGCGCGGCTCCTCGGCATTGAAGGCCAGCAGCTTCTTCACCAGCGAGAAGGCCGCGCCGGGCTTGGCCGGCACATCCAGGCGCTGGCGCTGCAGGTCCATGTAGGCATGGTCGTCGCGAGCCTCGAACAGCTCGTTCTCCTCCTCGAAATCGAACAGGGCGCGCGACGAGATCGCGACGACGAGCTGGTGGGCATCGAGGGTGACGGGCATCGGGTCATCATAGACTGCACGCTTTCGTCGCGAGGAGCGTGATGACCGACTTCATCGAGGTGTACAAGGGCGTGCTCGCACCCGAAGCCTGCCGCCTGATGATCGAGCGCTTCGAGGCTGGCGGCCAGGCGCAGCGCGGCAGCACCGGCAGCGGCGTGGACCTGACGCTGAAGGACAGCTGGGACGTCCAGCTCGACACCGCGCCCGGCTGGGCCGACGTGCGCCAGCAGCTGAACGACGCGATGCTGAAGGGCTTCAGGCAGTACCTGCGCCGCTACGCCCACGTGGCGCTGGCGCCGCTGCATTTGAAGATGAAGCTGCCTTCGGGCGAGATGCAGGTCATCGATGCCGAGGCCCTCGCCGCGATGAACGACGAGGCACTCACCGGCCTGATCGGCACCGTCTTCCGCCCCGGAGGCATCAACATCCAGAAGTACATCGCCGACCAGGGCGGCTACCCCTACTGGCACAGCGAGCAGTACCCGCGCCACGATCAGGCCGAGGCCCTGCACCGCGCACTGCTGTGGACGATCTACCTGAACGAGGGCTTCGACGAAGGCGAGACCGAGTTCCTCTACCAACAGCGCAAGATCGTGCCGCGCATGGGCAGCCTGCTGATCGCCCCCGGCGGCTTCACCCACACGCACCGCGGCAACCGGCCCAAGGGTGGCGACAAGTACATCGCAACGAGCTGGGTGCTGTACCAGCGGGCGGAGCGGCTGTTCGGGCCGGCTCCGCCGAGGTAGTCGGTTACTTCACCCAGGTGTTCAGCTGGATGATCGGCATCAGGACCGCGAGCACGATCATCAGCACGACGGCACCCATGCCGACAATCAGGATCGGCTCCAGCAGCGAGGCGGCGGTCATCGCGCGGCGCTGCACTTCGGTGCCCAGCTGACGGGCGGCGCGGCCGAGCATCTCGGGCAGCGCGCCGGTCTGCTCGCCCAGGCGCGCGAACATCGCGAGGATGCCGGGGAAGCGCTTCTTGCCGGCCAGCGCCAGGCCCAGCGGCGCGCCTTCGCGCACCTGCACCAGCGCGTCCAGCGCATCGGCCTGCATGGCAGAGTTGGACAGGGTTTCGGCGGCCGCCTGCAGGGCCTTCAGGATCGGCACGCCGGAGCCGGCGAGCATCGCCAAGGTACCGGCGAAGCGGGCGGCGTTGTAGCCGCGGGCCAGGCGACCGACCAGCGGCAGGTTCAGCAGTCCGGCATCGAAGCGCTCGCGGAAGGCGCGGTTGCGCTTCAGCGCGAAGGACAGCGTCGCGCCGCCGGCCACCAGCACCAGCAGCATCAGCCAGCCCCACTGGCGCACGAAGTCGCTGATCGCCAGCATCGCCACCGTCAGGAAGGGCAGGGCGCGCTTGGAGCTGGTGAAGACGGTCGCGATCTGCGGCACCACGTAGGTCAGCAGGAAGATCACGATCATCACGGCAATCACCGAGACGATGGCCGGGTAGGCGATCGCGCCGATCAGCTTGCTGCGCAGGTCCTGGCGCTCTTCCAGGTCGTCGGCCAACTTCTCCAGCACCTGGCCCAGCGCGCCGCTCTGCTCGCCAGCGGCGACCACACCGCGGTAGACCTCGTCAAACTCGCGTGGCGCCGTGGACAGCGCGCGCGCGAACGGCGAACCGGCATTGACCTCGGCCTTCAGTTGGGCGAGCAGCTCGCGCTGGCGTGCGTCTTCGCTCTCGTCGGCCAGCGCCGTCAGCGCACGCTCGATCGGCAGGCCGGCACCGACCAGGCCGGCCAGCTGGCGCGTCCACACGGCCAGCGCCACCGGGCCGAACACACGGCGGGCGAACAGCACGCGGTTGGCGCCGGTGCCCTGGTTCTGCTGCGAGACCGTTTCGACCGACAGCGGCACCAGCGCCTGCGCACGCAGTTGCGTGCGGGCCTGGCGCGGGTTGTCCGCCTCGATCAGGCCCTTGGCAGTGCGGCCGGCGGCGTCGAGCGCCTCGTATTTGTAGGCTGGCATTGAGTCAGCGCCTGCTCGGCCGCCCCGGAAGGCGCTGAGCGCCCCCTCGGGGGGCAGTGAACGAAGTGAGCGTGGGGGCCATCATGGTTAGTCCCGCGTCACGCGGAGCACTTCCTCGGCGGAGGTTATGCCCTGGGCCACGAGCCGCGCCCCGTCCTCGCGCATCGAGCGCAGGCCGGCGTTCTGCGCGGCGGCCAGCAGCTCGCTCTCGGGCGCCTGCTGGTGGATCAGGCCGCGCACCTTGTCGTCGGCCACCATCAGTTCGTGGACGCCCGTGCGGCCTTTGTAGCCGGTCATTGCGCACGCATCGCAGCCCACCGGGTGGTAGCGACCCTCGGCGTCCGCGCGCTTGCACACCGGGCACAGGCAGCGCACCAGGCGCTGCGCCAGCACGCCCAGCAGGCTGGAGCTGAGCAGGAAGGGCTCGACGCCCATGTCGGTCAGCCGCGTCACGGCGCTCGGGGCGTCGTTGGTGTGCAAGGTGGCCAGCACCAAGTGGCCGGTCAGCGAGGCCTGGATCGCGATCTGCGCGGTCTCGTAGTCGCGGATTTCGCCGATCATGATGACGTCCGGGTCCTGGCGCAGGATCGCGCGCAGCGCCTTGGCGAACGTGAGGTCGATCTTGCTGTTGACCTGCGTCTGGCCGATGCCGGGCAGCTCGTATTCCACCGGGTCTTCGACGGTCAGCACATTGGTCGTCGCGGTGTCCACCGTCTGCAGCGAGGCGTACAGCGTGGTCGTCTTGCCGGAGCCGGTCGGGCCGGTGACCAGCACGATGCCGTGCGGCTGCTGCACCAGGCGCTTGAACGACGAGAGCACGTCGCCGCTCATGCCCAGCGCTTCCAGCGTGAACTTCGATTCGGTCTTGTCCAGCAAACGCAGCACCGCGCGTTCGCCGTGGGCCGAAGGCAGCGTGGAGACGCGCACGTCGATCGCGCGGCCGCCGATGCGCAGCGAGATGCGGCCGTCCTGCGGCAGGCGCTTCTCGGCGATGTCGAGCTCGGCCATGATCTTCAGGCGCGAGATCAGCGCCGCATGCAGGCCGCGGTTGGGCTGCACCACCTCGCGCAAGGTGCCGTCGACGCGGAAGCGCACCGAGCTGGCGCGCTCGTAGGGCTCGATGTGGATGTCGCTGGCGCCGTCCTTGGCCGCCTGCGTCAGCAGCGCGTTGAGCATGCGGATGATCGGCGCGTCGTTGGCCGCTTCCAGCAGGTCTTCCACCGCCGGCAGGTCCTGCATCATGCGCGACAGATCGATCGCGCTCTCGACCTCGCCGACCACGGTGGCGGCGCTCGATTCGCTGCCCGCGTAGGCGGCGTTGATGCGCTCGGCCAGCGTGCTGCGCGGCTCCTGTTCGAAGCGGTCGACGCTGTAGAGGCGCTGCACCTCGGACAGCGTCGTCAGGCCGACGTCCAGCGGCGCCCACAGCACCAGCGTGCTGCCGTCGTCCTCCAGCAGCACGGTGTTCGCCTTGGCGAAGGCGTAGGGCAGGGGATGCTTGATGGCCATGGCGCTCAGGGCTGCTTGGCCGGCTGCTGGTCTGCCTGCTTGGCCGGATCGACGACGAGGTTCGGGTCGGTCAGGCGCTGTTCCTTGATGCTCAGCGAGCTGCTGGTCGGGTCCGCCGGGATCACCGAGCCGCCGGTGTCGGGCAGCACGGCGGTCTTCGTGGGCAGCGTCGCCTGCTGGACGGCGCGGATCGAGTCGTAGCGGTCCAGGGTCAGCTGGTCGGCGCTGGCCTGGTCGTGCAGCACGACGGGGCGCAGGAACACCATCAGGTTGGTCTTGACCCGCTTGCGGCTGTTGCTCTTGAACAGGTTGCCGACGACCGGCAGGCTGGCCAGGCCCGGCACGCCGTCCTCGCCGTCGCTGTACTCGTCCTTCAGCAGGCCGCCCAGCACGAGGATCGAGCCGTCGTCGACGGTCACCGTCGTCTCGATCGAGCTCTTGTCGGTCGTCGGGCCGTTCGTCGACGAGGCCGTGGTGGCGACGACGGAGGAGTTCTCCTGGTAGACCGTCATGCGGATCGTGCCGTTCTCGCCGATCTGGCTGCGGATGCGCAGGGTCAAGCCGACGTCCTTGCGGTCGACCGTCTGGAACGGCGACGTGGTGCCGGTGGTCGAGGTCGTGTACGAGCCGGTGACGAAGGGCACGTTCTGGCCGATGACGATCTTCGCCTCTTCGTTGTCCAACGCCACCAGGTTTGGCGTGGACAGCACGTTGGCGCCGGTCTGGCTTTCCAGGAAGTTCGCCAGCGCGCCGAGCGTGACGACGCCGGCGACCTTCTTGAACACGGCGAAGTTGAGGCCGGTCTGCGCGGCCTGCAGCGCGGTGCCGGCCGTCGTCGTGCCGCCGGCGGTGGCGACCGAGTCGGAAATGATGTTGGCCGAGCCCGTGCCGAAGTTCGTGCCCAGGCCCACGCTCTTGCCGAACAGGTTCTGCCACTGGAAGCCGAACTGGCCGCTCTTGGTCACGTCGACCTTGACGATCATCGATTCCACATAGACCTGCGCGCGCCGCCCGTCGAGCTGGTCGATCACGTTGCGGATCTGGCGGTACATGACCTCGGGCGCGGTGATGATCAGCGAGTTCGTCGCCGGATCGGCCTGCACGAAGCCGCCGGTGGACGGGCCCGGTGAGGCGGAGACCGGCTGCGAGGACTGGCTCGACGTGCCGCTGCTGCCGCTGGTGCTGCTGTTGTTCAGGTTGTTGGACGTGTTGTTCTGCGAGTTCGCGCCGCCCAGCAGCGAGCCGCTGGAGCTGCTGCCGCCGCTGCTGCCGGAACCGCCGCCGCTGCCGCTGCCCGCCGCGCCGTTGACGCTGAAAGCGGCACGCAGCACGGTCGCGAGCTTGGCCGCATCGGCGTTCTTCAGGTAGACGACGTGGATGTTGCTGCCGCCGGTCGTGTCGTTGGCGGTCGGCTGGTCGAGCTTGGCGATGATCGCGCGTGCCGCGGCCAGGCGCTGCGGGTTGGAGGCGCGCAGGATCAGCGAGTTGGTGCGCGGGTCGGCCATCACCGTGACGGCGCTGCTGCCGCCGGCCACCACGGCCACGCCCGGCACCGCCGCGCCGCCGCTGCCGTCCGCCAGCTTCTGCGCCAGCGCGGCCAGGTCGGAGGCCACTGCGTACTTCAGCGGCACGATGTCGATGTCGGTGCTGCCGGGCGTGTCCAGCGCGGCGATCACCTTGGCCAGGCGCTGCAGGTTCTCCGCGTAGTCGGTGATCACCAGCGAGTTGTTGCCGGGGTTGGCGTTGATCGTGTTGTTGGGGCTGATCAGCGGGCGCAGCACGGCCACCAGGTTGTTGGCGTTCTCGTGGTTGACGCGGAAGATCTGCGTGATCACCTGGTCGCCGCGCGGCGCGCGGTTGCCTTCGTCGACGGTGACGGTGCCGGTCTGCAGCTTGGCATCGGCCTCGGGCACGACCTTGTAGAGGCCGCCGCTCTCGACGACGGTGAAGCCCAAGGTGCGCAGCGCGGCGAGGTAGTTCAGGTAGGCCTCCTGGACGCTCACCTGCTGCTCGCTGTACAGCGTGATCTGGCCCTTGACGCGCGGGTCGATGACGAACTGGCGGTTCATCATCACGCCGATCGCGCGGGTCACCGCCTCGATGTCGGCGTTGACGAAGTTCAGCGTCACCGGCGTGGCGGCCTTCAGGGCGGGGCCTTGCGAGCGGGTCCGCGTCGGGGCCGGAGCCTGGGCCTGGGCGATGGCGGCGGAGCCGGTCAGCAGCATGGCCAGAGCCAGCGTGAAGGTCTTCTGCGGGGAAGTCATGCTCATCCGATCGAAATGACGGAGCGCGCGCCCTGGCGCCGCCCGATGATGTTCAAAAGATTGTCGAGTGCGGCCTCGCGGCCCGGTGCGCTGGAGGCTTCACCCTGGAACTGCGGCCGGCCGGTGCCGAAGCTGCCCTGGCCGGACAGCAGCAGCGGGCCGTCCAGCGTGCTGAGCCGCAGCGTGCCCTGGCCCGCCGGTTCGGCGACGACGCTGAGCCGGTAGCTGCCCAGCGGCGCCACGGTCGAGACGCGCGAGCTCATGTTGACGAGATCCAGGTCGACCTGGCCGGCGGGCAGCCAGCGGCCGCCCTTGCGCTCCAGGCGGAAGTCGCGCGTCTGCAGGCGCAGCGAGCCGCCCAGCTGCAGCGTGTTCCAGGGCGTGCCCAGGCCCGCCAGCATGGCGGCGGGCCAGCGGGCGAGCCAGTCGGCGCGGTTGTCCACGCTGATCAGGCCTGGCTTGATCTGCAGCTGCAGCTCGCTGTTGATGCAGCAGTCCTGGCTGGCCTTCAGCACCATGCCGCCGAAGCCGCGCGGGCCCATCGTCCAGTTGAGCCGGCCGGGCAGGCTGGCGGCATCGTGACTGCTGGCACCGCCGGCCAGCACCAGCACACCGGAGCCGTTCCAGATGCTGCCGCGGGTGTCGGTGATCAGCAGCCGCCCTTCGGTGACCGAGGCCAGGCCCTGGGCCAGCCAGCTCGCCGGAGCGAAGACCACGAGCGCGACCAGCACGCCCAGCAGCGCGCCAGCCGCGCCCCACAGGCGCAGGCGTTGCTGCGGGTTCGTCATGACGAGGTCGCCCCGTTCAAGGCCAGCACGATCGTGCCGGTGAAGCCCTGGGGCCCGCGCTGCAGCTGTGCCTGGACCGGGCGGGCGCGGGCGGCGCTGCGCGCCTCGCCGAGCCAGGCCTGCAGCGCATCCGGGCCGATGCCGGTGAGCGTCAGCACGGCGCGGTCGCCGCTCAGGTTCAACTTGGCATTGGCACCCAGATGGTCGCTGGCAGCCTGCAGCGCCTGCGCGGCCTGGGCCGCGGGCACCGGCGGCAGGGCGCGCAGTTCGCGGGCCTCGGTGGCCTGGGCCTGCATCTCGCGCAGCTGGGCTTCGACGAGGTCCAGCTGCGCCGGCGTTTCGCGCAGGGTGCGCCAGGCCGGCTGCACCAGCACCAGCCAGACGAGCAGCAGCGCCACCAGCACGGCCAGCACGCGCAGCGCGCGGCGCTCGTTTTCCTGCAGCGCGGCCCAGCGTTGCAGCGCCGTGGCGCGCAGGGCCTGCCAGCGGTCGGAGGTGGGGGAGGTCATCGGGTCGGTTCCTTGGAGCCGCGCTGCTCGGCGGGGCGTTGCAGCGTCAGCTGGCCGTCACGGCTGTCGAGCTGCCAGCCCTCGCTGCGCAGCTGGCTGCGCAGGCGCTGGATCTGTTCGTCGCTCCAGCCTGCCGCGGGCATCACCAGGCGGCCGGCCTCGAAGCTCATCGCATCGACCGGGCCGCGATCCGGCGGCCAGGCGCCGGCAGCCGCGGCCAGCAGGGTTTCCAGATCCTGCGGGCCGGCGCGGCCGGCTGTCGCGCGCAGCGTGTCGGTCTCGCGGCGCATCTGCACCGGGGCGTTCAGGGGCACGCGGATCTGCGGGTAAGTAGTGGTCAGCGTCGTGTTCAGCGCGTCCTTGCGCTGCTGCAACTGGTGCCGCTGCTGCAGGGCCATCGCATTCATGCCGACCAGTTGCACGGCGACCAGGCCGATCAGGCCCCAGCGCACCGGCCGCCAGTTGCGCTGCATGAAGGCGCGCCAGACGTTGCGCACGGTGCGCAGGCCACGCGTGCGCTGGGCCAGCTCGAACTGGCGCAGGTTCCATGGGCCTTCGAGGGCGGCTAGCGCGCGCTGCTCGCGCGTCAGCACGGTCACCGCGCTGCCCAGCCATTGCTCGGCCTGGGCGGCGACGGCGGGCGCGGCGCTCCATTGCGCGCCTTCGACGACGGCCGGCGGGAACAGCTGGCGGGTCAGCCCGCCTTCCAGCGCCAGGTTGGCGACGCCGCCGGGATGGCTCCAGCGCAGCGCGGCCGGGCTGTCGGTCGAGCCGGTTTCGTAGAAGTGACCGCGCGGCGGGGCCTCGGGCCAGGACAGCGGCGCCAGGCGGTCGACGAAGACCTGCGCAGCCTCCAGCGCCGCCAGCTGCTGGGCCAGCCATTCGCGCGAACCGACCGCCACCCAGGCCTCGCTGCCGGCGATGGCCTCGGGCTCGACGGCGAAATGGAGATTCTCAGGGTCGTCCAGCAGCGCTTCCTCAAGCAGGCCCGCCAGCGCGGCGCGCAGCTGGCGGCCGGCGCGCGGCAGGGTCACGCGCTGCCAGGAGAGGTCGGATTCGTCGGGGAAGGCGACGACCAGTTCGGCATCGGGCAACTGGGCGGCGGGCAGGCGGCCCTGCTGGCCGATGTGCTTGCCGTCGGCGCTGAAGACGTAGTCGTATTCGCCGGCGGCCAGGGCTTCGCCGGCCGCTGGGCGGCCCGGGGCGCGCAGTCGGCTGCGCGGCGGAAGGAAGAGGAGCAGGGTGCTGATCATGGCGGCCGCCGATTCTAAGAGGGGTGTGTGACGGTCGAGACGGGGGTCAGCCCGGAGTACCGGGCGTCGGGGCGATCGGCTGGCGCTGCAGCGTCACCATGCTCAAGCCATTGCGGTAGACCAGCGAGCGCTGCACCTGGATGCGCCCGTCCATCCGCAGTCGGCCGGTCACGAAGAAGAAGGAAGAGGCCACCGCGGCACGGCCCGGATTCGGCACGCTGCCCTGCGGCAGGTAGGCGCCGGCAGCCTCCACGGTCTGCAGCGGCGCCGAGCGCCGGCCTTGGACCAGCCGTTCGGCCGAGGCGAGGTCGACGTCCAGCAGCGCGGCGATCACCTCGCGCGGGGCGGTGTTCAGGTTCACCTGCGTCGGCACCGGCAGGATCACCAGGAAGGGGCGCAGGCGCGCGATCGTGTCGGGGCTGAGGCCGAACCAGGCCAGCTCGTCGACGCTGTTCGGCTGCAACGGCGCGCTGGCTTCGTCCAGCGGCGTGGCGAAGGCGTTGCGCATGCCGTTGATGATCTGCACCGCGGTGTCCGGCGATGCACCGGCGCTCTGGCAGATCCGCTGCAGCGTGTCCTGTTCGATGGCAGGCACGGCCGTGCCGCCAAGCAGGTTGCGCAGGTTGTACAGGCCCTGCGCGTCGTCGATGGCGCCGGACAGGAAGGCGTCCGGGCCGGCGTCGACGTCGGCCGTGCCCCCGCCGCCGCTCTCCTGGCCGGCGGCCAGGAAGGTCGACAGACGCGCCTCGGCCAGCGGCACCGCCCAGACTTCGCCGAGGTGGTCCACCGGCGTGGTCTGGTTCGCACGCGCGTCCTCGCGCAGGATCAGGCGGGCCCAGTCCAGCGCGCCCAGCAGTACCCAGTTGGCCTGGGCGCGTGCGCGCTCGGCGGCCTCGACCTGGATCGCACGGTACTGGCGCCAGACCATGGCCGCGGCCAGCCCGGCGACGAGACTTGCGATCAGCAGCGCCGTGAGCATGGCCGCGCCGGATTGCCTGCGATGCGTCATGGTCGTCAGGTCCCCAGCTCGATCTCGCGCATCAGCGGGCCGGCGAAGCCGCTGGATGGGTCGAACTGCAGCAGCATGCGCACGCCGGTGGGCAGACCGGTGGGGGTCGGCGTGGCGGTCACGCTCGAAGCTGCCGAAGCCGCTGCGGCGGCTGCAGCAGCCGCGGCCGCAGCGGCAGCTGCTGCGGCAGCCTCGTCGCCGCTGGACTGCCCGTTGGTCCAGCTGTTGCCGCGGTAGTAATAGATCTGCCAGCCGGACACGCCGTCCAGCGCGCGGAGCTGGCCGCCGTCCTGCGTCTGCAATTGCCCGCTGCGCTGGAAGCTGTCCTGCAGCGCGGAGACGCTGCGCACGACCGGGCCCTGCCAGCGGTAGAGCCCGCCGTCGTGGACGCTCCAGGCGACGACCTGCATGCCGCCGGTCTGGCGGCGGGTGACGCGCAAGGTGGCGCCGTCGAAGGCCAGGGCCGGCACGACGGTGCTGTCCTGCAGCGACTTCAGGTCCAGCTCCCACTGCTCCATCACCGACTGCAGGCGCGCGCTCTGGTCCAGGTGCCGCTGGGCCACGTCGCGGCTGCTCAGCAGCGCGTCCAGGCCGCGCCAGGCGAGCACGGCCATCAGCGACATGACGAGCAGCGCCACCATCACCTCGACCAGCGTAAAGCCGCGCGACCGCTTCATTTCAGTAGCGCCCGATGATGGTGGACAACGTCAGGCGCTGCTGGCCATCGGCATCGGCGATCACTGCGTCCACCGCGCGGAAGTTCGGGTTCGGCGTCGCGCGCACGACCAGCCGGCCCTGGTAGGTCTCGCCGAGCTGGTCGCAGCTGAAGGTGGATTCACCGGCGCCGGGGAACTGATGCGTCAGGTGCAGCTCGGTCAGCTGGTTCTCGGCGCACCACTGCGCCGCGCCGACCGCCCGCAGGCGGACCGCGTTGTCGGTCAGCGCGCCGGCCGCCTTGACGCCGGCCGCCAGCGCGACGGCGACGATCACCAGCGCGACCATCACCTCGATCAGCGTAAAGCCGCGCGCCGTGGCGTTCATGAAGAAGAGCCGACCGGCGAGGCCTGGAACGGCGAGAGCCCGTCGGTGCTCAGCACGACCCGCTGCTGGCCGATGCTCAGCACGAGCTGCTGGGGCCCGATCATCGGCTCCGGCCCCAGGGTCAGCGAACGCGCGCCGACGATCTCGACCGCCACCGCCTCGCCCAGCCAGCGCCGCGGCATCGGCACCGAGGCCGGCAGACCGACGAAGCGGAACTGGTCGCCACTGGCGTCGCCGACCAGCGGCAACCACTGCACCTCGACGCCGGCCGCGCGGCTCTCCGCCCGCGCGGTTTCGAGCAGTCCGGTCAGACGCTCCGCCTCACGCTCCAACTGCGAAGCGGCCGGGTCGCGCAGCGAGATGCTGATCGCGGCGCTCGCGATGGCGACGATGGTGATCACGACGAGGAGCTCGATCAGCGTGAAGCCACGCGCACGTGCCCGGGCTTTCGCCGGGCCGCCCCAAATCGTGGGCCGGGGGCTCACGGCTTATTGCCAGGAGCCGATGTCTGCGTCTTTGCCTTCGCCGCCGACCTTGCCGTCGGCGCCAAAACTGTAGACGTCGATCTCGCCGTTCACGCCTGGGTTGGCGTACTGATAGGGATTACCCCAGGGGTCGGGCGGCAGCTTGTCGATGTACGAGCGCCAGTTCGGCGGGATCGGGCCGGCGGTGGGCTTGTGGACCAGGGCGTCCAAGCCCTGCTCGGCGCTCGGGTAGCGCTGGTTGTCGAGTTTGTAAAGCTTGAGCTGCTGCATCAGGCTGTTCACCTGGCTGCGCGCGGCGGTGACCTTGCTCTCGTCGAGCCGATCCAGCACGTTCGGCACGATCAGCGCGCCCAGGATGCCGATGATCACGAGGACGACCAGCAGCTCGATCAGGGTAAAGCCGCGCGCTAGGGCACGGCGTCGGGGCGAAGTCTGTGCAGGGGATTGCATGGGGCGGGGAACTCGGGAGAGCTCAGTCAAGGGCGGGAGCAGCTTGAATCATAATCGGCGAATGCATGCGAGATTGATGACGTTTCTTGTCTGGGCTTTGCTGGCCTGCAGCGCCGCGTACTGGGCGTTGCAGCTGGGTTCGCGGTCGCTCGCGACGCCGTCGCAGGCGCTGCCGGTGCTGGAGAACAGCGCGCCCGCCGTCGACCTGACGCGCCTGCTCGGCGCCCCGGTCGTGGCCGCGCCGCAGGCGGTGCCGGCCCAGGAGAGCCGCTACAAGCTGCTGGGCGTCGTGGCGCCGAAGTCGGCGAGCGCGGCCCAGGCGGGCGAGGGTGTCGCCCTGATCGCGGTTGATGGTGTGGCGCGCACGGTGCGCGTCGGCGCCTCGTTGGAAGATGGTCTGCAATTGCTGGCCGTCAATGCACGCTCGGCCAGCATCGGCAAGGACGGCGCGGAGAGCTTCCAGCTCCAGCTGGAGGCACCGACCACACCGGCCACCGGTGCGCTGCCGGCCGCCGGGCCGTCGCCGGTGAACCTGGGCGGCCGGGCGCAGGCGCAACCGATGCCAGTGCCGATGCCGCGATTCCAGCAGCCGCAGGAACAGCCGCAGGAAAACCCGCTGCAGCGACAACCGCCGCAGCAGCCCCAGGTGGACAACCAGGGCAACCCGGTCAACTGAGGGCGACGCTTCAGTTGAGCGTCGGCAGGCCGGCGTCTTCTTCGGGCGGCCGGTTCATGCCGGTCCGCGCCTCGGCGGATTCGTGCAGCTCGGTCAGCAGTGCCGCGGCGCTGCGGATCATCGGCCAGGCCAGCGCGGCGCCGGTGCCGTCAGCGCTGTCCATGCCCAGTTCCAGCAGTGCGGACGCATGGAACAGCCCCAGCGCTTCATCCAGGCCGCGATGTACGTGGCTGCGGCAGAACACCGCATAGTCGGTGACCGGCGCGGCGATCTGCGCCGCGAGCTTCAGCGCCGCGCAGGCGGTGATGCCGTCGACGACGATCAGGCTGCGCTTGGATGCGGCCACCAGCATCGCACCCACCATCACCGCGGTCTCGAAGCCGCCGAAGGCTGCCAGCACCTCCATCGGATCGTGGACTTCGCGGTGGCGGTTCTGCGCGGCCTGCAGCACCGTCAGCAGATGGGCCAGGTCGTCCTGGCGCATGTCCGGGCCGGAGACGACGAAGTCGCGCACCGGCATGTCGGCAAGCCGCGCGAGCACCAGCGCGGCGCTCTCGGCCGAGCCCTGGCCCATGCCGGCGCAGGCCAGCACATTGCCGGGCAGGTGCTCGGCGATCTCCATGCCGACGCGCACGCCGGAATGCGCCTGCTCCATCGTCATCGCCGGGCCGACGCGCGCATTGCGCGTGCCGTGCGCGATCTTGCGTGCCATCAGGTGGGCGTGAGGCGGCAGCGATTCGGCGATGCCGCAGTCGACGACGCTGAACTGCAGGCCCTGCACCCGCGCGAAGACCGAGACCGGCAGGCGGTTCTGCAGCGCCATCACGGTCTGCTCGCGGGTGTTGCGGCCCCACAGCGACGGAATGCCGTCGACCGCCAGACCGTGGTCGGACGCGAACAGCGCCAGCAGCGGATCGCGGAAGCGCGGCGTCAGCGTGTTCTGCACCAGGCCCAGGCGCACGGCCAGCGGTTCAAGTTCGCCGAGGCCGCCGGCTATTGCCGAGCGGCGGTCGACGCGCTCGCGCAGCGCGCGTTCCAGTTCAGGGTTGGCAGTCGGGGAGATCAGCGTCGGATGCATGGGTTTACAGCGAGTGCCGGCCGATTCTGTAGCAAGGCGTGCGCCGCTGCATCCCCAGTATTGCCAGACGATCCAGGCTCAGCGAAGGAACAGCTTGTAGACCGGGTTGTCGGTTTCTTCCTCGTAGGGGTAGCCCAGAGACGCGAGGAAGTCGCGCAGCGCCTTGCCGCTGTCCTTGGGCGGCACCTGCAGGCCGACCAGGATGCGGCCGTAGTCCGCGCCCTGGTTGCGGTAGTGGAACAGGCTGATGTTCCACTCCGGATGCATGCTGGAGAGGAAGCGCATCAGCGCGCCGGGCCGCTCCGGGAAGATGAAGCGGAACAGGCGCTCCTCGCGGGCCAGTTCGGTGCGGCCGCCCACCATGTGGCGGACGTGCTGCTTGGCCAGTTCGTCGTCGGTCAGGTCCAGCGTCTCGAAGCCGGACTTCTCGAAGGTGCGCGCCAGCCGCGCCGATTCGTCGCGCTTGCTGGTGGACACGCCGACGAAGATGTGCGCCTTCAGTGAATCGGCGATGCGGTAGTTGAACTCGGTCACGCTGCGCGGGCCCAGCAGCTCGCAGAAGCGCTTGAAGCTGCCGCGCGCCTCGGGGATCGTCACCGCGAACAGCGCCTCGCGCTGCTCGCCGACCTCGGCCCGCTCGGCGACGAAGCGCAGGCGGTCGAAGTTCATGTTCGCGCCCGAGGTGATCGCGATGAAGGTCTGGCCCTTGCAGCCCTTCTCGGCCACGTACTTCTTGATCGCCGCCACGCCCAGCGCGCCGGAGGGCTCGAGGATCGAGCGCGTGTCCTCGAACACGTCCTTGATCGCGGCGCAGGCGGCGTCGGTGTCGACGACGACGAACTCGTCCACCAGCTCGCGCGTGATGCGGAAGGTCTCCTCGCCGACCAGCTTGACGGCCGTGCCGTCCGCGAACAGGCCCACGTCGCTCAAGGTCACGCGCTTTCCGGCGGCGACCGAGCGGGCCATCGCGTCGGAGTCCTTGGTCTGCACGCCGATGATCTTGATCTCGGGCCGCACCGCCTTGATGTAGGCCGCCACGCCGGAGATCAGGCCGCCGCCGCCGATGGCGACGAAGATCGCATCGATCGGCCCCTGGTGCTGGCGCAGCATCTCCACGGCGATCGTGCCCTGGCCGGCGATCACGTCCGGATCGTCGAACGGGTGCACGAAGGTCAGGCCCTGCTCCTTGGCCAGCAGCAGCGAGTGGTCGTAGGCGTCGGTGAAGCTGTCGCCGTGCAGCACGACCTCGCCGCCGTGGCCGAGCACCGCGTCCACCTTGACCTTGGGCGCCGTCACCGGCATCACGATCACGGCGCGGCAGCCGAGCTTCTTGGCCGACAGTGCCACGCCCTGCGCGTGGTTGCCGGCCGAGGCGCAGATCACGCCGCGCTCGCGCTGCTCGGCGCTCAGGTGGACCATCTTGTTGTAGGCGCCGCGCAGCTTGAAGCTGAACACCGGCTGCTCGTCCTCGCGCTTGAGCAGCACCTTGTTGCCGATGCGCCGGCTCAGGTTCTTCGCCGGCGTCAGCGAGGACTCGCGCGCGATGTCGTAGACCTTGGCGTTCAGAATTCGCTGGAGATAGCTGTTGTCGCTCGGGACCAGGTCGGGCAGCGAAGACGACACCTCGTTCTTCTTCGTGCGTTTGCGGGCGGGGACCGGGCCGGACATCGAACTCTCCAAGGGAAGGCGGGTCGGGGATGATAAGCGGCCCGCCCGCCTCACCTGCCCGCGCCGGCTTCAGGGCGCCTGCCAGGCCACGTTGAAGCCGGCGAACATCGTGCGCAGCCGGCCGCTGGCGGCCAGATCGTTCATCGCCGCCTGCAGCGCCTGCGCGAGATCGCTGCCGTCGCGCCGCACGGCCATGCCGCTGGCCCAGCCGTTGCGCGGCGCGCGCGGCGAGGGCAGCGGCTCGATGGCGAAGCGCGGGTCGCCCCGCAGCACCGATTCCAGCTCCGACTCCAGGCCCGCCGCCACCGTCACCTCGCCGCGTGTGAGCGCTCGCGCGCAGTCCGTGCCGTCCTTCCACTGCGTCAGCAGGCGTTCGCGGTAGGCGCCGCCGTCCGCACCGATCAGCAGCCAGCCGGCCAGCGTCTGCCCGGCCACGGCCACCCGCTCGCCGGCCAGCGGCGCCAGCGTGTCCAGCACCGGCACCGCGTCGAGCCGCCTCGCCAGCGCGACCCGCTCGCGGTAGTAGGGCGCGAAGATGGTGGCCTGCGGCGTGGCGTCCATCAGCGGCTTGTCCACCGGCACGTGCATCAGCACGTCGGCCGGCCCGAAGCCGAGGTAGTGGCCCTTCCAGACCATGTTGCGCAGGTCGTCGGCCATGTTCTCGTCGGCGGTGAAGGGCAGCAGCGACAGCTTCACGCCCAGTGCCTGCGCCAGCGCGGCGGCGATGTCCACGTCGATGCCGCGGCCCGCCACGTGGAAGGGCGGCATGTCCTGGTAGATGCCGACGACGAGGCTGCCGCGCTCGCGCACCTTGTCCAGCGTCACCGCGTCGGCCGGGCGCAGCGCGCCTCCTAGCGTCAGTGCGGCGATGCCGCCCAGGCAGCGGCGCCGTGTCGGATCAAAGCGGCTTGTCACGGCGCGTCTCCAGGTAGCTCTTGATCGCCCAGATGGCCTCCTGGTCGAAGGTGCCCTCGAACGGCGGCATGTAGACGGCGCCGTTGCGCGTGCGGCCGTGGCGCACGGTGGTGAGGAAGTACTCGTCGTTCTCCTTGACGCAGGCGGCCTTGCGGGAGCTGTCCTGCGTGGTGGCGCAGTCGTTGTCGAGCTTGCGCAGGTCCGGGGCGATGCCGCCGGAGATCGCCTCCAGCCCGTGGCAGCGGGCGCAGTTCTGGTTGTAGGCGGAGGTGCCGATCTTGATGGCCGCCTCGTTCTGGCGGAACGGGTTCTCGTCGCGCCAGCCCTCGCCGAGGCGGGGCAGCGCGGTGGTGTCGACCGCCTGCGGCGTGACGTCGCCGTGGGCGAGGGCGCCCAGCGCCGCGCCGGCGAGCGCGAGGGCCACCAGTCGGTTGTGCGTGCGGCGATGCAAGGTGGATCGGGTCTTCATGGGTTTGTCTCCGTGTCGTTGGTGATGGCGATCCGCCGTCTTTTCGCAAGCGCCATGCCACGCCGGAGTGCTCCAGGCTGGCACAGTGGCCGGCGCGGCAGCCGGCGGGCAGGCTGGACAAGCGGTTCGTCTTGGCACAGCATCCGGCGCAAACACAGACCAAACCCTCCAGAGACAAGGCCGCGAGGCCAGGGAACGAGCAGTGCCATGACCCCAGTTGCCAAGCCGCAAGCCAGCAGCATCGAATGCGCTCCGGGCGCCTCGCCACGCACGGCCTTCATCGAACGATCCCACGAGCGCAGCAAGGCCCTGGGCCTGACGCGGGCCGAGAAATGCGAATTCGATCCCCTGGTACGCAGCGATCTTGCGCTGGCCCGGGAGCGCAACCACCGGCTGTACCTGCATGCCGCGCCGGTGATGCACCTGCTGCTCGAGCAGATCGTCAACACCGAAAGCATGATCCTGCTCACCGATGCCCAGGGCACGATCCTGCACGCCGTGGGCGACGACCACTTCCTCGCCCGCGCCGGCCGCGTGGCGCTGATGCCCGGCGAGAACTGGGCCGAGCACTCCAAGGGCACCAACGCGATCGGCACCGCGCTCTTCGAGGAGGCGCCGACCCTGGTCCACGCCGGCGAGCACTTCATGCTGGCCAATGACTTCCTGACCTGCTCGGCCGCGCCGATCTTCGATCCGCGCGGCGCGATGCTGGGCGTGCTGGACGTCACCGGCGACCACCGCGGCTACCACCAGCACACGATGGGCCTGGTGCGCATGTCCGCGCGGATGATCGAGAACCACTGGCTCTCGGACGACAACAACAACCGGCTGCGCCTGCATTTCCACAGCCGCGCCGAGTTCATCGGCACCTTGCTGGAAGGCATCCTGGTGGTCGGTGCGGACGGGCGGCTGCTCGGCGCCAACCGCGGCGGGCTGGACCAACTGGGCCTCAGCGATGCCGCGCTGCGCGCGATGAGCCTGCCCAGCCTGTTCGGCACGACAACGGCCGCCGTCTACGACCATTTCCGCATGCCCATGTCCGCGCCGATGCGGCTCACGACCGTCTGCGGCAAGACCTTCTTCGTCACCGCACGCTTCGACTGGCCCTCGCGGCCCGTCATCGCCGGCCTGGGGCTGGACGAACCGACCCCGGCCGCCGCGCGTCCGCGGCCGGCCACCGTGCCCGTGCCGGCCGCCGCGCCGCACGGCCTGCAGTACCTGCGCACCGGCGATGCCCAGATCGAGCAGGTCGTGGCCAAGATCCGCCGCATCCTGGACCGCGACATCCCGCTGCTGATCCTCGGCGAGACCGGCACCGGCAAGGAGGTGCTAGCGCGCGCCGTGCACCAGGATTCGAAGCGCGCGAGCCAGCCTTTCGTAGCGGTGAACTGCGCCTCCATTCCGGAGTCGCTGATCGAGGCCGAGCTGTTCGGCTACGAGGACGGCGCCTTCACCGGCGCGCGCCGCAAGGGCGCGCCGGGCCGGCTGGTGCAGGCCAACGGCGGCACCTTGTTCCTCGACGAGATCGGCGACATGCCGCTGCAGCTGCAGGCGCGCCTGCTGCGCGTGCTGCAGGAGCGCAGCGTGACGCCGCTGGGCAGCAACAAGTCCATCCCGATCGACATCGCGCTGATCAGCGCCACCCACCGCAACCTGCGCGAGATGATCGAGCACAACGAGTTCCGCGAGGACCTCTACTACCGGCTCAACGGCCTGGCGCTGCGCCTGCCTTCGCTGCGCGACCGCAGCGACCTGGAGGCGATGACGCGCCGCATCCTGCAGGCCGAGCGGCCGCAGGACGCGCCCGAGCTGTCGGCCCAAGTGGCGGAGCTGTTCCGCCGCTATCCCTGGCCCGGCAACATCCGCCAGCTCGCCAACGTGCTGCGCACGGCGGCGGTGATGTCGGCCGGCGAGCACCAGATCACCGTCGCCCACCTGTCCGACGATTTCATCGAGGACGCGCGCCGCGCCGGGCCGCGCCCGCCGGCGCTCGTCGAACCGGCCCGGCCGCTGGAGATCCCGCCGGCCGCGGTGCAGAGCAGCCTCGCGCCGGCTCCGACGCCGACATCGATCCCGGCGACGCCGCACTCGCTGGAGCAGGCCAGCATCGAGATGATCCGCGCCGCGCTCGAGGCGGCCGGCGGCAATATCTCGGCGGCCTCCAAGCAGCTGCGCATCAGCCGCAACACGATCTACCGGAAGCTGCGCTGGAGCAACGGCGGCTGAAAAATACTGCCCGCCCGGCGCATCAGGACTTCCCGAGGTCCGGCCGGCCGGAGTTGCTACATCCTGGAGCAGTCGGGCCCGCGCGACCGGCCCGCCACGGCCCTGAACGCACGGCATGCCTCTTGCAGCCCGCAGGGCCATGGAGACAAGTACAAGAAGGGGCGCGGTGCCCGTCGCGCTGCCGGAGCCCTTGTGGCTCGAATGGCTCGCGCTCGCCGGGCTGTTCGGCTTCGCCGGTTGGCTGCTGGGCGGGCGCGGCGTGCTGGGCCTGCTGCTGCGCTCCGACCCGACCGGCATCACGCTCGCCATCCTGATCCTCTTCGTCGCGGCCACGCTGTGGTGCGGCGCGCGGGCGCGGCTGCTGCAGCGTGAGCGCGGCCGGCTGCAGGGCGCTGGTGGCTGGGCCGCCGACTACCGCAAGGCCCGCGCCGCCGACCCGGCCGCGGCGCTGGAGCTGCTGCTGGAGTCCACCCACGGGCCGCACGGTCCGGCCTGGTGGGTCAACGGCCTGCAGTTGAAGCTGGGGCTGCTGGGCAAGGTGATCGGCTTCTCGATGCTGGCGCTGGAGATCGGCTCGGCGCGCAGCTTCGATCCGGCGCAGTCGCCGGAGCTGCTGCGCAGCCTCACCAGCGGCCTCGGCGTGGCGCTGCTGACGACGATGGTGGGCCTGGTCGGCAACATCCTGCTGGGCCTGCAGCTGACCCGGCTGGACCGCTACGCCGATGCGCTGGCGGCGGACATCCAGCGCCAGGGCCTGTCATGAGGTCCCTGCCATGAGGGCGCGGCGGCGCGGCGGCCGCGAGGCCGAGGTCGATCCCTTCTACGACATGCTGTTCAACCTGCTGATCGGCTTCGTCTTCTGCTTCATCGTGGCGCTGCTGGCGATGAACCCCAAGGCCCTGAAGGCCGGCGACATCCCGTCCAAGGCCGAGTACCTGATCACCGTGGCCTGGCCCGACCGCAATCCGAACGACATCGACGCCTGGGTGCAGGACCCGGCCGGCCAGATGGTGTGGTTCCGCAATCGCGAGGCGGGGCTGATGTACCTGGACCGGGACGACCGCGGCGACGCCAACGATGCGATCGTCGTGGACGGCCGTCGCATCGAGAGCCCGTTTCGCCAGGAGGTGGTGACCCTGCGCGGCATCGTGCCGGGCGAGTTCACCGTCAATGCCCACTACTACCGCTCGCGCGACGGCCAGCCGGTGGAGGTGACGACCACCGTCGTCAAGGTCAACCCGCGCGCCGAGGTGGTGTTCCAAGGGCGGCTGACCCTGGCCCGCCAGGGCGACGAGGCCACGGCGGCGCGCTTCACCTTGCGGCCGGACGGCACGGTCGTCGACGTCAACACGCTGCCGCGGCAGCTCGTCCAGGAGTTCCAGTCCCCATGACCCTCGCCGTGCTGCTGGGCTTCGTCGCCCTCCTGTTCGTCGCGCTGATGGCGCTGCTGTGGTCGCGCTGGCCGGTGTGGCTGAAGGCGCTGCTGGTGCTGGGCGTGAGCGGCTTCTACTTCTTTGCCGACGGCGCGGTGCGCGAGGTGTGGGGCCGGCCCAGCGGCGAGCCGCTGCCGCCGCGCTTCGTGCTGCTGGCCGCGGTGATCGACGAGCCTTCGGCGCAGCGTCCCGGCGCCATCTACGTCTGGGTCAACGCGCTGGAGGACGGCCGTCCGGCCGAGCAGCCGCGGGCCTTCCGCCTGCCCTACGCGAAGGACCTCCATGCGCTGCTGAACGAGGGCATGAAGAAGGTCCGCGAAGGCGTCAGCCAGCTCGGCAGTGCCGAGCCCCGGCCGGGGCAGGGTGGCCTGTCCTGGCTGCGGCCCGGTGCCAACGAGCAGGTGCTGAAGCTGCGCGACCTGCCCAGGCCGCAGTTGCCGGAGAAGTAAACGATGCGCCGCTTGTTCATCCTGCTCGGCGCCGTCGCCTCGCTGGCCGCCTGCGGGCGCCGCGCGCCCTCGGACGAGTTGTTCCCGCTGGCCGGCGGCCACCGCTGGACCTATCGCGTCAGCACCGAGATGGAGGACGGCGGCGACACGGTGGAGACGCTCACGCTGCGCACCCTGGGGGCGGACGTGCAGGGCTGGCGCCGGCGCAGCGACGACGGCCTCGTCTACTGGTTGCGGGCGGACGAGACGGGCATCTACCGCATCGCCAGCCGGACCGACCTGGAGGCGGAGCCCCAGCCCGATCCGGCGCGGCGCTACGTGCTGAAGGCCCCGTATGCGCCGGGCACCCAGTGGCAGGCGGGCACCGTGCCCTACCTGCTGACGCGCCGCAGCGAGTTCCCGCCCGAGCTGCGCCACCGCAGCGGCGAGGTGAGCATGAGCTACCGGGTCGAGGCGGCGGGCCTGGAGGTGCAGACGCCGGCGGGCCGCTTCGCCGGCTGCCTGCGGGTGGCGGGCGCGGCGAGCGTGCGGGTCTACGTGGACCCGGCATCGGGCTGGCGCGAGCTGCCGCTAGCCACCTTGGAGTGGTACTGCCCGGGCGTGGGCCTGGTGCGGCTGGAGCGCCGCGAGCCGGCCCATTCGCCCTTCCTGGTGGGCGGCTCGCGGACGCTGGAGCTGACGTCCTGGGAGTGAAGGACCTCAGGGCTGCTTCGACCAGGCCTGGCACCAGCCGGCGTTGGCGATGTGCTTGCGGCCGAACATCGCGCAGCCGGCCCAGGCGTCTTCCGGCTTGCCCTGCCAGAAGCTGCAGTTGCTGCAGCGCTGCCCCGCGTCGTGGCGGGGGAACTTCGCCTTGTCGACGCTGGCGGTCTCGTGCCGGTAGTTCAGCGCGACCGCCTGCTCGTCGCTCTCCTCGACGTGAGCGCCGCGCTGCGCGAACGCGGGCCCGGCGGCGAGCGCCAGGCCGATGAAGCCGCGGCGCCGCATCACTCGGCCGCCGCGGCCGGCGCGCCGCCCGAGAGCTTGAACACCCACACCATGCCGCCCTGTTCCAGCAGGCTGACCTTCTTGGCCACCTCGCCACCCCACAGCGGCACCGCGCCGCCCCAGCCGGACACGACGCTGACGTACTGCTCGCCGCCCTGCATCCAGGTGACCGGCGGCGCGACGACGCCGGAGCCGGTCTGGAACTGCCAGACGACCTTGCCCGTCTTCGCGTCGGCCGCCTTCAGGTAGCCCTCGGGCGTGCCCCAGAACACGAGGTTGCCGCCGGTGGTCAGCACGCCGCCCCACAGCGGCGCGCCGTTCTTCACCTCCCAGACGATCTTGCCGCTCTTCGGGTCGATCGCGCGCAGCGCGCCGATGTAGTCGTCGTTGATCGTCTTGATCGTGAAGCCCGCGCCCAGGTAGGCGGCGCCCTTCTTGTAGGTGATCGGCTCGTTCCAGATCTCCATGCCCCATTCGTTGGCCGGCACGTAGAACAGCCCGGTGTCGGGCGAGTAGGCCATCGGCATCTGGTTCTTGCCGCCCAGGAAGCTGGGCGCCGAGAAGATCGAGCTGCCCTTCTTGCCGTCGGCGCCGGCGGTCGGGTCGCCGGGGCGGTTCTCGGGCACGAAGTTGGGCCGGCCGGTCTTCAGGTCCACGCCGGTGGCCCAGGTCAGCTTCTTGACGAAGGGGAAGGCGTTCTGCAGCTTGCCGTTGTTCGCATCGATCACGTAGAAGAAGCCGTTGCGGTCGGCCTTGCCGCCGACGCGCCGGCCGTCCAGGTCGAAGGTGACGAACTCGTTGACGCCGTCGAAGTCCCAGCCGTCGTTGGGCGTGGCCTGGTAGTGCCACTTGATCTGGCCGGTCTTCACGTCGATGGCCACGGTGGAGCAGGAGAACAGGTTGTCGCCCTGGCGCAGGTGGCTGTTCCACGGGGCCGGGTTGCCGGTGCCGAAGTAGGCCAGGCCCGTCTTCGGGTCGTAGCTGCCGCCCATCCAGGTGGCGGCGCCGCCGGTCTTCCACAGATCGCCGGGCCAGCTCTTGCCCGGCGTGCCGGAGATGCCGGCTTCCTGCTTCTTGCCGTCCTTGTCGTAGGTGTAGCCCATGTGGCCCTCGACGGTGGGCCGCGTCCACACGAGTTTGCCGGTCCGCGGGTCGCGCGCCTCGACCCGGCCGACCACGCCGAACTCGCCGCCGGACACGCCGGTCAGCAGCAGGCCGTTGGCGATGATGGGCGCGGCCGTGGCCGAGTAGCCGGCGGCGTAGTCGTCGATCTTCTCCTTCCACACCACGTCGCCGGTGGCCTGGTCCAGCGCCACCAACTGCGCATCCAGCGTGGCGAAGATGACCAGCTTGTCGAACAGCGCGGCGCCACGGTTCACCACGTCGCAGCAGGGCATGATGCCCTCGGGCAGGCGGTGCTCGTACTTCCACAGCTTCTTGCCGGTGGCCGCGTCCAGCGCGTACAGGCGCGAGTAGGAGGCGGTGACGAACATGCGGCCGTCGTGGATCAGCGGCTGCGACTCCTGGCCGCGCTGCTTCTCGCCGCCGAAGGAGAAGGCCCAGGCCGGCACCAGCCGGGCTGCGTTGCCGGTGCTGACCTGCTTCAGCGGCGAGTAGCGCTGGCCGTTGGTGCCGATGCCCCAGGAGAGGACCTCCGTGCCGGTCTTGGCCGAGTCCTCGATCATCTTCTCGGTCACGGCGGCCTGGGCCGATGGGGCGCTCATCGCCGCCGCAAGCAGGGCGGGCAGTAGCTTCTTCGTGTGCATCTTTGTCTCCTCGGAGGGTTGGAATCGTCGGGGCCAGGGCCGCGCTGTTCGGCGGCTGCCTGCGAGGGACAGGAGGTCAAGAAACATGCCACGGCTGCGCGGTGCGCCGGGGGCGGGAAATCGACCCGGCCGGCCCGGGTTTCTCCGGGCGGCTGCTACAGCATCGAACAGGGATTGCGCGCCAGGCTGTGACGGCCTGCCTCAATGGCGCAGTGCGGCCTGCTCGTAGCGCGGGTACAGATGGACGATGTTGCGCGGGTACTCGGTGGCGAAGGCGGCCTGGCGGCTGAACTCCTCGGGCACCGGCAGGCGCAGGATCTCGGGGATGTCCAGGCCCTGTGCGGCGGCGGCCCGCAGGCGGGTATCGAGCCAGTCGAGATAGCGCGCGGTCTGTGCGATGGCATCGGGCTTGTTGACGCTGCCGTGGCTGGGCACGAGCTGCATCGGCGGCAGTGCGGCGAGCCGGTCCAGGCTGGCGCGCCAGGCATCGAGGCGCGCGTGCGGCGTGGTCGGGATCCGCTGGCTGAAGACCAGACCGCCGGTGAACAGCACCTGGTCGTCCACGCTCAGCACGAGGTCGCTGTCGGTATGGCCGGCGAGTTCCATCCATTCGAGCCGGCGCTGGCCGACCGTCTCGCTGCCTACCGCGGCATCGGTGTCCGGCGGCAGCGTGTGCGTGCCCGCCATCCAGTCGCCGCAGAGGCGGTAGAGGTTGTCCTCGAAGGCTGGGCCATCGCGGGCGATGGCGGCACGGGTGGCCGGCGTCGCGGCGCGCGGCACATCGGCGAAAGCCTGGTTGCCGAGGAAGTAGTCCGGGTGCTGGTTCAGGTTGACGACGCGGACGATGGGCTCCGTCGTCGTCTGCTCGATCAGCGCGCGCAACTGCTGCCCGTAGCGGTAGGACGGCCCGGTGTTGACGACGATCACGCCCGCGCCGGTGGCCACGAAGCCGGTGTTGATGATGTTGCAGCCATTGGCCGGCGCGAAGTCCGCCTGGGCGCCCTCGACGACCCAGACGCCCGGCGCCAGCGCGCGCGCCTTCAAGCGGTAGTCGAGCGGCTCGGCCGCGAAGAGCAGGGCCGGCACGGCGCAGAGCATGACCAGCAGCAGTGCCAGCATGAACTGGTGCCGCAGCTTCAGGCGGGCGATCGTCATGCTCATGATGCGACCGCTCCCTCGAAGCGGTTGCCGTTGTTGTCGTCGGCCTCGATGCGCAATGGGCCGGGCGGCGGCCCGATCAGGTCGAAGCTGAAGACCGGGTTCTCGCTGAGCGGCTCGGCGCAGTCCATGCGCAGCAGCTCCCGTCCTGTAGCGTCCCGCAGGGCCAGATGCTGCAGGTGGAAGGCCGGGATGCCGCCGGCGAGGCCCGTGTCCATCGGATGCATCACGCGCAGGCGCAGGCGCGCGCCGCCCTCGCGTGCGAACAGGCGTGCGCTGATCTCGCCGAGGTGCTGCGTCCAGGAACCGTCGCGCCGCGTCTGGCCCGGCACCGTGCAGCCGCCGCCTGCCGAATCGACGAGTGCGCCACCGACGCGCCAGCTGCCATCGCGCAGGCGCACGGCCGCACGCACGGGGCTGGCCTGTTCGAGCTTGAAGCGCAGGCCCAGGCTGGGCCGCACGCCGGCGCCCGGGTAGAAGTCCAGCACGCGGCGGATGGGGTTGCGGTCGACGATCACGCGGATCTGCTCCACCTCCTCGCCCAGCGCCTCGGCCGAGATGCCCACCGGCACGTTCATCGGGTCCTCCGCGAAGGCCGGGCCTTCCACGGTGACGCGTGCGTCGAAGCACGCCGTGCCGCCAGCGAGGAACTCGCGCCGCAGCTCGGGCCAACCCAGCGTGGCGAACGGGTCCGCATCCTGGGCGAGGCACGGGGCCGCGCCGAGCAGACCCAGCGCGCCGAGAACTTGCCGTCTATGCATAGCTGTCTTTCATGTCTCCTGTGCCGGGCATCGAAGCAACTTCCGTGCAGCGTCGCTGGCCGACGGCAACGCTGCACGGCGAAGCAGAAGGCGCGCCGCGCTGTTGCAGCGTGGAGCAGCGCAGCGGTGATTTCCCCGTGATGCAGCGGCGAATCCGGCGTATCGGCGGCCGCCGGCGCCCTGGCACGCGACGTGCGCTGTATCCGCTGCGGCCGCCGCAAGGCACGGCCGATGACGATTCCTCAACACAGGCATTTGGAGACGACGACATGGACATGCTCGAACCCGGCAAATTCGGCACCGCGGTGGCTTTCAAGAAGCGCTACGGCAACTACATCGGCGGCGAGTGGGTGGCGCCCTCGGGCGGCCAGTACTTCGAGAACATCACGCCGGTGACGGGCCGGACCTTCTGCGAGATCCCGCGCTCCACCGCGGAGGACGTGGACCGCGCGCTGGACGCCGCCCACAAGGCCAAGGCCGCCTGGGGCAAGACCTCACCCACCGAGCGCGCCAATATCCTCAATAAGATCGCCGACCGGATGGAGCAGAACCTGCCGATGCTCGCGGCTGCGGAGACCTGGGACAACGGCAAGCCGATTCGCGAAACGACCTTCGCCGACCTGCCGCTGGCCGTCGACCACTTCCGCTACTTCGCCGCCTGCGTGCGCAGCCAGGAGGGCGGCATCAGCCAGATCGACGACCAGACCTACGCCTATCACTTCCATGAGCCGATCGGCGTCGTGGGTCAGATCATTCCCTGGAACTTCCCGCTGCTGATGGCGGTGTGGAAGCTCGCCCCGGCGCTGGCCGCCGGCAACTGCGTCGTGCTGAAGCCGGCCGAGCAGACGCCGGTCTCGATCCTCGTCTTGGCCGAACTGGTGGGCGACCTGCTGCCCCCGGGCGTGCTGAACATCGTCAACGGTTTCGGCCTGGAAGCGGGCAAGCCGCTGGCCTCCAGCAACCGCATCGGCAAGATCGCCTTCACCGGCGAAACGACCACGGGCCGCCTGATCAGCCAGTACGCCAGCCAGAACCTGATCCCGGTCACGCTGGAGCTGGGCGGCAAGAGCCCCAACATCTTCTTCGCCGATGTGATGAGCAAGGACGACGCCTTCTTCGACAAGGCGCTGGAAGGCTTCGCGATGTTCGCGCTGAACCAGGGCGAGGTCTGCACCTGCCCCAGCCGCGTGCTGGTGCAGGAATCGATCTACGACGCCTTCATCGAGCGTGCCATCAAGCGCGTGGCCGCGATCAAGCAGGGCAACCCGCTGGACATGGACACGATGATCGGCGCGCAGGCCTCCAGCGAGCAGCTGGAGAAGATCCTCAGCTATCTGGACATCGGCCGCCAGGAAGGTGCCCAGGTGCTGGCTGGCGGCGAGCGCAACCACCTCGCCGGTGACCTCGAAGGCGGCTACTACGTGAAGCCCACGGTGTTCAAGGGCCACAACAAGATGCGCATCTTCCAGGAGGAGATCTTCGGCCCGGTCGTGTCGGTGACCACCTTCAAAGACGAGGCCGAGGCGCTGTCCATCGCCAACGACACGCTCTACGGCCTGGGTGCCGGCGTGTGGAGCCGCGACATGAACACCGCTTTCCGCATGGGCAAGGGCATCCAGGCCGGTCGCGTGTGGACCAATTGCTACCACCAGTACCCGGCGCACGCGGCCTTCGGCGGCTACAAGCAGTCGGGCATCGGCCGCGAGAACCACAAGATGATGCTGGACCACTACCAGCAGACGAAGAACCTGCTAGTCTCGTACAGCGAGAACAAGCTGGGCTTCTTCTAAGGAGCGCGCACGTGGAGGTCACCGAGGTCAGCCGCGTGTCCGTCACCGCCGCCGCGCTGGCACTGATCGAACGCCTGCGCGCCAAGTACGGCCCGCTGATGTTCCACCAGTCCGGCGGCTGCTGCGACGGCAGTGCGCCGATGTGCTACCCGGCGCGCGAGTTCGTCATCGGCGACTACGACCGGCTGCTGGGCGAGATCGGCGGCGTGCCCTTCTACATCAGCGGCCCGCAGTTCGAGTACTGGCAGCACACGCACCTGATCATCGACGTGGTGTCGGGCCGCGGTGGCATGTTCTCGCTGGAGGGGTCTGAAGGCCTGCGCTTTCTGACGCGCTCACGGCTCTACTCGGACGCAGAATGGGCATTACTGGAAATCCAGACTGGACCGGTTCGACGAAATACCTGATATTCCATCCAGTAGAAATCGGCCAGCCGATTTCGACAACGCCGGACCCCCTATGTTTTCGGGGTCCGGCGTTATTCTTTGGAAAACTTCATCCACCACTTGCACACCACTTCGCAAGTCCTTCTTTTGGAAAGACTTTTAATTTCCTGAATTCTAGAAACCGGCTGTAAGTCATTGATTTGATTGAAATTTTCTGCTGACTTGCCTTGATGGACCCGCCTTCGGCATTTATAGTGTCGGAAAGTGGTGAACGGTGGGTCTGAGTGGCAAATTTTGTGTTCCAGGGGGCTAACGCTTTGGCAATGGATGCCAAAGGGCGTCTGGCCGTCCCGACACGCCACCGCGAAGTCCTGCAGGCCCTGTGCGGCGGCGCGCTGACGATCACGCGCAACAAGGGCTGCCTGGTCATCTACCCGCGCCCCGAGTGGGAGATCGTCCGCGAGCGCGTCGCCGCGCTGCCGATGGAAGCGACGGCCTGGAAGCGCATGTACCTCGGCAATGCGATGGACGTCGAGATCGACAGCGCCGGCCGCATCCTCGTTTCGCCCGAACTCCGCGCCGCCGCCAAGCTCGACAAGGCCGTCACGCTGCTGGGCATGGGCAACCATTTCGAGCTGTGGGATACGCCGACCCACGTCGCCAACGAGGAAGTGCTGGCCGCCACGGCGGAATCCGACATGCCCGACTCGGTCAAGGGCCTGAGCATCTGACGGCCATGAGCGACGCCCCTCTGTTTTCCCACACCACCGTGCTCTTGCACGAAACGGTGGACGGCGTGCTGAACGACCCGTCCGGCATCTACGTGGACGGCACCTTCGGCCGCGGCGGCCATTCGCGGCTGCTGCTGTCCAGGCTGGCGCCCGATGGCCGCTTGATCGCGATCGACCGCGATCCCGAGGCGGTCGCGGCGGCGACCACCGGAGCCACGCGGATCGATGATCCGCGTTTTTCCATCGTCCATTCCGCCTTCGCCGACATGCGCGCGCAGCTCGCCGCGCTGGGCCTGGCGCAGGTGCAGGGGATCCTGCTGGATCTGGGCGTCAGCAGCCCGCAGATCGATAACCCCGAGCGCGGTTTCAGCTTCCGCTTCAGCGGCCCGCTGGACATGCGCATGGACACCACCCGCGGCGAGAGCGCCGCGGATTTCCTGGCCCGTGCGGACGAGCGCCAGATCACGGAGGTGATACGCCACTATGGGGAAGAACGGTTTGCTTCACAGATTGCAAAGGCGCTTGTTGCTCGCCGCGAGAGTGGTCAGCCCGTACGAAGCACAGACGAGCTGTCCGAGATCGTGGCTCGCGCGGTCAAGACCCGAGAGGCAGGCCAGAATCCTGCAACGCGCACGTTTCAAGCGCTTCGGATTCACGTCAATGCCGAGCTTGAGGAGCTCGAACAAGCCCTGAGCGCGGCCCTGAGCCTGCTGGCGCCGGGCGGCCGTCTGGCGGTGATCAGCTTCCATTCGCTGGAAGACCGCATCGTCAAGAACTTCATCGCCGAGCACGCCAAGGAAGTGGTGGACCGCCGCGCGATGTTCGCCGAGCCGAAGCCGCTGGCGCTGAAGGCCATCGCGCGCATCAAGCCCAGCGACGCCGAGGTCAGCGCCAACCCGCGTGCGCGCTCCGCCGTGCTGCGCGTGGCCGAGCGCACCGATGCTCCGCTGCCCCCGGTCCATCACAAGCGCCGCCGCGGCGAGTGACGAGACGACCATGCTGGGCAAGCTCAACCTCCTGCTCCTGATCGCGGCGATCGCCAGCGGCATCGTGCTCGTGCGCAGCGCCTACGACGCGCGCCGCCTCTACACCGCCGTGGATCGCGCCCGGAACGAGGCCAACCGGCTCGAGCTGGAAAGCCAGCGCCTGGAGGCCGAGCGCCATGCGCAGGCGACCAATCTGCGCGTCGAGCAGGTGGCCATCGATCGCCTGAAGATGCGGCCGATCACTCCGGCCGTGAGCCAGGATGTCGACGACAAGCGCGCGAACGCTGCGTCTCCGGTCACGGGAGCGCAACCATGAAGCTGCGCCGCGCCAAGTCCGACGATCAACGCGGCGCCCGCGCGCTGAGCACGCGCGGCGTCAACTATTCGACCAGCCCGCTGCTGGCCTCGAAGACGCCGCCCTGGCGTTCGCGCTTCCTGGTCGCGCTGGTGGGCCTGGCCTTCGCCGGCCTGCTGGTGCGTGCGCTGTTCGTCCAGGTCATCGACACCCAGTTCTTCCAGAAGCAGGGTGAGGCCCGCTACGCCCACACGCTGGAGCTGCCGGCCAGCCGCGGCCGCATCTCCGACCGTGAAGGCAAGGTGCTGGCGGCCAGCGTCGCCGTGCCCTCGTTCTGGGCCATCCCGAAGGATGTGGACGAGGACCCGGCCAAGCGCGCGCAGCTCGCCAAGATCCTCGGTATCAGCAATGCCGAGCTGGAGAAGAAGCTCGACCCGGCCAGTCGTTTCGTCTGGCTGCGCCGCCTGGCCGACGACGACACCGCCGCCAAGATCAAGGCCCTGGGGCTGAAGGGCATCGTTCAGGACCGCGAGTACAAGCGCAAGTATCCGGAAGGCGAGGCCTCGGCCCACGTGGTCGGCTTCACCAATGCCGACGACAAGGGCCAGGAAGGCATCGAGCTGGCCTTCCAGAAGGACCTGCAGGGCCGCGACGGTTCGCGCGCCGTCGTCAAGGACCGCCTGGGCCGCGTGATCGACGACATCGGCGAGAGCACGCCGGCGGTCAACGGCAGCGACATCGACCTGTCGATCGACTCGACCATCCAGTTCTTCGCCTACCAGCGCATCCGCGACGCGGTGCTCGCCAACAAGGCCAAGGCCGGTTCGGTCGTGGTGCTCGACGCGCAGAGCGGCGAGCTGCTGGCGCTGGCCAACTACCCGAGCTACGACCCCGGCAACCGCGTCAACCTCAGCGGCGAACAGCTGCGCAACCGCGCGCTGACCGACACCGCCGAGCCCGGCTCGACGATGAAGCCCTTCACCATCGGCCTGGCGCTGGAGACCGGCCGCGTGCGGCCCGACACGGTCATTACCACGGCGCCGCACAGCCTCGTCGTCTCCGGCTTCGCGCCCAGCGACGACGAGCCGCATGCGCAGCTGACCGTCTCCGAGATCGTGCAGAAGTCCAGCAATATCGGCGCCGGCCGCCTGGGCCTGCAGATGCAGCCGCGCGAGCTCTACGACATGTACACCGCGCTGGGCTTCGGCCAGCGCCCGCAGGTGGAGTTTCCGGGCCTGGCCGCCGGCCGCGTGCGCCCGTACAAGAGCTGGCGCCCGATCGAGCAGCTGACGATGTCCTACGGCTACGGCCTGTCGGTCTCGCTGCTGCAGCTGGCCCACGCCTACACCGCCTTCGCGCATGACGGCGAGGTGGTGCCGATCACGATCCGCAAGCAGCCCGAGGGCATGCGCGCGCAGGGCGTGAAGGTGTTCTCCGCCAAGACTGCGGCCGAGGTGCGCGAGATGCTGTCGATGGTGACGTCCGAGGGCGGCACGGCCGCCAACAAGGCCGCCCGGGTCGACGGCTGGCGCGTGGGCGGCAAGACCGGCACCGCGCGCAAGCAGGTCGGCAAGGGCTACGCCGGCAACAAGTACCGCGCCTGGTTCGTGGGCCTGGCGCCGATCGACAAGCCGCGCATCGTCGTCGCGGTGATGGTGGACGAGCCCTCGGCGGGCGTCATCTTCGGCGGCTATGTCTCGGCGCCGGTGTTCGCCAAGCTGGCGCCGCAGACCTTGCGCATCCTGGGCGTGCCGCCCGACGTCGACGTGAAGTCGCAGATCGTCACGGCCCAGGCCGCCGGCAGTCCTACCAACAAGCCGCAGGTGCCGTGATGCTGACCCACTTGAAGTCCCCCGCCGCCGCCGCCCGCTGGCTCCAGGAATGGACCACGGGCGCGCTGCGTACCGACAGCCGCGCGGTGCAGCCGGGCGATGCCTTCATCGCCTGGCCCGGCTATGCGCGCGACGGCCGCGAGTTCGTGCCTGCCGCGCTGGCGGCCGGCGCCTCCACCTGCCTCGTCGAGGACGCGGGCGTGGACGCGCACCACTTCACCGATGCCCGCGTCGCCTCGCTGCCGGGCCTGAAGGCGCAGACCGGCCTGATCGCCGCCGCCTACTACGGCGAGCCGACGCAGACCTTGCCGGTGATCGCCGTTACCGGCACCAACGGCAAGACCTCCACCGCCTGGTGGACCGCGCAGGCGCTGAGCCTGCTGGGCCAGCGCTGCGGTGTCGTCGGCACTCTGGGCGTGGGCGAGCCGCCGCTGGCGGATCGACCCGGTTCCATCGAATACACCGGCCTCACGACGCCGGATCCGGTGCTGCTGCAGGCTGCGTTCCGCCGCATGCTGGACGAGGGCTACGGTGCCTGTGCGATCGAGGCCTCCTCGATCGGGCTGAAGGAGCACCGCCTTGCGGGCACCGCGATCCGCGTCGCGCTGTTCACCAATTTCACGCAGGACCACCTGGACTACCACGGCTCGATGGATGCCTACTGGGCGGCCAAGCGCGAGCTGTTCGACGCGGCCGGTCTGCAGGCGGCAGTGATCAATCTGGATGATCCGAAGGGCGAAGCGCTGGCGGCCGAACTGGGCGGCAAGCTGGACGTCTGGAGCTACGCCATCGGCCGTGCCGATGCGCGCGTGTCGGCCCACGAGCTGCACTACCGCGCAGGCGGCCTCGCGTTCGAACTGCATGAGGGCAGCGACCGCCTCGTCGTCGAGACCGGCCTGATCGGCGAGTACAACGTCTCCAACCTGCTGGCCGTGATCGGCGGCCTGCGCGCGCTGGGCCATGCGCTGGCCGACATCGCCGCGGTGATCGGCAAGGTCACGCCGGTGCCGGGCCGCATGCAGCGCGTGGGCAATGGCCTCGAGCTGCCGCAGCTGGTGGTGGACTACGCCCACACGCCCGACGCGCTGGAGAAGGCGCTGCAGGCGCTGGCCCCGCTGGCCCAGGCGCGCGGCGGCAAGCTGGCCTGCGTGTTCGGCTGCGGCGGCAACCGCGACCGCGCCAAGCGCCCGCTGATGGGCGGCATCGCCGCGCGGCTGGCGCAGCGCGTGATCGTCACCAGCGACAACCCGCGCCACGAGGCGCCCGAGCAAATCCTCGCCGACATCGAGGCCGGCATCGCAGCAGACGTGCCGCGTAGCGCCATCCTCGATCGTCGCGAGGCCTTGCACCTGGCGGTGCTCGAAGCCGACCCGCGCGACGTGATCCTCGTCGCCGGCAAGGGCCACGAGGACTACCAGGAGATCGCCGGCGAGCGGCATCACTTCTCCGATGTGGAAGAGAGCCGCCTGGCCTTGATCGAGAGGGCGGGGTTATGAGCAGCTGCCCGATGATGACCGTGGGCCAGGCGCACCACCTGCTGGTGGATGCGCTGCCGAGCGCGAAGCTCGTTGGCAACCCGGACGTCGAATTCCTGCGCGTCCACAGTGACACGCGCACCCTGGCGGCCGGCGACCTGTTCGTCGCGCTGCGCGGCGAGCGCTTCGACGCGAACGATTTCCTCGCCCAGGCCAAGGCCTCCGGTGCTGTCGCAGCGCTGGCCGAGCGCGGCCTCGCCGAAGCGGGCCTGGCTGGCATCGAGGTGCCCGACGCCAAGGCCGCGCTGGGCCTGCTGGCCGCCGCCTGGCGCCGCCACCTGCACCTGCCGCTGATAGCAGTGGCCGGCAGCAACGGCAAGACCACGGTGACGCAGATGATCTCCAGCATCCTGCGCGCCTGGCTGGGCGCGCAGTCGCTGGCGACCGAGGGCAATTTCAACAACGACATCGGCGTGCCGCTGACCTTGCTGCGCCTGCGCCAGCACGACGACTGCTTCCACCGCGCCGCGGTCGTGGAACTGGGCATGAACCACCCCGGCGAGATCGCGCCGCTGGCGGCGATGGCGCAGCCCAGCGTCGCGCTGGTCAACAACGCGCAGCGCGAGCACCAGGAATTCATGCAGACGGTCGAGGCCGCGGCGCGCGAGAACGGCGCGGTGATCGAGGCCCTGGGCGCGGCCGGGGTGGCGGTGTTCCCGGCCGAGGACGGCTGCGCGCCGATCTGGCACCAGATGGCCGGCAATCGAGCGACGCTGAGCTTCGCGCTGCAGGGCCAGGCCGACGTCACCGGCAAGGCCACCTGGATGGACGCCGGACATTGGGCGCTGGAACTGCATACGCCCGCGGGCGACGCACCGGTGGTGCTCGCGGTCGCCGGCGAGCACAACGTCCGCAACGCGCTCGCCGCCGCCGCCTGCGCACTGGCCGCCGGCGCGCCGCTGGCGGCGATCGTCAAGGGTCTGGAGAGCTTCGAGCCGGTCAAGGGCCGCTCGCAGCTGAAGAGCTTCGTGGCGGCTTCGGGCCAGCGCGTCACGCTGATCGACGACAGCTACAACGCCAACCCCGACAGCGTGCGCGCCGCGATCGATGTGCTGGCCGGCCTGCCGGGCGATTCGTGGCTGGTGCTGGGCGACATGGGCGAGGTCGGCAACGAGGGCCCCGCCTTCCATGCCGAGGTGGGCCGCTACGCCGCCGAGCGCGGCCTGGCGAATTTCTGGACGGCAGGCACGGCGGCTGCCGGTGCGGCAGCGGCCTACGGGGCTGGCGCGCGATCTTTCAACACGGTGGCCGAGTTGCTGGCCGCCTTGCCCGCCGAGGCTCCGAGCGAGCCGGCGATGCAGAACATTCTGGTCAAGGGTTCAAGGTTCATGAGGATGGAGCAGGTGGTCGCGAAGCTGATCGAGGGAGGAACCACCGATGCTGCTTAGCCTGGCGCAATGGCTGCTGACGCTGGAGCCCGGCTGGGGCTTCCTGCGCATCTTCAACTACATCACCTTCCGCGCCGTGATGGCCGCGCTGACGGCGCTGCTGATCGGCCTGGCCTTCGGCCCCTGGGTGATCCGGCGCCTCACCGAGATGAAGATCGGCCAGCCGATCCGCGAGTACGGCGTGCAGCAGCATCTGGCCAAGAGCGGCACGCCGACGATGGGCGGTGTGCTGATCCTGATCGGCATCGGCGTGTCCACGCTCCTGTGGTTCGACTGGAGCAACCGCTTCGTCTGGGTCGTGATGCTGGTGACGCTGGGCTTCGGCGCGATCGGCTGGGCGGACGACTGGCGCAAGGTCGTCGACAAGAACCCCGAGGGCATGAGGAGCCGCGAGAAGTTCTTCTGGCAGACCCTGATCGGCCTGGTGGCCGCGCTGTACCTGGCCTTCAGCGTGTCCGAGACCTCGTTCCTGGGTGTCGTGCAGCTGTTCTACCGCTGGGTGGCCAGCGGCTTCTCGACCAGCCTGCCGCCCAAGGCCGACCTGCTGGTGCCCTTCTTCAAGACGGTCAGCTATCCGCTGGGCGTGTTCGGCTTCATCGGCCTGTCGTTCTTCGTCATCGTCGGCACCAGCAACGCGGTCAACTTCACCGACGGACTGGACGGCCTGGCGATCATGCCGGTCGTGATGGTGGGCTCGGCGCTGGGCGTGTTCGCTTACGTGACCGGCTCCTCGGTGTTCTCGCGCTACCTGATCCTGCCCTACATCCCCGGTGCCGGCGAGCTGCTGATCTTCTGCGCGGCGATGGCGGGGGCAGGTCTTGCCTTCCTGTGGTTCAACACCCATCCGGCCCAGGTGTTCATGGGCGACGTCGGCGCGCTGGCGCTGGGCGGCGGCCTGGGCACGCTGGCGGTGATCACGCGGCAGGAGATCGTGCTGGGCATCATGGGCGGCGTGTTCGTCGCCGAGGTGCTGTCGGTGATGATCCAGGTCAGCTGGTTCAAGTACACGAAGAAGAAGTTCGGCTCCGGTCGGCGCATCTTCAAGATGGCGCCGCTGCACCATCACTTCGAGAAGTCGGGCTGGAAGGAGACGCAGGTCGTCGTCCGCTTCTGGATCATCACCATGCTGCTGTGCCTCGTCGGCCTGGCCAGCTTGAAGCTGCGGTGACCGGGCGATGAGCAGGCTTCAAGGCATCAAGGTTCTCGTGCTGGGTCTCGGCGACTCGGGCCTGGCCATGTGCGCCTGGTGCCGGCGCCATGGGGCCGATGTGCGCGTCTGGGATTCGCGCCCGAACCCGCCGCAGCTGGAAACCCTGCGCGTCGAGCTACCCGAGGTCGGCTTCATCCACGGCGAGCTGCCGGAATCGGAACTCGGCGGCGTGCAACTGGTGCTGAAGAGCCCGGGCCTGTCGCCGCTGGACGCGCGCCTGGCGCCGCTGCTGCAGCTCGCCAAGGCCACCGGCGTGCCGGTGCAGGGCGAGCTGGACCTGTTCGCCCGCGCGCTGGCCGATCTGAAGGCCGAACGCCGCTACGCGCCCTTCGTGCTGGCCATCACCGGCACCAACGGCAAGACGACGACGACCTGCATGACCGGCCTGCTGACCGAGCGCTGCGGCCTGCGCACCGCGGTAGCCGGCAATATCGGCCCGAGCATGCTGACGACCTTGTCCAAGGCGCTGGACCTGGAGCCTGCGCAAGAAGCCGTCACGGACACGGAACTCGCAGAGGAAACGACCGAGGCCGTGGAGGCGGAGCTGGTCGAGCTGACCGCGCTGGAAGAAGTCGATGCGCTGCTCGACGAAGCGCCGCTGCCGATCAAGCCGCCGCCGCCCAAGGGCCCGGTGTTCGAGCACCTGCCCGAGGTCTGGGTGCTGGAGCTGTCGAGCTTCCAGCTCGACGAGGTGCAAGGCTTCGAGCCCACGGCCGGCGCGGTGCTGAACCTGACGCAGGACCACCTCGACTGGCATGGCGACATGACGGCCTACGGCCGCGCGAAGGCGCGCGTCTTCGGTGAGCAGGGCGTGATGGTGATCAACCGCGACGACCCGCTGGTCGAGGCCATGGTGCCGGCGCCGGTGATGGTCAAGCAGGGCCGGGGCCGGCCGTCGAAGTCGGTGGGCCGCAAGGTCCTGCGCTTCGGGCTCGACGCGCCGACCCATCCGGGCGACTTCGGCCTGATCGAGGAAGCCGGCATGGCCTGGCTGGTGCGCGCCCGCGAGGCCGACGAGACGGTCAAGCGCAAGAAGGACGACGAGGACGAAGAGATCATCATCCAGCGCCTGATGCCCGCCGACGCGCTGCGCGTGCGCGGCCGCCACAACGCCGCCAATGCGCTGGCCGCGCTGGCGCTGGCCACGAGTGCCGGCTGCCCGCTGGCGCCGATGCTGCACGGCCTGCGCGAGTACCGCGGCGAGCCGCACCGCGTCGAGTACCTGGGCGCGATCGAAGGCATCGACTTCTACGACGATTCCAAGGGCACCAACGTCGGAGCCACTGTGGCTGCGATCACCGGCCTGGGCGCTGACCGCGCACCGGCCAAGCTGCTGCTGATCCTCGGCGGCGACGGCAAGGGCCAGGACTTCTCGCCGCTGCGCGATGGCGTGGTGAAGCACGCCCGCGCGGTTGCGCTGATCGGTCACGACGGTCCGCAGATCGAAGCCGCGCTGGCCGAGGTGCAAGTGGCTATCCAGTCGCACCCGACGGTGGAGGCCGCCACCGCCTGGTGCTTCGCGCAGGCCCAGTCGGGCGACAGCGTGCTGCTGAGCCCGGCCTGCGCGAGCCTGGACATGTTCCGCAACTATGCCCACCGCGCGGAGGTCTTCGTCGCTGCGGTGAACGAGCTGGCCAACGAGCGGGGGTTGACTCTGTGAGCACGATGGCCATGCCGAACTGGTTGCAGCAATTGAAGGACCGCATCTTCCGCAAGGAAGAGGGCGGCGACCTGCCGGTGCGCGACTGGGTCTCCACCTCGGCCGGCCAGCCGACGCGCATCCAGGGCTTCGATGCGACCCTGGTCTGGGTCACCGTCGCGCTGCTGGCGCTGGGCCTGCTGATGGTCTATTCGGCCTCGATCGCGATGCCGGACAACCCGCGCTTCGCCAACTACCAGCCGACGCACTTCCTCACGCGCCACATCGTCTCCATCGCCATCGCGATGACGGCGGGGCTGGTGACGGTGCAGATCCCGGTGAGCTTCTGGGAGCGCACCGCGCCGTGGATCTTCGTCGCGGCGCTGCTGCTGCTGGTGATCGTGCTGATCCCGCACATCGGCAAGGGCGTCAACGGCGCGCGGCGCTGGCTGCCGCTGGGGGTGATGAACTTCCAGCCCTCCGAACTCGCCAAGGTGGCGATCGCGATGTATGCGGCCAGTTACATGATGCGCAAGATGGACGTGAAGGAGAACTTCTTCCGCGCCGTCTGGCCGATGGCGGTGGCGCTGGCCGTCGTCGGCGTGCTGCTGCTGGCCGAGCCCGACATGGGCGCCTTCATGGTGATCGCGGCGATCGCGATGGGCATCCTGTTCCTGGGCGGCGTGAACGGGCGGATGTTCTTCCTGATCGTGCTGGTGCTGGTGGGCGCCTTCGTGCTGATGATCACTTTCAGCGATTTCCGCCGCGAGCGGATCTTCGCCTACCTGAATCCCTGGGACGACAAGTACGCCGCCGGCAAGGCCTACCAGCTGACGCACTCGCTGATCGCGCTGGGCCGCGGCGAATGGTTCGGCCAGGGCCTGGGCTCCAGCGTCGAGAAGCTGCACTACCTGCCCGAGGCGCACACCGACTTCCTGCTCGCCGTGATCGGCGAGGAGCTGGGCTTCGTCGGCGTCGCGCTGGTGATCGTCGCCTTCTTCTGGCTGTCGCGCCGGCTCTTCCACATCGGCCGCCAGGCTATCGCGCTGGACCGCGTGTTCGCCGGCCTCTACGCGCAGGGCATCGGCATCTGGATGGGCGGCCAGGCCTTCATCAACATGGGCGTGAACCTCGGTGCGCTGCCGACCAAGGGCCTGACCCTGCCGCTGATGAGCTTTGGCGGCTCGGCAATCCTGATGAACTGCGTGGCCTTGGCAGTGGCGCTGCGCGTGGACATCGAGAACCGCCAGATGATGCGCGGGGGCCGGGCATGAGCAAGCACCTCGTCATCATGGCGGCGGGCACCGGCGGGCACATCATCCCGGGTCTGGCCGTGGCCGAAGAGATGACCCGCCGCGGCTGGTCGGTCAGCTGGATGGGCACCGAGCAGGGCATGGAGAACAAGCTGGTGCCGCCGACCGGCGTGCCGCTCGATCGCCTGGCCTTCGCCGGCCTGCGCGGCAAGGGCCTGATGCACACGGTCAAGGGCGTGTTCAAGCTGGTCCAGGCCTTCGTGCAGTCGCGCCAGGTCTTCGTCACGCGCAGCGCCGATGCGGTGCTGGGCATGGGCGGCTATGTGTGCTTCCCCGGCGGGCTGATGGCCTGGCTGATGCGCCGGCCGCTGATGCTGGTCAATGCGGACGCGGCGATGCTGCTGAGCAACCAGAGCCTGAAGCCCTTCGCCAAGCGCATCGGCTTCGGCTTCGACGGCGCTGCCGCGGCCTCGACGGACAAGGCTGTCGTCACCGGCAATCCGGTGCGTGCCGAGATCGAGGCGCTGCCGCTGCCGGCCGAGCGCTATGCCGGCCGCGGCGGGCCGCTGCGCGTGCTGGTCGTGGGCGGCTCGCTGGGTGCGCGGGCGATCAACGAATGCATCCCGAAGGCGCTGGCGCTGTGGACCGAGGCCGAGACGCGCCCGGTCATTACGCACCAGACGGGCCAGGCCAATCTGGCCGCCGTGCAGCAGGCCTACAAGGACGCCGGTGTCGAGGGCGAACTGCTGCCCTTCATCGAGGACATGGCCGCGCGCCTGGCCGAGGCCGACCTGATCGTCTGCCGCGCCGGTGCGGTGACGGTCAGCGAACTCTGCGCGGCGGGCCTGCCCTCGGTGCTGGTGCCGCTGGTCGTCAGCACCACTTCGCACCAGCAGGACAACGCGAAATTCATGGCCCAGCATGGCGCGGCGATCCACCTGCCGCAGCCCGAGCTGACGCCCGAAGGATTGCATCAATTGCTGAAGAGCCTGGACCGTGAAGCGCTGCTGGCGATGGCCGACAAGGCGCGGCATCTGGCCCGGCCGCGTGCCGCGGCGCGGGTGGCCGATGAGATCGAACAGATGGTGAAGCCGTCATGAAGCACGCCGTCAAGCACATCCATTTCGTCGGTATCGGTGGCGCCGGCATGAGCGCGATCGCCGAGGTGCTGCACGACACCGGCTACACGGTGTCGGGCTCGGACCAGAGCGATGGCGGCGTCACGCAGCGCCTGGCGTCGCTGGGCGTGCGCGTCCACATCGGTCATGCGGCGCAGAACATCGAAGGCGCGCAGGCGGTCGTGACCTCCACCGCCGTGAAGTCCGACAACCCCGAGGTGATCGCCGCCCGCGCGGCCGGCATCCCGGTGGTGCCGCGCGCGGTGATGCTGGCCGAGCTGATGCGCCTGAAGAAGGGCATCGCGATCGCCGGCACGCACGGCAAGACGACGACGACCTCGCTGGTCACCGCGGTGTTGGAGGAGGCGGGTGTCGACCCGAGCTTCGTCATCGGCGGCAAGCTGCTGTCGGCCGGCGCGAACTCGCGCGTGGGCCAGGGCGAGTACATCGTCGTCGAGGCGGACGAGAGCGACGCCTCCTTCCTGCACCTGCTGCCGATGATGGCCGTGGTCACGAACATCGACGCGGACCACATGGAGACCTACGGCCACGACCTGGGTCGCCTGAAGCAGGCCTTCGTGGACTTTCTGCAGCGCATGCCCTTCTACGGCGCGGCCGTGCTGTGCGCGGACGACCCGGGCGTGCGCTCGATCATTCCGCTGGTGTCGCGGCCGGTCGTGCGCTATGGCCTGGGCGAGGACTGCGATGTGCGCGCGGTGGACGTGAGCGCCGTCGAAGGCGGCGGCATGCGCTTCACCGTGCAGCGCCCGGGCATGGCGGACCTGCCCGTCACCCTGAACCTGGCCGGCCGGCACAACGTGCTGAACGCGCTGGCCGCGATCGCGGTGGCGACCGAGCTGGAATTGCCGGATGCGCCGGTCGCCGCCGCGCTGGCGAAGTTTGGCGGTGTGGGCCGTCGCTTCCAGCGCTACGGCGAACTGCCCACGGCCGACGGCGGCACCTTCACCTTGATCGACGACTACGGCCACCACCCGGTCGAGATGGCCGCGGTGCTGTCGGCCGCGCGCGGCGCCTTCCCGGGCCGGCGCCTGGTGCTGGCCTTCCAGCCGCACCGCTACACGCGCACCCGCGACTGCTTTGCCGATTTCGTCCAGGTGATCGCTGGTGCGGACCACACGCTGCTGACCGAGGTCTACGCCGCCGGCGAGGCCCCGATCGCGCAGGCCGACGGCCGTGCATTGGCCGCAGCGCTGGTGCGGGCGCCGGTCTTCGTGGCCGACGTGAAGGATTTGCCGCAGGCCATCGCCCACGAAGCGAAGGCCGGCGATGTGGTGATCGTGATGGGTGCCGGCTCGATCGGCGCGGTGCCCTCGCAAACCGTGGAACTGCTGAAATGAAACTGGATCTGAATATCGATCCCAAGGCCTTCGGCAAGGTGGCCGTGCTGATGGGCGGCAACTCGGCCGAGCGCGAGGTCTCGCTGACGATGTCGGGCCCGGGCGTGCTGAAGGCCTTGCAGAGTTTCGGCGTCGACGCGATCGCGTTCGACCCGTCCGAGCGCGAACTGCACGAGCTGAAGACCCTGGGCATCCAGCGCTGCTTCATCGCCATGCATGGCCGCGGCGGCGAGGACGGCACCTTGCAGGGTGCGCTGGAGATGATGGGCATTCCCTACACCGGCTCCGGTGTGATGGCGTCCAGCATCGCGATGGACAAGATCATGACCAAGCGGGTCTGGCTGAGCCATGGCCTGCCGACGCCGCGCTGGGTCTCGCTGCCCTCGAACGCGCTGGATCGCCATCGCGTCATCACGGTGCCCGACGAGCTGGGCCTGCCGGTCTTCGTCAAGCCGCCGCACGAGGGATCCAGCCACGGCGCGAGCAAGGTGATGGGCTACTCGCAGATGCAGGAGGCCGTCGAGCTGGCCGCGCGCTTCGACACCGAGGTGCTGTGCGAGGAGTTCATCGAGGGCTTCGAGCTGACCTGCCCGATCCTAGGCGACGGCGACGCGGCCGAGGCGCTGCCGGTGATCCGCATCGAGGCGGTGGACGGCAAGTACGACTACCAGAACAAGTACTTCACCGACAGCACGGTCTATCACATCGGCACCCTGCCGCCCGAGCAGGAGCAGGAAGTGCGCGCGCTGGCGCTGGCTTCGTACAAGGCGCTCGGCTGCCGCGGCTGGGGCCGCGCCGACGTGATGCTGCGCAAGTCGGACAACAAGCCCTTCCTGCTGGAGATCAATACCTCGCCGGGCATGACCTCCCATTCGCTGGTGCCGATGTCGGCCAAGGCCGCGGGCATCAGCTACGAACAGCTGTGCCTCTGGCTACTGAGCCGAGCGCGTCTGGATTCCACCAAGGACTGAGCTGCTCGCCATGCCCACCCTCCGCCCGCCAGCATCGCTGCCGCCCGACATCCGCCTGATGAATGCGGTGTCGGCGCTGCTCGTGCTCGCGCTGGTGCTGATCGGGCTGGGCTTCGGCCTGCGCTGGGTGGCCGCGCTGCCGGTGTTCTCGATCCGGCAGATCCAGATCGAGGGCGACGTGCAGCGCAACAACGTGGCCACCTTGCGCGCCAATGCGCTGCCGCACCTGGCCGGCACCTTCCTGAGCATGAACCTGCAGGCGGGGCGGCAGGTGTTCGAGGCCGTGCCCTGGGTGCGGCATGCGATGGTGCAGCGCGTCTGGCCCAGCGAGTTGCGGGTGAAGCTGGAGGAGCACCAGCCCGCGGCCTACTGGGAGACCAAGGTCGACGGCGCCGACGCGGACAGCGAGGCGAGCGCGGACCGGCAACTGGTCAACAGCTTCGGCGAGGTCTTCCAGGCGAACCTGGGCGATGTCGAGGACGAGGACCTGCCGACCTTGGCCGGCCCCGAGGGAAGCTCGGCCCAGATGCTGCGGATGTGGCAACTGCTGGGCAGCCGGGTCAAGCCGCTGGACGACGGCATCGACCGGCTCGATCTGTCCGGCCGCGGCTCCTGGCGGATGACTTTGGAGAAGGGCGCCGTGATCGAACTGGGTCGGGGCAGCGAGGCGGAGGTGCTGGCGCGCTTCGAGCAGTTCGTCCGCACGATCACGCAGGTCACCGGCCGCTATCAGGCGCCGCTGCTGTCTGCCGACCTGCGCCACACCGACGGGTATGCGGTCCGGCTCGCCGGCGTATCGACGACACCGAATCCGGACAAGAAGTCCGGATCGAAAAGAAACTGAGGAACGGGCATGGCCAAGGAATACAAGGATTTGGTCGTTGGTTTGGATATCGGCACCGCCAAGATCATGGCGGTGGTGGCCGAGGTGCTGGGTAATGGCGAATTGCGCATCGCCGGCCTGGGCGTCGCCCCCTCGCACGGACTCAAGCGCGGGGTCGTCGTCAATATCGACGCGACGGTCCAGTCGATCCAGCAGGCCTTGAAAGAGGCCGAGATGATGGCCGACTGCAAGATCTCGCGCGTCTATACCGGGATCACCGGCAGCCATATTCGCGGCCAGAACTCGACCGGCATGGTCATCGTGCGTGACAAGGAAGTGACGCCGGTGGACGTGGCGCGGGTCGTCGAAACTGCTAAGGCGATCAATATTCCGAACGACCAGCGGCTTTTGCTGGTGGAGCCGCAGGAGTTTGTGATCGACGGCCACGAGGTGAAAGAACCGATCGGCATGAGCGGCGGCCGGCTGGAGGTGAAGGTTCATATCGTGACCGGCGCGCAAAGTGCCGCGGAAAACATCGTCAAGTGCGTGCGCCGCTGCGGCCTGGAGGTGGATCAGCTGGTACTGAATCCGAGCGCCTCAAGTCAGGCGGCACTCACTTCGGACGAGCGCGACCTGGGCGTGGCCCTGGTCGACGTGGGCGCCGGCACCACCGACGTGGCGATCTTCACCGGCGGCTCGATCCGGCACACGGCCGTGATTCCCATCGCTGGCGACCTGATCACCAGCGATATCGCGATGGCGCTGCGCACGCCGACCAAGGACGCCGAGGAGATCAAGGTCGAGCACGGCGTCGCCAAGCAGCTGCTGGCCGACCCGGCGGACCAGGTCGAGGTGCCGGGCCTGGGCGACCGCGCGCCGCGGATGCTTTCGAAGCAGGCACTGGCCGGCGTGATCGAGCCGCGGGTCGAGGAAATATTTTCTCTGGTGCAGCAGGTGATCCGGGAGAGCGGGTATGAGGAACTGCTCTCGTCGGGGATTGTGCTGACCGGCGGCTCGGCGGTGATGCCGGGCATGGTCGAACTGGCGGAGGACATTTTCCTCAAGCCGGTGCGGCGCGGCGTTCCGACCTATTCGGGGGCGCTGTTCGACATGGTTTCAAACCCGCGATCGGCGACGGTCATGGGTTTGTTGGAGGAGGCGCGGCTTTCCCGTACCCGGGGTTTGAAGGCGGCGCAGCAGGCGGGGTCGATGAAAACAATGTTCGGGCGGGCGAAAGACTGGTTCCTCGGCAATTTCTAGGTTTGTTCTTGAGTTGGGGAATCACCGGTCGAAACTGTCTGTAAAAGGCGGTGGAGATCAAAAATAAAGGGTGATCCCTGTAGTTTTTAACGAATGGCAACTGCAAAATTGCAGAATTGGAGGTTCATATGGCGATCGAGATGATCGAAGAGTTTGATCAGGGCACGCAGATCAAGGTGATCGGTGTCGGCGGCGGCGGCGGCAACGCGGTCGAGCACATGATCGAGCAGGGCGTTCAAGGCGTTGAATTCATCAATGCCAATACCGACGCGCAGGCGTTGAACCGCTCGAAGGCCGATCAGCTGCTGCAACTCGGAACCTCCGGCCTCGGCGCCGGCGCCAAGCCCGAAATGGGCAAGGCGGCGGCCGAGGAAGCGGAAGGCCGCATCCGCGAGTCCATCCAGGGCGCGCACATGCTGTTCATCACCGCCGGCATGGGCGGCGGCACCGGTACCGGCGCGGCGCCGGTGATCGCACGCGTCGCCAAGGAAATGGGCATCCTGACCGTCGGCGTCGTGACCAAGCCCTTCGAGTTTGAAGGCAACCGTCGCTCGAAGGCGGCCGACGCCGGCCTGGCCGAGCTGGAAGCCAATGTCGACTCGCTGATCGTGATCCTGAACGACAAGCTGCTCGACGTGCTGGGCGACGATGTCACGCAGGACCAGGCCTTCGGTCATGCGAACGACGTGCTGAAGAACGCCGTCGGCGGCATCTCGGACATCATCCACATGCCCGGCCTCGTCAACGTCGACTTCGAAGACGTGAAGACGGTGATGAGCGAACCCGGCAAGGCCATGATGGGCACGGCCATCGCCAGCGGCCCGGACCGCGCGACCAAGGCTGCCGAGGCGGCCGTCGCCTGCCCGCTGCTGGAAGGGATCGACCTGTCCGGCGCGCGCGGCGTGCTGGTGCTGATCGCGGCGAACCGCAACACCTTCAAGCTGGCCGAGAGCCGCAACGCGATGAATGCCGTCAAGCGCTATGCCGCCGACGACGCGCACATCATCTACGGCACCGCCTACGACGAATCGCTGGGCGACCAGCTGCGCGTCACGGTGATCGCCACCGGCCTGTCCTCGCAGCGCGCCCGCCAGCAGGCACCGCTGTCGGTCGTGCAGCAGCCGGCCCAGCAGCATCTGCGCACCGGCACCGACAACATGCCGGTGCTGACGCAGTCGGTCAGCGTGGGTGGCGGTGCGCCGGCGGCGCCGGCCATGGGTCACGCCAGCGGCAACGAGTTCGCCGGCATGGCGGTGCCCAGCGTCTGGCGCCACGGCCGCACGGCCGCGGCCAAGGTCGAGGCGCTGTCCTCGAACGGCATGGACGAGATCGAGATCCCGGCTTTCCTGCGCAAGCAGGCGGACTGATCGACCGGTCGGTCGGCTAATTGATCGGCCAGTTGATCGGCTAATAGGGGCCCCTCGTTCAGGGGACTTGGCCGGCAAAATGTCGCGTCATCAAAGCCCGGTGCGTGAGCGCCGGGCTTTGTCGCTTGTTGTCCCGGATTGCTGTGGCATGCTGACTGAAGCCTGTCATGCGGCCGCTGCGCTGACGACGAACAAAGACGATCCATCGCATGCCGCCCGCCCCGTTTCCATCCGGCTTGACGAAGAGCCGTGGCCTGCTGGGCCTTGCCTTCATCGCCGCTTTTGCGCTCCTGGCGCTGCTGCTTCCGGCCTGGTCGCAGAACCTCCTGGTGCCCGATGCCCCGCCGAGCGGCGAGGTCGAGCAGGAACGGGTTGCGCAACTGATCACAAGCGATTGGACCCGCGCAGACCTGAACGCTTGGTGGGCCGCGCTGCGCTCGATGGACGGCGCAGGCCCGGTCCCCTTTCCCAACAGCGTGCCGAAGCGGCTGCAGCCGCCAAGCGATGAGGCCGACTGGCAGTCCGTCCGCCTGCCGGACGTGCAGCCGCGTTCCGCGGCCGGCGGTCAGCCGGACGATGAACACCTGCAGATGCGCTGGTACCGGCTGCGCTACGCACCGCCCGAAGGCCGGTGGCCCGACAGCGTCGCGCTCTATATGCCGCGTATGGTGACGACGGCCGCGGCCGTGCTGATCCGCACGGAGCAGGGCTGGCGCCCCGCCTTCGACAACCAGGCCGAGGACCGCGATCAATGGACACGTCCGCTGTGGGTGGTGCTGCCCGCGGCGCTGACCGCGCGGCAGCCGGCCCAGCCGAGCGGGGCGATCGAGATCGTGATCGCGGCGCCGGTGCTGGCGGACGGCTTCCACGCCGTGTCCAGCGCCTGGATCGGCGCGCGCGAGGATCTCGAGCCGCGCTACCGGCAGCGCTGGGCGCTGCAGGAAGGTGCGCCGCTGGCCACCAGCCTGGCGCTGGCGGTGCTGGGCCTCTTCGCCTTCTGGCTGTGGCTGCGCCGGCGCGGCGACACGCCCTTCCTGATCTTCTCGCTGCTGGCCGCGGCCTGGGCGCTGCGCGACCTCCATGGCTATCTCGACCTGCCGCAGACGCCGCAGGGCATGGAGTGGTTCTGGTGGGCGGCGCATGCGTCGATGTGCTGGCTGATGCTGCTGTGCTGCATGTTCACGCTGCGCTTTTCGCCACGGCCGCATCTTCGTTTCGAGCGGGCGATGGTGCTGTTCGTGCTCGCCGGCAGCGTGCTGACGATGCCGCTGTGGCTGCACTGGGTGGACACCGTGCTGCTGCAGCAGGGCATGGACCTGGTCGTCGCGCTGGTCGGCATCGTCTACGTCGGCGGGATCGCGTTGCGCGAGGGCGGCCGCGAGCTTCGCGTGATCGGTCTGGGCCTGTTCGGCGCGCTGCTGCTGGGTGCTCACGACCTGCTGATGCTGGCCGGCTGGATCGGCGCCGAACACCTCTACCTGATGCCCTTCGCCGCGCTGATCGTCGCGGCCTGCTTCCTGTACGCGCTGCAACGGCGCTACCTGGGCGCCCATGCGGACGTCGAGCGCCTGAATGCCGAATTGACCGAGCGGCTCGACCAGCAATGCCAGCGGCTGCAGGCCCAGCACGACCGGCTGCGCGATACCGAGCGGCAACAGGCACTGGTGACGGAGCGACAGCGCCTGATGCAGGACATGCACGACGGGCTCGGCTCGGCGCTGCTGTCGGCGATGGTGGCGGTGGAGCAGGGCAGCCTGGACCAGGACAAGGTCGTCGAGGTGCTCCGCGAGTGCGTGGACGACCTGCGGCTGGTGATCGATTCGCTGGAACCGGTGGGGCACGACCTGGTCGCGCTGCTGGCGACGATGCGCTACCGGCTCGGCCGGCGACTGCAGGCCGGCGGGCTCGAGCTGGTCTGGGACGTGCAGGACCTGCCGCTGCTGTCATGGCTGGAGCCGCCCGACGCCCTGCAGGCGCTGCGCCTGATGCAGGAGGCGCTGACCAATGTGCTCAAGCATGCGAACGCCCGCCGCGTGCGCATCGTCACGCGGCACTACGGCAGCTATGTGGAGATCCGTGTCGAGGACGACGGCGACGGCTTCGACCTCCAGACCGCGCAACGCGGCCGCGGCCTGAAGAGCCAGCAGAAGCGCGCCCAGCGCCTGGGTGGGCACCTCAATATCGAGAGCCGCCTGGGCCATGGCACGCGGATGAGCCTGCGCCTGCCGGTGAAGCGCAAGGTACCAACGCCTACTTGATCCGACTTGCTGAAGGCGGGCACAAGCAAGGGCCTCAGGTCTTCGCGGACAATTGCGCCATGGTCAAGCAGCGCACTCTCAAGTCCATCACCCGCGCGGTCGGGGTCGGCATCCACAGCGGGCAGAAGGTCGAGTTGACGCTGCGCCCGGCACCGCCCGATACGGGCATCGTGTTTCGCCGCGTGGATCTCAGCCAGCCGGTGGACATCCCCGTGCGCGCCGACACGGTCTGCGACACGCGGATGGCGACCACCGTCAGCCCCGGCGGCGATCCGAACGGCCCGAAGGTGCAGACCATCGAACACCTGCTGTCCGCCTGCGCGGGCCTGGGCCTGGACAACGTGGTCGTCGACATCAGCGCCGACGAAGTGCCCATCCTCGACGGCTCGGCCGCCAGCTTCGTCTACCTGCTGCAGAGCGCCGGCATCGAGCTTCAGGATGCGCCGAAGAAGTTTTTGCGCGTGAAGAAGCCGGTCGAGGTGCGCCAGGGCGAGGGCAAGCGGCTGATGTGGGCGAAGCTGGAGCCGCTGCACGGCTATACCTTGAGCTTCCAGATCGAGTTCGACAACCCCGCCGTCTCGGCCACCGGCCAGCAGTACGTGTTCGACATGGGCAGCGGCCAGTACAAGCGCGAAATCGCCCGCGCCCGCACCTTCGGCATGGCCAGCGACATCGACCTGATGCGCTCGCGCGGCCTGACCCTCGGCGGCTCGATGGACAACGCCATCGTCGTCGACGACTACAAGGTGCTCAATGCCGAAGGGCTTCGCTACGACGATGAGTTCGTCAAGCACAAGATCCTCGATGCGATCGGCGACATGCAGGTGATCGGCCACCCGCTGCTGGCCGCCTACACCTCCTTCAAGGGCGGTCATGCACTGAACAACAAGCTGCTGCGCGCGCTGCTGGCCGACCCCGAGGCCTATGAGCTCGTCAGCTTCGACGACGAACGCGCCGCGCCGGCCGGCTTCGCCGAACTGGCCCCGGCCTGGTGAGCGCCGCATGATCTTCCGCCTGGCATTGGCCCTGCTCGTCGCGGCCGCCCTGGTCTGCTTTGCGCTCTACATCGGCACGCGCCAGCAGGTCTGGCGCCAGCGCGGCATCCTGGTGCTGCGCTGGACCGTGATGGCCGGCCTGGCCTTCTTCGCGATCCTGATCCTTGAAAGAGTCGTGATGATTCTGTGATCCCCTAAACGGGGATCTGCTCGTTGTATCCCGCCTATTTCTGGAATTCGTACACAGACTGGATCCATAGACTCACACCTCGTTACATAGCCACCGCTAACAACGAGGAATCCAATGAATCTGTTGGGAACGCAGAGCGAGCTGGACGAAGAGACCGCCGCGAAACTGCACAATCGCCTGCCCTTCCGTATCAGCGTCGCAACGCGGGCCGACATGGACTCTGTGGCCCGGCTCCGCACCGCCTCTTACGGACGTCATCTGCCCGAGCTGGGCGAGCGCCTCGCGCAGGCGGAGCCGGCCGATTTCGAGGCGGGCTGCGAAGTGCTGGTGGCCACCTCCAAGCTGGACGGCAGCCTGCTGGGCACGCTGCGCATCCACTCGAACGTGCTGAAGCCGTTGCCGCTTGAGGCCTCGGTCGACCTGTCCTCGCGCTACGAGGGCAGCCGGATGGCGGAGGCCACGCGCCTGTGCATCAAGAGCAGCACGGCGTCCTCGCTGGTGCGCAGCGCGCTGTTCAAGGCCTTCTACTTCTACTGCGCCGAGCAGCAGATCGACTGGATGCTGGCCGTCGGTCGCCGGCCGGTGGACCGGCTCTACGACGCGCTGCTGTTCAGCGACGTCGGCGAGGCGGGCCGCTACACGCCGATGGCCCACGTCGGCAACCTGCCGCACCGGGCGATGAGCCTGGCGACCGCCTCGGTCGAGCCCTCGTGGATGCGTGCAGGCCATGCGCTGTACGGCTTCTTCTTCCTGACCGAGCATGCCGACATCGACCTGAGCGGCGCCAAATCGCTGGAAGACCTGGAGCAGTCGAAGCGCGTCGCCGTGCCGATGGCCCCTGCCGCACATCCGCACCTGACCTTGGCTGCGAACAACAGCCTGAACTACCAGTTCCTGTCGGTACCCATGCCGACGGCTGCCGCGGCTTGAGTCTTCAATGAAGCAGTGAAGCCGGTGCGAGGCCCGGCGCTGTGCGCTGCTCGTTCTGCAGCGGCAGGCTGGCCTGATCGCCGGTCTGCAACTGCTTGACGAAGGCCAGCACGTCCGCGTCCTCGATGAAGTCCACCGCCGATGAGGCGGCCAGGATTCGCTCCGGCATCACCGGCCGGCTGATCGCGTAGCCCTGCGCGTAGTCCACGCCGGCAGCCACCAGCGCGCGGAGTGCGGGCAGGTTCTCCGCATACTCGCCGATCGACTTCATGCCCAGGCTGCGCACCAGGCCGCCGAGTGCCGACAGGATCGCCATGCCGGCCGGGTTGCTGGCCGCGTCGCGGACCAGCGAGCCGTCCAGCTTCAGCGCGTCGACGCTGAGGCCCTTCAGGTAGCCGAACGAGGAGTAGCCGGCGCCGAAGTCGTCCAGCGCCACCTTGACGCCGAGATCCCGCGCGCGGGCGATGAAGCGCTGCATGTGCAGCATGTCGGTCAGCGCCACCGTCTCGGTGATCTCGATGCAGATGCGCGCGACCGCGTCCTTGTGGTACTCGAACAGCTTGAACAGTTCCTCGACGAAGGACTCGTCGTTCAGCGAACTGCCCGAGAGGTTGACGCCGATGAACTGCGTGCGGGTCAGGCGCGGGGCATGGGCCTCGATCCAGGCGATCGTCGTCGCGACGACCCAGCGGTCGATGATGGCCGTCTTGCCGTGCGCCTCGGCCGCCTCGATGATCACCTGCGCCGGGATCAGCTCGCCGTTGGGCTTGCGCATGCGCAGCAGCACCTCGAAGTTCAGCGACTCGTAGGGCGCGTTGATCGACAGCTCCGGCTGCATCATCAGGAACAGGCCGGTCGGCGTCTCGCCGCGCTCCAGGCAGTCGATCAGCGCCAACTCTTCCTTGTGATGCTTGAAGAAGGTGTCGCCCCCCTCCATCACGACGAGGCGCTGAGTCGGCCGCTTCTTGGCCATACGGCACAAGGTATCCGCCGACGACACGATCTCCTTCAGCGCCGACGCGTCGCCGAGGCTCTCCGCCGCCACCAGACCGCCGGAGATGCTCAGCGTGAAGCGGTGCTGCTCGATCTGGAACGGCGCGGCGGCAATCAGCGCGCAGATGTTCTCGCAGCGCTGCGAAGCCTCGGCGATCGAGGCGTAGGGGAAGGCGACGACGAACTCGTCGCCACCCACGCGTGCCAGCAGGTCGCGCGGGCCCATCTGGCTGCGGATCCGCTCGCAGGCCTGCTTGAGCACCGCGTCGCCGGCGGCGTGGCCGTACAGGTCGTTGATCAGCTTGAAGCGGTCGAGGTCGAAATAGGCCAGCGTCTTCGGCGGGCGCTGCGAGCGCTCGAACTTGCGCGACAGGCCGCGCAAGTTCAGGCAGTCGGTCAGCGGATCGTGGTTGACCAGGAACTCCAGCCGCGAGGTCGCGCGCACGCGCTCGGTGATGTCCTGCAGCGAACCTTCGAACACGCGGCCATCGGCCGTGGAGGCCTTGATGGCGAACCAGCAGTCGGAATCTTCCACCGCCACCTGCGGTCGCAAGCTGCGCAGTGCCAGCGGCCGGGCCTGCAGGTCCAGCGAAGCCGGCGCGGCCAACGCGTGCAGCATCAGGAATTCGCCGACGACATCGTCGCCGAAGGCATCGGCCAAGCGCAGGCCCTCGATGTTCTCGGGCAGCTCCAGCATCGCCTTGAAGGCGGGGTTGGCGCGGACGATGTGCTCGCCGTCGCGCACGGTGAACAGGCCGATCGGCGAGTCGTCGTAGGCGGCCTTCAGCGTGCGCTGGGCCTGCTCTCGCTCCATCCGGTCGGCGCGCATGTGCTCGGCCACGGCGGCGGTGGCCAGCAGCGCCGAGGCGATCGCCGCGGTCACGCTGTTCAGCCCGGCCAGCAGCGCGCGGTGGCCCAGCGAGGCAGCCAGCACCTCGCTCAAGGAGCCGGCCAGCGTGACGATCAGCGAGAGCGCATACCAGATGCCGTGGCGCGAGCGCAACCGGCTCAAGAACACGTACATATAGGGCACCCACAGCGCGATCAGCGCGGCCGAGCAGACCCAGACGATCGGCAGCATCTGCTCGTAGCTCAGCAGCACGCACAGCGGCAGCAGCGCCAGCGACAGCAGCTTGTGCATCTTCAGCATCCAGCCGCTGCCCACGCTGATGAGCTCCTTGCGGAACAGCATGCTGAACACGTTGGCGGTGCTGATCATGTAGAGGAACACCGTCCACTGCCGCATCGGTGTCAGCACCTCCGCCGGCAGCACGAGGCCGAACAGCTGGCCGTCCGAGCCCTCTGACAACAGCGCCATCCGCAGGCTGATGAACATCCAGCCGACGAAGGCCCAGTACATGCCGCTGCCGTTGATCGCCGCCGTCAGCGCGATCGACAGGGCCAGCACGCCCAGGCCCACCTCCAAGGTGAGCGCGGTGCGCCGGAAGCCGTCCTGCGCCCGCGCCAAAGCCGGTGCCGTCCAGACCTGCGCGGAGATCTTGGCCGGGCCGCGGAAGTCGGAGCGGCAGATGAAGTCGGCCTCGCGCTGCGTGCCGTCGAAGGCGAGCGCGAAGCCGCCGCGGACCGTGTCGATGATGCCGTCGGCCGGATGATCCCGGTCGACCGAGCCGAGGCTCTGGCCGTTCGTGCGGTCCCAGCAGCTCAGGTTGACCGCATGGCGGGAGGGCAGTTCCAGCCGCCAGCCGGCGCTCTTCACGGGCGCCAGCGCGTGCCCGCCGAACCAGAACGTGTTGGTGGACAGGTGCGTCTCGACGCTGGCGCGCTCCTCGATCGCCACCAGCTTCTCGGTGGCCTGGGCGGGCGTCGTCGTGGCCTGGGGGGTCGCGTCTTCCCAGACCTCCAGCGGCAGCGTCGTGCCGTGCTGGCTGTCGGACCGGCTCAAATGCCAGATCCCGGCCATTGCGGCCACGGCCAGCACGGCGGCCGGCATGATCCGGACCACCGCGTTATTGATGAATTTCTCGACGACTCGACGCACTCAGGGGCTCCTGCAAGTCAGCCCAGTGAAGGCGCTTCTCGCTTATCTCCCCCTTATAGGGGATGGCCCAGGAACCGGGCAAGAACTTGTGCCTGGCGCACTGCCCAAGCGTGAAATGCTTCACCGACTGCCAGGCCCAACCGTTGCGCCCGGCCGAAAGCGGGCACCGGGCTTGCCACAGAGCTTACTCGTCTATTGCTTCAAGCGATTGAAGCTGGACGAGGCGCTGGTAGAGCCCGCCTTCGTGCGCCATCAGCGCCGCATGCGTGCCGCGTTCGACCAGGCGGCCGTGGTTCAGCACGACGATCTGGTCCGCGTCGCGGATGGTCGAGAGGCGGTGCGCGATGGCCACGATCGTGACCCGGCCGCGCAGCGCCTGCAGCGCTTCGCTCAGCACCCGCTCGGTGGCGCTGTCGATGTTGGACGTGGCCTCGTCGAGGAACAGCAGTCGCGGCTCGCCGGCCAGCGCCCGGGCCATCGCGATCAGCTGCTTCTGGCCCGTCGAGACCCGTGCGCCGCCTTCGCCCAGCAGCGTGTCGTAGCCCTGTGGCAGGGCCGACAGGAACTCGTCGATGCGTGCGGCCTTCGCCGCGGCGACGATGCGCTCCTCGGGGATCGCCCGGCCCATGGCGATGTTCTCTCGCGCGCTGGCCGCCATCAGGTAGGGCTCCTGCGGCACCAGGCCCACGGCGGCGCGGAAGGCGGCGTCGGGGATCGTCGCCAGCGGCCGGCCGTCGATCGCGATGCGGCCCTGCTGCGCCGTGTAGAAGCGCAGCAGCAGGGACATCAGCGTGGACTTGCCGCTGCCCGTGTGGCCGACGATGCCGGTGAAGCTGCCGGCGGGCATGTCCAGGGTCAGGCCGTGCAGCACCGGATGCGCCGGGTCGTAGCCGAAGTCCAGCGCCTCGATGTCGATGCGGCCCGCGGCGACCTCGCCACCCGACGCCGTGGTGTCCGCCGGCGCCTGCTCCTGAAGCAGCGTGCGCACGCGCGAGGCCGCCACCATCGACTGCTGCAGCTGCCCGAACTGCAGCGTGATCTGGATCAGCGGCTCGACGACGCGGGCGATGTAGCTGAGGAAGGCATACAGCAGGCCGATCTCCAGGCCCGACAGGTCGCGCCGGCCGAAGCCGTAGATCACCGTCACCAGCAGCAGCACGTTCAGCAGGTCCAGCGCCGGCCGCAGCAGCCAGGCATTGGCACGCAGCTCGGCCAGGCGCGAGTGGAAGTGCGCCTGGTTCGTGCGGCCGAAGCGCTCGCCGAAGCGCGGTGCCGCGCCGGCCGCCTGCAGCACAGCCATGCCGGCGATGCTCTCGGCCATCTGCGCATTGATGTCGCTGCGCAGCTGGCGCTGCAACTGCACCGCCGGTGCGCTCCAGCGCTGGTACAGCGTGATGATGGCCAGCATCGCCGGCACCAGCAGCGCGACGATCAGCATCAGCCGCCAGTCCAACCAGGCCATCGCCGTCATCGAGCCCAGCACGACGATGCCCGAGTCCAGCATCACGTACAGCACCTGGCGGTACAGCATGTTGACCGCCTCGGTGTCGTTGGTCACGCGGCTGACCAACTGGCCGGTGATCGTCTTGTCGAAGAAGGCCATCGGCAGGCCCATCACGTGGGCATAGACCCGCTCGCGCAGGCGCAGCACCGAGCGCCGCGCGATGCCCGCCATGCGCGCCAGCTGCGCATAGCGGATCCAGCTGGCCGACCAGCCGCACAGCAGCAGGGTGCCGAGCAGCAGCGCCATCGCCTGTGCGTCGAAGTGCTGCGGCAGCAGGTAGGTGTCGATGTAGTGCTTGCCGATGATGGGCCCCATCGCCTCCATGCCGGCGGCCGCGCACAGCCACAAGAAGCCGCGCACGAGGCGTGGCCGCTCGGGCGCGGCCGATTCCATCAGCAGGCCCATCGCCTCCCAGGGGCGGGCCTCCTGGCGCGTTTCAGAGGGCTTCAATGGAGGCCTCCAGTTGTTGATAGCGCCACTGCTGCGCGTACCAGCCAGCCTGCTCGACGAGCTCCTCATGGCGGCCCTGCTCGACGATGCACCCGCCACGCAGCACGACGATGTGATCGGCCTCCATCACCGCGCTGAGGCGGTGGCTGACGATGACGACGCTGCGCTCCGTCCGCGCGGCGCGCAGCTCGCGCAGGTGGTCGAGGATCTGCGTCTCGGTGCCGGTGTCCACGGCCGACAGCGCGTCGTCCAGCAGCAGGATGGGCGCTTCGGACAGCAGCGCGCGGGCGATCGCCACCCGCTGCCGTTGCCCGCCGGACAAAGTCACGCCCCGCTCGCCGACCTCGGTCTCGTAGCCCTGCGGCAGGCGGCGGATGTCGTCGTCGACGGCGGCCAGCCGTGCCGCCTGCTCGATCTCCGCACGGCTGGCCCCGGGCCGGGCCAGCGCGATGTTCTCGGCCACCGAGGCGGAGAACAGGAAGGGCTCCTGCGGCACCCAGGCGATCGCCGTGCGCAGCGAGGCGAGCGCGAATTCGGGCAAGGGCCTGCCGTCGATCAAGACCTGACCCTGGCTGGGCTCGAACTGGCGCAGCAGCAGGCGCAGCAAGGTGGACTTGCCGGCGCCGGTCGGCCCGACGATGCCCAGGGTCTGGCCGGGATGCAGGGCCAGCGTCAGCGCCTTGAGGGCCGGCGTCGCCGCCTCCGGGTAGGCGAAGCCGAGTCCTTCGAAGCGGATCGCGGGCCGCGCCGGCAGGGTGGCCGTGCCGTGATCTTCCAGCGTCAGCGGCGCGTCGAGCAGTGGCGACAGCCGCTCCCACGCTGCCTTGCCGCGCTCCAGCAGCGACAGTACCCAGCCGGCTGCGAACATCGGCCAGATCAGCTGGCCCAGGTACATCGTGAACGAGGTCAGCTGGCCGATGCTCAGCTGCGAATGCGCCACCAGCCAGCCACCGAAGCCCAGCGCGATCGCCATGCCCAGGCCCAGGGTCATGCCGACGGCGGGCTCGTAGGCCGCCTCCCAGCGCTGCGCGCGGAAGCTCGCCTCCGCCGCGCTGGCGGCCCGTTCGCTGAACTGCTGCGCATTGCGCTCCACCAGCCCTAGCGCGCGGACCGTGCGCACGCCGGCCAGGCCTTCCTGCACATGCTGGTTCATGTCCGAGAAGCGCGCCAGCGAACTCTGCCAGGCGAGGTGCACATGGTCGGAGATCTTCCAGAACGCGAAGGCCATCAAGGGGAAGGGCAGCAGCGCGGCCAGGCCCAGGCGCCAGTCGACGCCCAAGGTCATCATCGCCAGCACCAGCAGCAGGGTCAGCGAGCCATCGAAGGCGGCCAGCAGCGCATCGCCGGCGGCCATCTCGATCGCATCGATGTCGTTGGTGGCCAGGGCCATCAGGTCGCCGGTGCGGCGGGCCTGGAAGAAGGCGGGGCCTTGCAGCGTGAGGCGCGCGTAGAGCTGCGTGCGCAGCTCGCGGCCCAGGCTGTACGAGGCGGCGAACAGCGCCATCCGCCAGCCCACGCGCAGCAGGTAGATCGACAGGCCCGCGCCGGCCAGCAGCGCCAGTTGCTGCAGCAGTGCCGGGCCTTGCAGCCTGCCGGCGGCCAGGCCATCGACGACCTGGCCGACCTGGCGCGGAATCCACACCGTCAGCAGCGCGATCGCGGCCAGCATCACGGCGGCCGAGCCATAGGCGCGCCAGCGGCGGCGCACGAAGCCGGCCAGCATCCGGGTCAGGGTCATGGGGGAGGGTTCCTTGAGCGAGCGGCGATTCTATGGAGGCAAGGTCCACTGTTGACGATTCCTGAATGCTCAGTTCGACGCCGCCTAGTGTTTTCCCTAGGCCTCGGTCTATACAGTTCATTCCATGGACGAAGCGCTGACAAACGCCAGGCTCGGGACCACGAAACAACCAAAGTCTCACGCAAAGGAATCCATCATGAAGACCCTGACCATTTTTGCTGCTGCCCTGCTGTCCGCCGGCGTCGTGTTCGCCGATGCCGCTTCCGCCGATACCGGCAAGACCCGCGCCGAAGTCGTGGCCGAATTGGCCGCCGCCCGCGCCAACGGTGACCTGGCCGCGCTGAACAGCGACCAGCCGAGCTTCTTCCTCCGCGCCCCGGCCGCTCAAGCGAATGCACGTGACGTGGCCGCTGCACCGGCCGCACAAGGCAAGACCCGCGCCCAAGTCGTGGCCGAGTTGCGCGAAGCGCAAAAGAGCGGTGAGTTCGCTGCGATCAACAGCGAAGACCCGACCGCGATGCAGCGCTTCGCCGAAAAGCAAGCCGCGAAGAAGGCTGAAACGCTGGCTGAATAAGTTCACCCGCTGAAACCCCTGACGGGGGAGGCTCGAAAGAGCCTCCCCCGTTTGCTTTGTTCGGCGCCAAGTCTTGCCCCTAACTTGAAGTCGGATCAGGGTTCGTCCGTCCCTAGCATCGCCTCTCCTTTTCACTCTCTCGAAGAAAGCAGCTCATGCAGAAGTACGGTGCGGAATTTCTGGGCACTTTTTGGCTCGTGTTGGGCGGCTGCGGCAGCGCGGTGCTGGCGGCGGCCTTTCCCCATGTGGGCATCGGCCTGCTGGGTGTATCGCTGGCCTTCGGCCTGACGGTGCTGACGATGGCCTTCGCGATCGGCCACATCTCGGGCTGCCATCTGAACCCCGCCGTCTCGGTAGGCCTGTGGGTCGGCGGCCGCTTCCCCGGCAGCCAGTTGCTGCCCTACATCGTCGCGCAGGTGCTGGGTGGCCTCGCGGCAGGTGCCGTGCTGCTGCTGATCGCCAGCGGCAAGGCCGGCTTCGACGTGACGGCAGGCTTCGCCTCGAACGGCTACGGCGAACACTCGCCGGGCGGCTACTCGATGCTGGCTGCGGCCGTCTGCGAGGTCGTGATGACCGCCTTCTTCCTGATCGTGATCATGGGCGCCACCGACAAGCGCGCGCCGGCCGGCTTCGCGCCGATCGCCATTGGCCTGGCGCTGACCCTGATCCACCTGATCAGCATCCCGGTCACCAACACCTCGGTGAATCCGGCGCGCAGCACCGGCGTGGCCTTCTTCGCTGGCGGCTGGGCGATCGAGCAGCTGTGGCTGTTCTGGGTGGCGCCGATCGTCGGCGCGGTGCTGGGCGCGGGTGCGTACCGCGCGATCAGCGGGACAGAGCGAGCTTGAGCCCGAAGCCGATCAGCATCGTGCCGGCGATCTTCTCCAGCACCCGCGTGATCCGCGGGTTCTGCTTGAGTCGCTCGGCCAGCCGGTGCGTCAGCAGGGTGACGATCAGGCCGTAGGCGAAGGTCAGCGCGGCGATCGTCGCCGCCATGGCCGCGAACGTGGACAGGCCCGGGTGCCGGGCCGGGTCCACGAACAGCGGGAAGAAGGCCATGTAGAACACGATGGCCTTCGGATTCAGCAGCGTGATCACCAAGGCCTGCTTGAAGTAGTGGCGCGGCTTGATCACCAGCACCGGCGCGTCGCCGGGCTTGGCGAACAGCATCCGCAGGCCCAGCCAGGCGAGATAGCCGGCACCGAGCCACTGCACCGCCGCGAAGGCGGTGGGATAGGCCGCCAGCAGCGCCGCCACGCCGGCGACGGCGGTCCACATCAGCACCTGATCACCGGCGATCAATCCCAGCGTGGCAGCGAGGCCGCCCTTGATGCCGCCCTTGCCGGTTGACGAGATCAGCGCCAGGTTGCCCGGGCCGGGAATCAGCAGGAAGACGATGACGGCGGCCACGAAGGCGCCGTAGTCGGAAATGCCGAACATGGTGGGTGCTCCTCAGTAGGTGCGGCCGCCGCGGAACTGGGCGTGCTGCTTGCGCTGCAGCGTCGTCGAGCGGCTCATCGCTTCGAAGGATACGCGCGCATGGGCGTGCATGACGGCCAGGCCCAGCGCATCGGCCGCGTCCTTGCCCGGCAGGCCGGGCAGCGAGAGCAGGCGTTGCACCATCGCCTGCACCTGCTCCTTCTTCGCGTGGCCGTGGCCGACGATGGCCTTCTTCATCTGCAGGGCGGTGTACTCGGACACGGCCAGGTCGCAGGAGACCAGCGCGGTGAGTGCCGCGCCGCGGGCCTGGCCCAGCAGCAAGGTCGATTGCGGGTTCACGTTGACGAACACGATCTCCACCGCCGCGCACTGCGGCTGGTAGCGCGCCGTCACCTCGCGGATGCCGTCGAACAGGATCTTCAGCCGGCCGGGCAGGTCGCCGATCTCGGCGCGACCCTCGCCGCCGGAGGTGCGGATCGTGCCGCTGGCGACGTAGCTCATCCGCGGGCCGTCGGCGTCGATGACGCCGAAGCCCGTCGTCTGCAGACCGGGATCGATGCCGAGGATGCGCATCAGAGATTCACCTTGAAATACCAGCGGACGGAGTGGAAGAACACGGGCGCAGCGAAGCACATGACGGCCGCGCGATCCAGCAGGCCGATCGCGCCGGTGATCGAGCTGCGGTTGCCCCAGTAGATCACGCCGGCGTCCCGCTTGAGCGCCTTCATCACCAGCCCGCCCAAGGTGCCGGCACCGGCGGCAACCACGGCCATCACCAGCGCCTGGCCGACCTTGAACGGCGTGATCCAGTACAGCAGCATGCCCGTGATTGCCGCGGCCAGCAGGCCCAGCCACCAGGCTCGCAGCGAGAAGCTGCGGCTGATCCGCCGCGCCACCGGCCGGCTGCGCACCGAGCGGCTCGCCACCTCCTGCACGATCTGGCCGACGCCGACCACCATCACCAGGAAGAACAGCAGGAAGGCGCCGCGGCCCTCGTAGCCCTTGAAGTCCAGCAGCAGCAGGGCCGGCGCATGCGACAGGCCGTAGACGCAGACCATGATGCCCCACTGGATCTTGGCGTTGCGCTCCAGGTAGCGCTTCGGGTCGCCGGCCAGCGCCGAGGCCACCGGGATCGCCACGAAGCCGTAGACCGGGATCAGCACGCTGAACAGGTCGAAGCGCCGCGTGCCGACCAGCAGGTACTGCAACGGCAGCACGACGAAGAAGGCCAGGATCAGGCTGCGGTGGTCGGCACGCACCGTGTGCATCAGCGTGATGAACTCGCGCAGGATCAGGAAGGAGAACACGCCGAACAGCAGGGTCGAGCCGATCGGACCCGAGACCCAGGCGACCCAGAACATGATCGAGCCGACCCACAGGGCCCTCAGGTCACGGCTGAACTGGCGCCAGTTATCGTCGCGGCGCTTGTCGGGTTCGCGGTCCTTCAGCGAATACACCAGCCCGCCGAGGCTGATCAAGGCCAGCAGCCCGAACAGGATCGCAAACAACAGTGACACCTGCTGGTTCGCGCTCAGCGCAGCGAGGCCGCGGAAGAAATTGATGATCGGCGCGGTGTTCATGCCGGCTCCGTCATCGGGCGCTGCGCCAGCACGGCCTGGCGGGCGCGGTCGAGGAAGGCGCGCTTGTCCTCGCCGGGCGCGAGCTTCAGCGGCTCGCCGAAGGTCACCGTGCACAGGATGGGCACCGGCACGACCTCGCCCTTGGGCATCACGCGCTGCACGTTGTCGATCCAGGTCGGGATCAGCTCGACCTCGGGAAACTGCTGCGCCAGGTGGTAGAGCCCGGCCTTGAAGGCCTGCGGCTCGCCCTTGTTGGAGCGCGTGCCCTCGGGAAAGATCACCAGCGAGTAGCCGCCCGCCAACGCGTCCACCAGCGGCTCCAGCGGGTCTTCATCGGGCGTCGTGCGGGTGCGGCTGACGTAGACCGCGTTGAACACGGCCGCGGTGAGCCAGCCCTTGAGCTTGCTGCTGGTCCAGTAGTCGCGCGCCGCGATCGGGCGCGTGGTGACGCGCAGTTCGCGCGGCAGCGCGGCCCAGATCAGGACCCAGTCGAAATGGCTCTGGTGATTGGCGAAGTAGATGCGCTGCTGCGCGGTGGGCGGGCAACCCTTCCAGTGACCTTGCGCGCCGGTGATCAGGCGCGCAAGGCTGGCGAGGACGAGACCCGTCGCGTCGGCGGCATAGGACATGCCGCGATTATCAGTGTCGGAAGTGACGGACGCCCGTGAGGACCATCGCGATGCCGCGCTCGTCGGCGGCCTTGATGACTTCGTCGTCGCGCATCGAGCCGCCCGGCTGGATCACGCTGGTGGCGCCGGCATCGGCCAGCACGTCGAGGCCGTCGCGGAACGGGAAGAAGGCGTCGCTGGCGACGGCCGTGCCCTTCAGCGACAGGCTGGCGTGCTCGGCCTTGATGCTGGCGATGCGGGCGGAGTCGAGGCGGCTCATCTGGCCGGCGCCCACGCCCATCGTCATGCCGTTCGCGCAGAAGACGATGGCATTGCTCTTGACGTACTGCGCCACGGTCCAGGCGAACATCAGGTCATCGAGCTGCTGGGCGGTGGGCTGCAGCTTGGTGACGATCTTCAGGTCCTCGCGCTTGAGGAAGTGGTTGTCGGCGCTCTGGATCAGGATGCCGGAGCCGACGCGCTTGCTGTCCTGCGCGTTGCGGCCCTGCTGCCACGGCGTCGTTCCACCTGCCGGCAGGTCGATCTGCATCAGGCGCACATTGACCTTGGGCGCGAAGATCGCCAGCGCCTCGGCCGTGAAGCCCGGTGCCATCAGCACCTCGACGAACTGCTTGACGACCAGCTCGGCCGCTGCCTTGTCCACCACGCGGTTGAAGGCAATGATGCCGCCGAAGGCGCTGGTCGGATCGGTCTTGAAGGCCTTGGCATAGCTCTCCGCGGCATCGACGCCGACGGCCACGCCGCAGGGGTTCGCATGCTTGACGATCACGCAGGCCGGCACGTCGAAGCTCTTCACGCACTCCCAGGCCGCATCGGCATCGGCGATGTTGTTGTAGCTCAGCTCCTTGCCCTGCAGCTGCTTGCCGGTGACGAGCGAGCCGGGGGCGGGGAACAGGTCGCGGTACAGCGCGGCGCTCTGGTGCGAGTTCTCGCCGTAGCGCAGGTCTTGCACCTTGACGAAGCTGCTGTTCATCTGCGCGGGGAAGGCGTTGTGCGTGCCGTCCTCGTTGATCGCGCTCAGGTAGTTGCTGATAGCGGCGTCGTACTGGGCGATGCGGTTGAAGGCGGCGACCGAGCAGGCGAAGCGTGTCTTGTCGCTGGTCTTGCCGGCGGTCTTCAGCTCTTCCAGCACCTGGGCGTACTGCGACGCGTCGGTCAGCACCGTCACGTCCTTCCAGTTCTTGGCTGCGCTGCGGACCATCGCCGGGCCGCCGATGTCGATGTTCTCGATCGCGTCTTCCAGCGTGCAGCCGGGCTTGGCGACGGTGGCTTCGAAGGGGTAGAGGTTGACGGCCAGGATGTCGATCGTGTCGATGCCGTGCTTGTCGATCGCGGCGACGTGCTCCGGCAGGTCGCGGCGGGCCAGCAGGCCGCCATGGATCTTCGGGTGCAGCGTCTTGACGCGGCCGTCCAGCATCTCCGGGAAGCCGGTGTGCTCGGCCACCTCGGTGACCGGCAGGCCGGCATCGGCCAGCAGCTTGGCCGTGCCGCCGGTGGACAGCAGGCGCACCTTCAGCGCGTGCAGTGCCTGGGCGAATTCGACGATGCCGGTCTTGTCTGAGACGGAGATGAGTGCGGTCAGTTGAGTCATGGCGTTAGAGCAGTTTGTGTTCGGTCAGCTTGCGGCGCAGCGTGTTGCGGTTGATGCCCAGCCATTCGGCAGCCTTGCTCTGGTTGCCCTGGGCCTTGGCCATCACGACTTCCAGCAGCGGCTTCTCGACCGTGCTGATCAGCATCTCGTGCATCGAATGGGGGTCTTCGCCGTCGAGGTCGCGGAAGTAGACCTCGAGGTTCTCGCGAACGCATTGGTCGATCGGTTTCGGTGTCATGCCTGTTCTTCTTGTTCGATGAGTTCGTCGTCGTTGGCGGCCGCCACCGGCAGCCGCTCATGCTGGTCGGCCAGCGCGTCGAACCAGCCGGTCAGCGCGCGGACCTGGTCCTGCGTGCTCTCCAGCAGGTTCATGCGCTGGCGGAAGGCCTCGCCGCCCGGCAGGCCGCGCACGGCCCAGCCGATGTGCTTGCGCGCGCTGCGCATGCCGGTCAGCTCGCCGTAGAGGCTGTAGTGGTCGTGCAGGTGCTCGACCAGCCAGTCGCGCGCCTCGCGCACGCTGGGGGCGGGCAGGTCCTCGCCGGTGGCGAGGTAGTGCGCGATCTCGCGGAAGATCCACGGCCGGCCCTGCGCGGCGCGGCCGATCATCACGGCATCGGCGCCGGTGCGCGCCAGCACCTCGCGGGCCTTGCGCGGCGAGTCGATGTCACCATTGGCCACCACGGGAATGGCCAGCGCGGCCTTCACCGCGGCGATGGTGTCGTACTCGGCACTGCCCTTGTAGCCCTGCTCGCGCGTGCGGCCGTGCACGGTGACCATGGCCACGCCGGCGTCCTGCGCAGCGCGTGCCAGGCGCACGGCGTTCTTCTCGGTCTCGCACCAGCCGGTGCGCATCTTCAGGGTCACCGGCACATTGCCGGCCGCCTCGACGACGGCGGAGACGATCTCGATCGCCAGCGGCTCGTCCTGCATCAGCGCCGAGCCCGCCCACTTGTTGCAGACCTTCTTGGCCGGGCAGCCCATGTTGATGTCGATGATCTGCGCGCCGCGCTCGATGTTGTAGGTCGTGGCCTCGGCCATCATCTGCGCATCGGTGCCGGCGATCTGCACGGCGATCGGGCCCGGCTCGCCCTCGTGGTTGGCTCGGCGCGAGGTCTTCAGGCTGTGCCAGAGATCCTTGCGCGAGGTCACCATCTCGCTGACCGCATAGCCCGCGCCCAGGCGCCGGCACAGCTGCCGGAACGGGCGATCGGTGACGCCGGCCATCGGTGCGACGAACAGCGGGTTCGGCAGCAGGTAGGGGCCGATTCGGACGGGCGAGGGCATGGAAGCGAGGGGGAGCGCAGAGGAGAGCGAGAGCGAAGTGCGTGCTCAAAAAAGAGGCAGAAGTATACCTGCGCATCGCGTCAGCTAGCGATGTCTATGATGTTCCGATGGAAGCGTGGTTGAGCTCGATGATCCAGAGCCTGATGGCGGCCTTGGCGCTGCCGCAGGTGGGCCTCTCCAGCCTGTTCGTGGTGGCCCTGGTGTCGGCCACGCTGCTGCCGCTGGGCTCGGAGCCGATGGTGCTGCTGCTGGTGAAGGCCAACCCCGAGCTGTTCTGGCCGGCCGTGTTCGTGGCCACCGCCGGCAACACGATCGGCGGCGCGATCAGCTGGTGGATGGGCTACGGCGTGGAGCGCGCCTACGAGCACGCTACGCATCACAAGCCGCCCAACGCGCGGGCGCTGGCTTGGCTGCAGCGCTTCGGGGCGAAGGCCTGCCTGCTCTCCTGGCTGCCGCTGGTGGGCGATCCGCTGTGCGCGGTGGCGGGCTGGCTGCGCTTGCCGTTCTGGCCCTGCGTCGCCTACATGGCGATCGGCAAGTTCCTGCGCTACGTGGCGATGACCGCGGGCCTGCTCTGGGTGTTCTGACTTCCGTCAGCCTGCGCGGGCCGGGTCCACAATGCCGCGCATGACAAACGCAACGCCTGCCTACGCCGCGCTCGCGCGCACCTGGAACCGCCTGCACCGCCTCTCGCACCTGCGCGACATCGCCAGCTGGGACGAAGCCGCGCTGATGCCACCCAAGGGCGGCGAGGCGCGCTCGCAGGCGCTGGCCGAGATGGACGGCCTGCTGCACGAGCTGATCACCGACCCGGCGCTGAAGACGCAGCTCGCTGCCGCCGCGGCCGAATCACTGGCCGAGGACGAGCGCGCCAACCTGCGCGAGATGCAGCGCGCCTGGAATGCGTCGAACGCGCTGCCCCAAGCGCTGGTCGAGGCCCGTACCTTGGCCAACGCGCGCTGCGAGCAGGCCTGGCGCCGCCAGCGTCCGGCCAACGACTGGGCCGGCTACCTGGAGAACCTGCGCGAGGTCGTGCGCCTGGCGCGCGAGGAGGCGCACTGCCTGGCCGAGGGCTCGGGCCTGTCGCCCTACGACGCGCTGATGGACCGCTACGAGCCCGGCATGCGCTCCGCCGAGGTCGACCGCGTGTTCGGCGACCTGCGCCAGTGGCTGCCGGATCTGATCCGCCGCGTGCAGCAGAAGCAGGCCGGCGAGACGGTGCTGGAGCCGCAGGGCCCGTTCGCGAAGTCCGCGCAGCAGGCGCTGGGCACCGATGCGATGCGCCTGCTGGGCTTCGACTTCGAGGCTGGCCGCATGGACGAGAGCGCGCACCCCTTCTGCGGCGGCGTGCCCGAGGACGTGCGCATGACCACGCGCTACCGCGAGGACAGCTTCTTGCCCGCGCTGATGGGCGTGATCCACGAGACCGGCCACGGCCGCTACGAGCAGAACCTGCCACGCGAGTGGCTGGGCCAGCCGATGGCGCGCGCCCGCTCGATGGGCCTGCACGAGAGCCAGAGCCTCAGCTTCGAGATGCAGCTGGGCAGCCACCCGGCCTTCGCCCCGCTGTTGCAGCCGCTGCTGGTGCGGCACTTCGGCATGCAGCCCGCCTTCGAGCCGGCCAACGTCCATCGCCTGCTGACCCGCGTGCAGCCGGGCCTGATCCGCGTGGACGCCGACGAGGTCACCTACCCCGCCCACGTGATCCTGCGCTACGAGATCGAGCGCGCGCTGATCGAGGGCCAGATCGAATGCGAGGACATCCCCGCGCTGTGGGACGAGAAGATGATGGCCCTGCTGGGCCTGGACACGCGCGGCAACTACAAGGACGGTTGCATGCAGGACGTCCACTGGGGCGCCGGCCTGATCGGCTACTTCCCCTGCTACACGCTGGGTGCGATGTACGCGGCGCAATGGTTCGCCGCGATGCGGCGCGAGAACCCGGCGCTCGACGCGCAGATCGCCGCCGGCAATCTGGCCCCGGTGTTCGGCTGGCTGAAGGACCGGATCTGGAGCCAGGGCAGCCGCTGGGAGACGCCGGAACTGGCGCGCCGGGCCAGCGGTGAAAACTCGCTGAACCCGGCGCATTTCCGCGCCCATCTGGAGGCGCGTTACCTCGGCTGATGAATCTCGGTTGACGAATCAGCGCGGCTGGCGGCGGCGCTTCATCGCGGCCACGACCAGCAGGCCGGCGCCCAGCATGGCGTAGCTCTGCGGTTCAGGCACGGCCGAGACGCTCGTCAGCGAGACGGCGTCCAGCGAGCTGCCCAGGCCGTCGCTGGTGCCGGTGGCCCAGAGCTTCAGCGTGGTCTGCGTGGCGGTGGCCTGGAAAGTGGTGGTGAACAGGTTCCACTGGTTGTCGCCGCTGGTGTTCTGGGCCAGGGTCGGCGCGACACCGCTGACATTGCCGAAGCTCCAGGCCAGGCCGTTGGTCGACACATCGGTGCCGGCGCGGTTGGAGTATTCGAAGCTCAGCGTGTACCACTGGCCGATCACGGTGCCGACGGTCTGGCTGATCAAGCTGTTGCCGGCGGTGTCGAGTTCGGCGAAGTTGTTGCCGTCGAAGGCGGTGCCGACGACGTTGTTGCGCAGTTCGAGGCCGGCGCTGGCGGTGCTCCAGCCCTGCGGGCTCATGCTGGTGATCCAGGAGTCGGCGCCGACGCTGTCGCCATCGAAACTGCCATTGCTGAGCAGATTGGCCGGGGCGGCCAGGGCCAGCAGCGGGGTGGCGAGCAGGGTGGCGGCGAGAAGCTTTTTCATCGGGTTTCCAGGGCTTGGCAGCGATGCCGGTTGCGATGGAAACCATTGTTTTGGAGATGGCGCTAGCTGGCATCCCCGAGGAGCGAGGGGTTCGTGGCCCCATCCGTGCAGCAGATCACGGTGCGTGGGTTTGCAGCTTCTGCAACTGCGCGCGCGACAGCGCACCGTACAGCGGCACGCAGATCCAGCGCGAGATCAGGCTCGCGCCCAGCGCGGCAGCCATCAGGCTCAGCACCATCTGGTGGCCGTCCACCATCTCCATGACGATGATGAAGGAGGTCATCGGCGCCTGCGTCACCGCGGCGAGGAAGCCGGCCATGCCCAGCGCGATCAGCGGCGTCGAGCCGGTCATATGCGTCAGCAGCGCGATGTCGTGGCCGAGGCCGGCACCGATCGCCAGCGAGGGCGCGAAGATGCCGCCCGGCACGCCGGACCACACGGCCAGCCAGGTGGCGACGATGCGCAGCGTGACGTACAGCAGCGGCGTGCTGCTCTGGCCTTCGACGAGGCTGCGCGTGGTGTCGTAGCCGCTGCCGAAGGTGGTGCCGCCGCTGGCCAGGCCCAGCAGTGCGATGGCCAAGCCGCAGGCCGCGGCGAAGCGCACCGGATGGCGCGCGCGCAGGGCGCTGAAGCGGTCGCGTCCGCCGACGATGCTGGCGTGCAGCAGCCGCGCGAAGCCGCCGCCGAGCAGACCGCAGGCGACGATCACCAGCAGGCCCGGCAGCAGGAAGCCGCAGTCCAGCGCGGACACGCGGATCACGCCGAAGTAGGACGCGTTGCCGAACACGGCCACGGCCATCAGGCCGGCCAGCACGATGGCCCCGATGACCAGGCCGCTGGAGCGCTGCTCGATGCGGTTCGTCAACTCCTCGATCGCAAACATCACGCCGGCCAGCGGCGCATTGAAGGCGGCGGCAATGCCGGCCGCGCCGCCGGCCACCAGCAGGCCGTGCTCGTTGATGGCCGAGCGGGCCGGCAGCCAGCGCCGCGCGTCGTGCATGATGCCGGCCGCGATCTGCACCGACGGCCCCTCGCGGCCGATCGCCAGGCCGCCGAGCAGGCCACCCGCCGTCATCAGGAGCTTGGCCGCGCTCAGGCGCAACGAGACGAAGCGCGAGCGCTGCTCCGGCGCGAGGCCGGTGTTCAACGCGCTCATCACCTGCGGAATGCCCGAGCCCGAGGCGCCGGGAAACCAGCGCAAGGTCAGCCAGGCCATGCCCGCCGTCCAGGCCGGCGTCCAGACCAGCGGCGCCAGCGGCTGCCAGTGCCGCAGCAGGTCGAAGCCGGCCAGCGCGTGCTCGGACAGCCAGGTGAACGCGACGACCGCGAGACCCGCCGTCACCGCATAGACCAGCACGACGGCGCGGGCCAGCCACTGGCGCCAGTCGGACAGATCCTGGCGCATCTCGGTCAGGAAGTCGGGTTGCTGCTGCGGATCGTTCGGGTTCATGGATCGTCGGGGGAGCGTACGAACCTATATTTGAACAAATGAATTCAGGATCGCGAAAGCAGCGCCTCGAATTCGTTCACCATCCGCGTCGTTTGCCCGGCGTGCGAGAAGCCGCGGTAGCGCGCCGCGAAGGCGACGGCGTTCTCGCGCATCCGTCCGTCGTCCAGCAGCCGGCCGAGCGTGGCGGCCATCGGCAACGGGCGGGGCAGCTCGGCCGCGTTGATCGCCGCGCCGGTGCGCGCCGCGGCCACGCGCGCCATCACCGCCTGCTCGGCCTGCATCGGCAGCAGCAGCAGGGGCACGCCGGCCAGCAGGCCCTGGGCCAAGGTGGCTTCGCCGGCGTGGCAGACGATCAGGTCGCTGTCGGGCAGCACCGCGCCGAGGCTGACCGGCCGGGCCGCGTAGTGCAGCAGCGGCGAGCGCAGCGGCGGCGGCTTGCCGGCCGCCACCTCGGGCAGGTAGCAGATCACGCGGCAGCCCTTGTCGACCAGCGCCTGCAGCCAGGCGGCGTGGTCGGGGTGGCCGGACTTCAGGTAGGCGAACACGCGCGGCCCGGTGCCCGCGGGCCAGGCGGGGCGCTCGCCCTTGTCGGCATCGGCGAGGAAGGTTGGGCCGAACCAGCCTTGCGCGGCGCTTTCGGGCCGCCCGTAGTGGTCCAGCTCGGGCCAGGTGCACAGCAGCGGGCGGTCGCCGGTGTAGAGCTCGTGGAGCCGCCCCAGCGGCGGCTTGCCGTGGGCGGCCAGCACCGCATTGGCGTTCGCCAGGACCAGCCGCTCGGTGTCCAGCAGGCGCTGCGTCGGGATGTTCAGCTCGGGCCGGATGCTGGGCAGCGGCGTGGTGTCCGGCGGCATGTAGAAACCGATGCCCATCGTCGCGCAGGGGATGCCGGCGATGCGGGCGGCCAGCACGGCGCTGGGCGCGTAGTCGGCCACCAGCACCTGGCTGCCGCTCAGGCGGATCGCGGCGAGCCAGCCCTCGACCAGCGCGCGCGCATGCGCGGCCAGCAGCCAGCCCTGGCTCAGCAGGATCTCCGGCAAGCTGGCCAGCGGCTGCGGCAGGCCGCGGGTCTGGTGCTGCCAGTGCGGCGCCTGCAGGCGCGGCGTGCCCTGCAGGTCCTGCAGGATCTCGGCGGGCTGGACCAGGTCGCGCAGCACCAGCAAGGTCTCGTGGCCGCGCCGCTGCAGTTCCTGCGCCAACGGCTTGATGCGGGCGGCGTGGCCGAGGCCGTCACCGAGTTCCCAGCCCATCAGGAATTTCGCCATATCAGGGTCGGGGTTGGTAGTTGCGTTGCAGGCGCTGCAGTTCGCCATGGTCGCCGAGCCGCTTGATCGCCTGCAGCACGCGCTCGCCCGGGAAGCCCGCGCGCCGGGTCAGCGCGCAGCGCGTCGGTTCGCTGACCAGGGTCATGCCGATGTTGATGCGGGCCCGGGGATTGTTGCGCAGGAACCAGTTCAGCGACTGCGCGCCGACGATGCCGAAATCGCCGCGGCCCATCAGCAGCCGGCGCAGCATGGCTTCCTCGGTGACGGCGTCGCTGCGCTCCCACAGGTGTTCGGCGAAGCCCTGGGCCAGCTCCGGCGGCTTCGGGTATTCGAAGCCCAGCAGCGTCACGACGGTGGCGCCGTGCATCTGCTGCCACAGCTGCGGCGCCGGCCGCGGCGCGGCGCTGACGACGTACTGCGGGTTGCTGTTGACCGGCACGCTCCATTGCAGCCTCGGCTGCAGCCGCGCGGGCAGCCATTCGGGCAGGGTGTCGCAATAGAGATCGGCCTGGTCGTGCTCGAAGGCCTCGGCGACACGGTTGCGCGGCATGACGACGAGCTTCAGCGGCATCTCGGATTCGCGGGCGATCCGCTCGCCCAGGTCCTTCAGCAGGCCGGCCTCGACCTGGTCGTCCCGGATCTCGGCCAGCGGCATCGCGGCGCTGGACAGGATCAGCATGCGCAGCGGCGCCGCTGCCTCGGCCGCGCTCGACCGGCCGGCCAGCAAGGTGGCGACGGCGAACAGCAGCAACGACGACAGCGGGCGGCGCAAGGGCATGTCCACCATCATGGCATGCCAAGGTAACAACTTGCGTCAGTGGAAGTTGCGGCTCTCCGTCGTCAGCCGACCCAGCAGTGGGGTCAGGTCGTGCATGCGCCGGGCCAGCAGGTTCTTGACGCCGCCGTCGCCGTGCTGCCAGACGCCCTGCACGGCCAGCAGGCGCGATCGCAGGATGGTGCTGCGGTACTCGGCGAACACGGCGGGCCAGACGATCACCTGGACGCTGCCGGTCTCGTCCTCCAGCGAGATGAAGATCGTGCCCTTGGCCGTCTGCGGCTGCTGGCGCACGGTGACGATGCCACAGGCCTTGGCGATGCGGCCGCGCGGCCAGTCCGCCAGCTGCGCGGCGTTCAGCAGGCCCTGGCGCGCCAGGCGCTCGCGCAGGATCGCCAGCGGGTGGCTGCGCAAGGTCAGGCCCAGCGAGGCGTAGTCCCACAGCACCTCCTCGCTCTCGGGCGCCGCAGGCAGGTCCAGGGTCTCCTCCTCGGCCGAGGCGCCGTGCAGCAGCGGTGGCATCGCGCGCAGCGCCGAGGCCTGCCAGACCTGCTGGCGGCGGTGGCCGGCCAGGCTCGCCAGCGCATCGGCGGCGGCCAGCTGTTGCATGTCGCGCTGGTCGAGCCCCGCGCGCAGAGCCAGGTCTTGCGGGCTGGCGAAGGGGCGTTCCTGGCGGGCTGCGGCGATGCGTTCGGCCGCCTCGCGGCCGAGCCCGCCGACGAGGTGCAGGCCCAGGCGCACGGCGGGCTGTTCCTGCGGGCCGGCGCCTTCGCGCGGCTCCAGCTTGCTGAGCGCATCGCTGAGGCTGACGTCGGCGGGCCGCACCTCGACCTTGCCCTTGCGCTGCGCGTCCTGCACCAGCTGGCTGGGTGTGTAGAAGCCCAGCGGCTGGGAGTTCAGCAGGGCGCAGAGGAAGATGGCGGGCTCGTGCTTCTTGAGCCAGCAACTGGCATAGGTGAGCAGGGCGAAGCTGGCGGCGTGGGATTCCGGGAAACCGTAGGAGGCGAAGCCCTTGATCTGGCGAAAGATCGCCTCGGCAAAGGTGTCGTCGTAGCCGTTTTTGCGCATGCCCTCGACGATCTTGGCGTGGAAGCGGGCCAGGTCTCCGGGGCGTTTCCAGGCTGCCATTGCGCGACGCAGTTGGTCGGCCTCGCCGGCGGTGAAATCGGCGGCGATCATCGCCACCTGCATCACCTGCTCCTGGAAGATGGGGACGCCGAAGGTGCGCTTCAGCGCTTCGTCCAGGCCTTTGGGGTAGGTGATCGTCTCGCCGCGGCGGGCGCGTTCGCGTTGCTTCAGGTAGGGATGCACCATGCCGCCCTCGATCGGGCCGGGGCGCACGATGGCTACCTCGACCACAAGGTCGTAAAAGCGCTCGGGCCGGAGCCGCGGCAGCATCGACATCTGGGCGCGCGATTCGATCTGGAACACGCCGACCGTGTCGGCCTCGCAGATCATCTGGTACGTCGGCGTGTCGTTAGGTGGAATGGTCGCCAGCTCGATCGGCTTGCCACGCAGCGCCTCGTAGAAATCGAAGGACCGCCGCAGCGCCGAAAGCATGCCCAGCGCCAGCACGTCGACTTTCATCAGGCCCAGCTCGTCCAGGTCGTCCTTGTCCCATTCAACGACGTTGCGTTTCTCCATCGTCGCGTTCTCGATCGGCACCAGGCGCGATAGTGGCCCCTGGGTCAGCACGAAGCCGCCGACGTGCTGGCTCAGGTGGCGCGGCATGCCCATCAATTGCCGTGTCAGGCGCACGAGCTGGTTCAGCTTTAGGTCGTCGACGGGGATGCCCAGTTCGGTTTGCAGCGCCTGCAACCGGTCCGGTGGCAGTGATTCGCTGGACCATTGATGATGGTCGTTCGCCAGCGCCTCGATCAGCGCCTCGTCCATGCCCAGCGCCTTGCCGACGTCGCGGATCGCACTCCGTGATCGGTAGCTGATGACGACGGCGGTCAGCGCCGCACGATCGCGACCATACTTGTCGTACAGATACTGAATCACATCCTCGCGGCGCTCGTGCTCGAAGTCGATGTCGATGTCCGGTGGCTCGTTACGTTCGCGGCTGATGAAACGTTCGAACAGCAGCGTGCTGTGGTCCGGATTCACCGACGTGACATACAGGCAGTAGCAGACGATGCTGTTGGCGGCCGAGCCCCGACCCTGGCAGAGGATCTTGATCGAGCGGGCGTGGGCAACGATGTCCGCGACAGTTAGGAAGTAGTGCTCGTACTGCAGCTCCTCGATCAGCGCCAACTCGTATTCGATCCGCTTGCGCCACTTGTCCGGCACACCGTCGGGCCAGCGTTCGGCCATGCCCTTGTAGGTCAGTCGCCTCAAGTGCGCGGCCGGCGTCGTGCCGGCCGGCACGACCTCGCTGGGGTACTGATACTGGGACTTGATCTCGTCGAGCTTGAAGCTGCAGCGCCCCGCAACGACCAGCGTCTGCTCGCGCAGGTCTTCCGGATAGATCTGCGCCAGTCGCAGTCGGCTGCGCAGGTGGCGTTCGGCATTGGGCTGCAGGTCGAAGCCGCAGTCGGCGATCGGCTTGCCCAGGCGTGTGGCGGTCATCACGTCCTGCAGAGCCTTGCGGGAGCGCAGGTGCATGTGGACGTCGCCGGCGGCCACCAGCGGCAGCGCGGTGGCTTCGGACAGCGCGCGCATCCGGTGCAGCCAGAGCTCGTCGCCCAGTTCCTCCAGCAGCTCGACGGCGATCCAGGCGCGGCCCATGAAGTGCTGCAGCAGCCAGCGCGCGGGCGCCAGCAGTTCGTCATCGCCGGCCTCGCGTGGCAGCACCATCAACACCAGGCAGTCGTCGAACTCGGCCGGGCGGATGTCGCTGGCGCGCAGCAGATAGGTGCCCTTGGGCGCGCTGCAGCGCAGCCGGGTGATGAACTGGCAGAGGTTGCCGTAGCCCTCGAGGTTCTGCGCCAGCACGACGAGTTTGTAGCGCTCCTGATCGGCATCGTCGCGGACCCGGAACTCGCTGCCGATCAGCAGTTGGGGCAGCGGTGGCTCGGCGTCGGGGCCGTGGATCTCCTGGTAGGCGCGACGCATCCGCTGGCCTTGCGCGTAGGCGCGCACGACGCCGGCCAGCGAGCATTCGTCGGTGATCGCCAGCGCCTCGTAGCCGAGTGCGGCGGCACGCTCGAACAGCTCGCCCGGCTCGGACGCGCCGCGCAGGAACGAGAAGGCCGAGAGGCAATGCAGCTCGGCATAGTCAGGGATCATGCATAAACCCCATGCAGGAACCACGCGCCCTCGTCGGCGGGCAGCCGCTGCTGGAACACCCACAGCAGCCCGGCCTGCTCGCTGCGGTAGACGTAGTAGTCGCGCTGGACGTGGGCGTTGGAGCCGTCATCGCGCGCCTGCCACCAGCCTTCCTCGACGCGCTGCGGGCCGGCGACGCGTTGCAGCGCGCCGAGGTAAAGCGGCTGGTCGGCGCGGCTCTCCAGCCGCAGCGGCGGATCGAGCAGCCAGCTCGGCTGCGGGTAGTCGGCCACGCGGGCCGGCGTGCGGGGCTGGGGCGTGCCCGGCCAGGCCTCCCAGCATTGCATCTGCTCGGGCCGGTGGTCTTCCTGCAGGCGGCCGACGCGCACGTTGTCCGGGCCCAGGCGCACGGCGATCCGCTCCAGCACTTGTTGCAGCGGTTCGCGCGCCTGGTCGGGCGACTGCGGCAGCAGGCTCAGGCTGTCCTCGACCAGGGGCATCACCTCGTCGGCAGCGAGGCTGATCTCGTCGACCGGTGCGGCCAGCTCGGTGCGGGCCAGGTGCTCGGACAGCAGGCGCGACAGGTGCCCGAAATCCCGCGTCGTCTCGGCCGTGCGCCAGTGCAGGCTGCCGCGCGCATCGACGTCGCGGGCGCGCATTGCGTCGTGCTGCCAATGCAGGGTCAGCGCGCGCAGGCCGGCATGGCGCGCGGCCAGCCAGGCGCACAGCTGCGCCAGCAAGAGCTGTACGTGATGCAGCAGCACCGGCGCATGCTCGACGCGTTGCGGCAGCTCCAGCCGGGCCGCGAAGGTCTCGGGCGCGATCTCCCACTGGTGCGCCAGTGCGATGTGGCCATGTGCCCGGTCCAGCGCGAGCAGCAGCGCCGGGTCGAAGCGGCGGGCCGAGGCGGCGCGCGGCAGCCGCCGCACTTCGCCGAGCGTGCGGCAACCCAGCCGGGCGAGCATCGGTGCATGCGCCTGCACGGCGCTGAGCGTGTGCAGCGGCAGGGCGTCGAGCAGAGGCGTCAGCGGCCGCGAGAGGCCGTCGCAGATGCTGCCGCGCGCCAGTGCCAGCGCGCCCAGCGCGGTCGGCGCCCAGGCGATGCCGGCCAGCGCCAGCCCGGCCTGCTTCGCGCCGCGCCAGATGCGCTCGTGCAGGCGCGCGGCGCCGCCGAACAGGCGCAGGCTGCCTTGCACCTCCAGCACCACCGCCTCCTCCAGCCGCGCCACGCGCGGGGAGAACTGCAGCGCCCACCAGGCCAGGGCCTGTTGTCGCGCTGCAGCCTGGGCTTCACTGTCATCCTCAGGGGACGGCGAGCGGCTGAGCAGGGCGAGCCAGTGCATGGCTGTGCTCCACGGGATCGAGGGCGGGGGCGGACTGCGGCGCCAGCATCCGCGGCGTCATCACGCGGGCGAGATCGGTGGGCAGCGCGGGCAGGTTCAGCACGCCGTCGAACACCGGCCCGCGCCGCTTCAGGATGCGCAGCTGCAGTGCCCAGTCGACGGCATCCACGGCCAGCCGCAGCGGCGCCGCCGACGACTGGCGCCGTGCCTGCTGCAGCGGCCGGAAGACGAAGACGGGTGCCTCGGTCGACAGCGCATGGGTCTGCAGCCGGCGGATCTGCTCAGGCCGCGCCTGCGGCAGCCAGGCGAGGACGGCTGCAGCGGCGTTCGACTTGATCGCCTGCTCGGCCGCCCAGAGTTGCTGCTGCGGCGTTTCGGCGCGGATCCAGACGAGCTGCTGGGGCGGCAGCCCGCAGGCCTGCAGGCCCGCGAGATGCGGCACGAGCGGCGGGTTGATCAGCAGCAGGGGCTTGCTGGTGCCGGCCCCGCGCAGCGCCGGCGCGAGCAGCCGCCATTCCAGCACCGCCGGCCGCGGCAGCAGGATCTCGCTCAGCCCGCGCGTCGGCCAGCCACCGCCGGGCAGCTCGGCATCGAGCGCCGCGAAGCCGCTCGGCACGCAGGCGCTCGCGCTGCCGCCCAGGCTGCTGGCGCGCCAGACCTGGGCGTGCAGTTCCTCCGGGGCGGGTGGTGTTGTGCAAGGGGAAGACATGGCCAAAATACTGTATGAATAAACAGTATAAAGACCGAGGCCACGGACGCAAGCAGGAACTTGTCAGCAGGGGTGCCGGAACGTGCAGAAGTCCGCTCAATGCGGCAGGGTCGCCCTCTCGCTGCGCAGGCGTGCGGCCGTCTCGCGGGCCTGCGCCAGCGTGGCCTGCAGCGGCCCGGGCCGGCCCAGCGAGTAGCCCTGCGCGAACTCGATGCCGATGCGATGCAAGGTTGCGAGTTCCTCGGCCGTCTCCACGCCCTCGGCCACCAGCTTGCCCTGGGTTGTCTCGGCGAAACGGGCCAGCGCGGCGGCCAGCGCTTGGCGGTTACGGTCGGCATCGATGTTGCGCGTGATGCTGTTGTCGAGCTTGATGATGTCGGGCGAGAGATTGAGGATGTGCTTGAAGCAGGCGAAGCCGGCGCCCGCATCGTCCACGGCCACGCGCAGGCCGGCCATCCGCAGCGGATTCACCACCCGCGCGATCTCGCTGTACTGCTCCACCTCTTCATGCTCGGTGACCTCCAGCACGATGCGTTCGAGTGGGTAGCCGCCGAGCAGCTCGGTCAGCCGGCCGTCGAGGATGGTGTTGGGCGAGGCGTTGATCGTGACGTAGAGGCCGTCCGGCACCTCGTCGAGGCCGTCCAGTGCGAGGTCGATCGCGCGCAACTCCAGTTCGACATTGCGCTGGATCTGCGCCGCCTCGTTGAACCACTGGTCGGGCGGGCGACGCGGCTCGCAGTCGAAACGGGTCAGCGCCTCGAAGCCGACGGCCCGGCCCTTGGGCAGATTGAAGATCGGCTGGTAGACCGAGCGCATGCAGCCGGATTGCAGCGCGAGCTCGATCCGGCGATGCATCACGCCGGTGATGTCGCGGCCCGCGAGTTCGCGGTCGAAGTGCTCGGCCATCACGTCGGCGAGCACGCGCATCGTCACCAGGTCGCGCGCACTGAGCCCTTCGTCGGGCCGCCTGCTGAAGCAGCAGAAGGTGCCGAAGACGCGGCCGTCCGCCAGGCGGATCGGCACGCTCAGGTGCGCGCCGATGTTCAGCGCGCGCGTGGCGGGGATCGTCAGCGCCTCGGCGTTCTTGCAGGCATCGGTCATCAGCTCGGGCAGGCGGCCGTCGACGACGCGCTGGCAGTAGCTGTCCTCGAGCGGATCGGAGCCGCCGACGCGGATCGGTGGATCGGCCGACTCCGCGTCGAGATGGCGGATCACGCGCCGGCCCTCGATGAATTCGGAGATGAAGGCGATCTCCATGCCGAGATGCCGCCGGATCGTGTGCAGGCTGCGCAGCAGAAGCTCGGAGGCCTGCCAGGGCTGCTGGCGGGCCGCGAGTCCGGCGAGCGGGCGACGATGCGATACCGCGCCGCGGTTGTCGTCCATAGATCCTCCTTGATGCCTGCTTGCGCGCGGATACGGCGCAGCAAGCGCCCGGGTCGGCCCGGTTGTTGTGATCGGAGTCTGATGAAATTCGAGGTTAGACGCAATATTTCGGACGGTGCGACAAACGCACAACATCCCCGCACTTGAGGCTTGCGCTGGCGTGCCGGCTCGCTAAATTGGATCAGAATCAGGGTTTTTACCGGGTCGGCGAGCTTTCAGCGTTAGGACCGATATTTCATGGCATTGAGCGAGCATTCCGTTCTGGCGCACCGCCCACTGGAAACCGCGCGCCTGCTGCTGCGCGCACCCACCGCTGACGACCTGCAGGCGGTGTTCGAACTGCATGCCGACCCGATCGCCAACCGCTTCAGCGCCAGTGGCCCCACGCCCACCCGCGAGGCCTCGGCCGAGCTGCTGGAAGGCTGGCTCGCCCATTGGCGCGAACATGGTTACGGCTACTGGGTGATCGCCTCGCGCGAGCAGCCCGAGCAGGTGATCGGCTTCGGCGGCGTGATGAGCCGCACCGTCGCCGGCGTCAGCGGCTTGCACCTGTACTTCCGCTTCCAGCCGCAGGCCTGGGGGCAGGGCTTCGCGTCGGAGATGGCGCTGGCGGCGCTGGAACTGGCCTTCGACACCTTGCACGCGCCGTCGGTGTTCGCCGTCGTGCTGGCGCCGAACACGCCCTCGCGCAAGACGCTGGAGCGCATTGGCATGCTGCTCAAGACCTCGTCCACCGACTGGCCGAGCCAGGTGGCAAGCTTGGTCTACGAGATGACGGCCGAGCGCTTCGCCCAGATGCCCAGGACGACGCCGGCGCCGACCCCGTTCGGCGCCTGAACGCTACGCACCGCCCTGGTAGGCCTGCAGCCCCGGCCGATCCAGCACCCGCACGCCGCCGTACTCCACCGCGATCAGGTTCGCCGCGGCCAGGGTGCTCAGCGACTGATTGACCCGCTGGCGCGAGAGGCCCACCAGATAGCCCAGTTCGTGCTGCGTGATGCGCAGCATGCTGCCCACACCCGGGTAGAGCAGCGGATGGAACATCGCCGCGAGGTTGCGGGCGACCTTGATGTCCGGATCGGAGATGCGATCGATCTCGCGGGCGGCGATGAACTGGCCGAGCCGCTCGTTCAGCTGGTTCAGGATGAAGCGATTGAACGCGATGCTCTGGTCCAGCAGCGCATGGAAGGTTTCGAGCGGCAGGCCGGCGACGACGCTGCGGCGCAGCGCCTGGATGTTGTAGCGGTAGGTCTCGCGCTTGAGCAGCGTGCCCTCGCCGAACCAGCCGCCCGGCGGCAGCCCGGTGAAGGTGATGCTGAACCCGGTGGAATCGTCGTTGCTCATCTTCAGCAGCCCGTCGACGACGCCGAACCAGTAGTTGGCCGGCCGCCCGAAACGGCAGACCCGCTCGCCCACTTGCGCCTCGGCCACCTGCAGCTGCGCGATGGCGGTGGCTCGCTGTTCCGGCGGCAGCAGGGCGAGCCAGGGGATCGCGTCCAGTTCCTCGTGGCTGGCCGCGCGGGCGCGCAGCCGCAGTGGCGTGGCAGGAGCGGAGGTGTTCATGCGGCAGGTGGGTCCGTACGATTCCGGCGCAAGGTAGCAGCCACCGCAATCCGCGTCTACAGCTTGTGCGCCTCGGACTTCAGATACCACTCGCTGATGCGCTCGCCGTTCCAGCGCAGGGTCACGTGCTCCGCCTGGCGTGCCGGCGGCACGGTGGCGCGCGGTGTGAACAGGGCCACGCATTCGCCGCCGGGCCGGCGCACGCTGTCGAAGGCGATGCCTGCGTCACCGGCCGTGCGCCGTGCGAGGCCGAAGACCTGCGAGGCGGCGTAGCTGTCGGGGGCATACAGCGCGGCATGTTCGGCCTTGCCTCCGCGCAGTTCGCATAACGCCGCTTTCACACGGAGCCGGTAGCAGCGCAGGTCGATCTCGATCTCCGGCTCCCGCGTGCGGGTGAGGAACAGCGTGCGGTGGTGGCCGACCTCGGCCACGGCCGTGTCGAGATCGTTCGCCGCGTAGTAGACGCCGTAGCTGCCATCGCTGAAGCGGCTGCCCTCAGGATTCAGATGCGTGAACGCGGCCATGATCGCGCCGGTGCCCGGGCCGCTGATCCGGTGCTCGGGCGGGACCAGCGACAGCTCGCCCGTCTCGTCGCGCAGCCGCGGATTGCCCAGCGCCTCGATCGCGAACACCACGTCGAGATCGGCCGGCTCGACCACCCGCTCGAACAGCGAGATCGGCGGAAAGCGGCTCGGGATCAGGCGGCAGGCGTCGGGCCAATCGAGCTTCGTTGTCGTAGTCATGTCAGCGTGTATTCGTATTCGGGCCGAGCGCCGGGCCGCCCCAAGCCGGCCCACTTGGCGATGTGCTTGCGGCTCGACGCCGCAGGCATCGCCGTCCCCTTGGGGGACCGCCCAGACCCGCCCGCGTCCAGCGCGGCGGGACTGGGCGAGGGGCTCTATGTCAAGCCCAGCCGCCGCGTTGCGCGTCGAGGTACTGCCGGACGACGAACAGGTCGGACACCTGGCCGCCGAGCATCCTGTCTAAGGCCGAGCGTCCGCCGAACAGCGGTGCGCTGTTGGCTTTCTTGATCCAGGCGTTCGCACGCTCCGGCAGCGGCAGCAGGATCTGCAGTGAGCCGTAAATGCCGAACAGGTGCGACAGGCGCTCGAGCGTAGCGCCGTCCAGCGCCGACTTGACGCGGCCCGCCTTCCAGTCGAAGAAGGCCGTGCGCCCGCAGCCCAGCAGGCGCTGCTGTTCGGCGTTGCTGAGATCCCAGGCAGCGGCGATGTTGAAGAAGGTGCGCAGGGCCGCGGCGGCGGCGGCCGGTGTCTGCAGATCGACGGGCGGCGAGCGGTGGGCGAGGACGGCGGACATGGCGGAACTCCAGTCGTGCAATGCTTGTCATTCTAGACCGTTTAAGAACTAATTCAATTAAATGGTACGAAAGTGGACTTTCTGCTTGCGGGAAAGTGCGCCCGGCATTGACCCTAGGAATGTCGTTGCAACGACAACGAGGCGTCAATGCGCCGCCTACCATGCCTCGCAGGAGACATAACACGGCGGCGACCATGGATCACCTGGCGACCACGACCTTTCCCCGGCTTCTGCTGGCCCTCGCGGCGGCGCGTCCCGACGCCGCGGCGTTGCGCGAGAAGGAGTACGGCATCTGGCAGACGCTCAGCTGGCGCGAGCTGGCGGCGCTGGTGCGCGAGTTCGCGCACGGCCTTGCCGCCGCCGGCCTGGGTGCGGGCCAGCACCTCGTCGTGATCGGCGAGAACCGCCCGCGGCTCTATGCCTCGATGCTGGCCGCGCAGTCGCTCGGCGCGATCCCCGTGCCGCTGTACCAGGATGCGGTGGCCACCGAATTCGTCTTCCCGATCAACAACGCCGAGATCGCCTTCGCGGTCGTCGAGGACCAGGAGCAGGTGGACAAGCTGCTGGAGATCCGCGAGCACTGCCCGGGCCTGGCGCGGATCTGGTACGACGACCCGCGCGGCCTGCGCAAGTACGAGGAGCCGGGCCTGGCCGCGCTCGACACCTTGCGCGAGGAGGGCCGCCGGCATGCCACCGGTCATCCGGCGTATGTTGAAGAGCGCATCGCCGCCGCCCGACCCGAGGACGTGGCCGCACTGTTCTTCACCTCCGGCACCACCGGCAACCCGAAGGGCGTCGTCCACACGCACGCCAGCCTGATCGACCGCGCGCTGGCTGGCCAGCGCTTCGACAAGCTGACCGAGCGCGAGGAGGTGCTCGCCTACCTGCCGCCGGCCTGGATCGGCCAGAACATCTTCAGCTACGCGCAGTGGCTGGCGGTGGGCTACGTCGTCAATTGCCCGGAGTCGGCCAGCACCGTCGAGATCGACCTGAAGGAGATCGGCCCGACCTACTACTTCGCGCCGCCGCGCGTGTTCGAGGGCCTGCTGACGCGCGTGATGATCCGCATGGAAGACGCCTCCGCGCCCAAGCGCTGGTTGTTCGAGCGCTGCATGGCGCTGGCGCGCAGAGTCGGCCCGGCGCTGATGGACGGCAAGCCGGTCGGCACCGCGGACCGCTTGAAATACGCCTTAGGCAATGCCTTGATCTACGGCCCGCTGCGCAACACGCTGGGCCTGTCGCGCGTGCGCGTGGCCTACACGGCCGGCGAGGCGATCGGGCCCGACCTGTTCAGCTTCTACCGCAGCATCGGCATCAATCTGAAACAGCTTTACGGCTCCACCGAGACGGCCGTATTCGTCTGCCTGCAGCCGGACGATCAGGCCCGCTCCGACACCGTCGGCGTTCCGATCGAAGGCGTCGAGCTGCGGCTGGCGGACGGCGGCGAGATCTTCATCCGCTCGCCCGGCCTGCTGAAGGGCTACTACAAGAACGAGGCCGCGACGTCCGAGGTGCTGGACGGCGAGGGCTGGTTCCGCACCGGCGACGCCGGCTTCATCGACGGCGACGGGCACCTGAAGATCATCGACCGCGCGAAGGACGTCGGCCGCATGCGCTGCGGCGCGATGTTCGCGCCCAAGTATGTGGAGAACAAGCTGAAGTTCTTTCCGCACATCAAGGAGGCCGTGGCCTTCGGCGACGGGCGCGAGCAGGTCTGCGCCTTCGTCAACATCGACTTCGACGCCGTCGGCAACTGGGCCGAGCGGCGCAACCTGCCCTATGCGGGCTACACCGACCTGGCCGCCAAGCCCGAGGTCTACGAGTTGATCGCCGAGTGCGTGCGCCAGGTCAACGCCGACCTGGCCCGCGACAAGCTGCTGGCCGGCAGCCAGATCAGCCGCTTCCTGATCCTGCACAAGGAGCTCGATGCCGACGACGGCGAACTGACCCGCACCCGCAAGGTCCGCCGCGGCGCCATCGCCGACAAGTACGGCGTGCTGATCGACGCGCTGTACGGCGGCAAGTGCTCGCAATTCATCCAGACCGCGGTGAAGTTCGAGGACGGCCGCAGCGGCACGGTGGCGGCGGACCTGCGCATCGTCGACGTCGAGGCGGTGAGCGCATGAAAAGAGATGTGGGCGAGGTGATCCTCGACGTGCGCAACATCAGCGTGCAGTTCGGCGGCGTCAAGGCGCTCAGCGACATTTCCTTCGACGTCCGCGAGCACGAGATCCGCGCCATCATCGGTCCCAACGGCGCGGGAAAAAGCTCGATGCTCAACTGCATCAACGGCGTCTACCAGCCCAGCGAGGGCGCGATCACCTTCCGCGGCCAGACCTTCCGGCACATGAACTCGCGCCAGGTCGCGCAGATGGGCGTGGCGCGCACCTTCCAGAACCTGGCGCTGTTCAAGGGCATGAGCGTGCTGGACAACATCATGACCGGCCGCAACCTGCACATGCGCTGCAACCTGTTCTGGCAGGCCCTGCGCTTCGGCCCGGCCGAGCGCGAGGAAATCGCGCAGCGCGAGAAGGTCGAGCGCATCATCGATTTCCTCGAGATCCAGGCGTATCGCAAGACGCCGGTCGGCCGGCTGCCCTATGGCCTGCAGAAGCGCGTGGACCTGGGCCGGGCGCTGGCGATGGAGCCCCAGGTGCTGCTGCTGGACGAGCCGATGGCCGGCATGAACGTCGAAGAAAAGCAGGACATGTGCCGCTTCATCCTCGACGTCAACGAGGAGTTCGGCACGACCATCGTGCTGATCGAGCACGACATGGGCGTGGTGATGGACATCTCGGACCGCGTCGTCGTGCTGGACTACGGCCGCAAGATCGGCGACGGCGCGCCTGCCGAGGTGCGCGCCAATCCCGAAGTGATCAAGGCCTACCTGGGGACCTCTCACTGATGGGCTTCTTCCTCGAAACCCTGATCGGCGGTCTGATGGCCGGCATGCTCTATTCGCTGATCGCGCTGGGCTTCGTGCTGATCTACAAGGCCAGCGGCGTGTTCAATTTCGCGCAGGGTGCGATGGTGCTGTTCGCGGCGCTGGCGATGGCGCGCTTCGCCGAGTGGATTCCGCAGTGGGTGCCGGCGCTGGCCAACCCGATTGTCGCCAACGTGCTGGCCTTCGCGCTGGCGCTGGCGGTGATGGTGCTCGTCGCGATCGCGGTGGAGAAGCTGGCGCTCTCGCGCCTCGTGAACCAGGAAGGCATCACGCTGCTGATGGCGACGCTGGGCTTCACCTACTTCCTCGACGGCCTGGGCCAGACCCTGTTCGGCAACGACATCTACAAGATCGACGTCGGCATGCCCAAGGATCCGGTCATCGTCGCCGAGTCGCTGTTCCAGGGCGGCATCCTGATCAGCAAGGAAGACCTCTACTCGGCGCTGATCGCCACCGTGCTGGTCGCGCTGCTGGCGCTGTTCTTCCAGAAGACCGCGACCGGCCGCGCGCTGCGTGCGGTGGCCGACGACCATCAGGCGGCGCAGTCCATCGGCATCCCGCTGTCGACGATCTGGATCATCGTCTGGAGCGTGGCCGGCTTCGTCGCGCTGGTGGCCGGCGTGATCTGGGGCAGCAAGCTGGGCGTGCAGTTCTCGCTGTCGCTGGTGGCGCTGAAGGCGCTGCCGGTGGTGATCCTCGGCGGGCTCACCTCGATCCCGGGCGCCATCGTCGGCGGGCTGGTGATCGGCGTCGGCGAGAAGCTATCGGAGATCTACATCGGGCCGATGCTGGGTGGCGGGATCGAGATCTGGTTCGCCTATGTGCTGGCGCTGCTGTTCCTTCTCGTGCGGCCACAGGGGCTGTTTGGCGAGAAGATCATCGACCGGGTCTGACGCCATGCTCTACAGAGAAAACGGCCAGTTCAAATCCAGCTACCGCGCGGACCAGCAGATCCTGCCGATCCGCCAGGACCGCATCGCGATGGCGCTGCTCTTGTTGACGGCCTTCGTGATCGTGCCGCTCGCGGCCCCCGAGTACCTGCTGCGCGCGATCCTCGTTCCCTTCCTAATCCTCTCGCTGGCCGCGCTGGGCCTGAACGTCCTCGTCGGCTACTGCGGCCAGATCTCGCTGGGCACCGGCGCCTTCATGGCCGTCGGCGCCTACGCGGCCTACAACGCGCAGGCTCGCATCGAGGGCCTGCCGCTGATCGTCTCGCTGCTGCTGGGCGGCTGCTGCGCGACGGTGGTCGGCGTGATCTTCGGCGTGCCCTCGCTGCGCATCCGCGGGCTCTACCTGGCGGTGGCGACCTTGGCGGCGCAGTTCTTCGTCGACTGGGCGGCGCTGCGCCTGAAGTTCGTCACCAACGGCTCGGAATCCGGCTCGGTCGGCGTCAGCGGGCTGAATGTGTTTGGTATTCCGATCGAAAGCCCGGCATCCAAGTACCTGCTGTGCCTGTCCTTCGCCGTCGTCTTCGCGCTGCTGGCGAAGAACCTGGTGCGCTCGGGCATCGGCCGCGAATGGATGGCGATGCGCGACATGGATGTGGCCGCGGCCGTCATCGGCATCCGGCCGGTGCACGCGAAGCTGACCGCCTTCGCGGTCAGCGCCTTCATCGTCGGCGTAGCTGGCGGGCTATGGGGCTTCGTCCACCTCGGCGCCTGGGAGCCGGCGGCCTTCAACATCGACCGCTCGTTCCAGCTCCTCTTCATGGTGATCATCGGCGGGCTCGGCTCGATCATGGGCGGCTTCCTCGGCGCCGCCTTCATCGTGCTGCTGCCGATCGCGCTGGAGCGCCTGCCGCAGCTGCTGCATCTGCCGCTGTCCACCGCGATGTCCTCGCACCTGACCAGCATGGTCTTCGGCGTGCTGATCGTGTTCTTCCTGATCGTCGAGCCGCACGGCCTGGCCCGGCTGTGGGCCACGGCCAAGGAGAAGCTGCGGCTCTGGCCTTTCCCTCACTGATCCACAACAAGGAGACAAGCATGAGAAGACAGTGGCTAACGATGATCCTCAGCGTCATGGTCGCCGCGGGGGCGCAGGCCCAGCCGGCGAAGGAGCAGTTCTTCCCCTTGCTGGTCTACCGCACCGGCCCCTACGCGCCCAACGGCACGCCCTGGGCCAACGGCAAGCAGGACTACATCAAGCTGATCAACGCGCGCGACGGCGGCATCAACGGCGTCAAGCTGACCTTCGAGGAGTGCGAGACCGGCTACGCCACCGACAAGGGCGTCGAGTGCTACGAGCGGCTCAAGGGCAAGGGCGCCAGCATGATCGACCCGCAGGCCACCGGCATCACCTTCGCGCTGACCGAGAAGGCCCCGGTCGACAAGATCCCGCTGCTGACCCTGGGCTACGGCCTCTCCGCCGCGCAGGACGGTAACGTCTTCAAGTGGAACTTCCCGCTGATGGGCAGCTACTGGACCGCGGCCGACATGCTGATCCAGCAGATCGCCAAGAAAGAGGGCGGCTTCGACAAGCTCAAGGGCAAGAAGATCGCGCTGGTCTATCACGACTCGCCCTTCGGCAAGGAGCCGATGCCGATGCTGGAGGAGCGCAGCAAGATGAACGGCTTCGAGCTGGTCAAGATCCCGGTGACGGCGCCCGGCGTCGAGCAGAAGTCCGCCTGGCTGCAGGTGCGCCAGCAGCGGCCCGACTACGTGCTGCTGTGGGGCTGGGGCGTGATGAACTCCACTGCGCTGAAGGAGGCCCAGGCCACCGGCTACCCGCGCGAGAAGATGTACGGCGTCTGGTGGGCCGGCGCGGAGCCGGACGTCAAGGACGTCGGCGAGGGCGCCAAGGGCTACAACGCGCTGAACCTGAACAGCGCGGGCCAGCAGCCGAAGGTGATCCAGGACATCCTGAAGTACGTGCACGAGAAGGGCCAGGGCACGGGCCCGAAGGACGAGGTCGGCTCGGTGCTGTACACGCGCGGCATGATCATCCAGATGCTCAGCGTCGAGGCGGTGCGCCGCGCGCAGGAGCGCTTCGGCAAGGGCAAGGTGATGACCGGCGAGCAGGTCCGCTGGGGCCTGGAGAACCTGGCGCTGGACCAGAAGAAGCTCGACGCGCTGGGCTTCGCCGGCGTGATGCGGCCGATCAGCACCAGCTGCGCCGACCACATGGGCTCGACCTGGGCGCGCGTGCAGACCTGGGACGGCACGAAGTGGAACTTCAGCTCCGACTGGCTGGAGGCCGACACGGCGATCCTGAAGCCGATGGTGAAGGCGGCGGCGGACAAGTACGCCGCGGACAAGAAGATCACGCGGCGTACGCCGGAAGACTGCCAGTCCTGATATGAATGCGCCCGCCGTCCTCCTCGACGTCAACGGCATCGAGGTCATCTACAACCACGTGATCCTGGTGCTGAAGGGCGTGTCGCTGCAGGTGCGCGAGGGCAGCATCGTCGCGCTGCTGGGCGGCAACGGTGCTGGCAAGACGACGACCCTGCGCGCGGTCAGCAACCTGCTGGCGGGCGAGCGTGGCGAGGTGACCAAGGGTTCGATCGCGCTGCGCGGCGAGCGCGTCGAGAAGCTCGGCACCGCCGAGATGGTGCGGCGCGGCGTGATCCAGGTGATGGAGGGCCGGCACTGCTTCGCGCACCTGAGCATCGAGGAGAACCTGCTCACCGGGGCCTACACGCGCAGCGATGGCAAGGCGGCCGTGGCGCAGACGCTGGAGAAGGTCTATGCCTACTTCCCGCGGCTGAAGACGCGCCGCTCCTCGCAGGCGGCCTACACCTCCGGTGGCGAGCAGCAGATGTGCGCGATCGGCCGAGCGTTGATGGCCAACCCGAAGATGGTGCTGCTGGACGAGCCCTCGATGGGCCTGGCGCCGCAGATCGTCGAGGAGGTGTTCGAGATCGTGCGGGACCTGAACGCCAAGGAGGGCACGACCTTCCTGCTGGCCGAGCAGAACACGACGATGGCGCTGTGCTACGCCGACTACGGCTACATCCTCGAGAACGGCCGCGTCGTGATGGACGGCGCCGCGAGGCAGCTCGCCGAAAATGAGGACGTCAAGGAGTTCTACCTCGGCATGGGCGGGGGCGACCGCAAGAGCTTCCGCGACGTGAAGAGCTACAAGCGCCGTAAACGTTGGCTAGCCTGACGCCAGGAGGAATGCCGCAATGAGCAACGACGATTTCTTCGCCCTGCCACCGTTCAAGCCCGACGAGGCGCTGTTGACGCTGCGGCGCAACTTGCGCGACCTGCGGCCGCTGGCCGAGCGCGGCGGCAAGCCGGGCCTGTTCGAGCTGCAGGGCCAGCCGGTGCTGGAACTCAGTGCGGACGAGCAGGGCCTGCATGCGCGCCTGGTCAAGCGCCCGGCGCGCAGCCCCGAGTGGGAGAAGCGCGATTGCAAGAACGCCGCCGAGGTGCGGCGGCTGCACGACGAGATCAAGCGCCGCGTCGGGCTGTGGACCGACGAGACGCCGTGAGCGCCACCACCATGGCACCGCACTTTCACGACGCGCTGGAAACGCGCGACCCGGCCGAGCGCGAGCAGGCGCTGCTGCAGGCGCTGGCTGGCCAGATCGCGCACGCGCAGGCCCATGCGCCTGCTTTCGCCGAACTGCTGGCCGGCGTGGAACCTGCCAAGGTCAACAGCCGCGCCGCGCTGGCGCGCCTGCCGGTCACTCGCAAGCCCGAGCTGCTGGCGCGCCAGCAGGCTCAGCGCGGCAGCGGCGGCGACCCCTTCGGCGGCCATGCCACCGTCGGTTGGGCGGGCCTCGTGTACCGGCGCGGTGCGCGCAAGGTCTTCCAGTCACCCGGGCCGATCTACGAGCCCGAGGGCGAGGCGACAGACTACTGGCGCCTGGCCCGCGCGCTGTTCGCCGCCGGTTTCCGCGCCGGCGACTTGGCGCACAACAGCTTCAGCTACCACCTGACACCGGCCGGCTCGATGATGGAAAGCGCCGCTGCCGCGCTGGGCTGCGCCGTGTTCCCGGGCGGCGTCGGCAACACCGAACTGCAGCTGCAGGCCATCGCCGACCTGCGGCCGCAGGCCTATGTCGGCACGCCCAGCTTCCTGAAGATCCTGCTCGAGAAGGCGGAGGAGCAGGGCCGGTCGGTGCGTTCGATCACCAAGGCCCTGGTCAGCGGCGAGGCCTTTCCCGTGGCGCTACGCGACTGGCTTGCCGCCCGCGGCGTCTCCGCCTACCAGTGCTACGCGACGGCCGACCTGGGCTTGATCGCTTACGAAACCAGCGCGCGCGAAGGCCTGGTGCTCGACGAAGGCGTGCTGGTGGAGATCGTGCGGCCGGGCACCGGCGACCCGGTGCCGGATGGCGAGGTCGGCGAGGTCGTCGTCAGCACCTTGAACCCGGACTACCCGCTGATCCGCTTCGCCACCGGCGACCTCTCCGCCGTGCTGCCGGGTGCCTGCCCGAGCGGCCGCACGAACACCCGCATCCGCGGCTGGCTGGGTCGCGCCGACCAGTCGGCCAAGGTGCGCGGCATGTTCGTGCATGCGGGCCAGGTCGCCGAGGTCGTCAGGCGCTTCCCGGAGATCGGCCGCGCGCGGCTGGTGGTCGAGGGCGAACTCGCCAACGATCGCATGTGCCTGCGGGTGGAATTGACTGATGCGCCGCCGGAAGGGCTGGCCGAGCGCATTGCGGCCGCGCTGCGCGAGGTGACGAAGCTGCGCGGCGAGGTGGAACTGCTGGAGGCCGGAAGCCTGCCCAACGACGGGCGGGTGATCGAGGATCGGCGCGCGATCTGAATCAGCGAGCAGAGGCGACCAGGGCTTGGTCGGCTTCGGCCAGTGCCGGCGAACGCAGCGCCGCGGCGGCCATCGTCTTCGGGCCTTCGGCCACGGGGCTGACCAGCCATTGCGGCACGGGCAGGCGGCTGCCGGTCGTGGCGCGCAGCTCGCGGCCCGACATCGCCCATTCGGCCGCGCCGCCGACGAACCAGTGCACCTGGCCCGGGCTCAACGCCTGCAGCGACTCGACCAATGCCTGCGCGCGCGGATCGCCCGCGTCGCCGTAGACGACGATGTCTCGCGACAGGTCCAGGCCGGCGGCCGAGACGGCACCGCGCAGCGCGACCAGGTCGTGCCGCTCCAGCCAGGCCGTCAGCGCGGCGGGGTCGATGCGCAGGGCGCCGGGCAGGGCGGCGGCGGGCTGCTCGCGCACGTCCCAGGCCAGCGCGCCGTGGGCCAGAGCCGCCTCGGCCGCGGGGGCTGCGAGGTTGTCGGCGCGGGCGGTGCCGGCGGCGGCCAGCAGGGCCAGGGCGGCAAGGACAGCGGCGGGCAGGGTGCGCTTGATCGTCGTCATGATGGGTGCTAACTCTAGGAATCAGCGTCATGCCCGTCCAATACAGAGTCGCAGAAAGCTTATGCAATAGGGCCATAAGCAAGCTCGGATAGCATCGCGCCGATGCGCCTCGCCCCGATCTGCCGCCTGTTCCTCGTCCTGCTGCTGGCCATCGCCGGCCCGGCGCGGGCGGCCTATCCGGATCACCCGATCACCCTGGTCGTGCCCTTCTCGGCCGGCGGGCCGACCGATACCGTGGCCCGCGACCTGGCCGATGCGCTGAAGAAGCTGCTGGGCGTCGAGGTGCTGGTGGACAACGTAGGCGGCCCGGGCGGCGGCACCTTGGGCGCCACCAAGGTCGCCAAGGCGCCGCCCGATGGCTACACGCTGCTGCTGCACCACATCGGCATGGCTACTGCGCCCTCGCTGTACCGCAACCTCCCCTACGACACGCTGAACGACTTCGAATACCTGGGCCTGATCGCCGAGGTGCCGATGACGCTGATCGGCCGGCCCGGCCTGCCGGCCGGCAGCTTCGCCGAGCTGCGCCAGTGGATGCTGGCCAACAAGGGCAAGATCAACCTGGCCAATGCGGGCACCGGCGCGGCCTCGCACCTGTGCGGCGTGCTGTTCCAGCGGGCCTTAAAGCTGGACATGAACACCGTGTCCTTCAAGGGCACGGCGCCGGCGATGGCCGAACTGCTGGCCGGCAACGTGGACCTGCTGTGCGACCAGACCACCAACACGACGGCGATGATCAACGCCGGCAAGGTGCGCGCCTATGCGGTCACGACGCGGCAGCGCCTGGCGGGCTCGGTGCTCGCGACGCTGCCGACGCTGGAGGAGGCGGGCCTCAAAGGCTTCGAGGTGTCGATCTGGCACGGCCTGTACGCGCCCAAGGGCACGCCACCGGCCGTCGTCGAGAAGCTCAACACGGCGCTGCGGGCGGCGCTGCACGACCCGGATTTCATGCGCCGCGAGCAGGCGCTGGGCTCGGTGCTGGTCAACGATGCGCGGCTCACCAGCGCCGGCCACAAGCGCTTCGTCGCCGCGGAGATCCACCGGTGGGCGCCGATCATCCGGGCGGCCGGCCCTTACGGCGAGGACTAGGGCCTGTTCACGCTACTGCAAGGGGTCGCGAAGGCCCGCCAAAGGGTGCCAATCTAGGCGCGGCACGCCGCCCGCACTCGCGTGCGGGCAAGGGCTGCAACGACGAGTGGCGCCCTTTGGCGGGCCTTCCCGAAGGGTTGCGACCAGAAAGACCGCATCCGGCGTTGCAAATCCTCGCCGGGCACGAGCCCGGCTTGCGGTTTGCGCCTTGTCTGCGGCCTTTCTGGTCACAACGCGACCCCTTGCCGTAGCGTGAACAGGCCCTAGCTCTTCATCGGGATCGTCACCGGCCCGTCGTTGACGAGGCTCACCTGCATGTCCGCGCCGAACTCCCCGCACTCGACGACCGGGTGCTGCGCCCGCGCGTAGCGCAGCACATGCTCGTACAGCCGCCGGCCCTGTTCGGCGCCTGCCGCGCCGGTGAAGCTGGGGCGATTGCCGGCGCTGGTGTCGGCCGCCAGCGTGAACTGCGAGACGACCAGCAGGCCGCCGCCAACGTCCTTGACGCTCAGGTTCATCTTGCCGGCCGCGTCGCTGAAGATGCGCAGCTTCAGCACCTTGTCGACGAGCTTCTCGGCCTGCTTCTCGCTGTCCGACGGCTCGGCGCAGACGAGCATCAGCAGGCCCGGCCCGATCGCCCCGATGGTCGCGCCGGCCACCTCGACCCGCGCGCTGCGCACCCGCTGCAGCACGGCGATCATGGCTGTTGCTCCTGGCGGGTCTCGACGCCCAGCGGCAGCAGCTGGATCGTCGCACGCAGCCCCGGTACGGCATTCATCAGCGCCTGCTCGACCTCGTCACGTACCGTGGCCGCGCGGCCCAGGCTCCAGTCGGCAGGCATGTGCATGTGCAGGTCGACGAAGCGGCGCTGGCCGGCGCTGCGGCTGGCGAGGTGGTCGAAGCGGATCGTGCGCTGGCGGAAGCTGGCCAGCGCCGCGTCGATGGCGGCCAGCGACTCGGCGTCCAGCGCCTCGTCCATCAGGCCCGAGGTGGCGCGTCGCACCAGGTGCACGCCTTCGCGCAGCACGTTCAGCGCCACCGCCAGCGCCACCAGCGGATCGAGCCAGAGCCAGCCGGTCAGCATCACGCCGATCAGGGCGGCGACGACGCCGGCGGAGGTCCAGACGTCGGTGATCAGGTGGCGCGCGTCGGCCTCCAGCGCGACCGAACCCAGCTCGCGCGCCTTGCGCAGCATGGCCCAGGCGAGGCCGCCGTTCAGTGCCGAGCTGAGCACCGTCAGCGCGATGCCGATGTCGAGACCGCCGACCGGCTGTGGCGCCAGCAGCCGGTGCCCCGCGCCCCAGGCGATGCCCAGGCCGGCCAGCATGATCAGAACGCCTTCGAAGCCGCCGGAGAAGTATTCGGCCTTGTGGTGGCCGAACGGATGGTTGTCGTCCGGCGGCTTGGAGGCCAGGGTCAACATGGCCAGGGCGAACACCGCACCGGCCAGGTTGACCAGCGATTCCAGCGCGTCCGCGGCCAGGCTGACCGAGCCGGTCCACCACCAGGCGGCGGTCTTCATCGCGATCGTCAGCAGGGCGACGAGGACGGACAGCTTGAGGTAGGAACTTGCTTGCATCCTCCCATTGTCTGCCGAGCAGAATTTCTTCCAGCGGCAGCCAAGCCCATCTCGCGATGGGCTTGGAACGCTAACCCTAGAATCGCGCAGCACCAACCTAACCCCACCCACGCCATGAAGACCGACTCCGCCGCCCCGACCACGACCGACGTCTCGCACATCGCGCCGCGCGAGAAGGCCGAGATCCTCTCGCAGGCCCTGCCCTACATCCGCGAGTTCCACGGCAAGACCATCGTCATCAAGTACGGCGGCAATGCGATGACCGACCCGGAGCTGCAGAAGGACTTCGCCGAGGACGTGGTGCTGCTGAAGCTGGTCGGCATGAACCCGGTGGTCGTGCACGGCGGCGGCCCGCAGATCGAGGACGCACTGAACAAGCTCGGCAAGAAGGGCCACTTCATCCAGGGCATGCGCGTCACCGACGAGGAGACGATGAGCGTCGTCGAATGGGTGCTCGGCGGCGAGGTGCAGCAGGACGTTGTCGGCCTGATCAACGCCGTGGGCGGCAAGGCCGTGGGCCTGACCGGCCGCGACGGCGCGATGATCCGCGCCAAGAAGCTGAAGATGGTGGACAAGGACGACCCGGCCAAGGAGCACGACATCGGCCAGGTCGGCGACATCGTGTCCGTCGACCCGAGCGTCGTGAAGGCGCTGCAGGACGACCAGTTCATCCCGGTCGTCAGCCCGATCGGCTTCGGCGAACACAACGAGAGCTACAACATCAACGCCGACGTCGTCGCCGCCAAGCTCGCGACCGTGCTGAAGGCCGAGAAGCTGCTGATGCTGACCAACATCAAGGGCGTGCTGAACAAGGAAGGCGAGCTGATGACCGAGCTGACGCCGCGCCGCATCGACGAGATGATCGAGGACGGCACGATCAGCGGCGGCATGATCCCGAAGATCGCCGGGGCGCTGGACGCGGCCAAGAGCGGCGTGAAGGCGGTGCACATCATCGACGGCCGCGTGCCGCACGCGATGCTGCTGGAGATCCTGTCCGACCAGGCCTACGGAACGATGATCCGCTCGCATTGATGAGCGCGTTGAAGGGCGGCCCGGTCTGGTTCTTCGACCTTGACGACACGCTGCACAACGCGTCCGCGCGGATCTTCCCGCAGATGCGCACGGCGATGGCCGATTACATGGTCGAGCACGTCGGGGTCGACGCCGAGGAGGCCGGCCGGCTGCGCCAGCTCTACGTGCGCCTCTACGGCAACACGATGCTGGGCCTGGTGCGGCACCACGAGGTCAGCTCCGCGCACTTCCTGCGCGAGACGCACCGCTTCGATGACCTGGAGGCCATGGTCCACGGCCATGCGCACGACCTGGCCGCGCTGCGCCGCCTGCCCGGCCGCAAGTTCCTGCTGACCAACGCGCCGGAGGCCTACGCGCGCCGCGTGCTGGCCGCGCTGGGCATGGAGCGCTGCTTCGAGGCGGTGATCGCCGTCGAGCAAATGGCGATGTTCGGCCAACTGCGGCCCAAGCCCGACGCGCGGATGTTCCGCCACCTGCTCGCGCGGCTGAAGCTGATGCCTTCCCGCTGCATCCTGGTCGAGGACACGCTGGAGCACCAGAAGGCCGCGCGCGGCCTGGGCATGAAGACGGTCTGGATGCAGCGCTGGTCGCGCGGCGCGGCGCATCCGGGCCTGCGACGACGACCCGTCTACGTCGGCCGCCGGGTCAGCAAGCTCGCCGCGCTGCTCCGGTGAATCCCACGTTTTAGGTCCCAGACTTTTCCGCAAGGCGGCGGACGGACCGCAGAATCCGCAGACCCCCTCAGGTCGTTTGCCCGGCTGTTCCGGTCAAGACCTGACCCCTCGCGGGCGCCGACGGCGCGGGTGATCCCGGACCGCCGCACCCATGTCCAGCTTCTCCGTCTTGATCGTCGAGGACCAGGCCCGTTTCCGGGACGCGTTCCATCATGCGCTGTCCCGCGTGGCCGATATCGAACTGCTGGGCATCGCGCCCGACCTGCCGCAGGGCCGGATGATGTTCGACCAGATGCAGCCCGAGGTGATGCTGGTGGACCTGGACCTGCCCGGCGGCAGCGGCGTCGAACTGATCCGCCACGCGGCGAGCACCCGGCCGCAATGCGACGTGATGGTGATCTCGGTGTTCGGCGACGAGTCGCATGTGCTCAGCAGCATCCAGGCCGGCGCCACCGGCTACCTGCTGAAGGACACGCTGGCGCTCGATCTCCCGGCCCAGTTGCGGGCGCTGCGCGCGGGCGGCAGCCCCATCAGCCCGCTCATCGCGCGGCGCCTGCTGGCCCGGCTGGCCAAGGTGCCTACCCATGCGCAGCAGCCGCCCTTCATCGTCGACGACGAGGTGGTCGCGCTATCCGAGCAGGAATCCCGCGTGCTGCACCTGGCGGCCAAGGGCTTCACCTTCGACGAGATCGCCCGCTTCATGGAAGTCTCGCCGCACACGGTGATGACCTACGTCAAGCGCGTCTACCGCAAACTGCATGTGCGCTCGAAGGTCGAGGCGATCTACGAGGCGCGCCGCCTCGGCTGGCTGAGGGACTGAGGCGCCGGAGGGTGTTGGGGAGTGTCATCGGGCCTGTGCCAGAATCGGCGAGCCTTATCCCTCCGACGCCCCCTCACGCCGATGCCTGCACAAGAACTGCCTGAATCGCCCGTCGCCGTCGAAGCCGAGGGGGGTAGCGCCACACCGCCGCGCAAACGGCCGCGCCCCGGCGAGCGCCGCGTGCAGATCCTGCAGACGCTGGCCGGCATGCTGGAGCTGCCCGGCTCGGAGCGCGTGACCACGGCCGCGCTGGCGGCCAAGCTGGATGTCAGCGAGGCGGCGCTGTACCGGCACTTCGCCAGCAAGGCGCAGATGTTCGAGGGCCTGATCGAGTTCATCGAGAGCAGCGTGTTCACGCTGATCAACCAGATCGTCGAACGCGACGGCGATGGTGCCGCGCAGGCGCAGAAGATCGTCTCCGTGCTGCTGCAGTTCGGCGAGCGCAATCCCGGCATGACGCGGGTGATGGTCGGCGATGCGCTGGTCTACGAGAACGAGCGCCTGGTGGCGCGGATGAACCAGTTCTTCGATCGCATCGAATCCTCGCTGCGTCAGGTGCTGCGCGCCGCGGCCGAAGCCGGCGGCTCGACGACGCCGACCGTGGACGCCAATTCCAAGGCCTCGGTGCTCGTCAGCTTCATCATCGGACGGCTGCAGCGCTATGCGCGTTCGGGCTTCAAGCGCCTGCCCAGCGAACAGTTGGATGCCGCCTTGCGAATGCTCGCCGCCTGAGCCCTCACGCACGGCCGATAAACTGGGCGGACTATGCCGCCCGCCCTCGAACACCTGATCGCCCGCGCCGAAGCGCTGCTGGGCCGCCTCGAATCCGTCATTCCCCAGGCGATGCCTGAACCGGACTGGGGCGCCTCGGTCGCGTTCCGCTATCGCAAGCGCCTGGGGCGGCATGTGCTGGACCCGGTCCGCCACGTCGCCGGCATCCGGCTGCAGGACCTGAAGGAGGTCGAGCCGCAGAAGGAGAAGCTGCTGCGCAACACCGAGCAGTTCGTCAGCGGCCGGCCCGCGAACAATGTGCTGCTCACCGGCGCCCGCGGCACTGGCAAGAGCTCGCTGATCAAGGCCTGCCTGAACGAATTCGCCGGCCGTGGCCTGCGCCTGATCGAGGTCGACAAGGGCGACCTCGTCGATCTGCCGGACTTGGTCGACCTGGTCTCGCAGCGGCCCGAGCGCTTCGTGATCTTCTGCGACGACCTGAGCTTCGACGAGGGCGAGCTGGGCTACAAGGCGCTGAAGTCGATGCTGGACGGCTCCGTCTCGGTGGCCGGCGACAACGTGCTGATCTACGCGACCAGCAACCGCCGCCACCTGCTGCCCGAGCAGATGAAGGACAACCTCGGCTACAAGCACACCGAGGACGGCGAGGTTCATCCCGGCGAGGCCGTGGAGGAGAAGATCTCGCTGTCCGAGCGCTTCGGCCTGTGGATCAGCTTCTACCCGTTCAGCCAGGAGGAATACCTGGCGATCACCGCGCAGTGGCTGCGCTTCTTCGGCGTGGCCGAGGCGCACATTGCGGCTGCCCGCCAGCCGGCGCTGGTCTGGGCGCTGGAGCGCGGCTCGCGCTCGGGCCGTGTGGCCTACCAGTTCGCGCGCGATATGGCCGGCCGCGGCACCGTGGCCGAGACGCCCGCGCCGATCGCCGACCGAGACGGCTTGCCGCCGGAGGGGCTGGACCATGTCTGAGGCTGTCGAACGCGTGCCGGTCGACGTGGCCGTCGGCGTGCTGGTGGAGCGCGATGCGGCCGGGCGGGAAGGGCGCTTCCTGCTGACCTCGCGGCCGGAGGGCAAGGTCTACGCGGGCTATTGGGAATTCCCGGGCGGCAAGCTGGAAGCCGGCGAGACGGTCGAGCAGGCGCTCAAGCGCGAGCTGCATGAGGAACTGGGCATCACGATCGGCGCGGCGCACCCGTGGAAGATCGAGATGATGGACTATCCGCACGCCCGCGTGCGCCTGCACTTCTGCAAGGTGTTCGAGTGGAGCGGCGAGTTCGAGATGCGCGAGCAGCAGACGATGGCCTGGGAAAACCTGCCGGTGCAGCAGCAGCCGGTGCTGCCGGGCACGATCCCGGTGCTGCAGTGGTTCGCTGCGGAAAGAGCCCACACCGGGCCCACGCACATCGGCTGAGTACACTGAAATCACTATGAACTGGCTCGACGAGATCAAGTGGGATGCCGACGGCCTCGTGCCCGTCATCGCCCAGGAACGCGACAGCGGCGACGTGATGATGTTCGCCTGGATGAACCGCGAGGCGCTGGCCCGCACGGCCGAGTTGGGCGAGGCGGTCTACTGGAGCCGCTCCCGCAAGAAGCTGTGGCACAAGGGCGAGGAGTCCGGCCACACGCAGACGGTGCACGAGCTGCGCCTGGACTGCGACAACGACGTCGTGCTGATGAAGATCACCCAGCACGGCCATGAACCGGGAATCTCGTGCCACACCGGCCGCCACAGCTGCTTCTACCAGCGCTTGGAAGACGGCGGCTGGAAGGCGGTGGAGCCGGTGCTGAAGGATCCGGAGAGCATCTACAAATGAGCGACGACACCCTGCTGAAGCTCGCGGCGGTCATCGAATCCCGCAAGGGTGGCGACCCGGCGCAGAGCTATGTGGCCAAGCTGTTCGACAAGGGCACCGACACGATCCTGAAGAAGGTGGGCGAGGAAGCCACCGAGCTGGTGATGGCGGCCAAGGATGGCGAGCGCCAGAAGATCGTCTACGAAACGGCGGATCTGTGGTTCCACAGCCTCGTGGCCCTGGCCCATTTCGGTCTCGGCCCGCAGGACGTGCTGGACGAACTGGCCCGCCGCGAGGGCCTGTCCGGCCTGCAGGAATTTGCCCAGCGCAAGGAAAAATGACATGAGCCACGAACCCGGCCACGACCCCAACTGCCTGTTCTGCAAGATCGTCGCAGGCCAGATTCCGTCCAAGAAGGTCTACGAGGACGAGCAGGTGCTGGTCTTCCACGACATCCATCCCTGGGCGCCGGTGCACGTTCTCATCATTCCGAAACAACATATCGCGACGATGGCGGAGGTCACCCGCGAGCACGCGCCGCTGCTGGGCCACATGAACGCGCTGGTGCCCGAGCTGATGAAGCAGCTCGGCGTCACCAATGGTTTCAGGACGGTCATGAACACCGGCCCGGACGGCGGCCAGGAGGTCTACCACCTGCACCTGCATGCGATGGGCGGCCCGCGGCCGTGGCTCAAGGGTTGAAGAGCCGGGGTCGGACCCGCATATGACGGGGCCCGACCTGGAATGGACATATGCGCCCTCTAGAATGGGCGATTCGTTTCGAGGAGAAGACTATGGGTTCCTTCAGCATCTGGCACTGGCTCATCGTGCTCTTGGTGGTGGTGATGATTTTCGGTACCAAAAAGCTCAAGAACGTGGGTTCTGACCTGGGCGCCGCGGTGAAGGGCTTCAAGGACGGCATGAAGGACGGCACCACTGGCGACGCGCCGAAGCAGGTCGCGGCCGATCCGAACACCGTCGACGTCGACGCGAAGACCAAGTCCTGAGCTGAGCGTCCGCGATGCTGGATCTAGGCCTGGACAAGATGGCGCTGATCGGCGCCGTCGCGCTGATCGTGATCGGCCCGGAGCGGCTGCCGCGTGTGGCACGCACGGTCGGTACCTTGCTGGGCAAGGCGCAGCGTTACGTGGCCGACGTCAAGGCGGAGGTCAACCGCTCGATCGAGCTCGAAGAGCTCAACAAGATGAAGACCACGATGGAGACCGCCGCGCGGGACATGACGAGTTCCGTGCAGCAGGAGATCCACAGCGCCAGCCAGGCCTTCGAGCAGACCTGGGCCGACGCGACCGACGGCATGAACGGCTCCGAGAACGACCATGCTTCCGCCTGGGCACCCAGCTACAAGCATCCGAAGAAGAACTGGCGCCTGAAGCGCGGTGCCACGCCGCAGTGGTACAAGCAGCACAACGGCGTGCGACGCAACGTGCAATCGGGCGCAGCGCGCGTCGCGCGCTTCCGGCCGCCGGGCCAGCGAGCCTGATCGAACTCCCCCATGAGCGATGACAAGAAGCCCGACGACGAACTCGCCGGCACCGAGCAGCCTTTCGTCTCCCACCTGATCGAGCTGCGCGACCGTCTGCTGCGCGCGGCATTGGCGGTCATGATCTGCTTCGGCGTGCTGGCCTTCTTCCCCGGCCCGGGCGCGCTGTACGACCTGCTGGCCGCGCCGCTGGTGGCGCACCTGCCGGCCGGCTCCAAGCTGATCGCCACCAACGTGATCTCGCCCTTCATGGTGCCGCTGAAGATCACCCTGCTGGCGGGCTTCTTCGTGGCCCTGCCTTATGTGCTCTACCAGGTCTGGGCCTTCGTGGCGCCGGGCCTTTATTCGCACGAGAAGCGGCTGGTGATGCCGCTGGTGATTTCCAGCACGGTGCTGTTCTTCGCCGGCGTGGCCTTCTGCTACTTCTTCGTGTTCGGCAAGGTCTTCACCTTCATCCAGAGCTTCGCGCCCAAGAGCATCACCGCCGCGCCGGACATCGAGGCCTACCTCAGCTTCGTGATGTCGATGTTCATCGCCTTCGGCGCCGCCTTCGAGGTGCCGGTGATCGTCGTCGTGATCGTGCGCATGGGCCTGATCACGGTGGAGAAGCTGCGCGAGTTCCGCGGCTATTTCATCGTGGTGGCCTTCATCGTCGCTGCCGTGCTGACACCGCCTGACGTGGTTTCGCAGCTCTCGCTGGCGATCCCGATGTGCCTGCTGTACGAGCTGGGCCTGTGGGCGGCGGGCTACTTCGTCAAGTATTCGAAGGCGCCGGACGAAACCGGGGAATCGACCTCGGCTTAATCCGGTTCGGGTTCCGTGGGGTGCGGCCGCAGCCCGACGGTGAGGTGCAACTGCAACTGCTCCGCCCCGCGCTGGATCGATACCACTGCATCGCTCTGCGGATTCAGGGCAGCTACAGCGCTCAGCAGGTCCGCCGGGGTCATCACCGCTCGAGAGCCGATCTTGGTCAGCACGTCGCCCGGTTTCACGCCCGCCTTGGCGGCCGGCGCGCCGGCCAGCACACCGCTGACCAGCACGCCCTCGCTGACCGGCAGCTTGAAGGCCTCGGCGAACTCCGGCGTCAGCTCGCGGGTCTGCACGCCGATCCATCCGCGTTCCACCTGGCCATCGCGCAGCAGCGCCTCCATCACCTGGCGCGCCGTCGTGATCGGGATCGCGAAGCCGACCCCGTTTGAGCCACCGGTGCGCGACAGGATCGCCGTGTTGATGCCGATCAGATTGCCCTCGGTATCGACCAGCGCGCCGCCCGAATTGCCCGGGTTGATCGCCGCGTCGGTCTGGATGAAGTTCTCGAAGGTGTTGATGCCCAGCTGCGAGCGGCCCAGCGCGCTGACGATGCCGGAGGTGACCGTCTGGCCCACGTTGAACGGATTGCCGATGGCCAGCACCGCATCGCCGACCTGCAGCGCATCCGCATTGCCCAGGCGGATCACCGGCAGACGGTCCAGCTTGATCTTGAGCACGGCGACGTCGGTCTCCGGGTCCGAGCCGATCAGCGTGGCGCGGATCTGGCGGCCGTCGGTCAGCCGCACCTCGATGTCGTCGGCGTCCTCGATCACGTGGTTGTTGGTCAGCAGGTAGCCGTCGGGCGAGACGATCACGCCGGAGCCCAGACCCTGGTTCAGCTTGCGCGAGTCGCGCGGCAGGATGCCACGGTGCAGGCGCCGCAAGGTCTCCTCATCGGCCTGGGAGCGCGCGAGCTTGCTGGTGGTGATGGAGACCACCGCGGGTGCCGCGCGGCGGGCGGCGAGGGCGTAGCCGGGGTGGGCGACACCGCTGGCGGCCTGCTCGGGCGGCGGCGCGCTGGTCAGCACGGTCTGCACCATCTGCGGGTGGGAAGGGCGCTCGCCCAGCCAGCCGGGCTTCAGTGTCTGCAGCACGAAGACCACCGCCAGCGCCACCGTGGTCGCCTGGGCAAAAATCAGCCATAGTCTGCGCACTCAGGAACTCCGATCCCACATGACGACGACGCCTCAACTGGTCCGCCACCTGGACACACTGCTGGAAGCCCATCGCTTCAAGGATTATGGGCCGAACGGCTTGCAGGTCGAGGGACGCGGCGAGATTCGGCACATCGTCTGCGGGGTCACCGCGAGCCTGGCCTTGATCGATGCGGCCATCGTCGCCGGAGCTGATGCGATCCTGGTCCACCACGGCCTGTTCTGGCGCGGGCAGGACGGCCGCGTCACCGGCTGGATGAAGCAGCGCCTGGCCAAGCTGCTGCTGCACGAGATCAACCTGATCGCCTACCACCTGCCGCTGGATGCGCACCCGGAGCTGGGCAATAACGCCCAGCTCGGACGGCGCTTCGGTTGGCGGGCCGATGGTCGCTTCGGTGACCAGGACCTGGGCTTCACCGGCCCGCTGGCGGAGCCGCAGACGCTCGCCTCGCTAACGTCACAAATGAGCGGTGTGCTGGGCCGCGATGTCGTGGCCGTGCCGGGCGACGGCCGGCCGCTGCGCCGCGTGGCCTGGTGCACCGGCGGCGCGCAGGGCTTCTTCGAGGCGGCGATCGCCACCGGTGCGGACGTTTACGTGACCGGCGAGATCTCCGAGCCGCAGGCGCACTACGCGGCCGAGACCGGCGTGGCCTTCATCGCCGCGGGCCACCATGCGACCGAGCGCTACGGCGTGCAGGCGGTGGCCGCTCAGGCGGCCGAGGCGCTGGGCCTGACGCAGCAGTTCATCGACATCCCGAACCCCGCATGAGCAACACGCAACGCCTGCTCCTCACGATGGGCGATGCCTGCGGCATCGGCCCCGAGATCATTGCCGCGGCCTGGCGGGCCGAGCAGCGCGGCGATCTCTGCGTGGTCGGCGACGCCGCGGTGCTGCGCCGCGCGATCGGCTGGCTCGGCCTGAGCCTGCCGGTGGCACGCATCGACTCGCCGGCCGAACTCGATGCGGTGCCGCCGAACTGCCTGCCCGTGTGGGAGCCGGACAGCTTGCCGGCGGGCCTGACCGCGCTGCCGCTGGGGCGCGTCGACGCCGCTGCCGGCGCCGCGGCGGCACGCTGCATCGAGGCGGCCGTGCAGGCGGTGCAGGCCGGCGAGGCCGCCGGCATCGTCACTGCGCCGATCCACAAGGAGGCCTTGTACGAGGCTGGCATCGGCTTTCCCGGCCACACCGAGATGCTGCAGGCGCTGGCCGCGCGCCACGGCGTGATGCCGCCGGTGCGGATGATGCTGGCGAACGAGGAACTGAAGACGGTGCTGGTGACGATCCACTGCTCGCTGCGTCAGGCGATCGAGCAGATCAACCAGGACAGCGTGCTGCAGACGCTGCGCATCGCCGACGCGGCGATGAAGCGCTTCGGCACGGCCAAGCCGTGCATCGCGGTGGCGGGCCTGAACCCGCATGCGGGCGAGGGCGGCCTGTTCGGCAGCGAGGAGATCGATCACATCGTGCCGGCCGTGGCGGCGGCGCGAGCCGAGGGCATCGACGCCCGCGGCCCCTTTGCCCCGGACACCGTGTTCATGCGGGCTCGCCAGGGCGAGTTCGACCTGGTCGTCTCGATGATCCACGACCACGGCCTGATCGCGGTGAAGTACCTCGGTGTGGAGGAGGGCGTCAACGTGACCTTGGGCCTGCCCTTCGTGCGGACCAGCCCCGACCACGGCACCGCGTTCGATATCGCCGGCACCGGCGTGGCCGACCCGTCCAGCATGCGCGCCGCGATCCGGATGGCGCGGCGGCTCGCCGGCTGAATCAGGCCTTCGCGGTGAGTGCCGCGAGCTGCTTGCGCGCGCGGGCGGTTGCCCGTTCGAGCAGGTAGGCGTTCTCGAAGGCGCGCAGGCGGCCGCTGGCGCAGAGGCGCTTGAGCATGCGGGCCGTCATCGTGACGGTTTCCTGCTGCTTGTGGCCCTGGGTGAAGATGAAGAAGCTGCGGCCCGCGCTGATGTGGGCCAGGCGCACCTTGTTCCAGGCCTCGCCGGTGTTCATCTGGTAGGCGAAGCCGAGCTGCAGATGGTCGATCAGCAGTTCACCCTCGGCCGGTTCGGGCGCTTCGGTGGCGGCGGGCAGGCCATCGATGCTGATGTCCACCGCCTGCAGCGGCGGGTGGGACTCGGCACCGAGATCGATGTCGATCTGGCCGTTCCAGTCCACGCCCGCCTCGTCGACGAGGCCCAGGCTGCGTGCTTCGGCAGGGCTCAGGCGTGCGCCCAGGTCGAGCTCCTGGGGCACGGTGATCGGCGCGTCGGAGGGCTTGAGATCCTGCTCGGCCGGCGGCGCGCAGCCGAACACCTGGTCGAGCTGCTTGACCAGCAGATTGGTCTCCAGCGCGCTCGGCGCCGCGCCCTTCAGTGATTCGGCGTGGGCCGGCAGCAGCAGGCCGAAGAAGCTCTTGCGCGCGGACTCGGGCCAGGCGATCAGGTCCAGCCCGTCGTTGAGCGTGCGCATCAGCTGCGGCAGTTCGCCCAGGAAGGCCTTGCGCGCGTTGGTGCCGCCCTTGGGCTGCACGCTCATCACCAGCTCGCGGCCGAGCTGGCGGATGTGCAACGCGCGATCGGCCGACCATTCGCGCGAGGCGAGCACGATGGCCTGGCTCCAGATCTGGGCCAGGAACTCGCGCAGAAAATCGTCCATCGGCACGGCGGCCAACGAGGTCTGCAGCTGCTGGGCATAGCGCTGCTGCAGGCGCAGGTCGGTTTCCTTGCGGGCCAGCAGCTCGGCGATGTCGCCATTAGCGCCGCTGGCGCTCTTCAGCGCCTGCGCGGTCTGGGTCGCGATGAAGCGCTCCAGCTCGTCGAGCTTGGCCTCGTAGACGTCCATCCGGTCGAAGTCGCCGTTGGCCACGTCCTGCACCAGCTCCCGCACATGGCTGAGGAAGTCCTTGCCGGGGTTCTCGGAGAAGTCGTCGAACGCGCAGGCCAGCGAGGCCATGCGGTTGACGAAGCGGCGCACCGGATGGCGGCGCGAGGAGAAGAAGCTCGGATCGCCCAGCGCGACGCGCAGCACCGGCAACTGCAGGCGCGCGATCAGGCGCGCCATCTGCGGCGGCACCTTGTTATCGGAGAGGATCTGGTCGAACAGGCTGCCGACGACGTCGATCACCATGTGGTCCAGGCGGCCGGTGGAAGCCTGGCGCAATTCGTCGCGGTGCAGTTGGATCAGGTTCGGCGGCAGCGGGGCGGATTGCCAGTCTCCCGGCTCGCTCCAGCCACGGCCCGGATCGGCGTAGGCGGGCGCGCCCGTGCTGCCCAGTTCGCCCGGCTGCGTGTAGCCGCCGGCCGGCAACTGGGAGAGGCGGCGCAGCAGGTCCATCATCTGCGCGTCCACCTGGCCGAGACCGCCGCGGGCACTGCCACCGCCGGAGCCATAGCCACTGTGGCCGCTGCCGTAGCCGGAACTGCCGTGACCGCTACTTGGCGCCTGAGGGCGGCCGCCATGACCGCTGTCGGGCTCACCGCGCAGGCTGTGGCCAGACATCGAATGGCCGCCGGAACCGCGCACGCGCAGATCCTGCGGGCGCAGGCCGCGGCTGCGGAACAGCTCGGCGATGTCGGCGTAGCAGCCGCGCATCTCTTGCGCGAGCGCGCGGGTCAGCTCGTCGGTCAGCGTCTCGCGGGCCTGGCTGTCTTCGGTGACGGCCTGCACGCCTTCCAGCAGTGCCTGGCCAATCAACTCGGGCCGCAGCGGGTTGCGCCCGCCGGCCGACAGGCCGCCGACGTAGGACTCGACTTCACGCAGCTCCCACTCGCTGTGATGGCCGATGGCCAGGCCGATGCGATCGGCGGCGACCAGCGCGTCAACCGCGTCGTCGTCCATCAGCGAGAGCTCGGTCCAGTCCTTCTTCTTTGCCGCCGGCGCGTGCTCGCGGGGCTGTTGCTGCGTCTGCTCGCCGGCCACCTGCGCGCGCAGGCTCTGATAGAAGCGGATCGAGAAATTGGCCTGCTGCTTGCGGAACAGGAACTGGGCGGACAGCAGCGCGTCGCGGCGCTTGATCTGCCCGGCGGAAAGCGCCGACAGGCCGAGACCCTCCGCGCAGCGCTCCGCGGCCTGCTCGGCGGCGGTGCGCACGCGCTGCAGGGCGGCTTCAAGATGCGGATTGAGTCGGTAGTCGGGCGAATTCATCTCTAGGAACGGTCACTTGAGGGGGATTGACAACCGTTCGAAGCGAAGTATCGCGCCAAAGCCCGCCAGACAAGGGCGGGTGGCGGAAGCGCCGGGCCTCCGCGTGCCAACTAGCTAACGCGCAGGCCGGTCGAAACCTTTGCTTACGGCCGTGAAGGCCGTGTGTCGTGCATTGCTCAACGTTTCAGCGAGTCGCGGATCTCGCGCAGCAGCACGATGTCCTCGGGCGGCGCGGCAGGTGCCTCGGGCGCCGGCGCGGGCGTGCTGCGCTTGAGCCGGTTGATCTGCTTGATCATCATGAAGATCACGAAGGCCAGGATGATGAAGTTCAGCAGGATCGTCAGGAAGTTGCCGTAGGCGAACAGCGGCACGCCGGCCTTGGTCAGGGCTTCGTAGGTCTCGGGGCCCTTGAAGTCCGCCGGTGTCGCGGAGAGCTTGACGAAGTAGTTGCTGAAGTCCAAGCCGCCGACGACCTTGCCGACCAGCGGCATGATCAGGTCCTTGACGGCCGAGTCGACGATCTTGCCGAAGGCGCCGCCGATGATGACCCCGACCGCGAGGTCCATGACGTTGCCCTTGACCGCGAACTCTTTGAACTCCGATGCAAATCCCATGTGGCGGCTCCTCTTGTTGTTGCACAGTGACTCGATCACAAAACGATAACACCTTGCACCTGGGGCTGACCCTGGGTTCGTGCTCGCAGGAGAGCCGCAGCCTTGCCGCTAGAATGATTTGTTGCCCCCCGATCGAAGCTCGCGATTCTGATATTTGTCAAGGACCCTCATGAGTGACCACCAAGTGGACCAAGGCAAGCGCACCTGGCTGATCGCCACCAGTTGTGCAGGCGCCGTAGGCGGCGTCGCCACTGCCGTACCGTTCGTCAGCACGTTTGCGCCGTCCGAGCGCGCCAAGGCAGCCGGTGCGCCGGTGGAGGCTGATATCTCCGCGCTGAAGCCGGGCGAGAAGATGACGGTCGAGTGGCGCGGCAAGCCGGTGTGGATCCTGCGCCGCACGCCCGAGCAGATCGCCGAACTGCCCAAGCTCGACGGGCAACTGGCCGATCCGCAATCGGCCCGCACCGCCTACCCGATCCCGGCGTACGCCAAGAACGAAGGCCGCTCGATCAAGCCCGAGTACCTGATCGTCATCGGCATCTGCACCCACCTGGGCTGCTCGCCCAGCGACAAGTTCGTCGCCGGCCCGCAGGCCTCGCTGCCGAACGACTGGCCGGGCGGCTTCCTCTGCCCCTGCCACGGTTCCACCTTCGACCTGGCCGGCCGCGTCTACAAGAACAAGCCCGCGCCGGACAACCTCGAGGTGCCGCCGCACATGTACCTGTCCGAGACCAAGATCCTGATTGGCGAAGACAAGAAGGCTTAAGTGAGCCGCTGCTGCAGGCAACCGGCATAAGAAGGACAGAGGCAAAACATGGCTGCTGAATTCAAAGAAGCTCCCGCTGGCGCGCCGATGGGCACCCGGCTGATGACCTGGGTGGACAACCGCTTCCCGGCGTCGAAGTTGTACAAGGAGCACATGTCGGAGTACTACGCTCCGAAGAACTTCAACTGGTGGTACGTCTTCGGCTCGCTGGCGCTGCTGGTGCTGGTGATCCAGATCGTCACCGGCATCTTCCTGGTGATGCACTACAAGCCCGACTCGAACCTCGCGTTCGCCTCGGTCGAGTACATCATGCGCGACGTGCCCTGGGGCTGGCTGATCCGCTACATGCACAGCACCGGCGCCTCGGCCTTCTTCGTCGTCGTCTACCTGCACATGTTCCGTGGCCTGCTGTACGGCTCGTACCGCAAGCCACGCGAACTGGTCTGGATCTTCGGTTGCGCGATCTTCCTGTGCCTGATGGCCGAGGCCTTCATGGGCTATCTGCTGCCCTGGGGCCAGATGTCGTACTGGGGCGCGCAGGTGATCGTGAACCTGTTCAGCGCCGTGCCCTTCGTCGGCCCGGACCTGGCGCTGCTGATCCGCGGCGACTACGTCGTCGGCGATGCCACCTTGAACCGCTTCTTCAGCTTCCACGTGATCGCCGTGCCGCTGGTGCTGCTGGGCCTGGTGGTCGCGCACATCATCGCGCTGCATGAAGTGGGTTCGAACAATCCGGACGGCATCGAGATCAAGGGCCCGAACGCACCGAAAGACGCTGCCGGTCACCCGCTGGACGCCGTGCCCTTCCACCCGTACTACTCGGTGCACGACATCTACGGCGTCTGCCTGTTCCTGATGGTGTTCACCTCCATCGTGTTCTTCGCGCCGGAGATGGGTGGCTACTTCCTCGAAGCCAACAACTTCATCCCGGCCGACCCGCTGAAGACGCCGCTGCACATCGCGCCGGTCTGGTACTTCACGCCGTTCTACTCGATGCTGCGCGCGACGACCGACGTGATGGTCAACGTGTTCGTGGCGGTGCTGGCGCTGGCCGTGGTCGGCACCTGGCTGAAGTCGCGTCTGCCTGGCGGCGCCAAGATCGCGATCACGGTGCTGGCGCTGATCGTCGCGTTCGCGCTGAAGACCTTCGACGCCAAGTTCTGGGGCGTCGTCGTGATGGGCGGTGCGGTCGTGATCCTGTTCTTCCTGCCCTGGCTGGACAAGAGCCCGGTCAAGTCGATCCGCTACCGCCCGAGCTGGCACAGCTATCTGTACACGATCTTCGTCATCTACTTCCTGGTGCTGGGCTATCTGGGCATCCAGCCGCCCACCGAGGCGGGCACGCTCGTCGCGCAGGTCGGCACCTTGTTCTACTTCGGCTTCTTCCTGCTGATGCCCTGGTGGAGCCAGAAGGGCAAGGCGAAGACGCCGCCCGATCGCGTCACCTTCCACGCTCACTAAGCCTGAAAGCATCGGAGTCACAAGAATGAAGAAGCTCATCGCTACGCTGCTGATCGGCCTGGGCCTGGCAGCCGGTGTGACGGGTGGCGCGCAAGCGTCCGAAGGCGGCATCCACTGGGACCGCTTCCCCGTGGAGAAGATGGAAGACGTGGCAGCGCTGCAGAACGGTGCCAAGCTGTTCGTCAACTACTGCCTGAACTGCCACCAGGCCGCGTTCATGCGCTACAACCGCCTGCGCGACCTGGGCCTGTCTGAAACTCAGATCAAGGACAACCTGCTGTTCGCCAGCGACAAGGTCGGCGACCTGATGAAGACCTCGCTGGACCCCAAGCAGGCCAAGGAATGGTTCGGCGCCGTGCCGCCGGACCTGAGCGTGATCGCACGCTCGCGCGCCGGCGAAGGCGGCTCGGGTGCGGACTACCTCTACACCTACATGCGGACCTTCTACCGCGACGAGACCAAGGCCACCGGCTGGAACAACCTGGCCTTCCCGAGCGTCGCCATGCCGCACGTGCTGTGGGAGCTGCAGGGCGTGCGCACCGCCAAGTTCGTCGAGATCGAGGATCCGCACGAAGAGGGCGTCAAGGTCCACGTGTTCAAGGGTTTCGACCAGGTCACCCCCGGCAAGCTGACCCCGGCGCAGTACGACAACGCGGTGGCCGATCTGGTCGCCTACCTGCAGTGGATGGGCGAGCCGGCCCAGGGCCAGCGCTTCCGCCTCGGCGTGATCGTGCTGCTGTTCCTGAGCGTGCTGACGCTGTTCGCCTGGCGCCTGAACGCGGCGTACTGGAAAGACGTCAAGTAAACTCGCCATCTGACGCGCCCTTGAGTGGGCGCAGAAAACGCAGTGGGGCGCTCGCCGAGCCCGCCACTGCGTTTGCTTTTTGTGAGGCGTTTAGTTCACACTCACGCCTCGCCGTTTTTTGACCCTGCTTTTCTTCGGGAGCCCGCCGCCATGATGGTGCTTTACTCTGGAACCACCTGCCCCTATTCGCACCGTTGCCGCTTCGTGCTGTTCGAAAAAGGCATGGACTTCGAGATCCGCGACGTCGATCTGTTCGCCAAGCCCGAAGACATCGCGCTGATGAACCCGTACAACGAGGTGCCCATCCTCGTCGAACGCGACCTGATCCTGTATGAGTCGCACATCATCAACGAGTACATCGACGAGCGCTTCCCGCATCCGCAGCTGATGCCGGGCGACCCGGTCGCCCGCGCCCGCGTCCGCCTGTTCCTGCTGAACTTCGAGAAGGAACTGTTCGCCCACGTGAACATCCTCGAAGGCCGCAGCATGACGGTCAAGGCGACCGACAAGCAGCTCGAGAAGGCCCGCGCCCAGATCCGCGACCGCCTGACCCAGCTGGCGCCGATCTTCCTGAAGAACAAGTACATGCTCGGCGACGATTTCTCGATGCTGGACGTGGCCATCGCCCCGCTGCTGTGGCGCCTGGACTACTACGGCATCGACATGTCGAAGAACGCGCTGCCGCTGCTGAAGTACGCCGAGCGGATCTTCTCGCGCCCGGCCTACATCGAGGCGCTGACGCCGTCCGAAAAGGTGATGCGCAAGTAAGGTGGCCTCCGGCATGGATCAAAGCTCTGGAAGCGGCAGCAACGGGTCGAGCTCGACCCGGCCCTACCTGATCCGCGCGCTGCACGACTGGTGTACGGACAACGGCTTCACGCCCTACATCGCGGTCCACGTCGACCGCTCGGTGCAGGTGCCGATGGAGTACGTCAGCAACAACGAGATCGTGCTGAACGTCGGCTTCGACGCCACCAGCGGCCTGGACCTCGGCAACGAAGTGATCCGCTTCAAGGCCCGCTTCGGCGGCGTCGCGCGCGACATCATGGTGCCGATCGATCACGTCGTGGCGATCTACGCCCGCGAGAATGGGCAGGGCATGGCCTTCCCGGCGCCGGAGGCGGCCTCCGCGGCCACCACCGACGAAGCCGCTGCAGCCGCACCTGCTGCCGAGGCACGGCCGGCGACGCCCCTGCGCGGTCTGCGCCTGGCGCCGACGGCACCGGAGTCCGAAGAAGAGGAAGCCCCGCCGGCCTCCGACTCGCCCGATGACGACGGCGATGGCCCGCACCCCGGCGGCAGCCGCCCCTCGCTGAAGCGAATCAAGTAGAAGTGCATTCACGGGGCGGCTTCCATTTGCCCCTACAATGCGCCTCCCGTGCCGGCTTAGCTCAGTTGGTAGAGCAACCGCCTTGTAAGCGGTAGGTCATCAGTTCGAATCCGATAGCCGGCACCACGGAATGCAAAGCCTCCCGAGAAATCGGGAGGCTTTTCTTTTGCTGCCTCAGGATTGCTTCTGCACCTTGACCCGCACGCGGGTGGGCTGCAGGCCCTGCTCGGCCAGCAGTTCTTCCATTCGCGGCTGCATGTGCCGCAGCTTGGCGGCCACCGCGGCGTTGGCGGCCAGCAGCGTCCAGGCTTCCTCGTCGACCGGGCCGGCCTGGACGAAGCGCGTCAGCGCGCCGGGCAGGCAGGGGGCGACGATCTCCATGCGTCGGTTCGATTCGCGGATCAGGCGGCCGAGCCGCGCCAGCGCCTCGTGGCCGCCGAGCGCGCGGGCGATCGGTAGCGGTTCGGGAACCTGGGGCGCGTTGCGGGACGCAGGACGTGGAGGGGCGCGCATGGCCGGCAGTGTAGTGGTCGACCATGGCCCCCGGCATCGCCGAGGGCCGGGTGCTAAACTGCCGCGTTTTGCGCGCGGTCCCGCCAGGCGGGGCTTGCATTGCTGCCGGCTTGCCTCATATCGAGAGCTAACGGTCTGGATGGACGGCGTCCCGCTTGTCCATCCGCCGCGGCGCCGTCCACGAAAAATCAGATCGACCACGCTGCATGTTGCCCAAGCTTCTTACCCAGATTTTCGGTAGCCGTAATGAGCGTCTGCTCAAGGAATACCGCCGCGTCGTTCAGAAGATCAACGCGCTGGAGCCGCAGTTCGAGGCGCTGAGCGACGATGAACTGCGCGGCAAGACGGAAGAGTTCAAGCAGCGCATCGCTGGCGGCGAGACCGTGGACGCGATCCTGCCCGAGGCCTTCGCGGTCTGCCGCGAGGGCGGCAAGCGGGCGCTGAAGATGCGCCACTTCGACGTGCAACTGATCGGCGGCATGGTGCTCAATGCCGGCAAGGTCGCTGAAATGCGCACCGGCGAAGGCAAGACGCTGATGGCGACGCTGCCGGTCTACCTGAACGCGCTGACCGGCAAGGGCGTCCACGTCGTGACGGTCAACGACTACCTGGCCCGGCGCGACGCCGAGTGGATGGCCAAGCTGTACAACTTCCTGGGCCTGACCGTCGGCATCAACCTGCCGCAGATGTCGCGCGAGGAGAAGCAGGAAGCCTACCGCGCCGACGTCACCTACGGCACCAACAACGAATACGGCTTCGACTACCTGCGCGACAACATGGTCTACGAGACCGGTGACCGCGTGCAGCGCGGCCTGGCCTACTCGATCGTCGACGAGGTGGACTCGATCCTGATCGACGAGGCCCGCACGCCGCTGATCATCTCCGGCCAGGCCGAAGACCACACCGACATCTACATCGCCATCGCCAAGGTCGCGCCGAAGCTGAAGAAGCAGATCGGCGAAGAGGACCCGCGCACCGGCGAGGGCGTGATCGAGCCGGGTGACTTCACCGTCGACGAGAAGTCGCACCAGATCGTGCTGACCGAAGACGGCCACGAGAACGCCGAGCGCCTGCTGGCCGAGGCCGGCCTGCTGGCCGAGGGCGCGAGCCTGTACGACGCCGGCAACATCACCTTGATGCATCACCTGTACGCGGCGCTGCGTGCCAGCCACGTGTATCACAAGGACCAGCACTACGTCGTGCAGAACGGCGAGGTCGTCATCGTCGACGAGTTCACCGGCCGCCTGATGAGCGGGCGCCGCTGGAGCGATGGCCTACACCAGGCCGTCGAGGCCAAGGAAGGCGTGCAGATCCAGGCCGAGAACCAGACGATGGCCTCGATCACCTTCCAGAACTACTTCCGCATGTACGGCAAGCTGTCCGGCATGACCGGCACGGCCGACACGGAAGCCTACGAGTTCCAGGAGATCTACGGCCTCGAGACGGTCGTGATTCCGCCGAATCGCCCGACCATCCGCAAGGACGAACTGGACCTGGTCTACAAGACCTCCAAGGAAAAATTCGACGCCGTCATCGCCGACATCCGCGAGTGCCACGAGCGCGGCCAGCCGGTGCTGGTCGGTACCACCTCGATCGAGAACTCCGAGCTGATCTCGGCGCTGCTGACCAAGGCCAAGCTGCCGCACAACGTGCTGAACGCCAAGCAGCATGCGAAGGAAGCCGAGATCGTCGCCCAGGCCGGTCGTCCGGGCGTCATCACCATCGCGACCAATATGGCCGGCCGCGGCACGGACATCGTGCTGGGCGGCAACGTCGAGAAGCAGGTGCAGTTCCTCGAGGCCGACGAGGCCGTGCCCGAGGCCGACAAGGCCGCGCGCATCCGCCAGCTGCACGACGAGTGGCAGGGCCTGCACGACAAGGTCAAGGCCGAGGGCGGACTGCGCATCATCGCCACCGAGCGCCACGAGAGCCGCCGCATCGACAACCAGCTGCGTGGCCGTTCCGGCCGCCAGGGCGACCCGGGCTCCTCGCGCTTCTACCTGTCGCTGGACGACTCGCTGATGCGCATCTTCGCCGGCGACCGCGTCCGCGCGATCATGGACCGCCTGAAGATGCCCGAGGGCGAGGCGATCGAGGCCGGCATCGTCACCCGTTCGATCGAGTCGGCGCAGCGCAAGGTCGAAGGCCGCAACTTCGACATCCGTAAGCAGCTGCTCGAGTACGACGACGTCTCGAACGATCAGCGCAAGGTCATCTACCAGCAGCGCAACGAGATCCTCGATGCCGCGACCCTGGACGAGCAGATCGGCAACCTGCGCGGTGCCGCGCTGACCGAAGTCGTACGCACTTACGTGCCGAGCGACAGCGTCGAGGAACAGTGGGACCTGGCCGCGCTGGAGCGCGTGCTGAAGGACGAATGGCAGCTCGACGTCTCGCTGCGCGGCATGGTCGAGAAGAGCGATTCGATCACCGACGAGGAGATCGTCGAGGCCGTCGTCAAGGCTGGCGACGAGTCCTTCGCCGGCAAGCTGGAGCGCGTCGGCGTCGAGCAGTTCACGCCCTTCATGCGCATGGTGCTGCTGCAGAACATCGACCAGCACTGGCGTGAGCATCTGGCCTCGCTGGACTACCTGCGCCAGGGCATCCATCTGCGCGGCTATGCCCAGAAGAACCCGAAGCAGGAATACAAGCGCGAAGCTTTCGAGCTGTTCTCGGCCCTGCTGGACGTCGTTCGCCTGGAGGTGACCCGCACGCTGCTGAACGTGCGCATCCAGACGCAGGAAGAGGCTGACGCCGCGGCCGCCGCGATGGAGCAGCGTGCCGAGGCGGTCAGTAACGTCACCTACACCCATCCGAACGAGGACGGCTCGGTCTCGCAAGACCAGGCCCCGCCGGCCGCGCAGAGCGCCGCCAACCTGGCCCAGCAGTATGGCCACGTGGGCCGCAACGATCCCTGCCCCTGCGGCTCCGGCAAGAAGTTCAAGTCCTGCCACGGCAAGCTGGCCTGACGACTCGTCGCGTCCCCGATCAAGAGGCCGCGAGATCGCAAGATCTCGCGGCCTTGTTCATTCGGGGCACCCACTGACCCCGCTCATTCGAGGGGTTATGTGCGGTAAGTCGCAGCAATCCATGCGGGCTCACATGGATGGGGGGTGGGGCACGCTCCCATGGATCGATAGAGTGGCTACATCGCTCAAAGGCAGCCGCCCGGGCTTACCCGATCAAGTCTCGATGAAAACAAAAATCGCAAAAATCCTCAGCCTCGGCGTGCTGCTCGTCTCGGCTCTGGGTGCTTACGCAGGGCCAGTGGTGTCTAGTCCCGGTCCCGTCACGATGGTGTTGGACGGCCAGGGCGGCGCTTCCGCGGGTATCTCGCACACGATCACCGTGGCTGGCGACTTCACCGACGTGTACCAGCTGAACGGCTTGAGCGGATGGGCAACCATCACCAGCAGTCTGATGACTTCGGGCAAGAACACCTTCGGTATCGATTTTTTTAGCGCCAGCATCAACGGCGTCAATTTCTCGCTGACGCAAAGTGCTGGTAGCGGTATCGCTGATTTCTTCGAGCGCGGCAACTTCGACGGCGCCGAACTCGGCTCGCCGTTCACGCTGATCATCACGGGGCATGCCGGCGACGGTCTGGCCGACGGCACCGCGATCAACGCAACTTACTCCGGGTCCGTCAACATGAGTGCTGTGCCGGAGCCCGCCAGCCTGGCGCTCGCCGCCATCGGCCTGTGCGCCGCAGGGGTGGCGACACGCCGCCGCAATAGCCGCTAAGAAGAAAGATACATCGCGATGACCACTGCATCCTCGATCAAGAAGCTCACCCTGCTCGCCGCGCTGACGTTCGGTGCTTGGACCTCCGCCCAGGCGATGAACGTCGTCAACACCATCGGGTTGACCGGTTCGTCCATTACCGGCTACAGCGCTGGCCTCAGCGACCCGACCGGCACCGAAGTGAACCACACCGTCTCCGGCGCGTTTACCGATACGTTTACCTTCAGCTTCACCGGCGGTTCGACCATTGACGTCTGGCTGAATACCGTCGCTGAAAGCAGCAAGCTGGCCACGCAACAGATCGTCTTCACGTCTGCCACGATCAATGGCCAGGCGCTGAGCATCGATCCGATCCAGACCTCCGGCTCCGGCAAGAACATGACTCAGTACGGCAGCGCCGGCTTGTTTGAAGTTCCCGCCGATGGCAATCTGGTACTCGTGATCAACGGCTATGCCGGCCTGATGGGGAGCGAAGGGAGCCCGATCTCTGCCAGCTATTCCGGTGGCATCAACGTGATGCCGTCCGCCGTGCCTGAGCCCGAAAGCTACGCCCTGCTGCTCGCCGGCCTGGGTGCCATCGGCTTCATTGCCCGCCGTCGTGCCGTGCGCTGAAACTCAGCGTTAGCCATCGCAAGGGCTCCTTCGGGCGCCCTTTGCTTTTTGGCGCGGTGCGTCATGTCGGATCCCTACAATCCGGGCCATCTTCTTCCCAGCAGCCCGCGAGTCCGCCATGCCCGTCAATCTCACCGCTCCCGATCCCGCCGCCCTGCATGCCGTGCCCGGCGTCCGTCTGGGTGTGACTATGGCCGGCATCCGCAAGGCCAACCGGCGCGACCTCAGCGTGATCGAATTGGCTGAGGGCTCGTCGGTTGCCGGCGTGTTCACCAGCAACCGCTTCTGTGCAGCGCCGGTGCAGGTCTGCCGCGAGCATCTGGCGGTCGATGGCAATGCGATCCGCGCGATCCTCGTCAACACCGGCAATGCCAATGCCGGCACCGGCGAAGACGGCTTGGCCCGCGCTCGCCAGGGCTGCCAGGCTCTGGCCGATGCGCTGAGCCTGAAGCCGCAGCAGATCCTGCCGTTCTCGACTGGCGTGATCATGGAAACGCTGCCGGTGGACCGCATCGTCGCGGGCCTGCCGGGCGCAATCGCCGCGCTGAAGGCCGACAACTGGGCCGAAGCCGCCGCCGGCATCATGACGACGGACACCTTGCCCAAGGCTGCCTCGCGCCAGGTGCAGATCGGTGGCCAGACCGTCACCGTCACCGGCATCAGCAAGGGTGCCGGCATGATCCGCCCGAACATGGCGACGATGCTCGGCTACGTCGCCACCGACGCCAACATCGCTCCCGGCCTGTTGCAGGCCCTGGTGACCGAGGCGGCCGATGCTTCGTTCAACCGCATCACGATCGACGGCGACACCTCGACGAACGACTCCTTTGTGTTGATCGCCACGCACAAGGCTGCGCACCCGCGCATCGAAGCGTTGGACAGTGCCGAGGGTCGGGTCTTGCGCGACGCCGTGATCGCCGTCTCGCAGCAGCTCGCCCAGGCGATCGTGCGCGACGGCGAGGGTGCCACCAAGTTCATCAGCGTCGTCGTCGAAGGCGGCCGGGACGAGGCCGAGTGCAAACTCGCCGCCTACGCCATCGCCCACTCGCCGCTGGTCAAGACGGCCTTCTTCGCCAGCGATCCGAACCTGGGTCGCATCCTGGCGGCGGTCGGCTACGCGGGCATCGCGGACCTGGATCAGACGCTGATCGACATGCACCTGGACGACGTCCACGTCGTCGCCAAGGGCGGCCGGCGCACCGAATACCGCGAGGAAGACGGCCAGCGCGTGATGAAGCAGGCCGAGATCACCGTGCGTGTGAACCTCAATCGCGGGACGGCCAGCACGACCGTCTGGACCTGCGACCTGAGCCACGACTACGTCAGCATCAACGCCGATTACCGCTCCTGAGCGAGCGCTGACGCGCGCGGCCGCGGCGGGAGCCTGCTGCCGCTGATTCCAATGGTGTGATGGACTCCGGGTGCGGCGGGTCGACTCCTGCCTGGCAATCAGCAACAACCCCCTATCCCCCCATCTCGGGGGCGCGGAATCCATGTATCCACGCCGCGCAACGCGCGTGAGATAAACCAGTTACGTAATCTTTACACATTGGTCAGTGACTGATCAGGGACCCTGTGACGTCGCTCTTCTTAACTCCAACTGGTAACGAGTCAACATGGCGATTTCGCGATCCACTTCCCGGGCATTCCTGCCCCGTTCGCTCACGGCCCTTGCATTGGCCACGATGGGCTTCACCACCTCCGCACTGGCGGGCAGCTACACCGAAGTGGGCGATGCCGGCCAGTTGCTGGGTACGGCCCAGTCCACCGTCGGCACCGGCGCCTTGACCGACATCTTCGGGTCGGTCAGCGACGTGCATGACGTCGACCTGTACCTGATCAACATCACGAACTTCGCCGCGTTCTCGGCTTCGACGGTCAACAGCGGCACCGACGCCTTCCTGGACACGCAGCTGTTCCTGCTGACCACCAGCGGCAAGGCCGTGTGCGCCAACGACAACTCTGGCGGTGGCTTCCAGTCGCTGCTGGGCGCCGGCAGCTGCGGCAGCAGCCTCGGAAACGGCCAGTACCTGCTGGGCATTGGCAGCGGCTTCTACGACCCGGTGGATGCCAACAACGTCCTCCTGTTCGCGCCGAACAATGGCCAGGAGAGCGTGCGTGGTCCCAATTCCGCTTTCGCGCTGGCCGGCTACACCGACAACGGCGCCTTCGACCCCAACTTCGGCGCGTACGACATCAAGCTGACTGGCGCTGCAGCCGTCTCGGCCGTCCCGGAACCTGCGACCGTCGCGCTGATGCTGGGTGGCCTGGCCATCTGCGGCCTGAGCGCTTCCCGTCGCCAACGTTCCTCGACCAAGACCTCGGTCTGAGGAGCCGGGTCCGCGCTGCGGGCCCTTCGCAAGAACAACTCGAATCCACAAGATTCGCCACAAGAGCAAGCACGTCATGAAATCCAATTCGTTTCCGCTGGTTCCCCGAAAGTTCGCGTTGCGCGCATGCGCGCTCGGCGCAGTGTTGATGACGGTCGGCGCTGCCAATGCCGGCAGCCCGATCCCGGCCAACCTGAATGGCCCGCTCCACCAACTGGTCGCCAAGAAGCTCTCGGCCGCCGGCATCCTGACCCGCAACCGTTCGCTGGCCGTCACCGAGAGCGACGCCACCGTCGACATCTCCTCGGAGACGCTGCTGCGTGACGCATCGAGCCGCGTGCTCGTGACGATCCTGCTGGACGGCCGCCAGTCCTTCGACGCGGCGCGTGCCGCCGTCGCCCGCGTGCCCGGCATGTCCATCACCTCCGAAGACCGCCGCTATCGCGGTGGCGCGCTGGAAGGCTTCATCACCGAGGACTCGCTGGTGACCCTGGCCAAGACGCCAGGCGTCTCGGCGGTGCACGGCCAATCGCGCCCGCACACCAACGTTGGCGCCACGACCACCCAGGGCCTGGTGCAGCACAAGATCAACCAGCTGCCGAGCAACCTGAACGGTACCGGCATCACGATCGGCATCCTGTCCGACTCCTACAACACCGCCAGCATTTCGCTGGCCACCGGCGGCAGCCTGACCATCCGCGAAGCGCAGGACATCGCGAGCTGCGACCTGCCGGGCGCCGCCAATCCCTGCGGCAACACCCAGCCCGTGGTCGTGCTGAAGGACGCCGGTACCTACCCGAACTCGTCGACCTACGACGAAGGTCGCGGCATGGCCCAACTGATCCACGATGCGGCGCCCAAGGCCCGCCTCGGCTTCGCCACCGCCTTCGACGGCGAACTGGCTTTTGCCAACAACATCCGCGCGCTGGCCGGCATCCAAGGCCTGCCCAATTCGCGTCCGGACTTCGCCGCGCAGATCATCGTCGACGACGTGCAGTACTACGACGAAGGCATGTTCGCCGACACCATCGTCGCACAGGCGGTGGATGATGTGACGGCCCTGGGCGTCTCCTACTTCTCGTCCGCCGGCAACACGCCGCCGACCGAAGGCTACGGCTCCGACTTCCGCTACGTACCGGTGGCCGGCGCCACGACGGGCACCAACATCAACCTGGCTGGCGTGGACCCCGCGCTGTACCAAGGCGGCTTCCACAACTTCCGCACCGACGGAACGCAAGACATCGCCCAGACGATCACGCTCGGCACCTCCTCTGCCGGCGCGGCTCGCGTGCTGCAGATGATGTTCCAGTGGGATGACCCGTACGACACCACCCCGGCTGTCGTGGGCTCGCAAGTGCTGCAGACGCAGGGCACGCTGAGCGCTACCGTCTCGCAATTCGACACGACCCTGAGCAATCCGACCGCGGGTGCGGCCTACCAGATCGACGTGCGTGGCGATTCCACCACCGGCGGTGTCGGCAACTTCGATGCCATCGTGACGGTGCTCGCGCCGGACGGCAGCGTGGTCCAGACGGTGGACACCGGCACGTCCGAGACCTTCACCTTCTTCACCAGCCAGGCCGGCAACTACACGATCCGCACGACGGGCTACAACAGCGACAAGGGCACGGTCACGGTGACCGTGAACAACGTGGCCGGTACGCAGCGCGTCACGACGGACTACAACCTGCTGTTCTTCAAGACCAGCAACGGTGCCTTCCTGGGCGCGGCCTCGGAGAACAACATCGCGTCCAACCGTCCGCTGGAATCGGTCGGCATCCAGTTCCCGACCGGCAACACGCAGGTGCAGATGGTCATCGCCCGCGCGGCGGTGCCCACCGCACCGCAACCGGCCAACCGCTTCCGCTACGTCACCAACAACGGCGGCAACCCGTCGCTGCCGGCCGAGTACTTCTCGTACAGCACCCCGATCACCTATGGCCACAACTCGGCCGCCGGTGCCAACGGCGTCGCGGCCTACAGCCCGTTCCAGCCGGCCATTCCGGAGGACTTCACCTCCACCGGCCCGGTGCGCATCGTCTGGGACCGCAACAACAACCGGATCCCCGAAGACCAGCAGGTTCGCCTGAGGCCTAACTTGGCGGCGATGGACGGTGGCAACACGACCTTCTTCACCAGCGATACCAACCGCGATCTGGACACCTTCCCCAACTTCTTTGGCACCAGCGCGGCGGCCCCGACGGCAGCGTCCATCGCGGCACTGGTGCTGCAGAACAAGGGGGGCCCGGGCTCGGTGACGCCGATGCAGATGCGCACGATCCTGCAGAACTCGACCTTGCAGCACGACCTGGATCCGTACAGCGCGACGGGCACGGCGACGACCACCAGCCGAGGCCGCGTGACGGTGTCGCTGAACGGTGACAACTCGACGCTGGCCCGGACCGACCCGAATGCGTTCACGGTCGCCTACACGGGCCCCGGCAGCATCGCCAGCATCACCTTCGACGGCACCACCGCCAACCCGGGCGGCGGCAACGTCAGCGTGCCCAGCACGCCGGGCCTGGTGTTCGACGTGCGCACGGCCGGCCAGCCCTTCGTGGTGGGCTCGGGCAGCGTCGGTCTGACCACAGCGAACGTGACCGCGACGACTTCGTCGCAGGCACCGTCGCCGGCCGCTACGAACATGTTCTTCAAGCTGAAGCTTGACTTCAGCTCGGGCTCGTTCACGACCGGCAAGGCGCTGCGCTTCGGTGTCGGCCGCGCCATGTATCGCTCGGCCTCTCTGCCGCCGAACGGAACATCGGCGACGGCGAACTCCGGCGACCTGGCCGGCAGCGTGATCCGCCAGCCGGATGGCACGCTGGCCAGCGGTGGCATCACCTTCACCGGCACGATGTCGGACGGCTCGACCTTCAGTGGCGTGCTGGCCAACCGTATCGGTACGGGCTACTCCTTCCTCGATGGCTTCGGCTTCATCGACGCAGTGAAGGCCGTCAACGCACCGCTGCCTTGATGCGCTGAAACTCCCACGCGGCGCCGGTCATCACGATGGCGCGCGAACCCAAGCGGGCGATGGCAACATCGCCCGCTTTTCTTCGTGCGGCGATTCCTAGTGCTTGTGGCCGTCCACCGGCGTCAGGATCGGCGCGCCCTGGCCCTTCAAGAGAAAGACGACGAAGCGCGCGGGCTCGGTATCGCTGGCATTGCGGCCGACGATGTGGACGTCCTTCGGGCCTTCGTAGAAGGTGTCACCGGCCCTCAAGGTGACCAGCGGGCCGCCCTTGAGCTGCATCTGCACCGTGCCTTCCAGCACGTAGAGCATGGCATGGGCGTCATGCCGGTGCTCCATGTCCTTGGCGCCCGGCGCGTAGGACACCTCGAGCATCACGGCTTCCTTGCCCGGGTATTCAGGCAGTGGTTTTGCCATCAGCTGCTTCACCTCGGTGGCATGGGCCGGGGCGGCGAGCAGGGTGCAGCAGACGAGCGCGGCGAGCGATGCGAGAGATCGGGTGTTCATGGGTCTTCCTCTGTGTCAAAAAAAGGGTGAAGCCGTATCAGACGGCTTGGGCGGCCTTGGCCAGCCAGGCATCGAGCGTGATCGTGCCGATTGCCGCCTCGGCTGCCGTGACCAGCGCGTGGTCGTCCAGCACCGAGCCGAAGTACGGGGCCTGCGCATCCGCGACGACGCGGCGCGGGTCGCCCTGGGCGTCGAGCGCCCGCTGCACGGCTTCGTTCATCGGCAGGCGCTGCGGCCCGCCGATCTCGATGGCCGCGTTGCGCGGCGCCTGCGACACGACGCCGGCCAGGAGCTGCGCCACGTCTGCGGCGGCAATAGGCTGGAAGCGAGCCGATGAAACGTGGGCGGCCCGGCCGTCCGCACCGCCATCACTGGCGATGGCGCTCAGGAACTCGAAGAACTGGGTCGCGCGCACGATCGTGTAAGGCACCTTGCCTTCCCGAATCAGCGCTTCCTGCGCGATCTTGGCGCGCATATAGCCGTTGTCGGTCAGCCGATCGGCTCCGACGACGGACAAGGCCACGTGGTGGCCGACGCCGGCCACTGCCTCGGCAGCCAGCAGATTCGCCGTGGACGTGCGGAAGAACTGCAGCACCGCCTGCGCTTCGAACGAGGGGGAATTGCTGACGTCCACCACCACGTCCGCGCCGCTCAGCGCGCCGGCCAGGCCTTCGCCGGTGAGGGTGTTGACGCCTTGCGGGGGCGAAGCCACGGTCACGCGATGGCCGGCGCCCTCCAGCAGCGGGGCGAGGTTTCTGCCGATGAGGCCGCTGCCTCCGATGATCGTCACGTTCATGCACGGTCCTTCCGCGGTTGACGGGTCGGACGGCACCGGAATGGGCCGTCCCTACCCAGCAAGACGTTTGGAAGGTCCGGCTTGTGACGCGCCGGCTCAGATCCCCCGGCCGGACAGCTTGAACACCGCGACCGTCTGCGCCAGATCGGCGGCCTGGTGTTTGAGACTCTCGGCCGCGGCGGCGCTCTGTTCGACCAGCGCCGCGTTCTGCTGCGTGACCTGGTCCAGTTGATTGACCGCATCGCCGATCTGGCCGATGCCGCTGCTCTGCTCGATGCTGGCGGCGCTGATCTCGCTGATCAGGTCGTTGACGCGCTTGACCTGCGAGACGATCTCGCCCATCGACTGGCCGGCCTCGTGGACCAGCTTGGAGCCGGTCTCCACCTTCTGCACGCTGGCGCCGATCAGCGACTTGATCTCCTTGGCCGCGCTGGCCGAGCGCTGCGCCAAGCTGCGCACCTCCGACGCCACCACCGCGAAGCCGCGGCCCTGCTCGCCCGCCCGCGCCGCTTCGACGGCGGCATTCAGCGCCAGGATGTTGGTCTGGAAGGCGATGCCGTCGATGACGCCGATGATGTCGACGATCCGGCGGCTGCTGTCGGTGATCTCGTTCATCGTCGAGACGACCTGGTCGACGACGCGCCCGCCCTGCATCGCCGCATCGGTGGCGCCGCCGGCGAGCTGGGCAGCCTGGCGCGCCGTGTCGGCGTTCTGGTTGACGGTGGCGGTCAGCTGTTCCATCGACGCGGCCGTCTGCTCCAGATTGCTGGCCTGTTCCTCGGTGCGCTGGCTGAGATCCGCATTGCCGGTGGCGATCTCGGCCGAGCCGGTGGCGATCGAGTCCGAGCTGTTGCGCACGCGGCTGACGATGGTCGCTAGGCTGCCGTTCATCTGCTTGAGCGCGTCCAGCAGTTGGCCCGTCTCGTCATCGCTGTCCACCATGACATCGACGGTCAGGTCGCCGGCGGCCACGGTCCGCGCGACGCTCACCGCCACGGCGATCGGCCGGGTGATGGAGCGCGTGATCAGCAGCGCTAGCGCGCCCCCCAGTGCGAGCGCCACGACCAGCAGCACGATCACCGCCCAGCGCGTCTGCTCGAACGCACTCTGCGAGGCCTGGTAGGCCACGTCGCCGCCCTTGGTCTGCAGGTCGACGTCCTGGGCTAGTGTGTCGATGATGATGTTGAACGGCGCGAGACCCTTGTCGTACTGCGCCCGGCCCGCCGTGTCGAATCCGGCATCGCTGTGCTGCAAGGCCATCAGGCGGTCGACGTTGGCGAAGTAGTCGCCCTGGGCCGCCTCGATGGCGACACGGAAACGTCGCTCCTCGTCGTTCGCGTCCGTCGCCGCGTAGCGCTTCCAGGCGGCCTGCGCCTTGAGCTTCAGGTCCTGCACGCGCGTGACCTGCGACTGGTATTTCTCCGGCTCGCTGGACATCACGAATCGGGCTTCCGCCCGTCGCATCGCGGAGAGCACGCCCTGGTACTCGCCGAGCGCCCGCGTGGCCGGCAGCCAGTTGGTCGCCATATCGGTGGTGGCGTCGTTCACCTTGCCGATGCGGTTGATGGAGAACACGCCGACGAGCAGGGCAAGTGCCAGCACGGAGGCGAAACCCAGCAGCAGCCGGGGGCCGATCTTCAAACGGGTCAGCACGGTCACGAGATGTCTCCTCGCCAGTCGGCCATTCATGTGGCTCCCTTTTGAGTCGAATGTACACGCGGCATCGCACCCGTGCGGAATGCGCCCGCTGTTTGTGACCGGATTAATACGTGATCGTGACAGTGACGGTGTCCGTGTAGGCGCCCGGCGCCACGTTCGCCAGCGAAGGCAGGCGGCCGTAGATGCTCAGCGTCTGGACGCTGCCGGTCCCTGTGCCGGCCACGGTGGCGCTGCTGGCCGTGCCGTCGCCCCAGACGCTGGAGCGGCCGGTGTCCAGGTAGAGCTGGTAGGCCAGCGAGCGGCTGCCGGCCTTCATCGCGCGGGCGCTGAAGTTCGAGGCGCCGCCGGCGTTGCTGCCGGCGTTCAGCGCAACGGTGTAGGGTGTCGTGTTCGAGCAGGTGACGCTCAGCGTGGAGGTGGCGTCCAGCGGCACGGCGGCGGCCAGCGGGTCGATCGTGTTGCCGAAGTTCAGGGCGGTGCCGGAGACGGTGCAGGAGCTGATGACGGTGGCCGTGACCTGGAAGGTGTTGCTCGCGGTGACGGCCTGGGCGGCGCCAGAAGCAAGCAGTGCGGCGATCAGCAGAAGGCTCTTGGTGTTCATGATCCTTGTCTCCCTTGGCGTTCCGGACCGGGCGGCTTGCCCGTTTCCATGACCGTTATGGTTCCGGAAAGCGATCGAGCGGAGCAGCGGTCGAAGCTGGCAGTCGCGAGCCTGCAAAACAGCAAACCCGCGTAGGCAACTTGCCTACACGGGCTTCGAGTCGTGACTTGTGCCGCGCTTTGCGGGTTCTAGGAGCGAAACAGCCTGGAGTACTGCGTCTCGTGCTGCGCCGACAGGATCGCCAGCATCGGCGCGAAGGCCTGGCGTTCGCCATCGCCCATCGCCAGGGCCTGATCCACGCTGGGAGGGATCGCTTCGCTCAGCGCCTCCAGGATGCGCTGGCCGGCGCTCTGGCCCAGCGGCACGGCCTTGACGGCCGCTGCCACCATGTTCTCGGCCCAGCCGAAGGCATGGGCCAGCATGGCCTCGCGCAGCGGTGCGCCGGTCTGCGCGGCGGCCAGCGCGAAGGCGACCGGCCAGCTCGGCGCAGGCTGCAGCGCGGCCAGGGCCTTCAGTTGGTCACGCTGGGCTTCGCTCAGCGCGGCCTTGTTCTTCAGCCACTCCAGCAGCGAGCGGCCCATCTGCTCGGCTTGCAGGCGCAGCTCGCGGGTCTCGCGGGTCTGCAGCACCCAGTCGTTCAGCGCGGCGACGCGGGCCAGGTCGCCATCGCGCCAGGCCTGTGCCGCGGCGGCGCAGGCGGGCAGGTCAGCGCGGGCGAGCGAGAGGCGCAGTTGGTCCAGCAGCCAGGCGAGGGCCTGGGCCTCGTCGGTGACGCGGCCGGAGTCCACGGCCGCTTCCAGCCCCTCGGAATAGCTGAATCCTCCGACCGGCAGCGCCGGCGAGGCGAGCTGCATCAGCTGCAGCCAGGCGGACGGCGACACCATCGCCGGCGTCAATGCTTGCAGCCGGGGCCGTGCACGTGCGGCGCGGCGGCCACGGGGATGCCGACCGGTTTGCCCGGCGCGGCGTGAGAGTGGCCATGCCCGTGCCCATGGTCGTGCCCGTGGCCATGATGCGCATGGCCCTCGGCCGCATAGGCGCCGCCCTCGGGCTCGAAGGCCGCCTCGGTCTCGGTGACGATCAGGTGCATCTGCCGCAGCATGTCGGCCAGCACGTGGTCGCGCTCCAGCAGCAGGCGGTCCGGCTGCAGCTCCAGCTGCACATGGCGGTTGCCCAGGTGGTAGGCGGCGCGCAGCAGGTCGAAGGGACTGCCGTGCTCGGCGCAGGCGCGCACCTCCAGCACCGGCTGCGGCGCGGCCTGCACGGCGACCAGCGAACCGTCCTCGACCAGCACCAGCACGTCGCCGCCGCGCACCACGGTGCCGCGCGGCAGGAACACGCCGACCTGCCGGCCCAGACTGTCGGTGAGGTCGAAGCGGCTCTTCTGGCGCACGTCCCAATCGAGCGAGACGGTGGCGGCGCGCTTCAGCAGCACGGGGGCGAGGCCTTGGCCGCGCTGGATCAGTTTGTTGACGGTGAGCATGGGCGGCACGGCGCTTGCAAAGGGAAGCCCGCACTGTAGCGAATGCCGTGCCTGCCGATGGCCTTGAGCCGGCAAGCCCTTTGAGCCACAGATACATTGCGCTGCAATATTTCCGTACGGGATCCAAGAACATGAAATCGACCTGGCCTTTGCTGGCCCTGGCCGTCGGCGCCTTCGGCATCGGCACCACCGAATTCGCGCCGATGGGCCTGCTGCCGGTGATCGCCGACGGCGTTGGCGTGTCGATCCCCACGGCCGGCCTGCTGGTCAGCGCCTACGCGATCGGCGTGATGCTGGGCGCGCCGGTGATGACGCTGGCGCTGGCCCGGGCGCGGGTCAAGACGGCGCTGATCGGGCTGATGTCGATCTTCGTGCTCGGCAACCTGCTGTCGGCCATCGCGCCGGACTACTGGACGCTGCTGGCCGCGCGCCTCATCACGAGCCTCAACCACGGCGCCTTCTTCGGCATCGGCTCCGTCGTGGCGGCCAGCCTGGTGCCGCGCGACAAGCAGGCCAGCGCCGTCGCCACCGTGCTGATGGGCCTGACCATCGCCAACATCGGCGGCGTGCCGGCCGCCACCTGGATCGGCCAGCAGATCGGCTGGCGCATGGCTTTCGCCGGCACGGCCGGCCTGGGCGTGCTGGCCATCGCCGCGCTGGCCCTGGCACTGCCGCGCGGCGAGGCCGGCCGCATGCCGGACATCCGGCGCGAACTGCGCGTGCTGACGCGCCAGGAGGTGCTGGTCGCGATGCTGACGACGGTGCTGGGCTCCGGCGCAATGTTCACGCTCTACACCTACGTCGCCCCGGCGCTGGCGCATCTGGCGCACGCCTCGCAAGGCTTCGTCACGCTGGCGCTGGTGACGATCGGGCTGGGCTTCACGATCGGCAACTGGGCCGGCGGCAAGCTGGCGGATTGGTCGCTGGAAAAGGGTTCGCTGATCCTGCTGGGCGCGCTGGCGCTGGTGATGTTCGTGCTGCCCTGGCTGCTGGCCAGCGAATACGGCGCGCTGCCGGGCTTGCTGCTGTGGGGCGCGGCCACCTTCGCCATCGTGCCGCCGGCGCAGATGCGCGTGATGGCGGCCGCGGCCGAGGCGCCGGGCCTGGCGTCCTCGGTCAACGTGGGCGCGTTCAACCTGGGCAACGCGCTCGGCGCGGCGCTGGGCGGCGGCGTGATCGCGGCTGGCTGGGGCTACCCGGCCGTGTCCATCGCCGGCGGGCTGCTGGCGGCGGGCGCACTACTGCTTCTGCTGCTGATCGGCGCGAAACCCCGCGCTGTCGTCGAGCCGGCTTGAACTCAGTCATGCAGACCTCACCTTTGCCGGCTACATTCACCGGCTTGACCCGGAGCACATCATGAGCCGCAAAACACCCATCGAGCGCTATCGCAACATCGGCATTTCCGCCCACATCGACGCGGGCAAGACGACGACGACCGAGCGCATCCTGTTCTACACCGGTATCAACCACAAGATCGGCGAGGTGCACGACGGCGCCGCCACGATGGACTGGATGGAGCAGGAGCAGGAACGCGGCATCACGATCACCTCCGCCGCCACCACCTGCTTCTGGCGTGGCATGGAGCGCAACTACCCCGAGCACCGCTTCAACATCATCGACACGCCCGGGCACGTCGACTTCACCATCGAAGTCGAACGCTCGATGCGCGTGCTCGACGGCGCGGTCATGGTCTACGACTCGGTCGGCGGCGTGCAGCCGCAGAGCGAGACCGTCTGGCGCCAGGCCAACAAGTACAAGGTGCCGCGCCTGGCCTTCGTCAACAAGATGGACCGCATCGGCGCCGACTTCTTCCGCGTGCGCCAGATGATGGTCGACCGCCTGCGCGCCAATCCCGTGCCGGTGGTGCTGCCGATCGGCGCCGAGGATGCCTTCACCGGCGTCGTCGACCTGCTGAAGATGAAGGCCATCTACTGGGACGAAGCCTCGCAGGGCATGAAGTTCAACTACGAGGAAATCCCCGCCGAGCTGCAGGCCTCGGCCGAGGAATGGCGCGAGAAGATGGTCGAGTCCGCCGCCGAGGCGAACGAAGACCTGATGAACGCCTACCTGGAGAACGGCGACCTGCCCGAGGCGGACATCATCAAGGGCCTGCGCCTGCGCACCATTGCTGGCGAGATCCAGCCGATGCTGTGCGGCACCGCTTTCAAGAACAAGGGCGTGCAGCGCATGCTCGACGCCGTGATCGACTTCCTGCCCTCGCCGGTGGACATCCCGCCGGTGCCCGGCCATGACGAGGACGACAAGGAAGTCGTGCGCCATGCCGACGACAACGAGAAGTTCTCCGCCTTGGCCTTCAAGCTGATGACGGACCCGTACGTGGGTCAGCTCACCTTCGTGCGCGTCTACTCGGGCGTGCTGCAGTCGGGTGCCAGCGTCTACAACCCGATCCGCGACAAGAAGGAACGCATCGGCCGGATCCTGCAGATGCACGCCAACCAGCGTGAAGAAATCTCGGAAATTCTGGCCGGAGACATCGCCGCCTGCGTGGGCCTGAAGGACGTGACGACCGGTGAAACGCTGTGCGATCCGGACTCGATCATCACCTTGGAAAAGATGGTGTTCCCGGAGCCGGTGATCTCGCAGGCTGTCGAGCCCAAGACCAAGGCCGACCAGGAAAAGATGGGTATCGCCCTGGGCCGCCTGGCCAAGGAAGACCCTTCCTTCCGCCTGCGCACCGATGAAGAGTCGGGCCAGACCATCATCTCCGGCATGGGCGAGCTGCACCTGGAAATCATTGTCGACCGCATGAAGCGTGAGTTCGGCGTGGAGGCCAACGTCGGCAAGCCGCAAGTTGCGTACCGCGAAACGATCCGCAAGACCGCGACCGACGTCGAAGGCAAGTTCGTGCGCCAGTCCGGCGGCAAGGGCCAGTACGGCCACGTCGTGCTTACCGTCGAGCCGCAGGAGCCGGGCAAGGGCTTCGAGTTCGTCGACGCGATCAAGGGTGGCGTCGTGCCGCGTGAGTTCATTCCCGCGGTCGAGAAGGGCGTCATCGACACCTTGCCGAATGGTGTGCTCGCGGGCTTCCCGGTGGTGGACGTCAAGGTCACCTTGACCTTCGGCTCGTACCACGAGGTCGACTCGAACGAAAACGCGTTCAAGATGGCTGCGTCGATGGGCTTCAAGGAAGCTTGCCGCAAGGCCAGCCCGGTGATCCTGGAGCCGATGATGGCCGTGGAAGTCGAGACGCCTGAAGACTACGCCGGCAACGTGATGGGCGACCTGTCCAGCCGTCGCGGTATGGTGCAGGGCATGGACGACATGGTCGGTGGCGGCAAGGTCATCAAGGCCGAAGTCCCGCTGTCGGAAATGTTCGGCTACTCGACGACGCTGCGTTCGATGTCGCAAGGCCGTGCCACATACACGATGGAGTTCAAGCACTACAGCGAAGCGCCGAAGAACGTGGCGGACGCCATCATCACGGCGCGCGGCTCGAAGGGCTGACGAACAGTCCCGTCAGAAGTCCACGGCCTTCGTATGGAGGCCGCGGGCGACCAGCGTCGCGTTGATGATCTGAGCCTCGACGCGGCTGCCGAAAGGCCAGATCGCGGCGCGCCAGCCCTCCGGTGATTCGAAGAGTTGCGCCTGCATCGTCGCCGAATCGTTCGGCTGCAGCGGCTTCACCAGTTCCTGCATCTTCGCCAGCATCGCCTCGGCCTCGGCCTTGTTGCGCGTTGGCGGCGCCACCAGGGCGACGACCGGCGTGCCCTTCTGCGCCGCCTGCTTGAGGTCGGGCCGGACGCTGGCGACTGGCAGCGTCGGTGTCTCGGATGCCGCCGCTGTCGGGACCGGGGGGGCCGGCGCGGCTGTTGGCGGCGGGGCGCTGCTGACTTGCGCCATCAGCGGTGGCGCCGCAGGCCTGCTGGCACCGCCCTCGACCAGTTTTGGCCGGATGTCGATCACCGGCTCCGACGCGGCCGCGCTTGCGGCGGGTGCGACCTCGGCCTCGGCTACATGTGACTCCGCCATCGGCGCGCTCGCCGCCGCCGGCTCCGCTTCTGAAGCTGCCGAAGCCGGCGCGGTGGCCACCATGACCGTGCCGCTCGCCGCGCCGCTGCTCGCCGGCGGCGGTGCCGACGCTGCGCCGGCCGCGGCTTCCAGCGTCGCGCCGTCCGGCGCGCTGCGGTGCCAGAGCAGCCCCCCGGCCGCCGCCACGATGCACAGCGGTACCAGCGCCGCCACGCCCACGCGTTTCGGATCCAGGCAGCGCTTGCCCAGCATCGGTGGCAGCGCGGCGCCGGCGCTGCGCCCGGCCAGGATGCGGCTGCGCGAACTGCCGGCGTCGATCGCCGTGCTCACCAGGTAGATCTCGAAGGGCCAGGCGCCGCCGGCCACGCCGTCGCCGCTCATCTTCTTCTCGTCGATCGGGATCACGCGATGCGGCCAGCTCTCGTCGCCGGGGCGGGCGCTGTAGCCGTGCTCCAGCGCGAAGCGGGCAACGCGCCGGGCCGACAGGCCGTCGATGAAGCGCTCGCTGAAGGCCGGCCAGCCCTCGTCAGGTGTCTTGCCCTTGCCGCCTCGTCCCAGTAAGCCCAGCAGCCCCATCAGGCGCTCGCGCCAACCGGGCCGGCCCGGCGCGGCCGAGGGCGGCGTCTCCACGTCTTCCTGGTCGGCCAGGGCGTCCAGGTGGGCCGCGTTTGTGTTCGCGGCGACGGTGCTGTCCTCGCTGCCCCAGGCAGCCAGGCTCTCGTCGGACACCTCGTCCGTCAGCACCGGCTCCACCGGCCCGCGCGGGGGCGGGCCGCTGCGCATGAACGGCAGCGCCACAACGCCAATCGTGTGGACGTCGTAGATGCTGATGCGTTTGGCGAGCGGGTGCTGGTTGTGCCAGGTCACCACTTGCTCGGGAAGGCGATCCATGAGTGGCGGCTTGTCTTTTCGGTCGGAGCTTTGCGGCCTCGATCTTGCAGCCCTCACACAGGCTGCGGTCCGAAGAATAACGCCAGGATTCAGCGGCTACTACTGCCGCGCGCGATCACATTTCCTTGAGCAAGGTGTCGGCTATGCGCAGGCTCAGCGCTGCGCCGGTCAGCGTCGGGTTCATGCAGGAGGCCGAAGACATCACGCCGGTGCCGGCGATGAAGAAGTTCGGGTGGTCGTGGGTGCGGCAGTCGCGGTCGACGACGGAGTTCTTCGGGTCGTCGCCCATGATCGTCGTGCCCATGATGTGCTGGCGATCCTGGTGGCCGGTGTCCATCTTCAGGATGTCGGCGTTCATCAGCCCAGCCATCTTCGTCAGGTCCTTCACCGCGAAGTCGCGGCCGGCGTTCCAGTAGTCGTTGACGCTGTAGTAGATCTCCGGCACCGGCAGGCCCAGAGCGTCGACCGTCGTCTTGCTCGGCACGATGCGGTTCTGCGGCTGCGCTTCCGTCTCCAGGTCGACCGCGATGTTCAGCGAGCGGGCCGACTGGCGGCGGATCTCGGCATCCAGCTTGCTGCCCAGGTAGCCCTTGGCGAGCAGGTCGGACGCGATCTGCGAGGTGGGGACGGTGTTGCGGAACTTGGTCTTGTAGCTCGGGATGTCCTTGCGGAATTCGCCGTCGCGGTAGTTCAGGTAGACCAGCAGCTCGGTCGGGCCCTGGCCGGGCCAGACGTCCTCGTTCATCATCACGTTGGCGCTGATGCCGGTATGGCCCATCAGGTTGCGGCCGACCTGGTCGGACGAGTTGGCGATGCCGTTCGGGTACTTCTCGGACGTGGACATCAGCAGCAGCTTCGGTCCCTCGATCGCATAGGCGGCCAGCACGAAGTGACGCGCGGTCAGCGGGTGCGAGCTGCCGTCCGGCGTCTTGTAGTGGACTCGCGTGATCTTGCCGTCGGCGCCGGCCTCGATCTTGTAGACGACCGCGTTGTCCAGCAGCTTGGCACCGTGGCGCTCGGCCTCGTCGATGTGCATCGAGCCGTCGTACTTCGCGCCGATCGGGCAGACCGGGTTGCAGTTGTTGTTGCCCGCGCAGACCGGCCGGTTGCCGTAGGGGCGGCTTGCGCGGCCATGCGGCTCGATGACCGGGTGGTAGCCGCCCGGGGCCAGCATCTCCGCGGCGCGCTTCATGAAGTAGGGCTCGTTCAGGCCCTTCATCGGGAAGGGCTTGGAGCGCGGCGGCCAGGCCTCGCCGCCGTGGCCGCTCTCATCCTGCCCGTCGACGCCGGAGACGCCCAGTTCGGCCTCGGCCTCGCAGTAGTAGGGCTCCAGCTCGTCGTAGCCGATCGGCCAGTCGCGGCCGCGGCCGTACAAGGTGCGCAGCTTGAAGTCGTTCGGGATCATTCGCCACAGCGCCGAGCCGAAGTGCCAGGTCGTGCCACCAACCACGCGCAGGTATTTGGCCGGGTAGGCCACCGGCCCGGTCTGCTTCAGGTACTTGCCGTAGGTGGACGGGATGTGCGGCGGGTTCGGGAAGGGCGAACCGGCGCCCTGCGCCTTCATGTTCGCCAGCGAGAGCTTGACCGGCGCGTTGCGGAAGGTCTCGACGATGTCGGCCCGGCGCACGCGCGGCCCGGCTTCGAGAATGATGACGGACTTGCCCGCCTTGGCCAGGCGGCTGGCGACCAGGCCGCCCATCACGCCCGATCCGATCACGATCAGGTCTGCATCGAATTCGGTACTGCTGCTCATGCGGCTTGCTTCTCGTTCGTAGGTGCCGGCGTCGGCGCGGGCGTCGGCTTCTCGCCCCAGGAATCGGGGCCGCCGCCATAGGTGGGGATGACCAGCACGTCCTGCGTCGGCCGGTACATCAGGGCCTGTGCGTAGCTGACCAGCTCGGTCTTGTCGTCATCGCCAACGATGCCCAGATACCAGGCCGAGACGATCTGGGTGATGGTCTTGCGCAGCGGCTCGGAGAGGTCCGGGCGCGCCAGCAAATCGTCGATCGACGGCGCCTTGGCCGCGTCCACGTAGGCCTGCAGCGATTGGACCTTGTCGTTGAAGCTCGTGTCGCGGCGGGCCAGCGCCGCCTGGAAGCGCGCCGCGAGGCCGGTGGCGAGCGGCTGGCCGCCGGTGAGGAACTCCGACAGGCGTTGGAAGTCGGCCGGCGAGGCGACGGCCGCGAAGGCGCCGCGGCTGCCGAACACCGCCGCCCCGCCGAGGGCCAGCGCGCCGCCGGTCAGGATGGCGCCGGCCAGCACCGTGCGGCGCGAGAGCCCGGGTGATTCGTTCAGGAGGTGGGACATGGTCAGTGCTTCCTGCGGGCCCGCGAGCCACGCACGACGAGAAGGATGAGGACGATCAGCACGACGCCGAGCGCCGGGGCGATGGCGGGCTGCAAGGTCGCCAGCAGCGGCGCCTTGCCGCCGGCTCGCGCGGTCTGCACGTCCTGCGCACTGACCTTGACGGCGGCGTTGCCGTAGTGGCTCAGCACGTAGTTGGCGACGTCGGCGACTTCCTGGTCGCCCAGTCGGTCGGTGAACGAGGCCGCATCGCCGAAGGCCGGCATGAAATGCGGCTTCCCGTCGACCGTGCGGTCCACGCCGAACAGGATGGTGGCGATCAGGTTGTCGGCCCGGTCGGCGCCGGTGGTCGTGTTGTGGAACAGCGAGGGATAGGCCTCGTTGCCCGTGCCGGTGGCATTGGCCTGGTGGCAGGCGGCGCAGCTGCCGCTGAAGATGCGCCAGCCGGCGTCGACATCGGTCGCCCGGCCGCGCATCTCGGTCTCGCTCGCCGACGCCTCGCCATGGTCGAAGCGCGGCTTGGACTGACCGTCCGAGATGGCCGCGGTCTGCTTCAGGTAGACGGCGATGGCCTTCAGGTCTTCGTCGGGCAGGTACTGCAGGCTGTGCTCGATCGCCTCTGCCATCGGGCCGGCGGCCTGGGCCTTGCCGTGCACCCGGCCGGTCTTCAGGTACTGCACCAGCTCCGCCTCGGTCCAGGCGCCGATGCCGCTGTTCGGATCGGCGCTGATGTTCGGCGCGAACCACGGGCCCAGCGAACCGCCGCCCAGCGGCTTCGTGCCGTCCTCGGCCATCAGCGCGTTGCGCGGCGTGTGGCAGGCACTACAGTGCGCCAGCGCGCCGGCCAGGTAGGCACCGCGGTTCACCTCGGTGCTCTTCGATGCATCGGGCACGAAGCGAGAGTCCTTCAGGAACATCGCGTTCCACACCGCCATCGAACTGCGCAGGTTGAACGGGAAGGGCAGCGAGGTCTGTGGCGCCGGCTGGTCCACCGCCTTCACGCCGTGCATGAAGTACGCGTAGAGCGCCGCGGTGTCCGCATCGCTGAGCTGCGTGTACGAGGTGTAGGGCATCGCCGGGTAGAGATGCGCGCCGTCCTTGCGGACGCCCTGGCGCAGCGCGGCCTGGAACTCCTCGAGCGTGTAGTCGCCGATGCCGTTCGCTTTCGACGGCGTGATGTTCGACGCGTAGATCGTGCCCAGCGGCGAGACGATCGGGTAGCCGCCCGCGAAGGCTGCGCCGGTCTTGGGCGTCGTGTGGCAGGCCGCGCAATCGGCGGCAATCGCGAGCCGGTGTCCTTGCTCGATCAGGGCGGCATCGCTGCCCTGGGCCTGCGCGGAGCCGGCCACGCCGAGGGCCGCCAGGGCGGCCGACTGGAGAAGCCGCATGGCAATGTAGAGAACTTTGGGGGATTTCATCGTGGCCCGTACTGCGTGCCCTGGTTGACGCCCCGAAGCGCGCGCGCTCGGCGGGTCGGGGCTTGTGGGCAGCGTGACTGCCCGTGCGGTAGATCGTCGCCAGCAATGTATGCCGGGCGGCCCGCAAGAAAAACCGGCGTGCGCGCAACGCGCGTTGCGGTGCTGCGAACAGTGCGGGGCGCGGTGGGCGCCCGGCACTGTTCGCCAGATGGCTCAGAACAGGAAGTAGCGCTGTCCCAGCGGCAATTCCTTGGCCGGCTCGCAGGTCAGCAAAGCCCCGTCGGCTCGCACCTCGTAGGTCTGCGCATCGATCTCCATCTTCGGCAGATAGGCGTTGCGCACCATGTCCCGCTTCGTCACCTTGCGGTTGCCACGCACGGTGGCGATCTGCTTCTTCAGCCCGTAACCCTCGACTTCAGCGGCACCCGATTGCGAGACGAAGGTCAGCGAGCCCGCGTGCAGCGCGCCGCCGAAGGCGCCGAACATCGGCCGGTAGTGGACCGGCTGCGGCGTCGGGATCGAGGCGTTGGCGTCGCCCATCAGCGAGGCGGCGATGAAGCCGCCCTTCAGGATCAGGCTGGGCTTGACGCCGAAGAAGGCAGGGCGCCACAAGACGATGTCGGCCCACTTGCCGACCTCGATCGAGCCGATCTCGTGCGCCGCACCATGCGACAACGCCGGGTTGATCGTCAGCTTGGCGATGTAACGCTTCACTCTTTCGTTGTCGTTGCGCTCGCTGTCCCCGGGCAAGGCGCCGCGCTGCAGCTTCATCTTGTGCGCCGTCTGCCAGCAGCGCAGCACCATCTCGCCGACGCGGCCCATGGCCTGGCTGTCGGACGAGAACATCGAGATCGCGCCCATGTCGTGCAGCACGTCTTCGGCGGCGATGGTCTCGCGGCGGATGCGGCTCTCGGCGAAGGCCAGGTCCTCGGCCACGCTGGCGTCCAGGTGGTGGCAGACCATCAGCATGTCCAGGTGCTCGTCCACCGTGTTGACGGTGTAGGGCATGGTCGGGTTCGTGGACGAGGGCAGGAAGTTCGCCTCGCCGACGACGCGCATGATGTCCGGCGCATGGCCGCCGCCGGCGCCCTCGGTGTGGAAGGCGCAGAGCGTGCGGCCTTTCGTCGCGGCGATCGTGTCCTCGACGAAGCCGCTCTCGTTGAGCGTGTCGCTGTGGATGGAGACCTGTGTGTCGGTCTGCTCAGCCACCTGCAGGCACATGTCGATGGCCGCCGGCGTCGTGCCCCAGTCCTCGTGCAGCTTCAGGCCGATCGCGCCGGCGCCGATCTGCTGCAGCCCGGCCTCGGGTCGGCTGGCGTTGCCCTTGCCGAGGAAGCCCAGGTTCATCGGGAACGCGTCGGCCGCCTGCAGCATGCGCTTGATGTTCTCGGGGCCCGGCGTGCAGGTGGTGGCCAGCGTGCCGGTGGCGGGGCCGGTGCCGCCGCCCATCATCGTGGTGACGCCGCTCATCATGGCCTCTTCGATCTGCTGCGGGCAGATGAAGTGGATGTGTGTGTCCACCGCGCCGGCGGTGACGATCATGCCCTCGGCGGCAATGATCTCGGTGCCGGGGCCGATGACGATGTCCACGCCCGGCTGCACATCGGGGTTGCCGGCCTTGCCGATGGCGGCGATGCGGGTGCCGCGCAGGCCGATGTCGGCCTTGACGATGCCCCAGTGGTCGACGATCAGCGCGTTGGTGATCACGCAGTCCATCGCGTCGCCGGGCCCGGGACCGTTCGCGCGCTGGCTCTGGCCCATGCCGTCGCGGATGGTCTTGCCGCCGCCGAATTTCACCTCCTCGCCGTAGCCGCCCGCGCGCAGGGTCAGGTCTTGCTCGACCTCGATAACCAGCGAGGTATCCGCCAGCCGCAGCCGGTCGCCCACGGTGGGCCCGAACATCTCGGCGTAGGCACGCCGTCCAAACGTTGCCATCAGATTTTTCCTTGCACTTGTCCGCGGAAGCCCCAGGCCTCGCGGGCACCGGCGTAATCGACCAGCTCCACCGTGCGCTGCTGGCCCGGCTCGAAGCGCACGGCCAGGCTGGAGGCGATGTTCAGCCGCATGCCGCGCGCGGCGGCGCGGTCGAACTTCAGGGCGGCATTGGTCTCGGCGAAGTGGTAGTGCGAGCCGACCTGGATCGGGCGGTCGCCGGTGTTCTCGACGACGAGGGTGAGCGTGCGACGGCCGGGGTTCAGGACATGGACCGCGGACTCGTCGTCGATCAGCAGTTCGCCCGGGGTCATGCGAGCAGCCCCAGGCCCAGCAGTGCGATAGCGGCACCGGCCACTCGCGGCAACAGCAGTGAGTGCCGGCGCATCTGCAGGCCGAGGCCGATACCCAGCAGGTGCAGCGTGGCCGTGCCGATGACCATGCCGCCCAGCGCCGCATCACCTGCCAGCTCGACGCCATGCGCCGCGCCGTGGAACAAGGCGAAGCCGCCCATCACCAGGCCGCCCAGCGGCAGCTGCTTCGGCGCCAGCAGCAAGGCGCCGGCGGCCAGCAGCGAGCCGGCGATCATCGTCTCAACGGCAGGGAAGACCACGCCCGCCCGCGCCAGCAGCGCGCCGACGAGCAGCATGGCGACGAACATCAGCGGAGCGGTCCAGCGCCGCTGCACCGAGGCACCGGCGCTCCAGATGCCCACGGCCAGCATCGCGGCCAGGTGATCGACGCCGGTGAACGGGTGCACCAGGCCGTCGACGAAACCGTGGTGGTGGGCCGCGCCATCCGTGCCCACGTGGGCCGAGGCCAGGCCGCTGGCCACGGAAAGAGCCAGTGCGATCAGCAGACTGTTTTTCTTCATCTCGGTGCGTCCTTTTCTCTCATGCAATCGGTTGGTGCACGGTCACCAGCTTGGTGCCATCGGGGAAGGTGGCCTCGACCTGGATCTCCGGGATCATCTCGGCGATGCCGTCCATCACATCGGCCTTCGTGAGAACCGTCTTGCCCTCGCTCATCAGCGCGGCGACGGTCTTGCCGTCGCGGGCGCCTTCCATGATGGCGGCGCTGATCAGCGCCACCGCCTCGGGGTAGTTGAGCTTCAGGCCACGGGCCTTGCGGCGCTCGGCCAGCAACGCCGCCGTAAAGATCAGCAGCTTGTCCTTGTCTCTTGGCGATAAGTCCATTTCGCTCCACTCAATCCTTGTTGGTCAGCTTGGCGCAAAAGCCATGCCCGCCGATCTTCGGAGGCCTGTGCATGCACCGACCAGGGGCTTTCCCTGTAGGTAAGCCGCTATCACCCGGTGCAGGAGGCCCGGTGCAACACTGGATTCACGACGGGCGCCAAGGACCCGCCGACAACGACAGGAGACAAGCACCATGCGCACCATTCCGATCGCGCCGGCGAAGACGTCCGGTTGCGGAGACGAGTACGACGGCCACGTGCCGGACATGAGCCAACTGCCGCTGGCCCGGCGCGGCTTCCTCAAGGGCTCCGGCGTGCTGGTGGGCACCTTGGCCGCCGGCAGCGTGCTGGCGGCGCTGGCGCCGTCCACCGCCTGGGCACTGCCGCTGAAGACGCTGACCAAGGCCCAGGGCGAGACGCTGATGGCCATGGGCCGCACGCTGTTCCCGCACAAGAAGCTGCCGGATGCGGTTTACGCGTTGCTGGCCAAGGACCTCGATGCCAAGGCCTCCGCCGACCCGGCCGCCGCCACGCAACAGAGCGAAGGCATCGCCGCGCTCGACAAGGCGGCCGGCGGCAGCTTCCGCAAGGCCAGCGCCGCGAAGAAGCTGCAGATCGTGAAGGCCATGGAAGGCCAGCCCTTCTTCGCCACCGTGCGCGGCCAGTGCGTGACCTCGCTGTACGACAACGACATGGCCTTCGCCGTGTTCGGCTACCCCGGCTCGGCCTGGGAGAAGGGCGGCTACATCACCCGCGGCTTCCAGGACCTGAGCTGGCTGCCCGCCCCGCCCGCGGAAGCCAGCCCACCGCCGTACTTCGGCTGAACCGAGGAGAACATCCATGGCCAAATTCGACTTCGACGACGACTCGGTCGTCCTCATCATCGGCTCCGGTGCCGGCGGCGGCACCCTGTGCAACGAGCTCTGCCAGAAGGGCATCAAGGTCGTCGTGCTGGAGGCCGGCGCGATGCAGAGCAACGCGAGCTTCATCAACGACGAGTGGAAATCCTTCTCCCAGCTCGCCTGGCTGGATCCGCGCACCACCAGCGGCAGCTGGCGCGTGGCGAAGGACTTCTCGGGCCTGCCGGCCTGGATCTGTAAGACCGTGGGTGGCACGACCACCCACTGGGCGGGCGCCTCGCTGCGGCTGCAGGAGCACGAGTTCAAGGTCAAGACTACCTACGGCGGCCTCGCTGGCGCCAACCTGATGGACTGGCCGGTGACGCTCAGGGAGCTGGAGCCCTACTACGCCCGCGCCGAGGACAAGATGGGCGTCACCCGCACTAACGGCATCCCCGGCCTGCCCGGCAACAACAACTTCAAGGTGATGTACGCCGGCGCCACCAAGCTCGGCTACCGCGAAGTGCACACCGGCAATATGGCCATCAACAGCCAGCCGCGCGACGACCGCGGCCGCTGCATGCAGCTCGGCTTCTGCTTCCAGGGCTGCAAGAGCGGCGCCAAGTGGTCGACGCTCTACACCGAGCTACCCAAGGCCGAGGCTACCGGCAATATGGACCTGCGGCCCGAGAGCCACGTCACCCGCATCGAGCACGATGCCAAGGGCCGCGTCACCGGTGTCGTCTACCGCGACAAGGCCGGCCAGGAGCAACGCCAGAAGGCCCGCATCGTCTGCGTGGCCGGCAACTCGATCGAGACGCCGCGGCTGCTGCTCTTGTCCGCGTCGAGCATGTTCAAGGACGGCCTGGCCAACAGCTCCGGCCAGGTCGGACGCAACTACATGCGCCACATGACCGGCTCCGTCTACGCGATGTTCAAGCAGCCGGTGAACATGTACCGCGGCACGACCATGGCCGGCATCATCCGCGACGAGGCCGTGCACGACACCAAGCGCGGCTTCGTCGGCGGCTACGAGATGGAGACGCTGTCGCTGGGCATCCCCTTCATGGCCGCCTTCCTGAACCCGGGCGGCTGGGGCAGCGAGTTCACCGAGTACATGGACAACTACACGCGCCTGGCGGGCATGTGGCTGGTCGGCGAGGACATGCCGCGCGAGACCAACCGCATAACGCTGAATTCAAGCGTCAAGGACCGCTGGGGCAACCCGGTGCCCAACGTCCATTTCGACGACCACCCGAACGACCTCGCGATGCGCGAGCACGCCTTCCGTCAGGGCCAGCGTGTCTACGAGGCGGCCGGCGCGATCAAGAGCTTCCGCACGCCGCCATACCCGTCCACGCACAACCTCGGCACCTGCCGCATGGGTGCCAGCCCCGCCGACAGCGTCTGCAACGCGCACGGCCAGACGCACGACATTCCGAACCTCTTCATCTCCGACGGCAGCCAGTTCACGTCGGGCGGGGCGGAGAATCCGACGCTGACGATCGTCACCTTGGCGATCCGCCAGGCCGAGTACATCGCGCAGCAGATGACAGCCCGAGCAATCTAGGAGGAATGCCCCATGTGCGAATTCTTCGTCAAAGCCGACCCCATCCAGTACGAGCAGCGAACGCGCACCGTGCGCATGCACGGTGTGCTCAGCAGCCTGCGGTTGGAGAACATGGTCTGGGACATCCTCGCCGAGATGGCCGAGCGCGAGGGCTGCACGACCAACGCGCTGATTTCGACCTTCCACGACGAGATCCTGGCCCACCGCGGGGAGGTGCCGAACTTCGCCTCCTTCTTGCGCGTGACCTGCATGCGCTACCTGCAGCGCCGCGCCAACGAGGCCGAACGCCAGTTGCAGCGCGACCCGTCGGTCGAGCCGGAACCGGCGCGGGTGCTGCCAATGCCGGCATTGCGCAGGGCCGTGTCATGAGTGGCAGCTTCGACACCGAACGCCACCCCGGCGTCAGCGCCGAGCCGCCGGCCGAAGAGACGCGCGGCTTCGTCTTCAACCACTCGATGCTGCGCGTGAAGGACCCGGCGGTCTCGCTGGACTTCTACACCCGCGTGTTCGGCATGCGTGTGCTGCGCAAGCTGGACTTTCCGGAGATGAAGTTCTCGCTGTACTTCCTCGCCCGCGACGTGGCTGACGCGCCCGAGGATGTCGGCGAGCGCACTGCCTGGACCTTCTCGCAGCGCGGCATTCTGGAGCTGACGCACAACTGGGGTACGGAGTCGGATCCGGAGTTCAAGTACCACGACGGCAATGCGCAGCCGCAGGGCTTCGGGCACATCTGCTTCTCGGTGCCGGACCTGGATGCTGCGGTGGCCTGGTTCGACTCGCATGGCGTGGTGTACGTGAAGCGGCCGGAGCAGGGGAAGATGAAGGATGTGGCGTTCATCAAGGACCCGGATGGGTATTGGATCGAGATCGTGGAGCCGGGGCGCTTGAAGCAGTTGGGGCGGTGATGTGTAGCGTTTGTTTGGTGGGACGGTGCCGGGACTCGCCCCGGCGGGCGACCTACTTTCTTGGGCGCCCAAGAAAGTAGGCAAAGAAACCGCCCCTACTGTCTTCGCCCTCCGCTGCGCTGCGGGTGCCCTGCGGTGCTCGCGACTTGGGCCCCGCGCCGAACTCGCTTCGCTACGCTCCGCTCAGACATGCGGCGCGAAGTTAGTGCACGAGGTTCGCTGCGCTCACGGTCCCAAGCCGCTGCGCTCCTCGGCGAAGCCACAAGGGGTCAGCCTGAACGGCTCGCTGCGCATCGCCTCCAAGGGCGCCGCTGCGCGAGTGCCCCACCAAGGCGATGCGCAGCGAGCCGAATCGAGTTCCCCTTCTGCGGCGCCGAGAAGCGCAGAAGTCCGGGGCGCGCGCGAAGCGCGCTTCGTAGACATGCTTCGCGCCGTCTGTTTGAGCGGAGCGTAGCGCAGCGAGTTTGGCGCGGCCCCGGGCTTCGAGCATCGCAGGGCACCCGACCGAAGGGAGGGCGGCGCAGCAGGGGCGGTTTCTTTGGTTCCTTTCTTGGGCGCCCAAGAAAGGGACTCGCCCGCCGGGGCGAATCCCGGCACCGTGGAAGAAGACAAGCACCGGAAGCGCGCGCTAACAACACGAATTGGTGCATCCATGCCCCGAGCGTGAGCCGGAAACGAAAGATCAAGCCCCATCCCCACCGGCACGCTTCTTGATGGTGCATCCGCACCATGTCGACCAGCACCGAACCCGTCCAGCGCGTCATCAAGATCCGCCGCGACTACAACGCCTGGGTCGCCAGCGAAACGCTGGAGGACTACGCGCTGCGTTTCACGCCCCATGCGTCCCGCCGCTGGTCCGGCCGCCAAGTGGCGAACACCGCCTTCGGCGCCGCGTCATTCCTGGTGCTCGAAGCGGTCGGCGCGACCCTGCTGGTCGAGTACGGTTTCGTCAACGCCTTCTGGGCGATCCTCGCCACCGGCCTGGTGATCCTGCTGGCCGGCTGGCCGATCTCCGTCTATGCGGCGCGTTATGGCGTGGACATGGACTTGCTGACGCGCGGTGCCGGCTTCGGCTACATCGGCTCCACGCTGACCTCGCTGATCTACGCGAGCTTCACCTTCATCTTCTTCGCGCTGGAGGCCGCCATCATGGCCTACGCGCTGGACCTGGCCTTCGATATCCCACCCGGCTGGGGCTACCTGCTCTGCGCGCTGGTGGTGCTGCCGCTGGTGACGCACGGGGTCACGGCCATCGCCAAGCTGCAGGCCTGGACGCAGCCGTTGTGGCTGGCGCTGCTGGTGCTGCCCTACTGCTTCGTGTTCACGCGCTATCCGGATCTGGTGGCCCAGGTGCGCGGCTACCCGGGCGTGCACGGGACCGGTGGCGAGTTCAAGCTGCCGCTGTTCGGCGCGGCGACGACCGTGGGCATCGCGCTGATCACGCAGATGGGCGAGCAGGCCGACTACCTGCGCTTCATGCCCGAGCCGGAACCGGGGCGCCGCCGCTGGCGCTGGTGGGCGGCGGTGTTCGCCGGCGGTCCGGGCTGGGTGGTGCCGGGCGTGGCCAAGATGCTCGGCGGTGCGCTGCTGGCCTACCTGGCGATCAGCCTGATGGTGCCGACCGACCGGGCGGTCGATCCGAACCAGATGTACCTGGTGGCCTTCGACACCGTGTTCAGCCGGCCCGGCTGGGCGGTGGCCGCGACGGCGCTGCTGGTGCTGGTGTCGCAGCTGAAGATCAACGTGACGAACGCCTATGCCGGGTCGCTGGCCTGGAGCAACTTCTTCGCGCGGCTGACGCACAGCCACCCGGGCCGCGTGGTCTGGGTCGTGTTCAACACGCTGATCGCGCTGCTGCTGATGGAGATGGAGCTGTTCCAGGCGCTGGACCGCGTGCTGGGCCTGTACGCCAACATCGCCATCGCCTGGATCATGACGGTGGTGGCCGACCTTGTGATCAACAAGCCGCTGGGCCTGTCGCCGCCCGGCATCGAGTTCAAGCGCGCCTACCTCTACGACATCAACCCGGTGGGTGTCGGCGCGATGGCGATGGCGTCGATCCTCAGCGTGACGGCGCACCTGGGCTTCTTCGGGCCGATGGCGCAGGCCTTCTCGGCGCTGATCGCACTGGTCGCGGCGATGGTCTGCTCGCCGCTGATCGCCTGGGCCACGAAGGGCCGCTACTACATCGCCCGGCAGGCCGACGTGCAGGTCCGCCAGGCGCGCATCTGCTGCATCTGCGAGCGCGAGTACGAGGGCGCCGACATGGCGCATTGCCCCGCCTACCAAGGCCCGATCTGCTCGCTGTGCTGCTCGCTGGACGCCCGCTGCGACGACCTCTGCAAGCCGCACGCGCGGCTGGGCGCGCAGAGCCGCGCGCTGCTGCACCGGCTCGTGCCGGCGCGCTTCCATCCGCTGCTGGAGAACGGGCTGGTCCAGTACCTGGGCCTGATGGCGCTGGTGATGCCGGTGCTGGCGCTGCTGTTCTATGCGCGTTCGCTGGTCGTGCTGCTGCTGCTGTCGGGCGTGGTCGGCTGGTGGCTGGTGCTGACGCACAAGAGCCGGCAGGTGGCGCAGGAGGAGTCGCGCCGCCAGAGCCAGGCGCTGTTCTCCGAGATCGCCTCACACAAGGAGACCGACGCGCAATTGCAGCTCGCCAAGCGCCAGGCCGATGCCGCCAACGAGGCCAAGACCCGCTACATCACCAGCATCAGCCATGAGCTGCGCACGCCGCTGAACTCCATCCTCGGCTACGCGCAGATCATGGACGAGGATGCCCGCATGCCCGAGCACCGGCGCCAGGCGATCAAGGTGATCCGCCGCGGCGGCGAGCACCTGCTGTCGCTGATCGAAGGCAGCCTGGACCTGGCGCGCATCGAGGCCGGCCGCTTCAAGCTGGAGCCCAAGGCCTGGGCCTTCGCCGAGGCGATGGACGACCTGGCCGGCCTGCTCGGCCCGCAGGCGGCGGCCAAGGGCCTGGCGTTCGATTACCAGCCCGATGCAAGGCTCCCGCAATGGGTGCGGGCGGACGCCAAACGGGTGCAGCAGATCCTGATCAACATCGTCGGCAATGCGGTGAAGTTCACCGCCGAGGGCACGGTGACCCTGCGCATCCGCCACCAGCGCGAGATGGCCCGCTTCGAGATCGAGGACACCGGGCCCGGCATGAGCGAGCTGGAACTGGCGCGCGTGTTCGAGCCCTTCGAGCGCGGCAGCGCCGCCGCCGAGACCAGCGGCGGCACGGGCCTGGGCCTCACCATCTCGAAGATGCTGGCCGACCTGATGGGCGGCGAGCTGAAGGTCTGGAGCCGGCCGGGGCAGGGCACGCGCTTCGAGCTGCTGCTGTTTTTACCGACCTTGCACGCCGGCGCGATCGAGCAGCAGCAACGCCGCGCCGCCCGCATCGGCTTCGAAGGTCCGGCGCGCCGCCTGCTGGCCGTGGACAACCAGGAAGCCGACCGGCAGCTGATGCGAGCGCTGCTGGAGCCGCTGGGCTTCGAGGTGCGCACGGCGGCCGGTGGCGCCGAGGCGCTGGCGCTGATCCCCGACTGGCCGCCCGACGCCGTGTTGCTGGATTTGGCCATGCCCGGCATGGACGGCTGGCAGACCCTGGCCGCGATCCGCCGGCTGAGCCCCGGCATGCCGGCCGCCATCGTCTCGGCCAACGCCTTCGACCGCGGCCTCGAGAACGGCCTGGCCATCGAGGCGCGCGACTTCATCCTGAAGCCGGTGCGGCCCGACGAACTGCTGGACTGGCTGGGCCGCCGGCTCGACCTGCGCTGGCGGCTGCGGGAGCACGAGGAGGAGACCGCAGCGCCGCCTGTGGTGGCCGCCCCGGCCCCAGTTCCAGCGTGGCCCGCACCGCCGCGCGAGCAGCTGGAAATCCTGCAGCAATTCGCGCGGCGCGGCCACGTCAAGGGCATCCATCAGCAGCTCGATCGCATGCTGGAAACCGGGCCGGCGAGCGAGCCGTTCGTGACGGAGTTGCGCGGATTGGCTCGCGATTTCCAGCTGCAGGCGATCGAGCGTCTCGTGGCACGCGCCTTGCAAGCTGACTGAGCACATGCCCAGCCCTCCCGCCGTCGAGCGTCACCCCCATCACGAAGAGATCGATGCCGCGCTGCCGGCCAGCCCGCCGGTCGCGAGCCATGCCGAGCGCGTCTTGATCGTCGACGATGTGCCGGACAACCTTGCGCTGCTGCACGACGCGCTGGACGAGGCCGGCTACACGGTGCTGGTTGCCACCAGCGGCGAGGCCGCGCTGCGCATCGCCGCGGAGATCCATCCCGACGTCGTCGTGCTCGACGCGCTGATGCCGCAGATCGATGGCTTCGAAGTGGCCCGCCGGCTGAAGGCCGACCCCGCCACCGCGGCCGTGCCCATCATCTTCATGACCGGCCTGTCGGACACCGAGCACGTCGAGGCTGCGTTCGCCGCCGGCGGCGTCGATTACGTCACCAAGCCGATCCGCCCGCGCGAGGTGCTGGCGCGCATCGCCGCCCACCTGCGCGGCGCCCGCGCGCAGCGCCAGGCCCGCAACGCGCTGGATGCCTTCGGCCACGCCAGCATGGCCGTGCACGAGCTCAGCGGCCGCTGCGTCTGGCAGACCGCGCTGGCCCGCTCGCTGATGGCCGAATACTTCAGCGGCGGCCATTTCGAGCGCGGCCGGCTGCCGCCCGAGATGATGCTTTGGCTGCACCGCGAGGCGCTGCGCCGCCGCGCCGGCGCCGAGCCCGCCGGCCTGACCGTGCTGCCGCCGCCCAAGGGCGGCGAGCCGGTATCGGCCAGCGCCGTGATGGCGCGCGGCGCCAAGCGGCTCTCGTTCACCCTGCACGCCGTCGACCCCGACGCGCTCGGCGAAGGCCAGTGGCTGATCGTGATGCGCGAGGCCGACGACGCCGCGCTGATGGACGGCCTGATGCACGGCTTCAAGCTCACCGCCCGCGAGGCCGAGGTGCTCTACTGGGTCGTCAAGGGCAAGACCAACGTCGACATCGGCGACATCCTCGGCAGCAGCCCGCGCACGGTGCAGAAGCATCTGGAGCATGTGTTCGAGAAGCTGGGTGTGGAGACCCGCACGGCCGCTGCGGCGATGGCGATGGGGAAGGTGCGGGGGCTCGAAGCGGGCCGCTGATCGCCGCTCGATCGCGCCGCCATGGCGCTTGCCGACGAAGTTATTGATTTCGGTCGCAAGAACCGGGGTGGCCGGGCGCGACCTCATCGGCAAAGTCGCGGCAAAGCGCCGGCCAGATTTACGCGCATGGCCGAAAGTACCGATGAGGTGACATGGCCACTATCTTTTCTTCGCCGCGAAGCTCGGCTCCCAGCGAAGGACACGGTTCAGCGCCAGTGATGAACCGGCAAATGCTGGAGAGAGCCAGCATCGAGGCATTGATTGCCATTGACTCGCCCGGCCTGGAGCTTCTTACCGAGGCGCAACGCATGGCATCACTTCGCGAGATGCTGGCGACTCGGCCGCCGGGCGATGTTTGGGTCTTCGGCTATGGATCGCTGATCTGGAATTCGGCAATCGACTCGCTGGAAAGGCGTATCGCGAGGATCGACGGCTGGCATCGATCTTTCTGTCTCTCGATCACTGCCTTGCGGGGCACGGTCGATCGTCCCGGTCTCATGCTGGCCTTGGATCGCGGCGGCTCCTGCCACGGCGCCGCTTACCGGCTTGCGGAAGAGGATGTCGAGTGCGAGTTGCAGTTGCTCTGGCGCAGGGAAATGGCTTGCGGTGCGTATGTGCCGCGCTGGGTCCAGCTCAAGGACAACGAGAGCGAGCCGTTCGGCTGGGCCATCGCATTCACCATCGATGCCGATCATCCGCAGTACGCCGGTGGCCTCGACGAAGCCGTCGCAGTACGCAGGCTGGCGACGGCTTCTGGCGGCCTTGGAAGCTGCGCCGATTACCTCTTCCGCACTCGCGATAGCCTGCATGCCAACGGCATCCATGACCCCCAATTGGAGCGTCTGGCCTCATTGGTGAACGCGTTGCACGCGGAGAAGTTCGGGTCATCGCAGAAGGCCGTGCCGCCGGCATATCGCTGCCGTTCTCGAGTGCAAGGCAGTGCAGAACGGTAAGGCTTTGTTCGACCTGTTAATGACGCAAGGATTGCTTACAGCCCCTTACGACCTTCCGTGAAGGACTGCCTAGAGTCGCACATCCTTATTTCTCACGAGTCCACCGATGACAAAACTTCTGCCCCTCATCGCTGCCAGCAGCGTCGTGCTGCTGAGCGCTTGCGCCACTCAGGATTTCGTCAGAGAGACCGTCGCGCCGGTGCAGACCAGCGTGGACGGCCTTGGCACCCGCGTGCAGGCGCATGACGATGGACTCAAGGCGCTGGATGGCCGGGTGCAAGGCAGCGAGACACGCATCCAGGCCCTGGAGCAGGAGGCTGCGGCGCGAGCCCAGGCTGCCAAGAACCTGCCGGCGCCGCCGACCCTCTTGATGACCACCCTGCTGACCGACGACAAGATCAAGTTCAGCTCGGGCCGCGCCCAGCTCACCGACCAGGCCGGCCAGGAGCTCGATCAGTTCGTCGCCAAGCTCAAGGCCGACAACCAGCCGGTGTTCATCGAAATCCAGGGCCACACCGACGCGACGGGCAGCGATGCGGTGAACCAGCAGTTGGGCCTCAAGCGCGCCGAAGCGGTGCGCCTGTACCTGGCCCGCGCCGGCCTGCCCGTGGCGCGCATGAGCACCATCAGCTATGGCGAAACCGCGCCGCTGGCCGACAACAACACGCGCGAAGGCCGCAGCACGAACCGGCGTGTTCAGCTGATCGTGATGCGCTGAACGATCGGCGGCGGTGGCCTCAACCCAAGCGGGCCACCAGCCAGCGATTCAAGTCTGCGATCTCCTGCGGATGCACCGAGTGCTGCATCGGGTACTCATGCCACTCGACCGCGTAGCCGAGCTTGGCCAGCGCGTCGCGGGTGGCGGTACCGCGGGCCATCTGGACGACCGGGTCCATGCGGCCGTGGCCCATGAAGATCGGCACGTCGGCGTTGGCGGCATGGCGCTCGGCCGCCAGCTTCGAGGCCAGCGGCAGGTAGCCTGAGAGGCAGACCAGGCCGGCCAGCCGCTCCGGGTAGCGCAGGCCGGTCATCAGGGTCATCGCGCAGCCTTGCGAGAAGCCCATCAGCACGATGCGCTGCGGCGGGATGCCGCGCGCGATCTCGCGCTCGATCAGCGCCGAGATCTGCGCCTGCGACTGGCGCAGGCCGGCCTCGTCCTCCTGGTCGACCAGGCCGAAGCCCTTGATGTCGTACCAGGCGGGCATCACCATGCCGCCGTTGACCGTCACCGGCCGGTGCGGCGAGTGCGGGAACACATAACGGACCGGTCCGACGGCGTCCAGGTCCAGTTCATTGCAGATCGGCACGAAGTCGTTGCCGTCGGCGCCAAGGCCGTGCAGGACGATGATCGCGGCGGTCGGGTTCGGCGCGGTTTCGATTTCGACGGTTTGCAGCAGTGTGCTCATGGTGCGGTTGTAAGAGGGAGTTCGAAGCGGGTTTCGTCGTCGTGGCCATCGGCGCGCGGGCCGCAATCGACCCAGCCCGACAGGCGATAGAAAGTTTCGGCGCGGCTGCCGCGCTGCGTGTTGAGCCACAGGCGCGTCAGGCCCTGGCCACGCAGCCAGCCGACCATCTCGTCGTGCAGCCGGCGGCCGTGGCCCTGGGCGGCGTGATCGGGGTGGACGAACAGCGCCCAGATGCGGCCGGCGTCCGCGCCCTCGCGGGCGCCGCAGGCGATCGCGAATCCGGCCAGCTTGCCGCCGGGTAGCTCGACGCCCCAACCGCGGCCGGGAGGCGCCATCCGCTCGATCACGTCGGCAACGGTGATCGTGTGGTCGGGCGCCAGCCTGTTCTCCTGCACTGCGTGGCGCACGCGCCAGATCTCGGGCAGATCGGCGGGCGTCAGCAGGCGAAGGCAGAAGCGATCGTTCATCGGCGCATTGTCAGGTGTTCTCGCGGCGGATCAGCGTGAGGCCGATCAGGCGCGAGACGACGGCGGCCAGGTACATCACGCCGACGAACATCTCCAGCGTGCACAGCGCGCGTGCCATCGGCCGCACCGGGATCACGTCGCCGATGCCGGTGGACGACAGCAGCGCGAAGCTCAGGAACATGAGCTCGGTCCAGGTGCGAGGTAGCTGCGGATCGACGGCCGCGGCGAAGCTGTTCGGTTGCAGGTGCTGCAGCACGACGAAGCTGTAGGCGAAGGCCCAGGCCAGCAAGGTGAAGGTGGCGCCGGCGGCGAACAGTTCGTCGGTCGTCGCATGCAGGTCGGCCATCATGTAGGCCACCAGGCTGCCCGCGGCGTAGAAGTAGAAGACCGCTTCGAGCCCCGCCGACCAGGGCTGCAGCCAGGGCATGTCCAGCATCGCCTGCATCAGCAGCAGCACGATCACCGGCAGCGCGATGCCGACGCTGAGCCAGGTCAGGCCCGGCGTGCGCCGCACCATCCGCGTGGTGAACACCAGCACCGCGATGCCGAAGGCACTCAAGGCGAGCGGGCCGGCGCGCGTCGATTCCAGCAGCGGGTACAGCAGCAGGCCGACCAGCTGCACGACCAGCAGGATCGCCGACGGATGGCGGCGGGTGAGGGCGAGGTAGCGGAACATGGCGGCATTCTCGTCCGTGCCGGCGGTCGCCCGCGCGACAGATCCCGGCGCGTGGGCGCTGGCATCATGCCGGCCATGGGTACTCTCTATCTCGTCCGCCACGGCCAGGCCTCCTTCGGAGCCGAGGACTACGACCAGCTCAGCGAACTGGGCCACCGCCAGTGCGTTGCGCTGGGCCAGTACTGGCGCGCACGCGGCCTGAAGTTCGACGCGGTGCTGACCGGCTCGCTGAAGCGCCATGCGCAGTCCTTCGCGGGCATCGCCGAGGGCCTGGGCGAGGTGCCGCAGCCGCTGGTGTGGCCCGGCCTCAACGAGTACGACAGCCACGCGGTGATCGGCGCGATCCATCCCGAACCGCTGGGCAAGCCGAACGGCCCCGAGGAATACCGCCACCACTTCCGCCTGCTGCGCGAGGGCCTGCAGGCCTGGATCCGCGGCGCGACGCAGCCGGTCGGCATGCCCAGCTATACCGAGTTCTCGGCCGGCATCGCGGCGGCGCTGGACCATGTGCGGCAGCACCACCACGGCGGCTCGGTGCTGATCGTCTCGAGCGGCGGCCCGATCTCGACGGCGGTGGGCCAGGTGCTGCACACCCCGCCGGACATGACGATCGAGCTGAACCTGCGCATCCGCAACAGCTCGGTCACCGAGTTCGCGTTCACGCCGAAGCGTCACATGCTGGTGACCTTCAACACGCTGCCGCACCTGGACTCGGTCGAGGGCGCGGCGATGGTGAGCTACTCCTGAGTCGCGGTAACAACTGATCACCATTGGGGCGGTTCCGGCGGGGTATTCGCCGATGACCGTAGGTCCCGCCATGCGCAGCATGCCGGGATGAACAGAACTACAGGCACGAGATCTCTCGGCACCCTCCTGCTCGGTCTGATGCTGGTGCTGGGTGGCTGCGCCACGCGCTCGATCTCCAATGCCGGCTGCGATTCCAGCCGCAGCTACGGCTGCGAGGCGAACGCGCCCGCGGAATTGAGTGAGTTCGACGTACTCGGCATAGCGCGCGATGCACGGCCCAACGATGCCGACATCGCCGCCGCGCTGGCCCGCCCGCGCGTCCTGAGGCTGGACCACGCCAGCCGCTTGCTGCTGATCCAGTCCGGCTCGGCCTTCCCGGACGCGCCGATGCGGGATGCGCTGGCCGCGCGCTACACGGTGGGCAGCTTTTCCGGCATGCGGCCCTGGCAGGCGAAGGGGTCGACCGCTGATGTCGTCGATGCTGTCAGTTATGCGCGGTCGATGCGCCTGGCCGCGGCCCAGGGCGGCTTCGACAAGGTGCTGGTCTACTGGGGCGTGCTGGAGAGTGCGCGGAAGAACAACGTCGCCTCGAACGTGTCCTGGGTGCCTGTCATCGGCTGGGTCCTGCCCGACGAGCGCGAACACATGCGCATCCGCTTGCGCCTGGCCCTGATCGACGTGGCCAGCGGCCAGTGGGAGATGCTGGAGCCGCCGCCGGTCGCAGACGATGCGCTCTCCAGCGTGCTCAGCCGGCGCGACGTCGATCAGACGCTGGTCGCGCAGCTCAAGGACCGAGGCTATGCCACGGCGGTCGAGTCGTTGAGGCAACGCTTCGAGCGTTGAGATGCGTAGCCCTTCCGGCCCGATCTGGGCGCCACGCACGAGCAGCGTCGACAGGCGACCTGCTTGATCGGGCCGACTCACCCAAAAGAGTGACTCAGGCGTTTTCGAGCCTTGCGAGGAAGTCGGCCATCCATAATCGGCCGCGAGTCTGAGCCCCTCTGATCCATCGTCAGGCATAGGGGGCCGGGCCGAGAGGGAGTAATTGATGTTCCAGATGCCGTCATTGGCGCTACGAGTCGCGTATTGCGTTGTCGTCCTCGGTGCCGTCTTGCCCGTCGGCGTGGCTGCATCGAGTTGGGTCGCCATGGCCAGAGGACCGGGCTTGCTCAGCGTTATCCCGTTCGTCGGTCCGCTCCTTCTGCTCGTCATCGGCGGCTATCGCGTCTATCTCGTCGCGCGCTTCCCCACCACGCTCGGCTCGCTTGCTGCATCAGGCGTCGCATCGCTCATGCGCAAGCTGGGCATGTTTGCCCTCTATGTCGGCGCGCTGGGGACGGCGTTGAGCTGGGCGAGCCGTCCGCTGATGCGAGCACTGATGACCTCGCATACGGAGAGTGGCGCGGAGTACTTTGCCGCAGGTATGTACCTGGCCCTGCTGGCGGGGCTCGGGCTGCTCGGTGTCTTGCTGTTCGAGTTCAGCTGCCTGCTGTGCTTCGAGCGCTTGTCCCTGGAACGTTTCGGTCCGAAATAGATCCAGGATCCCGCGTTGACGGCTACTTCGCGCGAGGGGGAGCGCTCCCCCTCGTCTGCCTACTGCTTCCCGCTCGAAGCTCCCTGCGGATTGAAGAACGGAATCGGCGCGCCGGCGTAGATCGCCGTCGGCAGCTGACCGTTCCACTTCTCGGCCTTGACCCGTTCCACCTCGATGCGGCGCAGCTCCAGCACGTCGCGGTTCTGCGCCAGCGCGGCGTTCTGCACCTTCAGGGCCTCGGCCTGGGCGGTGGCCAGTTTCAGCTGGGCGTAGGCCTGGCCGTCGGCGGTGGCACGCGCGGCGGAGGCGTCCGCCTCGGCCACAGCGACCTTCTGCTTCTGCTCGGCCTCGACGGTCTTCAGCTTGTTCTCGGCGCCCAGTCGCAGCTGCTCCTGCGTCACCTTGTCGTTGATCGCCGCCATGTAGCTGGGGCTGAAGGCGAAGTTGCGCATGTCCACGTTGATGACCTGCGCGCCGTACAGGTCCAGCTTCGTGCGCAGCGCGGTGAGGATGTCGCCCGACACGACGGCGCGCTTGGCGATCAGGTCCGGCGCGTTGTAGCGGGCGGTCACCGCCTTGAACACCTCCTGCGTGGCGGTCTGCACGTAGCTCTGCAGATTGCCGTCGTGGCTGTACTTCTCGAACACCTCGGCGACGCGGTTGGTCTGGATGCTGTAGCGCACCGTCAGGCTCACCTTGACCGGCTGGGTGTCGCTGGTGCTGCCCTCGGCGCCTTCGACGGTGGCTTCCTCGGCTCGGACGCTGAAGATGTTCAGCTTCTGCCACGGCGCGACCAGCAGGAAGCCCTCGGCCTCGATGCCCTTGATCGCGCCGCCGACGGTGATGACGCCGCGCGAGCCGGTGGGCACCGTGCGCAGCGGCCAGAGGAAGGCGACGAGCAGCAGCACGATCAGGCCCAGCGCCAGCTTGCCCAGCAGTGCGGGGCGGCGGTCCGGCATTCCTGCGTCCGACGAAAGACTCTTGAAAAGCATGATTCCTTGCCTTGAAGTGAAGGTGCGCACCTTGTATCGCCCCGCCTGTATGGAAAGCATCAGGATCCCGGCCGGCCCTGTGTGAATAGGAACACTGCGAAAATTGGAAGATGCTGTTCACCGACCTGATTCCTGCCGCCAATGAAGGCGACAACAAGCCCGACGCCGCGGCCCGCTTCCTGCGCTTGCTGGATACCGCGCTGGCCGAGGGCCGCCTCGTCAAGCTGCTGCTGAGCAAGCCCAGCGGCGAGGACAAGAGCGTCGAGCGGCTGACGGTGCGCGAAGTGGCGCTGCGCGGTGAGCGTCAGTTGTCCTTCCTGTGGCGGCATCAGACCAAGGACGTGACGAAGAACCATCCGCTGAAGGAAGGCGTTACGGAGATCGCCGGGCTGCTCGGCACGCAGTTCCAGAATGCACACCTGCACACGCCGTCGGAGGAAGTGCAACTCGCCTTCAGCCGCAAGGGCAAGCCGAGCCTGCGGGTGACCAAGCTGGCCGGCGATGAGGCGGCCGCGGCCGTGGCGCACGACAAGGAAAAGCAGCGCTACCTGGAACTCGGCAAGCCTTTCTGGACCGAGTTGGGCGTCGCGCACGAGGTGCGCGGCGAGCGCGCGCTGGTGCCGGCGATGTCGCGCAAGTGGAAGCAGATCAACAAGTTCATCGAGATCTTCGGTGCGGCGCTGAAGGCCTCGGCGCTCGCCGCGAGCCCGGACGTGTTCGTCGCCGACTTCGGCTCGGGCAAGGGCTACCTGACCTTCGCGATGCACGACTGGCTGACCAGCCAGGGCAAGCGCGCCGAGGTCACCGGCGTCGAGCTGCGCGAGGACATGGTGAAGCTCTGCAACGCCGCTGCCGCGAAGCACGGCATGGCAGGGCTGCGCTTCGACCAGAGCGACGTGCGCCACTACACGCCCGCCCGGCTGGACGTGATGATCGCGCTGCATGCCTGCGATATCGCCACCGACTACGCGATCCACCTGGGCCTGCGCGCCAAGTCCGCCATCATCATGTGCAGCCCCTGCTGCCACAAGCAGGTGCGCCCGCAGATGAAGATGCCGCCGGTGTTGCGTCCGCTGCTGCAGCACGGCATCCACCTGGGCCAGGAAGCCGAGATGGTGACCGACTCGCTGCGCGCGCTGCTGCTGGAGGCCGAGGGCTATGAGACGCAGGTGTTCGAATTCGTCGCGCTGGAGCACACCAGCAAGAACAAGATGATCCTGGCGGTGAAGAAGCAGGGCGCGGCGCTCGCCGCGGCCGAGAAGAAGAAGCCCGAGGTGCTGGCGCAGATCGCCGAGATCAAGCGCTTCTACGGGATCAGCGAACAGGCGCTGGAAAGTCTGTTGCTTGCGGATGCCTGTGCCGTGTAGACAGATCTGTCTACTTGCGACAGAATCGCGGCGAACTTCACCTCACAAAGGAGCTCGCCATGGAAACCCGTCCCCCGCTTCCCCCGTTCACGCGCGAAACCGCCATCCAGAAGATCCGCCTCGCCGAAGACGCCTGGAACAGCCGCGACCCTGCCCGCATCGTGCTGGCCTACAGCCCCGACACCCAGTGGCGCAACCGGGCCGAGTTCCCCCGCGGCCGCGCCGAGGCGCAGGCCTTCCTGGAGCGCAAGTGGGTGCGCGAGCTGGACTACCGGCTCATCAAGGAACTGTGGGCCTTCGAGGGCAATCGCATCGCCGTGCGCTTCGCCTACGAATGGCATGACGACGCCGGCAACTGGTACCGCAGCCACGGCAACGAGAACTGGCAATTCGACGAGAACGGCCTGATGACCCACCGCCACGCCAGCATCAACGACCAGCCGATCAAGGCCGCGGACCGCAAGTTCCACTGGCCCCAAGGCCGCCGGCCGGACGACCATCCCGGTCTGAGTGATCTGGGGCTCTGATCGCCGCGCCACGCATCGTGGCGCCTGATCGACACCTACGCCAACTGGCGTATTCCTGATTCCGGGGGGCTTCCTCAGACTGAGTCCAGCAGTTCAAGCAACGACTGACTCAACCCAAATCCGCTGAGGAGCCCCCGTCATGTCCAAGATTTCCCGTCGTTCCCTGGTCGCCCTGTCCGTCGGATTGGCCACGGCCGGCCTGCCCGCCTTCGCGGCCGACACCATCAAGGTCGGCGTGCTGCACAGCCTGTCCGGCACGATGGCGATCTCCGAGACGGTGTTGAAGGACACCGTGCTGATGGCGATCGACGACATCAATGCCAAGGGCGGCGTGCTGGGCAAGAAGCTCGAGCCGGTCGTCGTCGACCCGGCCTCCAACTGGCCGCTGTTCGCCGAGAAGGCCAAGCAGCTGATCACGCAGGACAAGGTGGCCGTGGTCTTCGGCTGCTGGACGTCCGTCAGCCGCAAGTCGGTGCTGCCGGTGTTCGAGGAAACCAACTCGCTGCTGTTCTACCCGGTGCAGTACGAGGGTGAAGAGCTCAGCAAGAACGTGTTCTACACGGGCGCCGCGCCGAACCAGCAGGCCATCCCTGCCGTCGAGTACCTGATGAGCAAGGACGGCGGCAGCGCCAAGCGCTTCGTGCTGCTGGGCACCGACTACGTCTACCCGCGCACCACCAACAAGATCCTGCGCGCCTTCCTGCACAGCAAGGGTGTGAAGGACGAAGACATCATGGAGGAGTACACGCCCTTCGGCCACTCCGACTACCAGAGCATCATCGCCAAGATCAAGAAGTTCTCGGCCGAAGGCAAGAAGACGGCCGTGGTCTCGACGATCAACGGCGACTCCAACGTGCCCTTCTACAAGGAACTCGGCAACCAGGGCCTGAAGGCGACCGACGTTCCGGTCGTGGCCTTCTCGGTGGGTGAGGAAGAGCTGCGCGGCGTCGACGCCAAGCCGCTGGTCGGCCACCTGGCGGCATGGAACTACTTCATGTCGATCAAGAACCCGACCAATGCCGCCTTCATCAAGCAGTGGAGCGACTACGCCAAGGCCAAGAACATTCCGGGCCACAAGGACAAGCCGCTGACCAACGACCCGATGGAAGCGACCTGGATCGGCATTCACATGTGGGCGCAGGCGGTCGAGAAGGCCAAGAGCACCGATACCGACAAGGTGATCGCCGCGATGGCCGGCCAGACCTTCAAGGCCCCGGGCGGCTTCACCTCGACGATGGACCCGAAGAACCACCACCTGCACAAGCCCGTCTTCATCGGCGAGGTCAAGGCGGACGGCCAGTTCAACGTGGTCTGGAAGACGCCGGGCCCGGTCAAGGCCCAGCCGTGGAGCCCGTACATCCCCGAGAACAAAGGTAAAAAAGACGAGCCGGTAACGAAGTAAGAAAAGGTCCGTCCAGATGCTCACGCGCCTGCTCCTGCTGGCAAGCGCGTGGCTGCTGATCTGCAGCCACGCGCAAGCCCTGACCCCCGCGCAAGCCCGCGCGATCGCTGCCGGCGAGACGGATGACCGTATCGCCGCGCTCAACGCCGCGGCCGCCACCGGCGAGCGCGGGCTGGCGCCCTTCGTGCAGGCGCTGCTGGACGATGCCGTCAAGCTGACGCCCGAGCAGGTGCTGGTGATGGACGCCGATGGCAACGTCAAGGACGCGATCACCTCGAAGCCGGCACAACTGCCGGAGACGGCCGAGGACGTCGTCAACAACAACCGCATGCGCGGCGCGCTGCAGCAGGCGCTGGCAGCGCTGAAGCTGTTCTCGCCGGACGTGGCCCAGCGCCGCGAGGCGGTGGCCTCGCTGGGCAAGGATGCGCTGGACGAATCGCAGTTGCCGCTGCTGGACAAGGCCCTGGCGGCGGAGACCGACGCGGCGCTCAAGGCCAAGCTGGGCATCCTGCGCGCCGGTCTCGTCGTTGCCTCGCCGGACCGCGCCAAGCGCCTGGCTGCCGCGCAGCAGCTGGCCGATGCCAGCGATCCAGCTGTCAAGAGCCTGCTGATCGACCGCATCGCCGTCGAGCCCGATGCCGAGGTCAAGGCCGCACTGAACTCCGCGCTCGCCGCACTGGACCGCCATCTCGCATGGGGCGAGCGGCTGGGCCTGATCTTCAGCGGCATCAGCCTGGGCAGCATCCTGCTGCTGGTGGCGCTGGGCCTGGCCATCACCTACGGCCTGATGGGCGTCATCAACATGGCGCACGGCGAGCTGATGATGGTCGGCGCCTACGCGACCTACGTCGTGCAGAACCTGTTCCGCCACTACCTGCCGGGGGCCTTCGACTGGTATGTCGTCGCCGCGATCCCGGCCTCGTTCCTCGCGGCGGCCCTGGTCGGCGCGATCCTGGAACGCAGCGTGATCCGCTGGCTCTACGGCCGGCCGCTGGAAACGCTGCTGGCCACCTGGGGCATCTCGCTCGTGCTGATGCAGTTCGTGCGCTCGACCTTCGGCGCGCAGAACGTGCCGGTCGAGAACCCGGCCTGGCTGTCGGGCGGGGTCTCCGTGCTGAGCAATCTGGTGCTGCCCTTCAACCGCATCGCGATCATCGCTTTCGCCTTCCTCGTGCTCGGCGGCGTGGCCGCGATGATCGCGCGGACGCGGCTGGGCCTGTTCGTGCGCGGGGTCACGCAGAACCGGCGGATGGCGGCCTGCATGGGGGTGAACACGGCGCGGATCGATACCTATGCTTTTGCTTTGGGCGCCGGTATTGCCGGTTTGGCCGGCTGCGCGCTGAGCCAGGTCGGCAACGTGGGGCCGGACCTGGGGCAAAGCTACATCGTCGACTCGTTCATGGTGGTGGTGCTGGGCGGCGTTGGCCAACTGGCTGGCACGGTGATCGCGGCCTTGGGCCTGGGGGTGCTGAACAAGCTGCTCGAAGGCGTGGCCGGGGCGGTGCTGGCGAAGATCATGGTGCTGGTCTTCATCGTGGTGTTCATCCAGAAGAGGCCGCAGGGCTTGTTCGCGATGAAGGGGCGGAGCGCGGAAGCATGAATGCTGCTTTTGTCTTTCGCTACGGTGCCGGGAGTTCGCCCCGGCGGGCGACTCACTTTCTTTGCTTCGCCAAAGAAAGTAAGCAAAGAAAGGCGACCCTGCTTCCGCCGCCCTCCCTACGGTCGGGTGCCCTGCGATGCTCGCAACTTGGGCCCCGCGCCAAACTCGCTGCGCTACGCTCCGCTCAGACAGACGGCGCGAAGTCAGATCACGAGGTTCGCTTCGCTCACGGTCCCAAGCCGCTGTGCTTCTCGGCGGCTGCACAAGGGGCCCGAACAGCCGAATGCACGAAGCGCGGCGACTCGTCGGGTATGCGGCCGTCGGCTGTTACGGGGTTCCCCTTCTGCGCCGCCGAGAAGCGCAGAAGTCCGGGGCGCGAGCGAAGCGCGCTTCGTAGACATGCTTCGCGCCGTTTGTCTGAGCGGAGCGTAGCGCAGCGAGTTTGGCGCGGCCCCGGGCTTCGAGCATCGCAGGGGATCCGTAGCGAAGCGGAGGGCGACGCAGCAGGGGCGGTTTCTTTGCTTACTTTCTTGGGCGCCCAAGAAAGTGAGTCGCCCGCCGGGGCGAGTCCCGGCACCGTGGCGATCGACAACCGCAGCACCCGATGAACATGATGAACCCACCCACCACAGTTCCTGCGTTGCTGCCACAGCGGCCAACGCTGCTCACACCGAAAGGTTGGCTCACCGTCCTCGCAGCCATCCTCATCGTCGCCGTCCTCGTGCCGGTGCTTAACCTGCTGATCCCAGAAGGCAGCCCGCTGCATCTCAGCGACTACCTCGTCGGCCTCATCGGCAAGATCATGTGCTACGCCATCTGCGCGCTGGCGATGGATCTGATCTGGGGCTACACCGGGATCCTCTCGCTGGGCCACGGCCTGTTCTTCGCGCTGGGCGGCTATGCGATGGGCATGTACCTGATGCGGCAGATCGGCCGTGACGGCAACTACCAGAGCGATCTCCCGGACTTCATGGTCTTCCTTGACTGGAAGACGCTGCCTTGGCACTGGGCCGTCAGCGATTCCTTCGTGCTGCAGATGCTGCTGGTGCTGCTGGTGCCGGGCGCGCTGGCCTGGGTGTTCGGCTTCTTTGCCTTCCGTTCGCGGATCAAGGGCGTGTATTTCTCGATCATCACGCAGGCGCTGACCTATGCCGCGATGCTGCTGTTCTTCCGCAACGAGACGGGCTTCGGCGGCAACAACGGCTTCACCGATTTCAAGCGCATCCTGGGCTACTCGGCCACCTCGACGACAACGCGCATGGTGCTGTTCGTCATCACCGGGCTGGTGCTGATCGGCTTCTACCTGATGGCGCGCTGGATCGTCGCCAGCAAGTTCGGCCGGGTGCTGCAGGCGATCCGCGATGCGGAGAGCCGCGTGATGTTCACCGGCTACAACCCGCTGTCGTACAAGCTGGGCATCTGGGTGTTCTCCGCGCTGATGTGCGGCGTGGCCGGCGCGCTCTATGTGCCGCAGGTGGGCATCATCAACCCCGGCGAGATGAGCCCGGCCGCGTCGATCGAGATCGCGATCTGGGCGGCGGTGGGTGGCCGCGCGACCTTGATCGGGCCGATCGTCGGCGCCTTCTTCGTCAACGGCGCGAAGAGCTGGTTCACGCAGGTCTTCCCCGAGTTCTGGTTGTACTTCCTCGGCGCGCTGTTCATCGCGGTGACGCTGTTCCTGCCGAACGGCATCGTGGGCCTGTTCAAGAAGAAGGGGGAACAACAGTCATGACACCCGAACTGATGGAAGCCGGCGCCGAGGCGCTGACCCGGCATGCGGAAGCGGATGTGCAGAAGGACAGCTCCGGCGGCAGTGCCTCCTTCGGCCGGCCGGTCCATGGCCTGACGCCGGACTTCGGCACCGGCGTGGCCCTCTACGTCGACGACATCACCGTCAGCTTCGACGGCTTCAAGGCGTTGAACAAGCTGAACCTGATGATCAAGGTCGGCGAGCTGCGCTGCATCATCGGCCCCAACGGCGCGGGCAAGACGACGATGATGGACTGCATCACCGGCAAGACCCGGCCCGATTCGGGCACGGTGAGCTTCGGCCAGAACGTGGACCTGCTGCGCCTGCGCGAGAACGAGATCGCCGAGATCGGCATCGGCCGCAAGTTCCAGAAGCCCACCGTGTTCGAGCAGCTCTCGGTGTTCGAGAACCTGGAGCTGGCGCTGAAGGCCGATCGCCGCCCTCGCGCCAGCCTCTGGCACCGCCTCACCGGCGCGCAGTTGGACCGGATCGGCGAGGTGATGACCTTGATCCACCTGGGCCAGCAGGCACAGCGCCAAGCGGGCCTGCTGTCGCACGGCCAGAAGCAGTGGCTGGAGATCGGCATGCTGCTGATGCAGGACCCCAAGCTGCTGCTGCTGGACGAGCCGGTGGCCGGCATGACCGACGAAGAGACCGAGCGCACCGCCGAGCTATTCCTCTCGCTGGAAGGCCAGCACTCGCTGGTCGTCGTGGAGCACGACATGCATTTCGTCGACCAGCTGACCGAAGGGAAGAAGACGGTGACGGTGCTGCACGAGGGCTCGGTCCTGGCCGAGGGGCTGCTGAGCGACGTGCAAGCGAACGAGCGCGTGGTCGAGGTCTACCTGGGACGATGAAACGATCATGCTGAAAGCAAGCGATATCCAGCAGTACTACGGCGGCTCGCACATCCTGCGCGGCGTCGGCTTCGAGGCCCTGGAAGGCGAGATCACCGTCGTGCTGGGCCGCAACGGCGTCGGCAAGACGACGCTGATGAAGAGCCTGATGGGCGTCGTGCCGATCAAGAGCGGCGAGCTGAGCCTGGACGGCACGGCGATCACCAAGGACACACCCTATGAGCGCGTGCGCCGCGGCATCGGCTACGTGCCGCAGGGCCGCGAGATCTTCGGCCGGTTGACGGTGGAGGACAACCTGCTGATGGGCCTGGCCTACAAGCCGGCCGGCACACGCATCCCGCCGCAGCTGTTCGAGCTGTTCCCGGTGCTCAAGCAGATGCTGCACCGGCGTGGCGGCGACCTGTCGGGCGGCCAGCAGCAGCAGCTCGCCATCGCCCGCGCGCTCGCCGCCGGCCCGCGCCTGCTGATCCTGGACGAACCGACCGAAGGCATCCAGCCCAGCATCATCAAGGACATCGGCCGCGTGCTGCGCCTGCTGGCCGACGAGGGCCTGGAGATCGACGGCAAGCGCCAGCGCATGGCCGTGATCCTCGTCGAGCAGTACTACGACTTCGCCGAGGAACTGGCCGACCAGTACCTGGTGATGGAACGCGGCCAGATCATCGCCCGCGGTCGCGGCAGCGAGATGCAGGAAAAGGGCATCAGGCAGCTGATTGCGGTTTGACCTGGTGCCCGATATCGATACCGATACCGCCCATCGCGTCGAGCCTGTGCACGAGCGCCGCCGGAAGTTTCAGATCGGCCGCCCGCAGGTTTTGCTTCAGGTGATCGATCGACGAGGTCCCCGGGATCAGCAGCAGGTTCGGTGAGCGCTGCAGCAGCCAGGCCAGTGCCACCTGCATCGGCGTCGCGGCGAGTTCGTTCGCCACCTCCGACAAGGCGCTCGACTGCAGCGGCGTGAAGCCGCCCAGCGGGAAGAAGGGCACGAAGGCGATGCCTTCGCTGGCCAGTTCGTCCAGCAGTGCGTCGTCGCCGCGGTGCGCGAGGTTGTACTGGTTCTGCACGCAGACGATGTCGACGATCCTGCGTGCGTCCCTGACCTGAGTTGCCGTCACGTTGCTGAGGCCGATGTGGCGGATCAGTCCACGCTGCTGCAACTCGGCCAGCGTGTTCACCTGCGGCTCCAGCGAGCCTTCCGCCGGGCCATGCACGTCCAGCATGCTGCGGAGGTTGACGACGTCCAGCACCTCCACGCCGAGGTTGCGCAGGTTGTCATGGACCTGGCTGGCCAGCTCCTCCGGCGACTGCGCCAACAGCCACGACGCATCGTCGCCGCGACGTGCGCCGACCTTGGTCACGATCGTCAGGTCCGCACGGTACGGGTGCAGGGCTTCCCGAATGATCTGGTTGGTGACGTGGGGGCCATAGAAGTCGCTGGTGTCGATGTGATCGATGCCCAGCTCCACGGCCTCCCGCAGCAGCGCGACGGCGGCGGCGCGGTCCTTCGGCGGGCCGAAGACCATGGGGCCGGCCAGTTGCATGGCGCCGTAGCCCATGCGCTTGACGGTACGCGTGCCCATCTTGAAGGTGCCAGGGTTGCTCATCAGTGCTTCCTTTCAATGTCCGTTGCGGAGGTGTCGTTGGAAGGAATGTAGGCAGGCCGGGCTCGTACGATAAGAGCCTTCAATTCGCACGGGCTGTGCGAAATTCAGGACAGTGAGCAAACATGGCTGACACAGCGGCGGACCTCGGTGAACTCTCGGCCTTCCTGGCCGTCGCCCGCGCCGGAGGCTTCCGTGAGGCCTCCCGGCAACTGGGGCAGAGCGCCTCCGGCCTGAGCGAGGCGGTGAGGCGGCTGGAAGCGCGACTGGGCGTTCGGCTGCTCAACCGCAGCACGCGCAGCGTGGCGCCGACCGAGGCCGGCATGAGGCTGATGGACAGGCTCGGCCCGGCGCTGGGCGAGGTCCAGGCGGCGCTGGATGTCGTCAACGGCTTTCGGGATCGCCCTGTGGGCACGCTGCGGCTCAACGTACCGGCCAGCGCCGCGCGCCTGGTGCTGCCGGCGATCATCCCGCCGTTCCTGGAGGCCTATCCGGACATACGGGTCGAGGTCACTGTCGACGAAAGCTTCGTCGACATGCTGGCCGCCGGTTGCGATGCCGGCATCCGCTACGAAGAGCGGCTCGAGCAGGACATGATCGCCATCCCCATCGGCCCGCGAAGGCAGCGCATCGCGACGGCGGCCTCGCCCAGCTACCTCGCGAAGCACGGCATGCCGGCCCATCCTCGCGATCTGCTATCGCATCGCTGCATCCGTGGGCGTTTCCCGAGCGGAGCGATGCCTGCCTTCCAGTTCGAACGCGACGGCGAAGTCATCAGCCTGGAGCCCGAGGCGCCGTTGACCGTGGGCATCGGTGGTGGCGTGGACCTGGCGATCGACGCGGCCGTGGCCGGCTGCGGCCTCATCCAGATCTTCGAAGAGTGGATGCGCCCGCATCTGGCCAGTGGCGCCCTGGTGCCGCTGTTCGAAGACTGGTGGCTCTCGTTCAACGGGCCCTTCCTGTACTACCCGGGCCGGCGCTATCTGCCGGCGCCGCTGCGGGCCTTTGTCGAGTTCGTGAAGGCGGCCCAGCCCTAGGCCGCAGCCGCGGTGGTGACGGCCAGTTCGTCCCAGCGCCGCATCGCCAGCCGCGCCAGCATCGCCGCACCCATTGCCGGCAGCGCCAGCAGCAGCGGCTCCGGGAGGCCGAGCTGCTGCCGCAGGCCCATCGCCAGTAGCAGCAGGGCCATCACGATCCGCGCCCAGGGCCGGCCGCCGCGCAGCAGCGCCGCGCCGGCCAGCAGGAACAATCCGCTCGCGACGAAAATCAGCGTGAACGCCGTGCCGGCGATGGCCGCGTTCTTGTCCAGGCCGGCCGCATGCGCCGCCAGCCAGCCGATGCAGCCCAGCGCGAGCACGCCGGCCAGCATGCGGGCCCGGCCGGCGGCGCGGCCGTCGTCGAAGGCATCGTCGGTCTTGCCGCTGCGCTTCATCAGGGGCAAGAGCGCGATGCCGAGCAGGCCGAACGCAGCATCGATGCCCATCGTTACCGGATAGCCCCAGGCCTCGACGGCGGCTCCCTGCCAGGCGGCGCTGTACGAGATCGCCAGGTTGCACAGCGCCATGTAGGCGGTGAACTGCGTGGCCGCGACAGCGGGGCGGGTGATGTCCATGAACACGGCGGTATTGCTGCCGTACATCAAGCCCTGGAACGCGTTGTAGCTCAGCGTGGCGATCCACAGACCGGCGATCAGTGCGGCCGGCGCCACTGCGCTGCCGGGGCCGACAGCGCGCGGCATGATCCAGCCGACCGACTGCATCTGCAGGGCCAGCAGCGCCACGGGGATGCTCATCAGCGCGAGGAACAACGCCAGCATCCGGCGGCGGCCGAATCGGTCCGACAGCCAGCCGCCCGCCACGCAGAAGGCGGCGCTGAGCAAGGTGCTCCACAGTTGCATCAGCGCGACCTGGTTGTCATTCAGGCCCAGTTCGACGCTGAGATTGGTCTGCAGCGCCAGGCCCAGGCACATGGCGCCAGCCGGCAGCAGCGCGTAAAGCAGGCCGGAGAAGGCGGCACGAGTACCCAGGAACGCGCGGAAAGACTGCACAGCAAAGTCGCGCATCTCGGCACCCGCCGCGCGCAGCGAACCCGCCTTGGGCCGCGCTTCGCCGACGACGGCTTCCTTCATCGGCAGCACCACCAGCGCCGTCACCAGCAGGATCGCCGCCGCCACCACGAGGTAGCTGGGCCCGAAGCCGGTGATGCCGCTCAAGAACAGCACGCCACTGCCGCCGATCGCCTGGCCCGTGTAGGCGCCGGCGAACATCAGGCCGTTGGCCGTGCCGCGCTCGTCCTCGGGGAGCACGTTGCAGGCCATCGAGTCGATGGCCACGTCCTGCATCGCGCCGAAAGTGTTGTGCACGAGCAGGATCGCGGTGAACAGCGGCAGCTGCGCGGGCAGCGGCACGAAGATCAGCGAGACCAGCGTCAGCGCCATCATCACTTGCGTGCCCAGCACCCAGCCGCGGCGCCGGCCCAGGCGCTCGGAGGCGAAGGTGTCGATGAAGGGACCGAAGGCCCACTTGAAAGCCCAGGGCAGATAGAACGAGGCGACGAAGGCGCCGATCTCGGCCGGCCCGACGCCCAGGCGCCGCAGCTGCGTGGCCACCGCGGTGGCCGCGAAGCCGAGCGGCATGCCCTCGGTCATGTAGAGGCAGAAGAAGGCGGCGAGGCGGCCACGGCGGGTGGCGAGCAGGTTGGGCAGGCGCATGGTGGGCGCCATTCTGCCGGCGCAGAGTGGGGGCTATGACAGTGGCCATAGAAAACCCGGCCCGATGGATCGCATCGGGCCGGGAAGGGCGCAGGACACCGCCCGGGACGTCGTCGTCGGCTGACTGGCAACGTGGGGCCGCGGTGTGGAGCTTTTTGCTTAGCGCTTGGCAACGGACGCAATGATCGGGCAGCTCCGCCGGCATCAAAACGCCGATCAGCGCGGCGGATTCCAGCCTTCTAATTGGCGGTCAAAACACCGCCAAAACTGCTCGCAGGGGTTCTTGACCTCCTCAGGTGCGCCAGATCCGCGGCGGGCAGGGCGCCAGGTCCCAGGCGATCCGGCGCCACTCGCGCCACACCTGGACGAGCAGCTCGGCGGCCGGCTCCACCCGCCCGGCCAGCAGGCGCAGCACGACGGTGCTGTCCTGCGGCGCCGTCGCCCCGGCGCTGGCGGCCAGTGGATGGCCGGCGCAGCACTGCCGCGCGGCGTCCAGCAGCGCCTCGCGCCTTGCGGCGGGCAAGTCCTGACCCCCGGCGAACCACATCGTCGCCAGCACCGTGTGGCCGGCGAAGCCCAGCGGCGAATCCAGCAGCGCCCGGTCGCCGCCATCGATGCGGCCGCGCTCCAGCCAGCGGCCGGGCAGCTCCAGCTGCTGCAGGTAGCTTCCGCGCGTGAAGGGCTTGCCCGCGCCGGGCAGGCCCAGCGCGGCGATATCCCAGCCGATCATCTCGGCCCCCGGCGCCAGCTCGAAGCATTGCCGGTTCTCGGCCAGCGCGGCGTCGTAGACGATCGCCTCCAGCGGCAGCCATTCGAGCCGCGCGCCAGCATCGAGCCGCGCGCGCACCGACTGCACGGCGGTCTCGCCGGCGCTGCGATAGAAGCGCGTGGCGCTCGGCGTGGTGATCAGGGCATGGCTGGCGCCGGCCAGCCGGATGTCCAGGTCCAGCGTGTCACCGCCGACGATGCCGCCCGGCGGATGCACCAGCACGTGGTGGCACACAGCCGGCCCCTCGGGGTAGAGCCGCTGCAGCACGCGCAGCGGCCCCTCATGTCGATCGTGCGCCGTCGTGCGGCCTTCGGCATCGAGCCGGTAGTCGAGGGTCAGGTGTCCATGCCAAGCCATGCCCGAGCGTAGCAAGAAGCATGCGGCAGATTCCTGGGATACCCTCTGCGCGAACGAAGCGGCCTGCACACAGCCGAAGAACGAGGAAGCTACAGCGCATGTCGAACGACAAGAACTCGGGGCGGTCCTGGGGCCAAATCGCCGGCAATCTTGCCTGGCCCGTCATTTCCCTGGCATTCATCGCGGTGTCGCTCTGGATGCTCCAGGTCAAGCTGGAGGCCGAGGTCTCGTCGGATCCGGTCGTCAGGGCCGCTCTCGCCGAGGGCGCGTTCTGGGATGACATGCGAGTGGTCTCGGACGCGATCATCGCCCGGCTTATGCAGATCCCGTGGGAGGGCTATCTCTTCTCCGGGCTGGCGACGCTGGTCGCCTACGCGGCATTGGCCTGGTACGACCGGATTTCGCTGATGCACCTCGGCCGGCTGAAGGACGTGTCCTGGCCCTACGTCTGCCTCAGCTCGTTCGTCGCCTACGCGCTGGGCCACAACGTCGGCGCATCGGTCCTGTCCGGCGGTGCGGTACGTCTGAGAGCCTATTCGGCCAAGGGCCTGGCCAAGACCGAGGTCGCAAGCCTGGTGGCGATGGGCAGCTTCACATTCGGCTATGGCGTCGCGTTGCTGCTCGGCGTGGTCTTGCTGTTCGCGCCCGAACTCGTTGCCCCACTGGCTCGGACGGTGCCGCTGCTGGCGACGCTGGAGCCGGGAATCCGCGTGATCGGTGGCGGCTTGCTGTGCATCTGCCTGCTCTACATCCTGGGGTCTCTGCTGCGCCTGAAGCCGCTGCGTATCGGTCGCATCGAGATCTCGTATCCGAGCCCGGGCGTAGTCGCCAGGCAGACGATCGCCGGGCCGATCGAACTGCTGGCGGCAGCGGCGATCGTCTTCTTCGCGCTGCCGCACAGCGGCAACCCGGGCTTCCCGGTTGTGCTCGGTGCATTCCTGATCTCCTTCACCGTCGGGCTGGTGGCGCAGGTCCCCGGAGGGGTCGGCGTGATGGAGGCCGTGTTCCTGGCACTGATGCCGGACATCGGTGCGACCTCGGTGATGGCCGCACTGCTGGTCTGGCGACTGCTGTACCTGCTCATCCCGCTGGCCATGTCCGGCCCCATCATTCTTGCCTTCGAGTACAACCAGTTGCGAAGGAGAGGCTGCGGCTGAGCCCGCCGCAAGCTCGCGCGCGGCCCTGAACGACGAGGGCTATCAGTGGTGATGCCCCTCCGGCATCGCCGCCGCGCGCGGCGTGACGAGCAGCCGCGCTGCCGGCTGCTTCAGGCCCTTGGGGCTGTCGCTGCCGGCAGGCGGTACGTCGGCCCAGTTGGCCTCGCCGCCGACGCAGCCTTGCCGCACCTTGAACCACAGCACGCCCGGCTCCTCGGGCAGCGTGGTGCGGATCGTGAACTCGTCGTACCAGGCGTCCTGCAGGTAGTCGGCTTCCGTCCGGGCCGTCCAGCTGATGTCGCCGTTCGCTGCGATGGCGAGCGTCCAGCCGGCCTTGGGCATCGGCTTGGCATTGCGCAGGCCGGGTGGCGGCGTGACGGTGATCTGCCGGGTGGCGAGGCCGCCTTCGCAGCCGTGGCCGACCTTGAACACGGCTTTGTAGGACGAGCCGGCGGGCGCCTCGCCCTGGTCCAGCGTGACGTGGGCCTGCGCGGCGGTGGCGGCGAGCAGGGCGAGGCCCAGGATCTGTTGCTTGGTCATCGTGTGCTCCTCAGAGGTCGAAGCGCAGCTCGGCGTTGTAGCTGCGCTGCGGATAGGGGTGGAAGGCCCAGTAGCGGTAGTTGTTCAGGTTGTCGATGCCGGCGGCCAGGCTCCATTGGCGGTCGATGCGCCAGTGCACGCGCACGTCGGTGGTGAAGAACTTCGAGAAGCCCATGTAGGCGAAGCCGTTCGGGTCGCTGTTGTTCAGCGTGCCGTACTGGCGGCCCGAGTAGCGGGCGCCGAAGCTGGCGTCGAGGTCCGGCGTGATGGCGTAGCTGGCCAGCAGCGAGGCGCGCCAGCGCGGAACGCGTGGCTGCTGCTTGCCGATCGTGTCGCCGGGCACGGCGACGAAGCCGTCGTTGGAACGGATCGTCGAATCGGCGTAGGTCAGCGAGGCGCTGAGGTCGAAGCCGCGGGCGCCCAGGTCGCTCGCCTGCAGCACGGCCTCGACGCCGTTGGTGACGATGCGGCCGATGTTCTGCACGCTGGCGACCGTCTGCGTGCCGACGACGGTGGACTGCGAGTACAGCGCGTCGCGCGTGTCCTCGCGGAACAGGCTCAGGCGCAGTTGCTGGCCGCTCATGTTCCACAGCGCGGCCAGCTCGGTCGTCCAGCCTTTCTCGGGCCGCAGGTCGGGGTTGGTGACCGGGTCGCCGGGCACGTAGGCGCCACTGCTGCTGAGGCCGCCCTGGTACAGCTCGGTGGCGGTCGGGTAACGCACGGCCCGGCCGGTGGACAGCTTCAGGGCCAGGTCTTGCCCCGCCTGCCAGCCGATGGCGGCCTTGGGCGACAGGTCGGTCTCGCTGCGCGAGGCGAAGCCGACGGTGCGGCCGTCGGACGCGGTCTTGCTGCCGCTGTCGGCCTGCCAGTGCTCGGCGCGCAGGCCCAGCATCGTCTTGATGCCGGAGGCCGGCAGGCTCCAGCTGTCCTGCGCATAGAGGCTGGTCAGCGCGGTGTCGCCGCCGAAGGCGGTGAACAGGCTGGTGGGCGTGCCATCGTCCCAATCGGCGGTGTTGGAGACGCGCTGGCGGTAGCGGTAGCGATCGAGCTGGGCGCCGAAGTCCAGCGTGTGTGCGCTGCCCTCGGGGCGGAGCACGCCGCGTGCGGCGAGCGTGGTCCAGCCGGTGCCGGCGAGGTCGGTGAGGCGGCCGGCGCCACCGGTCGTAGTCGCCACCGGCGGTGCGACGAGCGCCGTGCGCGCCTGGTCCTTCGCATAGTCGTAGGCGCTGGCGGTGAGTTCCCAGTCGAACACGCCGTGCGCGTTCTGCTTCAGCGAGATGCCGGCCATCCGGTGCTCCAGCGCCTCGCGGCTGATACCGAAATCGGTGGCGGCCAGCGTGTAGGCCTTGCCGGCTATGCCGACGCTGCCGCTGTAGACGGCGTTGCCGGCGGCGTCGCGCAGCCAGCTTTGCGGCGAGCCCGCGGAGTCGTTGCGCCACAGGCCCAGTGTCAGGCTGGCGCGCAGCGCCGGGGCGATGTCGTAGGCGAGCTTGATCTTCGCGTGGTCCTGCACCGTGTCGTACTGCGTGGTGGTGCCGAGGATCTTCCAGGGGACGTTGCTCTTGTCTGCGCCATCGACCGCGCCGGTGACGGGCGTGGAGCCGGTGTAGGCCGTCGTCGAAACTGGCTTGGTGACGAAGCTCAGCGGCTGGCCGTCGCTGTCGAGCCGGTTGACGTTGATCCACCAGCTCAGGGCGCCGGCGCGGTCGCCCAGCGAGGCGCTCAGCGAGTGGCTGCCGTAGGTGTCGTGCGCGCCGTAGAGATCGAAGGGCTGGCGTTCGATGCTGGCCTTGACGTGCGCCTCGAAGGCGCGGGGCATGCGCGTCTGGTAGTCGACGACGGCACCGACCGAGTTGCCGGCATAGGCGGCCGAGAACGGGCCGTAGAGCACATCCACGCGCTCGATCTCCTCTGGCGTGACGAGGCCCCAGCGCGGCGCGAAGGTCGCGCCGTTGCCCAGCAGGTTGGACAGCAGGATGCCGTCGGCGAAGACCAGCGAGCGGGCGCTGTTGCCGGTGCCGGACGCGCGGGTGGAGAGAACCGCGTGGTTGTAGTCGCCGTCGTAGCGCTTGCGCACCAGCAGGCTGGGCAGGTACTTGAGCGCGTCTTCGGCGTCGTTCGCATTGATGCTGCGCTCGATCTCGGCGCCGCTGATGCCTTCGATCGTTGTCGGCAGATTGGTCGGCAGCGAGCTGGGGGCGCCGTTGCCCTCGATGGTGACCAGGCCCAGTTGGCGGACCGGTGCGGCGGCGCCGTCGTCGGCAGCGAATACGTAAGGGGCGAACAGCGATGCGGCGGCGCAGGCGAGCGCGCGCAGGGGGAATTTCTCTTGTCGTTGCATGGGACTTCCGGATGAGTGCGGGCAGGCCGCGCGCTGCCGATGGCGGCAGGCGCGGTACCGGGAGGACTCAGGCGGAAGCGGGTGGTGCGCGGGCCGGCGCGGTGCGCCAGCCGTGGGCGGTGACCGGGGCGCTGTAGAAGCGCTCGGGCATCGCGAAGCCCAGGTCGCTGCGCAGCAGCGCTGCGGCGGCGGGGAGGGGCGGCGGCGCGAAGTCCGCCGCATGGGCGTGGCACATCGCGCAGTGGCCCAGGGTCAGCATGTCCAGCGCCGGGTTCTGCACCGGATCGCTGCTGTTGCTCTTGGGGCTGCCGGCCGAGCAGATGTCCTGCAGCGCGAAGTCGCCGCGCGCGTGGCTCAGCGCCGCGCTGATGCCCGGCGCGAGCATGCCCAGCACCAGGATCGCGAGGGCGAACCAGGATTGCAGGCGATGGCGGCGGCGGGAGGTCACGGACTTCGGTTGAAGTGGAAGCAGTGGGGTCGGCGCGGATTCTAGAGGCTCACAGCAAGCGTACGCCGGCCAGGCTGCGCAGCGAGGTCTCCCTCATGATGGAGACGAAGTCGGCCAGAAAGGGCTTGCAGGCCAGCGCGGCGGTGCTGGTGGCGTAGAGCCGGCCGGTCAGGCCGTCGGCACCGATGCGCTGGCGTGCGACGTAGCCGCGCGCCAGATAGCCCTCCACCGCCCAGATCGGCAGCGCGGCCAGACCGCGGCCGCTGGCCACGAGCTGCAGCATCGCCACCGTCAGCTCGCTGGTGCGGCGTGGCGGCGAGATGCCGGCGGGCTGCAGCACCTGGCGCACCAGGTCCAGCATCTCGTCGGGCACCGGGTAGGTGATCAGCGTCTCGGCGGTGAAGTCGTCGGGCTCCAGCCAGGGCTTGGCCAGCAGCGGATGGCCGTTGGGCAGCAGCGCGACGATCTCGAACGCGAACAGCGGATGGACGGCTACATCGGCTTCGTCGTCATCGACCGCGGAAACGATCGCCAGCTCGGCGCGGTCCTGGTGCAGCAGGCCCACCGGATCGGCATGGAAGCCCGAGACGATGTCCAGCTCCACCTCCGGCCAGCGCTGGCGGAACGCGTCCATCGAGGGCATCAGCCAGTCGAAGCAGGTGTGGCACTCGACCGCGATGCGTAACTGCCCGGCCGAGCCGTCGACCAGCCGGCCCACGTCGCGCTCGGCCTCGTCCACCTGCGGCAGCACCTGGTCGGCCAGCTTCAGCAGGCGTTGGCCGATAACGCCGAAGCTCAGCGGATTCGACTTGCGCTCGAACAGCTCGGCGCCGTAGTGCGCCTCCAGCCCCTTCAACTGATGCGACAGCGCGGACTGCGTGAGGTTCAGCAACTGCGCGGCGCGCGACAGGTTGCCGGTCTCGCGCAGCGCCAGCAGCGTGCGCAGGTGGCGCAGTTCGAGGATTGTTTGCATGAGAGAAATTCAGAATGAATCATTGAATTTTTCGTTTGAATCATAGAGGTGGAATCCGGATCATCGCGGTCTTCCCATGAAAAGCCTCGCGCAAGACACCATGATCAAGACCCATGTCCTCGGCTTCCCGCGCATCGGCGCGCAGCGCGAGCTGAAGTTCGCACTGGAGCGCCACTGGCGCGGCGAGATCGATACCGACACGCTGGAAGCCACGGCCGCCCGCCTGCGTGCCGCGCACTGGCGCCTGCAGCAGCAGGCCGGGCTGGACTTCGTCGCCGTCGGCGACTTCGCGCTGTACGACCACGTCGCCAGCCTGATACAGCTGTTCGGCTGCGAGCCGGCGCGTTTCGGCTTCGACGGCAGCGAGCCGCCGCTGCAGCGCTACTTCGCGATGGCGCGCGGTGCGCCGACGCACGCGCACGCGGAGGGTTGCGGCTGCGGCGCCACCGACCCGCAGGCGCTCGAGATGACCAAATGGTTCGACACCAACTACCACTACCTCGTGCCCGAGTTCGACGAGGCCACGGCCTTCAGCCTGCATGCCGAGCGTCTGCTGGCCGAGGTGGGCGAAGCCATCGCCCTGCCGGCGAGCCCGAAGGTCGTGCTGCTGGGCCCCGTCAGTTTCCTGCACCTGGGCAAGAGCAAGGTGGCCGGCTTCGATCGCCTGGGCCTGCTGGAGCGGCTGCTGCCGGTCTACGAGCAGCTGCTGCTGCGCCTGGCCGCACGCGGCGTCACCTGCGTGCAGTTGGACGAACCGGTGCTGGGACTGGACCTGGACGAGCGCTGGCAGCAGGCACTGCGCAGCGCCTACGCGCGGCTGGCCACGGCCGAGCCGCAGCAGCAGCTCCTGCTGGCCACCTACTTCTCGCCGCTGCAGCAGAACCTGGCCCTGGCCTGCGAGCTGCCGGTGGGCGGCCTGCACGTGGACGCGGTGCGCGCGCCCGAGGAACTGCTGGACGTGGCCCGTCGGCTGCCGCGCGAGCGCGTGCTGTCGGTCGGCATCATCGACGGCCGCAATGTCTGGCGCGCCGACCTGGATGCCGCGCTGGCCCGGCTGCGCGAGGTGCTGGAGCTGCGCGGCGGCCGGCTCTGGGTGGCGCCTTCCTGCTCGCTGCTGCACGTGCCGCTGCGCCTGCGCGACGACGCAGCGGTGGACGGGGAACTGCGCCTCTGGCTGGCCGGCGCGGAGGAGAAGCTCGACGAGTTGCGCGTGCTCAAGCGCGCGCTGTGGGGCGACGAGGCCAGCGTCGCGGCCGAGCTGGCCGCCTCGCGCGCGGCGCGGGCAGCCCGGGCGGCCAGCCCCCGCGTGCGCCGCGTGGCGGTGGCCGAGCGCCTGCGCGCGCTACCGGCCGAGGCGGATCGCCGCGCTTCGCCCTTCGCTGTGCGCCAGCAGGCCCAGCGCGAGCGGCTGCAACTGCCGGCCTTCCCGACGACGACGATCGGCTCCTTCCCGCAGACGGCCGAGATCCGCGCAGCCCGCGCCGCCTTCAAGCGCGGCGAGCTGGATGAGGCGGCTTACCGCGAGGCCATGCAGCGCGAGATCGCGCTGGCCGTGCATCGCCAGGAGGAGCTGGGCCTGGACATGCTGGTGCACGGCGAGGCCGAGCGCAACGACATGGTCGAGTACTTCGGCGAGCAGCTCGACGGCTTCGCCTTCACCGCCAACGGCTGGGTGCAGTCCTACGGCTCGCGCTGCGTGAAGCCGCCCTTGCTGTACGGCGACGTGGCGCGGCCGCGCGCGATGACCGTCGAGTGGAGCCGCTATGCGCAAGGCCTGACCCCTCGGCCGATGAAGGGCATGCTGACCGGGCCGATCACGATCCTGCAGTGGTCCTTCGTGCGCGACGACCAAGCGCGCGCCGACACCGCGCTGCAGATCGCGCTAGCGATCCGCGACGAGGTGGCCGACCTGGAGCAGGCAGGCATCGCCGCGATCCAGATCGACGAGCCCGCGATCCGCGAGGGCCTGCCGCTGCGCCGCGCGCAGTGGGATGCCTACCTCGGCTGGGCGACGTGCGCCTTCCGCATCGCCGCGAGCCCGGTGCGCGACGACACGCAGATCCACACCCACATGTGCTACGCCGAGTTCAACGACATCCTGCCGGCCATCGCAGCGATGGATGCCGACGTGATCACCATCGAAACCAGCCGCTCCGACATGGAGCTGTTGCGCGGCTTCGGCAGCTTCCGCTACCCCAACGAGATCGGCCCCGGCGTCTACGACATCCATTCGCCGCGCGTGCCCGGCCGCGGCGAGATGCTGCGCCTGCTGCGCAAGGCCGCCGAGGTGATCCCGGCCGACCGGCTCTGGATCAACCCGGACTGCGGATTGAAGACGCGGCAGTGGCCGGAGGTGACGGCGGCGTTGAAGGAGATGGTGGAGGCGGCGCGCGAGCTGCGGGCCGCGGCCTCACCTCAAGGCTTGGCCGTGCTCTCGCCGTCGTAATAGTCCACCGCCTCCCCGGCGCGGTGCAGGCTGCGCAGGTGCTGCGCGCCGGGTGCGTCGGCGAAGACGCCGATCTTGCCGCCGTCCGGGTATTCGCAGACCTCCACCGCCGCGACGTTCGACAGCGCCAGGTAGCGCATCGTCGTGCTGCCGGTGTTGATGATCTGGTGCGCGGACTCGGGGCCGCCGGTGGGGCAGGCGATCACGTCGTGCTTGCGGATGGCGTGGCGCTCGTTGCCGTAGCGCAGCTCGCCTTCGCCTTCGAGGATCAGGAACATCTCTTCCTCGGCGCGGTGCGCGTGGAAGGGGCACTGGGCCGCGCCCGGCGGCAGTTCGGTCAGGTTGTAGCCGAGCTGGCGGGCGCCGATCGACGTGCTGAAGCGGGCGCGCCGCGAGGTGTAGTAGCCGTTGTCCTCGATGTCGTCGAACTCGACGTCGGCGAGATTCACGAACGGCTTCGGCGTCGCGCCCATGGCGTTTCCTTCAGCTCAGCATGTCCAGCAGCATCCGCGCGACGACCTTGGTCGCACGGCGCAGGTCCTCCAGCACCAGGTGCTCGTCCGAGCGCTTGGCATTGCTTTCGAACACCGTGCGCGGGCCGGCGCCGTAGATCGCCGCCGGGATGCCGGCCTCACCGTACAGGCGTACGTCGGTGTACAGCGGCGTGCCGGAGGTGGGGATGGGTTCGCCGAACACCGCCTCGCCGTGCTTCTGCAGCGCTTCGACCAGCGGCTTGTTGTCCGGCGAGGGCTTCAGCGAGCGGGCCAGCAGCATGCGCTTGATCTCGACCGTGATGCCCGGGTAGCTGGCGGCCGCGTCGGCGATCACCTGGCGGATGTCGGTCTCGACGACGGTCGGGTCTTCCTCGGGGATCATCCGGCGGTCCAGCTTCAGCACCACCTTGCCGGGCACGACGTTGGTGTTGGTGCCGCCCTCGATGCGGCCGACGTTCAGGTACGGGTGCTTGATGCCCTCGACCTGGCTCGTCACCTGCTTGTACTTCGTGTTCTGCGCGTACAGCGTGTTCAGGATCGCGACGGCGCCCTGCAGCGCGTCGACGCCGGTGTCGGGAATGGCGGCGTGGGCCATCTTGCCGTGCACGGTGACTTCCATCTGCAGGCAGCCGTTGTGTGCGGTGACGACCTGGTAGCTGAAGCCGGCGGCCAGCAGGAAGTCGGGCCTCGTCAGCTTGTTCTTCAACAGCCAGCCGGGGCCCAGTTCGCCGCCGAATTCCTCGTCGTAGGTGAAGTGCAGCTCGACACCGCCCTGCAGCGGTGCGCCCAGCGATTCGAGCGCGCGCAGCGCGAAGGTGAAGGTGGCGAAGTCGCTCTTGCTGACGGCGGCGGCGCGGCCGTAGAGCTTGCCGTCGACGATCTCGGCGGAGTAGGGCCCGTGGGTCCAGCCCTCTCCGGGCGGCACCACGTCGCCGTGCGCGTTCAGCGCGATCACCGGGCCGCCGTCGCCGTAGCGGCGGCGCACGATCAGGTTGGTGATCGACTCCAGGCCGTAGGCCTTCACCTCGGCAGCGGGCACCGGGTAGGCATCGGCCTTCAGGTCCATGCCGGCCAGCAGTTCCTTCGTGCGCTCGGCATGCGGCGCGTTATTGCCGGGCGGCGTGTCGGTGGGCACCTGCACCAGCGCCTGCAGGTACTTCACTTCCTCGTCGAAGTGGGCATCGATCCAGGCGTCGAGTCGTTCGTAGTTGCTCATTGCAGGTTTTCCAAAAGGTGCTGGAAGGCGCGGACGCACAGCTCCGCGTCGTCGTTGGTGATGGTTTCGAGCGGGTTGTGGCTGATGCCGGAGTTGCCGCCGCGCAGGAACAGCATGGCCTGCGGCAGCATCTCGTGGATCTTCATCGCATCGTGGCCCGCGCCCGAGGGCATGCGGTGGATCGGCAGGCCCTGGGCGGCGACGGCGGCTTCCCAGCGGGCCTGCCACACGGGCGCGCTGGGCGCGGCGTCGGCGGCGACGGTCTGCGTCAGCGTCCAGTGCAGGCCACGGCGTTCGCAGATGGCTTTCAGCTCGGCCTTCACGTCCGCGTCGATCGCGTCGCGGGCTTCGTTGTTCGTCGCCCGCAGGTCGAGGCTGAACTTGCAGCGGCCGGGCACGACGTTGATCGAACCGGCGGGCACCTCCAGCATACCGACGGTGCCGACCACATGCTCGACCGAGGCCGCGCGCTTCTCGACGAACAGGATCAGCTCGGCCACGGCCGCGGCGGCGTCGCGCCGGCGGTCCATCGGCGTGGTGCCGGCATGCGAGGCCTGGCCGATCACCTCGCCGACATAGCGCTTGCTGCCGTTGATCGAGGTGACGATACCCAGCGGCAGGTCAATCTCGTTGAGCACCGGGCCCTGCTCGATGTGGACCTCCACATAGCCGAGGTAGCGGGACGGATCTCGCTTCAGCGGCGCCACCGATTCCAGCGTGGCCGGCTTGTCGGCGGCAAGCATCGCGGAGCGCATCGTCACGCCATCGGCGTCGCACTGCGTGAGCCAAGCGGGATCGAAGTCACCCGTGAGCGCGCCGGAGCCGAGGAAGGTCGCCTTGTAGCGCTGGCCTTCCTCCTCGGCGAAGCCGACCACCTCGAAGCCGAAGGGCAGGCGGCGGCCGGCGCGCTTCAGTTCGCGCACACAGGCCATCGGCGCGAAGATGCCGAGGCGCCCGTCGTACTTGCCGCCGTTGCGCACGGTGTCGAAGTGCGAGCCGGTCAGCAGGCGCTTTCCGTTCGGATCGGTGCCGTGATAGACGCCGACGACGTTGCCGACAGAGTCGATCGTCGCCTCGTCGAAGCCGCAGTCGTGCAGCATCCAGCGGCGCAGTTGCTCGGCGCAGGCCTGGTGAGCTTCGGTCAGGTAGGTGACGGTGAGCTGACCCTTTTCCTTGAAGCCGGGGTCGGAGTGGACGGCCAGTTCCTCGGCCCAGTCCCACACCAGATTGCCCAGCTCCGGGCTGGTGGCGAACTTGTCGTTCAGCCGGATCTCGGCAATGCGGTGGATGTTGCGCAGGCACTCGGCCAGCTCGAAGTCCGGGTGGCCTTCCAACCGCCGCGCGAAGGTGGCGATGATCTCGGCCTTGGGCAGGCCGCGGCCGCGCGGGCCGCGCACGGCGAGGATGAAGGGCCAGCCGAAGCGCGCGTTGTAGTCGGCGTTCAGCTGCTGGATGCGGGCGAACTCCTCGGGCGTGCAATCGGTGAGGCCGGCCTTGGTCTGCTCGTTGGTGGACTCGGCCGTCAGCGTCTTGCTGACCATGGCCTTGCCGGCCAGTTCCGGGTGGGCACGGACCAGGGCCAGCTGTTCCTCGCGCGTCGATTCGCGGACGACCTGGGCCAGCGCGTGCTTCAGCGCGGCGAGGCTCGCGAACGGGCGGCGAGCGGCCGCGCGCTCGGCGATCCAGGGTGAGTGTTCGTAAGTGCCGTCCAGCATGCGGACGAATTCGTCCGGCGCCGCGGCGTTCAGTGTGTCGAGATTCATCGTCATTCCCAGATGAAAGCCTTGGATGCGTCGAACGGATGCGTTTCGCGCCAGTGCCTTGCGATGTCCACGCGCTTGCAGATCCAGACGCGGTCGTGGCTTTCGATGTGGTCGAGAAAGCGCTGCAGCGCGCGCATTCGGCCGGGGCGACCGAGCAGGCGGCAATGCATGCCGATGCTCATCATCTTCGGCGCCTCGTCGCCCTCGGCGTAGAGCACGTCGAAGCTGTCCTTCAGGTACTGGAAGAACGGGTCGCCGTGGCTGAAGCCCTGCGGCAGCGCGAAGCGCATGTCGTTGCAGTCCAGCGTGTAGGGCACGACGAGGTGCGGCGCCAGATTGCCGTCGGTCTTGCGCACGTTGAGCCAGAAGGGCAGATCGTCGCCGTAGTAGTCGCTGTCGTACTCGAAGCCGCCGTAGTCGGCCACCAGGCGCCGCGTGTTGGGGCTGTCGCGGCCGGTGTACCAGCCGAGGGCGCGGTTCAGGGTCAGCTTCTGGATCGCCTCCATGCCGCGCTGCATGTGCTCGCGCTCGGTCTGCTCGTCGGTGTTCTGGTAGTGGATCCAGCGCCAGCCGTGGCAGGCGATCTCGTGGTCCAGCTCGACGAAGGCTTGCGTCAGCTCCGGATGCCGCTCCAGCGCCATGCCGACGCCGAACACCGTCAGCGGCAGCGCGCGCTTCTCGAATTCCTTCAGCAGGCGCCAGACGCCGACGCGCGAGCCGTACTCGTAGATGCCTTCCATGCTCAGGTGCCGCGCCGGAAAGGCCGGCGGGTTGAACATCTCGGACAGGAACTGCTCGCTGCCGGCATCGCCGTGCAGCACGGAGTTCTCGCCGCCTTCTTCGTAGTTGAGGACGAACTGCACGGCGATGCGTGCGTTGCCGGGCCACTGGGCGTGGGGCGGGTTCTCGCCATAGCCGATCAGGTCACGCGGATAACGATTGCTCGTGGGACTGCTCATAAGGACAACACCTTTGCCAGGTCATCGACACGAGGCTTCAGCCTCAGGTTGGATTCGACATTGCCGAGGTGCGAGCCCAGCAATTTGACGGCGGCCTTCGCGTCGCGCGCTTCGAGCGCAGCGACGATGGCCTCGTGCTCGGCGTGCGATTCGGCCGCCGAGTGGGAGCTCTGGTACATCAGCGAGATCAGCGAGCTGCGCGAGAGCAGGTCGGTCAGCAACTGGGCCAGCACGTCGTTGCCCTGCATGCGAGCGAGGATCACGTGGAAATCGGCCAGCAGCCGCGTGCGGCCGGGCACGTCGGTGACCTTCAGCGCCTCGACCTCGTCCTTCAGGTGCTTGCGCAACTGCGCGACCTGGGCCGGCGTGATCGTCTTGGCGAGCTTGGTGATCATGGCGCACTCGAGCATCTGCCGCACCTCGAAGACCTGCTGCGCCTCCTGTACGCTGGGCTCCGCCACGAAGGCACCGCGCGCCGGCGTCAGCGTGACGAGCCGGTCGCGGCTCAGCTGGTTCAGCGCCTGGCGCACCAGTGTGCGCGAGACCTTGAAGATGTCGGCGAGCTTCTGCTCGGCGAGCTTGGTGCCGGGCATCAGGCGTCGCTCGACGATCGCCTGCGTGATCGAGGCGGCGATGCGGTCGGTCGACGAGGCCGGAGCGGCAGCTTTCGTTTTTGCTGTGGCTGACATTGTGTGCTGAAGTGTATACACTTTGCTGAAAACGCAAAGCCCCTTCGGGGGTTTGCGTTTCGCTAAATTTCCAAGCGAATGACGAAAGGGTCCATCGATGGGCAAGCTCACCACCCACGTGCTCGACACCGTGCACGGCTCCCCCGCCGCCGGCATGGCCGTGCGCCTGTTCCGCCTCGACCGTTCGGGTCAGGCCCACGAGATCAAGGCGATCACGCTGAACCACGACGGCCGGGCCGATGGCCCGCTGCTGGAAGGCGCCACGCTGGAGCCGGGCCACTACCGGCTGGTGTTCTCGGTGGCGGCCTACTTCCGCTCGCGCGGCGCGCTGCTGCCCGAGCCGCCGTTCCTGGACGAGGTGCCGCTGGACTTCGGCATCGCCGATACCAGCTCCCACTACCACGTGCCGCTGCTGGCAAGCCCGTGGAGCTATTCCACCTACCGGGGCAGCTGAGCCCGTCATGAAGGCGTGGCGCGAACTCGAGCGTGCGCTGCAAGGCGGGCCGGCTGTGCTCGTCAGCGTCCATGAAGTCCAGGGCAGCGGGCCGCGCGAGGTCGGCGCCTGGATGGCGATCACCTGCGCCGGCGGGCTGATCGGCACGATCGGCGGCGGCCAGCTCGAATTCGATGCGATCGCCCGGGGGCACGAACTGCTGGACCTGGCCGTGCCTTGCGATGAAGTGACGCGTTATGCGCTGGGACCCAGCCTCGGCCAGTGCTGCGGCGGCGTCGTCCACCTGCGCTTCGAATGGCTGGAGGAGGGTGCTGGCGGCATCCGCGAGCGCTTGGCGGGCGCCGAAGCGCGCGTATCGGTCGCCTTGTTCGGCGGCGGCCATGTGGGCCGGGCCATCGTCACGCTGCTGGGGCGGCTGCCGGCCGACGTGTTCTGGGTCGACAGCCGGGAGGAGATCTTTCCGCCGGCGCTGCCGGACAACGTCAGTGCGGAGCACTCCGAACCCGTGCAGTCGGCGGTGCGCGACGTGGCGCCAGGCTCACGCGTGCTGATCATGAGCTTCAGCCATGCCGAAGACCTGGACATCGTCGCCGCCTGCCTGCAGCGCCAGCGCGAGCGTCGCGACCTGCCTTTCATCGGCCTGATCGGCAGCAAGAGCAAGTGGGCCGCGTTCCGTCACCGCCTGGAGGCGCGCGGCTTCACCGAGCAGGAGATCGCGCATATCACCTGCCCGATCGGCCTGCCGGGCATCACCGGCAAGGAACCCGAGGTGATCGCCATCGCCGTGGTGGCGCAATTGCTGGCGAGCTGAGAATCCGCGTGCTTGAAATAAGTCCTTGACTGCTTCCGTTGTCCCTCTAATCTAGGACAACGCCGCGCACCCGACACGGCGATCAGGGAGCAGAAAAATGTCGAACTGGATCCAAAGCGCCCGGATCAAGACCAAGCTCATGCTCGGTTTTGCCGTGCTGGCCGCCGTCGTGGTGGTCGTGTCGAGCCTGTCGCTGCGCTCGCTCGGTCGCTCGAACGATCGGCTGACGGACTACCTGCGTGGCATCGGCGAACGCGAGGCCCTGGCCACGCAGGTCCGCAATGCGGCCAACCAGCGCGCGGTCGCGGCGCGCAACCTGGTGCTGGTGACCGAAGAGGGCGACCGCAGCATCGAAAAAAGCGCCGTGGCGCTGGCCCACCAGCAGATGCAGGACAAGCTGGCCGCGCTGAAGAAGGCGCTCGTCTCGGACGGCCCCGGCGTGACCGAACGCGAGCGCGAGCTGTTCGCCAAGATCGAGAACGTCGAGTCGCGTTACGGGCCGGTGGCGCTGGACATCGTCGCCAAGGCCAGCAACGGCGAGCGCGATGCGGCGATGACCAAGATCGTCAAGGAATGCCGGCCGCTGCTGGTGGAGCTGATGGCTTCGATCGAGCAGCTCGTCGCCCACGACAAGCAGCGCGCCCAGGCCTGGGCCGATGTCGCGACCGCCGACTATTCGCGCGACCTGACGCTGATGTTCGTCTCCTGCACGCTGGCCGTGGCGGCGGCGATTGTGCTGGGCTGGATCCTCAGCCGCGCGGTGACCTTGCCGCTGCAGCGCGCCGTGAAGCTGGCCGAGGCGGTGGCCTCCGGCGACCTCAGCACCGCCATCGAGGTGCGCGGCGGCGACGAGACCGGCCAGTTGCTCGCCGCGCTGAAGCGGATGAACGAGAGCCTGGTCACGATGGTGGACCGCGTGCGCCAGTCGGCCGACGGCATCGCCACCGCCTCGGCCGAGATCGCGACCGGCAACACGGACCTCTCCAGCCGCACCGAGCAGCAGGCCAGCGCGCTGCAGCAGACGGCCGCGTCGATGCAGCAGATGACGCAGACGGTGCAGCAGAACGCCGACTCCTCCCGCCAGGCCAGCCAGCTCGCGACGACCGCGGCCGAGGTGGCCGGGCGCGGCGGCCAGGTCGTGGAGCGGGTGGTCAGCACGATGGGCGAGATCACCGAGTCCAGCCGCCGGATCGCCGACATCATCGGCGTGATCGACGGCATCGCCTTCCAGACCAACATCCTCGCGCTGAACGCAGCGGTGGAAGCGGCCCGGGCGGGCGAGCAGGGCCGTGGCTTCGCGGTGGTGGCCGGCGAGGTTCGCAGCCTCGCGCAGCGCTCGGCCCAGGCGGCGCGCGAGATCAAGGCGCTGATCGGCGCCAGCGTGGAACGCGTGGAGGCCGGCAGCGCGCTGGTCAACGAGGCGGGCAACACGATGAGCGACGTCGTGCGGCAGGTGCGGCGCGTCACCGACCTGGTGGCCGAGATCAATGCCTCGTCCAGCGAGCAGACCAGCGGGATCCAGCAGGTCAACCAGGCGGTCGCCTCGATCGATCAGGGCACGCAGCAAAATGCGGCGCTGGTCGAGCAGAGCGCCGCAGCGGCCGAAAGCCTGAAGCAGCAGGCGGCCCAGCTGCTTGAAGTTGTTTCCGTGTTCAAGACCCACGGAATGTCGACAAGAGCCGCATGATTTTGTATACACTTCGCCTACTTGTCGCAGCGGCGCAGCTGGCGGTAGCCAGGCAAACAGGCAGAAGTTCCATCTGAGCGCGACACGTCCCCGGCTTACAGCGCCCGCAGTGGTGAGCCGGCTTCGGAGTTCTCTGGATGGAAGCGTATTTGCTCGACTGGGCCAACCTGCTGCTGCGCTGGCTGCACGTGATCGTGGGCATCGCCTGGATCGGCGCCTCGTTCTACTTCGTCTGGCTCGACAACCACCTCCACAAGCCCAAGGCCGATGACCTGCTGGCTCGTGGCGTCGACGGCGAGCTGTGGGCCGTGCACGGCGGCGGGTTCTACAACCCGCAGAAGTACATGGTGGCGCCCAAGGGCCTGCCGCAGGATCTGCACTGGTTCTACTGGGAGAGCTACTGGACCTGGATGAGCGGCTTCGCGCTGTTCGTCGTGCTCTACCTGTTCAATGCCGACACCTTCCTGATCGACCGCCATGTGTTCGACTGGTCGCAGCACGGCGGCACGGCCGGCGCCATCGCCGGCTCGCTCGCCTTCCTCGTCGTCGGCTGGCTGGTCTATGACCAGATCTGCCGCCGCTTCGGCCAGGTCAAGGGTGCCGACGGACGCACGGTGATCGGCAACGACGGCCTCGTGCTGGGCCTGCAGGCCGTCTACATCGCCGTGGCGATCTGGGGCCTGTGCCACCTGTTCGCCGGCCGCGCGGCCTTCCTGATCGCCGGCGCGATGATCGCCACGATGATGAGCGCCAACGTGTTCTTCTGGATCATCCCGGGCCAGAAGAAGGTGATCGAGGACATGCGCGCCGGCCGTCCGGTCGACCCGATCTTCGGCCAGCGCGGCAAGCAGCGCAGCGTTCACAACACCTATTTCACGCTGCCGGTGCTGATCGCGATGCTCAGCAACCACTACGGCATGCTCTACAGCCACGCGCACAACTGGGGCGTGCTGATCCTGCTGATGCTGGCCGGCGTGCTGATCCGCAGCTGGTTCGTGCAACGCCACAAGGGCAAGGCCGACATCAAGCTGATCCCCGCCGCGCTGGTGCTGCTCGCCGCGCTGATCGTGTGGCTCGCGCCTGCCAAGGCGCCCGAGGCTCCGGCCGCGGCGCCTGCACCGACGATGGCCCAGGTAGAAGCGATCGTCGCCCAGCGCTGCCAGATGTGCCACAACGCGCAGCTGAACCAGAAGGGCATCATGCTGCACACGCCCGAGCTGATCGAGAAGAACGCTGCGGCGCTGTATCAGCAGGCGGTGGTGCAGAAGACGATGCCGTTGAACAATGCGACGGGCATCACCGACGAGGAGCGGGCGACCTTGGGGCGGTGGTTCCAGAGCCTGGCTAAGTAGAGCTGTTCGTCTGCTGTTGTCTTTCTCCACGGTGCCGGGACTCGCCCGCCGGGGCGAGTCCCGGCACCGTGGCGATACGCAGATCTCTCGATCGCAGATCGAACGGGCAGCCCCATTCATTCGCTAGCATGTCCCTCCCACCAGACACGGAGTGCTAACCATGAAACTCATCGGCATGCTCGACTCGCCATACGTGCGCCGCGTCGCCGTGGCCCTGCAACTGATGGGCGTGCCGTTCAAGCACCAGTCGTTGTCTGTGTTCCGCGGTTACGCGCAGTTCCGCGAGATCAACCCGGTCGTGAAGGCGCCGACGCTGTTGTTCGACGACGGCGAGGTGCTGATGGATTCGATGCTGATCCTGCAGTACGCGGAGAAGCTGGCCGCGCGCAGTCTGCTGCCCGCCGAGCCGGCGGCGCTGCGGCGTGATCTGCGACTGACCGGCCTGGCGCTGGCGGCCTGCGAAAAGGCGGTGCAGATCGTCTACGAGCACAACGTCCGCCCGCCGGAGAAGGTCCACCAGCCCTGGATGGACCGCGTGCACGAACAGCTCCGTGCCGCCTGCGCCGCGCTGGAGAAGGAATTGGCCGAGGCGCCGCTGGCGGTGGGCGCGGATGGCGGCGAATTGACGCAGGCTGGTGTCTGCACCGCCGTCGTGTGGAAGTTCATCCAGGACCTGGTGCCGGACTCGGCACCGGCGGCCGACTATCCGACGATCGCCGCGTTCTCAGAGGTCGCCGAAGCGCTTCCCGCGTTCAAGGCGGCGCCGCACGGCGACGGCACCTATCCGGTTGCCTGACTGATCAGGGCAGAGCCGGCATCGGCTGGCCATCGAGCCTTGCAGTGACGGCCCTGGCGATCCAGCCGTTCTCCAGATAGCGGTACAGGTTCTTGCCGGGGCAGACGGTCTGCTTGCTGTAGTCGCGGTGCGAGGCGATCGCGCCGGCGTCCAGCCCGTGTTTGCGCGCGAGTTGGGCCATCAGCTCGACGGTGGCCTGTAGCTGCGCCGCATTCGGCTCCACCTCCTCGAAATTGCCCAGCACCATCACCAGCACGTGACCGCGCGGGTTGTACTCGGTGTTGGTGTCGCCGGCGATGTTCTCGGGCCGGGCGGCGTAGACCTTGCCCTCGGGATCGATCACGTAGTGATAGGGAATGTCGGCCCAGTGCTTGGTCTCGCGTGACCAGTGCTGGAGCTTGCGCAGGTAGGTCGGCACATCGCTGCCGGGCACCCAGGTCTCGCCCTGGTGGTGCAGCGTGATGTGGGTGATCGTGGTCTGTGGCTCCGCGGGCGCTGCATCGGGCACGGCACCCCAGGTGCTGGCGGGCATCACCTCGATGGCGGATGCGCTCAAATGGGTCGTTAGCAGGCCGGCGGCGATGAGGATGGGGAGTAGCAGGACGGATCGCATGACGGCGAGTCTAATGGTGGCCTCAATGATGAGATGCACGAGGAGATGCAGACGATGACGACGAACCATCCGAGGAAGACGGCCCTGGTCACCGGCGCGGGCACCGGCGTCGGCGCGGCCACGGCGCTGGGCCTGGCACGGCGCGGCTACGACGTGCTGGTCAACTACTCGAAGAGCGAGCGCGAGGCGCGTGAGATCGAGGCCGCCTGCCGCGAGGCCGGGGCGGACGTGCTGGTGGTGCAGGGCAGCGTGGCCGACGACGCCGATTGCCGCCGCCTCGCTGCGGCCGCCGCCGAGCGCTGGGGCGGCCGGCTCGACGCGCTGGTCAACAACGCCGGCATCAGCGTCTTCGCCGGCGACGCCGCCTGGGACGCGCTGGACGTCGAGGCCTTCCAGCGCATCTATGGCGTCAACGTCATCGGCAGCTTCCAGATGGTGCGCGCCTGCCTGCCGCTGCTGCAGGCGGCGGGCGGCGAGGGCTGCATCGTCAACGTGTCCTCGGTCGCCGGATCGCTGGGCATCGGCTCGTCGGTGCCCTACATCGCCTCCAAGGGCGCGATGAACTCGATGACCCTGCACCTGGCGCGCACGCTGGCGCCGACGGTACGCGTCAACGCGGTCTGCCCCGGCATGATCACGACGCGCTGGTTCGTCGACGGCATCGGCCAGCAGGGCTTCGAGAAGATGAAGGCGCAGTACGAAGGCGCGACGCCGCTGGGCCGCGCCTGCACGGCCGAGGACGTGGCCGAGGCCATCGTATGGCTGGTCGACGGCGCACGCACGGTCACCGGCGAGTTGCTGCAGCTGGACGCCGGCATGCACCTGGGTGCGGCGCCGCGGCTGGCGGGAGCACGCTAGCGTCAGCAGGCTTTTGGCCGCATCGCCACCCGGATCCTGAGCCCCACCGGGAACATCGTGAAGGCGGTGCGTTCCTGCGGCGGCGTGCCGTCGGCGGTCGAGACGGAAAGCAACTCGTAGTTGCGGGCGATCGTCGCCAGCACCATCTTCATTTCCAGCATCGCCAGGTAGCGGCCGGGGCAGAGGCGCGGGCCGGCGCCGAAGGGCATCGAGGCCTTGGTGAGTGTGTGGTCGGCCTCGCTGGCTGGCGCGCGCCAGCGTTGCGGGCGGAACTGTGCGGCGTCGTCGGCCACGTCGGTGCTGACGGCGCCGGGGCGGGTCAGCATGATCAGCTTGGCGCCCTTGCCGAGCGCCACTCCGCCGACGCTGACGTCCCGGTTCGCCTCGAACAACGCGAGTGGTGCCACTGGCTTCAGCCGCATTGCCTCGTTGACGCAGTCCTCGATCGCCCCGAAGCCGCGGGCGATGTCGAAGCTGCGCGGCATGTCCTGGTCGGGCGCGAGCGTGGCGTCCACCTGCGCCACCAGACGGTCCCATTCGGCGCGGTGTGCATGCAGCAGGTGCAGCGTCCAGCCCAGCGTGTTGGCCGTCGTGTCCTCGCCGGCGAGCAGCACCGTCAGTACATTGCCCAGCAGTTCCCGGTCGGCCAGGGCGCCGCCGGCTTCGTCGCGAGCGGCCAGCAGCGCTTCCAGCAGGTTGCGCGGTTGCTCGTGCAGTGCCGGGTCTTGTGCCATGCGCTCGCGCGCCGCGGCGATGAAGCGGTGGCCGGCCTCGTGGACCCTGGCTAGGTGGCGATCGAACTCGCGGTCCGAGGGCAGGCGGATGTAGCGCCACCAGGGCACGGGCGCGAAGATGCGCCGCATCAGCATCGGGAACACCTTGTCGAGATGGCCCTGCAAGGCCTGGTCGGGCTCGCGCAGCGTGTTCATCTCGATGCCGAAGGCCAGGCCCGCGGTGACGTCCACCGTGTAGTGCGTCAGCAGCGCCTGCAGGTCGAGCGGCTCGCCGCTGCGTGAGGCCTCGTCGAGACACAGGCGCAACTGCTCGGTCACCCGGACCAGGGTGGGGAAGTAACGCTTCAAATGAGCGGGGTCGAAGGCAGACATCACCAGCTTGCGCTGGCGCCGCCAGTCGCTGCCCTCGGCGGAGAAGACGCCTTCGCCGCCGATCTCGTTGATGACGCGCTGCATGCTCAGCAGCCGGCTCCAGCCGTCCGGCCGATCGCGCAGGATCTCCGCGTTGAGGTCGCTGCGCGCGACGACCAGCGCCGGCTCCGGCCCGAGATGGAAGCGGTACAGCGGCCCGTACTCGCGCACCAGGCCTTCGAGATGCAGGTGCAGGCTGTCCATCGACACGCCCGCGAGATTGCCCAGCAGCGGCACCGGCCGCGGCCCGGGCAGCGAGGCCAGGGTGCGGGCAGCGGGCGCTGTCGTGGGCATGCGGTCGTCCTAGACGCGCCGCCTCAGCAGGTCTCCAGCGCGTTCAGCACCGCTTCGGCCGTGGCCGGCGCCAGCAGCTTCGGATCGCAGCGCTCGCCGCCGGCGGCGGCCACCGCGTCCTTGATCGCCAGCAGCACCGAGAAGGGCAGCAGCAGCGGCGGTTCGCCGACGGCCTTGCTGCGGTGGATGCTGTCGCTGCGGTTGGGCTGGTCGAACAGGCTGACCTTGAAGATCGCCGGGCTGTCGTTGGCCGTGGGGATCTTGTAGGTACTGGGTGCGTGGGTCGTCAGCAAGCCGCTCTGCGGATGCCACTTCAGTTCCTCGGTGGTCATCCAGCCCATGCCCTGGACGAAGGCACCCTCGACCTGGCCGATGTCGATGGCCGGGTTCAAGGACTGGCCCACGTCGTGGATCACGTCGGCGCGCACGCAGCGGCTCTCGCCGGTCAGGGTGTCCACCAGCACCTCGGCCACGGCCGCGCCATAGGCGTAGTAGAAGAAGGGCTTGCCGGTCATCTTGACGCGGTCCCAGCTGAGGCCCGGCGTGGCGTAGAAGCCGTCGCTCCACAACTGCACACGTTCGAGATAGGCCTTGGCGACCAGCTCGGTGAAGGGCATCGCGGCCTCTCCCGAGCGCACGTGATCGCCGCCGAAGCGCACCTCTTCCGCCGTGCCACCGAGCAGCTTGGCGGCCAGCGCGGCCAGGCGCAGCTTGACCTTGCGCGCGGCATCCTGCGCGGCCTTGCCGTTCAGGTCGGCGCCGGTGGAGGCGGCGGTGGCCGAGGTGTTGGCGATCTTCTGCGTGTCCGTGGCGGTAGCGCGCACGTGCTTGAGGCTCACGCCCAGCTCATGGGCGACGACCTGGGCGATCTTCGTGTTGATGCCCTGGCCCATCTCGGTGCCGCCGTGGTTCACGAGGATGGAACCGTCGGTGTAGACGTGCACCAGCGCGCCGGCCTGGTTCAGGTGAACCACGTTGAAGCTGATGCCGAACTTCACCGGCGTCAGCGCCAGGCCCTTCTTCAGCACCGGACTCTGCGCGTTGAACGCGGTGATCTCTGCGCGGCGCTCGGCGTAGCCGCACTGCTCGGCCAGGCGGTCGGTCAGCGGCTTGATGATGTTGTCCTCGACCTTCTGGCCGTAGGGCGTGACGTCCTTGCCGTCGCTGTAGAAATTGCGCTGGCGCACCAGCAGCGGGTCGAGCCCCAGCTTGCGCGCCACCGAGTCGATGATCATCTCGATGGCCAGCGCGCCCTGTGGGCCGCCGAAGCCGCGGAAGGCGGTGTTGCTCTGCGTGTTGGTGCGCGCGCAGTAGCCGTGCATCGCCACGTGCGGCAGCCAGTAGGCGTTGTCGAAGTGGCACAGCGCGCGGGCCATCACCGGCGCGGAGAGGTCGGCCGAGTGGCCGCAGTTGGAGATCAGCTCGATCTCGGCGGCGAGGATGTGGCCGGCGTCGTCGTAGCCGACCTGCCAGCGGTAGTCGAAGCCATGGCGACGGCCTGTGATCATGAAGTCGTCGTCGCGGTCCAGGCGCAGCTTGACCGGCCGGCGCAGCCGGGTCGCGGCCAGCGCGGCCACGCAGGCGAACAGCGCCGACTGCGATTCCTTGCCGCCGAAGCCACCGCCCATGCGCCGGCAGACGACCTGCACCTGGTTCGAATGCCAGTCCATCGCATGGGCGATCAGCTGCTGCATTTCGCTCGGGTGCTGGGTCGAGCAGTGCACCAGCAGCGCATTGCCTTCCTGCGGCAGCGCGTAGCTGATCTGGCCTTCCAGGTAGAACTGCTCCTGGCCGTTGACGGACCATTCGCCGTCGAGCTTGTGCGGCGCCTTGGCCATCTCGGCTGCGGGCTCGCCGCGCGTCATGTGCATCGCCGGCAGCACGTACTGGCCGGCGGCGTGGCCTTCCTTCGCCGTCAGGATCGCGGGCAGCGCCTCGTACTTGATCGCCTGCTTGGCCATGTGCGCGGCGCGGCGGGCCAGTTCACGGTCGGTGGCGATGACGGCGAAGACCGGCTGGCCGAGGTAGCTCAGGGTTTCGCCGGCGAGGATCGGGTCGTCGTGCAGCAGCGGGCCGCAGTTGTTCTCGCCGGGGAAATCGGCGGCGGTGTAGACGGCGACGACGCCGGGCTGCTTCTTCAGCAGCTCCAGGTCGATCGACAGCAGCTTGCCGTGCGCGACGGGCGACAGGCCCAGCGCCGCGTGCAGCGTGTTCGCAGCTTCCGCGATGTCGTCGATGTAGGTGGCTTCGCCGCTGACGTGCAGGGCGGCGGATTCGTGCGTCTTGTTGACGCCCACTTGGGGTAGCGCCTCGGCGCTAACCTGGAATTCGAGCGGCTTGTTCATGGCGGCTCCTCGCTTAGACGAAAGAAACGGCTTGCCAGACGCTGAGATCGCGGCTGGGAACGGGATCGGACTCGCGGGTTTCGAGCCACAGCCGGCGGAACAGATTCTGCGCCACCTTCATCCGGTAGGCGGCGCTCGCCCGCATGTCCGACAGGGGCTTGAAGTCCTGCGCCAGCGCGGTGGCGGCGGCCTGGGCGGTGGCCTCGGTCCAGGGCTGGCCGACGACGGCGGCCTCGGCCGCGGCGGCGCGCTTGACGATGGCCGCCATGCCGCCGAAGGCGAAGCGCGCCTCGGCGACCGCGCCGTTCTCCAGCCGCAGGGTCAGCGCGGCGCAGACGGCGGAGATGTCGCTGTCATAGCGCTTGCTGATCTTGTAGGCGCGGAACTGCCAGCCGGCGGCGGGGATCGGCACGCTCAGCGCCTCGACGAACTCGCCCGGCTGCATCGCGTTCTTCATGTAGTCGAGGTAGAAGTCCTGCAGCTTCATGCGGCGCTGCTGGGCGCCCTTGCGCAGGATGATGTCGGCGCCCAGCGCGATCAGCGCGGGCGGGCCGTCGCCGATCGGCGAGCCGTTGGCGATATTGCCGCCCAGCGTGCCGGCCTGGCGCACCGGCGGCGAGGCGAAGCGCAGCCACAGCTCGCGCAGGGCGGGGACCTCGGCGGCCAGCGCGCCCCAGGCGTCCTCCAGCGTGACGGCGGCGCCGATCCAGAGTGCGTCCGCCTCGCGGCGGATCTCGCGCATCTCGGCCACCTGGCCGGTGTAGATCAGCTCGCCGAGGTCGCGGAACATCTTGTTGACCCACAAGCCCACGTCGGTGGAGCCGGCCAGCAGTCGCGCCTGCGGCTTGGCCTCGCGCAGAGCGGCCAGTTGCTCGACGGTGCGCGGTGCGTGGAACTCGTCGACGCGGCCGCCGAAGGCCGGGCTCGCCGCGGCATAACGCAGCGCTTCATCGGACTGCAAGGTCTTCAGTGCTGCTGCGATCGGCGCGCGGTCGATGCGCTGCTCGGGCGCCTCGAACATCTGCTGGCCGGCGTCCAGGATCGGCCGGTAGCCGGTACAGCGGCACAGGTTGCCGGCGAGGTCGTCGGCCAGCTGCTGGCGCGTCGGCCGTGTGCCCGCCTCGCAGTGGCGTTCGTAGCAGGCCTGCATGCTCGTGATGAAGCCCGGGGTGCAGAAGCCGCACTGTGAGCCGTGGCAGTCCACCATCGCCTGCTGCACCGGATTCAGCGCGTCGGCGTGGCCCAGGTCTTCGACGGTCAGCAGCGCGCGGCCGTCCAGGGTCGGCAGGAACTGTGTACAGGCATTCACGTTGCGCAGCTGGACCTGGCCTGCCTCGTCCAGTTCTCCGACCAGCACCGTGCAGGCGCCGCAGTCGCCTTCGGCGCAGCCTTCCTTGGTGCCGGCGCAATGGGCGTGCTGGCGCAGGTATTGCAAGACGGTGGTCGTCGTCGGCAGGTTCTGCACTTCCTGGATTTCGCCGCGGTGGAAGAAGCGCAGGGGGCGTTGTTCGTTCATCAAAAGTCCGTCTCGGTGTTTACCCATAAGGTACTGCGTTCATGCCTGGAAGATATACGATCAAGCTCATGATGTGTATACAGAATGACGTATGAGCCTGAGAACGGATTTCGACAAGATCGAGCTACAACTTGTACGGGTCTTGCACACCGTGATTACCGAGCACAGCGTTTCCCGGGCCGCCCTGCGGCTGCACAGCACCCAGCCGGCGGTCAGCGCGCAGCTGAAGCGGCTGCGCGCGCTGACCGGCGATCCGCTGCTGGTACGCAGCGGCGCGGGCATGACGCCCACGGCCGCCGCGCTGGAGCTGCTCGAGCCGGCTGCCAGGCTTCTGCAAGACGCGGACCTGCTGTTCGGCAAGCGCCGCCGCAAGACGGCCTTCGACCCCGCTACCGCCGAGATGCAGCTGCGCATTGCCGCCAGCGACTATCTCGACCCGCACTTCCTGCCCGACCTGGTAATTCACCTGAACACCTTGGCACCCGGCATCCATCTTGACCTGCAGCCGCTGAACGCCCACTTCGACTATCGCCGGGGCCTGGCGCGCGGCGAGCTGGACCTGGTGATCGGCAACTGGCTGCAGCCGCCCTCCGAGCTGCACTTGGGCCGACTGCTCAGCGACGAGGTCGTCTGCCTGATGAGCCGCGACCACCCGATGGCGCGCGCCGCCGCCACGCGCGGCGGCTTCACGGTGGACAAGTACCTCGGCTGCCGGCATCTGGCGCCGATGCCGCTCTCGCCGGGCATGCCCGGCGTGATCGACCAGCACCTCGCCACCTTGGGGCTCACGCGCGCCATCGCGGTGCGGAGTGCCCATTTTGGGCAGCTGCCCCAGATGGTGGCGCGCAGCCACCTGGTGCTGACCACCGGCCGGCTGTTCTGCTCGCGCTATGTGGACGAGCTGCCGGTGACCATCGTCAAGTGCCCGGTGGCCTTCCCGCGCATGAGCTACTACCAGCTCTGGCATGAGCAGAGCCACGCGGCGCCGGCGATGCGCTGGCTGCGCGAGCAGGTGCGCGAGATCGCCTCCCGATTGAATACCCCCAAACCCGAGAACAAGGAAAGTCAATGACCGTGAGTCCGACGCCGCAGGGCCTGGCCCTGCGCGGCGATCTGCTGGATTTCGGCGCGCAGCCCGGCTGGGCCGCCCTGGAAGACCCTGCCGTGCGCTACCGCCCCGACCACTGGCTGCTGATCGGCCCCGACGGTCGCATCGCCGGCGTGCAGAAGGAGGAGCCCGGCCCCGAGTACCGCCGCGAGGACCATGCGGGCAAGCTGATCCTGCCGGGCTTCATCGACACCCACGTCCACTGCCCGCAGCTCGACGTGATCGGCTCCTATGGCACCGAGCTGCTGGACTGGCTCAACAAATACACATTCCCGGCCGAGTGCCGCTATGCCGACCCGGCCGTCGCGCGGGCCGGTGCCGGCCACTTCCTCGATGCGCTGTTGGCGCACGGCACGACGACGGCGGTGGTGTTCCCGACCGTCCACAAGGTCTCGGCCGAGGCGCTGTTCGAGGCCGCCCGCCAGCGCGGCATGCGGCTCATTGCCGGCAAGGTGCTGATGGACCGCCATGCGCCGGACGGCTTGCGCGACGACGTGGCCCAGGCTGAGCGCGACTGCATCGACCTGATCGACCGCTGGCATGGCGTCGATCGTCTCAGTTATGCCGTCACCGTCCGCTTCGCCCCGACCAGCACGCCGGCGCAGCTCGCGATGGCCGGCGCCCTGTGTAAGGCCGACGCCTCGCTCTACATGCAGACCCACGTGGCCGAGAACCGCAGCGAGGTCGAATGGGTGGCCCAGCTGTTCCCGACGGCGCGCAGCTACCTGGACGTCTACGCCCGCGAGGGCCTGCTGCACCCGCGCGCGGTGCTGGCCCACGGCATCTGGCTCGATGCGCAGGACCGCCGCACGCTGACGAACACCGGCGCGCAGGTGGCGTTCTGCCCCTCGTCCAATCTGTTCCTCGGCAGCGGCCTGTTCGACTGGCCCGCCGCCCGCGGTGCGGGCTTTGCGGTCAGCGTGGCCAGCGACGTCGGCGGCGGCACCTCGCTGTCGATCCAGCGCAACCTGCTGGACGGCTACAAGGTCCAGGCGATGGGCGGCCACCGCCTGAGCGCCTGGGCGGCCCTGCATGCGGCCACGCGCGGCGCGGCCGAGGCCTTGCAGCTGGGCGACGAGATAGGCTCCTTCGACACCGGTCTGCTGGCCGACGTCTGCGTCTGGGACTGGGCCCGCGGCCCGGTGGCGCAGGCCCGCCATGCGGTGGCCCGGGAATTGCACGAAAAGGTGTTCGCCTGGATGAGCCTTTCAGACGAACGCAACCTGGTCCGCAGCTTCGTGGCGGGCCGCTCGGCAGCCCTTCCCACCGTTGGATAATCCCGCGCCATGACCACGCCCCCACTCCGCCTGGAAGCCACCGGCATCAGCAAGCAATACGCCAGCGTCAAAGCCAACACCGGTGTCGGCCTGCGGGTGAAGCCGGGCGAGATCCATGCGGTGCTGGGGGAGAACGGCGCCGGCAAGTCCACGCTGATGAAGATCATCTACGGCGCGGTGCAGCCCGACGAGGGTGAGTTGCGCTGGAATGGCCAGCCGGTCGTCATCAAGAGCCCGGCCCAGGCCCGCGCTTTAGGCATCAGCATGGTCTACCAGCACTTCTCGCTGTTCGACACGCTGACCGCGGCGGAGAACGTCTGGCTGGGGCTGGAGAAGACGCTGAGCCTGGCGCAAGTCACCACCCAGATACGTGAGGTGGCGGCCAGCTACGGGCTGGAGGTGGACCCCGATCGGCCGGTGCACACGCTGTCGGTCGGCGAGCGTCAGCGGGTGGAGATCGTCCGCGCGCTGCTGTGCAAGCCGCAGCTGCTGATCCTCGACGAACCCACCTCGGTGCTGACGCCGCAGGCCGCGCTGAAGCTGTTCGAGACCTTGCGCACGCTCAGCAGCCAGGGCTGCTCGATCCTCTACATCAGCCACAAGCTCGACGAGATCCGCGCGCTGTGCACGCATTGCACGGTGCTGCGCGGCGGCAAGGTCACCGGCGAGGTGGATCCGCGCACGCAGACCAGCGCGCAGCTCTCGGCGCTGATGATCGGCGCCGAGCCTCCACAGTTGAAGCACGAGCCGCGCAAGGCCGGCGCGGTGGCACTGGAACTCAAGCGCCTGAGCCTGGCGAAGTCCTCACCCTTCGGCACGACCCTGGTGGACGTGGACCTGCAGGTGCGCGCCGGCGAGATCGTCGGCGTGGCCGGTGTGTCCGGCAACGGCCAGCAGGAGCTGATGGCGGCGCTGTCCGGCGAAGACCCGCGCGGCACGCCGGGCACGGTGGCGCTGTTCGGCAAGGACATCGCGCGGGCGAGTGCGAGACGAAGAAGACGGATGGGGCTCAACTTCGTGCCGGAGGAACGCCTGGGCCGCGGCGCGGTGCCGACGCTGTCGCTGGCGCAGAACACGCTACTGACCCGCACCGAGACGGTGACGGGCGCCGGCTGGATCCGCGTCGGCCGGGTCCAGGCGCTGGCCGAGGACCTGATCGCGCGCTACAAGGTCAAGGCCAGCGGCCCCGATGCAGCGGCGCGCAGCCTGTCGGGCGGCAATCTGCAGAAGTTCATCGTCGGCCGCGAGATCGATGCGAAGCCGAAGCTGCTGATCATCTCGCAGCCCACCTGGGGCGTGGACGTGGGGGCCGCGGCGCAGATCCGCGGCGAGCTGTTGAAGCTGCGCGATGCCGGTTGTGCGGTGCTGGTCGTCAGCGAGGAACTGGACGAGCTGTTCGAGATCTCGGACCGCCTCGTCGTGATGGCCAAGGGGCGGCTCTCGCCGCCGGTGCCGATCGCCGATGCCACGCGTACGCAGATCGGTGAATGGATGAGCGGCCTGTGGACCGGTGAAGGAGCGCATCTTGTTGCGGCTTGAGACTCGCCCCCAACCGTCCAAGTGGATGTCGCTCGCCTCGCCGCTGCTGGCGCTGGCGGTGACCGTGCTGCTGGGCATCGTTCTCTTCGTGCTGCTGGGCAAGGACCCGGCGCGCGGCCTGCAGATGTTCTTCTGGGAGCCGATCAAGACCGGCCGCGCCTGGGCCGAGCTGAGCATCAAGGCCACGCCGCTGGTGCTGATCGCGCTGGGCCTGGCCCTGTGCTTCCGCTCCAACGTCTGGAACATCGGCGCCGAAGGGCAGTTCATCATCGGCGCGATGGCCGGCGGCTGGGTCGCGATGCAGGCCGGGCCCGACACCAGCGGGCTGATCGTGCTGTGGATCCTCTTGGCTGGCATCGTCGGCGGCATGGCCTGGGCCGGCATCGTGGCCTTCCTGCGCTCGCGCTTCAACGCCAACGAGATCCTGGTCAGCCTGATGCTCGTCTACGTGGCCAACCTGCTGCTGACCTATGCGGTGTTCGGCCCCTGGAAGGATCCGAACGGCTACAACTTCCCGCAGTCGATCAGCTTCCTGGCCGTCACCAAGATCCCGCGCCTGGTCACCGGCATGCGGATGAACATCGGCGTGCTGATCGCCATCGCCGCGGTGCTGGGCTTCTGGGTGCTGCTGTTCCGTACCTACGCGGGCTTCGCGCTGCAGGTCGGCGGCCTGGCGCCGGCAGCGGCGCGCTACGCGGGCTTCTCGTCGACGCGGGCGCTGTGGACGGCGCTGCTGCTGTCCGGCGGCATGGCGGGCCTGGCCGGCGCGCTGGAGGTGGCCGGGCCGCTGGGGCAGCTCACGCCCTACGTGCCGGCCGGCTACGGCTTCGCGGCCATCATCGTCGCCTTCGTCGGGCGCCTGCATCCGGTGGGCATCGTGTTCTCGGGCATCCTGATGAGCATGTTCTACATCGGCGGCGAGCTGGCGCAGTCGCGCCTGGGCCTGCCCAAGTCCATCACCGGCGTGTTCCAGGGCCTGCTGCTGTTCACCTTGCTGGCCTCGGACACCTTGATCAACTACCGCATTCGCTGGGGTCACGCGCGGAAGGCGGTGGCGGCATGAACATGGATTCGATTGCGCTGCTGATCGCAGCATCGATGAACGCCGGCACCTTGCTGGCGCTGGCCGCGCTGGGCCTGCTGATCAACGAGCGCGCCGGCATCGTCAACCTCGGCGCCGAGGGCATGATGCTGGTCGCCGCGATCGCCGGCTTCGCCACCGCCGTGCACACCGGCAACGACTGGCTGGCCTTCGCCGCCGGCATGGCCGCCGGTGCGCTGCTGGCGCTGGCCTTCGGGCTGCTGGTGATCTGGCTCAACACCAACCAGTACGCGGCCGGCCTCGCGCTGAGCCTGTTCGGCACCGGCTTCTCGGCCTTCGTGGGCCTGCGCTACACGCAGGAGAAGCTCGGCCCGCGGCCCAGCTTCGAGATCCCGGGCCTGGCGGACATTCCCTTCGTCGGCCCGGCATTGTTCAAGCAGCATCCGCTGGTCTACGGCGGCATCCTGCTGATGCTGTTCCTGACCTGGTTCCTGTACCGCTCGCGTGCGGGCCTGGTGCTGCGCGCGGTGGGCGAATCGCCGGAGTCGGCGCATGCGCTGGGTTATCCGGTGCGCAAGATCCGCCTGGCGGCGGTGGTCACCGGTGGCGCGCTGTGCGGCTTGGCGGGGTCTTACATGTCGGTGATCTACACGCCGCTGTGGGTGGAGGGCATGGTGGCCGGCAAGGGCTGGATTGCGCTGGCATTGACGACCTTCGCCACCTGGCGTCCGGCACGGGTGTTGCTAGGTGCATACCTGTTCGGTTTCGTCACGATGCTGCAGTTCCATCTGCAGGGGCAGGGCGTCGAAGTGGCGAGCCAGTTCCTCAGCATGCTGCCCTACCTGGCGACGATCGTCGTGCTGGTGCTGATCTCGAGCAACGCCAATTTCATCCGCGCCAACATGCCCGCATCGCTCGGCAAACCGTTTTTCCCGGGCTCCTGATCTGACCATCGCGAGCCCACTTTCACCACTAGCACTGCCCATCCTCACATACGGAGATGTCATGACCATGAAGACACGGGACTTTTTGAAACTGGCGGCAGTCAGCGCGGCTGCGCTGGCGCTGGCTGCCTGCGGCAAGAAGGAGGAAGCGGCACCCCCGGTGGCCGAGGCGCCGTCGGCACCGGCCTCGGCTGCAGCGCCGGCCAAGCCCGAGCCGCTGAAGATCGCCTTCGCCTACGTCGGCCCGGTCGGCGATGGCGGCTGGACCTTCGCGCACGACAACGCCCGCAAGGCGCTCGAGAAGGAATACGGCGACAAAATCCAGACCAGCTTCGTCGAGAAGGTGCCCGAGGGTGCCGACGCCGAGCGTGTGTTCCGCGACATGGCCGCCCAGGGCAACAAGCTGATCTTCGGCACCACCTTCGGCTACATGGAGCCGATGCTCAAGGTCGCCGCCGACACGCCGGATGTGAAGTTCGAGCATGCCACCGGCTACAAGCAGGCCGACAACATGCGCACCTACGACTCGCGCACCTATGAGGGCGCGTACCTCGCCGGCATCGTCGCCGGCAAGGTGAGCAAGACCGGCACGCTGGGCGTCGTCGGCTCGGTGCCCATCCCTGAAGTGCTGCGCAACATCAACAGCTTCACGCTGGGCGCGCAGTCGATGAACCCGAAGATCAAGGTCAAGGTCGTCTGGGTCAACGAGTGGTTCGATCCGCCGAAGGAAACCGAAGCCGCGCAATCGCTGATCAACGGCGGCGCCGACGTGCTGATGCAGAACACCGACTCCTCGGCCGTGCTGCAGACCGCCGAGAAGAACGGCAAGTACGCCTTCGGCTGGGACTCCGACATGACCGCCTACGGTCCCAAGGCCCACCTGGCCTCGGCCACGATCAACTGGGCGCCGTACTACATCCACGCGGTCAAGGAAGCGCTCGACGGCACATGGAAAGCCGGCGCCGGCGCGCACTCGTGGTGGGGCGTCAAGGAAGGCGCGATCGACCTGGTCTCGATCTCCGAGGTCGTGCCGCAGGAAGCCAAGGACGCGGTCGAGAAGGCCAAGGCCGGCCTGAAGGACGGCTCCTTCGCGATCTGGAAGGGCCCGATCGTCGACCAGACCGGCAAGGTCCTGGTGAAGAAGGATGAGGTCGCGGACGACAAGTTCCTGTCCGGCATCAACTTCTACATCAAGGGCGTGGAAGGCAAGGTGCCGTCCGGCAAGTAAGGACGCCGCCACCCGGCCGCCGCCGTCCCGCGCGGCGGCCCGCGAGAAGTAGACAGCAGTACCCAAGGGACAAGCGCACCCGCCGCCTGTCGCGGCGGAGCCATGCCCGCGCGACTTCGGCACCACCGGATTTTTCAAACCTCAAAGGGGAACACGTGATGATGAAGAAACTCGCCATCTCCATGATCTGCACCGCGGCCGCCCTGTGCGCCGCCACCGCGGCCCACGCCGCCGACTGGAGCGACACCTCGATCGGCTACCGCTACGGCACCAAGTTCGCCGAGCCGTACGAAGGCAACGACATCAAGAAGAACATCCTCAGCCTGACGCACGTCAGCGGCTTCAAGTACGGCACGAACTTCTTCACGCTGGACATGTTGATGTCCGACAAGAACGACCCGTCCGGCGTCGACGCGAAGAGCGGCGCGCAGGAGGTCTACATCGTGTACCGCAACACGCTGGACTTCGAGAAGATGAGCGGCACCTCGTTCAAGTCCACCGGCATCCGCGGCTACGGCCTGACCTGGGGCTTCGACTACAACACGAAGAGCGACGCCGGCTACAACTCGAAGAAGCGCATGCTGGTGCTGGGCCCCACGGTCAACTTCGACGTGCCCGGCTTCCTGAATGCCAGCCTGCTGCTGCTGCGCGAGAGCAATGCGCCGTGCAATGACTACACCAGCACCTGCGTCTCGCGCTACACGTACAAGACGCATCCGATGCTGGCGCTGGCCTGGGGCATTCCGCTGGGCGCCGGCTTCTCGTTCGAGGGCTTCGCCAACTTCATCGCCAGCAAGGGCAAGGATGAGTTCGGCGGCAACACCAAGGCCGAGACCGACATCGACATGCAGGTGATGTACGACATCACCGGCAAGAACACCTTCAAGGTCGGCGTCGAGTACCAGTACTGGAAGAACAAGTTCGGCAACGACGCTGGCGGCGCCGCCGGTCCCGGCGCCACGGCGAAGACCCCGATGGTCCGCGCCGAGTACCACTTCTGATTTTCGGATCCGTACCTCTGTCCTAACGCGAAATCTTGACGGCCCCCGCGGAGCGATCCAGGGGGCCTTTTTTGCGCCTGCCGCCCGGCTGGCCGAGCACTTGCGGTGCCCGCTCCTCCCGCCATTGGATGGGTGTGCGTCCCTCCCAGCGCCGGAACGCGCGCTGGAACGAATTGGCTTCCTCGAAGCCCAGGAAGAACGCGATCTCGCCGGGCGTGAAGCTCGTCTCCGCCAGCAGCCGTCGTGCCGTCTCCAGGCGCACGCCGTCCAGCACGGCCTGGTAGCTGGTGCCCGCATCGCCGAGACGCCGCTGCAGCGAGCGGGTGCTCATATTGAGCTGGCGCGCCAGCGTCTCGATGCTCGGACGGTCGCCGCGCATCAGCCGCGTCAGCGCGGCGCGCGCCTGCTTCTCGATCGCGATCTCGCCCAGTGCCTCGACCTGGGCGTCCAGCGCCGGCACCAGCACGGCGAGGAGGTCTTCGTTGTGCGAGACGAAGGGGACCTCAAGCGCAGCGGCGTCGTACACGAGGGCATCTCCCGCGCAGCCGGTGCGCACCTCGCATCCGAAGTGCGCGGCGTAGGGCGCAACGCTCGGCGGCGTGCGCATCAGTTCCAGCCTGCGCGGCGTGATCGTGTGGCCCGCGCCTCGCCGAGCGATGGCGTGCGCGGAGGCAAAGGCCGCATCGCTGATCGCGTGCGGCGTGATCTCGTCGGCGAGGATCCAGTGGAAGCTCAGGCGCGCCAGCGGCCCTTCGCGCTCGACGCGGATCTCTTCCGGGCAGCACAGGCGCTTGTACCGGGCCAGGCGGGCCAGCGCATCGCCGAAGGTGGCGGAGTGCAGGGCAGCAATCGCTGCTGCTTCGAGCTGGGCGGGGCCCGTCTCGCTGCCGATCCGCAGGCCGATCAGCGGATCCCCGGACAGCTCCAGGATCGCGTGCCAGACCGCGAAGAACTGCGGCGTATCGAGGCTGCCGCGTTGCGTGACGGCCGGTGAAAGCCCCGCACGCGCCAAGACCTTGCGGGAGTCGAGCCCCAGCGCCGTGAACCGCGCCGAGGTCGAGGCAAGCATCGGGATACGGGTCGCGCTCATGCCCGCACCTTAGCTCACCGGAAGGCCGACGAGATGACGAGATCGAAGAGGCGATCGGACAGGTGCCGGCGCAGGAAGAGCATGGGGCTGGCCAGGAAGCCGCCGTGGTAGCGAGCGCGGGGTCGCCTGGACCGGAGCGCCTTGACGATCAGGTCGCTGATCACCCGTGGGCCGGGGAGCTTGCGCATGTCCTTCTGCATGGTGCTGAACTTCTTCACCATCGGTGCGTACGCGCCCGCACCCGAGTGCTTCTCCGCCTCGTCCGTCGCGATCCCGGACCACTCCGAAGCAATGCCGCCCGGTTCGATCACGATCACGTCGATGCCGAAGCGGCGCACCTCGTTGCGCAGCGCATCCGAGTAGCCCTCCAGCGCGAACTTCGATGCGTGGTACCAGCCGCCCAGCGGCGTGGCCAGCTTGCCACCGATCGACGAGATATTGAAGATCCGGCCGCGCCCTTGCGCCCTCATCGTGGGCAGGCACAACTGGGTCAGGCGGGCCAGGCCGATCAGGTTTGTCTCCATCTGGCGCCGGCCTTCCGCCACGGGAACGTCTTCCAGCGCGCCGTACTGGCCGTAGCCCGCGTTGTTGATCAGGACATCGATCCGCCCCTGTTCATCGAGGATCCGGGACACGGCGTTCACCATGGAGGCATCGTCCGTGACGTCCATCGCCAAGGGCAGTCCGCCCGCCTCGCCGATGTCCTGCATCCGCTCGAGTCGCCGCGCCGCGGCGTAGACCGTGTAGCCCTCCGCGATCAGGCGCAGCGCGAAGTCTTTGCCCATGCCGGAGGAGGCACCGGTGATCAGGGCGACGGGTTTGTTTTTCATGTCCATGAGTGTTTGTCGAAGCACCGCCATCTTCTACAAGGCGGACCGATCCGGAAAATCCGATCGCGCCAATACGCATCGGATCGCGCCATGCTGGCGTTTGCGACTCGCCGTCTGTTCACGCCCTGGTGCAGTTCGTCGCACGGCGCTTGGACGCGAGCTTGTGGCCGCCTAGAGTCCGCTCATCGACCTCACGGAGATGCTGCGATGTTCGGATTCCTGCTCTGGTGCCTGCTGTTCGTGCTGTGCTGGCCGCTGGCGCTGCTCGCGCTGGTGATGTGGCCCATCGTCTGGCTGCTGTGCCTGCCCTTCCGGCTGGTGGGCATCACCTTCGAGGCGCTGTTCGAACTGCTGCGCGCCATCCTCTTCCTGCCCGCCCGCATCCTCGGCTCCCGCCGCTGACCGGCGTTACAGCTTCATCTCCAGCCTCGCCGCCCACAGCACGAAGGTGCGGCCGTTGCTGTTGCTGTTGATCGTCTTGTACTGCGTGTTGATCACGCTGCCGGTGGCGTAGTCCAGCGCGGTCAGGTTGGTGGCCGACAGGCGCAGCGCGGTGTTCATGTTGAAGTTCCACAGCGCGAAGGCGTCCAGCACGGACTTCTTCGAACTGCTGGTCAGCTGCAGCGGCGTTTCCTGCACCTGGTTCGCCGGCGTGTAGTTGAGGCTGGCGCCCAGCGTCAGCGGCAGGCTGCGCAGCTTGTAGTCGCCACCCAGGTTGCCGGTGTAGCGCGGTTGCTGGTCGAGGCGGTTGTAGGGGCCGACGATGCCATCTACCGACGAGCGGAAGAGGCTCAGGTTGCTGCGCACATTGATCGGCAGCGCGTCTTCGAAGAACTGGTCGAGCCGGAACTTGGCCTCCAGCTCGATGCCGTAGGTCTTGGCCGTGCCGATGTTGCGCGGCCGCGCGACCCAGCGTTCGGTGGAGGCCCACGACACTGTCTCCAGCTCCGTGACGTTGCGGATCAGGTTGTCGATGTGGCGGTAAAACACATTGGCGCTGACGATGCCGCCCTTGCTCAGGTAGTTTTCATAGCCCACCTCCACGCCGCGCGCCAGCTCGGGCTTCAGGTTCGGGTTGCCCATGCGGTCGGCCGCGTTGGCCTCATTGGGGCCGCACAGCGCCGTGCCGAGGCAGGGGTACTGCGAGTTGATCGAGGGCGGGGCGGTCAGGTCGTTCAACTGCGGCGCGCGGTAGCTGCGCGTGAGGCTGGCGCGGATCTGGTCGCGGCTGTTTTCGTCGAACTTCCACACGCCGTGCAGCAGCGGGGTCCACACGACGGACTTGTTGCGCACCTCGTAGCTGGCCGCGGTGCTGTGCGTGGCGATCGATTCGCCGCGCAGGCCGGCGTAGAAGGACCACTGCTTGCCGACGCTCCACTCGTCCTGCCCGTACCAGGCGAAGCGCAGCGTGTCGGCGGCGAGGTTGTCGCCGAAGTCGGCGAGCTGCGGGCGCGGCAGGCCGTCCTGCAGGGTCACGCGGCTGGTGTTGCGGCCCGTGCCTTCGGCCTCGATGCCGCCGACGAGGCTGTGCTCGTTGGCCAGCTGGTGCGAGAGCTTGCCGGTCAGGCTCCAGGAGCTGTCGCGGCTCTTGGTCGTGTCGTCCTGGTCGCGCGAGGGGGCGCCGTCCAGGTACTCCTGGCGGAACGAATGGCCCGAGCCGCGGGCGCCGCCGATGGCGGTGCGCAGCTCGAACTTCGTGTCCGTGTCCAGGTGCTGCGTCCATTGCGAATGCAGGCGCAAGGTGGCGAAGCGCGAGTCGGAGTTCGTCACCGCATGGTCGTACTGCTGGCACTGGATCAGCTCGCCCGGGTCGACGTCCGCCTCCGGCGCCGTGGTGTCGCAGTAGCTCTGCGTCTGGCGGACCTCGTTGGCCGTGTTGTTCTTCGACACGACGAAGAAGGGTTGCAGCGAGAACTGGTCGCCGCCGGGGCCGAGGCGCCACTGCAGGCGCGCGTTCGCGTTGATCGACTCGTTGGTCGCGTTGTTCTGGCCAACGGTCTCGACATGGCTGCTGACGCCGCGGCTGGGCACGACGGTGTCCGAGTTCGGCCGCGAATCGTCGTAGCGCTCGTTGCGCATCGCGTTGACGCTGATGTTGTAGGCGCCGCCCTCGTCGTTGAGCTTGTCGTTGCGCGACCAGCCGATGTTCGGGCGCAACTGGCCGCGCTCCTCGGAGACGGCCAGGCGCAGGTCGTTGGAGCGCTTCTGCAGCGCCTCACGCAGCACGATGTTGATCGTGCCGGCGATGGCGCGGGCGCCGAACTCGGCGGTGGGCGCGCGCATCACCTCGATGCGTTCGATCTGGTCCGGCGGCAACTGGTCCAGCGAGAAGCCGGGCGGCATCCGTTCGCCGTTGACGAGGATCTGCGTGTAGCCGCTGCCCATGCCGCGCATCCGCACCTCGCCGCCGCGACCGGGCCGGCCGCCGGTGGTCACGCCGGGCAGGCGCTTGAGCACCTCGCCGACGGTGCTGTCGCCGTAGCGCTCGATCTCCTCGCGCGAGATGATGATCTTCGATGCGGTGGAGGCGCGGCGCACGGCTTCGTCGGTGGGGCGCCCGTCGACCTCCACGCGTTCCAGCTGGCTGGCCGGTGCGGCCTTGCTGTCAGCGGCCGGCTGTTTGTGTACGGGCGCCGGCGCGGGCTTGGCGGGGTTGTCGGAGTCTTGCTGAGGGGACTGTTGCTGGCTCCAGGCGGAGGCACAGGCAATGGCGCAGGCGGTCAGCAGCAGGCGGGGAAACACGGCGGTCATGACAAGGGCGGACGCTCGAGGGGCATCCGTGCTCGAAGGTATGAGGACCCGGGGCGGGCTGAGGAGCTGGCGTCGGCTGGCGCGGGAGCATCTCACAGTGCGAGAACGGGTCTCCCAATTTTTCAGATTCTTTACCCGCCGGCGTTGCGCGGACCGCAAAGAGAAAGGGCCGCTGCCTGGTGGCGAGCGGCCCTTCGAAATGAGGAACCCAAAGCGCTGGTGACGGGTTCCAGGAATCTGCCCAATCTGCAGCCGGTTTGTCGCCTTGGATGCCTTGCAGTATGCGGCCTGCGTGTTACGCCGCCATGACGAAACCTTGAGGGCTTACCCCTGCGCGACCGGTGATTTTTTACGAACTGCCATCGCCATCAGCGCAGCGACGAGGCAGGCCGCGCCGGCCGTGTACAGCGCCGGCGAATAGGTCAGCAGCAGGGTGCGGCTCATGCCCGCGCCCCAGGCCGCCACCGCCGCGCCGATCTGATGCGAGGCGAAGATCCAGCCGAACACCAGGCCCACCTTCTCGGTGCCGAAGGTCTGCGCGGTGAGGCGCACGGTGGGCGGCACGGTGGCGATCCAGTCCAGGCCGTAGAACATCGCGAACAGCGACAGGCCGTACAGCGAATAGTCCGCATGCGGCAGCCACATCAGCGAGAGCCCGCGCAGACCGTAGTACCAGAACAGCAGCTTGCGGCTGTCGTAGCGGTCGCTGAGCCAGCCGGAGGCGATCGTGCCGACGAAGTCGAACGCGCCCATCATCGCCAGCACCGAGGCCGCCGGCACCGGGCCCAGGCCGCGGTCGCCGCACAGCGAGATGAAGTGCGTTTGCACCAGGCCGTTGGTCGACAGGCCGCAGATGAAGAAGGTGCCGGCCAGCAGCCAGAAGGCCGGCTTCGTGCTGGCCTCGCGCAGCGCGATGAAGGGCGTGGCCATCGTCATCTTCGGCGCGACCGCGGGTGCCGGTGCGCCCGGCTCGGCGCCGAAGGGATGGACGCCGATGTCGGACGGCCGGTTGCGCATCAGCAGCCACACCAGGGCCATCACGCCCAGGCAGATGAAGCCCAGCGGGGCCAGCGGCGCGCGCCAGCCCCAGTGCTCGATCATCCAGGCGGCGATCGGCAGGCAGGCGAGCTGGCCGGTGGCGGCGCTGGCCGTCAGCAGGCCCATCACGAGGCCGCGGCGGGTCGCGAACCAGCGGCTGGAGACGACGGCGCCGAGCACCAGCGCCGTCATGCCGCTGCCCACGCCCAGCATCACGCCCCACAGCAGCCAGAGCTGCCACAGCTGCGTGATGCCGGCCGCCATCAGCATGCCGCCGCCGACCAGGGTCAGCGCCGTGCACATCACCGCGCGCATCCCGAAACGGTCCATCAGCACGGCGGCGAACGGGCCCATCAGGCCGAACAGCGCGAAGCGCAGCGCCAGTGCCGACGAGATCTGGCTGGTGCTCCAGCCGAACTCGCTGGCCAGCGGCTGCAACATCGCCCCGGGCAGGCCCAGCGCGGCGGACATGAACAGCATCGTCAGGAAGGTGACGCCGGCAATCACCCAGGCGAAGTGGATGTTGCGGCGTTCCAGCCAGGGCGCGAGGCGGTGCGGGAAGCTCAAGGGCGGAGCGCTGACGGTCATGCTGATGGCCTCAGAAAGTTTTGATGATTGCCGTCATGATAGCAATTTTGATGATGATCACAATTAAAATGTGGGCATCGCATCGATGCGTCACCCCGAGAAGCAGCGCCATGAAAGTCACCAAGGAACAGTCGCAGGCCAACCGCCAGGCCATCGTCGAAGCCGCCTCGCGCCTGTACCGCGAGCGCGGGCTGGAGGGCGTGGGCGTGGCCGAGATCATGCGCGAGGCCGGCTTCACGCACGGCGGTTTCTACGGCCACTTCGACTCCAAGGATGCGCTCGCTGCCGAAGCCGTGGCCCACGCGCTGGCGGCGCCGCTGGCACGCCTGCGCGCCCGGCTCGATCGCGAGCAGGGCGATGCGCGTTCCTACTTCGAGCACTACCTGCGCGCCGAACACCGTGACGCGCCGGGCCTCGGTTGCGCGATGCCCACGCTGGCCGTGGACGCCGCGCGTGCCGCGCCGCCGGTGGCCGAGGCGATCACGCATGGCATCGGCGGCTACCTGAAGGCCTTCGCGGAGCACCGGCCCGACGGCAGCGTCACCGACGAGCCCGGCGCGGCCGACAAGGCCCGCGCGATCCTGACCCTGTCGGCGCTGGTTGGCGGCATGGTGCTGGCGCGCGCGACGCAGGGCAGCGCGCCGCAGCTGTCCGAGGAGATCCTCGAAGTGCTGAAGGGCGAACTGGGCAGCTTCTGGACCGGCTTGGCCGCTTGACCGCCGTCAACGAAGCGCGCAACGCCGCTGCGTATACTGCTGCTTCGCTCCGGGGTGCCCTTGCGAAGGGCTGAGACGCGGCAGAAGCCGCGGACCCGCTGAACTTGATCCGGTTGATACCGGCGTAAGAAGAGCCGTCGTCCTTGGCAGGGCAGCGGACGCTGCCCGCGTCCGCACCACACCCCCGCCCCAGCGCGACCTCCGCCCACGCCGCAATCCGCCGGTGCGGTGCAGGCTCCGGATTCATTCGTTTCCCCAGACGAACCGGAAGCCACGATGACGACTACGCCGCAACTCCAGACCGGGCCGCTGCCCGCATCCACCAAGATCCACCTGCCCGGCATGCTGCACCCACAGCTGCGCGTGCCGATGCGCGAGATCGCGCTGACCAACGGCGAGCGCATCGCCGTCTACGACGCCACCGGCCCCTACACCGATGCCGCCGCGCAGATCGACGTGCGCCGCGGCCTGCCCGCGCCGCGCGCCGAGTGGGTCGAGCAGCGCGGCGATACCGAGGCCTACACGGGCCGCGCGATCCAGCTGATCGACGACGGCCTGCGCGACCAGGAACAGCAGCTGAAGCTGCGCGAGGTGAGCGCGGGCCTGCAGCGCCAACCGCGCCGCGCCAGGGCCGGCGCCAACGTCACGCAGATGCACTACGCGCGCCGCGGCCTCATCACCGCCGAGATGGAATACGTGGCGATGCGCGAGAACCAGCGGCTCGAATGGATGCGCGAGTACGAGGCCGATGCCGAACGCGAGGCCCGCCTGCGCGGCAACGCGATGGGCGCCAGCATCCCGGCCATCATCACGCCCGAGTTCGTGCGCGAGGAGGTGGCCCGCGGCCGCGCGATCATCCCGGCCAACATCAACCATCCCGAGCTGGAGCCGATGGCGATCGGCCGCAACTTCCTCGTCAAGGTCAACGCCAACATCGGCAACTCGGCCGTGACCTCGTCGATCGAGGAAGAGGTGGACAAGCTGGTCTGGGCCACCCGCTGGGGAGCGGACACGGTGATGGACCTCAGCACCGGCCGCAACATCCACACCACGCGCGACTGGATCGTCCGCAATGCCAGCGTGCCCATCGGCACCGTGCCGATCTACCAGGCGCTGGAGAAGGTCGGCGGCGTGGCCGAGGAGCTGAGCTGGCCGCTGTTCCGCGACACGCTGATCGAGCAGGCGGAGCAGGGCGTCGACTACTTCACCATCCACGCCGGCGTGCGCCTGCCCTTCATCCCGATGACGGTGAAGCGCCGCACCGGCATCGTCTCGCGCGGCGGCTCCATCCTCGCCAAGTGGTGCATCGCCCACCACCGCGAGAACTTCCTCTACGAACACTTCGAAGAGATCTGCGAAATCATGAAGGCCTACGACGTCAGCTTCTCGCTGGGCGACGGCCTGCGCCCCGGCTCGCTGGCCGATGCCAACGACGAGGCCCAGTTCGCCGAGCTGCGCACCCTGGGCGAGCTCACCAAGACCGCGTGGAAGCACGATGTGCAGACGATGATCGAAGGCCCGGGCCACGTGCCGATGCACATGATCCAGGCCAACATGACCGAGCAGCTGAAGCACTGCGACGAGGCGCCGTTCTACACACTCGGCCCGCTGACCACCGACATTGCGCCCGGCTACGACCACATCACCAGCGGCATCGGCGCCGCGATGATCGGCTGGTTCGGCTGCGCGATGCTCTGCTACGTGACGCCCAAGGAACACCTGGGCCTGCCTGACCGCGACGACGTCAAGGCCGGCCTGATCGCCTACCGCATCGCCGCCCACGCGGCCGACGTCGCCAAGGGTCACCCCGGCGCGCGGGCGCGCGACGACGCGCTCTCCAAAGCCCGCTTCGAGTTCCGCTGGACCGACCAGTTCAACCTGGGCCTTGATCCCGACACGGCGCGCGAGTTCCACGACGAGACCCTGCCCAAGGACAGCGCCAAGGTCGCGCACTTCTGCTCGATGTGCGGGCCGAAGTTCTGCTCGATGAAGATCACGCAGGACGTGCGCGAGTACAGCGCGGCGATGGAGGCGAAGAGCGCGGAGTTCCGCGCGCAGGGCAGCGAGCTGTACGTGCCGATCAAGGTGGCTTGATGGCCCGCGTTGCCATCGCAGGCGCCGGCCTCACCGGCCGCCTGTTCGCCTGGGCGCTGGCGCGCGAGGGTCACAGCGTCAGCGTCTTCGATCCCGCCCCGGATGCGGGGGCCCGCGGCGCGGCGGCGTTCACGGCCGCCGGCATGCTGAGCCCGCTGGCCGAGCTGGAGTCCACCGATGCGGACGTGGCCGCGCTGGGATGGACCTCGCTGCGCCTGTGGCCGGCCATCGCGCCGGAACAGTTGCGGCGCGATGGCAGCCTGCTGCTGGCGCACCGCAGCGATCTCGGTGCGGCACAGCGCGTGCTGGCGCGCATCGGCCGCTTCGAGATGCTGGACCGCGCCGCGCTGCAGGCGCTGGAGCCGGCATTGGCGCCTGGGCTGCTCGGCTGGCACCTGCCCGGCGAGGGCAGCATCGACGCGCCCGCGGCGCTGGCGCATCTCGCCAGGGCGCCGGCCGAATGGTGCTGGGGCCAGCGCGTCGAATCGATCGAGCCGGGCCGCCTGCATCTGGCCGATGGCCGCACGGTCGTGGCCGACTGGGCCATCGACGCGCGGGGCCTGGGCGCGAGCTGGCCGCTGCGCGGCGTGCGCGGCGAGATCGTCACGCTGGACCTGCCCGGCGGCCACGGCCTGCAGCGGCCGCTCCGCCTGCTGCATCCGCGCCAGCCGGTCTACCTGGTGCCGCGCGGGCCGGAGCGCCTGCTGGTCGGCGCCAGCGAGATCGAGAGCGAGGACCGCAGCGCGATGAGCCTGCGCTCGGCCGTCGAGCTGATGGCTGCGGCGCACAGCGTGCTGCCCGCGCTGGCCGAAGCCCGCATCGCGCTGCTCGATGTCAACCTGCGCCCGGCCCTGCCTGACAACCGGCCGCTGGCGCATTGCGAACCCGGCCTGCTGACGCTGAACGGCCTATACCGCCATGGCTGGCTGCTGGCCCCGGCGCTGGTGCAGCAGCTGCTGCGCGAAAGCGGACTGGGCGCATTGCCCGAGGAGACCCACGCATGATCGAGATCCGACTCGACGACGAAGCCCGGCAGCTCCCTGCCGGCACCACCCTGGCCGCGCTGCTGGAATCGCTCGAGCGCCCGCCCGCCAGCGTTGCCACCGCCATCAACGGCAGCTTCATCCCGCGCGAGCGCCGCGCCGCCACCGTGCTTGGCGCGGGCGACCAGGTGCTGCTCTTCAAACCCATCGTCGGAGGCTGAAGCGATGAATGACGATCCACTGATCATCGACGGCGCGGCGCTCGCCAGCCGCTTCTTCCTCGGCACCGCCGGCTACCCGAGCCCTGCGGCGCTGGCCGAGGCGATCGAGGCCTCCGGCACGCAGCTCATCACCCTGGGCCTCAAGCGCACCTTGCAGGCCGGCGACAACGGCGCCTTGGCGCTGGCGCTCGACGCGGCACAGGCTCGCGGCGCGCGCCTGCTGCCCAACACGGCCGGCTGCCGCAGCGCCCACGAGGCCGTGGCCCTGGCCTGCATGGCGCGCGAGCTGTACGGCACGCACTGGATCAAGCTGGAGGTCGTCGGCGACGAACTGACGCTGCAGCCCGACCCCTTCGAGCTGCTCGCCGCTGCCACCGAGCTGGTGAAGCTCGGCTTCACCGTCTTCCCCTACTGCACCGAAGACCTGGTGCTGTGCCGCCGCCTGCTCGACGAGGCCGGCTGCGCGGTGCTGATGCCCTGGGGCGCGCCGATCGGCTCGGGCCAGGGCCTGGCTCACCCGCGCGCCTTGCGCACCTTGCGCGAGCGGCTGCCGGAGGCGACGCTGGTCGTCGATGCCGGCCTGGGCGCGCCCTCGCAGGCGGCCCAGGCGCTGGAGATGGGCATCGACGCCGTGCTGCTGAACACCGCCGTGGCCAAGGCACGCGAGCCGGTGCGCATGGCCGCCGCCTTCCGCGATGCGATCGTCGCCGGCCGCGCTGCCTGGCGGGCGGGCCTGATCGCCACGCAGGACTTCGCCGTCGCCTCCACACCGGTCAGCGGCCACGCCTTCCTGCTGGGGGATGCGGCATGACGCAAGACCCGACCCTGGTGATCTCGTACGCCGAAGCCAGCCGCCGCTTCGGCCCTGCCCCGGCACCGCTGCTGGCGCGCAGCCTGCGCGGACGTGCCGGTGCGGTCTGTCTTACCGACTGCCCCGGCGGCGAGGATCTGGTGCTGGACTGGCTCGACAGCCCGCTCGCCCGCGGCTTGATCGCCTCGCACCCGGCTGCGGGCGAACTCGCCCCGCGCGTGGAGGCGGCGCAGGCCCTGGGCTTCGTCGTGCCCGATGCGGTGATCCTGGCGCGCACGCAGCTGGCCGGCGCGATGCCGGTGATGGGCTTCGACGACGAAGACGCAGCGCCCGATCCGGTCACGCTCTCGCGCTGGCAGCGCGTGCTGCACGAGCGCGGCCGGCCTGGCGAGGCGCTGGGCCTCTACGCCATCTGCGCCAGTGCCGAAGATGTCGGACGCTGGGCCGCGCGAGGCGTGGCCGAGATTCAGCTGCGCATCAAGTCACCATCTGGTGATATAGAAGTCGAGATCGCCGCCGCGCTGCGGGCCGTGGCCGGCACGCGCAGCCGCCTCTGGATCAACGATCACTGGCAGGCTGCGCTGCAGGCAGGCGCGCGGGCGCTGCACCTGGGCCAGGAGGATTGGGCGCGCCTGCTGCCGGCGCAGCGGCAGGCCCTGCTGGCCGGTGAGGACATCGCGCTGGGCCTGTCCAGCCACAGCCTCTGGGAGCTGGCGCGTGCCCGCGGCCTGGCGCCGACCTACATCGCCTGCGGCCCGATCCATCCGACGACGACCAAGGACATGCCCTGGCGCCCGCAGGGCCTGCACAACCTGGCCTGGTGGGTGGCGCACGCGGGCCGGCCGGTCGTCGCCATCGGCGGCCTGCTGACGCCCGCGCAGGTGCGCAGCTGCGCGGCCACTGGTGCCGCCGCGGCCTGCCTCGTGCGTGCGCTTGATGGCCCGGTGCCGCTGGCCGAGTTTGAACAGGCCTGGCAGGACGGCCGGCGCCAGCCGCCGCCCGCACCGGCGATGGGGCCGCGGCCTTCGCTGGCCGGGCCCTGACAGGCACACCGATTGCCTCGGCCCAGCGTCTCGGCACGCTCGTGCCGCCAACTGGAGCCTTTCATGAAGACCATGATGCGAAACCTTCTTCTTGCCACCTGCGTCGGCGCTGCCGCCGTTGCCACCACAGGCGTGGCCTATGCCGACAGCGTTGCCCACGGGGATGCGTCCTTCCTGAAGAACGCGGCCGAGGCCGGCAGCATGGAGGTCGAAGGGAGCCAGCTCGCGCTGAACAAGGCGAGCTCGGCCGACGTGAAGAGCTTCGCGCAGCAGATGATCGACGACCACACCAAGGCCGCGCAGGACCTCTCGGCGCTGGCTTCGTCCAAGGGCGTGAAGCTGCCCGAGGGCCCGTCGATCACGCAGAAGGCGAAGCTGAAGCTGCTGGGCACGCATGAGGGCGCGAAGTTCGATGCGGACTACGCAAAGAGCGTCGGCGTCAAGGCGCACGAGGACGCGGTGAAGCTGTTCACCAAGGCCTCCACCGACGCCAAGGACGCCGACGTCAAGGCCTTCGCCGCCAAGACTTTGCCGACCTTGCAGCACCACCTGGAGATGGCCCGCGAGCTGCAGGCCAAGACCGGCAAGTCCTGAAGCTGACGCCCGAGGCCTGCGCCATGCGGCTGGTCCTGCGCGCCATTGCGGCCGTCCATGCGGCGATGGCTGCCCTGTTCGCGCTGGCGGCGCTGGTGTTGATCGTCGTGGCGGCGCAGATGGGCTTCGTCGCGCTGGCCGGCGGCCTCGATCGCTCGGCCGCGCAGGGGATCATCGAGGCGATGGGCATCCTGGCCGCCGCTGTCGTCGCGCTGCAGATCTCGCAGACGATCGCCGAGGAAGAGGTGGTGCGCGATGCCCACGTCAGCGGACCGACGCGGGTGCGGCGCTTCCTGTCGCGCTTCCTCGTGGTGGTCGTGGTGGCGCTGGCGATCGAGGGTCTGGTGGCGACCTTCCGCGCCGCTCACGAGGACGCCGAGCAGATGCTGCATGCCGCGGCAATGGTGGTGGCCGTCGGCGTGCTGCTGGCCGGCTGGGGCCTGTTCATCCGGCTCAACCGCTATGCGGAGGAACTCGAGCCCGAGGCGATGGAAGAGGCCAAGCGCGAAGACCGCAAACTCAAGTAGCGGATGGCGCCGCGGCGATGCACTCGATCTCGACGCGCGCGCCGAGCGCCAGGCCGTTGCAGCCGAGCGCGCTGCGCGCCGGCAGCGGCACCTCGCCGAAGAAGTCCTTGTAGACGGCGTTGAAGCGCGGCCATTCGCCCATGTCGGCCAGCATCACGGTGCAGCGCACCAGGTGCTGCAGGTCCAGGCCCTGCGCGCGCAGCACGGCGCGGATGTTCTCCAGCGTCTGCCGGGCCTCGGCTTCGATGCCGCCGGGCACCAGTTCCATCTTGCCCGGCAGGTTGCCCAGCGCGCCGGACAGGTAGAGCATGTTGCCGACGCGCACGCCCTCGGGGAAGGGCACGCCGGCGGGCAGCAGCTTGCCGGAGTTGAATCGTTCGATGGTGTTGTCTTGGCTCATGGCTTGGCGATCCCGAGGGCTTGTTCAAGGGCGACCGGGTCGATGATGCGCCCGCCCTTGATCGTGCGCCAGACGCGGCGGATGTCGCTGATGTCCCGCGTCGGGTCACCGTCGACGAGGATCATGTCGGCAAGCTTGCCCGGTGCGATCACGCCGCGGTCGAACTCGGCGCCGAGCACGCGGGCCGGCACCAGGGTGGCCATGCGCAGCACCTCGGCCTTGGGGATGCCGGCCTGCGCATAGAGCTCCAGGTCGCGGTGCAGGCTGTAGCCGGAGAAGGCGTCGGTGCCGGGCATCAGCGTGATGCCGGCGTCGTAGAGGCGCTTGGCCATCTTCTGGAAGGCCGGGAAGGCCTTGGCGTAGGCGTCCTCATGGCCCGCCGGCACCGCCACGGCGCCCGACAGCATCTGCCGCCGCGCGACGACCGGGAAGCGCGCGATGACCGGCTGCAGCGCGGGCGGCGCCTTGGCCGGCTCGCCGTAGAACAGGCCTTCCAGGGTCACCAGGGTCGGGTCCAACACCGTGTGGTGTTGGCGCATGAAATCGACGAAGGCGGTGAAGCGCGGGTCGTCCAGGTCGAAGGCCGCGACCTTCTCTGCGGCGAAGGTGTAGCGGTCCTTGCCGCGCGTTTCGCCGAACTCCGGGAAGAAGTTCAGCAGGATGAAGTTCAGGTGCTGGATCTCGTCGGCGCCGAAGTCGATGAACTCGTGCGCGACGGTGAAGGCCGGCACGTGGCCGCTGACGCGCATGCCGCGGGCATGGGCCATCTCGGCGATCGGCTGGATCAGTTCTTTCGGGAAAGAGGAGTAGATCTTGATCTGCTCGTAGCCGTGGGCGGCGTACCAATCGACGGCGGCCTGTGCCTTCTCGCGGCTGTCCACGCGCACGTCGGTGGGCCCGGCCAGCGGGCCGGTGCCTTCGACGATGCCGGCCAAGGTGACGCGCGGGCCGAGTTCGGTGCCTTCGTCGAAGCGCTTGACGCGGGCCAGCATCGGCACGTTGTCGTTGGCCATGTCGCGTGCGCTGGTGACGCCGGCGATCAGGTCGAACACGCCGTCCACCTCGGCGAAGTGCTGGTGCACGTCCCACAGGCCCGGCATCAGGAAGCGGCCGGCGGCGTCGATGGTCTCGATGCCGGCGGGCGAGGGGAAAGCGCCGCTGCCCTCGTCCGGGCCCAGCTGCACGATGCGGTCGCCGGCGATGCGCACGCTCATGTGCTCGCGCACGCTGAGGTCGCGCGGGTCGAACAGGCGGGCGTTGCGGATCAGCAGTGCGTCCTGCGCGGGCCGGCGGGCGAAGCGCCTGGCCAGCTCCGCATGCCAGGCGTGAGCGGCAGCGTTCTGCGCGTCCATCAGCTTCTCGCGCTGCGGCATCAGCGCGGCGGGCAAGGTGCCAAGCCAGTCGCTCAGCACGGCGGCGGTGCTGCCGTCGGCGTTCAGCCAGACGGGCGTGGGCAGGAAGTCCAGGCCGGTGATGTGATAGAGGGTCAGGTCATACCCGTTGACCTTCAGCGTGCGGATCTTGGCGAGCGTGGCCGTGCCGCCCGGCAGCAGCGGCAGGGTGCGGCCCGGGGCTTTCAGCAGCGCGCGGGCCAGCACGGCCTGGTACTCGGGCGGCGGGTTGGCGGGCAGGTAGAAGGCGGGTGCCGTGCGGGCTTCGTCGCCCTGGTCCACGCGGTTGTGCCAGGCGGCGCGGTCGGCGGTGGCGTCGAAGCGTTCCTCGACCGGCGCCTTCCAGTAGTCGACGCCGCTGGCCTCGTAATGGGTCGGGATGCCGTTGGCGTCCAGCGTCCAGGCCGCGCTGATGTCGTCGCCGCGGCCGCGCTCGCTGTAGCGGTAGTGGGCGCGGAACTGACCCTTGGCGGCGCCAGCTTCCAGCGTCTGCGCGCCGACCTCCTGGCCGTGGATCTGGACCTTGTCCTCACGGGCCTGCGCAGCAATGGCGGCGGCCATCAGGCACAGGGTGAGCAGCGGCAGCTTCAGGGTGTTGTTGGCGTTCATGCGGGGAAGCGGGGCGTCAGCGTTTCGTTGAACAGGCGGACGAAGTTGCCGCCGAGGATCTTGGCGATGCGTGCGTCGCCGTGGCCGCGCGCGGCCAGCAGCTCGGCCAGGCGCGCGAACTGGCTCACGCCGCAGAGGTCGGGCAGGAAGAGCACGACCTCCGCCGTCTCGCCGGGCGCGCCGATGCCGAGCTGGCGGCGGGTCTCGATTTCCGCGGCGAGGTGGCGGCGGTAGGCGGGCATGTCGTCGATGGCGCTGACGCAACCGTCGGTGCCGATGCCGACGTGGTCCTCGCCGCAGACCTCCAGCGCATGCTCGATGTGGGAGATCAGGTCGGCGGCCTGCGGCTGGCCCTGGGTGCGCAGGTAGGGCATCGAGTAGATGCCGATCACGCCGCCGTTCTCGGCCAGCCGGCGCAGCTCGGCATCGCTCTTGTTGCGCGGATGGTCGGCCCGCGCGCGGCAGCCGCTGTGGGTGATGGCGAGCGGCCGGGTGGCGATGTCCAGCGCCTCCAGGCAGGTGGCGGTGCTGCTGTGGCTGAGGTCCACCAGCACGCCCTCGCGCTGCAGCCGCGTGATGACGTCGACGCCGAAGGGGCTGAGGCCGCGGTCGTCGGCCACGGTGGCGCCGTCGGCCACGTGGTTGCGGCCGTTGTAGGTGAGCTGGATGATGCGCACGCCGAGGTCGGCGAACAGGCGGATGCGATCGAGGTCGCCGCCCAGCATCTCGGTGTTCTGGAAGCCGTAGATCACGCCGACCTGGCCCTGGGCCTGGGCATCGAGGATGTCGGTGGCCGTGAAGACCTTGCGCAGCGCGGCGGGGTTCTGGCGAATCAGCGCGTCCCAGGTGGCGATGTCACGCACGGTGGCCTCGAAGGGGTCGTCACTGCCGGCCACGTGGCCCAGCGTGACGTTGACCGCGCTGAGGCCGGCGGCGCGCGCATCGGCCAGCGAGCGCTCATCGACGGCGCCGGCGCTGTTGCCGTAGGCGAGCTTGCTGCGGTCGATGCCGCCGGGCGCCAGCAGCAGGTTCGGGTTGTCCAAGGTGCCGAGGGCGTTGACGACGATCGTCTGTGCCGGCAGCGGAGCGTGATCTTTGTCCGGCATTGCGGGGATATCCTGGGCCGAGTTCAGTTTTCGAATTAGAACAAAATTCTAGAATCGACTTATGAAGTTCGGCCGCAGCACTGTTTCCGCCACGCAAACCTTGATCGAGTCCTCGCACCCGGGCCTGCGCGGCGCCGCCAAGCGCGCGGTGCTTGTGCAGGCGCTGCAGTGCTTCAACGACAAGGGCATCGAGGCCAGCACGATCGACGACCTGCGGCGGCGCAGCGGCCAGAGCGTCGGTGCGATCTACCACCACTTCGGCAACAAGGAAGGGGTGGCGGCGGCGCTGTTCTTCCTCGGCTTCGACGACCAGAGCCAGGCCATCGCCGCGGCGCTGGCCCAGGCCGACGGCACGCCGCGCCAGATGATCGCCGCGCTGATCGGCGCCTGGCTCGACTGGACCGAGCGCCTGCCCGAGATGGCGCTGTACCTGATCCTCGCCCGCGAGGTGGTGGACAAGGGCGCCTACGCGCAGCAGCTGAGCGAGCGGCTGCGCGCGCGCTACGGCCCGCTGGACGACCTGCTGGCGCAGGCCATGCGCAGCGGCGAGATGCGGCCGGTGCCGGACGACCTGATCCCGCCGCTGATCCTCGGCCCCGCCGAGTCCTATTGCCGCGGCTGGCTGTCCGGCCGGCGGAAGATTCCGCCGAGCCAGTGCGCGCAGGTGCTGGCGGAAGCGGCCTGGCGATCGCTGGTCTGAGCGTGGTCTGAGCTTCAGCGCCAGGGCGTCGTCGTCGCGTTCGGAAAGCGGGCCTTCATCCGCAGGTAGCTCACCACCATCAGGAGGCCGGCGAACCACGGCGCGAAGCAGACGAGCACGAAGACCAGCACGGACAGCAGCCAGGGCAGGATCGAGCCGGCGATGCCGCCCAGCACGAAGGCAGGAATGAACCACAGCAGCGGCAGCAGCGCCAGGGCCACCAGCGACAGCACGACCTGCCCGGCGCCCATGACGTAGGCGCGGCCCTCTTCGGGATAGGCCACGCCGACCAGGCCGATGCGCAGCGGCGGGAAGCCGAGGAAGGGGTGAGCCCAGGTGTACAGCACCGCCTCCTTGCCCTGTTCGAGTTCGCCGTACAGATTGATCGGGCAACTGAGCCGGCCGAAGGTGCGCGTGCCGATCTGGAGCCCGTCGATGAAGCGCTCCTTCTGCGTGTCGAACATGCCGCTGCGGCGGTTGCCATAGCCGTCCTCGTGGACGACCTGGGTCGTGATCTCGGTGTAGTTGCCGAGGGAATGGATGTTGCCGGTGTGGATGAACATGGCAGTCCTCAGAGCTTGGGCTTGGCCTGGGCCTTGGCGCGCTGCACGTCGGCCTCGCTGCCCTGCTGCTGCAGTTGCTGCAGCCATTCGCGGGTCTTGGTCATCTCCGCCGCGTACAGCCCGCCGCTTTCGACCTGCACCGACATCGTCCGCACCAGTTGCTTGTTCTGGTCCGCCGGGAACAGCGCGATGGTGAGGTACTCGGCCGTGTAGCAGGGGATCAGCTGCTTGGACAACGCGCCGCCGCCGGGCGGGCGGTAGAGCTGCTGGTAGCTGCCGATGCGCATGTCGCCGAACCAGCCGCCGCATTGCTGGATGACCTGCACCGGCAGCGCATTGCCGGCCTGGTCATGCGCCCACTGCAGCACCGGGTAGCTCTGGTCGCGGCGCAGGTACATCTCGGTGCCGTATTTGCCACGCAGGGCGGCCAGCAACTGGCCCATCTCCTGCTCCTGGCCCTGGAACGACACCTGGCGGTAGACGCTCCACACGCGCTGCTCACCGGGCGGCATCGTGATGCCGACGTGGATCTGCTCGCGCGGCTCCTTGCTGGTGTCGACATGCAGCGCGTGGGTGAAGGCCGGCTTGCCGGGCGCCACGTTGAGCTGCTGCGCCTTGATCTCGAAGCCCGGGTTGGCTGCCTTCAGCTTGGCCATCGCTTCGTCCAGCTTCATGCCGAGCTTGATGCCGACGATGTCGGCCTGGCCGAGCACGATCGTGTCGGCGGCCAGCGCCGTGAGCGGGAACAGGAGGGCGGCGGCGAGGAGCGTCTTCATCATCGGTGGCGGAGCGGTGGTTGGCGATGCGCCGATGCTGACCGCGGCGGGGCTGCGCGGCGATCACGCGCAGATCACGAAGTGATAACGCCGCACCTGGACGCCATGGAGACGTCATCTCGACGGGAATTCGCACTCATGCAGAATCGGCCGGATGAACACCGAAGCCAGCACGATCGAGGGCGAATCCGGACGGACCCAGTACCGTTACCGCTTCGGCGAGGTCGAGTACGACCAGGCGGCGCGGGTGCTGTCGGTCGGTGGCGAGATCGTCGATGTAGAGCAACGGCCGCTGCAAGTTCTGGAGCGCCTGCTGCAGACGCCGGGCGAGGCGGTGACGCGCGAGGAGCTGTTCGAGACCGTCTGGGCTGGGCGGCCGACTGTCGAGAACGTGCTGGCCAATGCGATGACCAAGCTGCGCCGCGCGCTCGGCGAGACGGATGCCGAACGGCTGCAGACGGTGCCGCGGGTCGGCTACCGGCTGGCGGGCCCGGTCGAGCGGGTGGCGCTCGGGCGTCTGGCTCGCTCGACGTTGCGGCTGGAGGCCGGTGCGGCGGTGGCGGGCCGGCCGCACTGGTGCCTGGCGGAGCGGCTTGGCGGTGGCAGCAGCAACGGAAGTTCCTTGCATCCGCAGGCCGAGGTGTGGCGCGCCCGCCATGCCAAGACCGGCGAGACGCGCATCTTCAAGTTCGCCGCCGACGGTGAGCAGCTCGCGCTGCTGAAACGCGAGGTGACGCTGTACCGGTTGCTGCGCGAAAGCCTCGGCGAGCGCGACGACTTCGTGCGCCTGATCGATTGGAACTTCGACGAGGCGCCATACTTTCTGGAGGCGGAGGACGCCGGCCCGAACCTGTCGCAGTGGGCCGCCGCGCATCTGGCCGCGCTGGACACGGCGGCGCGGGTGGCGCTGCTGCTGGGCATTGCCGAGGCGGTGGCCGCGGCGCATCGGGTCGGGGTGCTGCACAAGGACCTGAAGCCGTCGAACGTGCTGATCGCTGATGCCGAGGGCCTTCCGCGGGCGCGGCTCGGCGATTTCGGCAGTGGCCGGCTGCTCGATCCTGATCGCCTGGCTGCGCTGGGCATCACCGCGCAGGGCATGACCTTGACCGATGTGGCGGCGGCGAGCGACAGCAGCGGCACGCTCGCCTACCTGGCGCCCGAGGTGCTGGCTGGGCAGGCGCCGACGACCCGCAGCGACGTCTATGCACTGGGCCTGATGCTGTACCAACTGCTGGCAGGTGACCTGCGGCGACCGCTCTTGCCGGGCTGGGAGCGCGACGTCGGCGACGCGCTGCTGCGCGAGGACATTGCCGCTGCGGCCGAGCGCGATCCAGCCAAGCGGCTGGCCGGCGCGGACCAGCTCGTCGAGCGCCTGCGTACGCTCGATGCACGGCGCGCCGAAGTCGAGCAGCGCGTGCGGGATGCCGCCGCGGCACGCGATGCGCAGCAGCAACTGGCCGGCGCGCGGGCCCGCCGGCCCTGGCTGATCGCCGTCGTCGTGCTGCTGGCCGGAGGCCTCGGCACGAGCCTGTGGCAGTACCGGCGCGCCGAGCAATCGGCACGCCGCGCGACGCAGCAGGCGGAGGTGGCCGCGGCGATCAACCGCTTCGTCACCGAAGACCTGATCAGTTCCGCGCAGCCCTCGGCCAGCGGGCGCGCCGGCGTGACGATGATCGATGCCGCGCGCGCGGCCGTGGCCCGCGTCGATGCGCGGCGCGACCTGCCTCCGGCGGTGATGGCGGGCCTGCGCAAGACGCTGCAGATCACGCTGGCGGAGCTGAGCGATCGCAAGGGCTCGGTGGCGCAGGGGCGGCTCGCGCTGGCGGCGCTGGCGCAGACTGGCCAGCCTGTCGAGCCGGCGGCCGAAGGCGAGATCCGCGCCTGGCTGGCCAGCGATTTCGCCCAGCTAGGCGAGCTGGACGGGGCCGATGAACAACTGCATGCGCTTGCCGCGCTGGAGCCGCGGCTGCTGGTCGATGCGCCCGAGATCGCGCTGCGCTACTACCAGGCCCAGGCGATCACGCTGGGCATGGGCGGACGCAACCGCGACGCGGCCGTATTCGACCGCAAGGCCGTCGACCTGGCGCGCAAACTGCCCGGGCTGCGGCCCGGCCTGCTGGACCAACTGCAATTCAACCTGGCGGCCTCGCTGATCCAGCTGGGCCAGCCCGACAAGGCCGAAGCCGATCTGCGCGAACTGCTGGCCCGGCAGACGCAGCGGCTCGGCGCCGCGCACGAGCACACGCTCTACACCGAGGTGCTGCTGTCGCACGCTCTGCTGCGGCAGCAACGTGTCGACGACGCCGCCAAGCTGATCGAGCCGGCGGCCGACGGACTCGACAAGGCCCTGGGCCCGCTGGCCACGCGCACGCTGATGGCGCGCAGCGTGCAGGCCGGCGTCGAGCTGCAGCGCGGCCAGTACCAGGCCGCCGCCGAGCGCTTTGCGACGCTGCACCGGCAGTTCGCGCAACGCGATGGCGAGGCCAGTCCCAACGCGATCAACATGCTCGAAGGCCAAGGTGGCGCGCTACTGCGTGCCGGCGATGCCAAGGCCGCCGAACCGCTGCTGCGCCGCGCGCTCGGCGATGCGCGCAAGACCTTCGGTGCTGCCGCCGAAGAACAGCCGCTGGTGCAGATGCTGCGGTTCGAGTTGGCCGACAGCCTGCTCGCGCTGCGCACGGGATTCGCCGAGGCCGCGAAGCTGGTGGAAGGCCTGCAGCCCGGACCGCTGGCCGAGGCGGATCCGACGAGCGACTGGACCGCAAAGCTGGCAAAGGTCAGGGCTGCATTGGCGCAAGCCCACTGACACGACCGGGTCACGTAGGCCCGCGAGAATTTCGGAATCGCATCCGCCTCTTTGGTGGGATGGCGCTCAGACTCCGCTGGCCCTAACTTCGAGAATGAACTGACTCTCGAATCAATTGAACACATGCTCACGCATGTCGACTCGAGATGCAGATAAAGCGGAGTAGAAAGTTGTTCTACTGACTGCAACCTGACTCGTTTGTCGATGCCCTCAGGTGTAGCCGTTTCCCGTGTTCATCGGATGTCTGAATGTTTCCGCAGGTTTCGCTTCCCCCGCCTCGGGGGAGGAGGGGGAATCCCCGGACCTATCGACTGATACATCTAAACAAACATGCAGCCACCATCAATTTGGAGGTTCATGTGAAGTTTTCGAAGAATTCCCTCGCATTGGCTGCCGCTCTGGCCCTCGTCGCCGTTGGCGCGCAAGCCGGTAACCTGACCAAGGCCGTGGCCCCGCAAGCGCTGGCCGTGGACAACGGTCTTGCCGCCAGCACCGACGTGATCGACGTGGCGATCTCGCTGAAGGCCAACAACCTGGACGACCTGAAGGCCTTCGTTGCCTCGACCGTGGACCCCAGCAGCCCGAACTACCACCAGTTCATCACCCCGGCACAGTTCGCGGCCCGCTACGGCCAGAGCATCTCCAACGTGCTGGCAGTCAAGTCCTACCTGGAAGCCAACGGCCTGACCGTGAACCAGGTCTACAGCAACAACCTGCTGATCACCGCCAGCGGCACCAACGCGCAACTGAGCGCCCTGTTCGGCACCACGCAGCACAGCTTCACGTCGGTTTCCGGCGGCACCTTCCAGCGTGCCATGAACAAGCCGATGGTTCCGGCAGCCCTGCAAGGCATCGTTTCTGGCGTCAGCGGCATCAGCACCGAGCCGCGTTTCCGCCCGCACAACCGTCAACTGCCGGCTGAACTGGCTGCCCTGTCCGCACCGGCTGTGAGCACGGTTACTGCGACGCGTTCGACGGCGATCTCCAAGACGGCCATCTCCGCTGTCGCATCGCCTGAAGCAACGCCGGTCTTCACCAACCCGCAGAGCTATGGAGTGAAGCAGGTTGCCACTCGCTACAACCTCGATCCGCTGTATGCCGCTGGCTACAACGGCGCCGGCAAGACGATCGGCATCATGACCTTCGCTGCGTTCAACACCGCGTGGCCGACCAGCTACTGGAGCGCCGTCGGCGTCAACCACACGGGCTCCGTGACCGTCGTGACCGCCTGCCCCAGCACCGGTAGCTGCACGATCGGTACGGCCGGCTCGGGTGAAACCGCGCTGGACATCGAGCAGTCCGGCGGCTTGGCCCCTGCTGCAAACGTCATCGTCTATGAAGCGCCCAACACCGACGCTGGTTCGCTCGCGCTCTACACGAAGGCGATCACCGCCAATGTGGCAGACACGCTGTCCATCAGCTGGGGTCTGACCGAACTGGCCTATGGCCCGGACGATCTCGCTCCGTACGATACGCTGTTCCTGCAAGCCGCTTCGCAAGGTGTGCCTGTCATGGCAGCCTCGGCGGACGGCGGTGCCTACGACGTGGCGGGTGCGGGCTATCCGTATCCCAACTACTCGAACACCTTGGCCGTCGATTTCCCGGCCAGCAGCCCATACGTGATCGGCGCCGGCGGCACGACCTTGCCGCTGTCGCTGGCCAGCGGCGCGATCACGGTGACGCAAGAGCGTCCCTGGGGTTGGGACTACCTGCAGAGCTACGTCGGCGCGGCTTCCTACTACGCCAACTACTTCCCGGTTGGTGCAGGCGGTGGCGTGAGCGTCCAGTACGCACTGCCTGACTATCAGAAGAACCTGCCGGGCACGCGCACCAGCGTTGCCGGTCAAATGATGGTCTGCATGATCAAGACCACGACGAACACCAGCACTGGCGTGCAAGGCTGCAATGTGGGTGACATCGTGATCTCGCCGCTGCCCGCAGGCTTCGCCGGCCGCAACGTGCCGGACATCTCGATGAATGCTGACCCGGAGAGCGGCTATGCCGTCTTCAGCACCAGCAGCGGCAACGGCACCGGCACCGGCACCTGGGGCACCGGCAGCGGCGGTACCAGCTTCGTCGCGCCGCAGCTCAACGGCATCTTCACCGTGCTGGCGCAGAAGGCCGGCCACCGCCTGGGCTGGCTGCACCCGCAGCTCTACGGTGCCTTCCGCACCCAGGGCTATGGCAGCGGCTCGCCGTTCCGCCCGGTCACGGCGGGTACCAACCTGTACTACCCGGCGACCAATAGCTACAACCCGGCGACTGGCCTCGGCACGATCGACGCCGCCAACATGTCCGCCATCTTCAACTAATGCGCATGAGCCGCCGGGCCTCGGTCCGGCGGCGCCATTACTCAGAACCTAGGAACACATCTCATGAAGTTTTCTGCTACTCGTCTGGCCGTCCAACTGGCTGCCTCGCTGACCCTGAGCGCCGGCTTCGCCACCGCTGCTCATGCTGACGATGTTTTTGCTTTCGTCCAGCCCACGACCGGCACGCAACTCGGCGGCAGCTTCAGCGCAGCGGTCAGTGCTGGCACCTTCTCGCTGACGGTCTGGGCCGAAGGCGCGACGGAGTTCGACCAGATCTTCAGGGCCACGGCCGGTACGGGCGTGTCCTTCAGCAGTCTGTCGGTGACGCTCATGTCCGGCGATGAACAGGGCAACACGGTGTACAACCCCGTGTCTCTGTTCAGCTCGTCGGTGACGGCTTCCAACATCAGCACCGCTGCGCACGACCAATCCGGCAGCTTCCTGCTGTACACCATCACCGGCACGGCCAGCGCCGCCGGCACGATCACCGGCACCGTGCTGGACGACACCAACTTCACCCCCGTCGCTGCTGCAGTGCCGGAACCCGAAAGCTGGGCTCTGATGCTCGGCGGCCTGGGTCTGGTGGGCGCCACCCTGAGCAAGCGTCGTCGCGCCTGAGTCGCACGACACCAGCCACATGAACTGATGCCCCGCACGCGCGAGCGTGTGGGGCTTTTTTCATCCGCTCGATTGTGGGGGAGTGCGTGCCGCGTATGCGGTACTCGGCCGTGATCCGCTGCCAGGGGAGACTGGCAATATCCATTGACACAACTTCGCAATGGGAGGCGGACATGCATGGTCTGAACCGGATCGCGGCCCTGGCCCTGGCCCTCGGAGCAAGCTCGACGTATGCGGGCTACTCGGCCAATGTCACCGCAGGCGCTTCTGCCAGCACGCATTCCGGCACGGTTGTCGATGCGCCGGCCAACGTGACCGCCAGCACCACGAATTCAAATCAACCCTTGTTGATCAGCAACCAGGCCGCGGTCACCTCCCCAGGCTTTCCGCTGATGGAGAGTGGGGGTGGCAGTGGCTCGGCTTCTGTTCAGCCCGGTGGCATCCATCTGTCGGCCATCGGCAGTGCCAACGTGCAGGGCGATCGGGAGTCCTACGATCAGGGTGGTGCCTCGGGCTACGGCTATGCTAGTGGCAGCTTCAGCGAGACCATGGTGTGGAACGTCGCCGGCGTCGCCCCCGGCACCCTGGTCACAGTGGACTTCCAGATTCGCGTTGATGGTCTGACCGGCATCAACACGTCCCTGCTGCAGGGCGGCACGGCCAGCGGCTATCGCATCTACGACTGGGACGTTCGCTTCGCGACCGTCGGTTACCACGCCGTCGTCAACTCGGACCAAGCCAATGACTTCGGGACCTTCAGCTTCTCCGCTCAGGTGACGACGGGCGCACCGGTGACGCTCTCGCTCTACGGTTCCGTCGGCGCGGGGGCGAACGCCGGCATCCTGTGTTCCACGTTCTGGGGCTTTCCCTGTGATGAATTCGCCCACGGTGCCAGCGCCTTGAGCTTCGCCGATCTCGGCCACACGCTGGCCTGGAACGGCGTGACCGGCCTGCACCTGGGTGACGAGGCGCTGTCGCTCTCGGCGTTGAGCGTCTCGTCCGATAGCGGCTTCGATTACATGGGGGCTTATGTGGGCGCCGTACCCGAGCCTGCATCGGCCGCGCTGTGGGTGTTGGGGCTGCTGGCCTTGCCGCTGCTGCGGCTTTCACGTTCCAATGCGGCTGGCCCGCGCACCTCGAACACGAACAGGAGCTGACCGACATGACGACGACGATCCAACGTGCCCTGATGGCCTTCTCGCTTGCCGGCGCGCTCAGCATGCCGGCCGCGCACGCCGCCGGCTACGACGCCACTGCCGACTTCCAGACCCTCAGCAACCCGGGCAGCGTCTGGAGCTACGGCTATTCGCCGCTGGACGGCGCCGGCTACGCCATGACCTTGTTCGACCTGCCTGGCACGGACAAGTGGTCCATGAGCAACTACAGCAACCTGGGCACCCCGGCTGCATTCATGAACACCGGCCCTACGGCGAACGGCGTCGCCACGGGGCAACTGGCGCTGCATCCCGGCCCTGCGGCCAACGGCGATCTGGCCATCCTGCGCTTCACCGCCCCGGCGGCGGGCAGCTACCTCGTCACGGGCCAGTTCTTCGCCGGCGACAGCGGCAGCATGTCGGGCCTGATCATCCTGAACGACGATGCCGCCCATCCGCTGCAGTCGTTCGCGAACACGACCGACACCTCCCTCTTCACCCCGCTGACGGTGACGCTCGCCGCTGGCGCGCACATCGATTTCGCGGTCGGCAACAACGGCAGCTTCCTGTTCGGCAGCACGCCGCTGAGCGTCCAGATCGAGGCAGCGCCGGTGCCCGAGGCCGGCACGGCGCTGCTGATGCTGAGCGGCCTGGCCCTGTTCGCGTATGTGGGCGGGCGGCGGCGGATCCGGTAAGAGGCAAGCACACAGCGGAGGCCTCCGCAACCCAATATGATTCCCTCCCGAAGTGGGCGGGATGGCAGGCAAATTGGGTTCTTCGTTCGATCAAGCAGAGGCAGCGCAAACAAGCCTGCGGAGCGCACTGGATCGCTCCCATCGTGGCGAATGGCGAGCCTGGGCCGAGTTCGCCGAACTGCATGACCAGGCTTGCCGCGAAGGCGACCAGATCCTGTCTTGGCAGGCCACCGCCGGCCTGATGCTCACAGGCCAGCACTTCCGCCGATTCGAGCGCTTCGAGGAAGGGCTGGCCGAGCTGGAGCCCGTACGTGTTGACGCGGCCGGGCTCGATGCGACGCAGGAACTGCTGGTCCTGAACGCCTTCCTGCTGGCCCTGATGCTGTGCCGGCCGCTCGATCCTTCCATCGATGCCTGCGCCGCGCGACTGCAACTGCTGATCGAGCAGCAACTGGACGTCAACCTGACCCTGGCGGCCGGGCGCACGCTGACCTTCTACTTCGAGCCCCGCAACCTCCGCGAGCCGGCGCTGCGCGTGCACGCCTTGATCGGCCCGCGCATGGCCGAGCCGGAGGCGACGCCCTATCGCAAGGCGCGCTGGCTGCACATGTGGCGCATCTGCGCGCACTACGGCCGGCAGCCGCATCTGGCGATGGAGGCCCTCGAACAGATGTCCGCGCTGGCGCGCCAGCACAGCATGCGAGACGTGGAATACCTGGCCGTGCTGATCGAGGCGCAGAACGCGCTGCCGCACGGCGACATCCCGACCGCGCGGGCGGCCATCGAGCGCGCCGAAGCGCTGGTCGATTCGACCCAGCTCGGCGAGCTGGTGCTGCTCGAACTGGAGAAGACGCGGCTGGCCTTCATGCGCCGCGAGGTCGCCTCGGCGTTGCACCATGCGTCACGCGCTCGCTGGCTCTCCGACGAGGTCCGCATGCCTGCTGCGATGCGCTGGCCCTATGCCGTCAACGAGGCCTTCGCCCAACTGCTTGGCGAAGACTACGAAGGCGGCCGCGCCAGCTTGCAGGCCTTGGCGGGCTCCACGCCGGCGGGCTATGCGCAGGAGGTCGACGCGATGCTGCAGGGGATCGATGCCTACCTCGCCGTGTGCGACGGACTACCCGATGCCAACCGACGCATCGAAGCTCTCTGGGCCGGCCTGCGCCGCCGCCGCAGCTACGACTTCTTCGACCATCTGCCCGAGTTCTGCGCGCGCCTGTGCGTGCTGGCGCTGGATCGCGGCATCGAGACCGATTTCGTGCGCAGCTTCATCAGCAAGTGCGAGCTGGCCGCGCCCGACAGCGCTCCGCCCAGCTGGCCCTGGCCCCTGCGCATCCAGGCCTTCGGCGGCTTCGCGGTCTGGCGCAACGATGAGCTGCTGGCGGCCGAGGGCAAGGCCCAGCGCAAGCCCCTGGCGCTGCTGCAGGCGCTGGTGGCGCTGGGGGCGTTCAACGAAGGCAGCGCCGTCGACGTGGCCCACCTGGTCGAACTGCTGTGGCCCGATCTGGACGCAGCCTCGCCCAAGGCCTCGTTCGAGATGACCTTGTCGCGGCTGCGCAAATGGCTGGGCGTCGAGCAGGCGCTGAGGCTCAGCAACGGCAGGCTGTCGCTGAACTCGCGCCTCGTGTGGTGCGACGCGGATGCCTTCGAGCGCACCTGCGTCGCGCTGCAGCAGACGCTGCGTCCCCATGCCGATGCCGCAGCGCTGCCCACGCTGCTGCAGCAGATGAACGAGCTCTACCGCGGCCGGCTGTTCGGCAATGCGGTGCTGGAGCCCTGGCTCGTGCAGGCGCGCGAGCGCCATGTGCTGCGCTTCACGCGCCTCGTGCGCGACGCCGGAAAGCACCTGGAAACGATGCAGAACTGGAGCGAGGCCCTGAGCCTCTACGAAGCCAGCCTGGAGCAGGATCTGATGGCCGAATCGCTGCACCTGGCACTGATCCGGTGCCTGCTCGCACTGGGCCGTGAAGGCGAGGCCCGCCGTGCCCTTCAACGGTGCGAAGACGTGCTGGGCATCGACTTGAATTCGGCCTCCGGCACCGAGCTGCGCGAGCTTGCGACGCGGCTGAGCCCGCTGCGCTGAACACGAACTCGGGTAGACCCGCCCCTGCCGGGTTGGGTATCCGTGAGTCCTCGGTGAGTGAGCATTCCTAGCATGGAGTCCTCGCAGTCCTCATCCTCAATCGGAGTTCCATTTCATGAAGCTTTCGTATGTGCTCGCCGGCATCGCCGGTGCCGTTCTCTCGTGCAATGCCCTGGCGATCACCCCCGGCGGCTCCACGCTGGTCGACTTCTCCGATGGCGCGGACGGCTGGATCGGCCGTGTCGGCCCTCCCGTCGCCGGGGGTACCACCTGGGATACCTCGCTGGGCAACGATGCGCCGTCGCTGCACACGGTCTACAACGATTTCCTGAAGGTCGGCCTGCGCTACTACACCGACGGCAGCGCCTTCACGGGCGACTACACCAAGGCCCAGTCCGTCACGATCGGCCTGGACGTCGATCCGATTCGCATGGCAGTCCCCACCGTGAACGGAGACTCGTCAGTCGCGAAGGACATCTACGTCGACCTGATCGACTACGACCATCCGGCGGACGGCTATGACTCCTCTTTCGTCAGCTTCAAGCTCGGCACGCTGACCGAAGGCACCGACTGGCAGCATCTGTCCGTCACGCTGACCTCGACGGGCTCCGCAAGCCTGCCGGCCGGCTGGACCGCCGTCGACTCGAGCGGCAACTCGACGATGGCCGCCGGCCTCACCTTCGCGCAACTGCTGTCCGGCGTCGACGAGATCGCTTTCCGCATCCCCGGCACCAAGCAGGGCAGCGCAATGGCCTATGACGTCGCGGTGGACAACATCTCGATCAGCTCGGTTGCGGCCGCCGTGCCGGAACCGGCTTCGGCTGCGCTGATGCTGGCGGGCTTGATGGGCGTTGGCCTGGGCGCACGACGCTCGCGTGGTGCCAAGCGCTGAGGATCGATTCACCCGCGGACCCACTTGAGCGGTATCGACCACTCCCGCGATGACCGATGAGAATGCCCCGCAGGCCAGGAGTCTGCGGGGCATTTGTCATTGAAGGGAATGGTCAACAACATGCGTGGTGCGATGTGGCTTTGCGTATTCGTGGTCCCGATGGCTGTCTCGCCCGTGTCGAAGGCCAGCGAGCAGTCGGACGAGTCGTTCGCTGCGGCCTTCCAGGTGATGTCAAGTTCACCACCCTACGTACGCGTTACGGTAATCAACGAACTCGCCAGCGAGTCTCGAACCTACTGCGTTACGTCCAACATATTGTTGGGCGCGATCGACAAGGAGCGGCAACTGAACGGGCAGTCGAGGGCGCCCGGCGATGCGCGCAAGATCGTGTTGTCCGCGCCAGGGCATGTCTTTCGGTTCAAGCAGCAAGCGGCGATGGACTACATTCCCAAGCGCTACAGCGACGAGGATCTGGAGGAAGTGCGAACTGCACTGGACGCATTCGCGACCGAAGACCTCGGCAAGATAGGGGCCAATCGTCTGCAGCTTCTGATTCCGGGCAGGCACTACTGGGATGTTCGTGACGCCTTGGCCTGTGGGCTCATCGAGCGAGGCCTGTCCCCCGTCATGCAGGACATCACCGGACAAGTGGGGCTCGCAAGACCACGGTGATGCAACGGCGACCGCTATTGCTCCCGAGCGCGCACCGCCAAGTCGTCTATTGCAGGAATGCTGGCAATGGCCACAAGAAGCACGGCGAGCGGAATCGTCGCCGCGTAGCCCACATGCTTGAAGCCAAAGGCGCCCGCCACGCCGCCGACGAAGAAAAACCCAACAAGCATTGCCAGCACGCGCAGCCGCGGACCATTGGCCTGTACGGCCGGTAGATCGGGCCGATCGGATCGGTTCCAGTACAGCGCCTTCCCGATCTCGATGCCGACATCGGTGACCATGCCGGTCAGGTGCGTGGTGCGGATCTCCGCATGCGACAGCTTGGTGATGACCGCGTTCTGCAGGCCCATGATGAAGCAGAGCATCATCACCGTGGCTGGCACGAATAAGCCCTGCACCTGCGAGAGCCTGGCGCCCAGCAGGCCGAAGCCGATCAGCAGCGCGGCCTCCAGCAGCAGAGGCATCGCGTACTCGCTCTGTAGCCGACGCCGCCGCGCGAAGTTGATCATCACGGCGGAACAGGCCGCACCCAGCACGAAACAAAGCAGGGCGCCCAGCCCGTCCAGCGCGAGATCGAGATCGCCGAGCACCAGGTCATCCGCCACCGCCGACACGATGCCCGTCATGTGCGAGGTGTACTGCCTGACGGCCAGGAACCCACCCGCGTTCGCCGCTCCCGCAACGAAGGCCAGCACGCAGCCCAGGTGCTGGTTGGCAAGTGCCGTCCGGTCCCGGCCGGTGAGGCGGCGTGCGTAGTTGAACGGCATGGCTGCTGTTGGGGGCGGGGAGAAGGCTTGAGTATCGTTGGAGCGAAGTCCTTGACGTCGTGGCGATGGTCGTTGGGGCGGAATGGCGCCGCAGGGGGGGTCAGTCGCGGTCCTTGTCCTTGCCCTTACCGTGACCCTTGCCATGGCCCTTGCCGTGGTCGTGGTCGTGGTCGTGGTCGTCGCCCCGATGGTCGTCGTGATGGTTGTAGCGCTCCTGGTACCAATCTTCGCGAACGAAGTAGACCGGCACGCCGCACGCGTTGTATTCGCGGCAGTGCTTGTCCCAGTGCTTCTGGTGGCCCGGCGGGACGCGCATATAGATGGGCTGGGGCCGCACGGGTGCGCGCTGCACCCACACCGGCTGAGCCACCACGACCGGTGGCGGCGCGGTGTTCCCGATGTCGATGCGACCGTAGAAGCCGGGTTGGCCGACCTGGACGGATACCCCGATGTCGGCGGCCTGGGCGGTGCTGGCGAGCAGCGCGACGGTCAGCAAGAGGAATACTTTCTTCATGGGGATCTCGTTCCTGAGGGTGTGTAGGAATCGCTACAACGAATGGCGGTGGCGGTGGTTGACGGCGCCGTTAGGGGGAGAGCCCGATGGCCGCGCTTCGCCATCAGGCTTGTCGTTGCGCCGGATCCGCGTAGTTCATTGGCCCGGTCACCGGCGGCGAGCGACAAAGAAAAAGCCCCACAGGCTTGCACCTGCAGGGCTTCAATTTGGCTCCTCGACCTGGGCTCGAACCAGGGACCTACGGATTAACAGTCCGGCGCTCTACCGACTGAGCTATCGAGGAATTGATCGGCACGTCTACTTGCCGATAAAAAGAGAACCCGCGGGCGGGTTCTCTTTTGAGTTCTGTGGCTCCTCGACCTGGGCTCGAACCAGGGACCTACGGATTAACAGTCCGGCGCTCTACCGACTGAGCTATCGAGGAACAGAGCCTTGCATTGTAGCCTGAATTTTTAGGCGTTTACAAGCGGATCTCCAAACTGGCGCGGAAGGTACGCGGGGCCAGCGGGTAGAGGTAGACGTGGTCGTACTGGTAGGGCGACTCGCGCCAGGCGCGGCGGTCGGCTAGGTTGTCGATGCCGGCGCGCCAGACCAGCAACTGGCTGCCCCAGTTCTGCTCGATGCGCGCGCCGAGGTCGAGCCGCGTCCAGCCGGGGATGAAGACGCTGTTGTCGGGCAGCACGGCGCGCCGACCTTCGTAGACGAGGCCACCTTGCAGTTGCACGCCGGGGAGCAGGTCTTGTCGGGCCTGCAGCTTGAGCATCGTCTGCGGCACGTTGACGGGCTGCTGGCCGTTGAGTGTCGGGTCGACGGCGCCGTCTTCGTTGCGCGCGCGCAGGCGCATGACGCTGCCGAGCACGCCGCCGCCGCGCCACTTCAGGTCGGCGGAGGCCTCGATGCCGCGGTGGTGGGCGCGGCCATCGGCCACGGTGGTGCAGGAGCCTGCGTCGCCGGTGCCATCGCAGTTGTCGCGCCAGGCTGGCTGGCGGATGTCGAACACGGCCAGCGACCAGTCCACGGCACGCGTGCCTGCCTTCAGCCCGGCTTCGACCTGCCGGCTCTTCATCGCGGGCAGCGCCTGGCCCCGGTTGGAGTAGATCGGCCGGTTCGGCACAACGTTCGATTCGATGCCTTCGCCCCAGCTCGCATAGGCCATCAGCTCGTGCGAGATCGCGTAGCTGAGGCCCAGCCACGGCGTGGTGAAGGACTGCGGATAGCTGGTCCGCTCGGAGCCGTCGGTGAGGGCGCTCTCGCGGTGCAGCGACGTGTGGCGCAGGCCCAGCCAGGCCTGCCAGTCAGCGCCCAGCTGGATCGAGTCGCGCAGGTAGAGCTCGGTGCTGCGCTCGTCGCGGTTGGTGTTCCCGGCATAGGGCTCGATAGCATCGGGCAGCTGCACCTGGCCGCTCACGTTGCCGGTGCCGACCAGGGTGTAGACCTCGTCGCCGAAGCGGCTCTTGAAGCGGCTGAACAGCACGCCCGCCGTCAGCTCGTGCCGCATGCCTGCCGTGTTGAACTTGCCGCTCAGCGACAGGTCGAGCGCGCTGCTGTCGCGGCGCTCGCCGTCGCTGCGGAAGTCGTAGAGGTCGAAGTCGCCGTTGGGACAGTAGCGGTCGGCGTAGTAGGTGCCGTCGGCGGCTAAGCAGCCGAAGGGGAAGGCGAGGTGGTCGTCGGTGCGCAGGCGTTGCACGCCGGCATGCACCTGCGCGCGCCAGTCTTCGTTCAGCTGTTGGGTGATGCGCAGCGAGCCGGTGCGGCCGTCGAACACGGTGGGCTGCGTCCATGACTGGTTGTTCAGGTTCAGGCGCGGGTCGACGGACTTCGGGTCGGGCACGCGGTCGCCGAGCATGCTGAACGCGGCCTGGTCCGGCTGGCTCTGATGGCTCAGCTCGAACTCGGCCTCGACCAGGGTGCCAGGTCTTGCCTTCCATTCGATCGCGGCGGCGAGCATCTGGCGATGGCCCTCGGCATCGCGCAGCTGCGGATCGAGGTGCGCGGCGCTAGCGTTGACGCGCAGGCCCAGGTCGCTGCTCAGACGCTTGTTCCAGTCGATCGAGGCCTCGACGGTGCCGGGCTGGGTGTAGCCGAGGCTCAACACCGTGCTGTCCACCGCCTGCGGCCGCTTGACGACCAGATTCACCAGCCCGCCCGGCGCACTGGTGCCGGCCTGCATGCCGCTGGTGCCCTTGAGGATCTCGACCGAGGACTTGTTGTCCAGCGGCAGCGCGGTCTCGGCGTTGATCGGCAGGCCGTCGCGCCGGTAGTTGAAGCGGTTGTCGATCGTGAAGCCGCGGATGCTCAGGTAGCTGATGTAGCCCTCGGCGTTGTACGAATCGCCGACGCTGGCGTCGATGGACGCGAGGCCGGCGAGCGCATCGACGCCGAGGTCCTTCAGCCGGTCACTGGACAGCGCGGTGGCCTGCATCGGCAGCTTGGCCAGCGGCACGTCGCCGAAGCCGCCGAGCTGCACCGGCGTGGTGTCGGCCGAGCGGCCGGTGACGGTGATGGCCGGCAGGGCCTGCTGCTGCTCCTGTTGTGCCTGGGCGGCCATGGCGGCGAGCAGGGCGGCAGCGAGTGCGGTACGTGTGAATCGAGTTGCCATCGTGACGAAAAGCGATGGCAGGTCGGCAAGTCATGAGGCCGGAACCGTCAGCGAGAAAGAGGCTGGTGCGACGGCGGCTGATGCTGCTTGCTTCCCTGCGCGAGGATTACCTCAATCAGGTTCAAAGGGACTCTCTCAGTCGGCTTGCCAGCCAACACCCCTAGCGAATGCGCCGCATTGCTGCGGCACGAGGCGAATTCTATCGGCGACCCGAAAGAGAACAAGCCGCTCGATGAGCGGCTTGTCGGGTCAAAACGTCAGATCGACGGTGCCGTCAGTCGAACACAGGCGACTCCACGCCCAGCACCTTGTGCAGCTTCGGGCTCGTCGTCGTGTACTGCAGGTGCACGCGCTTCTCCGGGAAGATGTAGGGCGCGGCGCCGAAGGCGGCCAGCGCGCACTCGTGGAAGCCCGACAGGATCAGCTTCTTCTTGCCCGGGTAGGTGTTCACGTCGCCGACGGCGAAGATGCCCGGCACGTTGGTCTGGAACTTCTCGGTGTCCACGACGATCTGCTTGCGTTCCAGTGCCAGGCCCCATTCGGCGATCGGGCCGAGCTTGGGCGACAGGCCGAAGAAGGCCAGCACTGCATCGCAGGGCACCACGCGGGTCACGCCGTCGGCGCCGGCGACCTTGACGCCGGTCAGCACGCCGTCGTTCTCGACGATGTCGCTCACCTGGCCGACCAGGAACTGCATCTCGTGCTGCTCGCACAGCTCGTGCATCTTGGCGACCGAAGCCGGCGCGGCGCGGAAGCCATCGCGGCGATGCAGCAGGATCACGCTCTCGGCCTTGTGCGGGTTGCCGTCCTTGTTGCCTTCGCAGAAGTTCAGCGCCCAGTCCAGCGCCGAGTCACCACCGCCGACGACCAGCAGGTTCTTGCCGGCGAACTGCGCGGGGCTCTTGACGCGGTAGTGAATCGAGTCGCCTTCGTACTTCTCCACGCCTTCGACCTTCAGCGTGCGCGGCTGGAACGAGCCCACGCCGCCGGCGATGAAGATCGTCTTGGTCACGAAGGTCGTGCCCTTGCTGGTGGCGACGAAGAAGCGGCCGTCGTCCTGCTTCTGGACGGTGGTCACTTCCTGGCCCAGGTGGAAGGTCGCGCCGAAGGGCTCGATCTGCTTGAGCAAGTTGTCGGTCAGTTCCTGGCCGGTGCAGACGGGCACGGCCGGGATGTCGTAGATCGGCTTGTCCGGATACAGCTCGACGCACTGGCCGCCGGGGTGCGGCAGCGAATCGATGATGTGGGCCTTGATCTCGAGCAGGCCGAGTTCGAAGACCTGGAACAGGCCGACCGGGCCCGCGCCGACGATCACGGCATCGGTTTCGATCGGGCCCGCATGTTCACCGGCTGTTTTCAGGACTTCTGCGTTCACTTGAGGTTCCATCTGGGTTGAGCCCGGGGACTGAGCCGGGAGTCAAAAAGGATATGAAAAAAGAGGGTCAGCGGATCAGTTCGGGCAGCTTGCCCGTCTTGTCCTTCCACTCCTCGGCATCGGGCATCGAAGGCTTGCGCTTGGTGATGCTGGGCCATTTCTTGGAGAGGTCGGCGTTCAGCTTGATCATGTGCTGCATGTCGCCGGGCACGTCTTCCTCCGGCATGATCGCGTTGACCGGGCACTCGGGGATGCAGACCGCGCAGTCGATGCATTCGTCCGGGTCGATGGCCAGGAAGTTGGCGCCTTCGCGGAAGCAGTCGACGGGGCAGACATCGACGCAGTCGGTGTACTTGCAGCGGATGCACGATTCGATAACGACGTGTGTCATGGCTCGGTGGTTCTTGTGGAGTGTTGCGGTCGGTGCGCGGGCGAGCGCGCGAAGCCGCGGATTTTAATCGCTCAGGGCTTCTACCAGGGCCAGCGGTGCGGGCATCCGCTCGAATTCGGTGTTATTGGCCAGCGGCCGGGCGCCGGCACCGACGGTGACGACGGTGGGCCGACCCTTGTGCAGCATCGAGGCGGCGCCCAGGCTGGCGACCGCATGGTCGCTCGCCAGCGCGTCCGCGCAGCCGGCCTTGGACACCACGCTCACCGGCGTGTCCGCCGGCCAGCCCGCCTCGATCAGCTTGCGCGACAGGGCGGGCAGCTGCTGGCCGGCCATGTAGAAGACCTCGGTGTCGGCCGTGCGCTGGGCGACCAGTTCGCCGTCCTTGGTCATCGCCGTCGTCAGGCTGACGCTGCGGCCCGTGCCGCGGCGGGTCAGCGGGCGCCGGGTCTGCGCCGCGGCGGCGATGGCCGCGGTGACGCCAGGGACAACCTCCGATTCGATGCCCGCCTCGGCCAGCGCCAGCAGCTCCTCTTCGAGCCGGCCGAACACGCTGGCATCGCCGCCCTTCAGCCGCACGACGAGCCCGTGCTGCTGCGCCTGCTTCACCAGCGCCGCGTTGATCGCCGTCTGCTTGGTCGAGTGGCAGAAGCCGCGCTTGCCCACGTCGATCCACTGCGCGTCCGGCGCCAGCTCGCGCAGGGCCGGATCAGTCAGCGCATCGAACAGCACCACGTCGGCCCGGGCCAGCGCGCGGGCACCGCGCACGGTGATCAGGTCGGCGGCACCGGGGCCTGCGCTGACGAAGATGACTTGTCCCATGGCCTCGCCTTTCAGCGCACCAGCAGCGCGCCGGAGGTGCGGTTGCTCTGCGGGTCGACGACGATCAGGCTGCCGCCGATGCGGTTCTTCGCGTAGGGCTCCACCGGCAACGCGGCCTGCACCTCGATCCGCACATGGCCGATCTCGTTGACGTTCAGCCGCTCGGCCTCCGTCGGCTGCAGGCTGTGGATGTCCAGCCGGTGCTCGATCGCGCTGATGCGCGCCTGCACCCAGCGGTTGCCGTGGCGCACCCAGTACTTGCGGCCCGGCACGGCCGGCTCGGTGTCGAGCCAGGCCAGCGTGGCCTCGAAGCTCTGCGTCGGCTGGGCCGAGCCGGGCGTGACGATCCAGTCGCCGCGGCTCACATCGAGCTGGCGGTCCAGCACGAGGCCGGCCGATTCGCCGGCCACGCTGTGGGCCACGGTCTCGCCGGCGCGGCGGACTTCGGTGACGACGGCCGTCTGGCCGCTGGGCAAGACCTGGATCTCGTCGCCGGCCTGCACCTGGCCGTGGGCGATGCGGCCCCAGATCGTGCGCATGTTGTGGCCGACGCCTTCACCATCCTTGGCGACGTACTGCACCGGGATCAGCAACTGGCCTTCCACGCGCTCCTGCACGCTCGGCAGGCCTTCCAGCACCTGCAGCAGCGAGGGGCCGTCGTACCAGTCCGCATCCAGCGGCTGCGTCACGTTGTCGCCGCGCAGCGCGGAAACCGGCACGATGGCGGTCAGTTCGATGCCGGCCTGTTCGGCGAACTTGTTCAGTGCCTTGCTCACCGCGGCAAAGGCCGGGCCGGGCTGCTCCACCGCATCGAGCTTGTTCACCGCGAACACGATGCTCGGCACGCGCAGCAGGTGGGCCAGCAGGCTGTGGCGGCGGGTCTGCGGCAGCAGCTCGACGTCGTCCTTGGCCGTGTCCAGCTTGGTGATGTCCACCAGCACCACGGCAGCGTCCGAGCCCGCCGCGGCAGTGACCATGTTGCGCGTGTACTGCTCGTGGCCCGGCGCGTCGGCAATGATGAACTTGCGGCTCTTGGTCGCGAAGTAGCGGTAGGCCACGTCGATCGTGATGCCCTGCTCGCGCTCGGCCTCCAGGCCGTCGGTCAGCAGGCTCAGGTCGATCGGCTGGCCCAGCTTGGCGCCGCGCTTCTCCAAGGTGTCCAGCTGGTCGGCCAGGATCGCGCGGCTGTCGAACAGCAGGCGGCCGATCAGCGTGCTCTTGCCGTCGTCGACGCTGCCTGCGGTGAGGAAGCGCAGCGCGCGGTGGTGGGTGTCGACTTCCGACTCGTGGACGATGGTGTTGTTGCTCAAGACAGCGCTCATGATCAGAAATAGCCTTCCTTCTTGCGGCGCTCCATCGAGGCCTCGGAGGTGCGGTCGTCCATGCGGGTGGCACCGCGTTCGCTGACGGTGACGGTCAGCGTCTCGGCCACGATGTCGGCGGCGCTGGCGGCGTCGCTCTCCACCGGGCAGGTGCAGGTCATGTCGCCGACGGTGCGGAAGCGCACGGTCTCGGTCTCGACCTGCTCGCCCGCTTCCGGCGGGGTCACCTCGGTCAGCGGCACCAGCAGGCCCTTGCGGCGGATCACCTGGCGCTCATGCGCGTAGTACAGGCTGGGCAGCGGAATGTTCTCGCGGGCGATGTAGAGCCACACGTCCAGCTCGGTCCAGTTCGAGATCGGGAAGGCGCGGAAGTGTTCGCCCGGGCGGATGCGCGTGTTGAACAGGTTCCACAGCTCGGGGCGCTGCTCCTTGGGCTGCCATTGGCCGAAGGCGTCGCGGTGGCTGAAGATGCGCTCCTTGGCGCGGGCCTTCTCCTCGTCGCGGCGGGCGCCGCCGATCAGCACGTCGAAGCGGTGTTCCTCGATCGCTTCCAGCAAGGTCACGGTCTGGTGGCCGTTGCGAGATTCCAGCGGATGGGCCAGGCGCACGGTGCCCTTGGCAATCGAGTCGTCCATGTGCGCGACGATCAGCTGCTCGCCCATCTCGGCGATGCGGCGGTCGCGGAACTCGATCACCTCGGGGAAGTTGTGGCCGGTGTCCACGTGCAGCAACGGGAAGGGCAGCTTGCCGGAGAACTCGTTGCCGGCGATGCGCTTCTTGAAGGCCTTCTCGGCCAGGCGCAGCACGACGCAGGAGTCCTTGCCGCTGGAAAACAGCAGGCCCGGCCGCTCGAACGAGGCCGCGACTTCGCGCAGGATGAAGATCGCTTCTTCTTCGAGGTGATCGAGGTGGCGGTGGTCCACGGTGGGCAGCAGTTGTTGCAGGTTCAAAGGGGCATTCATGCCGGTACTCCAGTCTTGTCCTTGGTGGCGTGCAGACCGCATTCCTTCGCGGCCTCGTCCTCCCACCACCAGCGGCCGGCGCGGAAGTCCTCGCCCACGGCAATCGCCCGTGTGCAGGGCGCGCAGCCGATGCTGGGCATGAACTGGTCGTGCAGCGCGTTGAAGGGCACGTCGTTGGCGGCGATGTAGTGCCAGACGTCGGCCCAGCTCCAGGCGGCCAGCACGTTCAGCTTGATGCGGCCTTTGCCGTCGTCCTCGGCGAAGGGCACTTCGGCGCGATTGCTGGACTGCTCGCGGCGCAGGCCGGTGATCCAGGCGCTGCGGCCGGCCAGCATGCGCGACAGGGGCTCCAGCTTGCGCACGGCACAGCAGGCCTTGCGCAGGTCCAGGCTCTCGTACATCGCGCGCTCGCCATTCGTCTTCACGAACTGGATCACGGCCTGCTGCACCGGCGTGAATACCTCGACCTTGAGGCCGTAGCGTGCCTCGATGGCCGGCACCAGGGCCAGCGTCTCGTCGTGCAGCGCGCCGGTGTCCAGCGTGGCGATGTCGATCGGCAGCGCGTGGCGGGCGATCAGGTCGGTGATCACCATGTCTTCGGCGCCGAGGCTGGTGGACTGGATCAGGCCGGCGCCGTGCTCGGCGACGGCCTGCTTCAGCAGCTCGACCGTCTGCGCCAGGCGCTCGTCGAAGCCGGCCGACTTGCGCGCGTACAGCTCGATCGCCGAGGCGTGTGTCGGCGCGTCGCCGAAGGGGAGGGAGGAAACTTCGCCGCTCATGATGACGGACTCAGGCGGCGGCGAAGTGCGGCTTGGTGGCCGACACGTCGCCCTGGTAGAACTGCGGGAAGAAGCCCAGCGCGCGCTGGGCCGCGTCCACGCTCTCGCCGGCGCGCAGCAGCGCGGCGCTGAAGCCGGTGCGGGCGAGCAGCGGCGCCATGTCCACGAGCACCTCGCCGGTGGCGCGGATCTCGCCTTCATAGCGGTAGCGCGAGCGCAGCAGGCGGGCCTGGCTGTAGGCACGACCGTCCACCCACTTCGGGAACTGCAGCACGAGCAGCGCGAGCCGCGGCAGGTCGGCTTCCAGGCCTTCGATGTCGAAGTCGTTGGGCACCTCGACGGCGGTCGGCAAGCCGGCGGGCCAGTGGTCGCGCACCGCGTGCCATTGCTCGATCGTCAGCAGCCGGTGCGGGGCCGGATCGGGATCGGGCTTGGGGCCGTCTTCGCCGCAGACGCGGTGCCAGGGATCGTTGTGGATGTCGATGAACTTCATGATTCTTGGCTCCAGCTCAGGCGGCAACGGTTTCGGGCTTGCCGGTCAGCGTGCGGACCGCATTGGCCGGCGCCTTGAACGGCTCGATGCCGATGCGCTTGACGGTGTCGATGAAGCGCTCGCCGGAGGAGCGCTCGCTGCGGTAGGTCTGAACGATGGACTCGATCACGTCCGGCACTTCGTCGGCCGCGAACGAGGGGCCGATCACCTTGCCGGCCACGGCCTTGCCCGACAGGGTCGAGCCGTCCGCGCCGCCCAGCGTGATCTGGTACCACTCGCTGCCGTCCTTGTCGACGCCGAGGATGCCGATGTGGCCGCTGTGATGGTGGCCGCAGGAGTTGATGCAGCCGCTGATGTGCAGGTCGATGTCGCCGATGTCGTAGAGCTCGTCGAGGTCTTCGAAGCGCTCGGTGATGGCGGCGGCCACGGGGATCGAGCGGGCATTGGCCAGCGCGCAGAAGTCGCCGCCGGGGCAGGCGATCATGTCGGTCAACAGGCCGATGTTGGGCGTGGCGAAGCCGTTGGCCTTGGCCGCTTCGAACAGCGCCGGCAGGTCGGCCTCGCGCACCCAGGGCAGCACCAGGTTCTGGTCGTGGCTGACGCGCAGCTCGCCGTGGCTGTACTGGTCGGCCAGGTCGGCGGCGGCGTCCATCTGAGAGTCGGTCGCGTCGCCCGGAGGCTGGCCGGTGGCCTTCAGCGAGAGCGTCACGGCGCGGTAGCCGCTGACCTTGTGCGCGTGCACATTGCGCTCGATCCAGCGCTTGTAGGCGCCGCTGGCGTTGAGGGCGATGTCGGTAGCGGGCACCGCTTCGACGCCGGCCGGCGTCGTGAACGTGGCTGCCACGCGGTCCAGCTCGGCCTGCGGGATCACATGGGCCGCGCCGTCGCGGTCATGCTGCAGGATGTTGCGGTATTCCTCGTTGACGGCGTCGAAGAACTTCTGGCCCTCGGCCTTCACGAGGATCTTGATGCGCGCCTTGTACATGTTGTCGCGGCGGCCGTAGCGGTTGTAGACGCGCACGATCGCCTCGATGTACACGAGGATCTGGTTCCAGGGCAGGAAGGGCGTGGCCTCCTGGCCGACGATGGGCGTGCGGCCCATGCCGCCACCGACGAAGACCTGGAAGCCGATCTCGCCGGCCTCGTTCTTCACGAGTTGCAGGCCGATGTCGTGCCAGCCGATGGCGGCACGGTCTTCCTTCGCGCCGGAGATGGCGATCTTGAACTTGCGCGGCAGGAAGGCGAATTCCGGATGCAGGGTGCTCCACTGGCGCAGCACCTCGGCGTAGGGACGCGGGTCGACGATCTCGTCCGGCGCCACGCCGGCGAAGGCATCGCTGGTGGTGTTGCGGATGCAGTTGCCGCTGGTCTGGATGCCGTGCAGGTCGGCATCGGCCAGCAGGTCCATCACGTCGGCCGACTGGGTCAGCGGGATCCAGTTGTATTGCAGGTTCTGGCGGGTCGTGAAGTGACCGTAGCCGCGGTCGTGCTCGCGGGCGATCTTGGCCATCTGGCGCAGCTGGCGCGAGGACAGCGCGCCGTAGGGCACGGCCACGCGCAGCATCGGCGCATGGCGCTGGACGTACCAGCCGTTCTGCAGGCGCAGCGGGCGGAACTCGTCGTCGCTCAAGGTGCCGGCGAGGTTGCGGGCCAACTGGTCGCGGTACTGCGCGGCGCGGGCGTGGACGAATTGGCGGTCGAAGTCGGTATAGGCGTACATGGATGGCTATTCGTTTACTTGTTCCGGATCAGGCCAGGACCTTCCAGCCGGCCGTGATGAGGGAGATGCAGAGCAGGGCGCGGATCACGCCGTCGGGCAGGCGCCGCGTCAGCTGCGCGCCGAGCCAGATGCCCGGCAGCGAGCCCATCAGCAGCGGCAGCAGCAGGGACCAGTCGACGTGGCCCAGGCTGGCGTGGCCGATGCCCGCCACCAGGGTCAGCGGCACCGCGTGGGCGATGTCGCTGCCGACGATGTAGCGGGCTTCCAGCCGGGGATAGATCAGCAGGATCAAGGTCGCGCCGATCGCGCCGGCGCCGATCGAGGACAGCGACACCAGCACGCCCAGCACGAGGCCGGCCAGCACGGTCAGCATCGGCTGGCGCGCCGGCGTGATCCAGCGTTCGAGCTTCAGGCCGACGGCCATCCACGACTGCTTGAACGCGACGACCACGGCCGTCAGCAGCAGGGCGATGCCCAGCGAGAAGGTCAGCGTGTGGGCCCAGGCCTTGGTGATGCCGGTCTGGTGCATCACCGCCACGGTGGCGATCGAGGCCGGGATCGAGCCGGCCAGCAGCAGCGCGGTGATGCGCCACTTCACATGGCCGTGGCGCGCGTGGGCAATGGAGCCGGACACCTTGGTGACCGCAGCGAACCAGAGGTCCGTGCCGATGGCGATGGCCGGGTTCAGCTTGAACACCGACAGCAGTAGCGGCGTCATCAAGGAGCCACCGCCGACGCCGGTGATGCCGATGATGGCGCCGACGCCGAAACCGCTGATGACTGCCGTCCAGTCCAAGAGAACGCTCCCTGTTGAGTGCCGAGCTTTGCACTCTAGGGATGCTTTATATGAAACGGAACTACTTTTTACGCCTCTATATATATCTGAGAAGAATATAAGAACATGCGCTCAGCGCAGATCGGTGGCCAGCCGGGCCAGTGCGGCCACCTGTTCCTCGATCCGCGGCGGCACCGGCGCGCGGCCTTCCATCATCTCGCGGATCAACGCTGCGTTAGCGCTCGCTTCGCAGCAATCGTTGAGCGGCCAGTCGATGTCTTCGGTATCCGCCGGGTGCAGGTCATGGCGGGCACCGTCGATGAAGCCGTAGAGCTGGGCGCGGCGGCGCAGGTGGGCGTAGGCCTCGCCTTCGCTGGCACGCATCAGCAGCGCGCGGCCGCCGCCGGCGGTTTCGGCCAGCAGGGCCTGGCCCATGCTGTCCAGGTATTCCGGATGCGTTACCGCCACCACGCGCACGCTGCGGCCCGGCGCCGCGTCCAGCAGCTTGGCGACGCTGTGGCCGCTGTTGCGCACGCCCAGCCGGGGGCGCAGCGCCATCAGCGTGTCCAGGCCGGGGTTCAGCAGGTGCAGCGGCAGCGCTGCGATGCGGGCCTCGCGCAGTTGTCGCGCAGCCTCGTCGGTGGAGGCGGCCAGCGGCAGGCCCAGCGCTTCCAGCAGCTCGAACGGGCTCTCGCGGCTGTCGAAGTCGTGGCGGCCGAAGATCAGCGCCGGCACGCCGCGGCGCGCCAGCAGCAAGGCCACCAGCGGCATCAGGTTGGCCTGCTTGCGGGCGCCGTTGAAGGTGGGCAGCAGCACGCAGCGCGGGCCATCGGCGGGCACCTCGACGCGCGCGGTGCGCTGCTGCATCGCGCGGACGAAGGCGTTCAACTCCGTGGCGCTCTCGCCCTTGATGCGCATGGACAGCAGGATCGCGCCGAGCTCCATGTCCGGCACGCGGCCGTCGAGCACGGCGCCGAACAATGCCTCGGCGGTGGGGCCGTCCATGTCGCGCGCACCCTTGGTGCCGCGGCCGATTTCCTTGATGAGCGGGGCGTAGTCCATGGGGAAAGTTTAGGCTTAACGTTTCTGAGCGATGATCGCCAGCTTCAACTTTCTGGAGAGCGGCCATGGCCGAAAAGGGACAGCACAAGCAGAAGGAAAAGAAGAAGGCGAAGAAGGACGCGCCGGTCAAGCCGCTGTCGGGCGCGCCGGTGCCGATCACGACGGTCGTACCGGACCGGAGCAAGAAGAAGCCGTGACAGAAGCCGCGAAGAGGCTCCCGGTGAAATAACTCACAAAAACGAGCGGATCGCCGGGGGAGGCCTTCTTGACGGGCCGGACGGCGCTCGGCCTCATGGGTCCGATGATGAAGACGCCGAATTTCCAGCCGCGGTCCATCTATGTGACGCTGTCCGTCATCATGATCGGACTGGTGGTGCTGCTGTATGCGGCACTGGCGACGTACCAGCTCCAGGTCAACAAGCGGCGCATGCTGGCGCAGGCGGCCGATACCTTCGAGCGCGTCGGCCGCGAGGTGCTCGGTTCTATCGAGGGCGAACTGCGCCCCGCGCGCACGACCACCCAGCTGCTCGCGCGCACCCCGCTACTGGCCGACGGCGAGCCCGCCCAGCGCCTGGCGGAACTGCCGCTGCTGGCCGGCGCGCTGCAGGCGAATCCCTCGTTGGCGGCGGTCTATGGCGGCACGGCCGAGGGCTCCTTCCTGCTGCTGCGCCGGCTCGACAACGACGAGACCCGCCGCCAGGTGCAGGCGCCTGCGGCTGCGGCCTACCTGCTCCAGTCCGTCGACCGGCGGGGTCGCGATGAGGTGCTCGGCCGCTACCGCTTCTACGCCGCCGACCTGAGCCTGCTGCAGACGGACGAGCGGGCCGACTACGACTTCGACCCACGCGTGCGCCCGTGGTTCGAGCTGGCGCTGGAGCGGCACGACGGCGGCGTCGTGCAGACCGCGCCCTATCTGTTCTTCACCACCAACGACGTCGGGCTGACCTTGGCGGCGGCGCAGGGCCGTGCTGTGGCGGCGGTGGACGTCAGCCTGCGCGCGCTGTCCGAGACCTTGGCGCGCCAGCGGATCACGCCCTCGTCGGAGCTGATGATCGTCGACGCGCACGGCGCGGTGCTCGCGTCCTCGCATCCGCGGCCCGCCGGCAATGCACGCCGGCTGCCGACGGTGGAGGAACTCGGCGTGCCGGTGCTGCAGCAGCTCTGGAACGCGGTGCGGCAGTCGCCCGCGGCGGCGCTGGCGCCGATCATCGAGGTCGAGGACCGCGAATGGGTCGTGCGGATGGAGGCGCTGCCCGATGCAGCCGCACCGGGTGGCAGCACCGGCCTGCGCCTGGCGATCGCCGCGCCGCGCGACGAACTGCAGGCCGATGCGTTGCGCTCCCGCCGCGTCAGCCTGGCCATCACCATCGGCATCCTGCTGCTGATGCTGCCGCTGGTGCACTGGGCGGCCAACCTCGTCTCCAAGCCCTTGAAGCAGCTGAGCCAGGAAGCCGAGACCATCCGCCGCTTCGACTTCAGCGGGCCCGATCCGGCACGCAGCGTGATCTGGGAGGTCGACCAGCTCGCGATGTCGATGACCCACATGAAGCAGTCGCTGCAGCGCTTCCTCGAGATCTCCAGCGCGCTCTCGGCGGAGCGTCATTTCCCGACGCTGCTGGATCGCATCCTGGAGGAGACGATCACCGCCTCGCAGGCCACCGGCGGTGCGCTGCACCTGCTGAGCCCCGACGGCACGCTGCTGGAGCCGGCGGCCCTGCGCCTGCGCGACGCGGTGGGCGACATCGGCCTGCTGCAGGCCTGGCGGGTCGACGACGCGAACGACGCCTCGGCCGCCGTGCGGGCGTTGCACAGCGAGCAGACGGTCGAGGTGGACCTGGACTGGAACAACCCGCAGCACATGGCCGTCTACGGCAATGTGTTCGACCGCCTGCAGACCTCGCACTTCCACCTGCTGGCGCTGCCGCTGAAGAACCGCCGCAACGAACTGGTCGGCACCTTGTCGCTGAGTTTCGAATCGCCGGGCGGGCGGCGCGGCAAGCTGGCGCCGGCACGCGTGGCCTTCGTCGAGGCGCTATCCGGCACGGCGGCCGTGGCGATCGACAACCAGCAGCTGCTGCGCGCGCAGAAGGATCTGCTGGAGAGCTTCATCCGGCTAGTTGCCGGCGCGATCGACGCGAAGAGCCCCTACACCGGCTCGCACTGCCAGCGCGTGCCCGAACTGACCAAGATGCTGGCCCGCGCCGCCTGCGACGCGAAGACGGGGCCCTTTGCCGACTTCCAGCTCGACGAGGACCAGTGGGAGGCGCTGCACATCGCCTCCTGGCTGCACGACTGCGGCAAGGTCACGACGCCGGAGTTCGTCGTCGACAAGGCGACCAAGCTGGAGACGATCTACGACCGCATCCACGAGATCCGCACCCGCTTCGAGGTGCTCAAGCGCGACGCGACGATCGCCCGCTACGAGCAGGCGCTGGATCCGGCCACGATCGAACGCGCGAGGCAAGATCTGGCCCCGGTGCATGCCCGGCTGGACGATGACTTCGCCTTCGTCGCCGGCTGCAACGTGGGCAGCGAGTTCATGGCGCCTGAGAAGGTCGAGCGGCTACGCGAGATCGGCGCGCGCCGCTGGCTGCGCACCCTGGACCGGCGCCTGGGCGTCTCGCACCAGGAGCGCCGCCGGATGGATGCCGCGCCGGACTCGCCGCTGCCGGCCGAGGAAACCTTGCTGTCGGATCGCCCGGAGCACGTGCTGGAGCGCCCGCGCGGCGAGCTGCCGCCCTCGCACGGTGGCTTCACCGTGCGCCAGCCGGAGCACCTCTACGACCGCGGCGAGCTCTACAACCTGTCGATCGAGCGCGGCACCCTGACCGAGGAAGAGCGCTACAAGATCAACGACCACATCGTGCAGACGATCCGCATGCTGGAGGAGCTGCCGTTCCCGCGCCACCTGCGGCGCGTGCCCGAGATCGCCGGCGGCCACCACGAGCGGATGGACGGCAAGGGCTACCCGCGCGGTCTCACGGCCGAGCAGATGAGCATCGAGGCACGGATGATGGCGATCGCCGACGTGTTCGAGGCGCTGACCGCCGACGACCGTCCGTACAAGAACGGCAAGACGCTGTCCGAGGCGGTCGCGATCATGGTCCGCATGAGCGAAGGCGGGCACATCGACCCGGCGCTGTTCGACCTGTTCCTGCGCTCCGGCGTCTACCTGGACTACGCGAAGCGCTTCATGCGGCCTGAACAGATGGACGAGGTGTCACTGGCGCCTTCGCCGGCCTGAGCGGCTCGGCGCTCAGTTGACCGAACAGGTTCTTCGGGTCGTCCAGTTCGGGGACCAGGGCCAGCGGCTCGCCCAGACCCAGCTCCAGCGCACAGTCGCGCAGCAGACGCAGCGCGGAGAAGTCCTCCAGCGCGAAGCCGACGGAATCGAAGACGGTGATCTCGCGCTCGTCCGATCGGCCCGGCGCCTCGCCGCGCAGCACGCGCCACAGCTCGGTCACCGGGAAGTCGGCCGGCATCTGCTGGATGTCGCCCTCGATGCGCGTCTGCGGCGCGTATTCGACGAATACCCGCGCGGCCCGCTCCAGCACGCCGCGATGCAGCTCGGTCTTGCCGGGGCAGTCGCCGCCCACGCCGTTGACATGCATGCCGGGCTCCAGCATCTCCGGCGTGATGATGGTCGCCAGCGTCTTGTCGGCGGTGGCGGTGGTGACGATGTCGGCGCCGCGCACGGCCTCGGCCGTGCTCGCGCAGGCGCGCAACTTCAGCGCCGGGCAGGCGCGCAGGTTGCGGATCAGTTTGGCGTTGGCCTCGGCGTCCAGGTCGTACAGCCGGATCTCGTCGATGCCCATCAGCAGGTGGAAGGCCAGCGCCTGGAACTCGCCCTGCGCGCCGTTGCCGATCAGCGCCATCGTGCGGCTGCCCGGCCGCGCCAGCCGGCGCGCCGCCATCACCGAGGCCACGGCGGTGCGCAGCGCGGTCGTCAAGGTCATCTCGCTGAGCAGCAGCGGCAGGCCGGTGGCCACCTCGGCCAGCACGCCGAAGGCCATCACCGTGGGCAACTGGCGCAGATGGTTCAGCGGGTGACCGTTGACGTACTTGAAGGCATAGAGCGTCGCGTCGGCGATCGGCATCAGCTCGATCACGCCGCTGGCGGAATGGGCGGCGCTGCGCGGGCTTTTGTCGAATTCGGGCCAGCGGCGGAAGTCGGCTTCCATGGTGGCCAGCAGCCGTTCGAGGAAGGGGCGCAGGCCAGTGGCATGGACGATGCGGGCGATGTCTTGGGTGCGCAGGACGGTGGTGCTCATGATCGGACTCGGCTGGAAATATCGTCCCGATCGATTGTTCTCAGCCCTCATGCCATTCAGAAGCGCATGAAACGCCAAGAAACTGCTTGGGTTTTGGCAAAACGGCAGGGTAAATTGCCGAAATGGACGAACTGGATCAGAAACTCCTGGCCTTGCTGCGCGTCGATGCCCGGGCCAGCGTGGCGACCTTGGCCGGCAAGCTGGGCGTGTCGCGCGGCACCGTGACGAACCGGATCGCCAAGCTGGAAGACGGCGGCGTGATCAACGGCTATACGGTCAAGCTGCGGCCCGACGTGGTGCCGGACGAGATCGTGGCCTGGATGAGCATCGCCGTCGAAGGCAACCGCACGCGCGAGGTGATCAGCATGCTGCTGGGCGAGCCGGGTGTGGCCAGCCTGTTCGACACCAACGGCCGCTGGGACCTGCTGGCCGAGCTGCGTTCGCCGAACCTGGGCGAGCTGGCCAATGTGCTGGAGCGGGTGCGGCTGATCAAGGGCATCGGCAACACGGAGACGAGCATTCATCTGCAGCGTTACAAGCTCGCATGATGGCCTCCATAGAATCCGCCGCATGACTTGGTTCCCCGACCGCGCAGCACGCTTGCTGCGCCGCCTGAGCGTGCTGACGCTCACCGTGGCCCTCGCGGCCTGTTCCAGCCTCCCGATGAGCGGCTCGCCGACGCCGCCGCCGACTGTGCCGGTACCGCCGGTGGACGCCACGCCGCCCGGCCCGAAACCCGCACCCAAGCCGCCGCGCATCGGCCTGGCGCTGGGCGGTGGCGCCGCGCGCGGCTTCGCCCACATCGGCGTGATCCAGGTGCTGGAGGAGAACGGCATCAAGGTCGACCTGGTGGCCGGCACCTCGGCCGGCAGCCTGGTGGCGGCGCTGTACGCCTCGGGCCTGCACGGCAAGGAGCTGGCGACCTTGGCCGAGGGCATGGACGAGGGTGCGATCACCGACTGGGCCTTCCCAACGCGCGGACTGATCCGCGGCGAGGCCCTCGCTCGCTACGTGCGCGAGAAGACCGGCAACAAGACGATCGAGAAGATGGCGCTGCCGCTGGGCATCGTCGCGACCGACCTGTCCAGCGGCGAGGCGGTGATGTTCCGCACCGGCGACACCGGCACCGCGGTGCGCGCGTCCAGCGCCGTGCCGACGATCTTCCAGTCGGTCAACATCGGGCCGCGCGAGTACGTCGACGGTGGCCTCGTCTCGCCGGTGCCGGTGCGCTTCGCACGCCAGATGGGCGCGGAGCTGATCATCGCGGTGGACATCTCTTCGCCGCCGGTGGACCACCCGGCGCCGGATGCGCTGCACATGCTGCTGCAGACGGTCGCGATCATGGGTCGCAGCATCAACGGCTTCGAGCTGAAGGAAGCCGACGTCGTGATCCGCCCACGGCTGGACGGCATCGGCAGTGCCGACTTCGCCGCCCGCAAGCGCAGCATCCAGGCCGGCCGTGAGATGGCGCTGCAGATGCTGCCGCAGATCCGCCAGCGCATCGAAGCCAAGACCCGCTGACGGTCAGGTCAGACGGTCACAATCGCCGCATGGCCCAGAGCATCCCGCTGTTTCCCTTGCAGTCCGTGCTGTTCCCCGACGGCCGGCTGCCGCTGCGGATCTTCGAGCCGCGCTACCTGGACATGATCGCGCGCTGCCATGCCGAGCAGCAGCCGTTCGGCGTCGTCCGGTTGATCGACGGCGGCGAGGTGCGCCGGCGCGATCCGGCGTCCAGCGAGGGGCGTTTCCTGCGCGAGAGCTTCCAGCCCGTCGGCACGCTGGCCCATATCGAAGCCTTCGAGCGCACGCAGCCGGGCCTGATCGAGATCCGCTGCCGCGGCGGCCGGCGCTTCAGCCTGAGCCGCAGCGAGTGCCTGCCGCACGGCCTGTGGGTGGGTGATGCCGAACTGCTCGAAGCCGATGCTGCCGTGCCCGTGCCGCCCGACCTGCAGCGCACATCCCGCCTGCTGCAGGGCCTGCTGCACACCCTGGAGCAGGGCGCCGGCGCGGCCGAGCTGCCGATCCAGCCGCCCTACCGCTGGGACGATTGCGGCTGGCTGGCCAACCGCTGGTGCGAACTGCTGCCGTTGCCCGAGGACGAGCGCCAGCGCCTGATGCAGCTGGACAACCCGCTGCTGCGGCTGGAGCTGGTGGCCGACCAGCTCGAACGGCTGGACGTTCGCTGAACGTTCAGCCGCGTAGCTTGAAGACCGCGACGACTTCGGACAGGCGCTGCGCCTGATCCTTCAGCGAGGCCGACGCGGCGCTCGATTCCTCGACCAGTGCGGCGTTCTGCTGCGTCATCTGATCCAGCGTGGCCACCGCCTGGTTCACCTGGCCGATGCCGTCGCGCTGCTCGGTGGCGGCGGCGGCGATCTCGCCCATCAGGTCGGTCACGCGACGCACGCCGCCGACGATCTCGTCCATCGCCCGGCGCGCCTCGCTGACGTCGTTCGTGCCGGCCTCGACGGTTTCCACCGAGCGGTGGATCAGCGTCTTGATCTCCTTCGCCGCCTCGGCCGAGCGCTGTGCCAGCGCGCGCACCTCGCTGGCCACGACGGCGAAGCCGCGGCCCTGCTCACCGGCGCGCGCCGCTTCCACCGCGGCGTTCAGCGCCAGGATGTTGGTCTGGAAGGCGATGCCGTCGATCGTGCCGATGATGTCGGCGATGCGCTGCGAGGACTCGCTGATCTGCGCCATCCGCTGGACCACGCCGTCCACCACCTCGCCGCCGCGCTGCGCCGAAACGGCGGCCGCGCTGGCCAGCTGGTTGGCCTGGCGAGCGGTATCAGCGGACTGCGACACGGCGCCCGTCAGCTGTTCCATGCTGGAGGCGGTCTCCTCCAGGTTCGAAGCCGTCTGCTCGGTCCGGGCGGACAGGTCATGGTTGCCGGTGGCGATCTGCGACGAGGCGCTGGATACCGAATCGACGCCGCTGCGCACCTCCGAGACGACCGAGCGCAACTGGCCGACCATCTCCATCAGCGCGCGCTGCATCTGCGCCAGCTCGTCGTCGCCGGCGAGCTTCAGCTCGCGCGTGAGATCGCCCTGGGCCACCGCCTGAGCCAGTGCCACCGATTCCGACAGCGGCTTCGTGATGCGCCGCGTGATCAGCCAGGCCAGGCTCGCGCCCAGCGCGATGGCCGCCGCCGTCATGCCGATGATCAGCCAGCGGCTGCGGGAGAAGATCTGGTCGCCCAGGTCGTTGGCGGCATCGGCGCCCGCAACGTTGATCTCGACCAAGGCGTCGATCGCCTTGTTCATCACGTCGAACTTGGCGGCGCCGCTGACGGTCAGCAGCTTGCGTGCGTTCTCTTCATCGCCGCCATCCAGCGCGGCCTGCATGGCGCGGCTGTTGTCGAGGTAGTCCGCCCATGCGGCCTTGAATTCCTTGTATTTGGCGGCCTCCTCGTCGGAGCTGACCAGCTTGTCGTAGGCGGCGATCGAGGCTTCGAGCGATTCCTGTCCCTTCTTCACCGCGGTCAGTTCGGTCGGCCGTACGGCGGCCTCGCTGGTGCTGTAGCGGTATTCGCGGGTGCGGTAGCGGCTCGCTAGCTGACCCATCTGCAGCGCGACGCGGGTCGAGGGCAGCCAGTCCTTGGCCATCGCGGTGGCCGTATCGTTGACGCGGCCCAACTGCACAATGGACAGACCGCCAAGCACGGCGGTGATCAGCAGTACGACGAAGAAGGCGAGGCCCAGCTTGGCCCCGACCGAGATGCGTTGGAGCATGGCAGGTCCTGGATTGATCGTGGTGGATGGCGGTGCCATTGTTGTACGTGTACGTTAGTAGAAACCATGATGACTACGGGCTTCCGTGACACTTTTACGCGTTTCGGTGCTTATTGACGTACGCGTACGATAAGTCCGCGAATTTCAGGGAGAGCGGCGATGGCAACGAAGAAGAAGGCGCCCGCCGGGCCTGCCGCGGCCCGCGTGCGCCGCAGCCCGGACGCGATGCAGCGGCTGCGGCTGCGCATGCTGGAGCGGGCCCGCGCGATCCACCGCGACGAAGGGCTGGAGGCGCTGTCGATGCGCCGCATGGCCGAGGAGTTCGGCCTGTCGACGATGGCGCTGTACAGCTACTTCGCCAACAAGAATGCCTTGCTGGAAGGGCTGTGGGTGGAGGTCTTCGAGACCTTGAACGCACAGCTGCTGCGGGTGGACGGCGAGGGCGGCACCGCGCTGCGGCGGCTGGAGGCCCATGTGCGCAGCTTCATGGCCTTCTGGCTGGAGCGGCCGGATCTGTACCGGCTGATCTACATGAGCGCCACGCCCGCGGCCGGCCACATCGACATCGAGCACCAGCCCGCCTATGAGCGGATGCGGCAGCTGACCCGCCAGCGGGTCCACGCCTGCCTGGACGCCAGGCTTGCCGAGGCGCAGCGCGATCTTCAGGTGGACCTCGTCGCGCTGAAGATGCTGGGTTACTTGCAGCTGGCGCTGGGCCTCGCGCGCTATGACCTGCAGGCGCGCGACGAGTTGCACGAACACGTCGTGCAGGACATCCTGAAATCCCTGCAGGACGCAAAAAAGCCCGGCCGGGGCCGGGCTTGAAACGGTACGTTAGGGCGCGCGGGGCGTCGTGCGGTACCGAGGAGACAAACGAAAAACTTAGGCAGCGGCCTTGCGGCTGGTGCGGCTGGCCGTTTGCGTGGCCTTCACGGCCGACTGCGTGGCGGCGGTGAAATTGGCTTCGGCAACGTCGACGGCCTGCTTGGTGGCCTTCTGCACCGATTCGAAAGCGTTGTTGGCGGCGGCGACGGCCGACTTCACCAGGGCAACGGCGTTCTCGGTGCCGGCCGGGGCGTTCTTGGCGGCGCTGTCGACGACGGCGGCGAACTTGGCTTGCGCTTCGGCCAGCTGAGCTTCAGCAACCTTGACCACTTCGGCGTTCGTCGACGAAGCGATGTCGTACAGGTGGCGGCTGTAGGAAGCGGCCTTCTCGGCGGTGGGCTGCAGCAGGGCGGCTTGCAGGTTCACCAGCTCTTGCACGTCCTTCACCGACAGGGCGGCTTCGGCATTGGCCTGGGCTTCGCTCATGGCGGTCTTGGCGACCTGGATGTTCAGCTCGACGAGCTTCTCGACGCCTTCGAAGGCCTTGTTCGTCAGACCGAACAGGGTTTCCAGATTGGCTTTTTGAGCGGCGAAGACTTGTTCAGCGGTCAGCATGGGTGGCACTCCTTGGTGGGGCGACTGCCCCGGGTTGATCACTATGTCAGTGGTGTCGCAGCATTTGCTGCACTGCAACATGGAACTTAGTATAGGCCCGCTCCCGCACATTGCAAGCACTTTTTGTTGCGGCGCAGCAAATTTCTGTTCCGTCCCGCAGTGTGGAACCGGTGCGTGACGTTCCGATGACCGCGCAGCGGGTCGGGTATCGTCCTTTCCGATGCTTGCCTTCCACTCCGACGCCCACAGCCTGCTGCTGCCGCCGGGCCACCGCTTTCCGCAGTCCAAGTACCGCTTGCTGCGCGAGCATTTCGAGGCGCATCCGGGCCTGCTGCGGATGGAGGCGGCCGCGCCCGCCACCGAGGGCGAGCTGGCGCTGGCGCACACGCCCGACTACGTGGAAGCGGTGCTGCTGGGCCGGCTGACGGCCGCGCAGCAGCGCGAGATCGGCTTCCCCTGGTCGCCGTCGATGGCGGCGCGCTCGGTCCATTCGGTCGGCGCGTCGATCATGGCGGCCCGTGCGGCGCTGGCCGAGGGCGTGGCGGCCAATATGGCCGGCGGCACGCACCACGCGTATGCGGACAAGGGCAGCGGCTACTGCGTGTTCAACGACGTCGCGGTCGCCGCGCGGCTGATGCAGGCCGAGTGGCACCGCGCGCGCCGGCAACTGCTGCGCGTGCTGGTGATCGACCTGGACGTCCACCAGGGCAACGGCACGGCGGCGATCTTCCGCGACGACGACAGCGTCTTCACCTTCTCGATGCATGGCGCGAAGAACTTCCCCTTCCGCAAGGAGCCCAGCGACCTCGACGTCGAACTGCCCGACGGCTGCGCCGACGACGAATACCTGGCCGCGCTGGACACGGCGCTGGAGCGGCTGTGGCAGTTGCCCCCGCCCGGCCTCGCTTTCTACCTGGCCGGCGCCGACCCGCACGAGGGCGACCGCCTCGGCCGCCTGAAGCTGACGACCGCCGGCCTGCTGGAGCGCGACCGCCGCGTGCTGACGGCGCTGCGCGAGCGCCGCATCCCGGTGGCGCTGAGCATGGCCGGCGGCTATGGCCGCGATCTCGCCAGTACCGTGGCCTGCCAGGTCAACACGCTCAATGAGGCGGCGCGCCAGTGGGCGCTGTGGCGCGCTCAGGATTGAGTGCGGCGATCACCTCGCGCGTCAGCTGGGCCACGCGGTCCATATCGTCTCGCGGCGTCCAGGCCGGGCCGAGGCGGGCGATGACCAGCTCCTTTGAAGGCACGATCACCACGTACTGGCCGTGGCTACCGCGTGCCATGAAGGACTCGGCCGGCATGCCGTGCTCGATGCGGTAGCGGGCGCCGCTGCCGGCGCCGCGGTTGGTCCAGAAGCCGGCGCCGTAACCGTAGTCCTCGGCGCCGGGTGTCGGCGTGGCCGAGTCGTCGACCCAGCCGGCCGGCAGCAGGCGCTCGCCGTCGATGACGCCGTCGTGCAGGTAGAGCTGGCCGAAGCGCGCCCAGTCGCGCGCCGGCGCCCACATGTGGCTGGCGCCGATCGGCGTGCCGGCGCCGTCGAACTCCAGCGTGACGTGGCGCATGCCCAGCTTGTCGAACAGTTCGCGGCGGGCGAAGGCCAAGGTGGCGGCGGCCGTGCCGCCAGCTTGGTCGCGCACGATGCGCGACAACAACTGCGTGTTCGCGTTCGTGTAGTTCCAGGCCGTCCCCGGCGCGTTGGCGAGGCCGGCGCGCTCGGCGTCGGCGGCGGTGTCGGCATCCACGAAGATCATCTGCGCTGTCGGGTCGAAGGCGGTGGACAGGCCGGCGCGGATCGACTGGCCCATGTCCAGCCCGCTGTTCATCCGCAGCAGCTCGTCCACGCTGATCGCATGGCGCGGGTCGGCCGGATCGGCCCAGGCCGCGATCGGTGCCGGCCCGTGCAGGGCCAGCCGGCCTTGGTGCACCAGGATGCCGATCAGCGCGTTCGTCACCGACTTGGTCGCCGACCAGCCGGCCAGCGGCGTGTCCACCCCGACGTCTGACGCGTAGCGCTCGGCGACGATCCTGCCGCGGTGCATGACGACGACGGCCTCGGTGTGCCGGTAGGGCGGTTCCGCGTTCTCCTCGAACGCATGGTCCAGCGCGGTGGCGAGTGCCGGATCGCTGGTCTGCACCAGCGCTTCGGAGGGCGCCGCGGGCAGGGGCGATGGCTCCGGCGCCGGCAGGTCCGGACCCGGCGCGCGGCCGAAGCTGCAGCCGTAAGGTGGCCGGAACACGGCGCGGCTTTCCACCATTCCGGCGATGCGCGCCCGTACTTCGTGCCGCTCGGTGTCCACCGTGTAGTCCACCAGCGCGGCCAGCGGCCCGGCCAGGGGCCCGACGGCGTCGCGGTAGTAAGTCTGCGGGTCACGGCCGCCGACGAAGACGGCGGTACACAGCTGATGGCTCACGTAGCCGGTGGACACCGCGGCGGCGCGCTGCGGGGACAGGTGACCGCAGGCGGCGAGCGACAGCGTACCCAGCAAGAGGATCGGGGTTCGGCGTTTCATGAGGGGCGGGGGATGGCAGCCAGGATCGGCAGGCCCACTGTCCCGCCGGCAGGCACCGGCCGTCTCGCCGGATCCCGGGCCCGGCTAGCCGATTTCGGATTCGGCGAGCGATGCCCCGGCGGCGCGGCGCCGGAATTCGCTGGGCGTCATGCCCGTCTCGGCCTTGAAGGCACGATTGAAGGGGCCGAGCGACTGGAAGCCGGCATCCATCGCGATCGTCAGGATCGGCGTGTCGGGCTGCGCCGAGTCGGCCAGCCAGCGGCGGGCGTCGGCAAGGCGGTAGCCGTTCAGGAAGGCATTGAAGTTGCGATGGCCCAGGCCCTGGTTGATCAGCCGGCGCAGCTTGTGCTCCGGCAGCGCCATCCGTTCGGCCAGCGCACCGATGGTCAGGTTCGGCTCGCGGTAGACGCGCTCGATGCTCATCAGCGCCTCCAGCGCGGCGATCTGCTGCGGATCGGGTGGCGCGGCCTCGGGTTCCGGCATCGGTGGGATCGGGGCGGGCGCCGTCGGCGCTTCGAACAGCAGGTCGGACCCTCCCGAGCGGAGCATGCGCCAGGCCACGAAGAGGCTCAGCGCGGCGGTGCCGGCCGCATTGGCGGCGCTGCCGACGACGGCCTGCATGTCCAGCCCCGCGAGCAACGCCACACCCAGCTGCGCGACCGTGTAGCCGGCGGTGAGCAGCACGACCAGCGAACGCAGGCGGCGCCGGCCTTCGATCAAGTCCTCGCGCCAGCCCGCCATCGACTGCGTGACCGCCAGCAGCGCGAACACGACCGGCTGCAGCGCCATCAGCGGACCGGCCAGCGGCGCGCCGAGGCCGGCGCAATGCAGCGCGCCGAGCGAGGCCAGCGCTATCCAGGCGAGCGCATGCCGCGGCTGCAGCCGGAACGCATCGTCGAACAGCGCGCAGGTGAACAGCCAGAACACGAACATGGCGCCCGCGGCCGGTGCGGCCAGCACCGGCGAGGCCAGGCCCGGCATCGCCGCCAGCGTGGCCGTGGCGATCGACAGCGCGGCCGCGGCGCCCAGCCGCGCGGCCATGCGGCCCGGATGGTCGCGCCACAACGACAGGGCCAGCAGCACGAGCGCGCCGACCGCCCCGCCCCGCAGCAGCAGGTTCAGCGCGAGGGTCGTGCTTGTCGTCGCGTCCATCAGAAAATTCTAGGGCTTGCCATGGAAGAATGGACCGATGAGCAGCGATCGCCCCCAAGCCGAAGCGCGCAGCGCCTTCCGCCACTTCGAAGTGCTGTCCACCCGCTGGATGGACAACGACATCTACGGCCACCTGAACAACGTCGTCTACTACAGCCTGTTCGACACGGCGGTGAACCGCTACCTGATCGAGGCCGGCGCGCTGGACATCCACGGCGGCGCGGTGATCGGCCTGGTGGTGGAGACGCACTGCAACTTCTTCGGCTCGCTGGCCTTCCCGCAACGGATCGACGCCGGCATCCGCGTGGCGAACCAGGGCCGCTCCAGCGTGCGCTACGAGATCGGCCTGTTCGCGGAAGGGCAGGAGCTGTGCGCGGCGCGCGGCCATTTCGTTCATGTGTACGTGGACCGCGAGACGCGCCGGCCGGTGCAGGCGCTGCCCGAAACCTATCTGCAAGCCTTGAGGAAACTGAGCGCATGAGCAACAAGACCTTCGACCAGCCGACGCCCGAGCAGACCGCCGCCGTGGACACGGCCATCACCACCCGGCACTCGATGCGCGCCTTCCTGCCCACCGAGGTGCCGCGTGCGCTGATCGAGGAGCTGCTGCAGGTGGCAGCCCGCGCGCCCTCGGGCACGAACACCCAGCCCTGGCAGGTGCACGTGCTGACCGGCGCGGCCAAGAAACGCCTGTCGGACCGCCTCGTCGCCGCCTACGACGACCCGGAGGAGCTGTCCACCCACAGCGAGGAGTACGCCTACTACCCGCGCGAGTGGACCTCGCCCTTCATCGACCGCCGCCGCAAGGTGGGCTGGGACCTGTACGGCCTGCTGGGCATCACCAAGGGCGACAAGTCGCGCATGCATGACCAGCATGGCCGCAACTACACATTCTTCGACGCCCCGGTGGGCCTGATGTTCACGATCGACCGCGTGATGCAGCAGGGCTCCTGGCTGGACTACGGCATGTTCCTTCAGAACGTGATGGTGGCCGCACGCGCGCGCGGCCTGCACACCTGCCCGCAGGCCGCCTTCACGCAGTTCCACCGGCTGATCGCCGAGGAACTGCAACTGGCGCCGAACCAGATGGTCGTCTGCGGCATGGCGCTGGGCTATGCGGATCCGGCCGCCATCGAGAACTCGCTGGTGACCGAGCGCGCGCCGGTCGCCGAGTTCACCCGCTTCCTGGCCGACTGATGGCGGCGGGCCTCGGGCTGGCGTCGGCGATCCCCTTCGCGGGGATGCTGCTATCGATCGCGATCCTGCCGCTGGCAGCACCCGCCTTCTGGCATCACCACTTCGGCAAGATCGCCGCGGCCTGGGCGCTGGCCTTCCTCGTCCCGTTCACGCTGAACCAGGGCCTGGGCGAGACGACGCACGTGCTCGCCCACACGCTGCTCACCGAGTACGTGCCCTTCATCGTGCTGCTGTGCGCGCTGTTCACCGCGGCCGGCGGCATCTACCTGCGCGGCAACCTGCACGGCAGCCCCGGGCTCAATGCCGGGCTGATGCTGATCGGCGCGCTGCTCGCCAGCGTGATGGGCACGACTGGCGCCTCGATGCTGTTGATTCGCCCGCTGCTGCGGGCCAACGACAACCGACGGCACAACGCCCACGTCGTCGTGTTCTTCATCTTCATCGTCAGCAATGCCGGCGGTTCGCTGACCCCGCTGGGCGACCCGCCGCTGTTCCTCGGCTTCCTGAAGGGCGTCAGCTTCTTCTGGACCGTCGGCCACCTGCTGCCGGAGACGGCCTTCCTGGTCGCGGCGCTGCTGGCCGTCTTCTGGCTGATCGACCGCCACCTGTATCGCAAGGAAGGCATCACCAGGCAAGACCCGACCCCCGATTCGCCGCGGCTCGGCATCGAAGGCGCGATCAACTTCCTGCCGCTGGCCGCCGTCGTCGGCCTGGTGCTGATGAGCGGGCTGTGGAAGCCGGGCGTCGCGATCGAGGTCTACGGCACGCCGCTGGAGCTGCCCTCGCTGCTGCGCGACCTGGGCCTGCTCGGCGTGATCGCCGCCTCGCTATGGCTGACGCCGGCCGCGGTGCGTGCGAAGAACGAGTTCTCGTGGGCGCCGATGCAGGAGGTGGCCAAGCTCTTCATCGGCATCTTCCTGACCATGGTGCCGGTGCTGGAGATGCTGAAGGCCGGCGTGAACGGCCCCTTCGCCGCCGTCACCCACGCCGTCACCGGCGCGGACGGCCAGCCGCTGCCCTGGGCCTATTTCTGGCTGACCGGCCTGCTGTCCTCCTTCCTCGACAACGCGCCGACCTACCTGGTCTTCTTCAACCTCGCCGGCGGCGATCCGCAGGTGCTGATGACGACGCTGGACCATACGCTGGCTGCGATCTCCGGCGGCGCGGTGTTCATGGGCGCGATGAGCTACATCGGCAACGCGCCGAACTTCATGGTCAAGGCGATCGCCGAGGAGCGGGGCGTGAAGATGCCGAGCTTCTTCGGCTACCTGCTGTGGTCGGGCGCGGTGCTGCTGCCGCTGTTCGCCTTGATGACCTTCCTCTGGTTCCGCTGAAAGAGAACGTGATGAGCAACAAGCCCAAGGTATTGGTGGCCCGCAAGACCTTCGACGACATCGTCGACCGGCTGCGGCCGCATTTCGACGTCGAGTGCAACGAAGGCGAGGGCGCCTGGACGCAGGACGAACTGATCGCGCGCCTGCAGGGCAAGGCCGGCGTCTACATCACCGGCACCGAAAAGATCGACGCGAAGCTGCTCGACGCCTGCCCGGAACTGCGCGTCGTCTGCTCGATGGCGGTGGGCTACAACAACGTGGACGTGCCCGCCTGCACCCAGCGCGGCGTGCTGCTGACCAACGCGCCCGACGTGCTGACCGAGACCACGGCCGACTTCGGCTTCGCGCTGATGATGGCCACCGCGCGGCGCATCACCGAGAGCGAACACTTCCTGCGCCGCGGCGAGTGGAAGAGCTGGTCCGTCACGATGTTCGCCGGTGCCGACGTGCACGGCGCCACCCTGGGCATCCTCGGCATGGGCCGCATCGGCCAGGCCATCGCCAGGCGCGGCGCGCTGGGCTTCGGCATGAAGGTGATCTATCACAACCGCAGCCGCCTCGCCGCCGAGCAGGAAGCGCCGCTGGGCGCCCGCTGGGTCGAGAAGGACGAACTGCTGCAGCAGGCCGACCACCTGGTGCTGGTGTTGCCCTACTCGCCCAGCTCGCACCATGCGATCGGCGAGCGCGAGCTGAAGCTGATGAAGCCCACCGCGACGCTCACCAACGTGGCCCGCGGCGGCATCGTCGACGACGCCGCGCTGGCCCGTGCGCTGAAGGCCGGCACGATCGCCGCCGCCGGCCTGGACGTGTTCGAGGGCGAGCCCTCGGTCCACCCCGAGCTGCTGACCGTGCCTAACGTCGTGCTGACCCCGCACATCGCCAGCGCCTCGATCCCGACGCGCCGCGCGATGGCCTCGCTGGCGGTGGACAACCTGATCGCGGTGCTGAGCGGCGGCAAGCCGCTGACGCCGGTCAATCCGGAAGCCATTGCCCAAGCAAGCTGAGCTCACAGGAAGGACAGCCCCTCATGCTGATCGTCACTACAGAGAACGTCGCCGGCCACCGCGTGGCCGAGGTCAAGGGTCAGGTTTTCGGCGTCGTCGTGCGCAGTCGGGGCCTTGCCGGCAACGTGATGGCGGGCCTGCGCTCGATCATCGGCGGCGAGATCACCGAGTACACGCAGCTGCTGGAAGAAGCGCGGCGCCATGCGGTCGACCGCATGGTGCGCAACGCGCAGTTGATGGGCGCCAACGCCGTCGTGATGATGCGTTTCGACTCGTCGGAGATGGGCCAGTCGATGAGCGAGATCGTCGCCTACGGCACGGCGGTCGTCATCGAGAAGGCCTGAGCGCCATGCTGCGCAAGGCCTTGCTCGGCGTCGCGGCGCTGCTGTTCGCCGCGGGCCTGTGGCTGACCGTGGCAGGCGATGCGGCGGGTCATCCGTTGGCGCTGTGGGGCGGCGGTTTGCTGCTGGCGGTGCTCTTGGAGAACTGGCGCTACCGCAGCCGTCGCGGCGCGATTGATCCGGGCTGGGTGCGCACCGACGAGCGCTTCGTCGACCCGACGTCCGGCGAGTCGATGGAGGTCTGGTATGACCCGCGGACGGGCGATCGCCGCTACGAGAAAGCCGGCGGGCACCACTGAGACAATCGGCGGATGACCCTTGCTGACATCCTGATCCTTGCCGGTCTTGCCCTGGTTCTTGTCCTGATCGTCGTGCTGCTGCTCCGCCAGCGCGACCCGGCCGACGGCCTCGAACGACTCGAACGCGAACTGCGCGACGAGCTGACCCGCAGTGCCAGCACGACCCGGCAGGAAGTCCAGCAGAGCCTGGCCCAGTTCCAGCAGACTTTGAGCCGGGGCCTGCAGGCGAGCAACCAGTCTCTGGCTGCGCAATCCTTGGCGGCGCGCGAGGCGCAGGATGCGGCGGCGCGGCGGCTCAGCGAATCGGTCGAGCAGCGGCTCGGGGCGATCCAGCAGGCCAACGAGGCCAAGCTGGAGCAGATGCGCGCCACCGTCGACGAAAAGCTGCACGCCACCTTGGAGCAGCGCCTGGGCGAGAGCTTCAAGCAGGTGGCCGACCGGCTGGAGCAGGTGCACAAGGGCCTGGGCGAGATGCAGAACCTGGCGCGCGACGTGGGCTCGCTGAACCGGGTGCTGACGAACGTGAAGACGCGCGGCGTGTTCGGCGAGGTGCAACTGGCGGCGCTGCTGGAGCAGGTATTCACGCGCGAGCAGTACGCGGCCAATGTGGCGACGATTCCGGGCAGCAGCGAGCGGGTCGAGTTCGCCATCTCGCTGCCGGGCCAGCGCGACGACGGCCTGCCGCTGTGGCTGCCGATCGACGCCAAGTTCCCGCGCGAGGACTACGAGCGCCTGCTGGATGCGCAGGAGCGCGCCGATGCGACCGGGGTCGAAGCCTCGGCCCGGGCGATCGAGGCGCGGCTGCGGCTGGAAGCGCGCACGATCCGCGAGAAATACGTCGCCCCGCCGCACACGACCGACTTCGGCATTCTGTTTCTGCCCACCGAGGGGCTTTACGCCGAGGCGCTGCGCCGGCCCGGCCTCGTCGAGGCGCTGCAGCGCGAGCACAAGGTGATGCTGGTCGGCCCGACCACCCTGCTGGCGACGCTGACCAGCCTGCAGATGGGCTTCCGCACACTGGCGCTGGAGAAACGCTCGTCCGAGGTCTGGGAGGTGCTGGGCGCGGTGAAGACCGAGTTCGGCAAGTTCGGCGAGGTGCTGGCGAAGACGAAGAAGAAGCTGGAGGAAGCCAGCAACACGATCGATGCGGCCGAGGTGCGCACGCGGGCGATGTCCCGGCGGCTGAAGAACGTCGAGTCGCTGCCGGAGGAACTGGCGCTGCTGAAGTTGGGCGTCGGCGCGGCGGATACCGAGGAATGACCCGGCAGCCCCACCCGCTGATCGAGCGCGGGTTTCACTGGCTGATTCTGAGCCTCGTCGGCGTACACGCCTGCATGGCGGTCACCCGCGTCAGCGCCGCGCTGTGGCTGCTGCATCACGGCTATGGCGAATGGACCGTCGGCGTGCTGATGAGCCTCGGTGCGGCCGGGCCGGTGCTGCTCTCGCTGTGGGCCGGGCGGCAGGCCGATGCGCACGGCCTGCACCGGCCGCTGTCGATCGGCGCGGGCATGGGCCTGGCCGGCGCGCTGCTCGCGCTGGCCTGGCCGTCGCCCTGGACCTTGGCCCCTGCGGCGCTGCTGTGCGGCAGTGCGGTGGGCATCATGGCCGTGGCGATCCAGCGCGAAGCGGGTCTGATGGGCGAGGACGCCGGTGAGCTGAAGCGCGTGTTCAGCTGGGTGGCGCTGGGCCCGGCCTTCTCGAACGCGACGGCGCCGGTCATCGCCGGGCTGCTGATCGACGCGGCCGGCGAGCGCGCTGCCTTCGCCTTCGCTGCGCTGCTCCCTTTCGTCGCCTGGCGCCTGGGCCGGCTCGTGCCGCGGCGGCCCAGGCGCGGCCACCCGGCCGGGGCCGGCGGCAAGCCCCGCGCCGCCTGGGCCCTGCTGCGGCTCGACGGCCTGCGTAACCTGCTGATGCTGAACGTCGTGCTGACCGCCTGCTGGGACGCGCACAGCTTCGTCGTGCCGGTGGTGGGCCATGCCAAGGGCCTGTCGGCGTCCAGCATCGGCCTGGTGCTGGGCGCGTTCGCGACGGCGGCCGTGGTCGTGCGGCTGGTGATCGCCCGCTGGGCGGCGCGGCTGGACGAGATGGTGGTGCTGCGCAGCGCGATGGCCATTGTCGCGACGGTGCTGCTGGTCTATGCCTGGCTGCCGGGCACGCCGGGCCTGCTCGTGGGTTCCACCGTGCTGGGCCTGGCGCTGGGCTCCTACCAGCCGATGATCCTGTCGGCGCTGCACCAGGTCACGCCGCCCGACCGGCACGGCCAGGCGCTGGGCCTGCGCATGCTGGTCTCCAGCGGCATGAGCATGACGATGCCGCTGGGCTTCGGCCTGCTGGCCAGCAGCACGGTGGCCTTCGCGCCGCTGTGGCTGATGGCTGGGCTGGCGCTGGCGGCGCAATGGCCGGCCCATCGAGTGCGGGACGCCCTGGCCCGGTGACTTCAGGCAGGGCTCAGCCTGCCGGCCTCAGAATGCGCGATCCCTTTCCGGAGAACCCATGCATCCGAACCGCCTGACCCTGATCGCGCTGGCCCTGTCGCTGGCCTTCGGCCCGAGCTTCGCCAAGGAACCTGCCCAGCCGCCGGCCGCGGTCGCCAAGGCGGCGGCCACCGCGCCCGCCTTCGTCCGCGAGATGGGCGGCATCGAGGAATATCGCCTCGCCAACGGCCTGCAGGTGCTGCTGTTCCCCGACGAGGCGCAGAGCACGACCACCGTCAACATCACCTACCGCGTCGGCAGCCGCCAGGAGGCGCAGGGCGAGTACGGCATGGCCCACCTGCTGGAGCATCTGATGTTCAAGGGCACGCCCAAGCACAAGGACGTGGCCACCGAGTTCGCGCAGAAGGGCATGCGCTTCAACGGCACGACGACGGCCGACCGCACGAACTACTTCGCCAGCTTCAATGCCGATCCGGCCACCCTGGACTTCGCGCTGTCGCTGGAGGCTGACCGGATGCTGAACAGCTTCATCGCCAAGGCCGACCTGGACAAGGAGATGACCGTCGTGCGCAACGAGTTCGAGCGCGGCGAGAACGAACCCTTCCAGGTGCTCAGCAAGCGCGTGCAGGCGGTGGCCTATGACTGGAACGCCTACGGCCACGCAACGATCGGCCCGAAGAGCGATATCGAGAACGTGCCGATCGAGAAGCTCCAGGCCTTCTATCACCTGTACTACCGCCCCGACAACGCGACGCTGATGGTGGCCGGCCGCTTCGACAAGGCCGCCACCTTGAAGCGCATCCAGGCGCTGTTCGCCAAGCTGCCCAATCCCAAGCAGCCGGTGCCGCAGCCCTACACGGTAGAGCCGGCGCAGGACGGCGAGCGCACGGTCGTCGTGCGTCGCGTCGGCGGCCAGCCGGCGCTGCTGGCGGCGTATCACATCCCGGCGATGGCGCAGCAGGACACGGCGCCGCTGCTGGTGCTGGGCCTGCTGATGTCGCTGGAGCCCAGCGGCCAGCTCTACAAGGAGCTGGTGGAGCCCAAGCTCGCGCTCAGCGCCAGCCTGGGCGGCCTGGGCGGCATCGAGCCGGGCCTGATGCGTGCCTTCGCGGTGCTGCCGCCGGATGCGGACGAGCCCGCCGTCGAGAAGAAGTTCCTCGACCTGATCGAGGGCCGCGGCACGAAGCCCTTCACCGAGGAGGAACTGGCCCGCGTGCGCGAGCTGGCGTTGCTGTCCTACCGCGACCAGATGAAGAATCCGCAGGCGCTGATCCAGCAGATCTCGGGCCTGGGCGCCGGCGACTGGCGCCTGCTGTTCCAGCTGATGGAAGACCTGCCCAAGGTCACGCTGGCCGACGTCGACCGAGTGCGCCAGGCCTACCTGCGCCCGGCCAACCGGACGCTCGGCCGCTACCTGCCGGCCACGTCTGTCGAGCGCGTCGAGATCCCGCCGGCGCCGCCGCTGGCGCAGCGCCTGGCCGACCTGAAGGGCCCGCCCAAGGTGGAGCAGGGCGAGCGCTTCGACCCGACGCCCGAACACCTGGCCGAGCGCACCAAGGTGCAGAAGCTGCCCAGCGGCATCGAGCTGTCGACGCTGCGCAAGCAGACGCGCGGCAACACGGTGGACCTGGACATCACCCTGCGCTGGGGCGAGCGCAACGAAACCTTCAAGCGCCACGGCACCAATTTCGTCGGCGACCTGATGCCCGAGGGCAGCGCGCACTACGACAAGCAGCAGCTGGCCGACGCGCTGCAGCGCCTGAAGGCCTCGATGAACATCAGCAGCAGCGACCAGGGCCTCACCGTCAACATCGATGCCGAGAAGGACACCCTGCCCGAGGTGCTGAAGATCGCCGCCGACGTGCTGCAGCAGCCGCTGCTGCCGCAGGCCGCCTTCGACCGAATGAAGAACGCGGGCCTGGCCGGGCTGGAGGGTTCGCGCCAGGACCTGGAGACCTTGCGCCGCGAGGCCGTGCGCGGCTACTACAACACGACCCGCGGCGTCGGCCGCGACAGCCCGGACTACATCCGCAGCGTCGACGAGCAGGTGGACGACCTGAAGGCGACGACCTTGGACGACGTCAAGCGCTTCTACGCCGACTACGTGTCCGCCAACGACGTGCGCGTGTCGGCGGTGGGCGCGCTGCCGGACGGGCTGGACACGCAGATCGAGCAGCTCTTCGGCGCCTGGAAGAAGCCGGCCGCCGCGCCCTTCGTCCGCTACGAATCCAAGGCGACCGACATCCCGGCCAAGCGCTTCGATGCCGTCGCCCGCGACAAGGCCAACGCCCAGATGCGCATGCAGCTGGAATTCCCGCTGAACCGCAAGGATCCGGACTACCTCGCGCTGCTGCTGGCCAACCACGTGTTCGGCGGCGGCGGGATGGAAAGCCGCATCTCCACCCGCGTGCGCCGCGAAGAGGGCCTGAGCTACGGCGTGGGCAGCTCGCTGTCGGTGCCGCGCTTCGGCACGCAGTCGCTGCTGGTGATCGGCGGCAGCTTCGCTCCACAGAACCGTGACAAGGTCATTGCCGTCGTGCAGGAACAACTGCAGCGCATGGCCGACCAGGGCATCACCGCCGAGGAACTGGCCCGCGCCAAGCACGACATCGCCGAAGGCAACCGCCAGAGCCGCGCACGCGACAGCGCGCTGGCCGGCGCGCTGCTGAACCTGTCCGACGAGAAGGAGACCTGGGCCGACGTGGCGCGCCGCGACGCCGCCATGCAGGCGGTGACCTTGGAGCAGGCGAACGCGGCCTGGAAGCGGCATGTCAAGGCTGACGGTTTTGTCATCTCCACGGTGGGTGATTTCAAGAACTGAGAGTCGCGCGCACCGCAGCCCACCCCCCGCAAATCAGTAGCGCAGATGATGTGCCGACCCGATAGGAAGGGTTCGCCCTAGGGCCCTAGTTCGAGGGTCGCCCTAGCATGTAATCAGACGTAAGAGTGGAGCGGGCAATGGGAACGGTAGTCGGTCATTCGGTTTGTCTGGCGGCGCTGATGGCCTGCCTCTCGGCGTCAGCGGCGCCGGTCTGCGAGGTCATGGCCGTGCGCGGCCAGGCCAGCGCGGCGGGGCGTGAACTGGCGCAGGGCGACAAGCTCGACGAAGGCACGGTGCTGAAGACCGGCGCGCAGGGCCGGGTGCGCCTGCGTTGCGGTGACGGTTCCACCCTGGTGCTGGGCGACAACTCCAGCCTGACGATCGAGAAGTTCGAGGTCGGGCCCGACGACAAGCGCATCGCCGCCAAGCTGCTGCTGGAAACCGGCCTGCTGGGCCAGAAGGTGGCGCCGTCCACCGCCGGTTCCTGGGAGGTCCGCACGCCGACCGCCGTGACGGCCGTGCGCGGCACCGAGTTCGTCGTCGAGATCAACAACGAGCAGCAGACCGAGGTCAACGTGCAGTCCGGCCAGGTCGACGTCGAGGCGCTGCTGGTGCCCACGCGTGCGCTGCATCCGCGCAAGCCCAGCCGCGTGTCGCTGGACAGCCCGAAGGCCGGCACGAAGTGCAACCAGTTCACCGGCTGCACCGAGTCCGCGGCCTGGAGCGCCGAGCGGATCAAGAGCACACAGGACCGCCTGAGCTTCGACTGACCGCGGCTCGATGAACAGCCCGCTCAGCCTCCAGCGCGAGCGTCGGCTGCAGGCCGCGTACCTCTGCGTGGCGCTGCTGGCCAGCGCGCTGGCCTTCGTGATGTGGGCCAACCGCGAGCGTGTGCCGGGACTGCAGCGCCTGGAGCGGCTGACGCTGGACAGCCAGTTCGGCTGGCGCGGGCCGATCCGCCAGGCCGCCCCGATGCTGATCGTCTCGATCGACGACGCCACGCTGCAGTCGCTCGGCACGATCGCGCCGGATCGCGCGCAGGTGGCGAAGGTGATCGAGCGGCTGTCGGCCGGTGGCGCGCGAGTGATCGCGATGGACACCTTGTTCCTGCAGCCGGCGCGGCCCTCGCCGGCCTCCGACGACGTGCTGGCCGCGGCGATGCACCGTGCCGGCAATGTGCTGATCCCGTTCGCCCTGCCGGAGAGCGACGTCCGTGGTGCGAGCACCGAGGTGCCGGGCTGGATGCTCGACGAGACCTTCACCCGCATCAAGGGCGATGCGGGCGGGCCCAACGCGCCGTTGAAGCCGCAACGCGCCGTCCCGCCGATCGAGAAGCTGGCGCGTGCGGCGGTGGCGCTGGGTCACGTCACCGTGAAGCCGGAGCCGGACGGCGCTGTCCGCTTCGACCTGCCCGGTCTGGTGCTGGACGGTGAGCTGTATCCGTCGATGGCGCTGCGCATCGCCGCGCTGGCGCAGGGGGTGGACTGGAAAGACGTGCAGTTCGAGGCCGGCCGCCAGGTGGTGGCGGGCCCGCTGCACATTCCGCTGGATCTGCAGTCGCGCCAGTGGCTGGACTACTACGGACCGGGCGGGACGATCGACACGATCTCCTTCCTCGACGTGCTGCAGGGCAAGATCCCGGGCGCGCGTTTCAAGAACCGCATCGTGCTGATCGGCACCGTGGCCCTGGGCAGCGGCGACACGGTGCCCTCGCCCTTCGACGCGCGCTTGCCCGGCGTCGAGCGGCTGGCCACCGTGGTGGACAACATCCTGGGCTTCCGCGTACTGGAGCATCCGGCCTGGGGCCAGGTGGCCGAGCTGATCGCGCTGCTGGTGCTGTCGCTGCTGGCGGTGTGCCTGGTGGCGATGCTGCGCCCGCTGGTCTCGCTGCTGCTGCTGGCCGGCATCGTCGCGCTGATCGCCAGCGGCCTGCAGTGGCTGCTCGTCGCGCAACAGCAGTTCCTCTCGCCCACCTTCCCGCTGCTGGCGCTGGCGATGGCGACGCTGGGCGCGCTGATGCTGCGCAACAGCGCCGAACAGGCCCGCCGGCGCCGCGCGATGAACGCGCTGCGCGCCAGCGAGCAGCGCTATGCGCTGGCGCTGCAGGGCGCCAAGGACGGCATGTGGGACTGGGACATCGCCTCCGGCGAGGTCTACTTCTCCGACCGCTGGATGCGGCTGATGCGGCTGTCCGACGATCAGGCGCGCGACATGAACGCCTGGACACTGCAGCTGGACATCGCCGGCCGCCAGCAGTTCGAGGACGCGCTGGCCGAGCACCTGGCCGGGCGCAGCCAGCAGCTGAACCATGTGCTGAACTTCCGCCAGGGCGGCGGCGAGGTCTGGCTGCTGGTGCGTGGCGTGGCCACGCGCGACTCCGCCGCCAAGCCGCTGCGCATGGCCGGCTCGCTCACCGACATCAGCCAGGAGCGCCAGCTCCAGCACCAGATCACCTTCGATGCGCTGCACGACCGCCTGACCGGCCTGCCCAACCGCGCCGCCTTCCTGGAGCGGCTGGCGCAGGTATTCACCGGCAGCAGCGCGGCGGTGCCTCAGGCCGGTGTCGTGCTGGTGGACATCGACGCCTTCCGCGCGCTCAACGAAGGGCAGGGCACGGCCGCCGGTGATTCGGTGCTGCACGAGCTCGGCCGCCGGCTGCGCACCCGCGACGGCCAGCCGCTGAACGTGGCGCGGCTCGGCGCCGACCGCTTCGGCCTGCTGTTCACCGTGCCGCTGGGTGCCGGCGGCGTCGACGAGACGCGGCTGGCGAACTGGGTGCTCGCGCAGATGCGTCAGCCCTTCCAGGTCGGCCTCACCAGCCAGGTGCTGACCTGCAGCATCGGCTGGGCGCACGCCTCGCAGGGGCTGACGTCGCCCGAGGAACTGATGAGCGCCGCCGAGATGGCTCTGGCGCATGCCAAGGCGCACCGGCGCGGCCACATCCACGTGTTCGACCCGGCCGAGATGCTGGTCGAGAACTCGCGCCGCTGGCTGAAGGAGAACATCGCGCTGGCGCTGGAGCGCGACGAGTTCCGCCTTTACTACCAGCCGCTGGTGCGGTTGAAGGACCGGCAGTTGCTGGGCTTCGAGGCGCTGATCCGCTGGCCTCACCCGACGCGCGGCATGGTGATGCCGGGCGACTTCATCCCCTTCGCCGAGGAGAGCGGGCAGATCGTCGAGCTCGGCCGCTGGACCTTGCAGGAGGTGGCGCGCCAGCTCGTGCGCTGGGACGCGCTGGGCTTCACCGGCGAGATCGCCGTCAACCTGTCGGGCATGCAGTTCACCGAGGGCGACCTGGAGGCCGACGCGCGCGCGATGCTGGCCGTGCTGGGCGGCATCGACCCGCACCGCATCAAGCTCGAGGTGACCGAGAGCATGGCGATGTCCAACCCGCAGCGCACGGCGCTGGTTCTGCAGACGCTGGCCACCCTGGGCTTCAAGATCTCGATCGACGATTTCGGCACCGGCTATTCGTCGCTCGCCTACTTGCACCGCTTCCCCTTCGACACCTTGAAGATCGACCGCTCCTTCGTGATGCGCCTGGCCTCGGGCCGCGAGGCGGTGGAGATCGTGCGGACCATCGTCGGCCTCGCGCTGGCGCTGGACAAGCAGGTGCTGGCCGAAGGCGTCGAGGAGGAGTCGCAGGCGCAGCTGCTGCAGGAGCTGGGCGTGCACATCGGCCAGGGCTGGCTGTTCGCGAAGGCGCTGCCGGTGGATCAGGCGCAGGCCCTGTTCGCCGCGCCGCCACGGGCGGGAATCGCCCAGGAGCGGCAGTCCAGCATGCAAACCTGACACGAGGCCAACAGCCGTGCGCTTTTGCGACAGCGCGGCGCCCGCTGCTGGTGCATCGGCCCCAGGCCTCCCGTGAGGGCAGGCGGCTGCGGCAACCCCTGGGATTTACCTGTACGTAGAGGCCCGAACTGCGTGCAGGATGTGCTCTGGCATCGTTGATCGGCCGCGCCGGTCCGGACGCCGGCCAGACATCAGACACAAGCATTAATTCAAGAGGCAAATGATGACGACCAAGCACCCCGCTCTCAAGCTTTCCCCCGTGGCTGCCCTGGCCGCCCTGGCACTGGGCGTTGCGTTCAGCGCCGGTGCGCTGGCCGCCGATCCGATCAAGATCGGTGTCAGCGGCCCCTACACCGGCGGTTCCTCGTCGATGGGCGTCTCGATGCGTGATGGCGTGCGCCTGGCCGCGCAGGAGATCAATGCGGCCGGCGGTGTGCTGGGTCGCCAGATCCAGCTGGTCGAGCGCGACGACGAAGCCAAGAACGAGCGCGGCGTGCAGATCGCCCAGGAGCTGATCAACCGCGAGAAGGTCGTCGCCACCGTCGGCTACATCAACACCGGCGTCGCGCTGGCCTCGCAGCGCTTCTACCAGCAGGCCAAGATCCCGGTGATGAACAACGTCGCCACCGGCTCCGTGATCACGCACCAGTTCGACAAGGAACCCGAGAACTACGTGTTCCGCAACGCGGCCAACGACAGCATCCAGGCGCCGATGATCGTCGAGGAAGTCGCGCGCCGCGGCTTCAAGAAGGTCGCGATCATGGCCGACTCGACCAACTACGGCCAGCTCGGCCAGAAGGACCTGGTCGCCGCGCTCGAGAAGAAGGGCATCACGCCCGTGGCCAACGAGAAGTTCAACATCGGCGACGTCGACATGACCGCGCAGCTGCTGAAGGCCAAGGCCGCCGGCGCCGACTCGGTGCTGACCTACGGCATCGGCCCCGAGCTGGCCCAGCTGGCTAACGGCATGACCAAGATCGGCTGGAAGGTGCCCATCGTCGGTTCGTGGACCCTCTCGATGGCCAACTACATCGACAACGCCGGCCCCGGCGGCGAAGGCGCGCGCATGCCGCAGACCTTCATCCAGGAGCCGACCAACGCCAAGCGCCAGAGCTTCATCATCTCCTTCCTGAAGACCTTCAACCCGAAGGGCGGCCGCATGGATTCGCCGGTCTCGGCCGCGCAGGGCTACGACTCGATCTACCTGCTGGCCGCCGCGATCAAGCAGGCCAACTCGACCGACGGCCCGAAGATCAAGGCTGCGCTGGAAGACCTGAAGGCACCGGTGGAAGGCGTCGTGACGACGTACAAGAAGCCGTTCACGAAGACCAACCATGACGCCATCGACACGAGCATCCCGGTGTTCGGCGAGGTCAAGGGCGCCCGCGTGGTCTACGCGTACGACAAGGACCAGCAAAAGGCCGCTGCCGAAGGCAAAAAGTAAGGCTCGCGAGCTTTGACATGAAGTCCCGCCCAGCCCGCATCGAGGCTCGGCGGGACTTGCTTTGATTCCAGGAGCCTCATGGACCTCCAGATCCTGACCCAACTGATCTTCAGCGGCATCGCGCTGGGGATGATCTACGCGGTGATCGCGTTCGGCTATCAGCTGACCTTCGCCACCTCCGACACCTTGAACTTCGGCCAGGGCGAGGCGCTGATGCTCGGCGCGCTGGTGGGGCTCTCGCTCACCACGGCCGGCGTCAGCTACTGGCTGGTGCTGCCGCTCGTGTGCGTGTTCGGCGCGCTGCAGGGCATGGTGGTCGAGTTCATCGGCGTGCGGCCGGCGATCAAGATCAAGAGCGAGTTCGGCTGGATCATGTCCACGATCGCGCTGGGCATCATCTTCAAGAACGTGGCTGAGAACGTCTGGGGCCGCGACCAGATGCCCTTCCCCTCGCCGCTGCCCGACGCACCGCTGCGCTTCCTCGGCGCCAACGTGCTGCCGCGCGAGCTGCTGATCGTCTTCGGCGCGCTCCTGATGATGCTGGCGGTGGAAGTGTTCAACCGCCGCTCGATCTACGGCAAGGCGGTGGTGGCCACCTTCAATGACCGCGACGCCGCCAAGCTGATGGGCATCAACACCGGGTTCGTCATCACCTTCTCGTACGCGCTGTCGTCGATGACGGCGGCGGTGGCCGGCGTGCTGGTCGCACCGATCACGCTGGCCGGCGCGCAGATGGGTGGCACGCTGGGCCTGAAGGCCTTCGCGGTGGCCATCATCGGCGGCCTGACCAGCGGCATGGGCATCATCGTGGGCGGCATCATCCTCGGCGTCGTCGAGAAGCTGTCGGGCTTCTACATCTCCACCGGCTACCAGGACGTTCCCGGCCTCGTGCTGCTGCTGATCGTGCTGGCCGTCAAGCCGGCCGGCCTGTTCGGCAAGACCGCGATCAAGAAGGTTTAAGACGCCCCATGAAGACGAAGAACCTCATCGCAGCGGTCGCGGGCGTCGCGCTGCTGGCTGCCTTCCCGCTGGCGGTCACGAACCCGTACTACATCCACCTGCTCGTCACGATCATGATCTACGCGATCGTGCTGTTCGGGCTGGACATCGTCGTCGGCTACACCGGGCAGGTGTCGCTGGGCCATGCCGGCCTGTTCGGCGTCGGCGCCTACGTGATCGGCACCTTGACGATGCACCTCGGTGCGCCGGTGCTGGTGTGCCTGGCCGCGGCCATCGCCATCACGGCGATCTTCGGCGCGCTGCTGGCGCTGCCGGCGCTGCGGGTCACAGGGCCTTATCTGGCGATGGTGACCCTGGCCTTCGGCACCATCATTCAGATCCTGATCAACGAGATGGACTTCCTGACCTCCGGTCCGATGGGCATCACGCTGAGCCGGCCGATGCTGCTGACGCACCAGCTCGACGAGCGCGAGTTCTTCTGGCTCGTCGCGGTGCTGATGCTGGCCTCGCTGGTCTTCGTCGACCGGGTGCTGCACTCGCACCTGGGCCGCACCTTCGAGGCGCTGCGCGGCAGCCCGGTGGCTTCGGACTGCATGGGCGTCTCGGTCTACCGCTACAAGGTCTATGCCTTCGTCATCAGCGCGGGCCTGGCGGGCCTGGCGGGCGGGCTCTATGCCTACTCGGAGCAGTACATCTCGCCGAACACCTACAACTTCGAGCTGACGGTGCTGTTCCTGCTGGCGGTAATCATGGGCGGGCGCAAGTCCCGCGCGGGCTCGCTGATCGGCGCCACCATCCTCGTGATGCTGCCCAACCTGCTGGACGACATCGGCCAGTTCCGCGTCGTCGCCTCGGTGCTGGCGCTGCTGGTGCTGGTGTCGGTGGGCGTGGCGATCCGGCGCGGCAAGATGACGGTGAAGGCCGCGGCCGTGCCGGTGGTCGGAAGCATCGCGCTGGCGCTGGTGTCCTTCACGCTGAGCGGCCTGGCCGACTGGCGGCTGACGATCTACGGCCTGATCACGCTGTTCATCGTCTACTACCTGCAGGACGGCATCGTCGGCTTCCTGCGCGTGGCGCTGAACCTGCGCACCGGCGCCGCGGCTGCCGCCGCCGAGGCCCGCGCGGCCGCGGCCGACGGCCTGCAGGCCCAGGCGCTCACCGTGCAGGCGGCCGGCAGCGGCGAGACCCTGCTCGACGCGAAGCAGGTGCTGATGCAGTTCGGCGGCCTGAAGGCGCTGAACCAGGTCGACCTGAACGTGAAGCGCGGCACCATCCACGGCCTGATCGGCCCCAACGGCTCGGGCAAGAGCACGATGATGAATGTGCTGACCGGCATCTACATGCCCACGGCCGGCACCGTCGCGTTCAAGGGCCGCGAGGTCAACGGCCGCAGTTCCTCGCAGATCGCGCTGTCGGGCATCGCGCGGACCTTCCAGAACGTGCAGCTGTTCGGCGAGATGACCGCGCTGCAGAACGTCCAGGTCGGCCTGCACCATGCGTACAAGTCCAACCTGCTGCAGGTCGCGCTGTCGCTGCCCGGCTTCAAGCGCGAGCGCCGTGCGAACGCTGCCCGCGCGCTGGCGCTGCTGGAGTTCGTAGGCCTGGCCGACGTGGCCGGCGAGGAGGCGCGCAACCTGCCCTACGGTCGCCAGCGCCTGCTGGAGATCGCCCGCGCGCTGGCGCTGGACCCGGAGCTGCTGCTGCTGGACGAACCCGCTGCCGGCCTCACCGCGCCGGACATCGCCGAGCTGCTGGCCATCATCAAGAAGATCCGCGAGACCGGCGTCACCGTGATCCTGATCGAGCACCACATGGACGTCGTGATGAGCCTGTGCGACACCGTCTCGGTGCTGGATTTCGGCCAGAAGATCGCGGAAGGCGAACCCGCCGCGGTGCAGGCCAACGAGAAGGTCATCGAGGCCTACCTCGGCGGCCAGGCCGCTTGACGCTGGGATAACGAGTTATGTTGACGATCAAGAATCTCAGCGCCGGCTACGGCAAGGTCCAGGTCCTGCACGGCATCGGCATCGAGGTGCCCAAGGGCCAGGTGGTGACGCTGATCGGCTCCAACGGCGCCGGCAAGACGACGACGATGCGCGCGGTCAGCGGCATGATCCGCCCCACCGCGGGCGAGATCACGCTGAACGGCAAGCGCATCGACGGGCTGGAGAGCTACACAATAGCCCGCCTGGGCCTTGCGCATTCGCCCGAGGGCCGGCGCGTGTTCGCGACGATGAGCGTGGTCGACAACCTGCGCCTGGGCGCCTTCCCGCGCTACACCGGCGCGCGGCCCAAGGGCGACGTCGATGCCGACCTGGAAAAGGCGATGGAGCTGTTTCCCCGCCTGAAGGAGCGCCGCACACAGCTGGCGGGCACGCTCTCCGGCGGTGAGCAGCAGATGCTTGCGATGGCCCGCGCGGTGATGCTGAACCCCGAGCTGGTGCTGCTGGACGAGCCCTCGATGGGCCTCGCGCCCATCCTCGTCGACGAGGTCTTCAAGATCATCGGCCGGCTGAAGGAGCAGGGCGTGACCATGCTGCTGGTGGAACAGTTCGCCGCCGCGGCGCTGGCCGTGGCCGACTACGGCTACGTGCTGGAGAACGGTCGCATCTCGGTCCACGGGCCCGCAGCCAAGCTGCGCGACGATCCGGCCGTGAAGGCCGCCTACCTTGGCGGCGGGCATTGATCCGACCTGGCAAGACCTGACCCTGTTCCTTTTCCCCATTCTGTCGGCCTGCTGACTTGCGCCATTTGTGCGATAAGCCGGTTTTGCCTTCTTTCTGATGGGGATCCATGCGCTTGTTTCGGGATGCAACGGCGATCGCTGGCGCGGAGGCAGGCCTGTTCCTGCGCTTCCCGAAGCTCGGCATCTCGGTGCTGGGCATCCTGCTGATCCCTTCGCTGTACGCGTTCATCTACCTGTCCAGCGTCTGGGATCCCTACGGCCGCGCCAGCGCGCTGCCGGTGGCCATCGTCAATCTTGATGAAGGTTTCGACTACGCGGGCCAGCAGGTCAACCTGGGTCGGGAGCTGGCCGACAGCCTGGTGGCCAAGCGCACCTTCGGCTTCGTCGTTTCGCGCGACGAGGACGCCGCGCGCGATGCGGTGCGCGCCGGCGGCACGGCCTTCGCGCTGATCATCCCGCGCGACTTCAGCGCCAACGCGGTGCCGGGTTTGCGCAGCGGCGGCGGGCAACTGATCGTGTTCGCTTCCGAGGGCAACAACTACACCGGCGCGGGCCTGGCCAAGCGCTTCGCGGCCGAGCTGGGCCACCAGGTCAACGAGACCCTGAACGAGAAGCGCTGGTCGCTGGTGCTCGGCAGCAGCGAGAGCGCGCGCCAGAGCCTCGGCCGGCTGCGTGAGGGCGTGGCCCGGCTGCGCAGCGGCGCGCTGGAGCTGGACAAGGGGATCGCCACGGCCAAGGACGGCTCGGCCAAGGTCGCCGGCGGCAGCGGCCAGTACGCCTCGGCCGTGGCGCAGCTGGGCGAGGGTGTCAAGCAACTCGGCGCCGCGCTGCGCGAGATCGAGAGTCGCCGCCCGCCGGCGCAGGACCTGCAGGCCTTGAAGAACGGCAGCGCGCAGCTGGCCGCCGGCCGTGCCGAGCTGGTGCGCGGGCTGGACGAGTTGCACAAGGGCGCCGTGCGCCTGACCGAGGGCGCCGTGCAGATGCGCGACGAGAGCAAGGACATCCTTTTCGTCGGCGAACGTGTCTCGGCCGGCGCCTCGCAGCTGGCCGATGGCGGGCTGCTGCTGAGCCAGGGCCTGCAGCAGGCCCACGCCGCGGAAGTGAAGCTGGCCGAGGGCGGCCAGAAGATGGGCATCGGCGTGACGGCGCTGGTCGACGGCGTGAACAGCCTGGGCGGCGCGCTCGGCACCATCACCGCGCGGCTGCCGGCCGACGGGCGGCTGAACGAACTGTCGGCCGGTGGCACCGCACTGGCCAGCGGCGCCCGGGGCCTGGATGGCGGCCTGGACAAGCTGCGCACCGGCGCCCACCAGCTCGTCGCCGGGCTCGACCTGCTGGCCGAATCCCTGCCCGACACCCCCGGGCTCGAAGGCGACCCGAAGGGCCTGGCGGCGTCGGTGACGCCGCATGTGGAGATCGACGCGCCGGTGCCCAACAACGGCACCGGCTTTACGCCCAACATCCTGCCGATCACGCTGTGGCTGGGCGCCGTGATGACCGCCTTCGTCTTCCACATGCGGCGCCTGCCCGAGAGCGCGCGCGGCGCCTCGCCGCTGGCGCAGGTGCTGGGCAAGCTGGCGCTGCCGGGCGTGATCGTGCTGATGCAGAGCGCGGTCGTGCTGGCCATGCTGATGCAGGTGCTGCACATCCACGTCGCGAACCTGCCGGCGCTGGCGCTGATGACCGGCGCGGCCTCGATCACCTTCATGCTGATCATCGTCGTGCTGACGCGCGCCTTCGGCGACGCCGGCAAGGCGCTGGCGCTGATCCTGCTGATCCTGCAGCTCTCGTCCGCCGGCGGCGTCTTCCCGGTGGAGCTGAACGGCCCCTTCTTCCGCAGCATCAGCCCGTGGCTGCCCTTCACCTGGGTCGTCAAGGGTGTGCGGGCGAGCATGTTCGGCGCCTTCGGGGCCGAATGGGTGTCGGCGCTGAAGGTGGTGCTGGGCATCATGGCCGGCGCGCTGCTGGCGGCGGTGTTCATCGGCCGCTGGCAGTTCGTGTCGCGCGAGGAGCATCGGCCGGCGCTGGACCTGTGAGGATCGATCGAGGAGCGATTGATGGGCGACATCGCAACACCTGACCCCGCGTGGGAAGCTCGCCTGGCAGCGCATTGGGCCACGCTGGACGCGCAGCCGCCGGGCGACTTCATCGTCGGCCTCGATGTGCTGCTGGCCGAGCTGGGCGCCAGTCATCCGGCCGCGCTGTTCGAGCGGGGTGCTGCACTCGATTCCACCGGTCGCCCCGCCGAAGCCGTGCCCTTGTACGAAGCCGCGCTGGCCGCCGGCGTGACGGGCCTGCGCCGCCGCCGCACGGTGATCCAGCGGGCCAGTTCGCTGCGCAGCCTCGGCGAGCCGCAGCGCGCCGCGGACGCGCTGGAGGCCGAACTGCGCGAGCAGCCCGACGACGAGCTGAGCGCCGCGCTGCGCGGATTCCTCGCGCTGGCCTGGATCGACCTCGGCCGTGAGCGCGAAGCCGCGGCTCTGGCGATCGGCGCGCTGGCACCGCTGCTGCCGCGCTACCAGCGCTCGCTGGGTCGTTATGCGGCGCAGATCGGCCAGCCGCCGGATGCGCCGCCGCGCCGTCCCATCGTGCTGATGCCCGGCGAGGGCCGGGCCTGGCCGATGGGCCCGCTTGCGGCCGTGTTCAAGGCCGATGAGGCGGAGACCGCTTCGAAGTACTCGATCTCCGAATGGTGGCTGGAGCCGCACACGCGCGGGCCCGGCACGCACCAGCACCCGGAGGACGACGTGTTCTACGTGATCGAGGGCGTGATGAGCCTGCGCGTCGACGTGCAGTGGTTCGACTGCCCGAAGGGCGCCTTCGTGCTGGTGCCCGGTGGCGTGCCGCACGATTTCGAGAACCGTGGCGCGCAGCGCGCCGGTGTGCTGAACCTCAGCGTGCCGGGGCCGTTCGAGCCGCACATGACAGGCATCGCCGACTGGTTCCGGGCGCGCTCGCCGCAGGATTCGCGCGCCTGATTCACGCGTACAGCGCGGCCAGCCGCGCCGCCAGGCCGACCATGCGCTCGCGCAGGTCCTTCGGGCCGAGCACCAGCGCATCCGGGCCGAGCCGCAGCAACTGGCCGGCCGCGTGCTCGGCGGATTCGATGGGGATGCGCAGCTGCGACCAGCCCTCGCGCTCGGGATCGGGCTTCGCGCTGCGCCGTGCTGCCTCGGCGACGGCGCTGCTGAAGTCATGCGTCAGCAATCTCAGCCCGCGCGCGCTGACCGAGAGACGCGCCTCGCCCCGGTACAGCTCGGCCTCGAAGCGGCGGGTCGATTCGCGCCAGTAGCCGGCCAGGTCGAAGCTGCGCGGGCGCTTGAACGGCTCGCCCAGGGCCTGCAGTTCCAGGATGCTCTGCAGCCGATAGGTGCGCGCCGGCCTGGCGGCCGAGCTGCGCGCGATCACGTACCAGATGCCCGCCTTCAGCACCAGGCCCAGCGGCTCCAGCTCGCGGCGTGGTGTCTCGCCCTGCCAGCTGTCGTAGCGGATGGCGATGCGCTCGGCCTGCCACACGGCGCGGGCGATCACGCCCAGGTGGTCGACCGGCGGCGCGTCGCGGTACCAGTCGACCGGATCGAGGTGGAAGCGCGTGCCGACGCGCTGCGCATCGTCCTGCCATTCGGGCGGCAGCGCCGCGCGCAGCTTCAGCTGGGCGGAAGCCAGCGCCTCGCCGAGGCCGAGGTCCGCAGCTGGCCCGGGCAGGCCGGCGAGGAACATCGCCTGCGCCTCGGGCGCGGTCAGGCCGTCGAGCTTGGTGCGCCAGCCCTCGCGCAGCTGGAAGCCGCCGTTGCGGCCGGTGTCGGCCCAGATCGGCACGCCGGAGGCGCTGAGACGATCGACGTCGCGGTAGATCGTCCGCACCGAGACTTCCAGCTCGCGCGCCAGCGCCTGGGCCGACACGCGGCCGCGGCCCTGCAGCAGCATCAGGATCGAGAGGAGGCGGCTGGCTTGCATCGTTCCTCGATTCTGCCGGGAAAGGGTGACAGGCCTTGTCAGGGTTTGGAGATCAGCATGGCCACTTTTCCAGGAGATCCGCCATGAGCTTCACCCCCACCGTCTTCGAGCTGCGCAACTACACCTTGCACCCCGGTCGCCGCGACGAGCTGATCGCGCTGTTCGAGCGCGAGTTCATCGAGGCCCAGCAGGACTGCGGCATCACGCTGCCAGGCCTGTTCACCGACATGGACCGGCCCGACCGCTTCGTCTGGCTGCGCGGCTTTTTCGACATGGCCGCGCGGCCCGAGGCGCTGGCGCGCTTCTACACCGGCCCGGTGTGGCAACAGCATCGCACCGCGGCCAACGCGACGATGATCAATTCGGACGACGTGCTGCTGCTCAAGCCCTTCGGCGCGCCCGTGCCGAAAGCGAGCGGAGCCGGGCGAATGTTCGTCTGCGTCGATTGCGTGATCCAGACCGAGGCCGACGCCACCGCGATCGACGCGGTGCTGACGGCGAACCTGGACGGCGAACTGGTCGGCCGCTGGATCACCGACCCGACACCGAACAACTTCCCGCGCCTGCCGGTCCGCGAGGGCGAGCGGCATGCGGTCTGGCTGCTGCGCGTGCGTGGTGACTTCGATGCGGCGATGTTGGCGCCTTGGACGCCGCAGGTACTGCGGCTGCAGCCCACCACGCGCTCGGCCTTGCAACTCGATGCAGCACCGCGCGCCTTCGTCGGCCGTCCTGGCGATTTCGATTTCCTCGTCGGCCGCTGGGCGGTGCGCAATACCCGGCTGATGACGCGCTTACAGGGCAACACGACCGATTGGCGCGAATTCCACGGCGTCCAGCAAGCCTGGTCGCACATGGGCGGGCAGATCAGCTTCGACGAACTCAGTTGCGAGTCCGAGGGCTTCGCCGGCGCGACGATGCGCACGCTGGACATGGCGACGAAGCAGTGGGCGATCTACTGGGTCAACAGCCGCACCGGCAAGCTGTACCCGCCGGTGCACGGCGGCTGGTGCGGTGACCGCGGCGAGTTCTACGGCATCGAGGAAGACAGCGGGCACACGGCGCTGGTGCGCTTCGTCTGGGAGCGCCTGGGCACGGACGCGGCGCGCTGGACCCAGGCCTACTCGATCGACGGCGGCCGCAGCTGGGAGAACAACTGGCGGATGGATTTCACCCGCCTGGCCTGATCAGGCCATGCCCTGATGCCGCAGCAGCGCGTCGATCGTCGGCTCGCGTCCGCGGAAGGCCTTGAAGTTGTCGATCGCGTCGCGCGAGCCGCCGACTTCGAGGATGTTGTGCAGGTAGCGCTGGCCGGTGGCGGCGTTGAACACGCCTTCTTCCTCGAAGGCGCTCCACGCGTCGGCACTCAGCAGCTCCGCCCACTTGTAGCTGTAATAGCCCGCCGCGTAGCCGCCCGCGAAGATGTGGCTGAAGCTGTGCTGCATGCGGTTGAAGGCCGGCGGGACCATCACGGCGACTTCCTGGCGGACTTCGTCGATCACGTCCTGGATCTGCGCCTCGGTCCCGGGCTCGGCGTGCAGGCGCATGTCGAACAGCGCGAACTCGATCTGGCGCAGGGTCATCAGGCCGCTCTGGAAGTTCTTAGCGGCGGTCATCTTGTCGAACAGCTCGCGCGGCAGCGGGGCGCCGGTGTCGACGTGGGCGGTGAGCTGCTGCAGCACCTCCCACTCCCAGCAGAAGTTCTCCATGAACTGGCTGGGTAGCTCGACGGCATCCCACTCCACGCCGCTGATGCCCGCGACGCCGCGCTCGCTGACCTGGGTCAGCATGTGATGCAGGCCGTGGCCGAATTCGTGAAAGAGGGTGGTGACGTCGTCGTGCGTCAGCAGCGCCGGCTTGTCACCGACCGGCGAGGTGAAGTTGCAGACCAGCTGGGCGACGGGCGTCTGTTGCGTGCCGTCCGGCTTGGCCCAGCGGCCGCGCACGTCGTCCATCCAGGCGCCGGGGCGCTTGCCGTTGCGGGCGTAGAGGTCGAGGTAGAACTGGGCGACCAGTTGCCCCTTGCGCTCCAGACGGTAGAACTTGACCGACTCGTGCCACAACTCGGCATTGGCTTGCTCGACGATCTTCACGTCGAACAGGCGCTCGATGATGTCGAACAGGCCTTGCAGCACGCGCGGCGCGGTGAAGTACTGGCGCACCTCCTGGTCGCTGAAGGCGTAGCGGGCCTCCTTCAGCTTCTCGGAGGCGTAGCTCACATCCCAGGACTGCATGTCGCTCAAACCCAATTCGGCTGCGGCGAACTCGCGCAGTTCGGCCAGGTCCTTCTCGGCAAAAGGCCGCGCGCGGGCGGCCAGGTCGCGCAGGAAGCTCAGCACCTGCTCGGGCGAGCTGGCCATCTTGGCGACCAGCGAGGCCTCGGCAAAGTTCTTCAGGCCCAGCAGCTGCGCCTCTTCCTGGCGCAGCATCAGCAACTCCTGCATCAGCGCGGAGTTGTCCAGCTCGGGCTTGGCGCCGATCTCGCTGGCGCGGGTGACGTAGGCGGTGTAGAGCGTCTCGCGCAGCTTGCGGTCGGTACCGTACTGCATCACCGGGAAATAGCTGGGGAAGTGCAGCGTGATCTTGTGGCCGTCCTTGCCCTCGGCCTGGGCGGCAGCGCGCGCGGCCTCGACGGCATCGGCCGGCACGCCGGCCAGTTCCTCCAGCGTCGCGTAGTAGGCGAAGCCGTCGGTGGCGTCCATCACATGCTCGGAGAACTTCTGGCTCAGCTCGGCGCTGCGCTCCTGGATCGCGGCGAAGCGCGCCTTGGCCTCGCCCTGCAGCTCGGCGCCGCCGAGCACGAAGTCGCGCAGCGCGTGGCGCAGCGCCTGCTGGCGCGCGGCGTTCAGCGGCTTGGCATCGATGGCCTTGTACTTGGCGTAAAGATCTTCGCTGGCGCCCAGCCGCGTGTAGAACTCGGTGACGGCCGGCAGCATCGAGTTGTAGGCCTCGCGCAGCTCGGGCGTGTCTGCCACGGCGTTCATGTGGCCGACGGCACCCCAGGCCACGCCAAGCCGCTCGCAGGGCACGTCCAGCGCGGCTTGCATGGCGTCGTAATCGGCCGGCACCGCGGCCGAGGTGGCGGCCGTCAGCGCCTGGTCGGCGGCGGCCAGCAGTTCGGTGATCGCCGGGGCGACGTGCTCGGGCTTGATCGAGCCGAACAGCGGCAGCGGGGCGGTGGACAGCAGGGGGTTGTCGGTCAGGCTCATAACTTCCTCGTTCAGCGGACGGTGCGTTCGGCGGATTCCATCGTGTTCACCAGGAGCATCGTGATCGTCATCGGGCCGACGCCGCCAGGCACCGGGGTGATGTAGCCGGCGACCTCTTTGACGCCGTCGAAGTCCACGTCGCCGCAGAGCTTGCCTTCGTCGTTGCGGTTCATGCCCACGTCGATCACGACGGCACCGGGCTTGACCATGTCCGCCGTCAGCACATTGCGCTTGCCGACGGCGGCCACGATCACGTCGGCCTGGCGGGTGATGGCGCCCAGGTCCGCGGTGCCACTGTGGCAGATGGTGACGGTGGCGTCCGCCTGCAAGAGCATCATCGCCATCGGCTTGCCGACGATGTTGCTGCGGCCGATCACGACCGCGTGCTTGCCGCGCAGGTTCTTCATGCCGATGCTTTCCAGCATCTTCATGCAGCCGTAGGGCGTGCAGGCCTTGAAACCCGGCTCGCCCACCATCAGCGCGCCGGCGCTGGAGACGTGGAAGCCGTCCACGTCCTTGGCCGGCGAGATCGCCTCGATGACCTTGTGGTCGTCGATGTGCTTGGGCAGCGGCAGCTGGACCAGGACGCCGTGGATGGCGGGATCGTTGTTCAGCGCCTCGACGCGGGCCAGCAGTTCGGCCTCGGTCATCGTCGCCTCGTACTTCTCCAGCACCGAGTGCATGCCCGCTTCCTCGCAGGCCTTGACCTTGTTGCGGACGTAGACCTGGCTGGCCGGGTTGTCGCCGACGAGGACGACCGCGAGGCCCGGCTTGACGCCCTTGGCCGTCAGCGCGGCGGCGCGTTGTGCGACTTCGGCGCGGACTTGTTTGCTGAGGGCGTTGCCGTCGATCAGTTGTGCGGTCATCAGAGCTACTCCAGAAATGCAACGAGGCCGCATTCAGCGGCCTCGTGGGGACGATTCAGATTCAGACTTTCGCCGGGGCACCCAGCGCGATCTTCAGCAGATCGGCCACCGTGTTGGCGTTGAGCTTTTCCATGATGTTGGCGCGGTGCGCCTCCACCGTCTTGATGCTGATGCCGAGGTCGTCGGCGATCTGCTTGTTCAGGCGGCCGGCGACGATGCGCTCCAGCACCTGCGCCTCGCGGGTCGTCAGGCGCGACAGCAGGGCGTCGCGGCTGGCGGCTTCCTGGTGCGTGCTGAAGGCGTTGCGGGCCTGGTCCAGCATGCGCTCCACCAGCGCGAGCAGTTCGTCTTCCTTGAAGGGCTTCTCGATGAAGTCCATCGCGCCCTTCTTCATCGTCTGCACGGCCATCGGCACGTCGCCATGGCCGGTGATGAAGACGACCGGCAGCGGGCTGCGGCGCTCGATCAGGCGATCCTGCAGCTCCAGGCCGCTCATGCCGTCCATGCGGATGTCGGCGATCAGACAGGCGACTTCGCGAGGGTCGTAGCGGCTGAGGAAGGATTCGGCCGAGTCGAAGCACTTGACCCGGTAGTCCTTGCCCTCGAGCAACCATTGCAGGGAGTCTCGGACGGCCTCGTCGTCATCGACGACGTAGACGTTACCCTTCTTCGGAATCAGGCTCATGGTGTCGCTTGTAAGTTCACTGCGGGGGCGCCCCCGCCCGGGTCGGCGCGGGAGATGTCTACCGGGATGGTGAAGGCGAACCGACATCCCACGATAGCGGAAGCATTGTATAAGTTCTCCGCCCGGATCCGGCCCTGGTGGGACTCGACGATGGACCGGCATAACCCTAGGCCGATGCCCATGCCGTCGGCCTTGGTCGAGAAAAAGGCCTCGTACATCCGGGAGATCACTTCCTCGGGCAGGCCGGGGCCCATGTCGGTGACGCTGAATTCGATGTGCCCGCCCAACTCGGGGGTGTGCTTGGGCACCACACGCAGCTCGATGTGCCGGCGGCTGGCCGGCAGCGAGGCGTTGTCGATGGCCTCGGCGGCGTTCTTCAGCAGGTTCATCAGCACCTGCTCGATCAGGATCGGGTCGACCATCAGCTGCGGCAGGCGCTGCGCCACATAGGTGTGGATCGCCACGCTGCGCCGGCGCAGCTCGATGCCGGCGAGTTCCACCGCGTCCTCGACGATGTCGGCGGCCTGCGCGGCCTGGCGCTGCGGCTCGCTGCGCTTCACGAAGTTGCGGATGCGGTGAATGATCTGGCCCGCCCGCTGCGCCTGCTTGGCGGTTTTCTCCAGCGCGGAGAGCAGGTCGTCCTTCTGGATGCTGTCGCCGCGCACGCGGCTGACCATGCCGTTGCAGTAGTTGGTGATCGCGGTCAGCGGCTGGTTCAGCTCGTGGGCGACCGAGGAGGCCATCTCGCCCATCGTCATCAGGCGGCTGGTGACCTGGGCCTTCTCGGCCTGCTGGGCGGCCAGCGCCTCGGCGCGGCGGCGCACGGTGATGTCGGTGGCGATCAGCATCTGCGCCAGGCGCCCGTCGGTCCACTGCAGGTAGCGGGAGCGGACGTCGAACCACATCTCCAGCGATTCGACGTAGACCTCGCGCGGGTCGGAGCCGGCCTCGGTCAGCGCCTGCGTGGGCAGGCCGGTGTAGTCGTCGATCTCTTCGTCGATCTCCGCGGGGATGTTGGCGCGGGCCGCCAGCGGGCCGCCGGCCAGCAAGGCGTGGCCGGCCGGATCGGCGCCGAACCAGAGCCGGTAGGAGCGGTTGGCGAACAGCAGCTCGCCCTGCTGTACCGAAAGCACCGACACGGCGGCGTCCAAGCCTTCCAGCACCGTCGTGAAGCGCTCGTGCGAGGCGCTCAACTGGTCGCGCACGCGCTTGGCCTCGGTGATGTTGGTGATCGAGGCCATCCAGCCGCTCTGCTTGCCCTTGCTGTCGACCAGCGGCGAGACATACATGCGCGCGTCGAAGATCGTGCCGTCCTTGCGCATCACGCGCACCTCGGCACCGCCGGCCGGGCTGCGGCCCTGCACTTCCTGCTGCTGCAGGCGGGCGTTCTCCTCGTAGCGGTCGGTCGGCCAATAGGGGAAGGGCGGCTTGCGCCCGATCAGCTCGGCCTCGGAGAAACCGGTCATCGCACAGAAGGCCGGGTTCACGTAGGAGATACGCGACTCCATGTCCATCGCCCGCATGCCGGTCAGCATGGAATTCTCCATCGCGCGGCGGAAGTTGGTCTCGCTGGCCAGCGCGGTCTGGATCTGCAGGCGCCGGCGCATGTGGCGCCAGGTGCCCAGCAGCATCCAGACGGTGAGCACCGACAGCGCGACGACCATCCAGAACAGCGTGTTGGAGATCAGGCCGATCGAGGTGCGGTAGCCCTGGCCGCGCAGCACCAGGCCGTTCAGCGCTGGTGCCAGCGGCACGTCGTGGATGATCGAGGCGCGCTGGATGCGCTGGCCCGGCATCGGCGTGACGGTGCTGGAGACGACCTGCTCGCGGCCGTCGAGCACGACGATCGCATGCCGCGTCGCCACCTCCGAAGGCACCGCATGGCGCAGCAGCGCCTCGACGCTGTACTCCGCGATCAGCACGCCGGAGAAGCCGCTGCGGTCCACCAGCGGCACGTGGATCTGGAACACCGTCGTGCCGCTGGTGTCGGCGAAGGGCAGCGAATAGACCGGCTGGCGGCGCTCGCGGGCGGCCAGGAAGGCCAGTTCGGGGGGGCTCGACTGGTTGGCCAGCGGCAGCGAGGGGTCGCTGCTGTTCTCGTTGGGCACCAGGCTGTCGTCCTGGTAGCCGCCGGCGCTGACGTAGGCACGGCGGTCGCGGTGGTTGCCGATCCAGTCGACCTCGGTCAGCTCGGGCCGCTCGCGGACGAGCGCGCGGGCCTGGGCGGCGAACTCGCGCGTGTCGACGGTGCGGGTGCCGATCTCGCGGGCGAGCCGCACCAGTTGTTCCTGGTTCTCGATCAGGCGCAGGCGGATCTGCTGCTGGGCGATCTCGGTGTCGCGCTTGACGGCCTCGGTCTCGCGTTCGATTTCCTCGTTGCGCAGGTACCAGAAGGCGGAAATGATCGCCGCCAGGAACAGCAGCACGGAGATCAGCGGGCCCAGCGTCGCGAAGCGGTCCTGGCGCGCGGGGGACTGGCGCCGCCACCAGCCGGCGACGATGCGCTGCAAGGGAAGCAGTTGACGGCGGGCGACGCCGCGGAAATCGATCGACAAAGGCATAACTGAATTATCGAGCGGCATGGAGGAGACCCCGCTGCGGACCTTCCCTCATTTCACAATTTGAAAATCACTTGCGCCATTTGGAAGTGCTGAAGACTTGTGAGACACTCCCGCGCACCTTTCCGAGAGCCCTTCCAAAAGCAGGAGACGACCCATGTCCGCCCAACCGACAGAGTTCCTTGGCGCCGCCCCGAACGACGCCGATCCGCAAGAAACCCGTGAATGGCTGGACGCGCTGTCCGCCGTCATCGGCGAGGAAGGCGGCGACCGCGGCCACTTCCTGCTGAATACCCTGATCGATCACGCGCGCCAGGCCGGCATTGACGTGCCGTTCAGCGCCACCACCGCCTACGTCAACACGATCCCGACGGACCAGGAAGAGCGCTTCCCCGGCAATATCGAGATCGAGGAACGCCTGCGCGCGATCATGCGCTGGAACGCGATGGCGATGGTCGTGAAGGCCAATCGCCTGCACCCGGACGACGGCGGCGACCTCGGCGGCCACATCTCCAGCTTCGCCTCGCTGGCGACCATGCTGGGCTGCGGCTTCAACCACTTCTGGCACGGCGACGATGGCGTGCACGGCGGCGACCTGCTCTACATCCAGGGCCACAGCGCGCCCGGCATCTACGCCCGCGCCTTCATGGAAGGTCGCATCACCGAGGAACAGCTGCTGAACTTCCGCCAGGAAGTGGACGGCAAGGGCCTGTCCAGCTACCCGCACCCGAAGCTGATGCCCGAGTTCTGGCAGTTCCCCACCGTCTCGATGGGCCTGGGCCCCTTGATGGCGATCTACCAGGCGCGCTTCCTGAAGTACCTGCACGCCCGCGGCATCGCCGACACGAGCAAGCGCAAGGTGTGGGTCTTCCTGGGCGACGGCGAGATGGACGAGCCGGAATCGCTGGGCGCCATCGGCCTGGCCGCGCGCGAAAAGCTGGACAACCTGATCTTCGTCGTCAACTGCAACCTGCAGCGCCTGGACGGCCCGGTGCGCGGCAACGGCAAGATCATCCAGGAACTGGAAGGCGAGTTCCGCGGCGCCGGCTGGAACGTCATCAAGCTCGTCTGGGGTTCCTACTGGGATCCGCTGCTGGCTCGCGACAAGGACGGCATCCTGCGCAAGGTCATGATGGACACGGTCGACGGCGACTACCAGGCCTTCAAGGCCAATGACGGCGCCTTCGTCCGCAAGAACTTCTTCGGCCGCCACCCCAAGCTGCTGGAGATGGTCGCGAAGATGAGCGACGAGGACATCTGGCGCCTGCAGCGCGGCGGCCACGATCCGCAGAAGGTCTACGCCGCCTACCACCGCGCGGTGAACACCGTCGGCCAGCCGACCGTCATGCTGATCAAGACCGTCAAGGGCTACGGCATGGGCAAGATCGGTGAAGGCAAGAACACCGCCCACCAGACCAAGAAGCTGCAGGACGACGACATCCGCGAGATGCGCGACCGCTTCAACATCCCGGTCAGCGACGCGGACCTGCCGAACGTGCCGTTCTACCAGCCGCCCGAGGGCTCGCAGGAACTGAAGTACCTGCACGAGCGCCGCAATGCACTGGGCGGCTATCTGCCCAAGCGCCGCCCGAAGACCGACGAGAGCCTGAAGGTGCCCGAGCTGGCCGCCTTCCAGGCCGTGCTCGACCCGACCGCCGAGGGCCGCGAGATCTCGACGACCCAGGCCTTCGGCCGCTTCCTCACGCAGCTGCTGCGCGACAAGGACCTCGGCCCGCGCACGGTGCCCATCCTCGTCGACGAGGCGCGCACCTTCGGCATGGAAGGCCTGTTCCGCCAGATCGGCATCTACAACCCTGCGGGCCAGAACTACACCCCGGTCGACAAGGACCAGGTGATGTACTACCGCGAGGACAAGGCCGGCCAGGTCCTGCAGGAAGGCATCAACGAGGCCGGCGGCATGGCCTCGTGGATCGCCGCGGCGACGTCGTACTCGACGAACAACCGCGTGATGATCCCGTTCTTCGTCTACTACTCGATGTTCGGCTTCCAGCGCATCGGCGACCTGGCCTGGGCGGCGGGCGACATGCAGGCCCGCGGCTTCCTGCTGGGCGGCACGTCGGGCCGTACGACGCTGAACGGCGAAGGCCTGCAGCACGAGGACGGCCACAGCCACATCCTGGCCGCCACCATCCCGAACTGCATCAGCTACGACCCGACCTTCGCGCACGAAGTGGCGGTGATCCTGCACTCGGGCCTGAAGCGCATGGTCGAGAACCAGGAGAACGTCTACTTCTACCTGACCCTGCTGAACGAGAACTACCCGATGCCGGGCCTGAAGGCCGGCACCGAGGAGCAGATCCTCAAGGGCATGTACCTGCTGGAAGAGGCGCAGCAAGGCTCGGCCGTCACGGTCAACCTGCTGGGCTCCGGCACGATCCTGCGCGAAAGCCAGGCGGCCAAGAAGCTGCTGGAAGAGGAGTGGGGCGTGGGCGCCAACGTCTGGAGCTGCCCGAGCTTCAACGAACTGGCCCGCGACGGCCAGAACGCCGAGCGCTGGAACCTGCTGCACCCGACCGAACTCGCCTGCGTGCCTTACGTGACGCAGCAACTGAGCAAGGTCCAGGGTCCGGTGATCGCGTCCACCGACTACATGAAGAACTACGCGGAGCAGATCCGCGCCTTCATCCCGGCCGGCCGCACCTACAAGGTGCTGGGCACCGACGGCTTTGGCCGCTCGGACTTCCGCTCCAAGCTGCGCGAGCACTTCGAGATCAACCGCCACTACATCGTCGTCGCCGCGCTCAAGTCGCTGGCCGATGAAGGCAAGGTGCCGGCGCAGAAGGTGGCCGACGCCATTGCCAAGTACGGCATCAACGCCGACAAGATCAACCCGCTTTACGCGTAAGTTCAGCGCCTAACGCTGAGTTTCTACGGAGACAAGAACATGGCATTGCTTGAAGTGAAGGTGCCGGACATCGGCGATTTCGATGGCGTCGGCGTCATCGAACTGCTGGTCAAGCCCGGTGATACGGTGAAGGTGGAACAGAGCCTGATCACCGTCGAGAGCGACAAGGCCTCGATGGAGATCCCGTCCAGCGCGGCGGGCGTGGTCAAGGAGCTGAAGGTCAAGGTCGGCGACACGGTCAAGGAAGGCAGCGTGGTGCTCGTGCTGGAGACGGCCGGCGAGGCTGCGGCCCCCGCACCGGCTGCCCCGGCTCCCGCCGCGGCTGCGCCCGCACCCGCTCCGGTGGCTGCTGCGCCCGTTGCTGCTCCGGCCGCACCGGTGGCCGGCGGCGGCACGGTCGACATCGTCGTGCCGGACATCGGCGACTTCGACGAGGTCGCGGTGATCGAGGTGATGGTCAAGCCCGGCGACACCGTGAAGGTCGAGCAGAGCCTGATCACCGTCGAGAGCGACAAGGCCTCGATGGAGATCCCGTCCTCGCACGCCGGCGTCCTCAAGGAGCTGAAGGTCAAGGTCGGCGACAAGGTCAGCAAGGGCTCGCTGCTGGCGGTCCTCGAAGCGGCTGGCGGCGCGCCTGCCGCGGCTGCCGCGGCACCGGCTCCCGCACCCGCGCAGGCGGTGCCTGCCAGCGCGCCGGCTGCCGAGCGCGTTGCGCCGACGGCCTCGCTGCCCGCCCATGAGCCGACCGCTCCCACCGGCAAGCTGCCCCACGCCTCGCCCAGCATCCGCAAGCTGGCGCGCGAACTGGGCGTGCCGCTGGCCGAGGTCAAGGGCTCCGGCGCCAAGGGCCGCATCGTCGAGAGCGACCTGCAATCCTTCGTCAAGGGCGTGATGGCCGGCGCCATCCAGACCTCCGCGCAGAAGGCGTCCGCGCCCGCAGCCGGTGCGGCTGCTTCGTCGGGCGGTGCCTTCCCCGGCCTGCTGCCCTGGCCCAAGGTGGACTTCGAGAAGTTCGGCCCGGTCGAGCGCAAGGAGATGTCGCGGATCAAGAAGATCTCCGGCGCCAACCTGCACCGCAACTGGGTCACGATCCCGCACGTCACCAACCACGACGACGCCGACATCACCGAGCTGGAAGCCTTCCGCGTCCAGCTGAACAAGGAGAACGAGAAGAGCGGCATCAAGGTCACGATGCTGGCCTTCATGATCAAGGCCACCGTCGCCGCGCTCAAGAAGTTCCCCGAGTTCAATGCCTCGCTGGACGGCGACGGCACGCTGGTGCTGAAGAACTACTTCCACATCGGCTTCGCAGCGGACACGCCGAACGGCCTGGTCGTGCCGGTCATCCGTGACTGCGACAAGAAGGGCATCTTCCAGATCAGCCAGGAGATGAGCGAGCTGGCCAAGAAGGCGCGCGACGGCAAGCTGGGCCCGGCCGACATGACCGGCGGCTGCTTCTCGATCTCGTCGCTGGGCGGCATCGGCGGCACCTACTTCACGCCGATCATCAACGCGCCTGAGGTGGCGATCATGGGCGTCTGCAAGAGCAGCACCCAGCCGGTCTGGGACGGCAAGCAGTTCGTGCCGCGCCTGATCCTGCCGCTGTCGCTGAGCTGGGACCACCGCGTGATCGACGGCGCTGCCGCCGCACGCTTCAACGTCTACTTCGCGTCGCTGCTGGCGGACTTCCGCCGCATCGCCCTCTGAAAGGACCGATGACATGGCAACGATTGAAGTCAAGGTGCCGGACATCGGCGATTTCGATGAAGTCGGCGTGATCGAGGTGCTGGTGAAGGCCGGCGACACGGTCAAGGTCGAGCAGAGCCTGATCACCGTCGAGAGCGACAAGGCCTCGATGGAGATCCCGTCGAGCGCGGCCGGTGTGGTCAAGGAAGTCAGCGTCAAGGTCGGCGACAAGGTCAAGCAGGGCTCGGTGGTGCTGACGCTGGAAGCCAGCGGCGAAGCTGCAGCAGCGGCTCCTGCAGCCGCCGCGCCTGCAGCCCAGGCTCCGGCGCCAGTCGCGGCGGCTCCCGCCCCGGCGGCCGCCACTTACACCGGCAGCGCCGACCAGTCCTTCGACGTGGTCGTGCTCGGCGGCGGCCCTGGCGGCTACTCGGCCGCCTTCCGCGCTGCGGACCTGGGCCTGAAGGTCGCCATCGTCGAGCGCTATACGACGCTCGGCGGCGTCTGCCTCAACGTCGGCTGCATCCCGTCGAAGGCGCTGCTGCACGTGGCGGCCGTGATGGACGAGGTCAAGCACTTCGCCGACCTCGGCGTCGAGTTCGGTGAGCCCACCGTCGAACTGCCCAAGCTGCTCAAGCACAAGCAGAAGGTCGTCGGCAAGCTCACCGGCGGCCTCGCGATGATGGCCAAGATGCGCAAGGTGACGGTGATCCGCGGCTACGGCTCGCTGGTCGATCCGAACCACCTGAGCGTCGAGGAAACCACGGGCGCAGGCCAGGAGCGCACGGGCAAGACACAGACCGTCAACTTCAAGAAGCTGATCATCGCCGCCGGTTCGCAGGCGGTGAGCCTGCCCTTCATGCCCAAGGACCCGCGTGTCATCGACTCGACCGGCGCGCTGGAACTGAGCACCGCGCCCAAACGCATGCTGATCGTTGGCGGCGGCATCATCGGCCTGGAGATGGGCACCGTCTACTCGACCTTGGGCGCGCGCCTGGACGTCGTCGAAATGCTGCCCACGCTGATGACCGGCGCCGACCGCGACCTCGTCAAGGTCTGGCAGAAGATGAACGCCCCGCGCTTCGACAACATCATGTTGAACACGAAGACGGTGGCCGCCGAAGCGACGCCCGAGGGCATCAAGGTCACCTTCGAAGGCGAGGGTGCCCCGAAGGAACCGCAGCTCTACGACCTGGTGCTGCAGGCCGTGGGCCGCACGCCCAACGGCAAGAAGATCGGCGCCGACAAGGCCGGCGTCGCCGTCACCGACCGCGGCTTCATCCCGGTCGACGTGCAGATGCGCACCAACGTGCCCCACATCTTCGCCATCGGCGACCTGGTGGGCCAGCCGATGCTGGCGCACAAGGCGGTGCACGAGGGCCACGTGGCCGCCGAGGTCATCGCCGGCGAACTGCTGGGCGACGACAAGCTGGCCAAGAGCCAGTTCGACGCCCGCGTGATCCCGAGCGTGGCCTACACCGACCCCGAAGTGGCCTGGGTGGGCCTGACTGAAGACGAAGCCAAGGCCAAGGGCATCAAGGTCAAGAAGGGCCTGCTGCCGTGGTCCGCCTCCGGCCGCGCCATCGCCAACGGCCGCGACGAGGGCTTCACCAAGCTGCTGTTCGACGAGGAGACGCACCGCATCGTCGGCGGCGGCATCGTCGGCACGCACGCTGGCGACATGATCGGCGAGATCGCCCTGGCCATCGAGATGGGCGCTGACGCCGTAGACATCGGCAAGACCATCCACCCGCACCCGACGCTCGGCGAGTCGATCGGCCTGGCGGCGGAAGTGGCGCATGGGTCGTGCACGGACGTGCCGCCGGCACGCAAGTAAGCAAGTAAGAAGCGCGACAAAGGCGGCTCCGGCCGCCTTTTTTCATGGGGCGTCATGCATGCATCTCAGCAACATGGCCAGGCTAGGCTGTGGCTCTTTCCACTTGTCCTGTTGCGTCACATGAAGCGTCTCGTCCTGATCGCCGCATTCGCCCTCCCGCTGATCGCTGCCGCACAGCCGCCCGCGCCACCGGCTCCTATGGCCCCTCCTGCGCCGCCGGCACCGAAGCCGATGTCGCCCGAGCACATGCAGCAGATGATGCAGGCCTCGATGGGCGCGATGGCTCCGGCAATGGCACAGATGACCAGCGCGATGGTCGAGGCGCAACTCGCTGCCGCGGTGAAACCCGAGACTGCCGAACGCATCGCCGTCTTCAAGCACAACCTCTACGAGTCGCTGCTGAAGAAGGGCTTCACGCAACAGCAGGCCGTCGAGATCGTCGTGGCCACGCCGCTGCCGGGCTCGTCTTCGGGTGGGCGCTGATTCTGCCGAGGTCGCACAACACAATGCCAATACACGGAATCGCCCACTACAACTTTCGCTTGCAGCGACAGCTCATGGAGGAAGTCCGCGCGTTCTATGAGGCGGTGGTTGGCCTTCAGGTGGGGCCAAGGCCGCCTTTTCGGTCTTTCGGGTATTGGCTGTATACGGATGGACGCGATGTACTTCATCTGTCCGAAGAACTCCCAGAGGACAAGAGACCTATCGGCTCCGACTTCACTTCAGTAGTCATTGACGCAGTGCTGGCGCAGGTGGTCCGAGATTCGTCGTTCTATGAGGTCAGCGATGGCTCTGTCTAGCTCTGCGCCCGAGTCGACTCGCAACGGCTGGCCTCTGCGGGCCGTCATTTCATTCTGGCCCTCTGTTCCCAGCCGCTGCTCGCGGCTCAGCTAGATCTACAAGGGCTTCCCCAAGAGTCAAGCAAGACTTGACCCCTGACGATCGACGCGTCGACCATCCTGCTTAGGATCTCCGCTGGCTCCGCGACTGCAGTGGCGTCGAGCGATGAAGAAGAACAACGAG